>NZ_BSTR01000054.1 GCF_030269645.1 Actinokineospora sp. NBRC 105648 | reverse complement strand
AGCCGCAGCCGCCTGCGATCCTGTCGTCTTCACAAACACATGATCAACAGGCGGCTGCTCCACGTCGAACACGGGCCCCACCACACGTTCCCGCAGGTCACAACCCAAATGGCGGCTGCCGTACTAGAGCACCGCGGTGGAGAGAAAGGGCAGGTAAGGGCATCCCCACCCACGGCAAGTTTAGCGGCACTCTCCCCCCACACGAAGCGAGTCCACTAGATCGAGCATCCGTAGCGAGACTTGCGTACCAGCGGGGTCGGCTTCACCGCTGCGGTTCGGTGGGGGTGAGGGCCAGGGGAATTTCAAAGTCGGTTTGTGCTGGTAGCGGCTGCGATGATGGGCAGGATTCGGGTTCGGTCGGCGGCGATGCGTTGCAGGGTGCGGGTGATGTGGGTGATCCCGGCCAGGCGTAGGAGGCCAAGTGCGAGGTTGCGTAGGGTGGCCATGACCTGGGCTCCTGTGCCGGTGGGCGTGTTGGTGGTCTTCGCGGTAGACGACATCGCGCACCCAATGGCTCTTGTTCTCCACGGTCCAGTGCTCGCGGACCAGGCGGGCGAGTTGTTCTGGGGTTGCCGTCTCGGCGGTCAGGCTGGTGACGCCGTGCACGATCTCCTTGGTCAGCCGGTTTCCCAGGTGGTCGAACACATCGCGACGGATTCGGAACACTTGTGCCGCACCAGGGAAGTCGATGCCTTCGGCGGGCGCGGTCCAGATTCCCCGGCGCACGATCCTGCCCTTGCCGTGGTCCTCGGTGACGTGGTGTTCAGTGCCCGGCGCGGCCGCGGGCAGCACCGCGGCGATCCCGCCCAGCAGGGTGAGCTGATTCCCCTTGACCGTGAGCGCGTAGTGACCGCCCCGTTCGCTCGTCAGGTAGGCGGCGGTGGTGTGTTGGGCGTGCGCGGCGTCCCCGGTCACCACCACACCGGCCAGGTCCACACCCGCCAACAACGCCTTCACCTGGGTGATCTCGTTGGTGCCCTCGGGGATCCGCACCTGCGCGATCACGATCGCCTCGCGGTGGGTCAACGCGGAGAACAGCTTGATCTCGCCGCCCTCGGTGCCCGGTCTGCCGGTGTTGCGCAGGGTCTTGCCATCCATCGCCACCGCGACCAACCTCCGCGGCGGCTCGCCGTGAACCTCATCGGTGTTCGCGGTGGCCATCGCTTCGCCGCGCAGCCACATACATACCCGTTCATCGGCGTCGTCGGCGTCAACCTCGTGCGCGATCCGACGCATCGTGGCCGCACTCGGCACCATATGCCCACCGGTCAAGGAGTGAACACGGCATCCCGCCAACGCCAACAATTCCGGCGGCAACTCGACGGCCCGGTCCGCGATCTCCCGGAAGTTCCGGGCACCGGCCAGCACCGCGAGCACCATCACCGCCAGCACCGCACCGATCCGATGCCGCACGCCCCTGGCCATACGCGGGTCGGCCACCCCGCCGAGCATGCCCACCAGCGAACGAAGTCCGGCGACACCCACATCGGGCCGACCGGTGATCAGCGAACACGAATCCGGGGCATGCGACACTGACAACGATGGCCTCTTGTCCAGTGATGATCGTGGCGTGAGAACCGACATCATCGCAGGTGAGAGGCCACCCTCTACCTCCGAACACCAGGACCGGCCGGGTCGGCAACGGACCTCACACCAAGATCACAAACTTTGAAATCCCCCTGGGGTGAGGGCACCTTTCCGCTGCGGGCGGTTTGGGCGTTGAGAGCGCTTTTTCGCCGCTCTTGGGTGGGTGGCAAGGGCGCCTTTCCGCTGCGGTTGGATGGATGGTGAGGGCACCTTTTCCGTTGCCGTATCAGGGTTCGGTGGAGGACCTGGGTCGTGCTCGTACGTGGATCCGCTCGCCCTGTGGACCGAACAGGGCCAGGGTCTCGGTCGGGGTCGTGCCCGGATTGCCGAGCCAGTGCGGGACGTGGGTGTCGAATTCGGCCACTTCGCCCGGCTTGAGGATGAAGTCGTGTTCGCCCAGGATCAGGCGGAGTCTGCCGGAGAGGACGTAGGTCCATTCGTAGCCCTCGTGGACCTGGGGTTCCGGGTCGCCAGCAGGGATGCCGGGTGGGTAGAGGACCTTGTAGGCGCGCAGGCCGCCCGGGCGTCGGGTCAGTGGGAAGAACGTGATGCCGTGCCGGACGAAGGGGCGGGCCGTGACGCGCGGGTCCTCGGTGGCGGGGGTGCCGACGAGTTCGTCGAGGGGGACCTGGTGGGCACGGGCAAGTTGGAGCAGCAACTCCAGGGTCGGGCGCCTGCCCCCGGACTCGAGGCGGGACAGGGTGCTCACCGAGATGCCCGTGGTCGCCGAGAGTTGGGCCAGGGTGGTGTTCCCGCGTTGGCGCAGGGCGCGCAGGCGGGGGCCGACGGCGTCGAGCACGTGGTCCAGGGGTGGCGGGGAGTCCATCCTGTCAATTTGCCATTCCGGCAACAGGATTTGTCAAGCCGCCCGGCCGGACGGATAGTCGGTCGCATGGACATGAGCTACGACGTGGTGGTCATCGGTGGTGGTGCGGCCGGGTTGAGCGCGGGACTCACGCTCGGTCGGTCGCGGAGGTCTGTGCTGGTCATCGACGGTGGCGAGCCCCGTAACGCGCCTGCCGCGCACATGCACAACTACCTCTCGCGGGACGGTGTGGCGCCTGGTGAGCTGCTCGCGGCCGGGCGTGCCGAGGTGAAGGCGTACGGCGGGGAGGTCACCGGGGGTTCTGTCGTCTCGGCGACCAAGACGGCCGACGGGTTCCTCGTCACCTTGGCCGACGGGCGGGTCGCGGAGGGCCGCCGGTTGGTGGTGGCGACCGGGGTGGTGGACCGGCTGCCGGACATCGAGGGGCTGTCGGGTCGTTGGGGGCGGGATGTCGTGCACTGCCCGTACTGCCACGGCTGGGAGGTGCGCGACCAGCCGATCGGGGTGGTCGCCACCGGTGCCGTGTCCGTCCATCAAGCGTTGCTGTTCCGGCAGTTGAGTGCGGATGTCGTCTTCTTCGCCCACACCGCTCCCCCGCTGGACGACAGCGCTGCCGAGCGGTTGGCGGCGCGTGGGATCGCCGTCGTCGAGGGTGCGGTGGTGGCGCTCGACGTCGAGGACGATCGGGTGACCGGGGTGCGGTTGAGCACCGGCGTGGTCGTTCCGCGCGCGGTGGTCGCCGTGGCGACGCGGTTCGTGCCGCGGGTGCCCGAGGGGCTGGGGCTCGATGTGGTGGACGTGGTGTTCGGTGACGAGGTCGTCGGCGCCCGGGTGCCCACCGACGCGACCGGGGCGACCTCGGTGCCGGGGGTGTGGGCGGCGGGGAATGTCGCCGACCCGATGGCGCAGGTCATCAGTGCCGCTGCCGCCGGGACCGCGGTGGCAGCGGCGATCAACGCTGACCTGATCAACGAAGAGACCGCCCTCGCCGTCACCGCCCTGAGGAGCTGAAGATGTTCGACGAGCAGTCTTGGGAAGAGCGCTACGCCGTCGCCGACGCCCTGTGGAGTGGGCAGCCGAACCAACACCTGGTGACCGACACCGCCGACCTCACGCCCGGGCGCGCCCTGGACGCGGGCTGCGGTGAGGGGGCCGACTCGATCTGGCTGGCCGAGCGGGGCTGGCGGGTCACCGGGGTCGACTTCGCCACCCTGGCGCTGCGGCGGGCGGCTGAGCACGCAGCCGCCCGCGGTGTCGGCGGCAAGATCGACTGGAAGCACGCCGACCTGACCACCTGGACTCCGCCCGTGCAGGAGTTCGACCTGGTGACCGCCCACTTCCTGCACCTGCCGCCCGCGGTCCGCGACCCGCTCTACCAGCGCTTGGCCGACGCCGTCGCGCCCGGCGGGACGCTGCTGATCGTCGCCCACCACCCGGAGGACATGCACGGGCCGGTCGCCCGGCCGCACGCGCCGGAGATGTTCTTCACCGCTGAGCAGGTGGTCGACCTGCTGGACCTGACGGGCTGGGACCTCCAGGCCGTCGACGCCCGGGCGCGCCAGGCGCGCGGCCACGAGGGGGACGGGATCACCGTGTACGACACCGTGTTGCGCGCCCGCAGGTCGTACGGCACTGGCTGACCGGATCGATCCCTGATTGGTTCAGACCTTGCCGACCCCGGCTCGGCGCCCCTAACATCGCGTGACGTTGCTCTCTATGAAACGTCCGTTGCGTTCGACGCAACCGATGGGACGGGGTCGAGATGCGAGTGGCACGGTTGTCAGCGGCGCTGGCCGCGCTGGCGTTGGCCGGGTGCGCGCCGGTGCAGTCCGGACCCGCGACGCCGCAGGGCGATGAGCGGTCCGGGCAGCTGCGGGTGTGGCTGTTCGACGAGGTGAACCGGGGCGCCAAGGAGACGGTGATCACCCAGGCCGTCGCCGAGTTCCAGGGCGGGCACCCCGGTGTCACCGTCGACGTCCAGTACATCCAGGTCCAGTCCCGGGCCGAGCGCTTCAAGGCCGCGTTCAGCGACCGCAAGAGCGCGCCGGACGTCGCCGAGTTCGGCAACACCGACCTCGCGGGCTACGTCGCCGCGGGTGGGTTCGCCGACCTCGGCACCCAGGTGGCGGGCTGGGCCGACGGCAAGGACATCGTGCCCGGCATCCAAGACACGGCCAAAGTGGACGGGAAGACCTACGGCATCCCTTGGTACGTGGGCGTTCGTGCGCTCTACTACCGCACCGACGTGTTCACCGAGCTGGGTCTGCAACCACCGTCCACACTGGACGAGCTGGCCTCGCTCGCCCGCCGGGTACGCGCCGCCAAGCCGGAGCTGCTCGGGATCTCCGTGGGCGGCAAGTACGTCTACGGCGCGCTGCCGTTCGTCTGGGCCAACGGCGGCGACATCGCCGAGGGCAAGGGCGGCAAGTACACCGGCGCCGTCGGCTCCCCCGCGGCCAAGGCGGGCGTCGCCGCGTACACCGAGCTGCTGCGCGACGACATCTGCCCGCCCGCCCAGTGCGCGGGCAACGGCGGCGACGCCAGCGTGGAGAACTTCCGCGCGGGCAAGGCGGCGATGACCATCGGCGGCGACTTCAACCGAAAGTCCATCGACGCCAGCGCCGCCGCGGGCAAGTACGCCGTGGTTCCGTTGCCCGGCAAGACTCCTGGCTCCATCGCCCCGGCCTTCGCGGGCGGCAACCTGCTCGGCGTGCTGTCCGGCACCGAACGCCGCACGCTGGCCACCGAGTTCGTGCAACTGTTGGCGGGCAAGCAGTACCAGCGCAAGATGTACGACGCGATGGGCAACCTGCCCACCTTCGCCGACGTGCAGCGGCAGGTGGCCGACGCCGACCCGTTCCTCAAGCCGTTCACCGCGACCCTGGCCAACGGCACCAGGTTCGTGCCGGTGACCCCGGCCTGGGCCAAGATCGATGCCCAGGCCGTGCTCCCGACGATGCTGCAGGAGATCGCGAGCGGCGCCAAGGACGTCGACACCGCGACCAGAACCGCCGCCGAGGCGATGGACGCGGCCTTCGGCTCGTGAGCACGGGTCCCGCCGCGCGCGGACAGGGCCGGACCGCGGCCGCCTACCTCGCGCCCGCGCTGCTCGTGCTGGGCGCGCTGCTGGTCTACCCGGTGTACCAACTCGTGGTCATCTCGTTCTACGACTACGGCCAGGAGCAGGTCAGCGGTGGCGCGCCGCTGGTCTTCCTGGGGCTGGGCAACTACACCGCCCTGCTGGCGAGCGCGCGGTTCTGGGCGGTGCTCGGCCAGACCGTGGGGTTCGCGGCGGTCTGCGTGCTCGGCACCCTGGCGGTCGGCGCCGCGCTCGCGGTGCTGGCCACCAGGGTGCGGCCGTGGGCCAGGACGACGCTGTTCCTGGCCGCGCTCGGCGCGTGGGCGACCCCGGCGGTGGCGGGCTCGACGATCTGGCTGTTCCTCTTCGACGCCAACCTCGGTCTGGTGAACAGCGTCCTGGGCCTGGACGGGTTCTCCTGGACCTACGGCAAGTGGAGCGCGTTCGGCCTGGTGGCGGCCGAGGTGGTGTGGTGCTCGTTCCCGTTCGTGATGATCACCCTCTACGCCGGGATCCGGGCGATCCCGACCGAGGTGCTCGAGGCGGCCACGCTCGACGGCGCCTCCGCCTGGCGCACCGCGCGCTCGGTGGTGGTGCCGCTGTTGCGCCCGTTGCTGATCGTGGTCACCATCCAGTCGGTCATCTGGGACTTCAAGGTGTTCACCCAGGTGTACGTGATGACCAACGGCGGTGGCATCGCCGGCCGCAACCTGGTGCTCAACGTCTTCGCCTACCAGCAGGCGTTCGCCGCGTCCGAATACGGCCTGGGCGCGGCGATCGGCGTGGTGACGACCGTGGTCCTGTTGGTCGTCACGGTGTTCTACCTGCGCGCGTTGAAGCGGTCGGGGGAGGTCCTGTGAAGCGGGGCGTCGCCGAGGCCATCACCGTGGTCATCGCGGCGGTGGTGGCGTTCCCGCTGTTCTGGATGGTGCTCACCGCCATCAAGCCGACCGACGAGGTGCTCTCGACTGCTCCCAAACCGTGGACGCTGCGTCCCACGTTTTCCGCCTTCGCGCGCGCACTCACGGTGCAGGACTTCGGGCGCTACTTCGTCAACAGCGTCGTGGTGGCGCTCGCGGTGGTCGGCCTGAGCATGCTGATCGCGTTCCTGGCCGCCGCCGCGCTCACCCGGCTCCGCTTCCGCGGTCGCGCCACCATGCTGGTCATGCTGCTGGTGGTGCAGATGGTCCCGGTCGAGGCGCTGACCGTGCCGCTGTTCTTCCTGATGCGCTCGGTCGGCGACGCGGTGCCCGCGTTCGGGCTCAACCACCTGGGCTCACTGGTGTTGGTGCACCTGGCTTTCAGCCTGCCGTTCTCGATCTGGGTGCTGCGCGGCTTCGTCGCCGCGGTCCCGGTGGAGCTGGAGGAGGCGGCGACCCTCGACGGCGCGAGCCGGTTCACCTTCCTGCGCCGGGTGCTGTTCCCGCTGGTGGCGCCGGGGTTGGTGGCCACCAGCGTGCTCTCCTTCATCCACGCCTGGAACGACTTCCTCTTCGCCAAGACGTTCATCATCTCCGCGGCGGAGAACCAGACGCTCCCGCTGGCGCTGCAGGTGTTCGTCAAGCCCGACCAGAACGACTGGGGCGCGATCATGGCCGGGTCGACGCTGATGACCGTCCCGGTGCTGGTGTTCTTCGTGCTAGTGCAGCGCAGGCTGGTGAGCGGGCTGGCCGGGTCGGTCAAGGGCTGAGCAGTTTCCTCGCGCGGGGTCAAGGTGTTCCCGGTGCTTACCGGAGTGTGGGAGCCCTAACCGGCAGGTGGGACGGGGTGCGCGGCGCGATTAGCGTGACGGGTGCACGACAAGTCCGGCTCCGGCGCGATGACTGCGCCACACCCCGCAGGAGGCCCCGTTGCCCCGCCACGCCCTGTCGAAGATCACCCCTGTCATCGCGCTGGCCCTGCTCGCCACCGCGTGCGGAGCGTCCGGGGCGACCGACAACACCGCGGCCGCGGGCGGCGCGCCCAAACCCGGCGGCACGCTGCGGCTGGGCATCTCGTCCAATCCGGACTGCCTGGACCCGCAGCAGGTCGGCACCAACGCCGCGCTCAACGTGGGGCGCCAGCTGGTCGACTCGCTCACCGACCAGGACCCGGCCACCGGCAAGATCACGCCGTGGCTGGCCGAGAAGTGGGAGGTCTCCCCCGACTCGACGGCGTTCACCTTCTCCCTGCGCTCGGGGGCCACCTTCGCCGACGGCACCCCGGTCGACGCCGAGGCGGTCCGCACCAACTTCGACGCGGCGAAGAAGCTCGCCGCCAAGGCACCGCTGGCCTCGAGCTACCTCGCCGTCTACAAGGGCTCCACGGTGGTCGACCCGCGCACCGTCCGGGTCGAGTTCTCCGCGCCCAGCGCGCAGTTCCTGCAGGCCAGCTCCACCATGTCGCTGGGCATCCTGGCCCCGGCGGCCTACCAGAAGACCCCCGAGCAGCGCTGCCAGGGCGAGGGCCTGATCGGGTCCGGACCGTTCGTGTTCGACAGCTTCAAGCCCAACCAGCAGATCGTGGTGAGCAAGCGCAAGGGCTACGCGTGGGGCTCGCCGCTGTGGGCGCACCAGGGCGAGGCCTACCTGGACAAGATCGAGTACCAGGTGGTGCCGGAGCCGGGCGTGCGCACCGGCAGCCTGGCCTCCGGGCAGCTCGACGCGATCACCGACGTGCAGCCGGTCGACGAGCCGCAGTTCACCGCGGGCGGCTTCACCGAACCGGTGCGCCCCAACCCGGGGATCGTGTTCCACCTGACGGCGAACACCACCCGCGGCGTGCTCACCGACGAGAAGGTGCGCCAGGCGGTGTCCAAGGGCGTCAACCGCGCCGAGGTCACCGACACCGTGCTGACCAAGAACTACAAGGCCGCGACCAGCATCCTGGGCTCCAAGACCCCGCTGCACACCGACCTGGGCAAGGAGCTCGCCTACGACCCGGACGGCGCGAAGGCGCTGCTGGACGCGGCGGGCTGGGTGCCCGGGCCGGACGGCATCCGGGTCAAGGACGGGCAGCGGCTGCGCGCGGCGGTGCTCTTCTCCGCGGTGTTCAACCAGAACCAGACCGTGCTCGAGCTGCTCCAGCAGCAGCTCCGCAAGATCGGCTTCGACCTGGCGATCGAGCTGCACACCAACGCCGAGACCACCAAGCTCACCAACGCCGGTGACTACGACTTCCTCTGGTACAACGTGACCCGCGCCGACGCCGACATCCTGCGACAGATGTTCTCCACCAAGGCGACCAACCGCTCCAAGCTGGCCCCGGGCGGCGAGCTGGACACGGTGCTCGACCAGCAGTCGGCCACCGTGGACGAGGCGGTGCGCGGCCCGGCGGCCGAGCGGGCGCAGCGGATCATCGTCGAGAAGGGTTACGCCGTCCCGGTGTTCGAGCTGACCCAGGTGCTCGGGGTGGGCCCGAAGGCGCACGGCGTCGAGTTCGAGGCGTCCTCCCGGCTGCGGCTGTTCGACGCCTGGGTCTCCTGATGCCGCCGGTGGTCCGGAGGCTGGGGCACGCGGTCGTCGTGCTGTGGGCGGCGTTCACCCTCTCGTTCGTGATCCTCTACCTGCTGCCCGGCGACGCCGTGCTGACCAAGCTCGGCGCCGCCGAGGCGGGGGTGACCTCGTCCCCCGCCGAGATCGCCGCGCTGCGGGCGGAGTACGGATTGGACGACCCGGTGCTCCTGCACTACGGCAAGCGGTTGCTCGCCGCGCTGCACGGTGACTTCGGCACCTCGGTGAACACCGGGGACGGCGCGACGCACATGGTGCTCACCGCGCTGCCCCCGACGCTCGCGGTGACGGGGCTGGCGCTGGTGCTGGCGGTGCTCTTCGGCGGCACGGTGGCCGTGCTCGGCACCTACACCCGGGTGCGCGTGCTGTCCCGGCTGCTGTTGGCGCTGCCGCCGCTGGGGACGTCGTTGCCGACGTTCTGGGTGGGGCTGGTGCTGATCCAGGTCTTCTCGTTCCAGCTCGGGCTGGTGCCCGCGATCGGCGCGACGGGGTTCTCCTCGCTGGTGCTGCCCGCGATCACGCTGGCGCTGCCCAACGGCGCCATCGTCGGGCAGGTGTTGGCCAAGAGCCTGCGCACGCAGCTGGAGCAGCCCTACATCGAGATCGTCGCGGCCAAGGGCGCGAGCCGCGCACGGGTCCACTTCGGACACGCGTTGCGCAACGCGGCGCTGCCCGCGCTGACCCTGGTAGGCGTGGTGACGGGGAACCTGCTGGCCGGGTCGGTGATCACCGAGACGGTGTTCTCCCGCGACGGCGTCGGCCGGGTGACCACGTCGGCGGTGACCGCGCAGGACGTCCCGGTGGTGCAGGCGGTGATCGTGCTGGCGGCGCTGTTCTTCGTGGCGGTGAACCTGCTGGTGGACCTGCTCTACCCGCTGCTGGACCCACGACTGGCGCGTCCCAGGGAGGTCTCGCGTGTGTGACCCGACGAGTCCACGGACGGTGCGCCGTGCCTGACGTGCGGACCTCGGTGCGCAGCCCCGGTGTGCTGCTGTCGGTCGCGGTGCTGCTGTTCGTGCTGCTGGCCGCGCTCGTCCCCGAGCTGTTCACCTCCCAAGACCCGATCTCGGGGGTGCCCGCCGAGCGGCTGAGCGGGCCGTCGGCGGCGCACCTGTTCGGGACCGACCAGACCGGCCGCGACCTGTTCGCCCGGGTCGTGCACGGCGCGGCGCTGTCGTTGCAGGCCACGGTGTTGGCGGTGCTGGTCTCGCTGGTCGCGGGCGCCGCGCTGGGTGTGCTGGCGGGCTTCCTCGGTGGCTGGGTCGACAGCCTGGTGATGCGGGTCGTCGACGTGCTGCAGGCCATCCCGGCGATCTTGCTGTCGCTGGCGCTGGTGACCGCGCTGGGGTTCGGCACAACCAACGTCGCCATCGCGGTCGGGGTGTCCAACCTCGCGGCGTTCGCCCGGTTGATGCGCGCGGAGGTGCTGCGGGTGAAGACCGGGGTGTTCGTGGAGGCGGCCCGGGCGGCGGGCGTGCGGTGGACCGGGGTGCTGGGCAGGCACGTGCTGCCGAACGCGACCGGACCGGTGCTGGCGCTGGCGACGGTGACGTTCGGGACGGCGGTGCTGGAGGTGTCGGCGTTGAGCTTCCTCGGTTTCGGCGCCACCCCGCCCGCGCCCGAGTGGGGTGCGCTGGTCGCGGGCGGGCGCAGCTTCCTGGCCACCGCGTGGTGGCTGACGACCTTCCCCGGGGTGACGGTCGCCGCGGTCGTGCTCGCGGCGAACCGGCTGGCCCAGGCGTTCGAGCGAGGTGGGCGATGAGCTGCGAACTGCTGGAGATCCACGACCTCGCGGTCAGCTACGGCGAGGTCGAGGCGGTGCGCGGGGTGAACCTGTCCGTGCGGACCGGCCAGGTCGTGGCGGTGGTCGGCGAGTCCGGCTCGGGCAAGAGCACCACCGCGCACGCCGCGATCGGGCTGCTGCCGCGCGGCGGGCACGTGGTCGGCGGGCGGATCACCTTCGCGGGCCGTGACCTGGCGGGCCTGTCGGAGAAGGGCTGGCGGTCGGTGCGCGGCACCGACATCGCGCTGATCCCGCAGGACCCGACGGTGTCGCTGGACCCGGTGCGCCGGGTCGGCGAGCAGGTCGCCGAGGTGCTGCTGATCCACCGGCTGGCCACCCGCCGCACCGCGCCGGGGCAGGCGGTGGAGCTGCTGGCCAGGGCCGGGATCGCCGACCCGGCGGCGCGGGCCCGGCAGTACCCGCACGAGCTCTCCGGCGGACTGCGGCAGCGGGTGCTGATCGCGATCGCGCTGGCCGGGTCGCCGCGGCTGATCATCGCCGACGAGCCGACCAGCGCGCTGGACGTGACCGTGCAACGGGAGATCCTCGACCACCTCGGCGGGTTGGCCGCCGAGGGCACGGCGATCCTGCTGATCACCCACGACCTGGGCGTCGCGGCCGACCGCGCGTCCCGGATCGTCGTGATGTCGGAGGGTCTGGTCGTCGAGGAAGGACCCACCCGAGAGCTGCTGGCCTCGCCGAAGGTGCCCTACACGCAGCGGCTCCTGGCCGCCGCGCCCAGCCTCACGCGCACCCCGTCGCGGCCGCGCCGGGAGCCCGGGCCGGACGTGCTGCTGGAGGTCTCGGGGTTGGTGAAGGCGTTCGGCGACCGGACCGCGGTCGACGACGTCTCGTTCACCCTGACCCGTGGCCGGACGTTGGCCCTGGTGGGCGAGTCCGGCTCCGGGAAGACGACGACCGCCCGGATGGTCGTCGGCCTGGAGACGCCCACGGCGGGCACGGTCACCTTCGACGGCCACGAGGTCTCCCGACTCGCCGGCGAGCGCCTGCGCCTGCTGCGCAGGCGGTTCCAGCTGGTGTACCAGAACCCTTACGCCTCCTTGAATCCCCGGTTCACCATCGCCGACGTGGTCGCGGAACCCTTGCGGGCCTTCGGGATCGGCACCCGCGTGGAACGCCGGGCCCGAGCGGCCGAGCTGCTCGACCAGGTGGCGCTGCCCGCCACGGTGCTGGACCGCAAGCCCGCCGAGCTCTCCGGCGGCCAGCGGCAGCGCGCGGCGATCGCCCGAGCCCTGGCCCTCAACCCGGACCTGGTGGTCTGCGACGAACCCGTGTCGGCGCTGGACGTCTCGGTGCAGGCGCAGATCTTGGAGCTGCTGGTGCGACTCCAGGACGAACTGGGGCTGACGTACCTGTTCATCACCCACGACCTGGCGGTGGTCCGCGAGATCGCCGACCAGGTCGGGGTGATGCACGAGGGCAGACTGGTCGAGTCCGGGCCCGCCGACGAGATCCTGACCAACCCGGTGGAGCCCTACACCCAGCGCCTCCTCGCGGCCATCCCCGGCGGCGACGCCCGGGAGGCTGTCAGGTGATGTCCCCGAGGTAGCGGTCCCCGGCGACCAAGCGTGGTGACACCTATTAGTCCTAATTTAGGACTAACAGGTGTCACTTCAGGATCAGCTGGTGTCCGCAGCCTCGGACGGGGACCGCGGGTCGACATCGCGTGGTCGATCCCGCGGCTCGTCCGGTGCCGGTCTCAGCCCGCCTTGGCCAGGGAGCCGAGGAGCCGCCACGTGCGGTCGCGGTCGGCGTCGTCGAGCAGGTCCGTCTGGGCGAGCACCAGGTCCGTCGCACCGGCGTCGAGGTAGCGGCGCAGCTCGGCCGCCACGGTGTCCTCGTCGCCCGCGACGAACAGGTCGGCTGCCTTGGTGCTGCCGTTGGACTCGATGATCCTGCTGTAGGACGGGATGGTGTCGTAGAAGGCGAAGCGCTGCTCGGCGATCTCGCGGGCGCGGGCCACGTCGTCGGTCACCACGGCCGACACGGCCGCGACCACCTTGCGCGGGGCGCCACCAGCGGCGCGGGTGAGGGCCGGGACGATCACCTCGGAGAGCGCCCGGGGACCGGCGAGGAAGGTCAGGGTGCCGTCGGCCAGTTCGCCGGTGACCGCGAGGGCCCGCGGGCTCAGGGCGCCGACCAGGATCTCGATGTCCGCCGACCCGGGCACGGTGGCCGGGAGCGGGGTGCGGGCGGTGAGGGTCTCCCCCGCGAAGTCCACGGATCCAGTGTCGAACACCCCGCGCAGCACGGTCAGGTACTCGCGCAGGTACGTGGCGGTGTTCTTGTGCGGCACGCCGAACACCGGCTCCACGAACGACTTGGCGCCCAGACCGATGCCCAGGGTGAACCGGCCGCGGGTGGCCGCCTGCGCGGTCTGGGCCTGGGTGGCGACGTTGAGCGGGTGGCGCCCGTAGATCGGCACCACCGAGGTGCCGACCGCGATCTCGGGCACCTCCCGGCCGACCAGGGCCGCCAGCCCGATCGCGTCGTGGGCGAACTGCTGGCTGATCCAGGCCGAGTGGATCCGGAGGGCCGCGGCGGCGCGCGCGTCCCGGACGAGGTCGTCGACGACGGTGGCGGAGGGCGCGGCGGTCAGGACGAGTCCGATGCTCATGCCCTGGCCAACTCGCGGTCAGCCCTCGTGCTTCCCGCGCCCACTATCCGGGATGGACGGCCAGGGCGGGTCCGGGATCTCCTTGTCCAGCACCGGCGCGACGGCCGACTGGAACAGCTCCAGCCGCTCCCGGTGCCGCTCGAGGGTCAGCCCGTCGCGGTCGGCGCTGAGGTGGACCACGGTGTGGCCGAACCGCTCGTGGTAGCGGCTGACCTTGTCGATCACCTGCTCCGGGCTGCCGATCAACGCCGAGCTGCGCTCGACGAAGTCCTCCAGCGTCGGGAACACCGGCTCCATCCCGAGGCTCGCCTGCACCGCCAGCCTGCTCTCGAACAGCGGCCGGTAGGTCTCGAGCGCCTCCTGCGAGGTCTTCGCCACGTGGAACCCCGCCGTGCCCGCCCCGACGACCGCGTCGGCGGGGTCGTGGCCGTAGGCCGCCCACCGCTCGCGGTAGTACCGGATCAGCTCCGCGTACGGGTCGATCGGGTTGGTGACGTTGGCCGAGAACAGCGGGTCGCCCCACTTCGCCGCCAGGTCGACCGACTCGCGGCTGGTGGCGCTGCCGTGCCACACCCGGATCGGCTGCTGCAACGGCCGCGGCAGTACCTCGGCGTCGCGCAACGGCGGCCGGTAGCGCCCCGACCAGGTGACCTTGGACTCCCGCCAGAGCGAGCGGAAGAGCTCGTAGCCCTCGGCGTTGCGCTCCCACTGGTCATCGGGGGTCACGCGGAACAGCTCGCGCTGGGCGCTCCCGTTGCCCTTGCCGATGATCAGCTCCAGCCGACCGCCGGACAGGTTGTCCAAAGTGGAGTAATCCTCGAAGGCGCGCACCGGGTCGAGCAGGCTCAGCGTGGTGACCGCGGTGAACAGCCGGATCCGCTCGGTGCGGGCGGCGATGTGGCTGAGCACGACCGGCGGTGAGGAGGAGATGAACGGCCGCTCGTGCCGCTCCCCCACGCCGTAGCCGTCGAACCCGAGCTCCTCGCCCAGCTCCGCGTTGGCCACCACCTCGCGCAGCCGCTCGGCGGGCGAGAGCAGCTCGCCGGTGACCGGGTCGGGCAGGTGCGTGATGAGCGTGATCAGCAGGTACTTCACCGCGCCGCCCGGTCGACGCCGTCGATGCCATCGACACCGAGGTGCTCGCGCAGCGTCGTGCCCTCGTACTCGGTGCGGAACACCCCGCGCTCCTGCAGCAGCGGGACGACCTTGTCGGCGAACTCGTCCAGCCCGCCCGGGGTGACGTGCGGGGCCAGGATGAACCCGTCGGCCGCGTCGGCCTGCACCAGCTCGTTGATCCGGGCGGCCACCGTCTCCGGCGAGCCAATGAAGCTCTGCCGCCCGGTGACCTGGATGATCAGCTCCCGGATCGACAGGTTCTTCTCCTCGGCCAGCTCCCGCCACTGCCGCGCGATGGCCAGCGGGTCGCGGTGCATCCGCACGCTGGCCCGGCCGCGCGCGACGGTGTGCTCGCCGAGCACCGGGTCGAAGTCGGGCAGCGGGCCGTCCGGGTCGAACGAGCTCAGGTCGGCGTTCCAGAGCTGCTCCAGCAGCTTGATCGCGGTCTGGCCGCTGACCTGCTGGTGGCGGATGACGTCGGCGCGCTCCTGGGCGTCGGCGTCGGTGTCGGCGAGCACGAAGGTGGCCGCGGGCAGGATCACCAGCTGCTCGGGGGTCCGGCCGTACTTCGCCAGCCTGCCCTTGACGTCGCGGTAGAACTCCTGCCCCGCCTCCAGCGTCCGCTGCCCGGCGAAGATCGCGTCGGCCGCCTCGGCGGCGAACTCGCGGCCCTCGTCGGAGTCGCCCGCCTGCAGGATCACCGGCCTGCCCTGCGGCGAGCGCGGCACCGAGAACCGGCCCTCGATGTCGAAGTGCTCGTCGTGGTGGGCGAACGCCCCCGCGTTGTCGTCGCGCAGGTACACCCCGGACTCGCGGTCGGCGGCGATCTCGTCACCGCGCCACGAGTCGAACAGCTCCCACGCGGTCTTGAGGAACGTCTTGGCCCGCGCGTAGCGCTGGTCCTGCGGCAGGAACCCGCCGCGGCGGAAGTTCTCCCCGGTGAAGGCGTCCCACGAGGTCACCACGTTCCACGCCGCGCGCCCGGCGGAGAGGTGGTCGAGCGAGGCGAACTGCCGTGCCACGTCGAACGGCTCGTTGAACGTCGAGTTGATCGTGCCCGCCAACCCCAGCCGCTCGGTGACCGCGGCGAGCCCGGCCAGCACGGTGAAGGTGTCCGGGCGCCCGACGACGTCCAGGTCGTAGATCAGCCCGCCCTGCTCGCGCAGCCGCAGGCCCTCGGCGAGGAAGAACAGGTCGAACTTGGCCCGCTCGGCGGTCTGCGCGAGCTTGACGAACGAGCTGAACTCGATGTGGCTGCCCGCCCGCGGGTCGCTCCACACGGTCGTGTTGTTCACGCCCGGGAAGTGCGCGGCGAGGTGCACCTGCTTGACTGGCTTGGACATCCGGGAACTCCCCCTCAGGCGGCGTAGCGGTTGGCGGGCCGGGCCAGACCGAGCAGCCCGCGCAGCGTGTCGGCCTCGTAGTCGGTGCGGAACGCGCCACGGCCGCGCAGGGCGGGCACCAGGCCGTCGGTGATCCCAGTCAGGTCGTGCGGGACGGCGCCGGGGCGCAGCCGGAACCCGGACAGGCCTGCGGCGTGCCAGTCGAGCAGCAGGTCGGCGAGGTCCTCGGGGGTGCCGGTGAAGATGTGGGCGTCCGAGCCGTACTCGGCACCGGCGCGCTCGTCCAACCGCGCCTTGCGGTCGCGGGCGGCCTGGGTGGTCTCGCCGAGGAAGACCACGAGGTCACCGAAGACGTGCACGGTGTCCTGCGCCCGGCCCGCCTTCTCCTGCTCGGCGCGCACCAGGTCGACCGTGGTGTCGACGTCGGCGCGGTCCCGCGGGGTCACGTAGACGACATCGGCCACCCGCGCCCCGAGCCGCGACGGTGTGGCACCGTGCGCCAGCGAGCTGACGACCGGCTGCCCCTGCGGCGGGCGGGGGGTGATCGAGGGCCCCTTGACCGAGAACCAGCGACCCTCGAAGTCGATGTAGTGCAGCTTGTCCCGGTCGACGAACCGCCCGGTGGCCGCGTCCCGGATCTCCGCGTCGTCCTCCCAGGAGTCCCACAGCCGACGCAGCACCTCGACGTAGTCGGCGGCCTCGTCGAACAGGTCGGCGATCGGACTGGCCGCGGTCGACTCCCGCGCCTGGGCCAGGTCGACGGCCCCGAGCTCGCGGCGCCCGAAGTGCCGGTTCTCGTCCTCGAACGGCGCCACCCGCACCCGCACACCCGCCCGCCCGGTGCTGACGTAGTCGAGCGTCGCGATCGCCTTGGACACGTGGAACGGCTCGGTGTGGGTGACCACGGCGGTCGGCACCAGCCCGATCCTGCTGGTCAACGGCGCCACCCGGGCAGCGGTCAGCACGGCGTCCAGCCTGCCCTGCACCCGCCGCGGCCCGTCGGTGGCCGGGTTGTAGATGTCGCGCTGCAAGGCCAGGGAGTCCTCCAACGTGACGAAGTCCAACTTGGCCGCCTCGGCCTGCCGGACCACGTCGACCCAGTAACCGGCACTGAACAACTCGTCCGTACGCGCCTCAGGCTCCCGCCAGGCGGCCGGGTGCCACCCGACCCCGTCCAACGCCACGGCGAGATGCGGTCCTCGTGTCACGCCTTCCCCCTGTCCCTAGCCGATGACCGGATTGTGCGTCGACCACACCCGCCCAGTCACCGACGGCCAGTTGCTGGGACGACCACACGAACCGGGAATAAACCGTGCCCGGTCGACGACACCGCCCACCACGGTCATCACGAAACAAGACCGCCGTAGAGACAAGGCCGCAGGTGCCGAGGACGGCCAACCAGCACCACGGCCTGCCGTAGCCCGACGAAGGCAACGCCCCCACCCAACTGCTCGATGGGGTGGAGTGGCTTTGTTTGGGGAGAAAAGAGGCGCTAGCCTGGCCCCGGCGTGGGTGATCCCTTCCCCACCCGCTTCACCCCGGCGCCTCTTTTCTTAGGGGCCCCAAACAAAGCCACTCCACCCCATCGAGCACACCCACCAAAGCAAGCCCCGGGCTGACACCCCCAGCAAGGCCCCAGGCTGCCCGGAAGCAAGCCCCGAGCAAGCCGCCAAACAGCCGCGGCCGGCGCAGCGAGCATCGACGGACTCCCTAACCCGCACTACCGTGACCGCAATGAAGCGAACCTTCATCACCGCCCTAGCGGCAGTAGCCCTGTCCCTGTCCCTGTACACCCCGGCATCAGCCACCCCCAACACCCACCACCGCCCAGCGCACTGCGAGTTCACCCCCACCCCCGAGAACCCGGCCGCCCGCCCGGTCCGGGTCCCCAGGGCCACCGCCAAGTCGCACGGCACGGTCGACATCACCATCCGCACCAACTACGGCACCCTGCAGCTCGAGCTCAACCGCGACAACGCCCCCTGCGCCGTCCACAACCTGCTGCACCTGGCCCGCGCGGACTTCTACGACCACTCCCAGTGCTGGCGCCTGACCAACAGCGCACGGCTCGGTGTCCTGCAGTGCGGTGACATCTACCGCGCCGAGGAGGGCGGGCCCGGCTACAAGTTCAAGGACGAGGTCACCGGCAAGGAGACCTACCCGCGCGGCACCATCGCGATGGGGAACCAAGGGCCGGGGACCAACGGCAGCGAGTGGTTCATCGTGCACTCCTTCGCCAACATCAGCCCGGTCTACACCGTCCTGGGCCACGTCACCCGCGGCCTCGACGTGCTCGACCGGATCGTCGCCGCGGGCATCAGCCCGGACGGCGCCACCGACGGCGCGCCCAAGCGCCCGGTCGTGATCAAGGACGTCCGGGTCCGCGACTGAGGCCCGGGGCCGCGCGGACCCGACCGCCGCGCGGCCCAGTCCCTTGTGGACCGACCGGGCGAACCGGATGCTCAGGTCAGGGGGCCGACGGGGCGGGCACGCCCGGGTGCAGGAGCCGTTCGGCGATCTCGCGGACGCGGTCGCGGGTGATGCCCGCGCGCTGCTCTACGGCAAGGGGGTGACCGGTCGGTTCGATCTCCACGAACGGCCGCTCGCCGACCGGGCGGGTGTGCACGTTGGTCTTGAGGTTGAGCGTGTCGACCGGGTAGCAGGCGAGCCGGGTGGACAGCCAGCCGAAGCACGGCGGGTCGGTCTCGCGGCCGGGTTCGGTCCAGCGCTGGTCGGTGCGCTCGAAGTTGGCCGGGCTCAACGACACCCACACCCCCCAGGAGAAGACCTCCTGGCTGCCCAGCACCGGGATCTCGATCAGCCCCCGCACGAAGAAGTCCGTGCCCGCGATGACGCACTGCTCCGAGGTGAGCGCGCTGCGCGGGTCCGCGGCGGCCTCGGGGGTCCAGTAGTCGGGCGCCTCCGCGTGGTAGGACAGCGGCGGCTCGCCGTGCCGCTCCCCGCAGGTGGCGCAGTCGAAACTCAGGTCAGTCACCCGGCAAGCCTATTGACCGCGATCACCGCCGCCGCGCCCACCGGGGGCAAAACCGGTTGCGGCACAACGCGCACACCCGCTGGACTGGGCTTTCCCGACACCGGAGCGCCCGGCGGAGAACGATCACGCGCCCTGCCCCTCCCGACGCTGCCGTTCATCGACAAGATCGACCGCCGCCGCGCCGACCAAGACCGCGCGCTACGCCAAACAGCCCAACGCCTTACGCCACACGCGATCCCGATGGGCACCACCACGGCCGTGGGCACCCGCGCCGCAGGCGGTGGAGTTCCGGGCGACCAAGACCGTCCACATCGAACGGGTCACCGATGTACGCTTCGAACTCGCGGTGGAACCAGGCGCCGTGTTCTTCACGGCGGCGGAAGAGACGGTGCACGACACATTGCGGCGGGGCGAACACGGCAGGCGGGTGACGGATCGCGGGTGGCCGACTCCGGCTACCTGGCCCGCCAAGAGCCGCTCGGGCGCCAAGTCCGACAAGGGCATGTCCAGCACGGCGGGCGACTTCCGGGGCCTGACCAGGCAAGTCCCGGACGAAGCCGTGCGCCGGGCGCGAAGGGTGGTGCGTGAGCCGATGCGCCGGTTCCACCTGGAGCTTCCGACCGGCACCCACCGCCGTGCTCCAGGTCCTGTGGGGCCGCCCGAGGGGACGGTCGGCCACGCGCGTCCACGTCCTGGAACGGCGCCTACCGGCCCTGACCCACGGCGAGGGTATCGTCGACCCGGACTTCTCCCACCACCAACCGGTCGGCCGGTCCGCAGATACACTACAAACGTAGACAAATCAGACCGCCGACGAGGAGCCCGATGCCCAAGGTCATCGACCACGACGAACGCCGCGAGCACATCGTGGACGTCACCTGGGGCCTGATCATGGGCGGCGGCCTGGAGGCGGCCACCATGCGCGAGATCGCCACCGCCGCGGGCTTCGCCAACGGTGCCCTCAAGCGGTACTTTCCCAGCAAGGACGTGCTGGTGGAGGCCACTTTCGAACGCGCGCTGTCGATGATGCACAAGCACATCTCGGCCGCCGTCGCCGACCAGTCGGGCCTGGAGGCACTCCGCGTCATGTGCTACGGCGCCATGCCCCTGGACACCAAGCGCATCACCGCGGGACGCGTGTTGCTGGCGTTCTGGGAGATGTCCCTGTCCAACAAGCGCCTGCACGACCGGTACGTGGAACACCTGAAGGCCTGGCGAGGCCTCATGCACGAGCACATCAAGCGAGCGCGGGCAGCGGACGAGATCAAGACGGCGATACCGGACGAGCAACTGGTGGACGAGATAGTGCTCATCAACGCCGGCGCCAACATCATGAGCCTCGTGGGCCCGAAGTTCTCGACGAGGAAGCTCCAGAAGCAGCACCTGGACACCTTCTTCGCCAGGATCGTGCAGCCCTAGCGGCCCCGAACCCGAGATCCCGGCGGCCGCCTCGGTGCGCCGGGATCCGGCACGGTGCCCGGCCGCATGCCTGCCGGAGCCCAGCCACAGCCACGCCAGCTCGCTCGCGCCGCCAAACGCTCAACGGGCAAGGCCCATCCTCAACTCGACACGGACACCAGGTCCGCCCCACCACCGGTGCCGACAGGCAAGGCTCATCCCCAACCCGACAACCACTCCCGTCCCCACCACTGAATGCCCGGCGGGTAGGGCTCATCCTCCACCCGACCCCCGCGCAACCGTCCCCTCCCCGCCCAAGTGCTCGATGGGCTGGAGTGGCTTTGTTTGGGGAGAAAAGAGGCGCTAGCCTGGCCCAGGCGGTGGGTATCCCTTTCCCACCCGCTTTACCCACGACGCCTCTTTTCTTAGGGGCCCCGAACAAAGCCACTCCAGCCCATCGAGCATGCCCCACCAAGTAAGCGCCCGGGGGTCTCCAGGCTCCGCCTGACCGCCTGAAGCTGAGCTCATCGGCGCTTGCTCGCGTGGGCATGCTCGATCAGGTGGATCAGCTTTGTCTGGGGCCCCTAAGAGAAGAGGCGCCGGGGTGAAGCGGGTGGGAAAGGGATCACCCACGCCTCAACCAGGCTAGCGCCTCTTCTCTCCCCAGACAAAGCTGATCCACCTGATCGAGCAGTTGGCAGATCGGGCTGCGCGGGATGGGCGCGAGTCCCAATTCTCATTGGACTTGCCCGCCTGCGGTTTATCGCTGCCGTTCGGGTGCGGGTTCTCGCTGCGAGTTCTTACTGCGGCTCTCGCTGCGGGTGCCGCATCCACCTCGTGGTTGCCGCATCCACTCTTGCTTGGCCTACCGCTTCCGGCCGTGCTACCAGGAACCGTCAGCGTTGACCGCGCGGTCCGTCCACAGTGGTTCCAGGGCCGCGCGCAGGTCCGGTCCGTGTTCGTTCGCCAGGCGCAGGGCGCCCAGGTTGTCCTCCAGTTGGGACAGCTTGCTGACGCCGAACAGGACGTTCGCGACCGCCGGGTTCGCCAGGCAGAAGGCGATCGCGACCTGGGCCGCCGTGGCCTCGTAGCGGGTGGCCACCTCGGCCACCACGTCCGCGGCCGCGCGGATCTCGTCGCGGATGCCGCCGGGGTCGGCGCCGATCTTGCGCTCGGGGAACTTGCGGCCCGCCAGGATGCCGCCCTCGAAGACGTCGGAGGCCTGCATCGAGAGCTTGCCGTCGGCGAAGTAGCCGCCGTAGTACTGGCCCTCGGCCATGGTGCGGCGGGCGATGCTGTACTTGAGCTGGGCGAACACCGGGGCGGGCAGGCCCTCGCGGGCGGCGAACTCCAGGGCGGTCTCGAGGTCGGCGGCGACCCAGTTGTTCACGCCCCAGTGGTCGAAGCGGCCCGCGCGGATCTGCTCCGCGACGTCGGTGACGATCGCGGGGATGTCCGGCGGGGACATGTAGTCGCCGACCACGACGCTGTCGGCCTTGTCGACGCCGATGCGGTCCAGGGACGTCGTCATCTGCTGCTCGAAGCTGGTGGTGGGGTACTCCCACAGCCACAGCTTGCCGCACAGGTGGTAGTCCTCCCTGGCCAGCCCGGCCGCGCGGACGACCTCGCCGAAGATGATGTCGGTGCGGGCCTGTTCGGCGTGCGGGCCCATGTTGTAGTGGGCCACGTCGAACATGGTCACGCCCGCCTCGACCGCGTGCCGCAGCAGCGCGATGGCGTCGTCGGTGTCCATTCGGTCCCAGGTGTTCCAGGAGCCGAGCGCGAACAGCGGGACCCGGGGGCCGCCGGGGCCCAACTGCCGGACCGGGACACCGGACGTCTCACCCATGAGCACTCCTCCACGCCGCGAGCTGTTTGGGTTAGTCTACATCCATAGATTAAAAACCGGGAGAACAGCCCGGGGTGCCGCCGAACCCCGGCGGTGCTTCATCTGCGTTCGTTGACGGAGGACGACCGTGGCCACAGCAAGGACCGCCGACCTGGTGCTCACCGGCGGCACGGTGCTGACCCTCGACGGCACGGACCGGGAGGCGGACTCGGTCGCGGTCACCGACGGCCGGATCACCGCCGTCGGCGACGCCGAGCGGTTCATCGGCCCCAAGACCCAGGTCGTCGACCTCTACGGCCGCACCGTGCTGCCCGGTATCAACGACTCGCACCTGCACGGCGCCTGGTTGGGCGCGCTGTGGCCGAACACGCTGCTCAGCGGTACCGGGATGGACACCGGCGAGCCGCAGGCCGGGCCGCTGGTCGCCGACTCGGCCGCGCGCCGGGCCGCGATCCTGCGGGCCGGTGAGATCGTCTCCGAGCTGGGCGTGACCAGCTACACCGAGCCGGGCCTGGGCCCGGGCGAGGACGGCGGCCAGACCGGCTGCTTCTCCGCGGCGATCCTCGACGAGTACGCGGCGCTGGCCGCCGAGGGCCTGCTGCGCGCCCGCGTCACCGTGCTGCGGCTCTTCGGCGAGCTGGACGGGCCCAGCTCGCTGGCCGACTTCGAGCGCGGGCTGGCCGCGCCGGTGCCGGCCGCGGACCCGCGCTGGCTCAACGTCACCGGGGTGAAGATCTTCGCCGACGGCATCCCGCCGATGCGCTCGGCCTGGACGCACCGCTGCTACTCCGACGGCACCTCCGGGCACCTGCTCATCGACGGCACCCAGGACGCCGAGCGCGAGGCCAACCTGCGCCGGATGATCGACGTCGCGCACCGCGCGGGCGCGCAGATCGGCGTGCACGCGACCGGCGACCGGTCCATCGAGGTCGTGGTCGACGCCGTCGCCGAGGCGATCGCCGCGCACGGGCCCGCGGGCAGGCACTACCTCATCCACGGCGACCTGGTGGCCCCGGCCGTGCTCGCCCGGCTGCCCGAGCTGGGCATCGGGCTGAACACCCAGCCCGGGATCGCGGTCGCCACCGGCCCGTGGCTGGCCGCGGCGCTGGGCGAGGAGGCGCTGCACGGCGCCTGGCCGCTGCGCGCGGCGTTCGGGCTGGGCGTGCCGGTGTGCCTGAGCTCGGACGCGCCGGTCATCGGCCCGGACTGGCGGCAGTGGATCGCCGCGGCGGCGCAGTGGATGGGCGCCACCGCGAGCCCGGACCTGATGCGCAGGCTGCTGCGCTGCTACACGGTCAACCCGGCCCGGCAGGACGGCGCCGAGTCGTGGAAGGGCACCGTCGAGGTGGGCAAGGTCGCCGACCTGTGCGTGCTGGAGGCCAACCCGCTGGAGCTGGCCCCGGCCGACCTGCCGCAGGTGGACGTGGCGATGACCGTGCTGGACGGGCGGGTCGTCTTCGAACGGTGATTTCCCACCGGGGTTCACACAAGTTCCGCACAGGGGACGCACACCTGGCGCCCAGGGAGGGGCCCTACCTTCCGCGGGGTACTTGATCGAGTACTCGCAGTGAGGAGGGTCCCACGTGCATGACGACGACGAGCCCGTCGGCCGAGTCCTGGGCAGGCGGCACGCGCTAGCCCTGCTGGGCGCGGCGGGCGCGGCGCTGACCGCGGTCGGGGTCACGGGGGTCGCCACGGCGGCCTCGAGCGACTCAACCGCGGCGGCGGGCAAGTGCGACTGCGTGGCCCAACCGGAGCAGACCGAGGGCCCCTACTTCGTCGACGAGAAGCTCAACCGCTCCGACATCCGCAGCGACCCGTCGACCGGGGCGGTGTCGGCGGGCGCGCTGCTGGCGCTGCACGTGGGCGTGCTGCAGATCAACGGCCGCCGGTGCACCCCGCTCAAGGACGCGGTGGTCGACATCTGGCACTGCGACGCCGCGGGCAAGTACTCCGACGTGGCCATGGAGGGCACCACCGGCAAGAAGTTCCTGCGCGGCTACCAGGTCACCGACCGCGCGGGCCGCGTCCGCTTCCTGACCGTGCTGCCGGGCTGGTACCGCGGCCGCACGGTGCACATCCACGTCAAGGTCCAGACCACGGGGACCGACGGGAAGCCCTACGAGTTCACCTCCCAGTTCTACTTCACCGAGGAGTTCAAGGCGGTCTACCTGGCCCAGGACCCGTACAAGGTCAAGGGCCCGGCGGACACCACCAACGCCCAGGACGGCATCTACCGCGACGGCGGCGACCAACTGCTGCTGCGCCCCCGCCGGATCGGGCACCAGTACACGGCGGAGTTCACCATCGGCCTCGACCTGTCCGACACCACAGTCGGCGACGACGACGGCGGATTCCCCGGTCCCGGCCCTGGTCCGGGGCCTGGCCCTGGTCCGACGCCGCCCTCGGGCACCCCGCCGACCCGGCCGCCGACAACGCCGCCCTCGACCACCACCCTCCCGCCCACCACTCCCCCCATCACCACCACCCCGGCACCGTGACCGAGCGGTATTCCTGACCCACCGGTCACCGCTCGCCAGGACGCCGGGCGAGCGTGGACCCCGCCCTGGGCGGGTGAGCCTTGACGGCTCACCCGCCCAGCGGCCTTCGCTGCCAGTGTCAGGTGCAGCGGACCTCCAGTCTCAACTCCGACTGCCGGTTTCCGGCACTGACCGTTCCCATGCCCGTTCGACCAGCTTGAGACCGAGCGCGGTCAAGAAGCGACCGAGTAGGTGCTCGAAGCTGCGAGGTGGTGTGCGGTCTGTTGCTTCTTCCTGGTAGCACTGGAAGTAGAAGTCAATGGCCCGGGCGGCAGTCGAAAGGCAGACGCAGATTCGCGCTTCCTCGCTCCAACCCTGGTCGGTGGTATCCGAACCGTCAGTCATGTGCCCCTCAGGCGGGAACCAGCGCAATGGCCCGCGCGGTGACGGGGTCGCGGAGTAGTTGGCGGCACCTGACGAGGCTGTCCTCACAGGCGTGTTCGAAGGCGACGAGGTCCTCGGCGTTGAGGTCGCCGTCGGTGATGGCCTCGTGCAGAACTTGGGCGAGCACGTGGACCTCGGTGAGATCGGCGTAGACGGGATGCCGGGCAGTCATGGTAGGTGTTGGCTCCGTATCGGGTCAGGTGGTCGGGATGGTCTGGTGGACCTGCAACCAGCGACAGGCCTCAACAACGCGATAAGCCGTGGAGTCGATGCCGTCCACGGCCTTGTGGTCCCTGAGCGGGCTGCCCTCGGCCACGGAGGCGATCAGCCGATGAGCACACCCGATGAGGTCCCGCAGATCCTCGATCAGGGTCGGCACCCCCTCGGGCCACGCACCGTCGCGGTACTGGCCGCTGAGCAGCACCTCGGTGAGCGACTGCGGCACGCGGGACAACAGGTAGCCGTCCCCGCCGTGGGGGGAGACTGGTGGGCTGTGGGTACACGGTTCGGGCATGGGCAGTCCTCGAAGGAGTGGAGTTGGTCGAGGACTAGGACGTTAGGGGCGACGGCCATCGAGATCTTGTACAAATTGTGTGTCGCCCGGCCGTTAAGCTCGAAGACATGGGCGGAACGGATCCCAGGATCGGCGAGCGGGTTCGCTACTGGCGTCGACGGCGAAACCTGGATCGCAAGCAGTTCGCGGACATGGTCGGTCGGTCGACCTCGTGGTTGGACAAGATCGAGTCCGGGGAACGCGAACTGGCCCGGCTGCCGGTGATCGACCGGGTGGCCGAGGCCCTCGGGGTCGATCCCACCGTGTTGACCGACCGGACCAGCGCCGAACGGGCGAGCCAGTGCGTGGACGCGGGCGAGGTCGACGCCATTCGGCAGGCCCTCGGGCACTATCCCGGCCTGTCGACCACCGAGGCGACCAGCGACTTGGCGACCATCCAGCGCCAAGCCGAATATCTCGATCTCGCCTGGCCCGCGTCCCGCTTCACCGTGGTCGCCCGGCACCTGCCCGCTCTGATGACCTCGGCGGAGGCAGTCGTCAGGGATGCTCCCGCAGCCGACCAGGTCCCGGCCCAACGCGTCCTGGTGACCACCTATCGCCTGGCCTCATCAATGTTGCTGAAGTTCGAGGCCGACGACCTCGCCTGGCTGGCGGCGGATCGAGCGATGCACGCGGCCCACGCTGTCGACGACACCTGGTCTCTGGCCAGGGCCACGCGCAGTGTTGCCCGCGCGATGTCCGGCGACCGGCAAAAGCCGCAAGCCATCGCGACCCTACTGGCGATGGCGGACAGGATGCGCGCCGAAGTAGCGACTGATGCCGAGAATCTCCTGGCGCTGCACGGCATGCTCTACCTGGCCGCGTCGATCTCCGCCGCTGGGCAAGACAATGCTCCGCTGGCACAGGAAATGCATGACGAGGCAATGGCGACCGCCCTGAGGTTCAAACCACACTACGACACCCACCACACATCCTTCGGTATGACCAACACTGTGATCCACCGGGTCTCCGCGCTGGTCCGACTCCACGAATGCGGTCGGGCACTGGAGTTCGCCGCCACGATCGATCCGGCGGCCGTCGCCCTTCTCCCGGCTGAACGCCGGTCGAACCACCTGCTCGACCTGACCGAAGCGCACATCGGGGTCGGAGACCACCGACGGGCCGTGATCGCGCTGGGGCAAGCTGAACAGATCGCGCCGGAAGAGGTTCGCTGTCGCCCGCTGGCGCACGGCTTGCTGCGCTCGCTGCTGCGCAACACCACCGGCCAACCGGCCAAGCTGGTCAAGAGCATGGCCGACCGAGCCGGGGTCGCGGCGTGACCAAGCCGGTGCTGTACCTGGTGATCTGCGGAGCCGGTCCGGCCGCCCACATCGACCGGGTGATCACGCTCGCGCGCGATGACGAGTGGGATGTGTGTTGCCTGGCGACGCCGTCGGCGGTCGAGCACTTCCTCGATCTCGACGCCCTGGAGCAGCTCACCGGACACGTGGTGCGGACCGGACACCAGCGGACCGGACAACCCGCCCTCCCCAAGGCCACGGCGGTGATCGTCGCACCCGCCACCTACAACACCATCAACAAATGGGCCACAGGCATCGCCGACACCTACGTGCTGACCCAGCTCGCCGAACTGACCGGGCTCGGCGTGCCCATTGTCGTGCTGCCATTCGTCAACACCGCGTTGGCCGCCAACCGCGTCTTCGCCCGCAGCGTCGACGAGTTGCGCGAGTCGGGAATCACCGTCTTGCTCGGGGAAGGCGGCTTCGTGCCCCACCCACCGCGCACCGGCGGGCAGGCGATGGACACCTACCCTTGGAACCTGGCGTTGGCCGCCGCCCGATCAGCCAAGCGCTGACAGACTATCCAGATGGATCCACGGCACCCAACCTCCGGTCCACACGTCTTGGTGCTCTGGGACATCGACCACACCCTCGTCGAAAGCCGAGGGGTAGGCCGCCGATTCTTCGAGCAAGCATTTCACGCGGCGACCGGCCGAACGCTGGTCAAGCGGGCGGACATCTCCGGTAGGACGGAGTTGGACATCATCCGGCAAAGCCTGGCAGTCAACGACATCGAGCCGACCGGGGACCTGGTCGCCGAGGTGATGAACGCCCTGGTGCGCGAATACCAGCACGGCAGCGACGAACTCGGGACCACCGGGCGCGCGCTCCCCGGCGCACACAAGGCCGTTCAGCTGCTCGCCGCCGAGTCCTCGGTGTTCCAGACCGTGTTGACCGGCAACCTGCCCGAAGTCGCCCGCATCAAGCTCGAAACCTTCCACCTAGCCGACTACCTCAACCTGGATGCCGGAGCCTACGGCTCGGACCACACCGATCGATCAGCCCTCGTGGCCATCGCCCGAGAACGGGCCGCAGAGCATACGGGCATCAGGTTCGCCAACTCCGCAACTGTTCTCATCGGCGATACGCCCGGAGATGCGGCAGCGGGAAGATCAGTGGGTGCCAGAGTCATCGGAGTAGCCACAGGAAAGAGTTCGATCGCCGAGTTGACCGGAGCCGGAGCGTCGCCAGTGATCGAGTCACTGCACGACTTCACGTCCGCTCTGGTGCTCACCCGACCCGACCCGCACTCCCCCGTCTAGACAGTCAGCCATTCCGTCACTGTCCGGATGACCGACGCCTGCCAGACCTGGCTCTGGGGGTCCAGGTACTGCGGGTCGTCGTGGACGGCGAAGCCGTGTTGCGCACCCTCGATCTCGACCAACCGGTGCTCGCTCCGCAGTCGCGCCACCGCCGCCCGCGAGGACTCGACGGGCACAAAAGTGTCCTTGGTGCCGTGGACCACCAGGGTAGGGGCTTGGATGTCGCCGACGACCTCATCCGGCCGCAGCCAGAAGACCTCGTTGAGAATCGCGCGGCCGTGCTTGAGGCTTGGCGTGAAGTCGATGAAACCGTTCTCCGCCAACAGTTTCGCCATGGGCTCGGCCAGGGTGTCGGCGTGCCAGTAGTCGCGGCTGTCGATCGCGCGCTTCTTGTAGTCGAACTGGGGGTTGAGCAGCAAGAGTCGGCGGATCTCGTCCGGGCGCTTCGCGGCGTAGTAGCCGCAGATGCCACCGCCGAAGCTCGCGCCGAGCAGGCTGACCGAGTCCTGGCCCGTCTCGGCCCGCAGACGCGCGCCAGCCACGCGGATGTCGTTGAGAATGGCCGACAGGGTCAGGTCTTCCTGCTTGCCCTCGCTCTGGCCGTGACCACGGTGATCGAACCGCAGCGAGGCGACGCCCGCCTCGCTGAGCCCGGCGGCCAGTCGGGTGAAGAAGCCGCCTTCCTTCCGGGTAACCCCGCCACCGTGCACCATGACCACGGCGCCCCGCAGCAGGACGTCGGTCGGCACCAGCAGGGTTGCGGCCAGGCGCAGGCCGTCGAGGGTGCGGAGGTACAAATGTGTCAATGTTCCCTACTCGCCGCTAGGTGATCAGCTGATCCGGCAGACCGCCTGGGTCGCCGTGGATTCCAGTTCCGCCTTGAGGTCTCGGGACTCCGGTGTGTTGACCTGTTCGCACAGCCGCACCGCCTCCGCCCGGTACGCCGCCGCTTTGGACCGGTCCGGGGTGATCTCCGCCAGGACGCGCAGGACTCGGGCGTGGTGCCAGGGTTCGTGGTTCTCGGCGAGGATCCGGGAGGCGTCCTCCAGGTTGCGGCGGGCGGCCGCCCAATCGCCCAGGGCTCGGTCGGAGCGGGCTTGGCCGAAGGCGGCTAGGGCACGCACGTGCGGGTAGTGGGCAGTGGCAGCCAGTTCGCGGGACTCGCGGAAGGCGTCGCGGGCGGCGGCCAGGTCGCCTGATGCCTCGAGGGTGTCTGCGAGCCGCAGCAGGGCCATGGCCAGGAGGTTGGCGTGGGGGCGCATCTCTGGGGTTCGGAAGAAGGCCGCGGTGAAGCGGTGGGCCTCGATGGCGGCCGGGTAGTCGCCCAGCTGGTGCAGGGCCAGGCCGAGGATCGAGAGGGTGACGAACTTGCCCAGCCGGTCGCCCAGCTCGTCGAACAGGGCGATGGCCGGGCGGATGTACTCGGTGGCCTCGGCGGGTTTGCCCTCCACCAACTCCGTTCGGCCGCAGTACTGCAGCGCCCACGCCTCCTCGTTGCGGTCGCCGGTCTCGCGGGCCGCGCGCCAGGCGCTCTCGTGGGCGGCCAGGGCCTCGGCGTTGCGGGAGCGGGTCAGGGTAAGGGCCCAGCCCAGGAAGTTCAGCTGCACCGCCTCGTCGCGGCGGCGGCCCAGGGCGCGCGCGGCGGCGACGCCGTGGGCGAAGACCTCGCGCCAGAGTTCGGGGTCGGCGCGGATCTCGGAGTACCAGTGCATGGCGCGGCTGAACGCCAGGACCTCCTCGTACCGGCCCAGTTCCATCCCCCGGCGCACCGCGCACAGCCAGCGCGGCTGCTCGTTGTCGAGCCAGTCGACGGCCTCGGCCCTGGTGGTGAGGCCGACCGCGCCCGGTGTCGGTTCGTCGGCGGTGTCGCTGGGCGGCGAGAGCAGCATGCCCGCGCCGGTGCCCACCGACAGCGCCCAGTGGACCACCCGCAGCTCGGCGGCGCGGATGCGCGGTGGCGTCTCCTCCAGCGCCAGCCGCTCCCCCGCGAACACCCGCAGCAGGTCGTGGCTGGTGTAGCGGCCGGGGACGTGCCCCGGCTCCAGCAGGCTGGCCTCCACCAGCTCGTCGAGCCTGCGCTCGGCGGTGTCCGGGTCGACCTCGGCCAGCACCGCGACCGCCTCGACCGACACCTCCGGGGCGGGGACCAGCGACAGCAGCCGGAACACCGCCTGGGTGCTGCGGTCGCACTGCCGGTAGGACACCTCGAAGGCGGAGCGGACCTGCAGGTCGCCCGCGGTGAGCGCGGTAAGCCTGCGCCGCTGGTCCTCCAGCTGGGCGACCAGGTGCGCGACCGGCCAGTGCGGCCGGGTGACCAGCCGGTTGCCCGCGATCCGCAGCGCCAGCGGCAGGTTGCCGCACAGGTCGGCGACCCGCGCGGTGGCCTCGGGCTCAGCGGCCGCGCGGCGGGCGCCGATGATCGAGCCGAGCAGCCGTACGGCCGCGTCGCCGCGCAGCACCGCCAGCGGGACCCTGACCACGGCCTCCAGCCCGGAGAGCACCCGCCTGCTGGTCACCAGCACCAGGGTGCCCGCGCTGCTGGGCACCAGCGGCCGCACCTGGGCCTCGTCGGCGGCGTTGTCGAGCACCAGCAGCATCCGCCGGTCGCGCAGCAGCGAGCGGTAGAGCCCGGCCCGGTCCTCGACGCCGTCGGGCAGCTTGCCCTCGGCGATGCCCAGGGTGACCAGCAGCCTGCCCAGCGCGTGCTCGGGGCTGAGCCGGTCGGTGTCCATGCCGCGCAGGTTCAGGAACACGCAGCCGTCGGGGTAGCGGTCGACCAGCCGGTGCCCGGCGGACACCGCGAAGGCAGTCTTACCCACCCCTGGTGGGCCGTGCACGCCGATCACCACGGCGGTGTGCCGCGGGCTGGGGCCGGCGTGCCGCAGCAGCTGCGCCAGCTCGGTCTCCCGGCCCGCGAGGTCGACCTCCGGCGGCAGTCCGCGCAGCGGCCGGTCGATCGCGGGCCGCGGTTCCTCTGGCGCGTGGTCGGCCTCGATCGCCTGGTAACCGCCGCTGCCCAGGAACTGCTCCAGCTCGGCCCCGCCGAGCGCGAGCGCGCTGGCCAATGCCTGCCCGGTGCGCCGCTGGGGGCGGCGCACCCGGCCCCGTTCGAGATCGCTGATGGCCCGCGTGCTCACCCCGGACTTCTCCGCCAGCTCCTCTTGGGTCAGCCCGACCGCCCGCCGGTGCGCGGACAGCAGCGCGGCGAACGTCGAGCCCTGATCACCCATCGACAACCCCAGTTCGTCACCTGTCGTCTGCTTGTCCTTCGATCGTGCCGAAGTCCAACGGTCCCACCACACCCCCGTTCGGGGTATGGCCGGTACCTACACGGACGAGGGCACTACGCGGTTCGGCAGAAACCGGGTGAAACTTCTGCGTGTCGATCTTCGTGGTCCCGGCGGTGCGCCGGTGGTTCCCTCGGTTGCGGGGAGCGAGGTCGGGGAGGGCGGATGGACGTGGTCGGTTCAGCGCGCGAGGTCGCGCAGCTCACCGCTGACGTTGAGCACCTCGACGCACTCCTGGGCCTGCTTGCCCGAGGCCGGGGTGCCGGGTCGGTCGCAGGACACGTTGACCGTCACCGCGGCGTTCTCGGTGATCTCGATCGGGGTGACCCAGTGGTAGTCCTGGTTGCGGAAGGTCTCCAGCGCGATGGTGGTGATCACCCGGTCGCCGAAGACGACGGTGAGCACGCCCTCGTCGCCCTGGTAGTTGGCCAGCACCAGGTCGGTGATCAGGAAGGTCTTGCCCGCGGGCACCACGTAGGTGCCGCTGCCCGCGGTCCCGCCGCCGGTGCGGACCTCGATGGTGCCCGAACTCTGCTTGCCCACCCCGGTGCCGTTGCCGGTGCCATTGCCGGTCCCCGTTCCGGTCCCGGTCCCGGTGCCCGCACCGGGCTGCTGCCCGTTGCCACCACCCGCGGTGGGGGGCTGACCGGCGGGTTTGCCCGCGGCGGCGTTGGACGGCCCGGGCTGCAACTGCCCTTCCTGCACCATTTCCTGCGCCTTGGTCTCGGCCGCTTCCTTAGCGGAGCTGCGAACCGCGGGCCGCACGAGCGTGAACCACAGCAGCAGCAAGGCGACCAGCAGGGCCAGCAGCGCGAGCAGCCAGCGCGGCAGCACCGCGAGCTGGACGACCTCGCCGGTGATCTCCTGGGGCGGCTGCTCAAGGTCCGGCGCGGTCGTCGGGGTCGCGGTGAGCTGGAACGGGATCGTGGTGGACTTGCCGAACCACACCAGCTTGCCCGTCCGGGCCCGCACGCCGACCGCGCCCTCGGCGTCCGGCGCGAGCACGACCTCGGCCTGGTCGACGCGCAGCCGCAGCTCGTCGCCGGTCTCCACCGGCACCACCGCCACCCGCACCGGGGTGTTGCCCTCGTTGCGCAGCTCGGCGGTGAACCGCGCGCCGCGCCAAGTCATCCGCCTGCGCGGCCGCAGGCCCGCGGTCAGGCCGCCGAACGGCTCGATCACCACGGTGGTCTCGGGCAGCGCGGCCAGCTCCGGGTGTTCCACCGGCAGCACGCGGATCCCCAGCGGCGTCTCGCCCGCGCGCACCTTCGACGAGCGCGGCGGGCGCACCCACACGGTGACGGTCTCGGACGTGCCGGGGTAGAGCGACACCCGATCGGGTTCCACGGTCGTCCACGGCGCGCACTCGCCGACCGGTTCGAAGCGGTAGGCCTCCACGATGTCGGTGTCGTTGCGCACCGTCAGCGTGGTGCTCGCCCCGGAGCCGGGGGCGACCGTCACCGTCGCCAGGTCCAGTTCGGCTGAAGTCGTCACGCACGTGACGCTAGGCGCGCCCGCCCCCACCGGGGGAGAGCGGCGCGGGCAGCCCCGGGGCAGCACCGATGCCCGTCCGGGGCGGCCGTGGTTCCCAGCCGGGGCGATCCAGGCCCCGGCGCGAGGTCAGGGGAGAACACTCATGACAACGGCAACGGCATACGGTGTCCGGCACCGGGTGGCGGTCGCGCTGCACGCCGAGGACCCGATCCTGCGCTCCGGGGTCACCCACCAGCTGCGGCACCGCCCGGAGGTGGAGCTGCTCACCGACGACGAGCAGGAGCGGGCCGCGGTGTCGCTGGTGGTGGTGGACCAGGTCGACGAGGCGGCCCTGCTGGTGCTGCGCAGGCTGCGGCACGCCGAGACCCGGGTGGGGCTGGTGGTGGGCCGCTTCGAGCAGACCGCGCTGCAGAGCTCGATCGAGTGCGGGGTGGCCGCGGTGCTGCGCCGGTCCACGGCCAACGCCGACCGGCTGGTGGAGATGATCACCGCGCTGTCCCGGGGCGAGGGGGTGCTGCCCGGGGACATGCTGGGCAGGCTCATCGACCACGTGGGCAGGTTGCAGCGGGAGGTGCTCGACCCGCGCGGGCTGACGCTGTCCACGCTGACCTCCCGTGAGGTGGACGTGCTGCGGCTGATCGCCGAGGGCTTCGACACCACCGAGATCGCCGACAAGATGTCCTACTCCGAGCGCACGGTCAAGAACATCCTGCACGAGGTGACCACCCGGCTCCAGCTGCGCAACCGCGCGCACGCGGTGGGATACGCGCTGCGGCAAGGGCTCATCTGAGATTGCCCGAACCACCCGGTGGCGGTTCCCCGGGCCGTGCCCGCGCGGGCCTCGGCACGGGGGCCGCCAGGGGCGAGCATCGGGACCAACGACTCGGAGGTGAGACGGTGGTGCGTGCCGCCCGGATCGGCGCTGTCCTGTTGCTCGTGCTGGTGCTGTGTGGGGTTCCGTGGCGCGGCGGGCAGCAGGTGGCGGCACAACCGCGCGCGGAGGCGGGGGCGGAGCGGATCGCCTTCGCGGGCACCGCACACCTCAGCCTGGGTCGGGCGGCGGCGGTGGACCGGTCGGACCCGCTGTTCGGGGCCGGGCTGTCCCACTTCGACCGCGACCCGTCCGCCTCCGGTGGGTTGCTCGTGTTCACCAGCCTGCGCGACGGCCCGCGTCCCCAGGTGTACCTGCGGGACGCGGACGGCGCGGTGCGCGGGCTGACCGCGGGCCGCGACGCCGCCCACCCCAGGCTCTCCCCCGACGGTGCGTGGGTCGTCTTCGACTCGATGGAGGACACCCAACGCGACCTCTGGCTGGTGCGCACCGACGGGACCGGACTGCGCAGGCTCACCGACTCCCCCGCCAACGAGGTGTGGCCCACGTTCTCCCCCTCCGGGCAGCAGATCGCGTTCTCCAGCGACGCCCCTGGAATGCCGGAGATCTACCGGATGCCGATCGACGGGCAGGCGGCGCGGGTGACCGACGAGCCCACCGGCGCCGCGATCCAGCCGTCCTGGAACCCGGTGGACGCGCCCGGAAAGCGCGACCGCATCGCCTACACCCTCGACCTTGACGGTGATCAGTCCACAAAGTACGACCAGACCGTCCAGATCAGCGCGGGCGGCAACGGTCCGCCGGTGTTCGACGGCGCGCGGGCCGGGTGGCAGAGCCGCTGGCCGGTGTGGCTGCCCGACGGCAGCTCGCTGTTGTTCCTCAGCCGCAACGTGGTCTGCGGCTGTCCCGGTGATCCCGAACCGCGCGGGCCGATCGACCTGGTCTACCGGGTCGCGGTCGACACCGTGCCGACAGCCGCCGATCCCGTGCTGCTGCTCAACGAGAACCGCGACGTGGACTCCCCGACATGGCTGTCCGGCGCGCTGGTGGTCGCCAGGACCACCGCGGCGAGCCCGAACGTGGCGACGATGCAGGACGTCCGGCCCGACGGCGGCGACCCGCGCGACCTCGGTCTGCCGGTGCTCACCGAGGACCCGGCCGCGGCCACCGACTCGATCAAGCTGTTCGACCCGAGCCCGGGGTTCGACCCGTGGACCCAGCGGCAGAGCTACTCCCCGGACGCGCGGCGGATCGCGGTCAGCCGGTTCGAGACCATCGACGGCAGGCGCACGCAGCGGGTCTGGCTCTCCGACGCCGACGGCTCGAACGCCGCGCCGATGCCGCTGGCCGACCGCGAGCCGGGTGACTGGGAGACCGACGCGGCGTGGTCGCCCGACGGCACGCTCATGGCCGTGGCCCGCCGCTCCCCCGGCGCGCCGAACCGCACGGGCGGCCCGAGCCGGGTCATCATCGTGCGGCCGGACACCGGCGCGGTCGTGGGGTCGCTGCGCAACCCCGACCCGGACGCCGACGAGGACGACGGCCAGCCCGCGTGGTCGCCCGACGGCAAGGTCCTGGCGTTCAGCCGGGGCACCGTCGCCGGTGGTCCGCAGGGACAGCCGCGCACCCAGCACATCTGGACCGCCCGGGCGTCCACTTTGGATGGTCAGCGGGACATCAGCTCGGCGGTGTGCGGGTTCGCCTGCCCGTTGACCGATGACAGCCCGGCGTTCGCCCCGGACGGCACGTCGATCGTGTTCAACCGGGAGGACGACGGCCTGCTGCGGGTGCGGCTGGCCGACACGCGCTGCGAGGTGCTGCTGCCGCCGGGCCAGACCTCGTGCGGGATCAGGCTCATCGGGCCGACCGGGCCCTACCAGCCGCGGGACGTGTCGTTCTCGCCGGACGGCAAGCGGATGGTGCTGAGCAAGCGGCGGGAGCCGGACCCCAACTCGCGTGAGGTGCTGGCGATCTTCGACCTGGACACCCGGGTGGTGACCCGCTTGACCAACGCGATGCCGGGCAGGCAGAAGGAGCCGACCTGGCAGCTCGCGGTCGACCTCGGGCTCACCGCGCCGCCGACAGTGCCGCGGGTGACCGTGGGGGCGCCGGTGTCGGTGACGGTGACGGTCGTCGACCGCGGCCCGGGCCCCTCTCCGGGGACCTCGCTGACGGTGGCGGTGCCCGACGGCCTGCGGCTGGAACGGTTGCGCGGCAGGTGTTCCACGGACCTGCCGCAGTGCGACATCGGTCTGTTGGCACCGGGTGCGTCGGTGAGCGTGACGGCGGACCTGGTCACGACCGCGCCCGGCTCGCACACCTTGGACTGGTCGGTCACCGGCGCCGTGCTGGACACCCAGCCGTCGGACAACTCCGGGCGGACGGTGGTCCCGGTCGACGTGGTGCCGCCGACCACCACTCCACCTCCGACAACAACACCACCCACCACACAGCCACCGCCCCCGCCGCCCGCGCCACCAGCTCCAGTGCCGCCTCCCCTTGCCGGGCCTGGGATCGCGGTGATCGCGCAGCCGAATCCGTCCTATGTGGGCGGTTCGACCACGGTGACCTACACCGCCCGCAACCGCGGCGGCTCACTGGCCACCGGGCTGCGCTTGGAACTCGGCTTGCCCGCCCGGATCCCGTTGGCCGCGGCACCGCCAGGCTGCCCGCGCGGGATATGCGCGCTGCCCGATCTGGCGCCCGGCGGCATGGCGGTCGTACAGGTGGTGCTTCGCCCGGACGCCGCCTTGGTGGCCACGATCACCGCGACCCTGCGCACCAGCGGCACCGACGCCAGCGCGGCCGACAACAGGGCGCGCACGACGTTGCGGGTGCTGCAACCGAAGATCGTCGCGGTGCCGCCGATCGGGAAGCCCGGGTTCGTCACCTCGGTGCGCGGCGTGGACTTCCCGCCCGACGTGCCGGTGCGGCTGACCTGGTCGCCGGGGATCACCGCGGCCGCGGCACCGGTGTTCCCGCGCGGCGACGGCCGGTTCACCGGGCAGCTGCTGATCCTGACCAAGGACCAGACCGGTCCGCGCCTGATCACCGCGTCCGGACCCGGTTTCGGTCCGGTGACCACGCCGTTCCTGGTGGTCACCGGCATGATCGCGCCGCCGGGCGTGGTGTCGCGCCGATGAGCCGGGGGCCGTGGTGATCGACGAGGTGGACGAGGCGCTGCGCAGGCTGCTGGCCGAGGAGGGCCTGCCCGGCGACGGGGTGGAGCTGGTCTTCGAGGCGCCGACCAAGGAGTGGGCGGCCAAGCTCGCCGGGCCCACGATCAGCGTGTTCCTCTACGACCTGCGCGAGGAGACCGGGCGGCGGCGCACCGGCGCGCAGGAGGAGGTCGACGCCGAGGGCTCCGTGGTCGGCAGGCGCGAACCACCGCTGTGGTACGCGCTGTCCTACCTGGCCACGGTGTGGACGAGCAGGCCGCAGGACGAGCACCGGCTGCTCGCGGACCTGCTGCGCGCGGCCGGACCGCACGACGTGCTGCTCGACCGGTGGCTGACCGGGTCGCTGGCCGAGCTGGCCCTCGAGGTGCCGTTGCGCGCGGGCGGACCGATCTCCGAGGCCAAGGCCGCGACCGACATCTGGTCGGCGCTCGACGGCAGGCTTCGGCCCGCGGTGAACCTCCGCGTGGTCGCGCCGATGGCCCGCAGGCGGCTGCCGGTGGGGCCGCCGGTCACCGAGGGCGTCGTCGTGCACGTGGGCGGCGACGAACCGCGCGCGCTGCGCTACGACGGGGTGAACGCGGCCAAGGTAGACGGGGCCGGGGCCGCCGGGTTCGCGGTGTCCCGACCGAGGGTGCGGCGCAGGCGGGGCACGCCGTGACCGCGCTCGCCGAGGACGTAGGCGTGCTGTGGGAGCGCCTCGGCGCGGTGGAGGCGTTGGTGCGCGCGGCGGTGGCGCGGCGACTCGCGGCGGATCCCGGTCTGGCGGACCCGCACCGCGGCCTCTACCTCAGCGACGAGATGGTCGTCGACCTGCTCCAAGCCGGACCCGCGGAACCCGGTGGAGCGGAAGTGCCGCCGGTGGTGGGCGGTCCACTGGGCAGGTTGGCGGAGTCGTTCGGGCTCAGCGCGGTGGATGTGGCGTTCCTGTTGATCGCGCTGGCGCCCGAGCTCGACGCGCGGTTCGAGCGGTTCTACGGCTACCTCAACGACGACGTGACCCGCCGGTGCCCGACGGTCGGGCTGGCGCTGGATCTGCACGGGCTCTCGACGGTGGGACCCGCGCGGTTTCGCTTCGCCGCGTCCGCGCCGCTGGTGGCGGGCGGACTGCTCGAGGTGCGCGACCCGGAGCGGCCGTTCCTGTCCCGTGAGGTGCGCGTCCCGGACCGGGTGGTGGCCCACCTGCTGGGCGCGGATCCGGCCCTGGACGAGTCCGATGTGGACGGTGTGGTGGCCGAGCGCGGCGCCGCGGTGTACCTGCGCGGGGACGACCAGGTCGCCGGACCGCGAGTCGTCGGCGAGCTGACCGGGTCGCCGAATCCGCTGGAGCTGGTGCCGGACCTGGTGCGTGAGGCGCGGTTGCGCGGAGCGACCCTGGTGGTGGGCCCGGTGGACGACCTGCCCGCACCGGTCTTGCGCGCGCTGCTCGCACAAGAGGAGCACGTGCCGCTGGTGCTGCACGGAACTCGCCCGTGGGATCCCGCGTGCGCGCCGACCACACCGCTGACCATCACCGCCGCGCCGTCGGACGGGCAGCGGTGGACGCGGGCGCTGGCGGGCACCGGCGTCGCGGCGGCGGACCTGTCGGCCTACCAGCTCTCGACCGGGCGCACCCGGGCCGCGGTGTCGGTGGCGCGGCGGATGGCCGCGCGGGAGGGCCGCGCGGTGACCGCCGCGGACGTCCGCGCGGGTGTCCGCAGCCAGGACGGCGCGGGCCTGGAGCGGTTGGCCCGCCGGGTGTTCCCGACCGTCGGGTGGGCGGACCTGGTGGTGCCCGAGCACACCCGGCACCAGCTGGTGCAGCTCGCCGACCGGGCCCGGCACCGCGAGACCGTCCTCGGCCGCTGGCGGATGCGCCCGGGCGGCGGCCGCGGGCGCGGGGTGCTGGCGCTGTTCGCGGGCGAGTCGGGGACGGGCAAGACCATGGCGGCCGAGGTGGTCGCGGGCGAGCTGGGGATGGACCTGTACGTGGTGGACCTGTCCACTGTGGTCGACAAGTACGTCGGCGAGACCGAGAAGAACCTGGAGCGGATCTTCACCGAGGCCGCGGGCGTCAACGGGGTACTGCTGTTCGACGAGGCCGACGCGATCTTCGGCAAGCGGGCGGCGGTGCGCGACGCGCACGACCGGTACGCCAACATGGAGTCGGCCTACCTGTTGCAGCGGATGGAGTCCTTCGACGGGATCGCCGTGCTGACCACGAACCTGCGGGCGAACCTGGACGAGGCCTTCACCCGGCGGCTGGACGTGATCGCGGCGTTCCCGGTGCCGGACGCGGCGCACCGGCTGCTGCTGTGGGACACCTGCCTGGGGACGGAGCTGCCGCGTTCGGAAGACCTGGATCTCGCGTGGTGCGCTGATCGGTTCGAGTTGTCCGGTGGGGCTATTCGGGCCTGTGCGGTGTCGGCGGCCTATCTGGCGGCGGCTGGGGGACGGGCGGTGTGCATGGCGGACCTGGTGGCGGCGGTGCGGGCGGAGTACTTGAAGTTGGGGCGGTTGATCCGGGAGTCGGAGTTCGCTCAGCGCTGATCCCGTGGTTGCCCGCGCTGGTTGCCCGGTGGTGGGCCCGGGTGGCGGGTGGCTGGATTGGGTGAACTCGCTTTGTCTGGGGCCCCTAAGAAAAGAGGCGCCGTGGGTAGAGCGGGTGGGAAAGGGATACCCACCGCCTGGGTCAGGCTAGCGCCTCTTTTCTCCCCAGACAAAGCGAGTTCACCCAATCCAGCATGTGGGTTGTGCGGGTTCCGGATGTGGGGGGGTGGGGACGGATTGAGCCCATCTCGTACCAGGGCTCCACTATCCGACCACCAGTCCGCGACCTGCTCCTTGCCCGGAAAGGCAGTGGGTGTGCCCTTGGCGGGGGTCCGGTGGACCTGCCGTTGCCCTCGGGGGGCGGGAAGGGTGGTGGCAGGCCAACATCGGGGCACACGAAGGAGTTCGCATGCCGTCCTACCTCTCCCCTGGCGTGTACGTGGAGGAGGTCCAGACCGGGGCCAGGCCCATCGAAGGGGTCGGCACGGCCGTGGCCGCGTTCGTGGGGTTCGCCGAGGACGGGCCGTTCCACCGGCCCACCCTGGTGACCAACTGGAACCAGTACGTCCAGTCGTTCGGCGGGTTCACCGAGCACTCCTACCTCGCGCACGCCGTCTACGGGTTCTTCGCCAACGGCGGCGGTTCCGCGTATGTGGTGCGGGTCGGTGGGCAGTCGACCGACGGTGTCCTCTCCGGACGCCGCAAGGCGGGTGAGTCGGTGCGGCTCGGTGGGTTGCGGATCACCGCGCGCCCCGAGGCACGGTCGGACCTGACCGTGGAGGTGGCCGACGCCGAGGGGGAGAACCCGCCGGAGGACCGGTTCCGGTTGGTGGTGAGCCAGGACGGCAAGGTCGTGGAGACCCACGACGTGTCCACTCGCAAGAACATCAAGAGCTACGTGGTCACCCAGGTGTCCGAGCGGTCGCGGCTGATCGAGGTCACCGAGCAGGCCGGGGCGACGCTGGCCAAGCCGGACAAGCAGTCGGTCACCGTGCCCGCCGCGGGTGACGCGCCGGCCACTGTGGACGCCCAGGAGTACGTCGGGGACCTGGCCGAGCGCACCGGGTTCGGTGGGCTGGAGGCGATCGACGAGGTCACCATGGTCGCGGTGCCGGACCTGATGAGCGCCTTCCAGCGCGGGCTGATCGACGCCGAGGGCGTCAAGACCGTGCAGCTGGCCGCCATCTCGCACTGCGAGCAGATGGGCGACCGGGTCGCCATCCTGGACGCGCCGCCGCAGTTGAGCGCGCAGCGGGCGCGGGACTGGCGGATGGACGAGGCGGGCTTCGACTCCAACTACGCCACCGTGTACTACCCGTGGGTCAAGGTGTTCGACCCGCCGACCGGGGGCAACATCTTCGTCCCGCCGAGCGGGCACGTGGCCGGGATCTGGGCGCGCAGCGACACCGAGCGCGGGGTGCACAAGGCACCCGCCAACGAGGTCGTGCGCGGGGCGGTGGACCTGGAGGTGTCGCTGAGCAAGGGCGAGCAGGACCTGCTCAACCCGATCGGCGTCAACTGCCTGCGCTCGTTCGCCGGGCGCGGGGTGCGGGTGTGGGGCGCGCGGACGCTGTCCTCGGACCCGGCGTGGCGCTACCTCAACGTGCGGCGGCTGTTCAACTTCCTGGAGGAGTCGATCCTGGTCGGCACCCAGTGGGTCGTCTTCGAGCCCAACGACGACCGGCTGTGGTCGAGCATCCGGCGCAACATCAGCGCGTTCCTGCACGAGCAGTGGCGGCGCGGGTCGCTGTTCGGCCGCACGGCCGAGGAGGCGTTCTACGTCAAGTGCGACCGGGAGAACAACCCGCAGGGGTCGATCGACCTCGGGCAGGTGGTCTGCGAGATCGGGGTCGCGCCGGTCAAGCCCGCCGAGTTCGTGATCTTCCGGTTGGCCCAGTTCAGCGACAGCACCAGCCTGATCAGCGAGTAAGAGGGAGGGACCATGGCCGAGGGCGACACCCTTGCCACACACCGGTTCGGCGTCCAGCTGGGCGGGGTGACCGTCGAGTCGATCAAGGAGGTCAGCGGGCTCGTCGTGGAGCAGGACGTGGTGGAGACCATGCAGGTCACCGACCGCGGCAAGCCGATCAACAAGAAGCAGCCCGGCGGCCACAAGGGCGGCGAGGTCACCATCACCCGGGGCATGGACAAGAGCCCCGAGTTCACCGCCTGGATCAACAAGACGCTGCTCAACGGCGACGTCGAGGACGCCAGGCAGAACCTCACCATCGAGGTGATGGACAGCAAGGGCGACACCGTGCGCCGGATGCAGCTCTACGACGCGTGGGTGAGCAAGTGGGAGGGCCCCGGCCTCAACGCCACCCAGTCCAGCGGCGCGGACGAGAAGGCCACCATCACCTTCGAGCGGATCGAGGTCGAGTAGTGCGCCGCCGCACCGTGTCGGTCGCCGACCTGGACGCACTGGCCGGCACCCCCGCGGCGGCCCCGGCCCTGGCCGAGGCACCGCGGGAAGCGCGGGAGGCCCGCACCGAGTTCGACTTCGAGCTCCCGCGCGGCTACCTCGACCCCGACGGCCGCGTCCACCGGACCGGCCGCATGCGGCTGGCCACCGCGCGCGACGAGCTGCGCCCGCTGGTCGACGTGCGGGTGAAGGAGAACCCGGCGTACCTGAGCGTGGTGCTGCTCAGCCAGGTGATCACCGAGCTGGGCACGGTCACCGACATCCACCCCGGTGTGGTGGAGCGGATGTACGCCACCGACATCGCGTTCCTGCAGGAGTTCTACCGGCGGGTCAACAGCGAGGGCCACAGCCGGGCGCAGGTGCGCTGCCCGTCCTGCGACACCGGCTTCGAGGTCGAGCTGGCCGGGGGCCGCCTGGGGGAATCGTGACGTACGCGGCCGACCGGCTGCTGGAGGAGGTCGCGTACGTCGCCTACCACTTCCACTGGGCCCGCGCGGACATCCTCGACCTGGAGCACCGCGAGCGGCAGACGTGGGTGCGCGAGATCGCGCGGATCAACACGAGGATGAACGAGGGCGGGTGAACCGTGGGACTGTGGCGCAGGTTGGCCGACCGCCGAGCCACCGCCCGAGCCGACTCGGCGACGGGCGGTTCGTCGGCGGCGGGCGGGCGGGGCGGCGCGGGCCGAGCGACGCCGCCCGGGCGTTCGGCGGTGGCCGGGGCGGCGGGGCGACCGGAGGGCGAGTGGCGGTGGAGCGGCCCGATGCCGGTGGCTATCCGGCCCGAACCGTCCACACCGGACTTCCGGGACTCCCTGGCCACGTGGCGCCCGACGGCGCTGACCACCACGCTGGGCCACTCCGTGGACGCCGCGGCACCCGCCGGCGTCATGCACGGGGTCACCCGGTCGCTGCAGCCCAGCGCGGAAGCGGTTCACCGAGCGCAGGCGCGGCCCACGACCGAGACGCTTCCCGTCGCACGGGCACAGATATCCACAGTGGACAGTGCACCGGCGGCCCCGCCCATCGTCCAGCGGCACACCTCCCGCTCGAGCCCGACACCTGCTTCAGCACCCGCGATCAGGCGGCCACCGAGCGCTCGGCCGGTTGGCGATGTCACGGCCACTCCCGCGCGCCCGGCTGACACCGACCGACCCGTTCAACCCCGGGCCACGCCGATCGTCCGGACCGCCCCGGTCCAGCCAGGTCCGGCGAGCACCTCGGCCACCCGTCCCGTCCCGACGGGCCCCGATGTCGGGTCTCCGGTCACCCAGACCGCGGCCACCGGTGCCGAGCCGCCATCTCCTGGCGCCGCAACCCCACTGGTCGTTCGACCGACCCCGGCGGAAAGCACCTCGGCCACTCGACCGGTTCCGGTGGTCCGCCCCACCCGCGCGGCCGCACCAGTGCAACGCACCCGGGCCGCCACACCGGTCGACCCGTCCACCTCGGTCGCGCGATCCACCGCGGTGCCCCGCCACGGCTCTACCTCGGAGGCCCGGCCCGGCCCGACCACCACCGGAGCTGAACCCGCCGGAGCCGACCAGGCGACCGCCGCCACGTCGGCCGCTGCGGCGACCCCGATCGTCCACCCCATCCCAGCCGCCCCGGCCACCACGCTCCCGATCGCACGGACAACCGCAGCCGCTCCCCCGACCACGGCAACGTCACTCACCCCGGTCACCCAGCCCGGCTCGGCAACCGCACCCGTGCCCGGCCGGCCCACCCCGAGCACCACACCCACCCCGGTCGTCCGGCGCGCCCCAGCCACCGGCCACACCCCCGCCGCGCTGCCCACCGCACCCACACCAGAGGTCAACCCCACTGCGGGCGTCAAGCTCCCTGCGACGGTCAACCCTACTGCGACGGCCAACCCCACTGCGACTGTCAACCCCACTGCGGCCACAGCCCACACCTCAGCCACGCGGCCTGTCCCGACCACCGCGCCCACCCCCACTGGCCAGCCCGGCCCGGCCACCGCGCCCACAGTTCAGCCCCGCCCGACAGCCGTGTCCCCTCTTCAGTCCACCCCGGTCGTGCGAGCGGCCTCGGCGGGTGAAGCCACGCCGGTCGTCCAGCGCGCTCAGTCCGCTCCGACCGCTGCCCGCCCGTCTCCGCTTCGGCCGAACGCGGCCACATCCACCACTCCAGCGGCACCTCCGGACCCGGCGACCACAGTCGGTCCCACCACTGCGGCGGTCCCCCCCGACCCGGCCACGCCCGCCGCCGCCCGTCTGCCACGCCCGGCAGACGGGCGGCGCGGGACGCGGCCCGGGCTCGGCGCGCCGATGGCCCAGGTCCCGCCCACGGCGACCCCACCGGTCACCGGTACCGCGCGGCCACCGGAGTCGGGTGGCCCGCTCCCGCTGAACACCCAGCGCACGCCCCCGGCCGCGAACCAACCTGCTGTCGAAGCAGTACAACGCCTGTCCAGGTCTGGTCCGGACGAGTCGATCACCCGCTCGTCCGCGCCCGGCTCCACCAGGAACCCACCTGCCCCAACACTCCGCCCAGAAACGCCCACGTCGCTTACCAGCGATGTCCCGCGGCGTGGACCCATAGGCCCGCCCGCACCGAGCCAGCCGATACAGCGATCACCCGGGCAGGCGCAGCACTCTGCCCGAGCCAGCGCGACCACTCCCACGACCACAGGCTCGGCATCCACCCAACCACCCATGCCAGTCGCCACAACCAGTTCACCACCGGGCGCCGCGCCAGCCAGGCAGGTCGCCAGCATGCCGCCGCGCGGCAACCCTCCCGTGCAGCGCAGCCAAGCATCCCAGCGCAGCCAAGCACCGCCATCGCCGGCAACGACGCGGTCGCCGCTTGTCGGCAACCCAGTGCAACGGTCGGCCTCCGCTCAGCGCGCGGCACCTTCACCGCGCCTGGGCAGCTCGACGTACCCGGTCGTCCCCGCTCTCCCGATCGTGGCGACCCGATCCGCGGGCAGCCGTCCCATCCAGCGCGGCGGCGTCGCGACCCTGCCGCCCCCCAAGGCACTGCTCGGCCACACCCCGACGGTCCTCGGCGCGGCCCCTACCACCCGGAATCCCGGCGCCACACCGGTCCAGCTCACCTGGCACCGCCCCACCCCCGCCCACTCCGGCGATCGCCCGACCCTGAGCAGCCGCGACGCGAACTCCCGCACGACACCGAGCCGCACCGCCTCGCCCCACGGCACGAACCTGCCCACGGCGAGTCCCCTCGCCGCCCCACACCGCCCACCCGCACCAAGCCCGAACAGCGCGGGCCTCCTACCCACAGCGGGCCACGCCGCCCCGAGCTTCGTCACCCCAACCGCGCCCCGCTCCACCCCGCCCGCCACACCCCTCGCCACCTCAACCGCCTCACCCCCCGTCACCCCAACCACATCCCTCGCCACCTCAACCCCCGCGCTCCTCTCCCCGACCGCCGCCACCCGGACCGAGCGCCCGGCGAGCCCCGTCCAAAGGTCCACCCACCCCGCCGGGGCCGCGCTCGTCTGGCGGACCCCGAAACCCCAGGTCCCGGTCCAACGCCGCGAGGCCCCCGAGGCGCCGCCCCCGGCGGAGACCACCCACCGCCCCGGCGCGTTCGCCCCGATGTCGGTGGCCGAACTGCCCACCACCCCCGCGCCCACCAAGCTGCGGTCGGTCCCGGCGCCGACCGCCGCGCCGCCGGGCCAGGACCTCGAGGAACTGGCCCGCAGGCTGCTCGACCCGCTGAGCAGGCTGCTGCGCGCCGACATCCGCCAGGCCCGGGACCGCGCGGGCCGCCCGTACGACCGATAGGACACCGATGACCGACCGCATCTTCGCCAGCAGCATGTTCTTCCGGCTCGCCATCGGCGGCGCGGACCTGGGCGCGTTCCACACCTGCGCCGGGCTGGGCGCGCAGGTGGAGGTCGAGCAGTACGCCGAGGGCGGCAACAACGGGTTCACCTGGCAGCTGCCGACGCGGATCACCTGGTCGAACATCACGCTCTCGCGCCCGGTCACCGCCGACACCACCAAGATCTCCCGCTGGCTGGAGCAGCTGACCAGGCGGGTGGAGCCCAAGAACGGCGAGATCGTGGCGCTGCAACCGAACCTGACGCCGATCGCCCGCTGGCAGGTGCTCGGGATCGTGCCGGTGAGCTGGCAGGGCCCCTCGTTCGACCCGTCCGCGCCGCAGGCCGCGGTGGAGACGCTGGAGATCGCGCACGAGGGGCTGCGGGCCTCGTGAGCGCGCCGAGCCGGGGCATGGCCCGCGCGCAGTTGCTGATCATGGAGCCGCCGCCGAAGGTCGGCGCCAAGCCGGGCGCCGTGCTGGCCCGGGTCAAGCTCCAGTTCAACCCGAACCGGCTGTCGATGACCAAGAGCACCGAGTGGCGGCGCAAGCCCGCGCGGATGGCCGCCGAGTCCGCGACGCCGGAGTTCGTCGGCAGCGGGCCGCGGTCGCTGTCGCTGGAGGTCTTCCTGGACGCGACCGCCACGCACGACAAGAGCGTGGAGCAGAAGATCGAGCAGCTGATGACCGCGTGCGTGCCGACGAAGAAGAGCCTGGGCGCCAAGAAACCGGCGAGCCCGTGGGTCCGGTTCGAGTGGGGCAGCGCGCGCACGACCTCGTTCGACGGCGTGCTGTCGAGCTTCTCGGTGGAGTACTCGCTGTTCGACACCGACGGCACCCCGCTGCGGGCGACCTGTTCGCTGGGCATCGAGGAGGCCGCGGTCTCCCCGCCCGGCCAGAACCCGACGTCGGGTTCACCGGACTCGGCCCGCACGCACACCGTGGTGGCGGGCGACACGCTCGCCCAGCTGGCCTGGCAGGAGTACGGCGACCCGACCGCGTGGCGGGTGATCGCCGAGGCCAACGGCATCGACGACCCGCTGGTGCTGCGCCCCGGCACCGAGGTCCTGGTGCCACTGTCCATCCCGGACCCATCGGAACCCGGGGACGCGGCATGGGCTCGGTGAGCGCGCACTCCGAGCGGTCCTTCGCCGCCGAGCCGATCGTCACCACGCCCGGCAAGCTGCCCGACGTGTGGCAGGAGCTCCTGGTGCGCACCGTGGTCGACGAGAACGTCGGCCTGCCGGACGCGGCCACGCTCACCTTCCGCGACCCGCACCACCGGCTGCTGGCCGAGACCGGCATCGCCATCGGCGGCCAGCTCAACGTCGCGGTGTCGATCGCCGACGGCGCCGCCCCCGAGCCGCTGTTCGCCGGTGAGGTCACCGCGGTCGAGCTCGACTCCGACCTGACCGGCACCTTCACCGTGGTGCGCGCGCTGAGCAAGGCGCACCGGCTGATGCGCGGACGCCGGGTGAAGGCGTTCCGCAACATGACCGCCACGGCCATCGTCCGGCAGGTCGCCCAGGCCGCCGGGCTGGTGCCCGGCCGGATCGAGGCGGCCAAGATCATCTACCCGCAGCTGACCCAGGCCAACGTCTCCGACTGGGACTTCCTCTCCGACCTGGCGCGCGGCCACGGCACCCTGCTGCGGGTGGACCAGCGGGGCAGGCTGGATTTCGTCCGCCCCAAGCCCGCCACGGGCGCGCCACCGCCGAGCACGCCCGCGTCCCGCAGCCGGTTCGTGCTGGAGTTCGGCGACAACCTGCTGACCCTGCGCGCCGTGCTCACCGCCGCCGACCAGTCGGCCAGTGTGCAGGCCCGGGGCTGGAACGTCGCGAGCAAGAAGGTCGTGGTGGCCAACGAGCCGACGACCACCAGCAAGACCGTCAAACCCGGGCTGGCGGGCAACAAGGTGTCCACCGCGTTCGGCAGGGCCGTCGGCCTGGTCACCGACGTCCCGCACGGCACCCAGGCCGAGGCGGGCGCCACCGCCCGCGCGCGGGCCGACGAGGTCAGCGCGGGGGTCGGCGAGGTCGAGGCCGTGGTGGAGGGCGACCCCAAGCTCCGCGCCGGTGCGCCGGTGACGTTGAGCAACGTCGGCCCGCAGTTCTCCGGCCGCTACACCGCGACCTCCGTGCGGCACACCATCGACTCCGACCAGGGCTACCGCACGACGGTCGCGGTGAGCAGCACGCCGGACCGCTCGCTGGCGGCCCTGGCCTCCGGTCGCGCCCCGGTGACCGGCGGGCCGCGCATCCCGGGGGTGGTCACCGGGATCGTCACCGACATCAAGGAGACCGGCGGCAAGCAGCGCGGCTGGGTGAAGCTGAAGTTCCCCTGGCTCGACGACAGCTACGAGAGCGACTGGGCCCGGTCGGTGCAGTGGGGCGGGCAGGGCGGCGGGGTGTTCAGCCCCGAGGTCGACGACGAGGTCCTGGTCGCCTTCGAGCAGGGCAGCCTGGACCGCCCGTACGTGATCGGCGGGCTCTACAACGGGCGCGACGTGCCGTCGAAGCACCGCCTGCCGCTGGTGGACCGGGCGGGCAAGGTCAACCGCCGGTCGCTGGTCTCCCGCAAGGGCCACCGGGTGGAGCTGATCGACGGGCTCACCGGACCGCCCGGGGTGCGGATCGCCAGCGGCGACGACCGGCTCGAGGTGCGGCTCGACGACACCGCCAACAGCATCGCGCTCACCGTCTACGGGCCCGGCGGGCGGCGGTCGATGACCTCGATCCTGCTCGACCCGAGGGGGATCACGCTGGACGCGGGCGCCGGGAAGCTGACCCTGCTCGGCGGCGAGGTCTCCATCGCCGCGCAACGCGCCGCCGACATCGACGGCGGTCTCCTGGCCAGCCTCAGCGGCCGGATCGTGCGGCTCAACTAGTGCCAGTGCAGGAAAGGAGGGCCGCCGTGCCCGCTGTCGCCCGGGTCGCCGACCCCACGTCCCACACCCCGGTCGGACCGCCGACGGGGGTGCTGCTGCCACCGGTCCCGGCGAACCCGCGACTGCTGACGGTGCTGATCGCCGGTAAGCCCGCCGCGGTGGTCTCCGCGGTCAACCAGTGCGGCCTGCACCCTCAACTAGGGCCGCTCAACCGGGTGCTGCCGTTCCCCCGCACCCGGCAGGTCCTGGTGTGCGGGCTGCCGTTGGCCGCGGTCGGCGACCTGACCACCTGCGGCGCGCGGATCATCATCGGCGCGCCCACCGTGCAGATCGGGACCAAGCCGTGAGCGAGCGGTTCATCGGCCGCGGCTGGGCGTTCCCCGGCGGGGTCGGCCCGACCGGCGGCATCGCCATGGTCGAGCACGAGCGCGAGATCGAGCAGGCCATCCGGCTGATCCTGGGCACCGCGCCCGGTGAGCGGCCGATGCGCCCGGAGTTCGGCTGCGGCATCCACGACTTCGTCTTCGCCCCCAGCGACGGCGCCACCGCGGGCCGGATAGCCGCCGAGGTGCGCGCCGCGCTGGAGCGCTGGGAGCCGCGGATCACCGTGTCCGACGTGCTGGTGTCCTTCGACACCGCCGACGCGGGGGTGCTCTACATCGACATCCGCTACACGATCCGCGCCCGCAACGACCCGCGCAACCTGGTGTTCCCCTTCTACACGATCCCCGACCCCGGTACCGAAGGAGGTGGCGACTGATGGCGCTGCCCGCCCCCAACCTCGACGACCGCCGCTTCCAGCAGCTGGTCGACGAGGCCAAGCGCTACGTGCAGCAGCGCACCCCGGAGTGGACCGACCACAACGTCTCCGACCCGGGTGTGACGCTGATCGAGACGTTCGCGCACATGGTCGACCAGCTGGTGTACCGGCTCAACCGGGTGCCGGAGCGGCACTACCTGGCGTTCCTGGACCTGTTGGGGATCCGGCTGTTCCCGCCGTCGGCGGCCAGGGCCGACGTGGTGTTCTGGCTCTCGGCGGCGCGGGCGGAGACGGTGCTGCTCGGCGCGGGCACCGAGGTGGCCACCCAGCAGTCGGAGTCCGGCGAGGCGGTGGTCTTCGCGACGGTGGCCGAGCTGCCGATCGTGCCGTGCGCGCTGGACCGGTTGGTCACCGCGACGGCGGCGGGCGAGTACACCGACCGCACCAACGACCTGAACGCGGGCAAGGACGTGCGCTGCTTCCAGGCCAAACCGGTGCCGGGCGACGTGGCGCTGTTCGGCCTGTCGGCGGCGGTGCCGCGTTGCGTGGTGGCGGTCCGGCTGGACAGCCGGGTCGAGGGCATCGGCGTCGACCCGCGGCAGCCGCCGCTGGTGTGGGAGGCGTGGACCGGCGACGGCTGGCGGGAGTGCGAGGCGTTCGAGGACACCACCGGCGGGCTCAACCGGCCCGGCGAGGTAGTGCTGCTGGTGCCCGCGGGCCACGTCGAGTCGGTGTCGGCCGGGGTGCGCGCGGGCTGGCTGCGGTGCCGGGCGGTCGCGCCGGTGGACGACCAGCCGTTCTACTCCGAGTCGCCGACGGTGCGGGTGGCCGAGGTGGACACGATCGGCGGGGTCACCGCGGTCGAACACGCCGAGACCGTGCTCGACGCGGATCTGGGGACTTCGGAAGGCGTTGCCGGACAACGGTTCCGGCTCGACCGGGCGCCGGTCCTGCCTGGTAGTCCGCCGCTGGTCGTGCAGGTCTCGTCGGCGGAGGGCTGGCAGGACTGGGCGGTGGTGGAGCACTTCGGGCGCTCCGAGCCGGGCGACCGGCACGTGACGTTGGACTCGACCACGGGCGAGGTGGAGTTCCCACCAGCGGTCCGCGAGGCCGACGGCGGGATGCGGACCTATGGCGCGGTGCCGACCAAGGGCGCGCACGTCCGCGTCCCACGCTACCGCACCGGCGGTGGGCGGACGGGGAACGTCGCCCGGGGGACGATCTCGGTGCTGCGCAGCTCGGTGCCGTATGTGTCCTCTGTGGAGAATCGCGAGGGCGCGCAAGGCGGGGTCGACGGTGAAACCGTTGCAGAGGCACGAATCCGTGCGCCACGACAGCTGCGCGTGCAGGAGCGGGCCGTGACCGCCGATGACTACGAGCACCTAACGCGACTCGCGGCACCCACCGTTGCCCGTGTGCGCTGCCTCCCCGCTGGACCGGGCGCGGCGCGGGTCTTGGTGGTGCCCGACGTGGTACCGGACCTGGGCGGCAGGCTGCGGTTCGAGCAGCTGATCCCGACCGACGAGATGCTCGCCGCGATCGCCTCGAGCCTGGACGAGCGCAGGCTGATCGGCACCACCGTGGCCGTGGAACCGCCCTTCTACCAGGGGATCACCGTGGTGGCCAGACTGCGCTCGACCGACCGCGACGTGGCCGACGCGGCACTGGCCGCGCTGTACGACTACCTCGACCCGATCCGCGGCGGCGAGGACGGCACTGGGTGGCCGTTCGGCAGGCCGGTGCAGTTCGGGGCGGTGTTCGCGGTGCTGCAGCGGGTGGCCGGGGTGGACCTGGTCGAGGAGGTGCGACTGTTCCCGGCCGACCCGATCACCGGCAGGCGCGGGTCGGCGACCGAGCGGGTCGAGCTGGCCGGGCACGCGCTGGTGTTCTCACACCAGCACCAGGTCCTGGTCGGCGAGCCGTGACCCGGGCGGCGGTACCCGGGTTGCCGAGCAGACACCCGATCGGCGAGCGGCTGCCCGCCCTCTACGCCGAGGACGGGTTCACCCAGCGCTTCACCCAGGGCCTGGACGTGGTACTGGCACCGGTATTGTCCACTTTGGACAACTTCGCGGCCTACCTGTCGCCCCGCCTCACCCCGGCGGACCTGCTGGGCTGGCTGGGTTCCTGGGTGGCCACGGACCTGGACCCGACCTGGTCAGACGACACCCGCCGCGCCTCGGTCCTGGCCGCGACCCGGATCCACCGGTGGCGCGGCACCGGGACCGGCCTGGTCGACCAGCTGTGGCTGTGCGCCCGCGTGCACGCCCGGGTCCTGGACGGCCCGGGCGCGACGTGGTCCCGGGAGCCGGGCACCGACCCGGCCCGGGCTCCGACGCGGGTGGTCGTCCAGGTGTGGTCCGACACCGAGATCGAACTCGACCGGGTCGAGGCCCTGGTGGCGGCGGGCTGCCCGATGCACGTGGAGTGGTCGGTGGAGGTCCTGGCGGGACCGCCGGAGGAGGAGACGTGAGCACGACCTGCCCGGTATGCGGATCCACAGTGGACCCAACCGACGAGTTCTGCGGCAACTGCGGAACCTACCTGGGCTGGGGCCGGTCGACGCAGTCCCCGACCACCCCAGCCCCAGAGTCCCCCGGCACCGGCGCCGCCACAGTCACCCCACCGACAGTCGCCCCAACGGGCTCCCCCGCCACCGACACCACCCCAGCCCGCGGGTTCGACACCACCGAGGTCCAGGCGGACCGTCGTACCCACAGCTCCGACACCTCGCCACTGCCCGGCCGTTCTTCTGCCCCCGAAACCGCAGCCGGCCCGGCCACCCCTGCGACCTCGGCCACTCGGGCCGCGCCGGTAGTCCCACCCGAAATCACGACGCCCACCTTGGACAACCGGACACCCGCGCCCTCAGCGACCCCAACGACTTCCACTACCCCGGCGGGCACGGCTGCGCAGGCCAGCTCGGCAGGACAAACCAACCCAGCTGCCTCCACCACACCGGCCGGCTCGGCTGTGCCCACCCCGGGCAGCTCGGTCGGCCTTGCCGACTCGGCTGGCTCGGTCAGCTCGACCGGCCCGGCCGGCTCGTTGCCACCAACCGGCCCGGCCACTTCTGTCACAGCGGTCACACCGGGCACCGACCCGAGCCGTCCCGCGGCGGACCAGTCGGCCAATCGGGTCCTCGGCTGGTTCAGCCGCCGCCTCGCAGCGTGGAAGTCCCCTGCCACGACCGAGGCGCATCGGCAGGACGACTCACCCGCCAGTGACACCCGGCCCGCCGACCCCGTCCCGGGTGGCGCCTCCCCACCGCTTCCCCACCCCGACTGGACTGGCGGATCGGACTCCGCCGTCGAGGCGGTCCAACCCAAGGCGCCGGCGCGCCGGGCCGCTCCGGCTCCCGACTTCCCGGCCCCGGTACAGCCCGCCAAACCGGTCGCCCCCCGCCCGGCGCGGCGCGCGGAGGTCACCGAGGCCGCGACCGAGGGGGCACCGTGCCCCAACTGCGGCACCATCAACCCACCCGGCCGCCGGTTCTGCCGCAACTGCGCCACCCGCCTCGACGAGTCCACTCCGGACACCGAGGGCGCGGGCCGCTCCCGCCGCCACCGCTCCGGCTCCGGGGCCCTCACCCGCAGACTGATCCTGTTGGGCCTGCTGATCATCGTGGTCTTGGCCGCCGTCGCCTTCTTCCCCCTCGGCGAACGCCTGTACCAGGACATCCTCGACAAGACGTCCAAGACAGTCCCCGCCGTCCCGGCCACCGAGTCCGCCACTGCGGAAGTCCCCGGCCACCCCGCCACCGCCGCCGCCGACGGCGCCACCAACCGCTATTGGGGAGCCCCGGCCGTGGGCGCGTCCATCGAATTCACCTTCCCCCAACCGATTCGACTGTTGACGATCGTGACCCACACCGGCCCGTCGGCGAAGCTCGAGGATTTCCAACTGGAGGCCCGCGCGACCCTGGTGGACGTCACCACGACGTCGGCAGACGGCACGACCGCGGACCTCACCTTGAACCTGGCCGACGAGCCGGGACCGCAGGAGCTGGACACCGCCATCAGCGACGTCACCAAGATCCGCCTCACCATCAAGGCGGCCGCGGGCCTCACCCCCGGCAAGCACATAGCCCTCGGCGAGGTCGAGTTCTTCCGCCGTTCTTGACGCTGGACTATTGGATCGTGTGCAGGCGTTTCAGGCTTACTGCCTGGTGTTGTCGGGGTTTCGAGCGTGGGCCTTATGGGTTTTGCTGCTCTTCGTTGCCCGAGTTACAAGCGGGGCTCGATCTAGTGAACTCACTTCGCGCGGGGCCCCTAGTACTCCAGCCGCACTTCGTAGTATTGGGTCTGTCTGCGCTGGTAGTGGGCTTGTTGGGCGCGGTATTGGTGGCGCCGGCGCCAGTGGGACCAGGCCCAGGTCGCGACGCGGTTGTACGGGGTGG
>NZ_BSTR01000053.1 GCF_030269645.1 Actinokineospora sp. NBRC 105648 | reverse complement strand
GCTCGATCTAGTGGACTCGCTTCGTGTGGGGGGAGAGCACCGCTAAACTTGACCGGTGGTGGGGAATGCCCTTCACCCGCCCTTTTTTCACCACCGCGGTGCTCTAGGGGCCCCACACGAAGCGAGTCCACTAGATCGAGCCCCCGCTCTTACCTGGGCAACGAAGACGGCAACCCCCGACGCACGTCCTCGATCGAGCCCACGCTCGCAACTCGCGCAACGAAGACGGCCACCTGAAGCGCGTCCACCAGATCGAGCCACGCCCGGAACCCGGGCAACGAAGACGGCCACCTGAAGCGCGTCCACCAGATCGAGCCATGCCCGAAACCTGGGCAACGAAGACGGCAACCTCACGACGCAGCGCCAAGCGAGCGTCCACCGCGCCGATAGTCAGGCGCGGCGGACGCGACACCGGCGATCAGCCGGTGAAGACCAAGGCGACGTTGTGGCCGCCGAAGCCGAACGAGTCGTTGATGGCGGCGGTGATCTCTAGCTTGCGGGCGTCGCCGGTCACCACGTCCAGGCCGACCCTCGGGTCGAGGTTCTCCAGGTTGCGGGTGGCCGGGATGATGCTGTGGTAGATCGACAGGATCGTCGAGATGCTCTCCACCGCGCCCGCGCCGCCGACCAGGTGGCCGAAGGAGGACTTCGGCGCGGTCAGCACCACGTGTTCGCCGAGGGCCTTGCGGATGGCGGCGGCCTCGCCGACGTCGCCGACCACGGTGGAGGTGGCGTGCGCGTTGACGTGGTTGATGTCCAGCGCGGTCAGCCCGGACATCCGGACCGCGTTCTCGATGGCCTTGATCTGGCCCAGGCCCTCGGGGTGGTTGCCGGTGATGTGGTAGGCGTCCGAGGTCATGCCGTAGCCGGCGATCCGGCCGTAGACCCGGGCGCCGCGGGCGGCCGCGTAGTCGGCGCGCTCCAGGATCAGCACGCCCGCGCCCTCGCCGAGGACGAAGCCGTCGCGCTCGGTGTCGAACGGGCGGGAGGCGCGCTCCGGCTCGTCGTTGCGGGTGCTCAGGGTTCGGGACTGGCAGAACCCGGCGACGGTGATCGGGTGGATGCAGGCCTCGGCGCCGCCCGCGATCACCACGTCCGCGCGGCCGTTCTGGATCATCTGGTACGCGGTGGCGATGGCCTCGGCGCCGCTGGCGCACGCCGAGGCGGTGGTGTGCACGCCCGCCCGGGCCCGCATCTCGATGCCCACCTGGGCGGCGGGCCCGTTGGGCATCAGCATCGGCACCGTCAGCGGCGAGACCTTGCGCAGCCCGTGCTCCTCCAGGATGTCGTCCTGGTCGAGCAGGGTGACCGGTCCGCCGATGCCGGTGCCGATGCAGACCCCGAGGCGATCCGGTTCCACCGACTCGTGCTCGTCGGTGGGGATGTCGTACCCGGCGTCCGCCCACGCCTCGCGCGCGGCGATGACCGCGATCTGCTCGCAGCGGTCGAGCCTGCGGGCCTGCACGCGCGGCAGCACCTCGGTCGGGTCGACGGCCAGCGGCGCGACCAACTTGGCGGGCAGGTCGAAGCGCTCGACCCAGGCCGCGGTGTTGACCTTGACGCCGTTGCGGCCTGCGAGCAGGGCATCCCAGGTGGACGACACGTCACCGCCGAGCGGCGTGGTGGCGCCCAGCCCGGTGATGACGACATCGACGTTGCTCATGGGGTTCCTTCGCGAGCGGGTGGTGGGTGGTTTCCGCGGAGCCGGGGTGGAACGGGGTGCGGCGTGCCTCAGATGTTCTTCGAGACGTAGTTCACCGCGTCGCCGACGGTCTTGAGGTTGGCGAGCTCGTCGTCCGGGATCTTGACGCCGAACCGGTCCTCGGCCTGCACGGCGATCTCGACCATCGACAGCGAGTCGATGTCCAGGTCGTCCACGAAGGACTTGTCGGCGGTGACGTCGTCGGGCGAGACGCCCGCGACCTCTTCGACGATCTCGCCGAGGCCCTCGAGGATCTCGGCGTCGCTGGGCTTGTCCGACATGCCAGGTGTCCTTCCCTAGTGCTTGCGACCCGCCGGGTACCGCACCCGGCGGGCTTACCGCTCCCCTTCGATCAGGGGCAGATCACGACCTGTCCCGCGTAGGACAGGCCCGCGCCGAAGCCCACCAGCAGCGCCACGTCACCGGGCTTGATCCGGCCCGCGGCCCGCATGTGGTCCATCGCCATCGGGATCGACGCCGAGGAGGTGTTGCCCGAGTGGACGATGTCGTCGGCGACGACCATGTCCTCGCGGGCACCGTGCGCGCGCAGCTTCTTCGCGATCGACTCGACGATGCGCAGGTTGGCCTGGTGCGGGATCAGCACGTCCACTTCGGACGGTGCCACCCCGGCGGCCTCCAGCGCGCGCAGCGCGATCGGCGCGATCTTGGTGGTGGCCCAGCGGAACACCGACTGGCCCTCCTGGAAGATCCACCGGTCGTCGCGCATGTGGATCATCTCGACCAGGTCGCCCGCGCTGCCCCAGACCACCGGGCCGATGCCCGGCTCCTCGGCGGGTCCGACCACCGCGGCGCCCGCGCCGTCGGCGAAGATGATCGCGTTGGCCCGGTCCTCGGGGTCGACCCAGTCGGTGAGCTTCTCCGCGCCGATCACCAGCACCCGGCGCGCCGAGCCGGAGCGGACCAGGTCCGAGGCGGTGCCCAGCGCATAGCAGAAGCCCGCGCACGCGGCGTTGAGGTCGAACGCGCCCGCCGCCTTGACCCCGATCCGGTCGGCCACCTGGGCCGCGCCGTTGGGGATCGGGGTGGGCATGGTGCAGTTGGCCAGGATCACCGTGTCCGCGTCCGAAGGCGACAGGCCCGCGTCGGCCAGCGCCTTGGACCCCGCGATGACCGCCATGTCGACCAGCTTCTGGTCCGGGGCGGCGAACCGGCGCTCGGCGATGCCGACCCGCTCGCGGATCCACTCGTCGGTGGTGTCGATGCGCTGGGACAGCTCGTGGTTGGTGACGATCCGCTCGGGCTGGAACGAACCGACGCCGAGGATCCGGCTGGCCTTCGCCCCTTGGGCGAGTCGCAGCGTGGTCATGCGGCACTTCCGATCAGCTCGATCACCGTGTCCAGGTCCGCGGGGGTCTTCAGGGCCACGGTGGGGATGCCCTTCAGCTCGCGCTTGGCCAGACCGACGAGCGCGCCCGCGGGCGGGAACTCTACGACTGCCCCGACCCCGCGCTCGGCCATGGTGGCCATGCAGGAGTCCCAGCGCACCGGACTGGTCACCTGGGCGACCAGCCGGGTGAGCACCTCGGCGCCGGAGTCGACCACGGTGCCGTCGGCGTTGGACAGCAGGGTGCGGGTGGGGTCGGCCGGGGTGGCCAGGGTGGCGGCGTAGGCGCGCAGAGCCTCCTGGGCGGGGGCCATGTAGTGCGTGTGGAACGCGCCCGCGACCTTCAGCCGGATCGCCTTGGCCCCGGCGGGCGGCTCGGCGGCCAGCTTGTCCAGGGCGTCGAGCGACCCGGCGGCCACGATCTGACCGGCGCCGTTGCGGTTGGCCGCGACCAGGCCCAGCTCCTCGAGGCGGGCGAGGGTGTCCTCCTCGGTGCCGCGCACCAGCGCGGCCATCCCGGTGGGCGCCAGCTCGCAGGCGGCGGCCATCTCGCGACCGCGCACGGCGGCCAGCGCGACGGCGTCCTCGGCGGTGAGCACACCGGCGATGGCGGCGGCGGCGAACTCGCCGATCGAGTGGCCCGCGACCAGCACGTCGGCGGGCAGCTCCACCCGGCGGGCGAGCTCCTCGTGGGCGAGCAGGGTGGCCGCGACGATCAGCGGCTGGGTGATCGCGGTGTCCTTGATCTCGTCGGCCTCGGCGGTGCTGCCCAGCCGGGCCAGGTCGAGCCCGGTGATCTCCGACCACTCCGCGAGCCGGTCGGCGGTGCCGGGCAGTTCGAGCCAGGGCGCGAGCATGCCGGGGGCCTGGGAGCCCTGCCCGGGCGCGAGGAGTGCGATCACAGGCTCAACTGAACACGGTCGCGGTGTCGGTCAGGCATGCTGGCGCTCACCAAGTCGCAGCCCCTCGTTTGTGGGAACCCTCCAAAAGTGACGGGCCTGTGAACGCTACGGGCGGGTATTCGTTGTCAGTTGTGGTGTCTGACACCATCCGGTTGCCCGGTGTTACCAGAGCCCGCGCGAGCGCGACAGCCGTCCGACGGCCAGGGCCACCCGCAGTACCAGCGCGTCCCGCGGGTCACCGGCGTTGCGCCCGGTCAGCTCAGCCGCCTTGCGCAAACGGTAGCGGACGGTGTTCGGGTGCACGAAGAGCTGACGAGCGCACGTCTCGAGCACACCCCCGGTGGCGAGATAGGCCTCCACCGTCTCCTGCAACGCCCCACCCGCCTCCTCCAGCGGCTTGGCCACGCCCTCGATGAGCTGCCACTCGGCCTCCGGGTCGCCCGCCAGCGCCCGCTCGGGCAACAGGTCGGCCGAGCGCACCGGCCGGGGGGCCTCGGGCCAGGCCACCACGGCCCGCAACCCCGACAGCGCGTCCGCCGAACTCCGGTGCGCCTCCGCGATGCTCGACACCGTGGGCCCCGCGACCACCGCACCGTCACCGAAGGCGGCGGCCATCTTGGCGAGGACCTCCAGGTCGACGGCATCCTCGGCGGGCCCGGCGAGCACCACGACCAGCCGCGACCCCTGCACGCCCAGCAGCACCGGCCGCCCCACCCGAGCCGCCCGGCTGCGCACCTCGTAGAGCACCGTCGGCGGATCGTCCGACGGCGGGTTCCCCACCAGCACGGTCGCCTCCGACGCGGGGTCCCAGCCCAGCGCGGCGGCCCGGGACAGCAGCGACTCCTCGGCGTCCCCCCGCACGATCCCGTCGACCACCAGCGCCTCGAGCCGCGCGTCCCACGCCCCCCGGGCCTCCGCCGCCGACGCGTAGGACATCGCCGAGGCGAACGCGACCTCCCGCCCGTAGCGCAGAACGGCCTCGGACAACACGGCCCGCTCGGCGTCGTTCTCGGCGAGGTCGGGCACGAGGTCCTCGAAGACCTGCAGGGACACCCGCACCATCTCGACGGTCTGCCGGAGGCTTATCCACCGGGAGAGATCCCGGGGCGCCCCCCGGAACGTGTCCGTGGTCAGCCGCAGGGCCTCCCGGGGGTCCTTGAGCCAGGCGGTGAACCCGGCGACCCCGTTCTGGGCCACCAACAGCACCGAGGCCCGCTGGTCGGCGGGCATCCGCCCGAACCAGGCGAACTGCTCGTCCATCGCCGCCACAGCCGCCGCCGCCAACTTCCCCGACGCCCGTTCGACAGCGTCAAGCGTCTCCACCGACAACCCATCCGCCGCAGCCCTCACCCCCACACCATCGCACGCCACCCCCACCCCCCAACCAGGAGCGGTAGCCGATCTCAGCCGGCCCGCGCGGACCCGCCCGCGATCCGGGCGAACTCCGCGGACCGCACGAAGTCCGCCAGGTCGACACCGTCGCCCCAGAGCTGGTCGAACCGGTTCTGGTGGAAGTGGACCAGCTTGGGCGCGTCCTCCCGGATCCCGCCGAGTTGCTGGGCGGTGGGACCGGAGAACGCCATGTACATGGCGTCGTCGTCGATCAGGCAGGCGGACATCGGCTCCACGGCCTGCGCCACGGTGACGATCACCCTGACGTTGTAGCCCGGGTTCTCCGCCACGCAGGCGACTTGGTCGGCGCACCACTGCGCCATCTCCGCGTTCGACACCCCGATGATCCGCCGCACGGTCCCGCGCGCCTGCGCGAACCGGATGATCTCCGCGAAGTACTCCTTGGACTCGACGCTGGCCAGCCGAGTCGGCGGCGTCTCCCGGAAGTAGGTCACCCGTACCTCCCGCTCGGCCCGGCGCACCGCGTCCCGCGCCGAACTGTAGAACTCCTCGTTCGTCGCGAAGAAGACCTCCACCGCGTTGCTGTCCTGAAGGGTGATCCGCAGCGCGCGAACCTGCCGCAACAACCAAAAGATCGCGCCGAACACCGCCGCCTGAAGACCATTTTCCAGAACAGGGAAGAGATCCTTGAAGAACGACAAGAGGAAGCACGCGACAAGAAAGAACGAGAGCGCGACCTCTTCCCATCGATCTCCAGCCCTCCGCCTCCACGTGAACTTTTCCTTCACCCCACCCCTCCCGCCACCGAACCGATGCCCCGCCATCCTGAACCACCCCACGTCCTCGCGCCGCCAACTTCCCCCATTCACCACCTTCTTCCACCCCGCCGGCCCTATCCACCCACTCTCAGTGCCCCAGGCGCACAAGCGCAAGAGATCCACCACAACACAAGCGCCAACCAACACCAACAGGAAAGGAGATGTCAGACGGAGAAGTCATAAAGCTGGCTAGGAGAGGAGAGGAGAGGAGAGGAGAGGAGAGGAGAGGAGAGGAGAGGAGAGGAGAGGAGAGGAGAGGAGAGGAGAGGAGAGGAGAGGAGAGGAGAGGAGAGGAGAGGAGAGGAGAGGAGAGGAGAGGAGGAAAGTGAGCAAGGGACAGGGAGGCGGGAAGGAAGGCGAGGAAGGCGGGATAAGAAGACGGGAAGGGAGGGGGGAGTAGGGCGGGGGCAGGTGGGCGCGGCGGGAGAAAAGGAGGGGCAAGAGGAAGGACACGCGAGGGGAGGGGGAATTGAGAAAGAGGGGCGAGAAGGTGGGAAAGGGAAAGCGGGAAGGAAGGGCGAGGTGGGGGAGGAAGGGGGAATGAGCAAGGGGGGCGGGAAGCGGAAGGAAGAGGGGGGAGGAAAGGAGGGGAAAAGGGAAACGGAAGGAGGGGCAAGGAAGATGGGAACGGGAAAAGGAAAAGAGGAAGACGAGGGGGAGGGGCCACATGGGCACCCATCACAAGCCCCCACAAGCCACCAATAGCCAGCCCGCCCATGAGGCACCCGATGCGATCGCCGAAGGCGTGAGCGAGCCCCCACGAGACCACGCTGGTTCGGTCACCGATCGCACCGTGGGGGTCTGGGGGCTCGGCCCCCAGGACAAACAACGCCCGATCCCCCGGTGAGCGCTCTCCGCGAACACGCGGGGCCGATCGGGCGGGCCGCCCGGCATGTCGGTGCGCTCGATGCCGGGCGGCCCATCTCCCCGGTCCCCACCGGTGATTCCACTATGGATGGTGTCCGGCCCAGGTGCCAGGCGAGACAACACAGTTCCCTCGTTCGTGGCATCCGGTGGTCCAGGGTCGGTGTCAGCGCCCTCGGGAACAATGCGGTGGCGGGGTGTGTTGGGCCGGGCAGGGGTGAGGGGAGACGTCGTGCACGTGCTGTTGGAGAACTCCGTTTCGCTGTTCGGCCAGCGGATCGCCTACGCCGAGTTGTTCGGGCAGGTGTTCGCGTTGGCGGTGGTGTTCCTCGCGCAGCGGCGGACGTTGTGGACGTGGCCCGTCCAGTTGGTCTCGGTGGTGCTGCTGTTCACCGTCTACGCCTCCGCGCACCTCGGTGGGCTCGCGGTGCGGCAGGTGGTCGTCGGGCTGATCGCGGTCTACGGCTGGTGGGCGTGGGCGCGCCACCGCGATCCCGTCTTCGGGGTGGCCGTTCGGCGGGCCGCGCCTCGGGAGCTGTTCGCCGTGGCCGCCGCGTTCGTGGTGGGCACCGTGGTGTTCGCGCTGGTCCTCGACGCGCTGGACGCCTCCTGGGCGCCGTGGCCGGACTCGGCGATCTTCGTCGGGACGCTGCTGGCGTTCGGGCTCCAGGCGTGGGGGCTGGTGGAGTTCTGGCTGGTCTGGCTGCTGGTCGACGCCATCGGCGTGCCGTTGCAGCTCTCGTCCGGGTTGTGGTTCAGCGCGTTCGTCTACACGATCTTCGCCGGGCTGGTCGTCTACGGCTGGGTGAGCTGGTACCGGTCCGCCCAGCGGCAGCGGGACGGCGTGCCCGTGGGGCAGCCTGGCCGGGTCGGCTAGGCGGGCATCAGGACGGCGGACTCGTCGAGGAACTGCCGCGTCGCCGGGGAGTCCCGGTGCGGTGCCATCCGCATCCGCAGATCGGTGACGGCCTGGGCTGATCGGCTGGAGGTCACGGTCACGGCTTGCCGGAGGGCGGTGAGCCCGGCGGCACTGGCGGCCTCGAGGTCGTGACTGGTGAGAGCGGCTCGGGCGAGCGCGGCGTTGGCCATGCAGCCGCGTCGGGCCCGGTTCTGGCGGGCCGCTTCATCGGCTGAGACTTGAGCGTGTTCGGTGGTCTCGGTGGGGCGGTTGAGGTCGCGATAGGCGTTGGCGTACTCGCCGTGCAGGTAGGCGGCGTCGATGAACCGCGCCCACTCCGGTTCGTTGGCGGGCTCGCTGGCGGCGAAGGCTTCCTGGGACAGGCTGATACTGCGGTCTGCGGCCTCAGCGTCGCCCAGTGCTGCCTCGGCACGAGCTTGGAGTACGCGGAGGTCTGCCAGGCAAGCGGGGGAGCGGTCGTGCCCGAGCCCGGCGATGCCGGTCTTGGCGAGTCGCAGGCCCTGATCCGGGTGACCGGTGAGAGTCGCCTGGTCGGAGAGCCCCGCGAGCACGTGCGCGCCGAGTGCGACATCCTTCGCGGCTCGCGCCAGTTCGAGCGCGCGGAGCAGGTGGGTCTGGGCGCCGACCTGGTTGCCGTGGTCGTAGTTCATCCAACCGAGCAGGTAGAACTGCTCGCCCGCCGCGGAGTGGAGTTCGCGCCCGGTGGTGGAGTCGGGGCCGTTGTCGTTCACCAGTGGTGTGACGACCTGTTCCAGGTACCCCGTGAGCTGGGCCAAGGCGTGTCCGCCACCGCGCATGACGTCGAGCTCCTGGTAGAGGGCGAACGCGCGGCGCAGGGCCTCGATCTGGGACGAGTCGACCTTGCCGTGGGCGCCCGCGACCTCGTCGATCGTGCTGAGCAGCCAGTCCTGGGTCGAGCCCGCCGACGCGGCGACGCTGAACAGCGTGCCCGCCAAGAACTGCCGCCGGTCCACCTCGCTGCGCCCCGGAGCGGCCGCCGGCGCCACCGGTTCGTTGACGAGAAGGGTTTCCAACTGCTCCCTGGTGAGGCCCAGCAGCCTGCCCAGCTTGGGGCGCAGGAAGGGAAGTGGCTCGCTCCGGCCCAGCTCCCAGCGGAAGACCGTGCTGCGGTCGACGTGCATGGCCTCGGCGAGCGCCTCCTGGGTGAAGCCCGCCGCCTTGCGGGCGCGGGCCAAGCGGGTTCGTTTGCGCACCGGTCTCCCCGTCGATCACACTCGGCGTTCGCCTCGTTACCGCAGGTCAGCCTAGCACCGCCGGTCCGGGGCCGGGACCGAGTACGCCGGAGGGCCCCTGTCGCGAACGACAGGGGCCCTCCGGCGGTCAACTCAGGCCGAGCCGGGGTCCGAGGTCTGCGGACCGGCGGCGGACACGTCGTCGATGCGGTACTTGCGGGCCGCCTCGACTACCGACGCCCGAGGTACCTCGCCGCGGCGGGCCAGGGCGGCCAGCACGCCGACGGTGATCGACTCGGCGTCGACCAGGAAGTGCCTGCGGGCCGCCGGGCGGGTGTCGGAGAAGCCGAAGCCGTCCGTGCCCAGGGTCAGCATGTCGGTCGGGACCCACGGGCGGATCAGGTCCGGCACCGCGCTCATCCAGTCCGACACCGCCACGACCGGGCCGGTGCCCTCGGACAGCACCGAGGTCACGTACGGCACCCGCGGGTCGGCCTCCGGGTGCAGCAGGTTGTGCCGGTCGATCTCGACCGCCTCGCGGCGCAGCTCGGCCCACGACGTGGCCGACCACACCTCCGCGCCCACGCCCCACTCCTCGGCCAGGATCCGCCGGGCCTTGAGCGCCGAGGGCATGGCCACGCCCGAGACCAGGATCCGCGCCCGGGGTCCCTCGGTCGAGGGTGCCTCCTGGTAGCGGTACAGGCCGCGCAGGAGGCCCTCGACGTCGAGGTTCTCCGGCTCGGCCGGCTGCTGGTAGGGCTCGTTGTAGACGGTGAGGTAGTAGTAGATGTCCTCCGCCTGCTCGCCATACATCCGGCGCAGGCCGTCCTTGACGATGTGCGCCAGCTCGAACGACCACGCCGCGTCGTAGGACACAACCGCCGGGTTGGTCGCGGCCAGCAGCAGCGAGTGCCCGTCGGCGTGCTGCAGGCCCTCACCGGTGAGCGTCGTGCGGCCCGCGGTGGCGCCGAGCACGAAGCCGCGCGCCATCTGGTCGGCCGCGGCCCACAGGCCGTCGCCGGTGCGCTGGAAGCCGAACATCGAGTAGAAGATGTAGACCGGGATCATCGGCTCGCCGTGCGTGGCGTACGAGGTGCCCGCGGCGGTGAACGACGCGGTCGAGCCCGCCTCGTTGATGCCCTCGTGCAGGATCTGGCCCTGCTCGCTCTCCTTGTAGGACAGCATGAGCGAGGCGTCCACCGAGGTGTAGAGCTGCCCCTGCGGGTTGTAGATCTTCTGCGTCGGGAACATCGAGTCCATGCCGAACGTGCGCGCCTCGTCCGGGATGATCGGCACCAGCCGCGGGCCGATCTCCTTGTCCTTGGCCAGGTCGCGGACCAGCCGGACGAACGCCATCGTGGTGGCGACCTCCTGCTTGCCCGAACCGCGCTTGAGCACGTCGTAGACCTTGTCGCCGGGCAGCACCAGCGCCTTGGCCTTGGCCCGGCGCTCGGGCAGGTAGCCGCCGAGCTGGCGGCGCCGCTCCTGCAGGTACTGGATCTCCGGCGCGTCCTGGCCCGGGTGGTAGTACGGCGGCAGGTACGGGTCCTTCTCCAGCTCCGCGTCCTCGATCGGGATGCGCAGCGTGTCCCGGAACGCCTTGAGGTCGTCCAGGGTCATCTTCTTCATCTGGTGCGTGGCGTTGCGCGCCTCGAAGTGCGGGCCGAGGTTGTAGCCCTTGATCGTCTTGGCCAGGATGACGGTCGGCTGGCCGTGGTGCTCGGTGGCCGCCTGGTAGGCCGCGAAGACCTTGCGGTAGTCGTGGCCGCCGCGCTTGAGGTTCCAGATGTCCTGGTCGGACATCGGCGTGACCAGCTCCTTGGTCCGCGGGTCGCGGCCGAAGAAGTGCTCGCGGACGAAGGCACCGTCGTTGGCCTTGTAGGTCTGGTAGTCGCCGTCGGGGGTGGTGTTCATCAGGTTGATCAGGGCGCCGTCGCGGTCGGCGTGCAGCAGCGCGTCCCACTCCCGGCCCCAGATGACCTTGATGACGTTCCAGCCAGCGCCGCGGAAGAACGCCTCCAGCTCCTGGATGATCTTGCCGTTGCCGCGCACCGGGCCGTCCAGGCGCTGCAGGTTGCAGTTGATCACGAAGGTGAGGTTGTCCAGCTGCTCGTTGGCCGCGACGTGGATCAGCCCGCGCGACTCCGGCTCGTCCATCTCGCCGTCGCCGAGGAAGGCCCAGACCCGCTGGTCGGAGGTGTCCTTGATGCCGCGGTCGTTGAGGTAGCGGTTGAACCGCGCCTGGTAGATGGCGTTCATCGGGCCCAGACCCATGGAGACGGTCGGGTACTCCCAGAAGTCCGGCATCAGCCGCGGGTGCGGGTACGACGGCAGGCCGCCGCCGGGGCCCGCGTGCGAGAGCTCCTGGCGGAAACCGTCCAACTGCGACGTCGAGAGGCGGCCCTCGAGGAACGCGCGGGCGTAGATCCCCGGGGACGCGTGGCCCTGGACGTAGATCTGGTCTCCCCCACCCGAGTGGTCCTTGCCACGGAAGAAGTGGTTGAAACCGACCTCGTAGAGGGCGGCCGAGGAGGCGTAGGTCGAGATGTGTCCACCGACACCCACCCCGGGGCGCTGCGCGCGGTGCACGGTCATCGCCGCGTTCCAGCGGATCCAGGCGCGGTACCGGCGCTCCACCTCCTCGTCGCCGGGGAACCAGGGCTCCTTCTCGGTGGGGATGGTGTTGACGTAGTCCGTGCTGGTCAGCGCGGGGACGCCGACGTGGCTCTCACGGGCGCGCTCGAGCAGGCGCAGCATCAGGTAGCGCGCGCGCTGCTGACCACCGCCGCGCAGGGCAGCGTCGAAGGACTCCAGCCACTCAGAGGTCTCCTCCGGATCGATGTCGGGGAGGTGGGCGGCGAGCCCGTCGCGGATGACGCGGACGCGCTCGGGGGCGGGCCTGTCGTTCTGGGTGGCCAACTTCGAGCTCCAGCCTGGGGTTGAGGGCGACTTTGCGCGCGCGCGATATCACGCGCGCGAGGGACACTCTGCCATGCTCGACTGAATCCTGGTTGACGTCATCCTTACTGGTCAGTAGGCCCAAATCGGGTTGCTCACACCGCTCCGCGGAGGGCCTCGCAGCGGCGTGTCGGACAGCGGGCGGTTGCGCAGGTGGCCACTGTCAGTGTTCGCTATCGCCTAACCGAACAGGCAGAACGCGGCCGACGGGCCTGATCAAGGGCTCGGCACGCCGCAGATGAGCACAACTGGAGGAGTGACACCGTGGTGGCCGCGGGAGACGCCGGGAACGCCGGCGTCGCCGACAAGCTGGGGATCGACGAGGGCACCATTGTCCAGGAGATCGGCTGGGACGAGGACGTCGACGACGACGTCCGCGCCGCCATCGAGGAGCGCATCGGCTCCGACCTCCTGGACGAGGACGCCGACGAGGTCGTCGACGTCGTGCTGCTGTGGTGGCGCGAGGGAGACGGGGACTTGGTCGACGCGCTGATGGACGCGATCGGACCGCTCGCCGACAACGGCGTGATCTGGGTCATGACCCCGAAGACGGGCAGGCCCGGCTACGTCGAGCCCAGTGACATCGCCGAGGCGGTGCCGACGGCGGGGCTCGCACAGACCTCCGGCGTCAGCACCAGCGGCGACTGGGCAGGCATCCGGCTGGTCTCGCCCAAGTCGGTCAAGCCGAAGCGCTGAGTCCACAGGCCGAACACCCGGGCGTTGGACCGTCCGGGTGGCTTAGGCTTGGGCTCGCACAGGTACCGGCGCGGATCCACCGCGCCCCCAGCCAGGAGGATGCCGGGTATGGCGGTCGAGGTCGGTTCGAAGGCTCCGGACTTCACGCTCAACGACTACAACAGGCAGCCGGTGAAGCTCTCGGACTACCAGGGCTCGAAGAACGTGCTGCTCGTGTTCTACCCGTTCGCGTTCAGCGGCACCTGCCAGGGCGAGCTCTGCCAGGTCCGCGACGAGCTCGCGGAGTACTCCGACAACGACGTCCAGGTCGTCGGCGTGTCCGTGGACACCCCGTTCAGCCTGAAGGCGTGGGCCGAGCAGCAGGGCTACCAGTTCCCCCTGCTCTCGGACTTCTGGCCGCACGGCGCGGTCGCCACCAGCTACGGCGTCTTCAACGAGGCGGCGGGCCTGGCCAACCGAGGCACCTTCCTGATCGACAAGGACGGCGTCGTCCAGTTCGCCGAGATCAACAGCCCCGGCGAGGCCCGCGACCAGAACGCCTGGAAGAAGGCCGTCGCGGCACTCTGACCGACCTCCCGGCACCGACTTGTGTCGGTCGGTGCCGGGGAGCGGGCGCATAGCTCAGCGGGAGAGCACTCGGTTTACACCCGAGCGGTCGCAGGTTCGAATCCTGCTGCGCCCACCAAAGTTATGTCTCTCGAACCTTCGACACGTCGAACAGAGGGCGAGATGCGAAGCATGAAGCCCCCGGCCGCAGTCCCTGCGCCGGGGGCTTCTTCGTGTCTGGTGTCGCTCGGCCTACTCGGTACATCTCGCATCGCGGGTGCCCACGAGGCGACGATGTTGCTGTAGCGCGCCTGGGCGTCCCTCACCCAGCAAGCAGTACTCCCCGGTGCCGCCAGGCAAGTTCCAACGCTGCTGCTGCCCCCGGCGACAGTCGTCCCGACTCCCGCAGCCACGTGAGTGTGTTCGCCTCGAACGGCAGTGCCCGGCTCGGCATCGTGCCCTCGGTATTGCTGTCGACGGCGTGCTCGAACAGCTCGTCGTAGAGGTTCGGCTCGAACACCGCCACCGGCAAGGAAGTTCGTCCGTGCGCTCGCCCGCCGTGGCCTGCCCGGCTCGATGGGCCGGGTCGGTGCCGCGGGCGACAACGCCGCCATGGAGAGCTTCTTCGCGTTGCTGCAAAACAACGTTCTCGACCGACGTACCTGGTCCACCCGCGACGAACTCCGGATCGCAATCGTCACCTGGATCGAGGGCACCTACCACCGACGTCGACGCCAAACCGCGCTCGGCCGGCTGACCCCTGTCGAATACGAGGCAATCATGACTACGCCAGCCAGTCAGTCAGGCTGCGTGACTACCACTGTCACCTACTCGTGCAGCAGACCCGCAAGCGGCATCAGCTATGTCAATACGCTCGACTTTCTCGCCAGCAGCGAACGGGCCCGCGTCGCATCGTCTCCCGACGACGTCCCGGGCAAGTCAGGGACCACCTGGTTCGACGGCTGGGCGGTGCCGCCGTGTGGGGTGGCGTTTGTGTGGGTTGTCGATAACGAGCAGGGGCATAGTAGCGGCAGCGAACATGACAGGTAGAGAGTGCGCGGGCAAGGGTAATCACGTAATATCGAGCACAGCTACTTGCATCGAGAGAAGATCGGAGACCCTCGTGTGATCATTGTCAGTTTCCCTGTCGAAGTCCCTTACGGTGGAGGGCCGCTCACTAATGAAATTGGAAGATAGGCTGGCTGGCTGGACTGGCCCATCAAGTATCAGCGAGCAGGAAAAGCAAGAGCGCACTGAGCGCATGATTCGCGAAGCTGTAAGGGGGCACGCTCTTTTTTCCGATTGCAACCTCAAGATATATGCCAAAGGTTCGTATGCTAACAACACGAACGTCAGGGCTGACAGTGATGTTGACATCGCTGTTCAGTGTACAGATCTCTACTATTGGGATGAAGCCATCGCAGGGGTGCGTCCCTCGGGAGGTGGATCATACTCAGGGATATGGACACCCGCTGAGCTTCGTTCCGAACTGGGTGTAGCTCTGAACAAGAAGTTTCCGGGCCAAGTTGACTCAGCTGGTTCTACAGCATTTCGGATCGACTCGAACACTGCCCGAGTTGACGCCGACGTAGTGCCCTGCTTCGACTACCGATACTACTTCTCGTCAGGTGGTTATCGAGATGGAGTTAAGGTTTTCAAGAAAAATGGCACCGGGATTGTAAACTATCCCGATCAGCAACTTGCTAATGGTCGTCGAAAGAATGTAGAGACGAAGAACTGCTATAAACACGCAGTTCGCATCATGAAACGTGTTGAGAATGCGATGTTCACGGAAGGTGGGCGTCGCGAAGTCCCATCGTTCTTTGTCGAGTGCCTTGTCTACAACTGTCCTAACAGTGTGCTTCTGCGTCCGACCTGGACGGAAACGATCAGCGGCGTAATAACACACATCTGGCAAGCACTTCGAGGAGATGAGCCGACTGGCGCGAGCGATCGCTGGCTTGAGGTTAACGAGTGTAAGCATCTTTTTCGTAGTGATCAAGCTTGGAGTCGTGCGGACGGTCGGGATTTTGTAAAGGCTGCCTGGAACTACCTGGGATACGCATCATGAGACACGGTATACTCGTTCGAGTAAGTGTTGCAGTTGTAATCTTGGTCTTCGCTATTGGAACCTGGGTGAAGGGGGGAAAGTTTGATCCTGGCTGGCTGAAGTTCTTTTCTGCGGCCGTCCTCTTAGCAACGATCGTTTTCGCCCTGTGGGATCTGTGGCTATGGAAAATTCGGCCCAGTCAGCTCTTCCCGGGAGTGCCGCGTCGTATAGGAGGTACTTGGAAAGGAACTCTGACATCGTTCTGGGAGGATCCTGCAACCGGGCGGCGGGCGGCACCGAAGACGGTTTACTTAGTCGTACGCCAGACCGCATCGCTAGTATCAGTGAAACTTCTGACCAACGAATCCCGATCTGCATCTTCACTGGCGGCCGTTTCGACAGTGGACGGCACTTCCGAACTCGCGTACCTCTACCTCAACCGTCCAGACCCTCGGTTTGAAGAGGGAAGTCGGATGCATCATGGATCGACGGTGCTTTCTCTTTCCGGAGAACCAGTTAGTCGGATGAGGGGTCGCTATTGGACGGATCGAGATACGCGGGGCGAACTCAACTTTCATCAATGGACTGCCGAGTTCATTGATGATTTTGACGAAGCGCAATCAGTTTTCGATAAGAGAGTGTAACATATCCTGTATTCAACTGTTTGATACTGAAAAATTACGCAAAATATGGTCAATGTTAGGCGGGGTTGAGGTGAGCAAAATGTCAGGGCGCACCATCAGGCAGTTCATGTGGGGTTATCAGCACTACTTCTGCACGTCAGTCAACACATCGCTTGAGCGCGCTCTCGATCAGATCAACTTCTACGGAGGCTTCGATGTTCTCCTCGTTGGATTTCAAGTAGCCGGTCAACATGACTACCCGGTGTGCGTTGAGCCGGAAGATGGTTCGTTCGGGAATCTTGATCTGTCAAACGTCGTACGCGAGGGGCAGGTACTATTTGAAGCTAGCCCAGAGTTGCAGCACCGATACAGTGACCCTGAGATACAGCTCGATAAGCGTCATGAACTAGCGGACGCCTGCCGCAGGCAAGCGCTCGCTGATGCTCTCGGTGCCTCACCGCATGGAAGAGTGTTCAACTTCTTCTGCAGCAGATCGGTTCAAGTCGATGACTACGAAGTTCATGTGGTTCTAGGCGTTGACAAGGCAACGCTCCAAAAAGTACCCCAGATTCACAGTACGGCTGTCGATTGTGTCCACGTATGGCAGTCATTAGTCCATGCGTTGCTTTACGAAGTATCAATGCGGGCTGCTAGGGCGTTACACATGCCAGATGCAGGTAGAGGATTGATGGTTCTGGGATCTGAGGTGGATGAGATTGTCCGTAGTGCAACAAATCGCATGTTTTATTCTGCCTTGATCTGCTCCGGGCAGATATTTGCGCATGGACGTGAGTCATATCTGAATCAGATATCTGCACTTCCTCACGAGAAGCGCTGGGGAGCTGGCCGTATAGTCTTCGCGAAGATGAATCACGAGGCGGTCGATGTTTCGTTAAGGTTGCTCCAACCCGTAGAATTCTCCGATTCGCATGCTGTGCGCAAGCTGATGGAAGCTGGCGGCGTTCACGCTGACCTGCTGTCTGATGGAGTATATGTATATGGATTTGGTCTTGTACGCGCCAATTACGATGAAGCTTCAGAGTCCATCTTCGTGGTGTCAGTAAAAGAGCGGGGGATATGGGAGTTGTCGCACGCGGAGATGCCGTTACTAACGGTTCGCGACGGCACTGGTTACCTGCCAAGGCCTACGTTGAACACGGAGATCTTCGCTGACGTCGTTTCGAGGCGAATTGCTGGAGCCGATATATCTACCCTCGTTGCGCTCGCTAATGCGGCGGAGGAGAATAGGAATGGCGCAATGCTCATTATCTCTAGCGATGCTGCGGGTGAGGCGAAACGCATGGCTCCGCAGCCTTGGAGTGTAGAGCCGGTAGAGCTGACAGGCGATTTGATTAATCAGGTTTCGAGCATGGATGGAGGTTTGTTGCTTGATGCTCGGGGACGCTGCCATGCGATTGGTGTCATTCTTGATGGAACAGCCAAAGGTGTGGGAGATCCCGCAAGGGGAAGCCGGTTCAATAATGCGGTGCGGTATATAGATAGCAACCCGCCTCCCGCAGTTGTTATCGTATACAGCACGGATGGAACGATCAATATTCTTCCGGACTTGATGCCCTTGATGGATCGCGAGGAGGTGCGCGGCGCTGTCGAGGCATACGTACTTCTGGCTGATTCGAAGTCGCCTGACTTAGCGGCCAGAAATGCGCTATGGAGCGAGCTTGAGATGTTAAACTTCTACCTCTCGGATGAGCAATGTGCGGCGGTCAATTCTGCCAGGAAGAAGCTCGAAGAACTGGATTCGAATCGGGCGGTTCGAATTATCGAACGAGACCTAACTCCAGACGTGCAGATGAATGACAGTTACTGGATGCAACCTCCTCATCGCGAGATTTAGGCCGTACCCATTCGCTCAAATGTCATATTGCGAGTCCGTGTGGTTTTGGATCAGCTCGCGTGGAGCATCGCATCCTCACCCCCTCCCGTGCAAACGTCGAGTACACCGTGCTCGCACTCAAGCCCAGCTTCTTGCCCACCCCCGCCACGCTCAAGCCGTGGGCATACAGCTCTCTCGCCTCCGCCAGCACCCTCCGGCTCATCCGCACCACCGGCCGCTTCACCACCCCCGCGCGCTGCGCGTGTCGATCCGTGTGCCGGTGCACGCCGAACCGCCGAGCCAGCTCCAACACTAACGCTCCACCTCGATATGCTTCCACCAGCGCAGCCGACTCCTCCTGCCCCAGCATCCGTTGGTCCACTACCTCACACGCCACCCCAGTCTCAGCCTCCTCCACCGGCACCGCCTCGCTGTCTGGCAGTACAGCCCCACCAGCCACCGCCGCTAGCAGCCGTACCAGAGGCGGCCTCGGGTTCGATAGGGAGGCACGGAGGGCCACAGACTCTGGGAATCCGTGTTCAAGGGATTTCGGGCTTCTTCACAGTATCCGGCCTATTCGTTGGAAAACGGCGGGTCTCGTGGCACGGCCACGGGCGTCTGGCCGCTGTTAATCTCGTTCACCGGTTTGATCGGGTCGGGATGGCGGATGGGGTGCCGAGGTTGGTCGACGCGCTGGAGGGGCGGTCGTTCGACCGGGTGCTGCGGGCGGCCATCCAGCGCAGTGGTCTGGGTCTGGAGCGGATCCGGTACCGGCTGGCGCAGCGGGGGCACCGGGTGAGTGTGGCCGCGTTGAGCCACTGGCAGTCGGGTACGCGTCGGCCGGAGCGGCGGGAGTCGTTGGCGGCTTTGGGGCCGTTGGAAGAGGTGCTTGACCTGCCGGTGGGGGCGTTGACGCTGTTGCTGGGGCCGCGGCGGTCTCGTGGGCCGGGTCGGGCTGGGCAGCGCAGGCTGCCTGCGGCTTCGGTGTGGCCGAGTGATCCGAGGATCCTCCCGCTGCTGCGAGGGGTCGACGCCGAGGACGAGTTCCTGGTCCGGCTCAGCCAGCACGACCTGTTGCGGGTCGGGGCCGACGGCACGGAGCGGTCGTTGCGGGTGCGGCTGGTGCTGCGCGCGGCCCGCTCCGGGGTGTCGCGGTTGCCGGTCGCCTATGCGCTGGACCAACCGCATTCCCAGGGGCCGGAGATTCGCCCGGTACGGCATTGTTCGGTCGACAGCGCCGAATACCTACCGGACCTGGGGTATCTGGTCGCTTCCCTGGCGTTCGACCGGGAACTGGCGCGTGGCGATGTCATCATGGTGGAGTACGAGGTGCGGTGCCCTGCCGTGGAGGTCCCTACAACCTTCTACGAGCGCAAGTTGCGCTTTCCGGTGCACGAGTACTTCTTCGAGGTTTCCTTCGACCCGCAGGCGACGCCCACGCGCTGTGCGTGGCGGATGACCGATGACAAGGGCGCGACGCGCGGCGGGGAATTGCGGGTAGACCAGTCGCATTGTGCACAGCTTGCTGTTTCGGACGCGGGGCCGGGACTGTACGCACTGCACTGGGAATGGGAACAAGCCATCCGGGTCGGGCTTGCGGCTCAGGGCGGATGACCGGGGGCAGGGGTGTCGGGACGCAGGAGGATCCCGACATGTCGGTGTCCACGAGGGTCCTGACCACGCTGGTACGCAAGTGAATCCCGACCCCGCTGGGATGCCGCAGGACCCGATCCCGCTGGTACCGCAGCGGTTTGGCCTACCCCGCTGGGACGTAAGGGAATCCCGAACCCGCTGGTCGCGACAGGTTCCCGGCCCCGCTGGTACCGCAGCGGTTTGGCCTACCCCGCTGGGACGTAAGGGAATCCCGAACCCGCTGGTCGCGACAGGTTCCCGGCCCCGCTGGTACCGCAGCGGTTAGGCCGACCACGCTGGAACGCAAGTCCCGTTACGGATGCTCGATCTAGTGGACTCGCTTCGTGTGGGGGGAGAGTGCCGCTAAACTTGCCGTGGGTGGGGATGCCCTTACCCTGCCCTTTTCTCTCCACCGCGGTGCTCTAGGGGCCCCACACGAAGCGAGTTCACTAGATCGAGCCCCCGCTTTTACTTGGGCAGCCCATGTGTATGCGCTACCGGGGGCGTACGTGCTGCCTGTGGAGTGTGGCCACCCGTGGGGCCCTGAATCCCCTACGCCAATTATCACTACGGCCTGTGATTGTTTGTCAAGGCGGGAAAGAGTACCTTGACAAACAATCACAGGCCGTGTTTTGGCTGCGTATGGAATGCAGGGGGAGGGGTGGTCTGTTGGGGAGTGTGTTGGCCTGGCGCGGGCTTGTTGGTGGTTAGGGAATGTGAAGTTGGAAGTTGGGCGAGGAGGGATGTGGGAGTTGGATGAGGGGGAGGGGGAGATGAAAGTGAGGGTGGGGTGAAAGTGAGGGGTTCGGTGGAGGTGGGGGCGACAGTGCGGGAGCTTTATTGGTTCTTGTGGGGGAAGAGGTGGACGGGGGTTACTTCGGGGTGGTGCCCTACTACGTCGAACCAGGTGCCGAAGGGGGCGCCGGATAGGTGTTGGGTGGGGTCTTGGGTTCGGCCGAACAGTCTGGTTTTGGTGGGGGTTTCCAGCCAGGCTTGGACTGGGGTCGGCCGTGGGGTGCGCAGGTCGAGGAGGAATGGGCCGATGCCTGCGTCGTTGAGGGCTGTTTCGGCGTAGTCCGCCGGTGGGGTGGGTACGGGGGTGGGCAGGGTGCCGTGGTCGAAGGTCAGGGCGACGGACAGGTACTCGGCCCCGAAGCGTTCGCGCAGGTGGCCTCCCACGCTGCCGGGGGATACTGCCGTGTGGGCGATGCCGCCCCAGTAGACGATTTTGTCGCCGGACTGTTCGTGCCACCTGGTTACGTTGTCGGCTCGGGTCTTTCCCTGGTCCGGGGTTGTCGGTGGGTCTGGTCGGGGTCGGTTTGGCAGCTCGGTGAAGCGGATCGGGTCGAGTGGGTGTTGTTCGTTGTGGGTGCGCATCCACGAGATGACGCCGAGGATCTCCTCCGTGCGCCAGAAGGGGCGTGCCTCGGCCAGTGCCGCGCGTGGGTCGCCGTGGCCCGCTCGCACATAGGCGTCCAGGCCGACGCGGGCCGGGTCGTCGCCTTCGAGGGCTAGTGCGCGGAAGTGCAGTTCCTCCACCAGGAAGCGCAGGATTCGGTGTGTGGTGGTCGAGAGCTCGTGGGCCTGTCGCGTCGAGGCGCCGATGGCGACGACGGCGGCGTCTCCGACCATGGCGCGCAGTGGGCGCAGGTCGTCGAGCGGTGCCTGGATGTCCACTGTGGTCAGTGGGTGGGCGTGCTGTCGGATCCACTGGGCGACGGTCGGGTCTCGTGGGCTCATGAGAACCAGCGTGGTGGTTAAACCCGGGTTCAAGTCAAGCTAGGTTGGGTTCATGTCGGATCCCGAAGCGGTCGCCACGGAGCTGACCATCGGCGAGTTGTCCGAGCGCAGCGGCGTGCCTGCCTCTGCTCTGCGCTACTACGACCGCAAGGGGCTCATCCAGAGCCGTCGGACCACCGGGAACCAGCGCCGGTATCACCGCAGCACGGTGCGCAGGCTGGCGTTCATCCGTGCCTCGCAGAGCGTGGGCGTGCCGCTGGCGCAGATCGAGGGCGTGCTGGACTACCTGCCGCACGACGTCGCGCCCACCCGCGAGCTGTGGCTGCGGGCCTCGGAGTGCTGGGGTGCGACCATCGACGGCCGCATCGCGGAGCTGCGGCGCGTCCGCGACCAGTTCACCCGATGCGTCGGGTGCGGCTGCCTATCCTTCGACCAGTGCTTACTGGTCAACCCCGGCTGACCGGCCCGCGGGGACGTCTTGCGCACTCGGCGCGCCCTCCGGCTCGATCGTCGCCGCAGGTCGGGTGTTGCGGTGGGTGAGGGTGACGATGGCGGCGAAGACGCCCAAGGCGACCACGTCGATGATGAAGGTGACCGGGTCGCTGACCCAGTGCAGTTGGCGGGCCACGTACATCGCGGCGATGGCCAGTAGCCAGGGGCGTTGGGCGGGGCCCGCGTAGTGGTCGAGGGTAACCGCGATGACCGCCAGCAGGACCGGTGCCAGCATCACGAACACGCGCTCGGTGTCGGTCGCCAGCACCCTGCCGAACAGGCAGCAGAAGAACACCCAGGCGCTGGTCACGATCAGGGGGTGGCGTAGGCCGCTGGTCACCCGCAGCCGGTAGAGGCCGTAGAGCCAGATGAGCCAAGCGAAGCTGAAGACGCTCCAGATCGCCAGTTGGTCGCGGCCCTTGGCGCTGGCGAGGGCGAAGCGGATGTTGTCCATCAAAGACTTGTTGGCCTGTCCCGCCCCCAGCGCGTAGTCACCGCCGATGCGGGCCTGGGCCCACAGGCGGAACGCGAAGTACAGGCCGGCGGCCACGACCGTCGCAGCGGCGCCCGCCAGCACTGAGCGGTCGGTGAGCTTGCGGGTGCGGGCCAGGGCCAGCAGCGGGTACAGCGGGGCCAGCAGCAGGGTGGTCTCCTTGTTGACCGTCCCCACCACCACGACCGCGGTGAACCACAGCAGCCTGCGGTCGAGTGCCAGCCAGATGGCCGCCACGTACAGCAGGTTGTTCAGCGGGTCGACCAGCCACGGGTTGCCGAACAGGTACGGCGCGTACCAGAAGGTGCACGCCAGCATCCCGGCGACCAGCAGCGCGGTGTACGCGCTGACCTTGAAGTGCCGCAGCAGCATGCTGTGGAACAGCAGCACCGCGGCCAGCGTCGTGACGAAGGTGAACCCGATCCACACCGAGTCGGGGCTGATCCCGCTGATCTGGTGCAGCTTGCGCACCAGCCACGGGGTGAGCACGCGCAGCGCGAACGGGTTGTCGACCGGGGCGAACGTCTGCTCGCTCATCCGGTAGTACTCGAGCGCGTCGCCGTAGGCGCTGAGGTGCGCGTCCCGTTGCCAGGGGGCGTGCGAGACCAGGTTGATCCAGCTGACCACCGCGAGCACGCACCACGCGACCAGACGTGATCTGAGCGAAGTCACTCCACCAAGGCTAAGGGTGCGCGGTTCACCGGTGGACTCGGGGGGCGGCGCCACCGGTGGAGGCGCCGCCCCGCAGGTCAGGGGACGTTGTAACCGAGCGTGTACGTTCCGCTACCGGTGGTCGAGGCCACTCGGTACCGGTAGTAGCCCGCGGATCCGTTGTAGGTAAGGGATTCGGCGGAGCCGGTCTTCGTGCTCTGCGCCACAGTTGGCCAGGTGGAGCCGTTCCAGCGCTGCAGGTAGAGGTCGAAGTTCGCACTCGCCGGGCCGGTCAGGCAGGCCTGGTGGGCGCCGGCGACCGTGGTCTGGAAGAACGACCCGTCGGGTTGGTACTGGCTGCCGCCCGTCGAGAGCGTCCCGGTCTTGGTGACCTCCATGCCCTGGCACGCGGGCGTCGACCCGGTGACGGTGAGCTGATAGGTCGTGGACCGGGTCACCGATGATCCCGCGGCGGTGATGGTGATGGGGTAGGTCCCCGGCGCGGTGCTCGCCGACGTGCTCAGGGTCAGGGTCGCCGTCTGTCCGATTTGGATGGTGCTGGGGTTGGGCACGGCCGTGGTGCCCGCGGGCAGGCCCGACGTGGTCAGCGTCGCCACCTGGCTCTTGCCCGAGACGACCGCCGAGTTCACCGCGACGACCACCGACTGGCCGGGGGCCACCGAGCCCTGGCGCGGGTTCGGGTCGATGGTGAAGTCGTCGCCCGGCGAGGGGATGCCGCTGGTGTTGTCGATGTCGTTCTTGATCTCGTTGTACACCAGGGTGATCCGGGTGCCCCAGTTCGGGCAGCCGCCCAGGTGGTGCAGCGCGATCACCTTGTGCGACGACCCGGCCAGCACCGGGGACCCGGAGTTGCCCCCGGAGCTGTCGCAGCGGTACCCCGTGTTCACCCCGGCGGACACCACGTCGATCTTGCAGGTGGCACCGCCCTCGGTGTCCTCGTAGATGGAGAGCCGCTTGGGCTTGATGTCGCCGTGCCCGGAGATGTAGATCCGCTCGTTCGCGGTGGGCTCGCGCACGTCGAGGTAGAGCGTGCCGTACTGCCTGATGCTGTCGAAGTTGTTGACGCTGAACAGGGTGTAGTCCAGGTCGGCGAGCGCGCTGATCCGGATCAGCTCCGCACCGCTGACCTTGGTGCCGGTGCGCGGGTTCTCCCCGCCGCAGGTGGCGCACTGGTAGTCGAACTGGAACTCGCTGGAGCGCACGTCCGCGGCATTCTCGATGCAGTGCGCGTTGGTGAGCATCCGGTTGGTGTTGCCGACCCGCCACGCCGTGCACGAGCCGATGCCGTCCACCAGCTGCCGCGCGACGGCGTTCGACCGCGCGTACTCGGTGGGGTGGCTGGACTGGTAGCAGACCACGTCGCGGCGGGCGTCCGTGCCGCACACGCTCATCGCCACCGGGTTGTGCGCGGCGAGCTCGGCCTGGCCGTAACCGCGGTCGTAGCGAGTGACCCGCACACCGTAGCCCTGGCGGGAAAGCCTTGCCGCGTCACGGTTCCCGGTCGCGTGCAGGGTGACGACCGCGGTGTCGCCGTCGATCGACATCGCGGCGAACCCGGGGTCACCGTGTTCGGTGAAGTCGGACCCGCGCTTGCGGTCGGCGTAGTAGGTGTAGACCTCGCGACCGTCCGGGGACGAGACGGTCACGTAGTCGTCGCCGACCAGCCGCAGTGGTGCGAAGTGCACCTTGACGTAGGCGGCGCCCGCCTCGTGGATCTCGGTGCGCCACGACTTCCCAGTGTTCCCGTACTGGATCGACCGGGTCGCCGACTGCGCGACACCGGTCTGGACCACCCGGGAATCGCGCGGGGCGGGCGCCGCCGCGACGGCGTCAGCGGTGGCGGCGACCTCGGCGCCGACCGGCGGGGCGGGCCCCAAAGTGGCCGCTACCAGGACAATCGCGGGCAGGACTCGGCGAAGCAACATCGGCGGGCTCCTCGGCAGGGTGGCGGATCCGTGGGAAAAGGTTGCCCGACAAGCGATACCGCCCGGGTAATCTCAAACCGCCATAACTGATTCACACTGCCGAGCGGACTAGCGCTACTGGAAGATGGCGATCGGCCGCACGACCAGCTCGCCGGAGTTCCACGACTGCACCTTGCCCAGGCACCGCGCGTGGAACGGGCCCTCGGGGATCTCGTCGTCGCGCAGGCCGTCCTGGTGGCACTCGACCCGCAGCTGCGGGCCGGCCCCAGGATCGTCCGGGTCGCCGAACGGCGCCAGGAACACCGGCCTGCCGCCGTTGTGCTCGGTCATCCGGAACACCCCGCGCACCGAGACGTAGCCGTCGAGCTGGCGCAGCCGGACGGTGGCGGAGCCCTCCTTCTCCTGGGCGGCGGCCACCGCGCCGGTGCGGACCATGGTCTGGTTGCGCAGGTCCACGTGCACCACGCCGTCGGCGGCGTCGAGGGCGTCGATCAGCACGCCGATCACCTCGATCGGCTCGGCGGTGGTGATGTAGCGGCTGACCATCTCGCGCTCGTCGGTGCGCCGCCGGTGGCCGCGGAAGAACCGGGTGGCGAACCCGAACCAGCCCTCGGTGCTGGCGCCCTCCCGCACCTCGACCTCGCGGCGCAGCGCGTCGCCGTAGCCGCCCGCGCGGTAGAGGTCCATCACCGACTTCTCGTGCAGGTAGAAGGTGATCTCCGGGACGTGCCGGGTCCGGGCCGCGCGCGCCCGGGCCGACCAGGCCAGCGCGAACGCGCCGACGGCCACGACCACCGCCAGCGCGGTCAGCGCCCAGACCGCCACCCACGGCCACCACACCGACCACCACAGCCCGCGGTCGATCACGGCGTCGGCACCGGGCACTGCCCGACCTCGTTGATCATGAGCTCCAGCAGCGGCAGCGGCGGGAGGAACGTCTCGGTGTTGCCGATGCCGGAGGTGGGCACCGGGATCCCCGCGCCGGTCAGGAACCGGCTGAACTCGCCCGCGGTGGCCGGGTCATCGCCCTCGAAGACCCGGAAGCCCAGTTCCAGCGCCCGCGCGCGCAGGTCGGGGTCGGTGGTCATCAGTTCGCCCAACCGGTCGCCCGCCTCGTCGAGCCCGATGAGCTCGGGCACGGCCTGCAGCTGCGCGGCCGGGTAGAGCAGCACCCGGCGGTCGTCGACCCGGCCGGTCTGCCGCTTCACCCGGATCTGGTGGGCCAGGAACTGGTGCTCGTAGATCACCGCGATCGGCGCGAGGGTCTGGCCGTTGGGCGCCAGGTAGCTGCGCGCCATGTCGTCGCCGGGCATGCCCTGGATGGTCAGCAGCGGCTTGACCTTGCGGGCCAGCGCCCGCGCCGACTCCTCGTCCTGCGGGATCCGGTTCCCGTTCTCGGCGAAGGCGACCATGCCCAGGTAGGTGCCCGCCGAGTTCGACGAGCACACGTCGGAGGTCTGCGCGGTGACCTGGTTGTCGTTGCGCAGCGACGGGTCCAGCTCACGCCACGGCGCGAACCGGCCCAGCTGCGCGGTGAACGCGGGCATCGGCATGTCGTAGTAGAGCGGCCCCTGCGGTGTGGCGATGCCGTTCGCCCGCAGCGCTTCGGCGTACTCGCGGTAGGTCGCGAGCACGACCGGGCTGAAGAACGGCTTGAACACCTTGGTGTGCCGGTGTTCCCGGGTGCGCCGGTCCTTGATCAGGTCGGCGGCGGGCTGCCCGGACGGGAAGACGAAGTCGTACGGGTCCAGGTCGCCGTTGGCGATGTCGCGCGAGCCCGCCTTGTCCACGGTGACCTGGAGGCCGTACCCCATCAGGATCCGCTGGACCTCGGGGTCGGTGAAGAAGTCCGACTTCGAGGCCATCTTCCCCCGGATGACCACCACCCGGTCGAACGGCAGCGCGACCACCCCGCCCGCGAACAGCGTGATCACCCCGACCAGCGCGACCGCGGTCGCGGACAGGAACGGCACGAGGAACCTCTTGCGCCGGTAGACCGACAACGGCCGATCAACGACGCGGAACGGCGGATCGGTGCTCACGGACACACCAGGGTGATCGTTTGCCGACCCCCTGGTGTTCCGGGTGCCCGCTCACTTGGCGGTGGCGAGTTCCGGGTCCTCGTCCGGCGTGACGCCGGACGCCGAGGTGGGCACGGTCAGCTGGATCGAGACCGGCTCGGCCGCCGCCTTGGCCTTCTTGCGCTTCTTGAGCAGGTGCATCACCAGCACGACCAGCACGACGACGCCCAGCACGACCGCCGCGCCGGTGCTCAGCACGCCCTCGAGCCGCTTGGCGGCCTCGCCCAGCGCCGCGCCGATGCTGATGTGCAGCGCCGACCAGCAGGCCGCGCCCGCCACCACGGCCGGGAGGAACTTGCGGTACGGCAGACCCGAGGTCCCCGCCGCCGCGGGGGTCAGGGTCCGCACCACCGGCATGAAGCGGGCGAAGAACACCGCCCAGGCACCGCGCCTGCGCAGGATGTCGGTGGCCTTGTCCCAGCCGTCCACCCCGTACTTCTGGATCAGCTTGGTCTCGCGCAGCTTGACGCCGTACTTGCGGCCGATGAAGTAGCCGACCGAGTCGCCGATGCCCGCGCAGACGGTGACGACCGCCCACAGGACCAGGAACCGCGGCACGCTGTTGACCGTGGTCGCGGCGATGAGCAGGCCACCCTCGCCGGGGGCGATGAAGCCCAAGCCGATGGTGCACTCGGCGAGCACGAGCCCACCGGTCGCGGCGACGAGCGCGGGCTGCGGCAGCGCCTGGAGCCATTCGAGGACGTCGGTCAGCAAGGCCACGATCAAGGTTCCCCTCACCCAAGCCCGGCCCCGGACGACCCGGGGACCGGGTTCACCCGGCAGTACGCGAGAAGTGACGCGCCGGACCCGCGGCGGGTTGCCGCGGTGCGCGTACGAATTGTCTCGTTCTGTCGAGCGTGGCAGATCAGGGTGAACCCGGGGATCGACCCGTGCTCCGATCCCGGGGTCAGACCAGGGGACTACTAGCGCTTGAGCAGCGCGCTGATCTCCTGGCTGGACTCGCCCGCCTCGGCGAGGTGCCGCAGGTTCTCCGGCACCTGCTGGCCGCGGTGCTCGACGGCCTGGGTGTAGAGGCGGCCCGCGCGGTAGGACGAGCGCACCAGCGGTCCGGCCATGATCCCGGCGAACCCGATCCGCTCGGCGGACTCCTTGTGCGCCAGGAACTCCTCCGGCTTGACCCACCGGTCGACCGGGTGGTGGCGCACGCTGGGGCGCAGGTACTGGGTGATGGTGATGATGTCGCAGCCCGCGTCATGCAGGTCCGCCAGCGCCTCGGTGACCTCGTCCGGGGTCTCGCCCATGCCCAGGATCAGGTTGGACTTGGTGACCAGGCCGAACTCGCGCGCCTCGGTGATCACCTGCAGCGACCGCTCGTAGCGGAACGCGGGCCGGATCCGCTTGAAGATCCGCGGCACCGTCTCCAGGTTGTGCGCGAGCACCTGCGGCCGGGAGCCGAAGACCTCGGCCAGCTGGTCGGGCTCGGCGTTGAAGTCCGGGATGAGCAGCTCCACGCCTGTGCCCGGGTTGAGCGCGTGGATCTGGCGGACGGTCTCGGCGTAGAGCCAGGCGCCGCCGTCGGGCAGGTCGTCGCGGGCGACGCCGGTGATCGTGGAGTAGCGCAGGCCCATCGCCTGCACCGACTCGGCGACCCGGCGCGGCTCGTCGCGGTCGAGGTCGGCGGGCTTGCCGGTGTCGATCTGGCAGAAGTCGCACCGGCGGGTGCACTGCTCGCCGCCGATCAGGAAGGTCGCCTCGCGGTCTTCCCAGCACTCGTAGATGTTGGGACAGCCCGCTTCCTCGCACACCGTGTGCAGGCCCTCACGCTTGACCAGGCCCTTGAGCTCCCGGTACTCGGGGCCCATCTTCGCCTTGGTCTTGATCCACGAGGGCTTCTTCTCGATCGGTGTCTGGGCGTTGCGCACTTCCAGGCGCAGCATCTTCCGACCCTCAGGCGCGACTGTCACACGGTCAGGCTACGCCTCTAGGCCGGATCCGGAGAAACACCGGTCAGATCGGCCGTTCGCCCCCACAATGTCCGGCCGATCGTGGGGTCGAGGGCGGCAGCCCGCGGTTTCGCCCGCCCCGGAGCGCCGAAGATCTCCGCCGGGCCGGTGGGCCCGAAGTACTCGCCGCCGCGCACGTCCGGCGCGGTCGCCGCGTAGAGCTGGGGCAGGGTGCCGCGGGCGAGCGACTGGGTGATCAGCTTGTTCCCCACGTCCACCACGGCGGTGACGACCCGGCCCAGCGGACCGCTCGCGCGCAGCCGGGCGGAGTTGCCCGCCAGCTCGGTGTCGGTCATCCCCGGGTGCGCGGCCACGCTGACCAGGTCCAGCCCGGCCGCGGTGGCCCGGCGGTGCAGCTCCACGGCGAAGACCAGGTTCGCGAGCTTGGACTGGCTGTACGCCGCGCCCGCCCGGTAGCGGCGCCGTTCGAAGTTGAGGTCGTCGAGGTCCAGGCCGCTGCCTCGGTGGGCAATGCTCGACAGGGTGACCACACGCGCGCCCGGGACTTCGCGCAAGGCGGGCATCAGCAGCCAGGTGAGCGCGGCGTGGCCGAGGTGGTTGGTGCCCAGCTGCAGCTCGAAGCCGTCGGCGGTGGCGGCCCGCGGGGTGGCCATCACGCCCGCGTTGTTGACCAGCACGTCGAGGTGGTCGCCGGTGCGCTCGCGGACCTCGGCGGCGGCCTTGCGCACCGACGCCAGGTCGGCCAGGTCCAGCTCCAGCAGCTCGGCGGCGCCGTCGATCGTGGTCAGCGCGGCCTTCCCGCGCTCCACCGACCGGCACGCCATGATCACGTGCGCGCCGTGCTCGGCGAGGACCTGGGCGGTGCGCAGGCCCAGGCCCGAGTTGGCCCCGGTGACCAGCACGGTCTTGCCGTCCTGGCGCGGGATGTCGGCCTCGGACCAGCTCATCGCGTCCTCCTCGGGTCGTGTGCTACCCGATGGTAGGCAGCCCCGGTTGAGAGTCCGCTCAGGCGCTGGCGACCAGCCTGCGCAGCAGGTCGACCGGGGTGCGGCGACGGGCCGCGCGCGGCGGGGCGGAGCGCAGCAAGGCGACGAAGGCGGCACCGACGCGGGTCAGCTCGTCGCGCGAGTCGCCGTACTCCGCCAGGTTCGCGGCCAGCGCGAGCATCCGGTACTCGCCCTCCTCGGCCGGGCGCACGGTCTCGGGGTGCGCGTCGAGCACGCGGCGAAGCACCGGGTGCTCGGTGGCGGTGGTCCGCCAGGCCTGGGCGACAGCGTCGACCAGGTCGACCGACGGGTCCTTCTCGGCGGTGGCCTGCGCCAGGCCGACCCGGCCCGCGAGCTTGAGGGTCCAGCGGTAGTGCAGGGCGAGCAGCAGCGCGGTCGCGCTGTCGAAGACGTCGGCCACCTCGTCGAGGGGCAGCGAGCCCTCGGGGTTGTGCCGCAGGTGCGCGAGCGCCGCGTCCAGGGCGTCCCGCCTGCGATAGAAGTCGTCCCAGCTCATCCGCGGGCTCCCCTCACCGTGACCGCGGCCATACCGTGGGTTTGCGGCATACCGTCGGTACGGAACCGATGCGGCCAACATACCACCGGTACGTACCCCCGGTATGTCCTATGGTTGTGAGCGTGCCGACAGCGCGGTCGAGGCGAGTGGACTACAGCGAGTCGACCAGGCAGGCCCTGGTCGACTCGGCCGTCGCGCTGTTCACCAGGCAGGGCTACTCGGCCACCTCGCTGGACGCGATCGCCAAGCGCGCCCGGGTCACCAAGGGCGCGCTCTACCACCACTTCAGCGGCAAGCAGGCGCTGTTCGAGGCCGCCTTCGACGCGGTCGAGCGCGCCGTGATGAGCAGGCTCGGCGAGGTGGTCACCGGGCCGGGCACCCCGTGGGACCGGGCGGTCAGCGGCCTGCAGGCCTACGTCAAGGTCTGCCTGGAGCCCTCCTACCAGCGCATCGCCATCCACGAGGGCCCGGTGGTGATGGGCTGGGAGCGCTGGCGCGAGGCCGAGGAGCACTTCAGCTACGGCATCGTCCGGGCCGCCATCGAGTCGCTCATCGAGGCGGGCGAGATCGACCCGTTGCCGGTCGAGGTCACCGCGCGCATCCTCTTCGGCGCGCTGCAGACCGGCGCCGCGGTCATCGCCGGTGCCGAGGACCCCAAGAAAGCCAGTGCCGAGGTCTCGCAGACGATCATTAGAGTGCTGCACGGCATGCGCAGACAGGCGCCTGCCGAGAGCCCGGACGACGAACCGGGGCGCGAGCCCGCGTCCCTGCTGCGCCGGCTCCGGGGTTAGTCACTGGGGAGACAGATCGATGACCGCACCTTCGCGGGTCGTCCTGCCCGGGCCCGCGCTCGACCGGCCCGTGCTCGCCGACCCGACCACCGCCCTGCTCTTCGGGCTCCGCCGCGACCCGCGATCGGTCGCGCTGCGCGCCTTCGGCAACGCGGCCGTGCTCGCCGTGTTCGCCGTCGCCGACCTGCTCGTCCTGTCCGACGACGCGAGCGGCTTCTTCGTCCTGCTGGTGGCCCTGACCGCACTCCTCACCATCACCGGGGTGCAGTGGCTCAAGATCGGTAAACGGCTCCGGACCAGCCGGGACCTGCTCGAGTCGGCCCCGTGGCGGCAGGCGCGGGTGGTCACGCTGCGCGGTGCCAAGGCGTACTCGGTGGTCGAGGCCACCGAGTACGACCCGGACGGCCGCGTGGGCACGACCTCGCTGTTCCAGGTGTTCTCGCTGAGCTCGGCGCACCGCGGTGTGCTGGCGCGCGAGGACCAGGCCTGGGTCGTGGGGCCCGACCAGTCCGGTGCGGCCGCGCTGCGGGTCGCCGGGTCGCACGAGGCGTGGCCCGCCGTGCCGGCCGACAAGCGGCCGACGGCGGTGCGCGTCCCGGCCGCTGACCGCGCGGAACCCACGCACCGGTGGGCCACCCTGCTGCGGCAGCGGGTTCTCGTGCTGGCCATGCCCGTGGTGGTCGTGCTCGTGCTGGGCGCCTTCTTCCTCGGGACGGTGTCGGACCCCGACCTGCTGCTCGTCGAGCTGGTGGTCAGCCTCGCGATAGCCATCGCGGCCGCCGCCCCGTTGTGGCGCAAGCGGTACCTGCTCGCCGAGTGGCGGCTGCCCAGTTTGATCAAGGCCGGGCCGTGGACGCAGGTGCGCGCGCTCGCCGCCCCCGCCACCGCGCGGCCGGACGGCACGGTGGCGGTCACCCTCACCCTCTGGCTGCCGGACGGCTCGGTCCGCACCGCGTCCCTGGCCGCGGGCACGGTCGACCTGCTCGGCGCCGTGGCCGAGACCGGCGCGCTGTGGGTCGCGGGGGCGCCGGTCCCGGGCGAGGTGGTCGCTGTCGGGTTCCCCGGCTACCCGATGTTGGCGGTCGCGAAGATCTCCGCCTGACGGAGTGCCCCGGTGGGAGGATCATCTCGGCGGCGCGGCGAACTTGGGGAGCACGGGGGGAACACGATGGCGGACACCGGCACGGACATCGGGGTGGTGCCGGACCCGGCGACGGACCGGCCAGCCGCGGGCGACCCGACCACCGAGGTGATTCTGAGTGGACACCGGAGCAGGCACCGGTGGCTGCGGCTCGGGCCGATGCTCGTGCTCCAGGTCCCGCTGTACTCCATCGCGCTGGTGCTCCTGGTGATCGGCGGCCGGACCCTCGCCGCCAGCGTCGCGTGGGCGGTGGTGCTGGTGGGCAGCCTGGTGGCCTCGGTCCTCGTCTGGCGCCAGATCGGCTGGGTGCCCCGGGGCGCGGAACTGCTCACCACCCAGGCCTGGCGGCCGGTCACCACGCGGGTGGTGCGCGTGGGGTGGGAGTCCACCGTGGTCGAGATCGAGGAGAACGGCGCGTTCGTCCCGCTCACCGTGCGCGGGCTGCCGCCCGCGCACCGGGCGATGATCTCCCGCACCGGCCGGGCCTGGCTGGTGGGTCCGGCGGGTGCGCTGTGCGTGTTCCGGGTGGACGGCGCGCACGCGTTCTGGCCCGCGGTGGTGCGCACCCGTCCGCTTCGACCCGCGGCCGTCGTCGAACAGGTCTCGGCCGCGGAGGTCAGCCGGCGGGCGGCTGCTCGGGCCCGGCTGGACGTCTTGGGCCCGCTGGCGGTCTTGGTGCCGTCGACACCCCTCGGCGGGGTTTTCCTGACCACCGTCTCCCCGTTCAACGTTCCCGGGGCGGTGATGTGGCTGGCCATGGTCGTGCTCGCGGGTGTCTTGCTGCTCCTGCAAGCCCGCTACCGCTGGGCCGGGCTGCGGCTCCCCGGACTCGTCGAGGCGGGGGAGTGGGTGGCCGTTTCGGCACTGCTGGGGCCGTGGAGAGCCCGACTGGACGGGACCGCCGAGGCGACCGCCGTGCTCACCCTTCCCGACGGCGAGACGCGCACCGCGCGCCTTCCCGGAGCGTCGGTCGACCTGCTCGGGACCGTGTGGGAGACCGGGGCGCTGTGGTTCGCCGGGCAGCCCGAGCCGGGCACGACCCGGGCCGCGGGCTTCCCCGGCTACCCGCTGCTGGCGGTCGCCAAGATCGGTCCAGGGCAAGTCGACCCGGCGCGGACCGATGCCGGGAAGATCGACTGAGACCCGCGGGTCAGCTCAGCGCGAAGGTGACGCCCGGGGTGGCGGGTTCCGGCTCGGCCAGCGGGTGCTCGGACACCGGGAGCGTGCCCGCCAGCGCGGCCAGCACGGCCTCGCGGGCCAGCGGCAGCACCTCGGCCACGGTGACCCGGCGACCCAGCTCCGCGGTGAGCGAGGTGACGCCCGCGTCCCGGATGCCGCACGGGATGATCCGGTCGAACGCGCTCAGGTCGGCGTCGCAGTTGATCTCGAAGCCGTGCAGGGTGACCCCGCGCTGCACCCGGATGCCGATGGCGGCGATCTTGCGCTCGGGGCGGGTCTCGTCGGCGGCGAGCCAGACGCCGCTGCGGCCCTCGACCCGGCCGGTGGCCAGCCCGAGCCGAGCGCACACCTCGATCAGGGCCTCCTCCACCCGGCGCACGTACTGCACGACGTCCACCGGGTCGGACAGCTTGACGATCGGGTAGCCCACCAGCTGCCCCGGCCCGTGCCAGGTGATCTTGCCGCCGCGGTCGACGTCGATCACCGGGGTGCCGTCGTCGGGGCGCTCGTCGTCGGTGGTGCGCTTGCCCGCGGTGTAGACCGACGGGTGCTCCAGCAGCAGCAGGGTGTCGCCGCCGGTGTCCTCGGCGCGGTCGTGGGCCAGCTCGCGCTGCACGTCCCAGGCCGCCTGGTAGTCGATGGTCCCGAGCTCGCGCACGACCACCGGTCGGGTGTCGTCGGCGCGGCAGGAGATGTCCCGGATGCTCACGGTGCCGACCCTACGCCGTCGGTCTCCCGGCGGGCAGCAGCCGCAGGGCGCACCCGGCCAGCAGGCCGACCGCCACCACGCCGACGGTGCCGCCGACGACGTCGGTGAACCAGTGCACGTCGAGCAGCATCCGGCACAGCGCGATCAGCGCCACCGCGGCGGCGGCGACGATCACCACGGTGCGCAGCCACTCGCGCGCGACCCAGGCGCACAGCACCACCGCGGTGAACGCCACCGACGCGACCGAGACGACGTGTCCACTCGGGTAGCTGAAGTCCGGGTAGTCGCGCGGCCGGACGCGGTGGAAGTACGGCTTGACCAGCGACACCGCCCGGCACGCAGCCAGTAGCAACACACAGCGCAGCAGCACACCCATCAGCCGCGGGTCCCGCCCGCGCACCACGAGCGCCGCGACGATCAGCGCGAGTGCGGTGATCCCGGGCAGCACCGGGCCGAGCACCAGGCTGATGCCGTAGGCGATGCGCCCGGCGGTGCCCTGGTAGTCGGCGCCGACCGAGTTCGCCAGGAACTCGTCGATCCCCGGCGCCGGGCCGGACACGACCGCGCCCAGCAGCAGGAAAGCGATCAGCAGCAGCCCGCCGAGCGCCAGTGACCGCCTCACCGCGCCTCGGTGGCCGCCAGCGCGTCCTGCACGGAGTCGTACTGGAAGCGGAACCCATTGTCCTGCAACACCTTCGGCACCAGGTGCTGGCTGCGCAGAACCTCCCCGGCGAGCTCGCCGAGGGCGACCTGCAGCGCCACCTTCGGCACGGTCAGCAGCGCGGGCCGGTTCTTGGCGCGGCCGAACGCGCGGGTGAACTCGGCGTTGGTCGCCGGACTCGGGCCGACCAGGTTTACCGGCCCGCTGATGTCCTCGCGCAACAGGAACGCCAGCGCGTCGACCTCGTCGTCGAGGTGGATCCACGGCATGTACTGCTTGCCGCCGCCCAGCTTCCCGCCCAGGCCGAGCGCGAAAAGCGGGCGCAGCGGACCGAGCAGGCCGCCGTGCCGCGAGAGCACCTGCGCCGTGCGGGCCAGCGCGACCCGCGCTCCCGCCGCCTTCGCGGGCTCGGCGGCCGCTTCCCACCGCGTGCACAGCTCGGCCAGGAACCCGGCACCGCGCGGCTGCGTCTCGTCGGCGGGTCCGGGGCCGGTGTCGCCGTAGTAGCCCACCGCGGAACCGTTGACCAGCACCGGGACCCCGTGCTGGGCGACCGCGGCGGCCAGCACCTCGGTCGGCTCGATCCGGCTGTCCAGCAGCACCTGCTTGCGCGCCTGGCTCCACCGCCGGTCCGCGACGCCCGCGCCGCACAGGTTGACCACCGCGTGCACGCCGTCGAGGGCGTCCTCGGCGAGCTTGCCCGCGGGCGGGTCCCACTGCCGCTCGTCGGGGCCCTGCGGTGGGCGCCGGACCAGCCGGACGACCTCGTCACCGTCCCGGCGGAGCTTGGCCACGAGCGCGGTCCCGATCAGGCCGGACGAACCGGCGACTACTACACGCATGGGGTGAATCGTCCCCAAGATCCCGCGCCACCGCACTTCCGGGTGACGGCGGACAACGCGAGAGGGGCCGCCCCGACCGGGACGGCCCCTCTCGCGATCGACAAGCTAGAGCCCGAGGTCGCCCTCGAACGCGCCTTCCTCCAGGCGGGACTTCACCGCGCTGAGGAACCGGCCCGCGTCGGCGCCGTCGACCAGGCGGTGGTCGTAGGTCAGCGCCAGGTAGACCATCGAGCGGATGGCGATGCTGTCGTCGCCGTTCTCGTCGGTCACCACGACCGGGCGCTTGACGACCAGGCCGACGCCCAGGATGCCGACCTGCGGCAGCTGGATGATCGGGGTGTCGAACAGCGCGCCCTGGCTGCCCAGGTTGGTCAGGTTGAAGGTCGCGCCGAACAGCTCGTCCGGGGTGACCTTGTTGGCCCTGGTGCGGTCGGCCAGGTGGCCGATCTTGTGCGCCAGCCCGGAGATGCTCAGGTCGCCCGCGTCGCGGATGGCCGGGGTGAGCAGGCCGCGCTCGGTGTCCACCGCGATGCCCAGGTGCTCGGCGCCGTGGTAGGTGACCTCGTTGGTCTCGTCGTTGATCGAGGCGTTGAGCTTCGGGTGCCCCTTGAGCGCCTCGACGGTGGCCTTGGCGAAGAACGGCAGGAACGTCAGCTTGACGCCCTCGCGCTGCTCGAACGCCGACTTCGACCGCGACCGCAGCTTGGCGATCCGGGTGACGTCGACCTCGACCACCTGGGTGAGCTGGGCGGCGGTCTGCAGCGACTCGACCATCCGGCGGGAGACCGTCTGGCGCAGGCGGGTGAGCTTCTGCGTGGTGCCGCGCAGCGAGGTGTCCGACACCGGGGCCTTGCTCGGCGCGGACTTCGCGGCGGGCGCGGCGGGCTGCTGCGGGGCGGGCTCCGGCGCGGGCGCCTTGGCGGCCTCCGCGGCGGCGAGCACGTCCTGCTTGCGGATGCGACCGCCGACACCGGTGCCGGTGAGCGAACCGAGGTCCACACCGTGCTCGGTGGCGAGCTTGCGCACCAGCGGGGTCACGTAGGGCGCGGCACCGTTGGCGGACTGGCTGTCCTGCGCCTGGGTGTCCTGCGCGGGCTGCGGCGCGCGGCTGGGGGCCGGTGCCTGGGTGGCGGCGGGCTTGGGCGCCTCGGCCTTGGCGGCCTCCTGCTTGGGCGCTTCCTCCTGCTTGGGGGCCTCCTGCTTCGGGGCCTCGGGCTCGGGAGCGGCGGGGGTCTCGGCCGGGGCACTGCCCGCGTCGCCGATCACCGCCAGCTTGCCGCCGACCTCGACGGTGGCGTCCTCGCCCGCGCTGATCTCCAGCAGGGTGCCCGCCACCGGCGACGGGATCTCGGTGTCGACCTTGTCGGTGGAGACCTCCACCAGCGGCTCGTCGACCTCGACGCTGTCGCCGACCTGCTTGAGCCAGCGGGTGACGGTGCCCTCGGTGACGCTCTCGCCCAGGGCGGGCATGGTCACCGCGGTGCCCTTGCCGCTGCCGCCCGAGGGCGCGTCGGCCGACGGCTGGGGACCGGGCGCGGACGCCTCTTCCTCGGCCTGCGCGGGCTCCGGCTCCGGCTCCGGCTCCGGCTCGGACTCGGCCTGCGGGGCGCTCTCGCCACCGCCGCCGCTGCCGTCGCCGATCACCGCGAGCTCGGCGCCCACCGGGACGGTCTCGTCCTCCTGGGCGACGATCTTCTGCAGCACGCCCGCCGCGGGGGAGGGGATCTCGGTGTCGACCTTGTCGGTGGAGACCTCGAGCAACGGCTCGTCGACCTCGACGGTGTCGCCCTCCTGCTTGAGCCAGCGGGTGACGGTGCCCTCGGTGACGCTCTCACCGAGGGCGGGCATCTCAACGGAGAACGCCATGGTTGTTCAGACTCCTCGTGCTCTTCCTGCTGCGGCTGACTTGCGGGTGTGGGCTGAGCCGTCCGGCGGTCAGCCGTGCACGTGCAGTGGCTTGCCCGCGAGCGCCAGGAAGGCCTCGCCGAGCGACTCGTTCTGGGTCGGGTGTGCGTGCACCAGCGGGGCGACGTCCTCCGGGTAGGCCTCCCAGCTGTAGATCAGCTGGGCCTCGCCGATCAGCTCGCCGACCCGCTCGCCGACCAGGGTGATGCCCACCACCGGGCCGTCGGGGGCCTTGACCAGCTTGACCCCGCCGCTGGTCTTGAGGATCTGGCTCTTGCCGTTGCCCGAGAGGTTGTAGACCAGCGTCTCGGCGGCGCCGTACTTCTCCTTGGCCTGCGCCTCGGTGAGGCCGACCGAGGCGACCTCGGGCTTGCAGTAGGTGACCTTGGGGATGCCCGCCTCGTCGATGACCTTCGGGTTCTGCCCGGCGATGTCCTCGGCGATGAAGATCCCCTGCTGGAAGCCGCGGTGCGCGAGCTGCAGGCCGGGCACCAGGTCGCCGACGGCGTAGACGCCGGGCAGGTTGGTGCGCAGCCGCTCGTCGGTGAGCACGAAGCCGCGGTCCATCTTCAGGCCCGCCTCCTCGTAGCCGTGGCCCGCGCTGTTCGGGCCGCGGCCGACCGAGACCAGCAGCAGGTCGGCGTCGAAGGTCTCGCCGGACTCCAGCGACACGTGCACGCCGTTGTCGTCCTGGGTGGCGCCGGTGAAGCGGACCCCGGTCTTGAACTTGATCCCGCGCTTGCGGAAGGCGCGCTCGAGCTGCTTGGAGGCCCACTCGTCCTCCAGCGGCACCAGCCGGGGCAGCGCCTCGACGATGGTCACCTCGGCGCCGAAGGAGCGCCACACGCTGGCGAACTCCACGCCGATCACACCGCCGCCGAGCACCACGACCTGCTCGGGCACGTAGTCCAGGTTCAGCGCCTGGTCGCTGGTGATGATCCGGCCGCCGATCTCCAGACCGGGCAGCGTGCGGGCGTAGGAGCCGGTCGCCAGCACCACGTTCTTGCCGGTGTAGCGGGTGCCGTCGACCTCGACGGAGTTGGGCCCGACGAAGGTGCCCGAACCCTCGACGATGGTGACCTTGTTGGCCTTGAACAGGCCCTGCAGGCCCTTGTACAGGCCGCCGACGATGCCGTCCTTGTAGGAGTTGACACCGTTCATGTCGATGCCCTCCAGCGAGGACTTCACGCCGAACTGGTCACCCTCGCGCGCGTTGTCCGCGACCTCGGCGGCGTGCAGCAGCGCCTTGGTCGGGATGCAGCCGCGGTGCAGGCAGGTGCCACCGACCTTGTCCTTCTCCACCAGGATGACCGAGAGTCCGAGCTCGGCGGCGCGGAAGGCGCAGGCATAGCCACCGGACCCGCCACCCAGGATCACAAGGTCAGCGGAGGTGTCAGTCACGGGATCTCCTCGACAGGCGACAACGTTCTATACATCGAAAGTCTTCCGAGGTGGTGGCCGGGTTTCGGCCCGCGCCTGCCACCACACGACATCTTGTCACTACGTGGGGCACGCTTGCGAGGTGGCCGGTGTGTCCTACACCCCTGTTCGAGTTACCCGCTGGTACCCCGATCGGGTCGGGGACACTGGTAGGAGCGGACCGACATTCGGAGGTGGCGTCGGTGGGTGTTTTCGACTCGCTGCGCAGGAAGCGGCAGAAGCCCGGCGTGCTGCGCGGGGCGAGCAAGCAGGACACGGCGCACCTGGACGAGTGGGCGGGTGAGCGCCAGGGCGTCGAGGCCTACGTGGAGCCCCGGACCAACGTGACGGACACGACCATGGTGCTCGTCGCGCACGACGGCGAGTGGACCCGGCGGCGGATCGCGGACTTCGACAGCGCGCTGGAGTTCGGCAAGAAGCGGTCGATCCCGGTGTACGAGGTGGCCAGGGTCGGCTACCCGCAGCGGATGCGCGACTACATGGCCAGGCAGAAGCGCGAGGGCCGGGGCTGAGACGCCCACGCCGCCGCGCCCGGGGACCCCGGTCGCGGCGGCGTGGATCACTGCTCGGTCCCGCTCGTCAGCCGTTCTCGGCGATGTCGGCCAGCACCGCGGCGATGGTGCGCACCGGTACCCCGGTGGCGCCCTTGCCGCTGTAGCCCCACGGGGCGCCCGCGTTGTACGCCGGGCCCGCGATGTCGATGTGCGCCCAGGGCAGGCCCTCGGGCACGAACTCGGCGAGGAACACGCCCGCGGCGAGCATGCTGCCCCAGCGGTGGCCGGTCACGTTGGCCAGGTCGGCCAGCCGCGAGTCCAGGTCCGCGCGCAGCTCCTCGGGCAGCGGCATGGCCCAGCCGCCCTCGCCGGTGGCCCGGGCGATCGCGGCGACGCGGTCGCGGAACTCGTCGCTGCCCATCACGCCCGAGGTGCGGTTGCCCAGCGCCACGACCTGGGCGCCGGTGAGCGTGGCGGTCTCGATCAGGTAGTCCGGGTCGTCCTCGCCCGCGCGCACGATGGCGTCGGCCAGGATGAGCCTGCCCTCGGCGTCGGTGTTGAGGATCTCGACGGTCTTGCCGCCGTACATGGTCAGGACGTCGCCCGGGCGGTAGGCCGCGCCGGAGGGCATGTTCTCGGCCATCGGCACCGTCGCGGTGACCTCCAGCGGGTACTTCAGCTTCGCCGCCAGCACGACGCTGGCGATGACCGCCGCCGCGCCGCCCATGTCCGAGGTCATCTGCTCCATGTTGGCCGCGGGCTTGATCGAGATGCCGCCGGTGTCGAAGGTGATGCCCTTGCCGACGAGCGCGACCCGCTTGCGCGCCTTGGCGCCCTTGTAGGTGATCCGCACCAGCCGGGGCTGGCGGGTGGAGCCGACGCCGACGCCGAGGATGCCGCCGAAGCCCTGCTTCTTGAGCGCCTTCTCGTCGAGCACCTCGACCTCGAGGCCCAGCGACTTGGCCAGCGCGGCGGCCCTGTCGGCGAAGGAGGCCGGGTAGAGGTCGTTCGGCGGGGTGTTCACCAGGTCGCGCGCGGTGGCCACGGCCTCGGCGATCGCGGTGGCTGCCTTAAGGGTGGCGCGGTGGTCCTTTGTGGTGCCCTCGGCGGGCGCGGCCAGGTCCACCTTGGCCAGTTCCGGCCGGGTGCCCTCGGACCGGTAGGCGGTGAACGAGTACGCGCCGAGCACGGTGCCCTCGACCGCGCCCTGGAGGTCCACAGTGGACAGCGTGCTGGCGGCCGAGCGGCTGCCGAGCAGCGCGCGGGCGGCGGCACCGGAGGCGCGGCGCACCTGCTCGGCGGTGACGGCGCCGTCGGCGCCCGGCTTGCCCAGGCCCGCGGCCACGACCACGGCGGCCTTGAGCTTGCCCAGGGTGGGGATCTTGACGATCTCGTCGGCCTTGCCGGTGGCGCCGAGCGCGCCGAGCACCTCGGTCAGCTTGCCGTCGAACGCCGCGTCCACCGCTTCGCTGCCCGGCGCGAGCACCGCGCCCGACCCGTTCTGGATGGTGCCGACGACGATGGCGTCGACGGGGGCCTCGGAAACCGGGGTGGCGGCCAGGGCCAACTTGGGGGCGGTCACAGATGTGCTCCTCGGGATATCGCTCGGGTGACCCGGCTGGGTCCTCGTGAGACCTTTCGGACCTGGTGGGGCCGGTCCTACGGCCAGGTAATGACGCATGCTAACGAGTTGGGGGCCGCATTCAACCAGCGGCCGGATGGAGATTTCGGTTCGTGTCTGACACGGTTGTGCCCGTGACAGCGATGGGACAGGCGTCGCCGGGGAGCTGGGCTACAGTGCCCGCCGCCGTCGGCGCGGCGCTGGGCGCGGGGGCGTTGCTGACGATCGGTCCCGCAGCTGGTGCCGCGGGCTGGTGGACCCTGGCCGCCCTGCCGCTGGCCGCTCTGGTCGCCCTGCTGACCGCGGTCTCCTTCGCCGACCTGGCCGCGCAGTCCGGTCCGGGCGGGATCCCGGCCCATGTCACGGCTCGGCTGGGCGAGTGGCCGGGACGGCTGGCGGGTGTGCTCGACCTGTCCGGCAGGCTGGTGGCCGGTGCCGCAGTCGCGGGCGCGGCCGCGCGGTACCTGCTCCCCGGCGCGCCCGGAGTGGCCGCCGCGGGGTTGGTCGCGGTGGTCGTCGCGCCCGCCGCGATGAAGGTTGCGCCTGCACCTACATTACTCCGAGTGGCTGGTCTTGTGACGATCGTCACAACATTGTTGTTCGTGACAACCGGGTTGGCCATCGAACCCGTCGTCCAAGCCGTCTCCGCGCCCGCGGGCACCCCGGGGACCGACGACCCGACCGGGCTGCTGACCGCCGCGGGTGTCCTGTTCTTCGGTTTCCTCGGCGCCGAGCGCGCGGGCGGGCCGCGGGCGCGCGTGGGCGTCGTGGCGGTGGTGCTGGCCGGGCTCGGTTACCTGCTCGTCGCCTTCGTCGCGCTGCGCCACCTCGGCGGCGCCCGGCTCGCGCTCTCCCCGACCCCGCTGCGTGACGCCCTCGCCGCCGCCGACGGGTCCGCGATCGACCCGCTGCTCACCCTCGGGATCGCCGTCGGCGCCGTCTTGGCGCTGCACGTCCTGCTCACGGGCGCCGTGGGCAGCGCGGCCGAACTCGTCGCGGCGGGCGAACTCCCCGGCGTCGCCCGCGGGCCCGTGCTCTGCGCCGCGGCGATGGCAGCGGTGGCGCTGGTGCTCAGCCCGACCACGGCACTGGCCCTCGCGGCCACCCTGGTGCTCGGCGCGCACGCCTTCGTCAACTCCGCCGCCCGTCAGCTGTGCCGGGTCGAGCGGTCCACCTGGGTGCGCACCGGGTGCTGCGGCCTGGCGCTGTCGGTGATCGTCGGGGTCAACATCAGCCTGACCTCCCTGCTGGGCGCGCTCGCGGTTCTCGGGGTGGGCACGGCGTTGTGCGCGGCGTACGCCCGACGCGGCTCCCGGGTGTCCGCCGGGGGTCACCCCAGGTAGTTGGTCGTCCGATCCTCGGGATACCGATTTTCCCGAGGCGGATCGGGAGATACCGTCTTCCCATGACGCCTACGCCGTTCGCACGGACCCCCAACCCGAACCCGGCGACCCCGGAGCGGGTCGCGGAGGTACTTGCCAAGCCGGGCTTCGGGCAGTTCTTCACCGACCACATGGTGACGATCCGCTACACCCGCGCGAACGGGTGGCACGACGCCAAGCTGGAGCCCTACCGCCCGATCACCCTGGACCCGTCGGCGATGGTCCTGCACTACGGGCAGGCCATCTTCGAGGGCCTCAAGGCCTACCGCCAGCCCGACGGCACCATCGCCTCGTTCCGGCCCGAGGCCAACGCCGCCCGCTTCAACGCCTCCGCGCGCAGGCTGGCCATGCCCGAGCTGCCCGAGGAGCTGTTCCTGACCTCGCTGCGCGAGCTCGTCGCCGCCGACGAGCGCTGGGTGCCCGAGCAGGCCGAGGAGTCGCTCTACCTGCGGCCCTTCATGATCTCCACCGAGGCCGCCCTGGGCGTGCGCCCGTCCGACGAGTACCTCTACGTCGCCATCGCCTCCCCGGCGGGCGCCTACTTCGCCGGCGGGGTCAAGCCGGTCACGGTGTGGCTGTCCACCGAGTACGTGCGCGCGTCCCCCGGCGGCACCGGCGCGGCGAAGTTCGCGGGGAACTACGCGGCCTCGCTGATCGCCCAGGCCCAGGCCGCCGAGCAGGGCTGCGACCAGGTCGTCTGGCTGGACGCGGTGGAGCGCCGCTGGGTCGAGGAGATGGGCGGGATGAACCTGTTCTTCGTCCTCGGCTCGGGCGCCGACGCCCGCGTGGTCACCCCGGAGCTGTCCGGGGCGCTGCTGCCGGGGATCACCCGCGACTCGCTGCTGGCCCTGGCCGCCGACCTCGGGTACGGGGTCGAGGAACGCCGGATCTCCACTGAGGAGTGGGAGAAGAAGGCGGAGTCGGGGGAGCTGACCGAGGTCTTCGCCTGCGGGACGGCCGCGGTGATCACGCCGGTGGGGCATGTGAAGCACGCTGAGGGCAGCTTTGACATCAGTGGTGGGGTGACTGGGCCTATCACCTCGCAGCTGCGGGAGAGCCTTACTCGGTTGCAGCGTGGGGAGAGTGTTGACTCTCGGGGTTGGTTGACGACTCTCTGAGTGCGTTCGTGGCTGCCTGCTTCCCTTACGCACAATTGTGACTACGGGCCGGGGTTGGGTGTCAAGGCGGGAAAGATGCCTTGACACCCAACCCCGGCCCGTGTTTTGGGCTGCGTATGGGATGCAGGGCGGGGACTGGTCGCAGGCAGCGGGTTTGGTTGCCGGGTGGCGGTCGGTGGGTGGTGGTTGTGGTGGGTGGCGTTGGCCGCTAAAGGGTGGCCGTGCATGCGATGAGGATTGTTGCCGTGGTTAGTTCGCTGGTAGCGCCTAGTACGTCGCCGGTGATTCCGCCGAAGCGTTTTTGGGTGTGCCGCGTTAGGGTCAGGACAACGAGGGCTGCTATTGCCACTCCTGTTGGGCCTAGCCACCAATGACCTGGAACGACCAGGGTGGACACTCCCAAGAGGATGGTCAGCCAGGCCGCCGGGATCCATGGGGGTTGTGAGTCGGCGACCAGGGCTCCCAGTCCCGAAGGGCGAGCGGCTGGGACACCCCGCACGCAGCAGGCGGTGAATGCCGCGCGTCCTGCCACGATCGCCAGCACCACCGCGCCCCATCGTTGTGGTACCAGTGCGGCGTAGGAGACAGCCTGGGCGCCGAGTACTACCAGCAGCGTTACCACGCCGAATGGTCCGGCGCCGCCGGAGCGCATTACTTCCAGCGCGCGCTCTGGTGGGCCGTAGCACCCCAGTCCGTCAGCGGTGTCGGCCAGGCCGTCGAGGTGCATTCCGCGAGTGGCCAGTGCGAGGAAGCCGACCGTCAGGACGCCGCCGAGTAGTGCGGGTAGGCCCAGTAGGTGTGCTCCGAACAGGACGCCCACGGCTGCGAAGCCCAGTAGCAGGCCCACAAGCGGTGCGAGTGTGATGGCGCGCCGCGTGTTCCGGGGGTCCACCGCGTCGGCGTCGGATACCCGGATTGGTAGCACTGTCAGCCAGGACAGTGCCAACCGCAGGCCGGTTATCGCCAGCCGCCGTTCTTGACCTTCAATTCCGGGAGCGGGATGGTTCGGCCGCTCACCCCGGCGTCGTCGAAGGTCGCCATCTCGGCCAGGACGCGGGCGGCCATGGACAGCAGCGGCAGTGCCGCCACGGCGCCGGTGCCCTCGCCCAGGCGCAGGTCCAGGTCCAGGATCGGCTTGAGGTTCAGCTGTTCGAGCACCAGCGCGTGCGCGGGCTCGACCGAGCGGTGCCCGGCGACCCACCACTCCGACGCGCCGGGGGCCAGTTCCTCGGCCACCAGTGCCGCCGCGCCGGAGACCAGGCCGTCGAGGATCACCGGGGTCTTGCGGACCGCCGCCTGCGCCAGGAACGCGGCCATCGCGGCGATGTCGGCGCCGCCGACGGTGCGCAGCAGGGCGACCGGGTTCGCGCTCACCTTCCGCGCGCGGCGCAGGCCGTCGCGGATCGCGGCCGCCTTGCGCATCCAGCCCTGGTCGTCGACGCCGGTGCCCCGGCCGACCACGGCCACCGGCTCGGCGCCCGCCAGCGCGGCGATCAGCACCGCGGCCGGGGTGGTGTTGCCGATCCCCATGTCCCCGGCGATCAGCAGGTCGGCGCCGCCGTCGACCTCCTCGTCGGCGATCGCCCGACCCGCGGTGATCGCCGCGACGACCTCGGCGTCGGTGAGCGCGTCCTCGCGGTCGATCGAGCCGGACGAGCGGCGCACCTTGTGCGCGGTGACGGCCTCGGGGTACGCGTCGTCGGTGTCCACGGCCAGGTCCAGCACGCGCACCGTCGCCCCCGCCGTGGCGGCCATCGCGTTGATCGCGGCGCCCCCGGCGAGGAAGTTCGACACCATCTGCGCGGTGACCTCGCTGGGGAAGGCCGAGACGCCGTGCGCGGCGACGCCGTGGTCGCCCGCGAAGATCACCACCCGGGGCCGGGCGAACGGCCGCGGCGGGCACTGGCCCTGGCAGGCCGCCACGAACACGCCCAGCTCCTCCAGCCTGCCCAGCGAGCCCGCGGGCTTGGTCAGCCGCAGGTGTCGGGCCACGGTCTCCCGGTGCGTGGGCGCGTCCGGGGTCGGGATGTGGGGGAAGTCGGTGCTCACCCGGGATACCTCCGCGAATCGCTCATTTCAGCCGCAGCGGCAGACCCGCGACCAGGAGCAGCACGTCACTGCAGACCTCGGCCAGGGAGGCGTTGACCGCTCCGAGCTCGTCCCGGAAGAGCCTGCCAGAGCGGGTGCCGGGAACCACACCCAGCCCGACCTCCGCGGACACCAGCACGACCGGCGCCGGACACGCCCGCACCGCCGCCACCAGCCGCATCGCCTCCGCGCGCGGCCGGTCCAGGTCCGCGCTCTCCCACGCGCCCGCGTCGTCGAGCACACCGGTGAGCCAGGTCGCCACGTCGTCGAGGAGGACCGGGAGCTCCGGCGCGGCCAAGGCGGCCACCACGGTGTCGGTGTCCGGCGCCTCGACGGTCAGCCAGGTCTTGGGCCTGCGGGCGATGTGGGTGGCGATGCGCGCGTCCCACTCGGTGTCCCCGGGGACGCGGCGCGCGGTGGCGAGGTAGACCGACGGGCCGCTGAGCAGCCCCTCCGCGTGCGCCGACTTGCCCGAGCGTGCCCCGCCGAGCACCAGCGTCTTGTCCACGCCTGGTCACGCTACCGTTGACGGCGTGAGCTTCCGCTGGCGCTACGAGGACGGGTCCGGCACCCCGGTCACCGGCCCGGACCTGACCTTCGACGACCAGGCCGAGGCCGAGGAGTGGTTCGGCGCCGAGTGGGCCGACCTGCTCGCGGCCGGCGTGCACCAGGTCGTGCTGCTCGACGGCGGCGCCGAGGTCTACGGCCCGATGAGCCTGCACCCGCCCACCCAGTAGGACGCGGGTCCGCGCACGATTAACCTGCTGCACCGTGCCCCGCCGCAACCGACCCAGGCCGGACGCCGAGGCGCGCCCGCTCGGCGGCGCGGCGAACCAGCGGGTGGAGTCCGGCCCGGACGGCGACTGGCTGGTGCGCAGCATCCCCGGCGCGCAGGCGACCAAGTTCTACCGCTGCCCCGGCTGCGACCACGAGATCCGCCCCGGCACCCCGCACGTGGTGGCCTGGCCCGCCGAGGAGTTCGGCACCGTCGAGGACCGCAGGCACTGGCACCCCGGCTGCTGGTCGGCCCGCGGCAGGCGCGGCCCCACCCGGCGCCGGTGATCGCTGCCCGCGGTCCGGCTGGTGGGCGTGACATCGGACCCCGGCAGGGCACGTGCCCTTCTAGTCGGAGGCTGAGTTCGTGCTGCCGGTCCCACCCGGCGCCCGCGAACCAGGGCCGGTGACAGACTGGGCCGGTGCGCAGAATCGGCCCGGACACCCTGCTCCCCGCCCGCCGCTCCATCGTCACCCTGACAACCGCGGACGGCCTGCGGCTGGCCGGTGAGCTGGCCCTGCCCGCCGACCGCGAGCCCAGCGCCACCGTCGTGCTGCTGCACCCGAACCCGCTCGGCGGCGGCTCGATGGACACCCACCTGATCCGCAAGGCCGCCGCCCGGCTGCCCGCGCTCGCCGGGCTGGCCACCTTCCGGTTCAACACCCGGGGCACCGCCAGCGAGTCCGGCGCCAGCGAGGGCGAGCACGGCGACGGGGTGACCGAGCGCGCCGACGTGCGCGCCGCCCTGGACTTCGTCGCCGACCTCCCCGCGCCCTGGCTCGCCGCGTGGTCGTTCGGCACCGACCTGGCCCTGATGCACGGCTGCGACCCCCGGGTGCGCGGGGCCGTGCTGATGGCGCCCACGCTGCGCCGCTCGAGTCCCGAGCACCTCGCCGCCTGGGCCGCCGCGGGCAAGCCGGTGCGCTGCCTGGTGCCCGAGTTCGACGACTACCTGCGCCCGCCCGCCGCCCGCGAGCGCTTCGCCGCCGTGCCGCAGGCCGAGGTGATCGAGTTCACCGGGGCCAAGCACCTGTTCGTCGGCTACGCCGAGGAGGCGTTGGACTCGTTGGTCGAGCTGGTGGCGCCCGAGGTCGAGCTGCCGCTGCCGCGCCACTGGTAGAAGCGGGACAGCGCGCCCGCGTACATCCCCTCGCGGAACTCGGTGAACCCCAGCTTCTCGGCCACCCGCCGCGCCGGGGTGTTCTCCACCGTGGTGACGATCCACACCGCGAGCCGGGGCAGCTGCCGGGCGGCCAGGTCCATCGCGGCCCTGGCCATCTCCGGGGCGTACCCGTGGCCCCAGGAACTGGGCCGGAAGCGGTAGTACAGGTTCAGGTAGCGCTCGCCGTCGAACTCGCTGTGCTGCAGCCCGCCCAGCCCGATGAGCGCGCCGGTGGCGGTGACCTCGACCGCCCAGTAGCCGAAGCCGTGCGCCCGCCAGTGCTCCACCCAGGCCACCAGCTGGCTCGCCGACTCGTCCGGGGTGTTCGCCCCGCCGGGGCGGAACCGGGCGGCCGCCGGGTCGCCCTGGATCTCGGTGACCTGGGCGAGGTCCGCCGCCGTCACCGGTCGCAGGCTCAGCCGTTCGGTGCGGATGCCGCTCATGCCCCGAACCTAGCTGGCGGGACGGTGGCCCGGTGCGCTTGCATGGTCATCATGGACGAACAGGCCGCCTCCCTCCCGTGTCCCCAACCCTGGCGCCGAACCGACGGAACGCCCAACCCCGCGGGCACCCCGTCCGGTGCCGTCGCCGTCGTGCGCACCGACGACGCCGCCGGGGTCCTGCTGCCCTCCCGACCCGCCGCCGTGGCCGCGGGTGTCGTGCTCGTGCTGGTCGGCCTGGCGATGGCCGTGCCCGGCGGGCTGCTCATCGCGGGCGGCCCGACGCTCGCCGTGGTGGCCGGGGTCGTCCTCGGTCTGCTGGGCCTGCTGCTGCTCGCCGCCGGGGTCTTCGCGCTCACCCGCAAGCAGCGCGACGTCGGCATCCTGCTGACCCCCGAGCACGTGGTCCTCAACTGGGTCCGCCCGGCCGTGCGGGTCCCGTGGGGTTCGATCACCGAGATCCGGCCGCTGGCCCTGCGGATGGGCCGCAAGCGGGGCGCGCTGAGCCAGAACTACCTCGGCGTCGCCGCCCACGAGCACAGCGAGGAGGCCGAGCGGATGCGCAAGGTCGCCACCCGCTTCGGCCCCGACCTGCTGTGCGCGGTGTCGATGCGCACGGTGAACGTCGACCAGCTCGTGGTCCTGCACACGCTGCGCTACTACCTGGCCAACCCCTCCGCGCGCACGGAGCTGGCGGGCGAGGACGCGGTCCAGCGCATCCGCGCGGGCCGGGTCGGGGAGGCAGGATGACCGTGTGCACCCCCTGATGCTCTTCCACGCCTTCCCCCTCGACTCCCGGATGTGGGACGGCGTGCGCGCGGAACTGTCCGCGCACGTCCACCTGATCACCCCCGACCAGCGCGGCTTCGGTCGCGCACCGCTGGGTTCGGCGGAGCCGTCGCTGGAGGTGGTGGCCGCGGACATGGTCGCCCTGCTGGACACCCTCGGCATCGAGCGCGCGGTGGTCGGCGGCTGCTCGATGGGTGGGTACGTGGCGATGGCCATGCTGCGCGCGGCCCCCGAACGCGTCGCGGGTCTGCTGCTGGTGGACACCAAGGCCCCAGCGGACACCCCAGAAGCACGAACGAATCGGCTCGCGGTGGCCGATCGGGCCGAGCGGGAGGGGATCGCGCCCTGGCTGGCTGACACGATGCTGCCCAATTTGCTGGCCGACCAGTCCGCCGCGGGTTTGGTGCGGGGATGGATGGAAGAGCAGCCGGGGGAGTCGGTGGCCTGGGCCCAGCGAGCGATGGCGGCCCGCCCGGACTCGGTGGAGACACTGCGAGCACTGGACCTGAACGCCCTGGTGGTGCACGGCGAGGCTGACGGCCTGATGCCGGCCGCGCTGGGCGAGCAGCTCGCGGAACTGACGGCCGGGGAGCTAGTGGTGCTACCCGGAGTCGGACACCTACCACCGATCGAGTCCCCTAAAGCCTTCACCGCAGCAGTCCTGCCATGGCTCACGGCTAGGTAACCGGACACCCAGACCTGCCGAGCCAGTGCGCTGGCGAAGGCTTGGCCTGTCTGGCCCACTAGCTCAGCTCGGCCATTCGGGCCAACTGGGCCGGCCTGCCGGCTAGATGAGTGATTCCGTGAAGTTGGTGTTAGTGGTCGTAGGCGATGAGTGATCGTTTGCTGGTCAGGCCGGTGGCCCAGTTGTGCCAGATCGCGGTGGCCATGGCCAGCAGACGCTGGGCAACTCGGGTGAACACGCCGTGCGGGGTGCGTCCGCCGTGGGCTTCGAGGTCGAGATGGCCTTTGAGGGTCTGGTTGACCGACTCGATCCGCTGGCGAACGCCGCCGAGGTGGCCGTTGCGGTAGGTCTCGTCCTTGCGGTCCGGTCGTAGCAGGTCCAGCCCCATCCTCTCGGTCAGATTCTTGAAGGCTTTCCCGGCGAACCCCTTGTCCGCCAACAGAACTTGACCATCGCGGATGAGGTGGTGGTTGTGGTCGAGCAGCGCGGCCAGCACCTCGCGTTCACCGATTCTCGGAGTGGCCAGGCACCACATGACCGGCATCCCGTCCCCGGCGCAGACGAGGTAGAGCTTGAGGCCCAGTACCACCGGGAGTGTGACGCGCAGTAGCCGTAGCCGGCGTGTCCGGCCAGGTCGGAGCGTTTCACGGTCTCTCTGGACATGCCGCAGGGCACGGGGGTGGCGTCGGTGATCCACAGGTCGTCGAACCAGGACGGGCAACACGCGGCCAAGGTCAGGATCGCCCTGCACAGCAACGGTTGCGCGGTTTTCAGGCGTTTGTGGTAGCCGGACTGGGTGAGCATGGCGGGGAACATCGCCCGCCAGTCGGGGTCGGCGTGGATGTGTCGGATCCAGCGGCGTTCACTGGCATACCGCTGCAACATCTGGGCCACGGCCAGCGTGATCAACTCACTGTCGGTCAACTCGGGTCGGCGGCCACGTCCGGTGCGGGGCGGCACGACATGGTCGTCGATCAACACGTAGAGTGCGGTCAGGAGGGTGTTCAGTTCTTTCGTCACACATTGATCTTGAACACCCTCCTACCCACGCGGTGAACCAGCCCCGCCTCACACCACCTTCACGGAATCACTCATCTAGCCAGCCCGACCAATCGGCCAGCTCGTGCGAGCCCACCTAGCTCGGCCAGCTTGCCAGCCCGGCGCGGCAGTCCTGCTTGATCAGGTGGACTCGCCGGCGCAGCGGACGAGTTTGGCCAGCCTGATCACCGGGCCAGCCCTGCCAGCCGGGCTGGTCGATTCGGTGGGAGGGCTCGCGCGATCGGCTGGGCTCGCTCGCGCGGCCCGACGAGCCTGGTCAGCCTGATCACTCGGGCCAGCCCGATGAGCCCGATAGCCCTGACAGCCGGGCCCACCCAGCCGGTTCGGCGCGGTGAACAAGCCCCGGCTTGTTCACCGGCGACCGGCGACCGGCGACCGGCGACCGGCGACCGGCGACCGGCGACCGGCGACCGCGACCGGCGACCGCGACCGGCGACCGCGACCGGCGACCGCGACCGGCCGCGTACCGCTTGGGTGGCCCAGCTGGGTTGGCCTGGCCGGCCTTGGTTTTCCCGGCTGGCCCGGTGGCCTATTCGCGCTACGGGAGTGGATCGAGTCGCCCGGTGATCAGCCTGTCCGTGCTGCCGTGCTGCCGTGCTGCCGTGCTGCCGTGCTGGTCGCTGGCGAAGGGTTTCCTGACCGGCAAGTACCGCGACGGCGGGGCCGCGGTGGACAGTCCGCGCGCCGGTGCGGCCTCGGCGTACCTGGACGACCGGGGACGACGAGTGCTGCTGCCGTGCTGGCCGTCGCATCGTGCGGTCGAGCCGGGTTGAGCCGTCGCGCGACCGGTATCGGCCTGGTGTGCTGGTCGACGTCACCAGTGCCAGTGGCGTCCCCGGTCCGAGCCCCGCCCACGAGGGCTCGGACCGGGGAGCCTGTCCATCAGCGCCTGCGCCGCTTCCGGGCGCGTCGCTCGTCGTCGGGGTGCAGTTCGATGCTCGGCATCCCCTCGTCCTCCTCCTCGTCCACCCCGAGCCCCAGCAGGTCGGCCGCGCGCTGCTGCACGAGGTCGACCAGGCCCGCGGGCTCGGTGCCCGCCCGGCGCAGCACGCTGTGCCGGAGCCTGCTGTAGCCGCGGACCGAGACCGGCCTGCGGCTGCGGGTGGTGAAGTGTGCGGCATCGACCAGGGCGTTGGCCAGACCCTTGTCGACCAGGACCGTGCCGGGACGGGCGGCTGAGGTGAGCCTGCTGGCGATGTTGACCACCGATCCGTACACGTCGCCGAAGCGGCTCAGGACCCGGCCGTAGGCCAGTCCGGCTCGCAGGGCGGGCAGTTCCGGCTCGGCCGCCGCCCGCTCCAGCAGGCGCAATGCGATCTCCGCGCCGTGTTCCGGGTCGTCGACCACGAAGAGCACCTCGTCGCCGAGCATCTTCACGATCCGGCCGTGGTTCTCGGCGACGACCTCAGCGGTGACCAGGTCGAACCGGTCGACCAGCCGGACGAGCTCGGCCTCGTCGGCGCGCCGGGTGCGGGTGGTGAAACCGACCATGTCGGCGAACCCGACGACCTGGCTGCGCGACTCGATGTCCCCGGGCGCGGCCAGCGCGCGGCCCGCGTAGGCGGCCAGGTGCCTGCGCCAGGCGAAGTTGTGCATCCGCTCCAGGTCGGGCACCAGCCGTTCGACGAGTCTGCCCAGCTGGCGCTCGTCGGTGAGCAGCTCGGGGTTGGCCGCCAGCACGCCGCGCAGGACGTCGACCTCCCACTCGGCCAGTCGGGACAGGTGCTGGCCGAGCATCCGCGCGGTGGCGGTGGCCAGCTCGGGTTCCAGGATGCCCGCCGACATCAGCTCGTCGGTCATCCGCAGCGTCTCGGCGTCGCTCTCGGTGAACACCACCTCGTCGTCGCCGACCGTGGCGAAGCCCAGCGCCCGCCACAACGACATCGCGCGCTCGAGCGGCACCCCGGCCTTCGCGCAGACCTCCCCGCGCGTGTACTCGCGCCGACCGCCGAGCAGCACTTCCTCCACGCGCCGTTGGGCGGCGGCCAGGGTGTCTTCGTCGTTCTCGGCCATCGCGGTCAGGTGGTGTGCACGATCAGGACGTCCACACCGGACTTGCGCGCGGCCTCGGCGGGCACCGAGCCCAGGATGCGCCCGGTCAATGTGTTGAGCCCGCGGTTGCCGACCACCAGCAGGTCAGCGCCGCGCTCGGCCACGACCCTGGCCAGCGTGGGCACCGGGTCGCCGTCGACCACGACCGTGTCGATCTTCACCGCCCCCGCCCGCCGGGCCCGCTCGGCGGCGGTGCGCACCGACTCCTCGGCCGGGTTCGAGCCGACCACCTGGTAGGCGACGTCGTCGCCGAGGGTGTCCTGGGTCCGTTCCAGGTCCCGACCGGCCGGGGCCTGGAACGCGCAGGCGATGACCAGCGTGGCACCGGCGTCCGCCGCGATCGCGGCCGCGCGGTCGACCGCGCGGAAGGACGAGTCCGAGCCGTCGGTCCCGACGACCACGGTCTGGTAGGCGGTCATGTCGATGTCCCTCCCGGTTATCTACTTCCCAGTAGACCTACCAGGACAACGACGCGCACGCCCATCGGACGCGCGGGCGTGATCACGATCCCGCTACGCCCAGGTGCACCCTGCGGTGATCTGCCCGCCTCGATCTCGTCGAAGTTCCGCGCCCGCTGGTCCTGCCGGGTGTTCGCGAGCCGGTGCGCTCGGTGGCCCGAGTCGCGTGAGGCATCCTGAGACCTTGTTGAGTCCTGCGGGTCGCCGGAGATCTTGGTTGCCGCGATGGGCAGCCCGTGTCTTGCGGGATTTGTCGGTCTTGTTCGCTTGAGTTGCGCGGGAGGCGTCGTTGAACACCGACGAAATGCTGGCGGTGGCGGTCGGCGAGGCCCGGATCGGCTTGTCCGAGGGCGGCGTGCCGGTGGGTGCCGCGCTGTTCGGCCCGGACGGTGAGCTGTGGGGAAGCGGTCGCAACCGGCGGGTGCAGGACGGCGACCCGTCGGTGCACGGCGAGACAGCGGCTTTCCGCGCGGCGGGCAGACGCCGGTCCTATCGCGGCACCATCATGGTGACGACGCTGTCCCCCTGCTGGTACTGCAGCGGCTTGATACGCCAGTTCGGCATCTCGTCCGTCCTCATCGGTGAGTCGACGACGTTCACCGGCGGCCACGACTGGCTCGCCGACCACGGCGTGTCAGTGACAGTGCTGGACGACCCGCAATGCGTGCGGATGATGTCGGAGTTCATCGCCCAGCATCCCGACCTCTGGTTCGAGGACATCGGCGACTGACAAAGGTACATCGCTTCCTGCACGCACTCACCCACAAAAGTAAGTGACTCACCTTTCTATTGGTGGCGAGATGTCCCGATAGAACAACCATTGACTATGAAAAGTAAGTGACTTACCTTTTTCTGGGCTGGGCTGGGCTGGGCTGGGCTGGGCTGGGCTGGGCTGGGCTGGGCTGGGCTGGGCTGGGCTGGGCTGGGCTGGGCTGGGCTGGGCTGGGCTGGGCTGGGCTGGGCTGGGCTGGGCTGGGCTGGGCTGGGCT
>NZ_BSTR01000052.1 GCF_030269645.1 Actinokineospora sp. NBRC 105648 | reverse complement strand
CGTTGACCTGGGACCGCGGCAGTGAGATGGCCGACCACGCCGCGTTCACCATGGCCACCGGCATGCCCGTGTACTTCTGTGACCCGTACTCGCCCTGGCAGCGTGGAACGAACGAGAACACCAACCGGCTCCTCCGCCAGTATTTTCCCAAGGGGACCGACCTGTCGGTCCACTCCCAGGCCCACCTCGACGAGGTCGCCCGCGAACTCAACGGACGACCCCGCCAAACACTCGACTGGTACAAACCCGTCGAAAAGCTGAACGAACTGCTGGTCGAACACGGTGGCGCGATGACCACCTGAGGTCAAGGCCCCGCACGAAGTGAGTTCACTAGATCGAGCCCCCTATCTTTTCCTCGGGCAGCCCCAGCGATGAGCCGCCGAAGACGGTCGACCGTAGGTCGGCGTGCGGCACACCCCACGAGCTGCCCGAGTAAGAGCGGGGCTCGATTGGCTGGACTACCTTCGCGCGGGGCCCCTAGAGCACCGCGGTGGCGAAAAAAGGGCGGGTGAAGGGCATCCCCACCACACGGCAAGTTTAGCGGTACTCCTCCCCCACACGAAGGCAGTCCACCCAATCGAGCACTGGCGTAGCGGGTGTTGCGTACCAGCGGGCTCGGCATTCAGAGAGTTCCAAAAAATTGGAAAAGAAGGAAAAAGGAAAGAAGGAGAGAAGTGTGGACGAAAGAGAAAGGAAGCTAAGGTAGACGGAAGCGGTAGCGTGGCGCGAAGCTGCTGGTCAGGCGTCAAGCATGCTCTGGATTGAGGTGATGACCGCGTTGATGAAGCTGTCCCTTGCCTGTTCCGGTGCCAGGTCGAGCGACAAGTAAGGGTTGAGGTCTTCCAGTTCCACCAGCAACAACTCCCCCTCCCCCGTCCGACAAGCGTCCACCCGCTGAATGCCGTGTGCCAGCGTATTCCACTCAACGAACCTCTGCGCGAACGCCAGATCCGCCGCATCCGCGTCATACGGTTTCAGTTCCCAGCGCCGTTCCGGGTCCGGCGCGTAGAGCGCGTACTGGAATTCGTGGTCCACGTAGTAGAACGACACCTCATACTGGAAGTCGATCCGTGGTTGGACCAGGATATCGCCGTCGACCACCAGATCCGCCCGGGGAACGAATGCCAGCCCGACCGAATCCGCTCCCGCCTTCGGCTTCACGGCGTACAGTTCGGCTTCCGGCAGTAGTGCGATATCTTCAGCCCGGTCGACTGTCGGGATCACCGGATAGCCAGCGACGGTCAAGTCCACCAGGTATTGCTTGCCCGCCTGGTCTCCTCGTCCGCCCAGTGGATTGTACACGACGATCCCGCTCTTCTCGGCCGTCGCGCGGAATGCCGAGTACGCCTCTTGGTAGTGCAAGACCGGACCGCTGTTGCGGGTCATTACGACGTCGAAGCCGGTCAGCAGGGCGGCGGCGTCGAGTGGGTGGCACAGGGCGACGTCGAAGGAGGTCCGCAGCCTGCCCGACAGGTAGACGTCTTCGTCGCCGTAGCGCCTGCCGCGTGCCGGGTAGGACAGGTCGGTGACGAGCAACAGGCTTGGGCGGACGGGCACGGACGACTCCTCTGACCTGCGGGAACCGCCAATGTAACCCAGGGGCCCGGTCAGAAGCCGAACTCGGCCGTCAGGGTGGTCCGGCCCGCACCGCGGTCCAGGCGGAGTTCTCGGGCCAGGGACTCGATCAGGGGCAGGCCCCAGCCCCGGGTGGTCCCGGCGTCGCCCTCGGGTGTCTTCCAGGTGCCGAAGTCGGTGACCTGGATCGTGACGGCGTCGTCGGCGGCGGCCGCGGTCAGCAGGACCGGGCCGGGTTCGGTGTCCTGATAACCGTGCATGATCGCGTTGGTCAGGGCCTCGTCGGCGGCCAGGACGATGTCGTCGCTGACCCGCTCGGGGATCTGCCGGGCGCGCAACCACCGGCTCAGCCTGGCGCGGACGCCGGGCAGGTGTTCGGCCAGGGCGACCACGCGGACCGTGAGCTCGGTACCGGTGTCCGGGTCGTCGGCGACCTGCGCGCTGTCGGCTCCCTCAGGGGGACTGGGTGGCGCCATCGCGCTGTTCCTCCGAACCGGGCCGTGCTCGTGCTCCCCGCAGGAACACTACAGGTCAAGGCCGCTCGCGGCACGAAGCGCCCGTGAGCCGCCCCCGGTCGCCACCCGGTCGCGCCTGTCCTAAAAGGACAGTTTGCTGAAGCCCGGGCGCCTTCCGCGGGCTTCGCGCGCACGTCCCCGGCCCCCGGCGCGCTCGGTGGGCGCGTCGAGGTAGCGGGCATCGGTACGGTAGTGCGGATTTCCAGCGGACCGCGCGGACGAGGGCCAAACGATGACCGACACGCACGTGGACAGGGTCGACCGGGAACCCGGCGGGATCGGCGGGATCGGTGAGGTGCGGGAGCCGCAGCTGCGCCAGCTGCTGGCCGGGCTCACCGCCGTGCGCGACGGGGACTTCGGCACCCGGTTGCCCGACGACGCCGACGGGCTGCTGGGCGAGATCGCCTCGGTGTTCAACGGCATGGTCGACCAGCTCTCGCTGTTCACCTCCGAGGTCACCCGGGTGGCCCGCGAGGTCGGCACCGAGGGGCGGCTCGGCGGCCAGGCCGACGTCAAGGGCGTCTCGGGCACCTGGCGCGACCTCACCGACTCGGTCAACGCGATGGCGGGAAACCTGACCACCCAGGTGCGCGACATCGCCCAGGTGGCGACGGCGGTGGCCAAGGGCGACCTGTCGCAGAAGATCGACGTGGACGCGCGCGGGGAGATCCTGGAGCTCAAGGAGACCGTCAACACGATGGTCGACCAGCTCTCCGCCTTCGCCGACGAGGTCACCCGGGTCGCCCGCGAGGTCGGCAGTGAAGGGCGGCTGGGCGGCCAGGCCGAGGTGCCCGGGGTCGGCGGCACCTGGCGCGACCTGACCGACTCGGTCAACTTCATGGCGGGCAACCTAACCAACCAGGTCCGCAACATCGCGCAGGTCACCACGGCCGTCGCTCGGGGCGACCTGTCGCAGAAGATCACCGTTGACGCGCGCGGCGAGATCCTCGAGCTCAAGAACACCATCAACACCATGGTCGACCAGCTCTCCGCCTTCGCCGACGAGGTCACCCGCGTCGCCCGCGAGGTCGGTACCGAGGGGATCCTGGGTGGTCAGGCGGACGTCAAGGGCGTCTCGGGCACCTGGCGCGACCTGACCGACTCGGTCAACTTCATGGCAGGCAACCTGACCGCGCAGGTCCGTTCGATCGCGCAGGTGTCCTCGGCGGTCGCCCGGGGCGACCTGTCGCAGAACATCACCGTCGACGCGCGCGGCGAGATCCTGGAGCTCAAGAGCACGATCAACACGATGGTCGACCAGCTCTCCGCCTTCGCCGACGAGGTCACCCGCGTCGCCCGCGAGGTCGGCACCGAGGGGCGGCTCGGCGGCCAGGCCGACGTCAAGGGCGTGTCCGGCACCTGGAAGGACCTCACCGAGTCGGTCAACGTCATGGCCGACAACCTCACCGCGCAGGTCCGCTCGATCGCCCAGGTGACCACCGCGGTCGCCCGCGGCGACCTGTCGCAGAAGATCCGGGTCGACGCCCGCGGCGAGATCCTCGAGCTCAAGGAAACCATCAACACGATGGTCGACCAGCTCTCCGCCTTCGCCGACGAGGTCACCCGCGTGGCGCGCGAGGTCGGCACCGAGGGCAACCTCGGCGGCCAGGCGACCGTGCGCGGGGTGTCGGGCACCTGGAAGGGCCTGACCGACAACGTCAACGTGATGGCCTCCAACCTCACCGGCCAGGTGCGCTCGATCGCCCAGGTGGCCACCGCGGTCGCCCGCGGCGACCTGTCGCAGAAGATCACCGTGGAGGCCAAGGGCGAGGTCGCGGCGCTGGCCGGGGTCATCAACGTCATGGTCGACACGCTCTCCGCCTTCGCCGACGAGGTCACCCGGGTGGCCCGCGAGGTCGGCACCGACGGCAGGCTCGGCGGCCAGGCGCGGGTGCCCAACGTGGCGGGCACCTGGAAGGACCTGACCGACAACGTCAACTCGATGGCGAACAACCTGACCAGCCAGGTCCGCAACATCGCCCAGGTGACCACCGCGGTCGCCCAGGGCGACCTCACCCGCAAGATCGACGTCGACGCCAGCGGCGAGATCCTGGAGCTCAAGACGACCATCAACACCATGGTCGACCGGCTCTCCTCGTTCGCCTCCGAGGTCACCCGGGTGGCCCGCGAGGTCGGCACCGAGGGCCGGCTGGGCGGTCAGGCCGAGGTCGAGGGCGTGTCCGGCACCTGGAAGCGGCTGACCGAGAACGTCAACGACCTCGCGGGCAACCTCACCCGCCAGGTCCGCGCGATCGCCGAGGTGACCAGCGCGGTCGCCGAGGGCGACCTGACCCGCTCGATCAGCGTGGACGCCTCCGGCGAGGTGGCCGAGCTCAAGGACAACATCAACTCCATGGTCGGGTCGCTGCGCGAGACCACCCAGGCCAACCAGGAGCAGGACTGGCTCAAGACCAACCTGGCCCGGATCTCCGGGCTGATGCAGGGCCACCGGGACCTGCACGTGGTCGCCGAGCTGATCATGGACGAGCTGGTGCCGCTGGTCGGCGCCCAGTACGGCGGCTTCTACCTGGCCGAGGACGGCGCCGAGGGGATGGCGCTGCGGCTGATCGGCTCCTACGGCCACGCCGACCCGCCGGGCACCGAGGCCCGCCGGTTCGCCCCGGGGCAGTCCCTGGTCGGGCAGGCCGCGCGCAGCAGGCGCGCGATCGCGGTGCAGGACGTACCGCCGGGCTACGTCCGGATCTCCTCCGGACTGGGCAGTGCCGACCCGACCGCCCTGGTGGTGCTGCCGATCCTGGTCGAGGACCAGGTGCTCGGGGTGTTCGAACTGGCCTCGCTGCGCCGGTTCACCCCGGTGCACGAGGCGTTCCTGGACCTGCTGATGGAGACCATCGGCGTCAACGTCAACACCATCGTGGCCAACGCGCGCACCGACGAGCTGCTCCAGGAGTCCCAGCGGCTCACCGGGGAGTTGCAGGCGCAGTCGCAGGAACTCCAAGTGCGCCAAGAGGAACTGCAGCGCTCCAACGCGGAGCTGGAGGAGAAGGCCGCGCTGCTGGCCGCGCAGAACCGGGACATCGAGACCAAGAACCTGGAGATCGAGCAGGCGCGGCAGGAGCTGGAGACCCGGGCCCAGCAGCTCGCGCTCGCCTCGAAGTACAAGTCGGAGTTCCTGGCCAACATGAGCCACGAGCTGCGCACCCCGCTCAACAGCCTGCTGATCCTGGCCCAGCTGCTCGCGCAGAACCCCAACCGCAACCTGACCCCCAAGCAGGTGGAGTACGCGGGCATCATCCACTCGGCGGGCTCGGACCTGCTGCAGCTGATCAACGACATCCTCGACCTGTCCAAAGTGGAGGCCGGGAAGATGGACGTCACCCCGGAGCGGGTGCCGATGCGCCAGCTGCTCGACTACGTGCAGGCCACCTTCCGGCCGCTGACCACGCAGAAGCGGCTGGGCTTCCGGGTGACCATCGGCCAAGACGTGCCCGAGCACCTGCTCACCGACGACTCCCGGCTGCGCCAGGTGCTGCGCAACCTGCTGTCCAACGCGGTCAAGTTCACCGAGTCCGGCGACGTGGAGCTGACCATCGGCCTGGCCGCGGCCACCGAGCTGCCCGCCAACGCCGCGCGGTACGGGCCGATCGTGGCGTTCCGGGTGAGCGACACCGGCATCGGCATCGCCGCCGAGCAGCTGGAGTCGATCTTCGGGGCGTTCCAGCAGGCCGACGGCACCACCAGCCGCAAGTACGGCGGCACCGGGCTGGGCCTGTCGATCAGCCGGGAGATCGCGCACCTGCTCGGCGGCGCGATCACCGCGCGCAGCGTGCCCGGCCAGGGCAGCGTGTTCACCCTCTACCTGCCGGTGACCAGGCCGGACTTCGAGGCCCGCCCGGCCGAGCTGGCCGCCGCGGTCACCGGGGTGCCCGCGCCGCCGCCCGGGGTGCCGCGCAGGCTGCTGGTGGTCGAGCAGCGGCCGCAGGGGTTGCTGTCGCTGGTCGCGCAGAGCGCGGTGGTCGACGTGCCCGAGCAGCACGCGCCGATCGAGGTGGTCACCGCCGTGGGCACCCGGGAGGCGGGCGCCGCGCTGACCGGTGGCGCGTTCCACTGCGTGGCGCTGGAGCTGGACCTGCCCGACAACGCCGCCTTGGCGCTGCTGCGCGACGTGGACGCCGACCCGGCGCTGCGCTCGATGCCGGTGCTGGCCTACGCGGGCAGGCGCCTGGACGCCGAGCAGGAGCGGGCGCTGCGGGACCGGGCGGGCCGCGGGCCGCTGGAGCTGTTGTCCAGCCTGGACGAGCTGCGCGAGCGGCTGGCCCTGCACCTGTCGGCGGACGGTCCCGAGGACGTGCTGCCGCTGGTGCGCGCCGTCGAGGAACCGGCCCCAGCGCCGGTGCCCGGGGTGGACGGCCCGCTGGCCGGGCGCAAGGTCCTGGTGGTCGACGACGACGCGCGCAACGTCTTCGCGCTGACCAGCATCCTGGAGCTGCACGGCATCCGGGTGCTGCACGCCGACAACGGCCGCAAGGGCATCGACGAGCTGGTCGAGCACCCGGACATCGACCTGATCCTGATGGACGTGATGATGCCGGAGATGGACGGCTACACCGCGACCACGGCGATCCGCGCCATGCCCGCGCACGCCGACCTGCCGATCATCGCGGTGACCGCGAAGGCGATGCCCGGCGACCGGGAGAAGAGCCTGGCCACCGGCGCCACCGACTACGTCACCAAACCGCTCGACGCCGACGACCTGATGGCCCGCGTGCACCGCTGGATCGCCCGGCACTGACCACCGCAGGACCGCCACCCCGACGAGGACACCCGTGGACAGCTCGCCCGATACCCGCGCGCTCACCAGCGACGACAGACCCGCGCCGCCCGACCGGGGGGTCGACGCGCTGGGCAGGCTCGCCGCGACGGTGCAGCGGCTGCGGACCCGGGCCCGGGAGGCCGAGGCCGCCGCCGAGCGGCGCGGCCTGGTCGAGCTCGCCACCGGCATCCTGGTCGAGCGGCTGCGCTGCGGTCCGGCGGCGGCCGCCGCCCAGCTGGCCGAGCTGGCCGCGCGCACCGGCCGGTCCCGGCCCGCGCTGGCCGCGGAGATCATCGACGAGGCCGCGCAGGACGACCTGACCGCGGCCGCCCGGGAGTCCCTCGCCCGCGCGGCGGCGGACGAGGGCACCCCGAGGCCCAGGCCGGACGCGCGGACCGTGCGGCTGCGGACCGCGGAGAACGGCGTGCTGGCCGCCGCCGACACCCAGGCGGTGGCCGAGTCGCTGCTGGCCAACGCGCTGCGGCAGCTCGGCGCCACGGCCGTGGCGGTGTGGCTGGTGGGCGCGGACGCCACGCTCACCCTCGCGGGCCGGGCCGGGTTCGACCCCGAGGAGGGCAGGCGGTGGCGGCACGTGCCACCCGGGGTAGACACACCCGCCCGGGCGGCGCTGGTCGCCCGCGGCCCGGTCTGGTACCGGTCGCTCGCCGAGTCGGGCCTGCCCTCGATCGGGCACCGGGACGCCCCCGGTGGCCGGGTGGCCGTCCCGGCGGCGGTCGGCGGCCGGGTCCTCGGCGTGCTGGAGGTGTGCTGGCCGACCCCGATCGACGAGCCCGAGCCGCAGGTCGAGCGGCAGCTGGTCGCGCTGGCCGAGCTGTGCGCGCGGACCCTGGACGTCCCGGTCGACCCCGCGCCGCTCGCGCCCGCGCCCGGCGGCGAGCTGGTCGCCCTGGTGGACGGCCTGCACGACCCCGCGCTGCTGCTGCGCCCGCACCTCGACCACACCGACGCGCTGGTCGACTTCCGCATCGAGTACGCCAACCAGAGCTTCACCGACCTGGGCGGGCGCACCCGCGCGCAGGTGATGGGCGCGCTGCTGCTGGAGGCCTACCCGATGGCCGCCGAGCCGGGTGGGGTCTTCGAGCGGGTCGAGCGGGTGCACGCCACCGGCGAGCCGTTCCGGGCCGAGCGGATGCCGGTCAGCACCCTGGTCGGCCAGGTGCCGCTCAGCGCCGCCGCGGGCCTGAGCATCACCAACCACCGCGGCACCGTGCTGCTGGTCTGGCGGGTGGCCGACGAGGCGGCCAAGCTGGCCACCCTGATCGAGCACGCGCAGCGGCTGGGCCGCATCGGCGGCTTCGAGGAGAACCTGGGCACCGGCGAGATCGCCTGGAACAGCGAGCTGTTCGGCCTCTACGGGCTGCCCGTCGACGCCGACCCGGTGCCGCTGGAGCAGCTGGCCGACCACGCCCACCCCGATGACGCGGTCGGCATCGGCCGGTTCCTGCGAACCCTTCTGCACCACGGCAAACCCGCGTCCACCGCGTTCCGGCTGCGCCGCTCGGACGGGGTGTCACGGCACATCCGGGTGATCGCCGAGCCGGTCCCGGACTGCCACCCGGGGGCGTTCGCGGTCCGCGGCGCGTACCAGGACATCTCCGCCCAGCACTGGACCGAGGTGGCGCTGGCGGCCACCCGCGAGCAGCTGGCGCACAGCGAGCAGCTCGCGGTGGAGCGCAACCGGCTGACGCTGCAGCTGCAGCACGCGATCATGCCGCCCGCGCAGAGCGCCGTGCGGGCGCCGAACCTCGACGTCGCCGTCCGCTACCGCCCGGCCGAGAAGGGCCACCTCGTCGGCGGCGACTGGTACGACGCGGTGGTGCTGCCCTCGCAGCAGATCCTGCTGTGCGTGGGCGACATCGCCGGCCACGGGATCGAGGCGGCGACCAGCATGGTGGTGCTGCGCAACGCCCTGCGCGGCCTGGCCACCACCGGGGCCGGTCCGGCGCAGCTGCTCACCTGGCTCAACCTGGTCACCCGGCACCTGACCGACCAGGTCACCGCGACGGCCATCTGCGCGCTGTTCGACACCACCGACCACAGCCTGCGCTGGGCCCGCGCGGGCCACCTGCCGCCGGTGCTGATCGCGGGCGGGACCGCGAGCACGCTGCCGCTGATCACCGGCCCGCTGCTGGGCGGGATGGCCGAGCCGCACTACGACGAGCACCGCCTCGAGATCCGCGACGACGACACGCTGCTGCTGTTCACCGACGGCCTGATCGAACGCAAGGACCGCACCGTCGAGGAGTCCCTGGACCGGCTGCTGGCCATCGCCGAGCAGGGCGCGCCGTCGCTGGAGCACCGGCTGGACCGGCTGCTCACGCACAGCAACTCCGACACCGACGACGACACCTGCATCGTCGGGATCCAGCTGCGTCAGGGGTAGGTGCCGACCCGGGCGACCAGCAGGGCGGTGTCGTCCCGCGCGGGCTCGGCGCCGACGAGCGCGGCCATCACCTGCGCGCACACCGCGTCCGGCGCGTCCGGGGTGACCGCCTCGACGAGCCGGGCGAGGTAGGGGTCGATCGACTCGCCGCGCCGCTCGATCAGGCCGTCGGTGTAAAAGGCCAGCACCGCGCCGTCGGGCAGGTCGAGCACGGTGTCCCGGCGGGCGCGTTCGACGGTGATGCCCAGGCCGACGGGCAGATCGGCGGGGACCGGCGCCAGCACGCTCGGCCCACCGGGCACGGCCAGCACCGGTGGCGGGTGCCCGGCGCAGGACAGGGTGACGCGGGCGTGGTCGAGCTCGATCACGCCGTAACCGATGGTGGCCATCGTCGGGTGCTCGAAGTGGGAGACCTTGCGGTGCAGCTTGGTCAGGACCTCGGCGGGGCTGTCGTAGTCGAGCGCGTAGGCGCGCAAGGCGCTGCGCAGCCGTCCCATCACCACCGCGGCGCCGAGGCCGTGGCCCGCGACATCACCGATCACAATGCCCAGCCGCGCGCCGGGCAGGGGGAACACGTCGTACCAGTCACCACCGACCGCCGTCGGCGCGCCGGGGACGTAGCGGGCGGAGAACCGCACCCCGTCGACCTCCGGGAACCGCGTCGGCAGCAGACTGCGCTGCAACGCTGCCGCGGCCGCCCGCTCGGAACTGGTCATCTCAGCCTGCGTGGCCAACGCGACCCGGTCCGCCACCAGGTGCAGCAGGTGGGCGTCGGCGTCGGTGAACTCGCGCGGGGTGAGGGACCCGACGTGCAGCACCCCCACCAGGGCACCGCGGGCGAGCATCGGCACGCCGAGCAACGCCCGCAAACCCTTGCGCCACAACAGTGGATTCACCACGGTGCTGCTGTCGACGCGATCGAGCACCACCGGCGCGCGAGTGGCCGCGACCCGGCCCGCGAACCCGGCACCGACCTCAACGGTCACCCCGTGCCGGACCTCCTCCTCGATCCCGGCGGTCGCCGTGACGGTCAGGCGCCCGGTGGCCGGGTCGTGCAGCAGCACGGTCGCGGTGTCCACCCCGAACAGAGCGCGGACCCGGCCGAGCACGACCCGGAGGAACTCGTCGAGCTCGAGGTTGCGCAACGAGACATCGGTGATCGCCTCCAACACACTCACGCGATCGGCGAGGCCGGCGGGCTCAGACACCCGCGCAGCCTAGTCACCCGCACCCGGCCGCAGGCGATCCACGCACGGGTGTGGCGATCCGGCGACCTGGGCAGCAGGCGACGGGGTCAGTGGACTGGGTCAGGGGACTGGGAACGCCCGATTGGTCCACCTCTGGTGGCACGAACCCCACCGTTGCGGCGTTGCAACGACTCTTTCCCGCGATCGGGACAATGCTAGGCGACACAATGGTTCATACCCCAATTCACCGTTTAGGCGAGTTTACGACGTAGGGTTCCACCGATGTCCTCATGACATTTCTTGGACGCGACCCGGGTATTTCCCGACGGGACTGTCAACCTTCAGCGTGCCACGAAACCCTATTGGCCGCTGACTTCTCCACGATGGAGCGATCACACTAGTGGGCGACAACGGGAACAGTCTGTGTGAAGACCGCCGAGAGGGGCCACTGGCGTGGACAACGCAGAGGGCAACGATCGTGGTCGACGAGGGAGTGGAAGAGTACCCGCATGAATTCCACTTCCGACCTGATCGACCGCGCCCGCCAGTTGCGGGAGGAGATGATCGGGGAATTGCGCAGGCTCTCCGCACTGCGCACCGATCGAGTGGCAGATGCCTTTCGCGCGGTGCCCCGGCACCTGTTCGCCCCGGAGTCCCCCCTCGAGTCCGCGTACGACCCGGACCGCTCGGTGGTGGTCAAACGGGATACCGGCGGCGCCGCGACCAGCACCGTCTCCGCCCCCGCGATCCAGGCGACCATGCTGGAACAGGCGGACATCGAGCCGGGGACGCGTGTGCTGGAGATCGGCTCCGGCGGCTACAACGCCGCGCTGATCGCCGAGCTGGTCGGCACGCGTGGGCACGTGGTCACCGTCGACATCGACCCGGACGTCGTGGCCCGGACCCGGCGGTTCCTGGACGAGGCGGGTTATCCCGGCGTTCGCGCGGTGCACGCCGACGCCGAACACGGTGTCCCCCACGAAGCACCGTTCGACCGGATCATCGTCACGGTGGGCGCGTGGGATATTCCTCCCACCTGGTGGAACCAGTTGGTCGAGGACGGGCTGATGGTGCTGCCACTTCGGCTGCGCGGCCTGACCCGGTCGGTGTCGCTCAGGAAGGTGGACGGGGCGCTGGTGGACCGCGACCACCACCAGGCCGGGTTCGTGGCGATCCAGGGCGCGGGCGCGCACGACGAGGTCTTCGTCCCGCTGGCGGGCGACGAGGTCGGGCTGCGCGTCGACGACGCCCCGCCCGCCGATCCGGCGGCGCTGGCCGCGGCGCTGGCGCGACCGCGGGTGGAACAGTGGTCCGGCGTCGAGATCGCGGGCACGGAACCGTTCGACGGCCTCGACCTCTACCTGGCAACGCACACCGCGCACTTCGGCATCCTGATGGCGTTGCAGAGCGCGGTCGACCGCCGCCTGGTCAGCAGGTGGGCGCGGTGGGGCGCCCCGACCTGCTTCAGCGACCAGGAGTTCGCTTACCGGGTGACCCGCCGGGCCGGGGACTCCGACCGCGCCGAGCTCGGCGTGTTCGCCCACGGCCCGGACGCCGACGCGCTGGCGCGCGAGGTCACCGCCCTCATCCGGACGTGGGACCGCGACCACCGCCTGGCCGATCGCCGGGCGCGGATAACCGTGCTGCCCGCGGGCACACCGGACGCGGCCCTGCCCGCGGGGTTCGCACTGACCCGGAAGCACACCCGGATCGTCGTGTCGTGGCCGGGTGCGACGTGAACAGGGGAGAGAACCGATGACGACAACCACCGAGGACCCGAAGGCGTTACGCGACAACGGGTCCAGTCTCGCCGGGGTGTTCGACCTGGACATCGCGGTGGTCACCTCGACCACCGTCGTGATGGACCAGACGTGGAACTCCGGGCGCACCTGCAACTCCAACGACGGGTGCGGTCACACCTGCCAGAGCGCGTGCGCGAACAGTTGCACTGACGGCGAATGACGGCCCGCCGGGCCGCCCGGGACGAGACCGGTCGGGTGGCACCCGCCTACCGCGCGGTCGACGCGGCGCTGCTCCGGGCGGCCGCGCTGCCCGCGCACCGCGAGGTCCCGGCGGCACCCGCGAACGACGACCCAGAGCAGTGGCGAGCCTGGCTTGGACTGGTGTGGTCGGACCCTGCGGTCGCCGCGGCGATCAGCTCGGCGAGCCCCGCGGTGGCGGCCAGGGTCGACCAAGTGCTGTCCGGACGCCGCACTCGCCCCGGGCGGTGTCGCTCGTTGGGCGAGTCCGTGCTGCGCTACCTGCTGCGGATGACCTGGCGCGCCACCCCGTTCGGCTTGTTCGCCGGGATCGCCCCGGCCCGGTTCGGCACCGGGAAGTCCACTGTGGATCCCCGGAGCGCGCGGGTGACCCGGCGGGTCGACGCGGAGTGGCTGGCCGCCGCCACCGCCGAGCTGGAGGCGGCACCGCGGGCCGTGCACGCGGCACCGGTCCTGCTGAACCCGTTGGCGTTCGAGCGAAACGGACGGCTGGTCGTGCCGCACGTGCGGCAGCGGTCCGCCCCGGAGCCCGCGGCCGAGGTGTCAGTCCGGCGGACCGCGGCGGTTCAGGTGGTGGAACGGGTCGCCGCCCGGCCCACCCCCATGGCCGATCTCGCCGCCGCCGTGCGTGGCGCGTTCCCATCCGCGGACAAGTCCACTGTGGATGAAATGCTCGGCCACCTCGTGGAGCGCCGGATCCTGCTGACCGCGTTGAACGCGCCGATGACCGTCACTGACCCGTTGGGCCACCTGCGATCCAGGAACCCGGTGCCGGTCGCGGAGCGGACCGGGTCGGCGGACCTGCGGTTCACCGGCACCCTGGTGCTCCCGGACGCGGTCGCGCGGGAGGCCGGGGACGCGGTCAGCCTCCTGGCCCGCTTGTCCCCCGTCCCCGCTGGAACGACCCGCTGGCATCGGTTCCACCACCGGTTCACCGAGCGCTACGGGCCGCGCGCCCTGGTCCCGCTCACCGACCTGGTCGACACCGAGCTCGGTCTGGGCTACCCGGACGGCTACCGCGACTCCAGGGCCGAGGCGCCCGCACGACCTGCGCGGTCCGAACGAGACTTCCACCTCGTGGCCCTGGCGCAGAGCAGGCGGACCGAGATCGTCCTGGACGAGCAGATGATCACTGATCTGGCCGTCGGCGACCGGACACCGGCGCCACACCTCGAACTCGGCTTCACCCTGCACTCGCGCACCCGCGCGGACCTGGAGCGCGGTGTTTTCGAGCTCCACCCACTGGGCCTGTCCCGAGCGGCCGGGACTACCGCAGGCCGCTTCCTCGATCTCCTCGATCCCGCCGACCGCGACCGGATGGCCCGCGAGTACGCCGCCCTGCCGGGCTTGACCGGGGACGCGCTGCCGATCCAGGTCTCCAGTCCGCCGTTGTACCCGGCCACTGACAACGTCGCCCGCTGTCCGGCCCTGCTGCCGAACGTCCTGCACCTGGGCGAGTTCCCTGACACGGCCGGGCCGGACTTGATCGCGCTCGACGACCTCGCCGTGTACGGGGATGCCCATCGTCTGCACCTGGTGTCGATCTCCCGGCGCAGGGTGTTGCAACCCTTGATGTTCACCGCGGTGGAACTGGTCCACCGCGCGCACCCCCTGGTGCGCCTGCTGTGCGAGCTGACCTCGGGGCAGTCCGCGGTCCCCGAGCCGTTCTCCTGGGGCATCGCGAGCAGGCTGCCGTTCCTCCCGCGCGTCCGACACGGCCGCACCGTGCTGTCGCCGGCGCGGTGGACGGTCACGAGCCGCGACCTCCCCGACCCCGGGGCGTCGTGGCGGGAGTGGACGCAGGCTGTCGACGCGTGGCGTGCGCGCGCGGAGGTAACTCGCGCGGTGCTGGTGGGCGCCGGTGACCGACGGTTGCGCTTGGACCTCGACGACCCGGCACAGCAGCGGTTGCTGCGTGCCGAACTGAGCCGCCGCGACCGCCTCACGCTGCACGAGGCACCCACGCCGGAGTCGTTCGGCTGGCTCGACGGCCACGCGCACGAGGTCGTCGTCCCCGTGGTGAGCCTGACCCCGCCCGCGCCCGCGCCGCGACTGGCAGGTCTGCCGGTCACCCGGGCGAGCCACGGCCACCTACCAGGCGCGGGCACGTGGCTCTACTTGAAGGTGTACGCGCACCCGGGCAGGCACCGCGAGATCCTCGTCGACCGGGTCCCGTCGCTGCTGGCCGCGTGGCCGACCCCGCCCGACTGGTGGTTCTTGCCCTACCGCGACCCCGACGACCACCTGCGGGTGCGGCTGCGGGTCGGCGACGACCGAGGTCGGGTGGGTCGCTGGGCGACCGACCTGCGCGCACGCGGCCTGACCAGCCGCGTGCAACTGGACACCTACCTGCCCGAGCTGGGCCGGTACGGCGACCACCTGCTGCTCCGCGCTGCGGAGGACGTCTTCGTGGCCGACTCCGCGGTCGTCCTGGCCCGCTCGGACGACACCGAGCCGGAGATCACCGCCGCGGCCGGAATCGTCGACATCGCCGCGGCTTTCCTTGACGGGCAGGGAGAAGGCATGCGGTGGCTGGTCGACAACGTCCCTCGTACCGCCGCCGCTCCGCTGCCACGGGTCACCGGACGGAGCTGCCCCGAGTCGGACGCCTGGCGACGACGGCGCGACCGGGTGGCGCACTACGCCAAACTCCGCCGCGCGGACGCCGACCTCGAGCCGAACGCGGTCCTGCCCACGTTGCTGCACCTGCACTGCCTGCGCGTGAACGGCGTGGACCCCGACGCTGAACTGCGCGCCCACCACATCGCCCGCGGCACAGCGGTGTCCTGGTTGGCCCGCCGGTGAGCACGCTCGACGAACTCGCCTCAGCCGCCGACACCATCGCCCAGGACCTGCTCGACCCGGCCACCAGCCAGACCACGGGACCACCGGGGTCACTCGCCAACGGGGCCGCCGGCATCGCCCTGCTGCACGCCGAACGCGCCGAGGACTGCGACTGGGCACCCGCGCACGCCTGGCTCACCCGCGCCGTTGAGTCCGGAGTGGACAGCGGCGACGCGGCCGCGCTGTTCCACGGCGCCCCCGCCGTCGCGTTCGTCGCGCACGGCGCGACTGGACTCGGTGGGTACCAACGGGCGCTCACCGTCCTCGACGCCGCCGTCACCGACATCACCCACCAGCGCCTGGGCGCCGCCCACGCCCGCCTCGACCGCGGCGAACGACCCGCGGCGGCGGAGTTCGACCTGCTGCGCGGCCTCACCGGGCTCGGTGCCCACCACCTGCGCCGCCACCCGGACCACCGGGTCACCACCGACGTGCTGGAGTACCTGGTACGCCTGACCCACCCGCTCGACGGCCGCCCCGGTTGGTGGACCGACCACGGACCCAACGGCCAACCACCTGAGCGCTACCCCGGCGGGCACGGCAACTTCGGCATGGCACACGGCGTCTGCGGCCCCTTGGCCCTGCTCGCACTGGCCGCGCGGGCGGGCGTCGTGGTCGCGGGCCAGTACGACGCCATCCACCGGATCTGTTCCTGGTTGGACCGCTGGCGCCAAGACGGCGAGACCGGCCACCACTGGCCCGAGACCATCGGGGCGCGCGAACACGACACCGGTCGGCAGCACCGTGCTGGACCGCACCGACCGTCCTGGTGCTACGGCACCCCGGGACTCGCCCGGGCCCAGCAGCTCGCGGCCCTCGCCACCGGCGACAGCGCCCGCAAGCGGCTGGCCGAGACCGCCCTGCTCGACTGCCTCGGGGATCCGGCCCAGCAGGCGCAGATCACCGAACCCGGCCTGTGCCACGGCGTGGCGGGCCTGTTGCACACCACGTGGCGCACCGCCGCCGACGCGGACTCACCCGAGCTGACCCGAGCACTGGCCGTTCGCCTGAGCACCGTCCCATCAACCCTCCTCACCCGACAGTCGGTGCCCGAGCTCCTCGACGGTGGTCCCGGCGTGGCCCTCGCCCTGCGCAGCCGCACCGGTTGGGACCGGTGTCTGCTGGTCGGCTGAATCGCCGGAACTCCCGCCGGTCCGTGGGTAACATGCGGTGGCCAGGGCCGATGTGCCTGGCGACCGGACCGGAAAGAGGACGCAGTGACCGCAACCGAGCACGTCGCACCACCACCACCACCACCACCGCATGCGCGGATGGGTGGCGTTTGGTACTACGTGGTGACGGTCGCGACCGCGGGGATCTTCGCGGTGGTCCCCTTCGTCCACGCCGCCACCAGGCTGCGCAGGCGGTCGGCGTGGAAGTGGGTGGGCGTCTACGGCGCGGTCGACGTGGTCCTGTTCGTCATCGCGGGTATCTGGGGTGGCAAGGACCAGAACCGCCACGACCCGATCGACACGGTCATCGGGGTGGTCGCGGTCGCGCTCGTCATCACGGCGTGCGCCCACCTGCGTTCGGTCCGTCGCGAGGTGTACGGGGTTCCCGCCACACCACCGCCGGTGGACCCGGCCATCGCACAGGTTCTCGCTGCTCGTACCCGGCGGACTGACGCACGGGCGTTGGCCGAGCGGGACCCGCTGATGGCTCGCGAGCTGGGAATCGGGCGGCCCGACCTGCCGGGCGACTACGACGACGGCGGTCTGGTCGATCTCGGCAGTGCGCCTGCCTCGGTTTTAGCTGCGTCATTGGGGTTGAGTGAGGTTGAGGCTGGGCAGATCGTTGACGCACAGGGGAGTTTTGGGAGCGTGGATGAGCTGCTGGTTCGGGTGGAGTTGCCGTTGAGTGCTTGGGAGCGGATTCGGGATCGCGGGATTGTGATTCAGGCTTAGCTGTTTGCTGTTTTGCCGTCGGGCTGTGGGTGGCTCGTGCGCATGGGTTGCCCGAGTTAAAGATGAGGGCTCGATCTAGGGGCCCGTGCGGTGGGTGCCGTCTTCGTTGCCCGGTTTCGAGCATGGGCTCGATCTAGTGAACTCGCTTCGCGTGGGGCCCCTAGAGCACCGCGGTGGTGAAAAAAGGGCGGGTGAAGGGCATTCCCCACCACCGGCAAGTTTAGCGGTGCTCTCCCCCCACACGAAGCGAGTCCACTAGATCGAGCATCCGTAGCGGGGCCGGCGGTACCAGCCGGGTCGGCCTTACCGCTGCGGTTTGGTGGGGTACGGGAACCTGCTGTGTTCTGGCGGGGTTGGGATTGTCTTGCGTATCAGCGGATCCACTTGTGGCTCGCGGTCTGGAATCGCATGCCTTGGATGGCCTGACCGCACCCGGCCCACCTAGTCCTCCACCTGCGACCACTCCCGCCCCTGCATCCCGTACGCAGCCAAAAACACGGGCCTGAGGGGTTTGTCAAGGCATCTTTCCCGCCTTGACAAACCCCTCAGGCCCGTAGTCATAATTGAGCGTAGGGAAGCTGGAACTCCCAACGCGTAGGTAAAAACTCAAACGATCCGCAAAACATCGACGCCGTCGAATTCGACAATCCCAAGGGCCGCCAGCTCGTCCAACCAGGATCGCATCGGCCAATACCCTTGACGCTCCCGGAAAGTCCAACAGTTCCGCACAATCTCACCCGCTCGCCCAGGATCAAGCCGAGTCGGCGGGTGATACTGGTGATAAGCCTCAGCCCCACCAACCCAGTACAGCCCAGCACCTCCAGCTGCCCACGTCAGCGCGAAGTCGGTGTCCTCAGCCCCATACCCCACATAACCCTCGAAGAACCCGCCCAGTGCAGCCCAGTCCCCAGCCCTCACCGCGAACGACAGCGACCAGAACAGCTCAAACCGTTTCTCAACAAGGACAACGCCCGGATCAGGCGCAGGCCGGCCAGGATGCATCTCGGCGAGTTCGCTCAACCCGCTCACCGGATAGTCAGCAGCAGGCGGCAAGTAAGCGACTGGGCCACAGAGCAACGCGGGGCCTGACACGCGCACATCGGCATACCGGGAAACCAAGCTCGGCCCAGGAATGCAGTCGACGTCCAGGAAGACGAGCAGCTCGACCCCCGCCGCCAGCGCGGCCGCCGCACCCGCATTGCGTGCTGCCGCCAGCGGCAAACCGCGTTCAGAGGCACCCACGTGCACAAGAACAGTTTCCAGGCCGGGCACCGGGTCGACCTCTGGCACATCGTCCATCGCCACGATCACGTGCAGATCCGGCGGGTCCGCGGCCAGTCCGAGTCGTTGCCGCCGGAGGTGGTCATCTCGGCGGTGAGTGATGGTAATGACGGCGGTACCGGTCACCGTGCCAACCCGTCGAGTTCGGCCGCAGCTCGCGCGGCCCCGTCGCCGGAAGACCACCTCGACCACGCCGCTCCGCCTCGTTCCTGCGCGCGGCGGAGTACGTTCGGCCAGCGCTCGGGGTCGGGCCACCGTGCCGCCACCACGCCGATCCGTGCGCGGGAGAGGGCGGCAGCGGTGGCCCGTTGCTCGCCGAATGGCCGGATCTGGGGAACGATCACGGCAGGCCGACGGGCCGCGGCCACCTCAGCGACAGCGTTCTGACCGCCATGGGTGACCACGACGTCGGCCGCGCACAGTGCCGACCACGGGTCGGCCACCCAGCCGCCCCAGCGGAGGTTCGGGCGGTCGGGGACGGCCTCCGGGCCGAGGACCGTCCAGCTCCATTCGCGCGTAGCGGCCGCTGCCGCGTGCAGTGCGGCGCAGTCGACGTCCAGCCCGCCGGACCCCCACAGCGCGAGTACCCGCCGCCCCGGTGCCGGGGCGGGCGACGGGCGTCCGTCGAAGCGGGACAATGCTCCCAAATGGACAGTCTTGTCGAGCCACGGCGCGGGCCAGTCGGGCTGCGGACGGGCGGGCCATGGCGCGAGCAGGCGATCGGCGAGGTCGTAGGCGAGCCGGTGCGGGCGGTCGGTGCGATCGCCGGGCTGGGCCATGACGACCACCGGGACGCCGTGCAGTCGGGCGAGCAGCGCGATCTCGACCGAGACGTCACTGACCAGCAGCCGAACCTCACCGCGGGCCAGCAACGCGCTCACCGCTGCCATCCGCCCCCGCAAACCGTTGTGGTGCCTGGGAACCCAGTGCAGAGTGCCGTTCGCGGTGACGTCATCGGTTCCGCCCGCGTCGTCGGGCAGCCGCACCCAGGCACCTGGCCAACCGTGCGGCCGCGCCGAGCTGGACAGGCCGATCACCGGGGTGCGCAGCCGGTCGGCGATCGCCCGGGCGCGGTGCAGGTGACCGGAGCCCTGGTGGTGGACGTAGTAGGCGATCACGCGGCGATGCTCCGGTACAGCCGCTCGTAGCCGTCGACCATCGCGGGCAGCGAGCACGTGCGCTCGGCGTGCCTGCGGGCCCGCTCACGATCCAAAGTGGACGCTTGACTGATCGCCGCGGCCAAGCCCTCGACATCCCCCGGCTCAGCCAGCACACCGGTGTGCTCGTCGAGCAGTTCGGGCAGTGCCCCGCGGGCGAACCCGGCCACCGGTGTCCCGCAGGCCAGCGCCTCGGCCACAACCAGGCCGTACGGCTCGTCCCAGCACGGCGAGACGACCGCCACCGCCGCCGATCCCACCAAGGCGGCCAGCGCGACGTGGTCGAGGTGGCCGACATACTCGACGCCGTCGCCGAGCAGCGGCTCCACCCGCTCCCGGAAGTACCGGGCGTCGGGCAGCGGCCCGGCCAGGCGCAGCCCGGTGCCCGCGATCCGGGCCGCGCGGATCGCCTCCTCCGCGCCCTTCTCCTTGACCAGTCGCCCCGACCACACCGGCACTCCCCCGCCCGGTCCTGGCCGCCAACGGTCCAGGTCTACTCCATTGTGGACAACTGTCGCGCGCGGAACGCTCGCTCGCCAACGGTTCGCGGTGTGCGCGCTGACAGCGGCGAAGTGCGTGCGCGGCCCTATCGCGATCGCCGACTCCAGCCACGGTGTGGGCGGGGTGTGCAAGGTGGTCAGCAGTGGCGCGCGCAGTCCTGCCGCCATGGCGATCGGCAGGTAGTGCAGCGAGTTGTTGTGCACGACGTCGTGGCCCGCGTCCGCGAGCTCGAGCATCAGGCCCAGGTAGGCGTGGTGCTCGGCGATGAAGTGGTCCGGCGGCATGCTCACGTCCGCCCGGGCGTACTCCGAGAGCGCGGGCAGGGTCGGCAGCACACGCACGCCGAGCGCCGGGTCCGAGCCCGGTCCGCCGAAGACGTCGACGAGGTGGCCGCGCTCGCGTAGCCGGTTCGCCAGCTGCCAGGTGTGCGCCTCGAGGCCGCCGGGGAACGGCTCCCGGATCGGGTAGCGCGCGGAGGCGATCAGCGCGATCCGCAGGCCGCCCGCTGTCTGCCGTGCACGGGTCGCACTGGCCATGGGACTCCTCTGGTTCGGGCGCCTGCCACCCGCACGCACGGGCCACCCAACAGTCATACCCGTCCGGCCGGGATCCACGCCGTGAGTCATCCGACAGGGCGAGCGCAGATCGTTTGCGGCCCTTGGGGTTTGCGCACCACCGTGATTGGGCACCCGGTCACGTGTCCGTGAACCCAGTACTCCGAGTGGCCTCTGTTCCGTCCGGACACGTCTACATCAGACACCTGTCGTCACTCAGCGGCACCGAAAGCGTGTTGCGCCTGCCCGACGTCCGCGTCGAGGGCGCGCCCGCAGGCCAGTGGTGGCCGCCACCCATGCTGACCTCGGCGTGGATCGACGCGCACGCCGAGGAGTTCGACGTCTTCCACGTCCACTTCGGCTTCGACGACCGCACCCCCGAGGAGTTGCGCACCGTGGTGTCGAGCCTCCGGGTGGCCAGGCGGCCACTGGTCGTCACCGTGCACGACCTGCGCAACCCACATCACCTGGACCCGACCCCGCACGCGGCGGCACTCGACGTCCTGATCCCCGCGGCCGACGAGGTGATCACCCTGACCCACGGCGCCGCGGCCGAGATCGCCCGACGGTGGAGCCGCGTGGCCGTCGTCATCCCACACCCACACGTGGTCGAGTTCGACCGCATGGCACTCCCCCGGCCCTCGCACGAGGGGTTCGTGGTCGGCGTGCACGCGAAGAGCAAACGGGCCAACAGCGACCCGGTCGCCGTCGCCAGGGTCCTCGCCGAGGCGGTGGCCGACCTACCCGGCGCACGCCTGCGGGTCGACGCCCACGACGACGCAGGCGGCAGAGCCGTGGCCGCCGAGCTCAAAGACCTCGACGTACGCGTGCACGCGCCGTTCACCGACGACGAGCTCTGGGACTACCTGTCCGATTTGGACATCTCAGTCCTGCCCTACCGATTCGGCACCCACTCCGGCTGGCTGGAGGCGTGCCACGACCTGGGCACCACGGTCGCCGCCCCGCGCTGCGGCTACTACGCCGAACAAGCCCCGTGCCTGCGCTTCGACCACGACGAGTCCGGCCTGGACAGCGCCTCCCTCATCAAGGCAGTGCACACCGCCTACCACCAACGACCCACCTGGCGCGCCGACACACATTCCCGAGCGGCCCAACGCGAGGCGATCGCCCAGGCACACATCCAGACCTACCACCGCGCCCAGTCCACAGTCGTGGCCTAGAGCCCGCTAACGGCTCGCCATCAGGGGCGTTACTTGAGGGCCGAGCCCGCCTTCCAGTCCGCCCACGGGACGAGCCAGTCGCCGTAGGTGTCGTAGACGGGGAGCTGGGGGCCGCCGGAGTTGGTGACCTCGACGACGTCGCCGAGGCCGAAGTGGTCGAAGAACCAGGACGCGTTGGCGGCGTTGAGGTTGATGCAGCCGTGGGAGACGTTGGTGCTGCCCTGGGCGCCGACGCTGTTCGGGTTCTCGTGCACGAACTCGCCGTCGTTGGAGATGCGGAGGGCGAAGTTCTCCTTGGAGCGGTAGGCCTTCGGGTCGGGCGGGCAGACGCCGTAGGTGCAGGAGTCCATTGTGTACTCGCGCTTCTTGTCGGAGACGACGTGCGCGCCCAGGTGCGTCGGGGTGGCGTCCTTGCCCATGCTGATCGGCATGGTCTTCACCAGCGCGCCGTTCTGGAAGATGCCCATCTGCGCGGTGTTCCCGTCGGCCTTGGCGACCCACGAGTCGTGCACCTTGAGGTTCAGGTCGCGGTCGGTCTGGCCGTACACGCCGCCGCCGAGGTCGACGCCGTAGACCGCGGCGTGCAGGGCGATGGTGGTGCCGGGCTGCCAGTACTCCTGCGGCCGGTAGTGCACCTCGCGCTTGGACAGCCAGTACCAGCCACCGGATTGGGCCGGGGTGGCGGTGAGCTTGAGGGCCTTCTCGGCCGCCGCCTTGTCGGTGACGTCCTGGTCGAACTTCACCACGATGGGCTGGCCGACGCCGACATCGGTGACACTCGGTGGCGGAATGAAGGACGGGTACGCCTGCGCCCTCGGCGCGACCGTGCTCACCGCCTGCTGGGCCTTCGCCGTCCCCGCCGTCGCCACCACCTGGTAGGTCGACCCGTAACCGAGCGGCTCGGACGAGGTCCAGGTGTGCTTGTCGGCGGACATCGCACCCTTGACCGTGGACGACTTCGCCTTGTTCGTCACCGTCACCGAGTCGAGGGTGCCGTTGCTCACAGTGACCGTGATCGGCGTGGTCGGCACCACCTTCTGGTCCGCCCCGGGGCTGATCACGAGCTGCGCCGCGGCCGCGCCAGAGCCCCCGTCGGAGCCCGGTTGGCCCGCGGCGGAGCCGGGTGGGGCGACCTCGGTGGTGCACCCGCTCACCAGCAGGACGAAAGCCACAACGCCGGAGCACACTGCGAACCGCACGGCGATCCTCGCAATATCTTCACTCGGAACCATTCGGAGAAAACGGTCAACAACCGCTTTTCCCGGAACCCGTTCACGGGTTCATCCTCTTGTTTACACGACGTCCTGTTCACCCGACGATCCGCCCGCCCGGCGAACCAGCGCCGCCGCCGGGTGCGCGCGCACCCGGCGGCGGGTCGAGTCCGAACTACCGGAAGGAGACCGGGACGTCGCCGGAAACACCCCACTGCGTCGCCGACGAGGCACCGGTCACGCTGTTGCGCACGTACCAGACACCGTTCGACGGGCGCCAGACCGTGTAGTCGGCTCGGCCGTCGTCGGTGAAGTCGCCCCCGACCGGCACGTCGCCGGGCGTGCCCCACTGCGTCGCCGACGTCGCGCCGGAGACGCTGTCCTGCACGTACCAGGTGCCGTTCGACGGCCGCCACACGGCGAAGTCCCCGCGCCCGTCACCGGTGTAGTCACCGGGTACCGGGACGTCCCCCGCGACGCCCCACTGGACACTGCGCGTGACGCCGGTCTGGCTGTTCTTGACGTACCAGACGCCGTTGCTGGGCCGCCACACCACGTAGTCGGCCGCGCCGTCACCGTCGACGTCCTCAGCGGCGGGCACGTCGCCCGCCACACCCCACTGGGTGGCCGCGGTGGCGCCGTTGACGCTGTTCTTGACGTACCAGACACCATTGGACGGCCGCCACACCGTGTAGTCGTCGCGCCCGTCGGCGGTGAAGTCGGCCGGCTCCGGCACGTCGCCCGCGAGCCCCCACTGGGTGGCCGAGGTGACGCCGCTGACCCGGTTCTTGACGTACCAGACACCGTTGGACGGCCGCCACACCGTGTAGTCGCTGCGCCCGTCGCCGGTGAAGTCCCCGCCCACCGGGGCGTCACCCGCCGCGCCCCAGGCGACACTGCCGCTGCCCGCGCCGGTCAGCCGGTACCAGGTGCCGTTGCCCGGCCGCCACACCACGAGGTCGTTCTGCACCACCGCTGGTCCGGGCCGGGCCGCGTCGGTGGCGCCCGCCGAGGTGGTGGACAACGCGAGGGCACCCAGTGCCAGGGCCAGCGCGCTCATTCCCGAGATTGATCTGAGTCGTCTCATAACTCGCTCTCCGGTATTCGCGAACGTTCGGTGATCCGAACAGCCAGAACATATTGGCCCGCTCACACCGCTGCCCAGGAATTCCCCGGGGCGTCACCCCACCGTGCGGACAAGCCCCTCGTTCATCGCATTCCCGACCCACCCCAGGTTGGCAAGCCTGCCCACCGAACGGGTGGGTGGCCACCATCCGGGGTCACCTATTTCGCCCATCAGGACGGCGAAATTAATATATTTCCGCCGCGCCCGACATCAGTCGTCAGCCCTCGAAAGAAATAGCAACACACCATTCACGCGGCAGCAACGGTGTCCACAAAAGACACTCGACCGCCAGCCGCACGTCCTAGGCGAACGCCCGGTTCGCGACCCGGGCCAGCGGGATGATCATCGGCGTGCCGGTCTCCGGGTCGTCGATCACCCGGGCGCGCAGGCCGAACACGTCCTCGACCAGTTCGGCGGTGACGATGTCGCCGGGTCGACCGGCCGCGGCCACCACACCGCCCGCCCGCATGGCGACCATGTGCGTGGCGTACCGGCACGCCTGGTTCAGGTCGTGCAGCACCGCCACGAGGGTGTAGCCGTCCTGCTCGTGCAGCTGGGCGCACAGGTCCAGCACCTCGACCTGGTGGGCGATGTCGAGAAACGTCGTCGGCTCGTCCAGCAGCAGGATCGCGGTGCGCTGGGCCAGCACCATCGCCAACCACACCCGCTGCCGCTGACCGCCGGAGAGCTCGTCGACCATCCGGTCGGCCAGGTCCAACACCCCGGTGCGGCGCATGACGTCGGTGACCACGGCCTCGTCGTCGGCCGACCACTGCCGCAACAGCCCCTGGTGCGGGTAGCGGCCCCGGGCGACCAGGTCACCCACAGTGATCCCGCTGGGCGCGGTGGAGGTCTGCGGCAGCAGGCCCAGCCTGCGCGCGACCTCCTTGGACCGGTAGGAGGCGATCAGCTCGCCGTCGAGGTACACCGAGCCGCCATTCGGGCGCAGCACGCGCGCGAAGGCCTTGAGCAAGGTCGACTTCCCACACGCGTTGGGCCCGACGATCGCGGTGAAGGAACCATCCGGGATGGCGACCTCGAGACCGTCGGCCACCACCCGACCGTCGTAGCCGAGGGTCAGCCCCTCGGCGCGCAGCCGGGTCACCGGCCCACCCGGGGCACGACCTCGTCGACCCAGCGGACCAAGGTCCGATACGTGGCCATGAAGCCCTCCCCTGTCGCGACGGAAGCGTCAGGGCAGAGCTTAGCCTCACCTAACCATCAAGGTCACGGGTCACCTGATCCGGTGACAGCAGACTACTGGGAGTGGCCGATCACTCCGGCAGACTGGCCGTGGCCCCGAAGAAGTCGTCGACCTTCCCGACCGCGGTCATGAACTCGTCGAGATCGGCGGGCTTGGTGACGTAGGCGTTGGCGTGCAACGAGTAGCTGCTCTGGATGTCCTCCTGAGCAGCGGAGGTGGTGAGCACGACCACCGGGATCGAGGTCAGATCCGGGTCGGTCTTCACCTCGGCGAGCACCTCACGGCCATCCATCCGCGGCATGTTGAGGTCGAGCAGGATCAACTGCGGCCGGGGGACGTCGCCGTACCCGGCCTGCCTGCGCAGGAAGGCGACCGCCTCGATCCCATCGTTGACCACGTGCAGCCTGCTGTTCGGGCCACGCAGCTCGAACGCCTCACGGATCATGAGCACGTCGCCCTCGTCGTCCTCGACGAGCAGCACGTCGATCGCGGGGCCCGACGCCTCGCTCGAGAGTCCCCGCGCCGTCATCAGATCGTTCATGGCTGCTCCCTGGCGTGCGGCGAGACCCTAGACCGGAATCGTGTCACGGCGGGTGGCCTGACCGATAGGCGGCCGTCCGAGGTCGGCGGCAGGGCTGGGGGACGAGGACCTGGTCTCCCGCTTGGTCGCTCTGGTGGGTTTGCTGCCCTGTTGCCCGGGTTGGGGCGTGGGCTCGATCTAGGGGCCCGTGCGGTGGGTGCCGTCTCGTTGCCCGGTGTCTTGGGGTTGCCGTCTTCGTTGCCCGAGTTAAAGACGGGGGCTCGATCTACTGAACTCGCTTCGTGTGGGGCCCCTAGAGCACCGCGGTGGTGAAAAAAGGGCGGGTGAAGGGCATTCCCCACCACCGGCAAGTTTAGCGGTGCTCTCCCCCCACACGAAGCGAGTCCACTAGATCGAGCATCCGTAGCGGGACTTGCGTTCCAGCGAGGTCGGCCTATCCGCTGCGGTCTGGTGGGGTGGGGGGCGGCCTCGCCGCTGCGGTCTGGTGGGGGGTGAGTGGGTGGGTGGGTGGGTGCGGGCGGGGGGCTTCCGCTGCGGTTTGGTGGTGAGGGGAGGGCTTCCGCTGCGATTGGCGGGGGGCTGATGGTTTCCGCTGCGGTTTGGTGGAGGCCAGAGAAGCATTAACCGAGCTGAGCGAAGAGCGCTCGTTCATCATCGGTCGGCGACTGCCGCACCAGCTTTTCCGGGTGCCCTGGAGCCGGACCGCTCAGCGCCTCCCCCACCACGAATGACCAGTGCGCCGGGAAGAACACCGACCCCAACGTCACCAGCACGTTGCAGACACCTCGCAGTACTCGACCTGGCATCTGTCAACGATGACTGCTGCCGCTAAAGCAACGGTGAAGTACGACCGGGCTCAGGCGTCGCGTGCCTGGTCGGCGAGGAAGCGTTCGAACTCGGCGCCCAGTTCGTCGGCGCTGGGTACTGGTTCGCCGTCGGAGATCAGGAGGTTGCGGGTGCTCTCGGCGTAGGCGTCGTACTGCCGTTCCAGTGCCTCGACCACCTCGGCCACCTCCGTGGACTCGGCGACCTGGCGCGCGATCTCGGCGTCGGCCCGCTTGGCGGCCTCGCGCAGGGCGTCGGTGCGGATCACCAGGCCGGTGCCCGTCATCACGGCCTCCAGCAGCCCGAGTGAGGCGGCCGGGTAGGTGCTCTGCGCGAGGTAGTGCGGGACGTAGGCGGCGAAGCCCATCGCGTCGTGGCCTGCCTGGCCGAGGCGCAGTTCCAGGAGCGCGGAGAGGTTGCCCGGTACCTGCACCCGGCTGAACGGGGACCGCGAGGTGACCAGCTCGGGCCTGCTGGCGTGCGAGATCACCGACAGCTCGCGGGTGTGCGGGACCCCCATCGGGATGCCGTGGGCACCGACGGTCAGCCGCACGCCCCACCGCTCGACAAGTACCTGGACGGCGGCCGCGACGGCCTCCCAGCGCCGGTCCGGTTCGGGGCCGGTGAGCAGCAGGAACGGGGTGCCCGCGGCGTCGTGCAGCAGGCGCACGACCAGCTCGGGGGCGTCGTAGTCCTGCCAGCGGTCGGTCTCGTAGGTCATCACCGGGCGCCGGGCCCGGTAGTCGATCAGGTCGTCCACGTCGAACCGGGCGACCACGCGGTGCTCGTGCACCTCCAGCAGGTGCTCGACCAGCGTCGCCCCGGCCGAACCGGCGTCGACGAAGCCGTCGAAGTGGTGCAGCAGGACGGCCCCCTCCAGGTCCGGGACGTCGGAGTCCACCTCGAACAGCTCGTCCGGATCCAGCGCCACCTGATACCTCCCACGCGAAACGACACACGGACCCACGATTGGACCCACGCACGAACCCACACACCTGTCTCAGTACAACGTCCCACAACCGACCGACATTCCCGGACCGCGGACACAGGATGGCAACAGCCGGATCCGGGCCACCGCCGTCCGGCCACCACCGCCGGGCCACCGCGGCTGACGGCCATGTCCCGCAACAAAACCCCCGGGGGCAGGTCAGATCCGCAGGGAGTGGTGGGCCAGGTAGTCGACCAGTCGGGGCTCGGTGAGGGCGACGCCCTGGGCGGCCGGGTCCAACCTGCGCAGGACGCCCATCAGCTGGTCGCCGACGAGGCCGAGGTCGAACAGCTCCAGGGCGTTGAAGGCGGTCGCCCACGAGGCGATCGCCGGTTCGGTCAGCCACCGGACCTGGTCCGGCTGCGTCAGGTCGAGCCACTGGGTGATCTGCGCACCGAACGGCGCCCGCTGGAACGCCGCGATCGCCTGGCGCTCGGCCGGGGACAACGCGGGCTCGGCCCGCACCAGCTCGCGGTGGCGTGGGTAGTCGCGGACGAGGCGGAACCTGACCGAGGTCGGCGCGGCCGCGACCAGGGCGGCGGCCTTGGGCCGGTCGGCCGAGGCGATCGCCGTGCGCAGGGCCAAGCAGTCCGCCCACTCGCGGAGCTCGTCCTCCACGGCGACCAGCCGGACCCGTTCGCGCTCGCTCAGCGCCGCCCACCTGGCGTCCTGGCCCGCCGGGTCCAGTGCCACGAACGCGGTGACCCAGGCGAACAACGCGTCGAACACCGAGGTGTCCCGCTTGCCCGTCGCGGTCATCAGCGCCACGGTCGGCTGCTGCGACCGCCCCGTGTGGATCCGGCACGACAGCACCAAAAGCTTGGTCCACCGCCCCTTCGCCGCGTGGTCGAACACACCGCCGCAGGTGTGCGGGCCGTCCTTGGGGCAGTGGGCGGGGTCCGCGCACAGGCGCGTCGTGGCGGGCGAGGTCGCGCTCCCGATGAGCAGCTGCGGCACCTCGAGCTGGTTGTACGCGGTGAAAGCCCGCAACTCGTGGGGTTTGAACGGCTCGTACTTGTAGTTCGGCACCGGCGTGCCGGGGGCGAGGGTCTGCATGGGAGTCCGGTGGTGGTCCCGCCCGAGCAGCTCCAAGAGGTTGACCATCAGCAGCGGGGAGCCCTCGTCGGTGTAGAAGTGCACGGGCAGGCCCTTCGGCACCGTGACGATGTCCGTTCCGTCGTGCGATCCGTGGCCCAGCACGATGCCCACCATTGCGTCTCCAAACCAGTAGTCCCGACCAAGATCAATCGCCGGCGGCCGGGCAGGCGTAACAGGGCGGTCGAGCCCGGCCGAGACGGGCCGACTACCACCATGTGGAAAGCCAGAGCGCCATCGCACGGAGAAGGCGCAGATCAGAGGGGCTTCCATGATGCGGGAAGCCGCGAGTTCTGATTGACGGGGTGTCCGCGGCGTCCCTAGCGTTCGGGTCATGAGACCGCTGCGGCTGACGACCCGTCAGCATGTCGACCTGCTCCGGGTCGCCAGCTCGCTGTGTCCGCCGCACTGAGCGAGGACGCTCCCCACTTCGGCCGGTAGACCGCGCCCCCCAACACGGGGTTCGCGGGTCTTCGGCGACCCCTCCCCCGCCCTGATCTCCTTGTGACAAGGGACAAGCAGACACGCCCATGGGTACTTTCGCGCACTCAAGGATCGCCCGGATCGCCACCGCCGCCGTGCTCGCCGTGGCCCTGGCCTCGTGCGGCAGCTCGACTGACGCCGCCTCCGGGGCCATCGTGGTAAAGCTGACCGACCCCGGCAACTACGGACCGCTCGCCTACGCGAAGAAGAACGGCAGCTTCGACGGTCCGCTGGCCGCGCTGAACGCGAAGGTGGAGTGGGGCGGGACGTACTCGTCGTTCACCGCGACCACCGACGCGATCCACTCGGGCGCGGTGAACTTCGCCGAGGGCGCCTACTCCCCCGCCCTCGGCTACCTCGCCACCTCCGACGACATCCGGATCGTCGCGGTCAAGGACGTGGTCACCGACCCCCGCGCGGGCGCGGGCGACGGGCTGATCGTGCAGCCGGACAGTCCGATCAAGACGGTCCAGGACCTGCGCGGCAAGCGGATCGCGGTGAACAAGGCGGGCCGCGGCGAGTACCTGCTCCTGCTCGCGCTCAAGCAGGCGGGCATCCCGGCCGACCAGGTCACCCGCGTCTACCTGCAGCAGGACCAGGCCGCGTCGGCGTTCGCCAGCGGCCAGGTGGACGGGTGGGTCGCCATCGTGCGGGCCTTCCCGCAGGCGGTGGCCAAGGGGGCCAGGGTGGTCTTCCGCGGCCGGGATCTGCCCTCGGACGACATGAACATGTTCGTCGCCCGCACCGACCTGCTCGCCAAGAACCCCGAGGTGGTCCGGACCCTGGTCCGGGTGCTGTCCCAGTTGGACGAACAGGAGAAGGCGGAGCCGGAGAAGTTCCAGAACGTCTTCGCCGACCAGGGCCCGACGGCGGCGACCGGCCTGCAGCTGGAGAACAACATCGCCATCGGCCGCTACGACAACGTGCTCCGGCTGCCGCAGAACGCCGACGAGGCCAGGCTCACCGGTGTGTCCACCGTGTTCGTGGAGAACAAGGTGCTGGAGAAGGCCTCGGACCCCAAGAAGGTGTTCTACGACTGGGGTGACCGGAAATGACCGTGGCGCAGGTGGCTGAGACGCGGGAGCGCGCGACCCCGGCGGCCGTCGAGCTGACCGAGCCGGAGTTCCTCGGGACGAAGTCGCGCAACCGGTGGCTGTCGCTGCTGCTGCGGGGCAGCGTGCCCGCGTTGATCCTGGTCGCCTGGTGGTACACCACGACGCACGCCCTGGTGTCGACCGACGTCCTCGCCTCTCCCGGGCAGGTGGTGCGGGCGTTCTGGGAACTGGTGAACACCGGGCAGCTGTGGGAGTACAGCCTGGCCTCGTTCCAGCGCGCCGGTCTGGGTGTGGCCATCGGGGTGAGCGTCGCGCTGGTGCTCGGCCTGGTCAGCGGTCTGTCCCGGCTCGGTGAGGAACTCCTCGACGCGACGGTGCAGATCATCCGCGTGGTGCCGTTCCTGGCCCTGGTGCCGCTGTTCATCTCGTGGTTCGGGGTGGACGAGGCGTTCAAGGTCGCGCTGATCGCGGTGTCGTCGGCCTCGCCGATGTACGCCTACACCTACCTGGGCGTGCGTTCGGTCGACCGCAAGGTGGTCGAGGCGGCGCGCGGGTTCGGGCTGCGCGGCTGGCGGCTGGCGGTCGGTGTGGTGGTGCCCAGCGCGCTGCCGAACATCCTGATGGCGCTGCGGATCTGCCTGGGCATCAGCCTGGTCGGGTTGATCGCGGCCGAGCAGGTCGGCGCCACCGCGGGGATCGGCTACCTGGTGACGCTCGCGCAGCAGTACTACCGCAACGACTACATGGTGCTCTGCATCGTGATCTACGCGTTGATCGGGATCGGGGTGGACCTGGTGATCAGGCTGGTGGAGCGGACCGCCATGCCGTGGCGGCGGCACGGGACGGCGAGCGGATGAGCGCCGAGGACCAGGCGGCCCCCGAGGACAGCACAGCGGGCGCCGTGGTGCGGTTGCGCGGCGTCGGCAAGAGCTTCGGCTCGAACCGGGTGCTGGACGGGATCGACCTGGACATCGCCCCCGGTGAGTTCGTCGCGCTGCTCGGACCCAGCGGCACCGGCAAGACCACCCTGCTCCGGCTGCTCTCCGGCCTGCACCGCCCGGACGCAGGAACCGTTCTGGTACCGGGGATCCGCACGATCGTCTACCAGGAACCGCGGCTGGTGCAGGCCCGCCGGGTGCTGGCCAACGTCACGATCGGCCAGCGCGGCAAGGCCGCCCGCGGTCCGGGGCTGGCCGCGCTGGCCGAGGTGGGCCTGGCGGACAAGGCGCGCAGCTGGCCCGCCACGCTCTCCGGCGGCGAGGCGCAACGGGTCGCGCTCGCCCGTGCGCTGGTCCGGCAGCCGCAACTGCTGCTGCTGGACGAGCCGTTCGCCGCGCTCGACGCGCTGACCCGGTTGCAGATGCAGGAGCTCGTCGCCGAGCTGTGCGCCCGGCACCGCCCGGCGGTGCTGCTGGTGACCCACGACGTGGACGAGGCGCTGGTGCTCGCCGACCGCGTGATCGTGTTGCGGGACGGCGGTTTCGCCCTCGACCGGCGGATCGACGCGGCCCGGCCGCGCGACCGCGACGACCCCGCCGTGATCGCCCACCGCAAGGACTACCTCGCCGCGCTCGGGGTCACCCCCGACCGTTCCACCAGGAACCCCGACCGTTCCCCCAGGAGCACTGATGAGCACGCAAACGCTTGAGCAGAACCGGATCTGGTACACCCGCTGCCCGGTGCCCACCGCCAGCGGCCTGGCCTACAACCTCGGGTGGCTGACCGAGGAGTACGCCGCCGACGGCCTCGAGGTCGGCGTGCTGCAGGACGCCGCGCCGGAGATCGCCGCCCGGCACTTCGACCACCGGCTGGTCGGGCTGTTCCGCGAGGGCGGCAACGTGCCCGCGCTGGTCGCCAGGTCCGAGGGCGCCCCGACCCGGCTGATCGGCCTGACCTGGATCGACGAGTCACAGGCGATCGTGGTCCGGCCGGACTCGGGCATCACCGCGCCGGAACACCTGGTGGGCAAGCGGGTCGCGCTGCCCGCGCTGGCCGCCGACCGGGCCCGCAGCTTCCCGCGGGCGATGGCGCTGCACGGGTTCGTCGGCGCGCTCGGCACCGCCGGTCTGACCATCGCCGACGTCACGCTCGTCGAGGTGGCGACCGGGCAGGGTGACGTGGGCCGCGGCGCCCAGGGCGGTTCCTCGCTGTTCGGGATCGAGGCGCTGACCGCGGGCGAGGTCGACGCCGTCTACATCAAGGGCGCCCAGGCCGCCGAGCAGGCGGTGGCGCGCGGACTCGTGGTCGGCATCGACCTGGACTCCTTCGCCGACCGGCGGTTCCGGGTGAACAACGGCACGCCCCGGCCGATCACCGTGCACGAGCAGATCCTCGCCGAGCGGCCGGACCTGGTGGTCCGCTTCCTGGTCCAGACGCTGCGCGCGGCGGACTGGGCGGCCGACAACCTCGACCGGGTGCGCGAGATCCTGGCCGGGGAGACCCGGTCCGGCGCCGAGGGTGTCGCGGCCGCCTACCGGGACGGCTTCCACGAGTCGTTGCACCCCGACCTGTCCGACGAGCGGCTGGACCTGCTGACCCGGCAGAAGAACTTCCTGCTGGCGCACGGGTTCCTGGCGCGCGACGTGGACGTCCGCGGCTGGGCGGCGCACGAGCCGCTGGCCGAGGCCAGGGCGCTGCTGGCGGCGGGCCGGTGAGCGCGCCGCGGCTCATCTGGACCATCCCGACCCGCGGCGACGGCAAGGCCAACCGCGGCTGGGACCCCGCGCCCGCCCTTCCACCGTCCATTCGGGACGGACGAATCGGTGGCCCGGCGTTCACCCCGTTCGACTACCTGCACCAGATCTCCCGCGCGGCCGAGCTGGGCGGGTTGGGTGGGGTCTACGTGCCCTACGACCCGGCGGGCGAGGAGTCGCTGGTCGTCTCCGGCTCCCTTGGCCGCGACAGCCGGTACCTCGAGGTGATCGCCGGTTTCCCCGCCGGGATCGCGACACCGGTGTACGCGGCGAAGGTGTCCGCGACGCTGCAACGCGCCTTTGGCGGGCGGTTGAGCTGGCGCTTGGAGGTGGACTTGGACGAGCGCGTCCAGCGCGCCCAAGGGGATTTCGTCACCGGCGCCGACCGGTACGCGCGGGCGGCGGAGTTCCTGACCGTCGCGAAGGCGGTGTGGCACGGGCAGGACGTGGACTTCACCGGCCGGTTCTACGAGGTGGTCAAGGGCGGTTTCGCCGGACCGCTGGCCGGGCTGCCGTTCCCCACCGTCTACCTGTCCGGCACGTCCGACGAGGCACTGGCGCTCTCCGCCGAGCACGCCGACGTGCACGTGTTCGACCTCGCCCCGGACGGCGACCTGAACCAAGGCGAGCTGGACCACTACGTCTCGCGGCTCGGCGGGCGGCCCCGGCTCGCCCTCCAAGCGAGCGTGCACGCCCGCGAGGAGGCGGCCGAGCTGACCGGCTCAGCCGGTCTGCACGGGACGTACGAACAGGTCGCGGACCAGATCCGGGCATACGGCGAACGCGGTTTCGACACCTTCTTCCTCTCCGCCGACCCCCGGCTCGAGGAAGCGCTGCGGATCGCGCAGCACGTGCGTCCGCTGCTCGCAGGGAGGGCATGAGATGACCATCGACATCTGGTGGCGGATCGGGATGGCGGGCGACCCCAGCTCGCTGCGCACCGCGCACCGCCAGTCCCGGGGCGACTGGGCGCCGCCGGGGCCGGACAGCATCACCCCGGGGACCCGCGACGGCGAACCGGACGGCTACGGCCTGCTCGACTACCTGGTGGAGACCGCGCGGGCGGCCGAGGGCCTGGGGTTCCACGGCGGGCTGCTGCCCTCGTTCCCCGGCACCGACGACCCGTGGGCGGTGGCGTCCGCGCTGGCCAGGGCGACCAAGACGTACAAGTTCATGATCGCGTTCCAGCCCGGTTTCCTGTCCCCGGTGCAGGCCGCGCGGATGACCGCCAGCCTGCACCGCGCCTCGGCCGGGCGGGTCGCCTACAACATCATCACCGGCGGTGGCGGACCGCCGCAGCTGTGGTGGGGCGACAAGGTGGCGCACGACGACCGCTACGCCCGCACCTCGGAGTTCCTCGACGTGCTGCGCGGGGTGTGGGACGGCGGCCCGTTCGACTTCGACGGCCGGTTCTACCGGGTGCGGGGCGGCGGCTTGCCGGGTCCGCTCGCCGGGCTGCCGTTCCCCGAGGTGTTCTTCTCCGGGTCGTCCCCGGCGGCGATCGAGGCCGCCGGGCGGCACGCCGACTACTACCTGTCCTGGCTGGAGCCGCTGGACGCGCTGCGGGCCAAGTTCGACGCCGTCCGGGCGCGCAGTGCCGCGCCCAAGTTCGCCGTCCGGGTCGACATCCTGGCGCGGGAGACGGCCGAGGAGGCGTGGGCGGAGATCGAACGCGGCTGGCGGCACGTGCGCCCGGAGGACGTGCGGGCGCAGCTGTCGCGCGACGGTGGCGACTCGTTCGGCGTGCGCCGGGCGGTCGGCTTCCAACCGGAGTCGTTCACCGGCTTCCGCGACTTCGAGGTCGAGCCCGGCGTGTTCGCCGGGCTGGCGCTGATGCGGCCCGGCCCGGCGTTCGGCCTGGTCGGCAGCTACGAGCAGGTCGCCGAACGGCTGGACCAGCTGATCGACCTCGGCGTGGGCGCGCTCATCCTGGCGGGCGGACCGCACCTGGAGGAGGCCTACCGGGTCGCCGAGGGTGTGCTGCCGCTGCTGCGCGGCAGGCTCGGCGACCGCGGGCCGGTGACGCTGAGTGCGTAAGCTGACCAGCGGCCGACGACCAGGAGACCGGTGATGGCGACCAGTGCCGCGCCAGCGGGCGCGCAAGCGGTGCAGCGCGCCCTCGGCGTGCTCCAGTGCTTCCGCCACCACGGGCCGGAAATGGGCGTCACCGACATCGCCCGGGCCATGGAGCTGCCGATCAGCACCGCGCACCGGCTGGTGCTCACCCTGGTCGCGGCCGGTTTCCTGGAGCGCGACCCGGCCACCGCGCGCTACCGGCTCGGCACCACGGTGGCCGAGCTCGGCCAGCTGCACTACTTCCGGCACGGCCTGCACCGGTTGGACCCGGTGCTGGCCCGGCTCGGCCGGGCGACCAAGGCCTCGGCCAGCGTCGCGGTCCGCAGCGGCGACGACGCCCTCGTGCTGATCGGTGGCACGGTCGGCGCGGAGTCCTCGGACGGCATCCGCACGCCGCTGCACTCGACCGCCATGGGCAAGGTGCTGCTGGCCTGGGCGCCGCCCGGCGAGGACGACCTGGCCGCGCTGCCCGAGCTCGTTCGGCTGACCGACCGCACCATCGGCGACCGCGCCGAGCTGCGCGCGGAGCTCGACCGGGTGCGCGCCGCGGGCCACGCGCTCAACGACGGCGAGAGCGAGCACGGGGTCCGGTCGGTCTCGGTGCCGGTCCTGGACGCCGACGGCTTCAGCTACGCCGCGCTGACCCTGCGGGCCACCCCGGAACTGATCACCGACGACCGCGTCGGCTGGTTCGTCGCCCAGGCACAGGCCCGGGTCGACCAGGTCGCCGCACTGCTGCTGCCGACCCGGTAGCGGCACAGCACTCCCCTACAGCACCCCCTCCCCACCCCGGCGCGCGTGCGCCGGGGGTCGCACCGCACCCGAAATCGCCTGGAGGTCCACGATGTCCGTTCGAGTGGGGTTCTTCCCGCACAACAACTCGCTGTTCGTGCTGCGGCACACCGGGATCCTGGAGCGCAGGATCCCCGACGTCACCTGGGTCGACCTGCGGTCGCTTCCGCAGGGCGAGCGGCCCGACACCCGGTCCGGGCTGCCGACTGTCCACAGTGACCAGTTGTTCGCCGAGGGCGGCTACGACGTGGTCGGCACCGGCTTCACCCCGCCGATCACCGCGCTGGGCGCGGGCCGGGACGTGGTCTACATCGGCGTGTCCGGCCCCCGGGTCGACAACGGCAGGCTCGTGGTGCGCGCGGACTCGCCGATCAAGGAGGTCGCCGACCTGCGCGGCCGCCGGGTGGGCATCGCGCACGGCTCGTGGCAGACCACGCTGCTGCTGTTCGCCCTCGACCAGGCGGGTCTGACCTGGGCGGACGTCGAACCGGTGAACACGGGGGCGGACGCGGCCCAGCTGTTCCTCGACGGCGAGATCGACGCGTGGACCGGCTCCTACCCGGACCTCGACCGGGTGGAGGCCCAGACCGAGGTGCGCACCCTGGTGCGGACCGAGGGGCTGTTCAGCCACCCGTCGCTGTGGTTCACCCGCCGGGACTTCGCCGAGGACCACCGCGACGAGTTGGCCGCGATCATCGAGTCGCTGCAGGAGTCCGACCGGTGGATCACGGAGAACCCCCGGGCCGCGGCGCGGTACTTCGTCGATGACGCGGTCGCCCGGGGCTCGGACGCGAGCCTGGACGCCTGGGAGCGCGCGCTGCGCAACCGGCCGTTCGGCGTCAACCCGGCCGACGAGGCGTTCCTGACCGAGCAGCAGCGCGCGGCCGACCTGCTCGCCGCCAACGGCCTGCTGCCCCGCGCGGTCGACGTCCGGGGCGCGGTCCTGCCCTGGGTGAACGACCTGGTCACCGGCACGCTGTCCACCCGCGCCTGACCACCGTCCCAACGCGCGGAACCACGGGCTCCGTGGTTCCGCGCGTTGACTCCGCCAGTGGAAAACCCGGAGCGACCGTGGACCGTCAGGCCCCCTGGGCGATGGGCGCCACCGCGAGGCCCCGGTGCGCGGACAGCAACCGGCGCAGGGACACGACGGCGTGCCGGGACACCGTCGGGTCCAGACCTTGACGATTCCAGATGAACAGCGGCAACGGCTCCAGCTTGGGCAGGTCCCGCCGCGGGACCAGGCCCTGCGGTGTGGTGCCGAAGGTCGCCAGCACGGCCACGCCCAGACCGGCCGCGGTGGCCGCGTGCACCCCGGCGAGCTGGTTGGCCTCCGCGCCGATCTCGGCCGGGATCCGGTGCGCGGCAAGGGTTTCCAACGCGCTGGTGCGCAACGCGCACGGGCTGTCGAAAGCGACCAGCGGCACCGCGCCGCCCGGCCGGGTCCACCCCGGCGCGGAGTACCAGGTCAGCTCCAGCTCGCCGACCGGCGTCGCGCGCGGGTCGTCGGCCGCGCCGAGCAGCAGCGCGAGGTCGAGGCGGCCCGCGCCGAGGGCCTCCCGCAGCGCCGTCCCGCGGTCGAGGCGGTAGCGGACGCGGTAGTCGGGCAGCGACTCCTCCAGTGTCGCGGTGAGACGGGGCAGGAGCTGGGCCGCGGCGTGCTCGGTCGACCCGATCACCACCGTCTCCTCGCTCTCGACGCCCAGACCGCGCAGCGACTCGTCGTGCAGCGCGAGGATCCGGCGGGCGTAGCCGAGCAGCCGGTTGCCATCGGCGGTGAAGCGCGACCGCCTGCCGTCGCGCTCCACCAACCGTCTTCCCGTCGCCGCCTCGAGTCTGCGAACATGTTGGCTCACCGCGGCTTGGCTGAGGTGCAGGTGGGTGGCGGCGCGCTGGAAACCGCCGCAGTCGGCGACCGCGACGAAGCTGCGCAGGGGCACGATGTCGAGGACCTTCTCCATGTCGACGGAAGCTACCCGAGCACCCATCACGAACCGCGATGAATCCGCATCATGAAACGTCGTTGGACACCCACCGGCGCAGGAGTCATGCTCGGAGGCATGAACCGACCGGCTGACGCGATGAGCGCGCTGCTCACCTGCTGTCGCTGGCTCGACCACGCCCGCTGTGGCACCGCGATCTGTTCGGCTCGCCGTCCGCTCGACCGGCACTGAGCTGCCGCCCGCTCAGGGCCCGCGCAGCACCCACTGATCTCCACACCCGTCGGGGTGCGTCTTCAGCCTGCCCGCAAACAGAGAATGGATCACCATGTCCAGCCGTACCCTGAAACTGGGCGCCGTACTCCTCGGGGTCGGTGGCCCCGGCCAGCACAACACCTGGCTCGACCCGGAGATCCCGGTCGACGCCAGTGTGGACATCGCCTGGTACATCGCCCGCGCCCAGGAGGCGGAGGCGGCGAAGTTCGACCTGGTGTTCATTGTGGACAGCCAGTTCATCACCGCGGACTCGCCCAACCACTACCTGAGCCGACTCGAGCCGCTGACCCTGCTGTCCGCGGTCGCCGTCCACACCCGACACATCGGCCTCGTCGGCACCCTGACCACGTCCTACAACGAGCCGTTCAACATCGCCCGCAGGCTGTACTCCCTCGACCACATCAGCGGCGGCCGGGCGGGCTGGAACGTGGTGACCAGCGGCGACGCGGGCACCGCGGGCAACTACAGCCGTGACGAGCACTACGACTACGCCACGCGGTACGGCCGCGCGCTCGAGCACGTCCGCGTCGCCCAGGGGCTCTGGGACTCCTACGAGGCCGACGCGTTCCCGCGCGACCGGGAGTCGGGGGTCTTCTTCGACCCGACCAAGCAGCACGCGCTCGACCACAAGGGTGAGTACTTCTCCGTCGTCGGCCCGCTCAACCTGGAGCGTTCGCCCCAGGGGCAGCCGGTCATCTTCCAGGCGGGCGACTCCGAGGAGGGCCGCGACCTGGGCGCGACCATCGCGGAAGTGATCTTCACCCACGCGCCGACCCTGGAGCGGGCGCGGGCCTTCCGCACCGAGCTGCGCGAGCGCGCCGCCGCGAAGGGGCGCGACCCCGAGGAAGTGTTGATCCTGCCCGGGATCTCGCTGATCATCGCCGACACCGACGAGCAGGCGCGGGCCAAGGAGGACGCCCGGCTCGGCGGCAAGAGCTTCGAGCGCGCGCTCAAGGAGCTGGGCCGTCCCTTCGGTTGGCACGACTTCACCCAGTACGACCTGGACGCGCCGTTCCCCGACGTCGCCCACCTCGGTGAGCGCAGCTTCCGCACGCACGCCGAGGCGATCACGAAACTGGCCAGGGACAACGACTTCACGCTCCGCCAGGTCGTCGAGCATCTGAGCGCCGCGGCGCGGTCGCCGTTCGTGGGTTCGCCGCAGACCGTCGCCGACACGATCCAGCACTGGTTCGAGGAGGGCGCCTTCGACGGCATCAATGTCACCGTCAACGCGCCCAGCGAGTTCGCGCTCTTCACCGACCAGGTGCTCCCGATCCTGCGGGAACGCGGTGTGGTCCGGAGCGAGTACGAGTCGAGCACCCTGCGGGGGAACCTCGGCCTGCCGATCCCCGCGAACCGCCACACCGCCGCCCGGCGTCCGGTCGCGGACTCCGCCGAGCCGGCCGAACCAACCGAATCCACCGCTCCCGCGGAAACCTCAGCGCCCGCGGAAACCGCAGCGCCCGCAGCCGTTCTCGTCCCGTGACCGTGGCGATCCCCATGACCGAAAGACAGGAAATCCCCGTGCGCACCAACGTTCGCCGCCCTCGTGGCGCAGTTATCGGAATCGCCGTCGCCGCGACGCTCGTGTCCACGCTCTCCGCGTGCGGCAGCGGCGGGGCGTCCGCCACGGCGGGCCCCAGCGGGACCCTCAAGTGGGCCTCCTCGTACTTCCCGACGCACTGGGACCCGGTGGTCGGCGGCAGTGGCGCCCAGTTCCGGGAGCTCGCCCTCGTCTACGCGTCCCTGACCCGGACCGACGAGAGCGGCAAGGCCGTGCCCGACCTGGCCAAGAGCTGGGAGTACAACAGCGCGGGCACCGAGGTCACCTTCCACCTGCGCGAGGGCTTGAAGTTCTCCGACGGCGAGCCGGTCGACGGCGCCGCGGTCAAGGCCGCGATCGAGCGGGCGAAGACGCAGAAGAACTCCGCGCTCTTCGGCGACCTCACCTCCATCAGCACGGTCACCGCGACCGGCCAGGACGTGGTCGTGCACCTGTCGCAGGTCGACCACCAGATCCCGCAGCTGCTCGGCCAGCGGGTGCTGCAGGTGGCCAGCCCCAAGGCCGCGCAGGACCCGGCGAAGCTGGACCAGAACCCGGTCGGCGCGGGCCCGTTCGTGGTCACCCAGGTGGTCCCGGGCACCAAGGCGGTGCTGAAGAAGAACCCCGGCTACTGGGACGCGGCGAACATCCACATCGACAACGTCGAGCTGACCTCGGCGCCGGACGCCAGCACCGTCGTCTCGGGTCTGCAGACCGGCGTCTACAACTTCGCCGACCTCACCCCGAGCCAGGCCGACGCCGCCAAGAAGGCCAACCTCGACGTCTTCGTGCTGCCGGGCTTCAACGCCTCCAACATCAGCCTCAACGTGAACAAGGCGCCGTTCAACAACGAGAAGGTCGTCGACGCGGTGCGGCACGCGGTCAACCGCAAGGAGTTCGTCGACAAGCTGTCCTTCGGCTACGGCGAGGCGACCGACCAGCCGTTCCCGGAGAAGTACATCGCCTACGACCCGCAGTCGAAGAACCGGTGGGCCTACGACCCGGAGAAGGCCAAGCAGCTGCTCGCCGAGGCCGGTTTCAAGCCCGGTGACATCAAGGTCGACCTGGTGATCCCGGACGCGCAGCCCGCGTCCGAGATCGTGCAGTCGCAGCTCGCCGCGGTCGGCATCACGGTGAACATCAAGGTGGACAAGAACTGGGCGAAGCCGTTCTTCGCCAAGGAACTGACGCTCTCGCTCTACGGCACCACCGGCCGCGACTCCGCCGTGCAGACGCTGACCGCCCACTTCGGACCGAACGGCCCGCTGAACCTGAGCACCCCGTACCAGCCCGCGGGCTTCGACGCCGCGGTGGCGAAGGTGCGCCAGACGCCGCTCGACGCGCCGGACTACCCCGAGGTGCTGCGGGCCGCGACGCGGGCGGGCCTGGAGAGCAAGGCGCTGGTGTTCACCTACTCCCCGCCGAACCTGATCGCCAAGAGCAAGTCCATCTCGAACCTGCCGAAGAACCCCGCCCACATCGACTGGACGGGCGTGACCATCAGTGGCAGCTGAGCCGGTGGCCGCCCGCCCCGTCCTGGTGACCAGGGCGCGGCGGGGCCTCGGCCGCGTCCTGGTCACCCTGGCCCGGTCGGTCGGGATCTTCATCCCGGTGTTCTTCGTGGCGACCTTCGTGACCTTCGCGCTGCGCGCCATGAGCGGGCTGTCCCCGGCCCGGTTGCAGCTGGGCGAGGACGCCACGCCCGAGGCCATCCACAACATCGAGAGCCAGTGGGGCCTGGACCGGCCGTTCCTGGTCCAGTACTGGCACTGGTTCACCGACGTGCTGCACGGGCAGTTCGGCGTGAGCTGGGTCAACGGCGCCGACATCTCCACGCTGATCGGCCTGGGCCTCGGGGTCAGCCTGTCGGTGGCGGTCATCGCGCTCGTGCTGGGCGCGGTCCTGGGCCTGGGGCTGGGCACCGTGGCCGCGCTGCGCCGCGGCACCTGGGTGGACCGGGCGATCACCGGCTTCGCCACGGTGATCTCGGTGATGCCGCCGTTCGTGGTCGGCATCGTGCTCGTGGAGGTCTTCGCCGTGGGGCTGGACCTGTTGCCCTCCGGCGGTTACATCCCGCCGGAGAACGGCATCGGCCCCTGGCTGGCCCACGTGATCCTGCCCGCGCTCGCGCTCAGCTTCGACGTGGTGGCCGACGTGGCGCGGCAGCTGCGGACCGGGCTGGTCAGCGCGTACCGGGAGAACTACGTGCTCGGCGCGCTGGTGCGCGGGCTGAGCCCGCGCCGGATCTTCTTCCGGCACGTCCTGCGCAACGGCATGGGGCCCGCGCTGGCGACAATCGGGATCAAGTTCCCCTCGCTGGTCGGCGCGTCGGTGGTGACCGAGTGGATCTTCGGCCTGCAGGGCTTCGGCCGGTTCGCCAACGACTCGGCGCAGGCGGGCGACGTCCCGGCGGTGCAGGGCGTGCTCGTGGTGTCGGTCGTCATGGTCGTCACCTTCAACCTGCTCATCAACATCGTCCTCGGCCGGGTAACGCCTGCCTCGCAGAGAGGGGTCTGACGTGCCGCGCCGCGTGCTCTCGCTCGTCTCGGGCCGGATCTCGGTCGCGATCCTGCTGGCGATCGCGCTGCTGGCGGTCTTCGGACCGCTGCTCGCGCCGCAGGACCCGCTGGCCACCAGCCCCGACACCCTCGCCGGGCCCTCCGGCGGGCACTGGCTGGGGACCGACTACCTCGGCCGCGACGTGTTCAGCAGGCTGCTGGACGGTTCCCGGATCAGCGTCGTCGGGTCGCTGGAGGTGGCGCTGATGGCGCTGGTCGTCGGGGCGATCCCCGGCATCCTGTCGGTCTACCTCGGCCGCGCGTTCGAGTGGTTCACACTGCGGCTGGCCGACACCCTCGTCGCGCTGCCGTTCCTGCTCTTCGCGGTGGCGGTGACCGCGTTGCTGGGCAACGGGATCACGCAGGCGATGTTCGTGACCGGCGCCCTGGTCTCGCCGCTGTTCTACCGGGTCGCGCGCAGCGCGACGCTGGCGGTCGCGCGGTCGCAGTACGTCGAGGCCGCGCTCATCTCCGGTGCCTCGCTCGGCTGGGTCGTGCGGCGGCACGTGTGGGTGAAGGTGCTGCCGCCGATCGCCGTCGCGCTCGCCCAGACCATCGGCGTCGGCTTCGTCATCGTCTCCAGCCTGACGTTCCTGGGCATCGGCGTGCAGCCGCCCGCGCCGACCTGGGGCGGGCTGCTCGCCTCGGACCTGGGCTACCTGAGCTACCAGCCGTGGGCGCCGTTCGCCCCGGCGCTGCTGATCATGGCGACGGTGTGGGCCTGCAACCTGCTCGCCGACGCCATCCGCGACGTCTCGGGCGAGGCGGGCCGCGCGCTGGCCAACACCCGGAGGGCGGCCGCCAACCAGAAGGCCAACCAGACCGCCGCCGGAGGTAGGGCATGACCACGCTCACCGAGAGCCCGACGACGACCACCGCGGACCCGGTCCTGTCCGTCCACGACGTCCGGATCCGCAGCCAGGTCGACGACCGCGAGATCGTCAAGGGCGTGAGCTTCGAGCTCACGCCCGGCAAGGTGGTCGGCATCGTCGGCGAGTCGGGCAGCGGCAAGACGCTGACCTGCCGCGCGGTGCTGGGGATCCTCCCGCCGCACTTCGAGGTCTCGGCGGGCGCCATCCACGTCGCGGGCGAGGACATCACGGCCCTGACGCCCGCGCGGCTGACCGCGATGCGCGGCTCGACCATCAGCGCGGTGTTCCAGGACCCGGCATCGTACCTGAACCCCTCGATCCAGGTCGGCGCGCAGATCGCCGAGGTGATCCGGGTGAAGAAGGGCCTCAAGCGCCGGGCCGCCCGGCAGCGCGCGATCGAGCTGCTCACCGCGGTGCACCTGCGGGACCCGGAGCTGGTCTACGGCCAGTACACCTACGAGCTCTCCGGCGGGATGCTGCAGCGGGTGCTGATCGCGGCGGCGATCGCGGCCGACCCGCAGGTGCTCATCGCCGACGAGGCGACGACCGCGCTGGACGTGACCGTGCAGGCCGAGATCCTCGACCTGCTCGCCGACCTGCGCGACAACGCCGGTCTCGCACTCGTCGTGGTCTCGCACGACCTGGCCGTCGTCGCCCAGCTGTGCGACGAGGTGCTGGTCATGCGCGAGGGCGAGGTGGTCGAGCAGGGCCCGACGGACCGGGTGCTCTACCAGCCCGAGCACGAGTACACCCGGCTGCTCATCAGCGAGCACGAGCAGTACGGCCTGGAGAAGTTCCTTTCCCGGGAGGGAAGATGACGGTCCTCGAGGTCACCGACCTGGATGTCCACTATGGACTCCGACGGCAGCGCCGTCAGGCGCTCTCCGGCGCCTCGCTGACGGTCGGGCCCGGGGAGGTCGTCGGGCTCATCGGGGAGACCGGTTCGGGGAAGTCCACCCTCGCCCGCGCCGTCCTCGGCCTGGTGCGCCCGACGGCGGGCCGGATCGTCATCGACGGCGAGGACGTCACCGGCTACCGGAGCAGGCAGTGGCGCACGCTGCGGCGCCGGGGCGTGATCCAGTACGTGTTCCAGGACCCCCTGCGGAGCCTGGACCCCGATGTGACCATCGCCGACTCGCTCATGGAACCGCTTCTCCTGCAAGGAGTTCCACGTGAGGAGGCGACAGCCAAGGCGCGCACCTACCTCGCCAGGGTCCGCCTCGACGAGGAGCTGCTGGCGCGGCTGCCCGGCGAGCTCTCCGGCGGGCAGCGCCAGCGCGTGGCGGTCGCTCGCGCGCTCATCACCGAGCCCAAGCTGGTGATCCTCGACGAACCGGTCAGCGCGCTGGACGCCGCTAACCGAGTGCAGGTCTTGGAGATCCTCAAGGACCTGCGCGACACAGGCATCGCGCTCGTGTTCATTTCCCACGACCTCGGCTCGGTCGCCGGGATCGCGGACCGCATCGCGGTGCTCTACCAGGGCGAACTGGTCGAGGTCGGCTCCGCGCGCGACATCGTCGCCGCCCCACAGCACCCGTACACCCGCTTGCTCATCAGCTCGGCGCCGACGCTGCGCACGGCCTCCGCGGGCCGCGCCGAGCGCGAGGCGCTGCGCGCGCTCCTCAACGCGTGAAGGGAAAACCCCACATGACCCGCAAGCTCCACCTCGCCCTGCACCCCTACGGCGTCGGCGGTCCCGGCCAGCACGGCCTCTGGAAGGACCCCGGCGTCGCCAAGAACGCCAGCACCGACATCAACTACTACATCGCGCAGGCGCAGGCGGCCGAGCACGCGCTCTTCGACGCGCTGTTCATCGTGGACAGCCAGTTCATCAACGCCACCTACCCGGCGCACTACCTCAACCGGCTCGAGCCGCTCACCCTGCTGTCCGCGGTCGCCACCCACACCAAGCACCTCGGCCTGGTGGGCACGGCGAGCTCCACCTACAACTCGCCGTTCAACCTCGCCCGCCGGTTCGCCTCGCTCGACCACATCAGCGGCGGCCGGGCCGGGTGGAACGTCGTCACCAGCTTCGACACCGGCACCAGCCGCAACTACGGCCTGGAGGAGCACCTCGACTACGCGACCCGCTACGGCCGCGCACTTGAGGCTGTCCAGGTCATCCGTGGCCTCTGGGACTCCTACGAGGACGACGCGTTCCCGGCCGATGTGGACAGTGGCGTGTTCCTCGACCCGACCAGGCTGCACGCGCTCAACCACGTCGGCGAGCACTTCCGCGTCGACGGTCCGCTCAACCTCTCCCGGTCGCCGCAGGGCCAGCCGGTGATCTTCCAGGCGGGCGTGTCCGAGGAGGGCCGGAACCTCGCGGCGCAGGTGGCCGAGGGCATCTACGCCCCGGGCGGCACCTTCGACGACGCGCGGGCGTACTACGCCGACATCAAGCGGCGCACCGCCGAGGCGGGCCGGGACCCCGACCACATCAAGATCTTCATCCACGGCGGCCCGGTCGTCGGCGGCACCGACGACGAGGCCCAGCGGCGGGCCCGGGAGATCCTCGCCGAGGACAACGACTTCGACCGCAACGTCGGGCTGCTCGGCCGGGCGTTCGGCGCGCACGACTTCAGCCAGTACGACCTGGACGCGCCGTTCCCGGACGTCGCGCACCTCGCGGAGAAGGGCGGCCGGACCGGCGCCGCGAAGATCATCGAGAAGGCCCGCGCCGAGGGGCTCTCGCTGCGCCAGGTCGTCGAGACGTTCAGCGAGCGCCGGTCCTCGCCGTTCGTTGGCTCGCCTGCGACGGTCGCCGACACGATCGAGCACTGGTTCGCCGCGGGCACCTTCGACGGCATCAACCTGGCCTTCCGCAACAACGACGACCTGGCCCGGTTCGTCGACGGGGTCGTGCCGCTGCTGCAGCGGCGCGGCCTGTTCCGCACCGAGTACGAGTCGGACACGCTGCGCGGCAACCTCGGGCTGCCGATCCCGGTCAACCGCCACACCGCCGAGCGCGAGCTCGCCGGAAGCGACGCGACTGACCACAACCTGGTGGACGCCTGATGCCCGGCGGACGCGACATCCACACGGTGCGCTTCCCGGTGGCCACGCCGCCGGAGCGGGTCGACGTGCTCGTCGTCGGCGCCGGCCCGGTCGGTCTCTCGGCCGCGCTCGAACTGAACTCCCGGGGCGTCGAGGTCGCCGTCGTCGACCAGGCGGACGGCGCCACGCTGGTCCGCGCCGGCGCCATGGGCCACACCCCGCGGGTGGTCGAGCACTTCCGCCGGTGGGGAGTCCTGCAGTCGGTCCGCGACGAGTGGACGTTCCCGCCGGAGTGGAACCAGGGCATCCGACTGGTCACCTCGCTCGTGGGCCACGAACTGGTGCCGAACCGGCGACCGGCCTTCACCGGAGCCGCGCGCCCCTCGGCGGAGGAGGCGCTGCGCAGGCCGCAAAGCGCGCTGCAGCAAGTGTTCCTGCGCCACCTCGCGCTGCGCGGGGTCAGCGTGTCGGGCGGTTGGCAGCTGACGGAGCTGCGGCAGGACGACACCGGGGTCGAGGCCGTCCTCGGGGACGGCCGGGTGGTCCGGGCCAAGTACCTGATCGGCGCGGACGGCGGGCGCAGCACAGTCCGGCACCTCGCGGGCATCGCGCGAGAGGGCGAGCACGCGACCGAGAAGCGGCTACGGCTGATCGTGCGCACGGGCGACATCTCGGCGGAGGTCGGCCCGGCGCCCAGCGGTACCAACATCGTGTTCAACCAGCGGGCGGACAGCTTCCTGGCGGCGGTCAGCACCCGGGAGTGGCGGGTGTACGCCGGGCCGTTCCCGCTCGACCACGAACCGTCCGAGGACGAGCTGCTCACGACCGCCAAGGCGGCCTTCGGGTTCGACCTGGACCTGGAGCTGGTGTCCGCCACGACCTACTACCACGCCACCCGGATCGCGGAGGACTTCCGCGCCGGGCGGGTGCTGCTGGCGGGCGACGCCGCGCACGTGCGGACACCGGGCGGCAACCTGGGCGAGGGCTTCGGCGACGTGGTCAACCTCGGTTGGAAGCTCGCGGCCGTGCTCAACGGCCACGCCCCGGACGCGTTGCTCGACTCCTACGACCAGGAGCGCCGCAGGCACAACTGGCGGATCGCGGACTTCGCCCTGGACCGCTCACGGCGCTCCCAGGCCACGCTCGCGCGGATACGCGAGATCGGTGTACCCGACGACGCCGACCTCAGCCCGGACGCCGAGCAGCGCCGGGCGGCCATCGGCGCGCTGATCGGCGCGAACCGCTCCGGCGCGGACGGGGTGACCTTCGACGAGCGCTACGACGACTCCGCCGCGATCTGGTACGAGGACGGGCAACTCGACGCGGAACCGCCGTGGCAGTCCGATGTGTACACAGACGACCCGCGTCCCGGGCACCGGGCGCCGAACGGCCTGGTGGACCCCTACGGCGGCACCCTGTACGACCGGATCGGCAACGACCTCGCGCTCGTGGTGCTGACCGAGGACCGGGCTGTCGAGCACGCGTTCGCCGCCGAGGCGGCCGCGCGGTCACTGCCGTTCACCGTCATCCACCTGACCGATCCGGTGGCGCGGGAGCTCTACGGCGAGGGCAACTTCCTCGTCCGGCCCGACCAGCACATCGCCTGGCGCGGCACGGATCTCCCCGACGGTGGCGCGGCCACCGTGCTGGACCGGGTCCTGGGCGCGGGCGCACCGGCTGAGCGGGTCGCCGAGCTCGTCGGCGCCAGCGGCGGTGAGTGAGCGATGCGACTCGGTTTCCTCACCCATGTCCAGGGGCGTGGCGACGACCCGGTGCAGACCTACCGCAACGCGCAGGAGCTGTTCGTCGTGGCCGACGAGCTGGGCTTCGACATCGGCTGGGTGGCCCAGCACCACGTCCCACTCGGCGGTGGCGGGCTGCCCTCGCCGTGGCCGTTCCTGGCGCACGCCGCCGCCCGCACCACCCGGATCCGGCTCGGCACGGCGATCACCGTGCTGCCGTTGGAGGACCCGGTGCGGTTGGCCGAGGACATCTCGGTCGTCGACACGCTCAGCGGTGGGCGGGTCGAGGTCGGCGTCGGCAGCGGCGGCAGCGAGGCGGAGTACGCCGCGTTCGGCCGGGACATCGAGCGAAAGCGCGAGCTGACGACCGAGGGGCTCGCGGTGCTGCGCGCGGCGCTGTCGAACCAGGAGGTCGGCGCCTCGGGTTTCACCATCCAGCCACCCGCGGCGGACTTCACCGACCGGATCTGGCAGGGCGTCTTCAGCGGGCCCGGCGCCGAGTACGCGGCGGCGGCTGGCTCCAACCTGCTGCTCAACCGCGCCGCCTACGGCTACGACGAGCCCACCGACGAGGTGCAACGGCCGTGGGCGGATGCGTACCTGGCGGCCTGGACCGGGCCGCGGACGCCGCGGATCGGCCTGTCCCGGTTCATCTTCCCGGCGAAGGACCGGCGCACCGCGTTGGCCCAGATCGGCGACGACGTGCACCGCGCCGCGCAGCGCTTCGGCGAGCGCGGCGGCTTCCCCGCGGGCCTGGACGTCGACGAGGCGTTGCGGCGGTTCCACTCGTTCTACGGGCACCCCGACGAGATCGTGGCGGAGCTGCGCCGGGAGCGGGTGCTGCCGGTGGCCACCGACCTGATCACCCAGTTCAACCCGGCCGTACCGGATCAGGACGCCGCGATCCGGGCGCTCGAACTCATCGCGACCGAGGTCGCCCCCGCCCTGGGCTGGAAGCCCGCACTGGAAGGAGTGCCGAGGTGAGTCGCCACACCGACTTCCCCGAACCCGAGGGACTGCGCACCCGCGGCACGGTGCTCGTCGTACCGGGCCGCGGCGAGACCCGCGCCACCTACACCCGGTTCGGCACGCGCCTGGCCGCCGAGGCGTACCGGGTCCGCGTCGTCGACCCGCCCCGGATCGACCCGGCCGACATCCCGGGGTCGCTGGCCTGGTTCGCCGCGGGGCTGGCCGAGTCGGTCGCGCTCCCCCGGCCGCTGGTGCTGGTCGGCGCGGACTCGGGTGCGGCCGCGATCGCCGCGCTGCTGGACCAGCAGGACCCGACCGCCGGGTGGTGGCCGGACGCCGTCGTGCTCGCCGGGCTCCCCGGGTACGCGGCAGGCGTGACCGGGACCTGGGACGAGGAGCTGGACGTCCGGACGTCCTGCCCGGTCCACCGCGGCGTGCTGGCAGGCGACGCGGACGTTGAACGAGGCACCCTCCGCGATGCCCTGCCGGACGAGTTGGTGGCGCCCGCCTACGAGGGCTCGACGGACCTCCCCCGGCTCTTCCTCATCGGCGACGCCGACCCGCTCGCCGACCGCGCGGCCCTGGCCCGCACGGTGAAGGCGTTGCCAAGAGCCCGTCTGTCCGTCGTTCGCGGCGGCCACCACGACGTGCTCAACGACCGGCAGCACCGCTCGGTCGCCGCGGAGGTCGTGACCTTCCTCGAGACCCTCGGCAACGGCCTGGTCCCGGTGATCTCGGTGGAGTCCAGCACCTGGTGAGCAACTCGATCTCGCGCCTGCCGTGCGGCAGGATGACGGCATGGTGGAGATCAACTTCCTGACCCGGTCCGACCGCGCGGACTGGGAGGTGCTGGCCCGTGACCACCACGGGCACTTCGGGAACGACATCAGCGACGACGACTACGAGCAGACCTGGCGGCGCCTGCACGAGGACGAGCGGACCCACGGGATCGCGGCGCGGCTGGACGGCGCGATGGTCGGCATCGCGCACTACGTCTTCCACCCCAGCGTCTGGCGCCCCGGCGGCAGGAGCTACCTGGCGGACCTGTTCGTCACGCCTTCCGCACGGCGGCAGGGCATCGCCACAACGATGATCAAGTGGGCGGCGAGGGACGCCGAGGACCACGGCTTCCCTCGCCTCTACTGGAACACCCTGGAAGACGCCCCCGCCCGCGCCCTGTACGACAAGGTGGGCGAGTTCAACCAGGGCCTCATCCTCTACACCTACCGCCGCGACGGCGCGTACTGACGCGCCTGTCACGACAAAGAATCCGCGGCAACGCGGAAACCGGTGCACCTTGCTGGGCGCCCCCGTATCGTCGGCATATCGAAAACCACATACGGGACAGCAACACCCAGCCCGCTTGACTCAGGGCATGATCTACCGCGATCCGGTACGAGCAGCGGCTCACCGCGCCAGGTTGCCGACATCCACTCCCTCCTCGGCCGGCCCAGAACTGGGAATCACGGTCTACGGGTGCGGACCGGATGAGGCTGCCTTGTTCCAAGAGATGGCGCCTCGCTTCGGCGTCGCGCCAACCACCACAGCGGGCGCTGTATCCGAAACCAGCGCGGGACTGGCCTCGGGTAATCGGTGCGTCAGCGTGGGGCACAAGACTCGAATCACAAGTGCCACGCTCCTTGCACTCAGCCGCGTAGGCGTAGCGTATATCTCCACAAGGAGCACCGGGTACAACCACATCGATGTGGAATACGCGGAGAGCGTCGGCATCTCCGTCGAGAACGTCACCTACTCGCCGGACAGCGTGGCCGACTACACCGTGATGCTGATGCTGATGGCGGTGCGAGACGCGAAGTCCACCATCCAGCGAGTAGCCGTCCACGACTACCGGTTGAATGCCGTACGCGGGAAAGAACTGCGCGATCTGACCGTCGGGGTGATCGGCACCGGGCGCATCGGCGCGGCCGTCGTGGACAGGCTGCACGGCTTCGGCTGCCGCGTCCTGGCCCACGACAGGCACCCGAAAACCACCGCCGACCACGTCGACCTCGACGAGTTGCTCGCGCTCAGCGACATCGTCACGCTGCACACCCCACTCGACGCGGACACGCACCACCTCCTGGATCGTCGACGGATCGCGCGGATGAAACCCGGGGCATTCATCGTCAACACCGGACGCGGTTCCCTCGTCGACACCGAGGCCCTCATCCCCGCCCTGGAGAGCGGCCACTTGGGCGGCGCGGCGTTGGACGTCGTCGAAGGCGAGGAAGGCGTTTTCTACGCCGACCGCCGGGACCAGCCCGTCGAAAGCACGCACCTGTCGCGGCTACAAGGACTGCCGAACGTGCTCATCAGTCCGCACACCGCGTATTACACAGACCGCGCACTGCGCGACACCATCGAGAACAGTCTCCGCAACTGCGTGAGATTCGAAGGCAGGAAGCAACATGGCTAGGTTGAAGGTCGGGATCATCTTCGGGGGTTCGTCCGAAGAACATCCCGTTTCCGTCAAGTCCGCGCAAGAGGTCGCCAAGAACCTCGATGTCGAGAAGTACGAACCGTTCTGGATCGGGATCACGAAGCGCGGGGCTTGGCAGCTCTGCGACGGCCCGGACGCGGCGTGGGAAAGCGGCGCCTGCCGTCCGGCCGTGCTGTCACCGGACAGCGGCGTCCACGGGTTGCTCATCCTGGAGCAGGGGCGGTACGAGGCGATCAGGCTGGACGTCGTGTTCCCCGTCCTGCACGGCAAACTGGGCGAGGACGGTGCCTTCCAGGGCTTGTTGGAACTCTCCGGCATCCCCTACGTCGGTTGCGATGTCCAGAGTTCCGCGCTGTGCATGGACAAGTCCCTCGCCTACGTCGTCGCGGGCAGCGCGGGGATCGCGACGCCGAACTTCTGGACTCTCACAGCGAACGAGAACCCCGATCCCGACCTGCTCACCTATCCCGTCTACGTGAAACCTGCCCGTTCGGGGTCGTCCTTCGGCGTCAGCAAGGTATCCCGTAAGGAGGAACTGCCGAGCGCGGTGGAGACCGCGAGGCAGTACGACACCAAGGTGCTGATCGAAGAGGCTGTCGTCGGCAGCGAGGTCGGCTGCGCGATCTTGGGGAACGACGGGGAACTGGTCGCGGGCGAGGTGGATCAGATCTCGCTGACGCATGGGATTTTCCGAATCCACCAGGAGAGCAACCCGGAAAGCGGCTCCGAGAACTCGACGATCACCGTCCCCGCCGACATCCCAGCGGCGACGCGTTCACTCGTCCAGGAGACGGCCAAGGCGATATACCGCGCCCTGGGCTGCCGAGGTCTGTCGCGAGTGGACATGTTCCTGACGGAGGACGGGAGCGTGGTCCTCAACGAGGTCAACACGCTCCCCGGTCTGACCTCGTACAGCCGCTACCCGAGGATGATGGCAGCCGCCGGGCTGCCGCTCACCGAGGTGATCGACCGGGTGCTGTCCCTGGCGTTGACGGGGAAGGCCCGATGAAGGAAGGTTTCGCTTTCGTGGACGAGGTCGTGCCCGGAGTGCGCTGGGACGCCAAGTACGCCACCTGGGACAACTTCACCGGCAAACCCGTGGACGGGTACCTGGCGAATCGCATTGTCGGCACGACGGCCCTATGCGCGGCCCTGGCGACCGCACAGGAGAAGGCAGCGTCCGTCGGCTTCGGCCTGCTCCTCTGGGACGGCTACCGCCCGCAGCGCGCCGTGGACTGCTTCCTGCGCTGGTCGGAGCAGCCGGAGGATGGTCGGAGAAAGCCGCGCCACTACCCGAACATCGACAGGGTCGAGATGTTCGAGCGCGGGTATGTGGCCGCCAAGTCGGGACACAGCCGGGGCAGCACAGTCGACCTAACGCTGTTCGACTTGACCACCGGCGAACTCGCCCCCATGGGCGGCGACCACGACCTGATGGACCCAGTCTCCCACCACGGCGCGACAGGGGTCACGCGAGTCGAAGCGACCAACCGCCAACACCTCTGCACCATCATGACAGCCTGCGGTTTCCGCCCATACCTGCACGAGTGGTGGCACTACACCCTGGAGGACGAACCCCATCCAGACACCTACTTCGACTTCCCCATCACATGATCGCGCCGAGCAGGCAATCCCAGCCATGAAGAACTGGATGAGTATCGGGCAGTAGACGCGAGTCGGGGCGCGGCGGCGACCAGTGCAGTCCGAAGGCGATGGCGGTCGAGCGGTGCTCGCGCTTGATGGCCACGGTGATCCACTGGCTTCCACCGCCTGAACTCGCCGGCGACGTCGTCATCTCCCCGTGGCCGGTAGGCGCACCTCGACACGGAGCCCGCCACCGGCCCGGGGGGCGAGGGTGAGGGTCCCGTCGTGGGCCTCGGTGATGCTCTTGACGATCGCCAGCCCGAGGCCGACACCCGCGTGGTCGGCGCGGATGCGTTCGGTGCCGCGTTGGAACGGCTCGACATAGGTGGAAACGAGTTGTGCGGAGAGCTTCTTACCGGTGTTCTCGACAGTGAGCACCACAGTGTCGGCGTGGACGTCGGTCGTAACCCACACGGTGCCCTGTTCCGGCAGGTTGTGGACGATGGCGTTGTGCACGAGGTTCGACGTCATCTGGTAGAGGAGCGCGCGCGAACCGATGGTGGGGGCCAGGTCGCCCGCGGTCTCGATGGTGATGCCGTGTTTCTCCGCGAGGGGAAGAAGCGTCTCAGTGGCTTCTTCCGCCGCCAGTGACAGGTCGAGGGGCTCTCGGGTGAACGACCGCTGATTGGCGCGGCTGAGCAGGAGAAGTGCTTCGGTGAGGTCGATCGCCCTGGTGTTGATGAAGTGCAGGCGGTCGACGAGTTCGCCGGTGTCACGGCTCAGGTCGTGCCGGGCCACGTCGAGGAGCGTCTGCGTGATCGCCAGCGGGGTGCGCAGTTCATGGGAGGCGTTGGCGGCGAACCGCTGCTGTTCGGCGTCATGCGCCTCGAGCCGCGCGAGCATGGCGTCAAAGGCGTCGGCGAGTTCGCGGAACTCGTCTTGGCGCCCTTCGAGTTGGATCCGGTGGGAAAGCGAACCGTTCGCGGCGAGGCGGGTGGCGTTCTTGATGCGGGTCAGCGGCGCGAGCATGCTGCCAGCCAGGACCCATCCGCCCAACAGGCCGAAGACCAGCAGGAACACCAGCAACCCGGCCACCTTCGGGGCGAAGGCGGCCAGCAGTTCGGAGCGGTCGGGGGTGAACGCCGCGCGCGGCGACCCGGGCGCGCCCTCCGGCGGGTTGTAGACCCGCCAGGGCACATAGCGCAACAAGAACACCCACACCGCGGCGAGCAGCAGGCCCCCCGTGAGCATGAGGAACCCGGCGTAGCTGAGGGTGAGTTTCAGGCGGACGCTCAAACCGGGCGCCCTATCCACGCTCCCCTCCCCCGAGCCCGACGTCGATGCGATACCCGGCACCCGCCACAGTGGCGATGATCCACGGTTCTCCGAGCCGCTTGCGCAGTGCCGACACGGTGATCCGCACGGCGTTGGTGAACGGGTCGGCATTCTCGTCCCACGCCCGCTCCAGGAGGTCCTCCGCGCTGACGACACCTCCCTCGGCCGCGACGAGGACCTCGAGCACTGCGAACTGCTTCCGGGTAAGCGCGACGTAGCGACCGTCCCGGTAGACCTCCCGACGGAACGGGTCCACCCGCAGACCGGCGATCTCCCGCACAGGTGGCCGATTGTGGGCGCGCCTGCGGTCGAGTGCCCGGAGCCTGAGCACGAGTTCTCGGAGTGCGAAGGGCTTGGTGAGGTAGTCGTCGGCCCCGAGCCCAAACCCAGAGGCCTTGTCATCGATCCGATCGGCGGCGGTGAGCATCAAGATCGGCATGCCGCAACCGGAGGCGACGATGCTCTTGGCGATCTCGTCACCGGAAGGCCCAGGAATATCCCGATCGAGAACGGCGATGTCATAGGTGTTGACACTCAACAGTTCCAGAGCCGCGTGCCCGTCACCAGCGATGTCCGCGGCGATCGCTTCCAGGCGCAGCCCATCGCGAATGGCCTCCGCCATATAGGGCTCGTCCTCGACAACCAACACACGCATGCGCCGATGCTACAAGCCCACACATATCGTCGCCCTATTGAAAACACCATCGCGGCGGTGTGCACGGCGACGTCACGCCGCACCCCCTCCCGCTCCAAACGCCCTGTCGGTCGGGCGATGGCGATTGCCGGTGCGCGAGATGCAGAGGTGGTCCGCCGCGGCGAGACCGCGTGCACGGGCAGCTCGACCGGCGGATCGGGTCAAGCAACACGCTGTCGGTACCCGTCGTCGCGGATCCCGGCAGCACCCGGTGACCACCCGGGAGCTGCCGGGCTCGCCCTAACGACCTCGTGCATGGTTGGGTGGGGCAGAAGGTGTTGCGGCTGGGTCTGCGGGGTTACCGCGTTGTGGGTTGGCGGCGGTCTCGGTGTTGGTGGTCGGAGAGGAGTCCGGCGACGGCTCGGATGGTGTGGTCAAACGTTGTTCGGCGGA
>NZ_BSTR01000051.1 GCF_030269645.1 Actinokineospora sp. NBRC 105648 | reverse complement strand
ACTGCCTTCGTGTGGGGGGAGAGCACCGCTAAACTTGCCGTGTGGTGGGGATGCCCTTCACCCGCCCTTTTTTCACCACCGCGGTGCTCTAGGGGCCCCACGCGAAGGCAGTCCAGCCAATCGAGCCTCCGCTTTACTCGGGCAGCTCGGACGGCGTGCCGCACGCCGACCTACGGTCGACCTTGTTGGCGGCTCATCGCTGGGGCTGCCCGAGGAAAAGACGAGGGGCTCGATCGGGTGAACTCGCTTCGTGCGGGGCCCCTAGAGCACCGCGGTGGAGAGAAAAGGGCAGGGAAGGGCATCCCCACCCACGGCAAGTTTAGCGGCACTCTCCCCCCACACGAAGCGAGTCCACCAGATCGAGCATTCGTAGCGGGCGTTGCTTTCCAGCGGGTCGGCCTATCTGCTGCGGTACCAGCGAGGGAGGGAGGGAGGGAGGGAGGGAGGGAGGGAGGGAGGGAGGGACTCCCTGGCCTTCCAGCGGGGTCCGCCTATCCGCTGCGGTACCAGCGGGGGTGGGGGACGGGATTATCCTCGGTAATACGGATCCTTCGTGACTCCGATACCCTGTGTCTCGTCAAAGTGGTAGACCTCGTTCCCGTTGATGAACACCCGCATTGCCCGACTCATCACGTCCAGTGGGTCTCCCGACCAGATCACCAGGTCCGCGTCCAGTCCCGGTTTCAGTGCTCCGACCCGGTCGTCCAGTCCCAGCATCTCCGCTGGGTTCACCGTGATCGAGCGCAGGCCGGTTTCCTCGTTCAGGCCCTCCTTGACCGCCAGGGTGACCTGGTGGACCAGGAAGTTGATCGGGACGACCGGGTGGTCGGTGGTGATCGCGATCCGGACGCCTGCCTTGGCGAGGATTCCGGGGTTGCGCAGGGTTCGCTGGCGCAGTTCGACCTTGACCCGACTGGTGAACAGCGGGCCGATGACGACCGGGATGTCCCGTTCGGCGATCAGGTCGGCGAGCAGGTGTGCCTCGGTTCCGTGGTTCAGCACCAGTTTGTAGCCGAACTCGTCCGCGAGGCGCAGGGCGGTGGCGATGTCGTCGGCGCGGTGGGCGTGTTGGCACCACGGGAGTTCGCCGTCGAGGACTCGGACCAGGGCCTCGTTGGTCAGGTCTCGGTCGAAGGGCTTGCCCTCGGTCTCCGCGTGTTCGCGCTTGGCCTTGTAGTCCTGGGCCTTGGTCAGGGCCTCGCGGATCACGGCCGCGACGCCGAGCCTGGTCGACGGCATCATCTTCTTGTCGCCGTAGACGCGCTTGGGGTTCTCGCCCAGTGCGCTCTTCATGCTCACCGGATCGCGCAGCAGCATGTCGTCGACTGTGCGGCCCCAGGCCTTGACCGCTACGGTCTGGCCGCCGATCACGTTGCCGGAGCCGGGTTTCACGACGATCGTGGTGACCCCGCCCGCGAGCGCGTCGCGGAAGCCCTCGTCTGCCGGGTTGATGCCGTCGATGGCCTTGACCCGGGCCGTGTTGGGATCGGTCATCTCGTTGGTGTCCTGGCCGGCCCAGCCCTCGGCCTCCTCGTGCACGCCGAGGTGTCCGTGCGCCTCCACGAAACCGGGCAGGACCCAGGAGCCGGAGGCGTCCACGACCTCGGCGTCGTCCGGGATGTCCACGTCGGCCGCCGGGCCGACAGCCACGATCTTGCCGCCGTCGATCAGGACCGTTCCGCCGTCGATGGGGGTCCCCACGACGGGCACCACATAGCCGCCTGTCACCGCGATAGTCACGACGTCGACCCTAGCGGCGCGAGGCCCCAGGACGCCGACCACTGGGCGCCGGGGTCGAGGAAGAGCAGGTCGGTGCCGGAGTTGAGCGCGTCGGGCGGGCAGGTCATCGGTTCGATGGCGACCGCGCGGCCCGCTTCCCGGCCGGGGAACGAATCGGGCGTGTAGACCTGAACCCACCGGAAAACGGCGTCCGCCCAGACTTCGACGCCGCCGCCGGGGGCGCGCAGGGTGTGCCGGACCAGGCCGTCCGCGCCGGGTTCGCAGCCGCCGTAGGCGTCGTCGAGGTTGAGCTCGCGCAGCGGGCGGTCGACCTTCTCCACCGGGACGGCGTCGCCGGTGGGGACCATGCGCTCGGGGTCCAGCGGCAGGTGGGTGGTGGCGGCGAGGGTCAGCACGCAGTCGTCCACGTCGATGCCCGCCGGGCGCGGGTACGGGTGCGCGCCGACGCCGAAGGGCATTCGGCGTTCGCCGAGGTTCTCGACACCGTGGGTGACCGTCAGGCCGGTCTCGTCGAGCGCGTAGGTCATGGTGGCGCGAAACGGGAACGGCCACCCGGGGCGACCGTCGACGACCACCGCGAGCGTCACCGAGGACTCGGCGTGCTCGACGACCTCCCAGGTCTCGCGGCGGACCAGGCCGTGGCTGGCGTTGCCGCGCGCGGCCTCGGTGACCTCGAGGTGCAGCTGCTCGCCCTCGTGGGTCCACACCGCGCCCGCGACCCGGTTCGGCCAGGGCACCAGGACCGCGCCCGCGCCCATCGGGGCCTTCTCCCCCGGCGGGAAGGTCTCCAGGTAGGGCACACCGCCGACCTCGAACAGGCGCAGGGTGGCCCCGGTGGTGGTCACGACGGCTCGGGCACCGGCGCGGCGGATCTCGGTCTCGTCCATCTGACCGAGGGTAATACCGCTGGCATTTACTAGACCGGTCTGTATATTAGCCGTCGTGGCACGTCGAAGCGATACCCGGGACCGCACGCTGCGCACGGCGGCCGAGCTGTTCAGCAGGCAGGGCTACCACGGCACCGGGCTCAACCAGGTGCTCGCCGAGGGCGGCCTCCCCAAGGGCTCGCTCTACTTCCACTTCCCCGGCGGCAAGGAGCAACTGGCCGCCGAGGCGATCGAGCTGTCGAGCGCGGAGCTGTGCGCCTGGATCGCCGACGCACTGGCCGAGGCCGAAGACGGCGCGAGCGCGCTCACCGCGATCGTCGAGGGGCTCGCCGCCCAGCTGGTCGCCTCCGACTACCGCACCGGCTGTCCTATTGGGACAGTGGCGCAGGACATCGGCGACACCGAGTCGGTGCGGGCCGCGTGCGCGGAAGCCTTCGCCCGCTGGCACGCCCTGCTCAGCGATTACCTAGTCCGGCAAGGGTTCTCCAGCCAAGCCGACACCTTGGCCAGCACCCTCCTCGCCGCCATCCAGGGCGCCCAGCTGCTCGCCCGGAACTGCCGTGACACCGCGCCGCTGCTCGCGGTGGGTAAGACCCTCGCCCCGCTGTTGAGAGGACACTGATGCGCGTACGACACCTGGACTGCGGCAGCATGCACCCGTTGGGCGGCAAGCTCGTCGACGGCGCGCCCGGCCTGTTCCGGACGGCCCACCTGGTCTGCCACGTGCTCCTCGTGGAGGGCGACGACGGCCTGGTCCTGGTCGACACCGGCTTCGGCGTGGCCGACCTGGCCAACCCGCGCGACACCCTGCCCGGTCCGTTCGTCGCCCTGGTCCGGCCGGTGCGCGACCCGGCCCAGGCGGCGCTGCGCCAGCTGGAAGCCTTAGGCTACAACCGTTCCGATGTCCGGCACATCGTGCTCACCCACCTCGACCTCGACCACGCGGGCGGCATCGCCGACTTCCCCGACGCCCGCGTGCACGTCTTCGGCCCCGAGCACCGCGCGGCGATGACCCCGGCGACGGCGAGCGAGAAGGCCCGCTACCGGCGCGCGCACTGGGCGCACAACCCGAAGTGGGAGATCCACGAACCCTCGGCGGGCGAACGGTGGATGGGTCTGGAAGCCGTCCGCCCGCTGCCCGGCCTGTCCGACGACTTCCTCCTGGTGCCGCTGCAGGGCCACACCCGAGGGCACTGCGGCGTCGCGGTCAACTCCGACACCGGCTGGCTGCTGCACGCGGGCGACACGTACTTCAACCGGGCCGAGATGGACCCGGTGCCGTCCTGCCCGCCGGGGCTGCGCGTGTTCCAGAGCGTGGCGCAGATCGATGGGAAAGCACGGCACGCCAACCAGAAGCGGCTGCACGAGATGGTGCAGGGGCATCGGGGTGAGGTGACGGTGTTCTCGGCGCATGACGCTGCCGAGCTTCAGCGGCTGTCGGGTTGACGCGTCTCCGCGTCCGGCTCGGGGGGCGTGGGTGATCAGTCAATCGCAACGTGCCCCGCGATGCCCACCGCAACGGAACCGACCTCGATGGACGGTGCTCGATGGAGTGGATTGGCTTTGTTTGGGGAGAAAAGAGGCGCTAGCCTGACCCAGGCGTGGGTGATCCCTTCCCCACCCGCTTCACCCCGGCGCCTCTTTTCTTAGGGGCCCCGAACAAAGCCAATTCACCCCATTGAGCACCACGACGTCACCCAAGCCGCGTGTCATCGCTCCTACTTCACACTTCGTCGTCTCAGGGTAACTAGTCATGGGCTTACACTGGTTAGCATGACCCTTGCCCTGTTGGACGCGCCCACCAACCTCGGTCTTCGGCCGCCGGTGCCGGGTACGGTGCCCGGCGCCGCCAAGGCGCCCGGTGCGTTGCGTGATCGTGGTTTGCTGAGCCGTCTTGGGGCCCGTGACCTGGGGCATCTTGTCGCGCCGCGCTATGACCGGGGTGGGTGGAGCGAGGGCGGTGGTGTCTTCCACGCCCGCGAGATCGACGCGTACGCGCGTGCTCTTGCCGACCGGTTGGCTCCGGCGATTGCCGCAGGTGACTTCCCGGTGGTGCTCGGCGGTGATTGCAGCCTGCTCCTCGGTCCCGGGCTGGTCGCGCACGAGAGCGATCGTCGGATTGGGCTCGTCTACCTCGACGGCAGTTCCGACCTGCGCCATCCCGGCAACTCGGACACCGTCGGTGCTGCCGCGGGTGAGGTGTTGGCCCACGTCACCGGTCGTGGGCAGATCGGTGGCCGGTACTTCGCGGACTCTGACGTCACCGTCCTGGGGATCCGCGACTACGACGACTACCTCGCCGAGATGACCGAGGCGGGCATCGCTTTCCGGACCGCGCCGGACATCCGGGGGCACGGGGCCGCCGAGACCGCGGCGTGGGTGCTCGGCCGGCACGGCGCGTTCTGGTTGCACCTCGACGTGGACGTGCTCGACCCGTCGGTTCTGTCCGCTGTGGACTCACCCGATCCGGGCGGCTTGTCGGCGCGGGAGTTCGTGGAGCTGGTCACCCCGCTGGCGGGGCACCCGTCGTGCGTTGGGCTGGACCTGGCCATCTACGACCCGGATCTCGACCAGGACGGCAGCCAGGGCGACCTCGTGGCCGAGCTGCTGGTACAGGTGCTCGCGGGCCGCACGACCGGGTGACTCTTGGTTCTGCCTGCCGCGGTTGTGAAATTCTCCCTGTGTCCAAACGCAACCGCACGGAATGGATGCAGCCATGCGATTCCCCAGGGGACTGGCCGGTGCGGCCGTCCTGGCAGCGACAGCACTCGCGCTCTCGGCGGCGCCGGCCTTCGCCGCCGACGGCGTCTTCAGCTACGGCGAGGGCCAGCAGCTGGAGAACCCGGCCGACGGCGAGTGCCTCGAGCTCGCGGAACCGGCCTTCACCTACTCGAACAACACCTCGTCAGGGGCGGTGCTGTTCGAGAACTTGAGCTGTGAGGGGGCTACGGAGTTCGTCCCGCCGGGCAGCTCCGGCAACTCCAGCGAGAGCTCCGCCTCGTCGGTGCTGTTCATCGCACCCGACAACGGCAACTGACAGCTCAGGTGGTGTGGGCCCGGGGCGTGACCCGGGCCCATACCGACGTCACTTGACCGGCTCGGGTTCCGGGGTGAAGCGGAAGCGCCAGAAGGACGGGACGGCGGCGACGGTCACCGCGGTCAGCACGATCACCAGCACGCCGCCCACCGTCGCGGCGACCGCCGTGCCCACGGCCGCGGCGCCCCAACCGTGCACCAGGTCCGCGATCCGGGGACCACCCGCGACAACCACGGTGAACACGCCCTGCATCCGGCCGCGCATCTCGTCGGTGGCCTCGGTTTGCAGCATCGAACTGCGGTGCACCGCGCTCACCAGGTCGGCGCCGCCGCCGAGGGCGAGGAACGCCGCGGCCAGCCAGATCGAGGTCGACAGGCCGAAGCCCACCATCGCCACGCCCCACACCCCGATGGAGATCGCGATCACCGCGCCCTGCCTGGTGATCCGGGCGAACGCCCCGGAGAACAGGCCGAACAGCGCCGAGCCGATCGGGATCGCCGCGTACAGCCAGCCCAGCGCGGGGCCGCCGCCGGGCGGGTCGCCGAAGGTGCGCTCGGCCATCTCCGGGAACAGCGCCCGGGGCATGCCGAAGACCATCGCGATGATGTCGACCAGGAACGACACCAGCAGCAGCTTCTTGACCGACAGGTACCTGAAGCCGTCCGCGATGTCGCGCAGCCCGGCGGTGCGCGAGGAGCCCTCCCCCGGCGGCATCGCGGGCAGCAGCGACACCAGCCCCAGCGCGACCACCAGGGCCACCGTGTCGATCAGGTACAGGGTGGACAGACCGAGCAGCGGGATCAGCGCGCCCGCGGCCAGCGGGCCGAACACCATGCCGAAGGTGAACGTGGTGAAGTTGAGCGCGTTCGCCGGGGCCAGCAGCTCCGGCGGCACCAGCCGGGGGATCGCGGCGCTGCGGGCGGGCATGTTCACCGCCACGAACGCCTGTTGCAGGCCCAGCAGGACGAGCACGACGGCCACCGAGTCCAACCCGGTGAACGCCTGCAGCCACAGCAGGCCCGAGGTGGTGGCCACGCCCAGGTTGCTGATGAACATGACCTTGCGCCGGTCGATCGCGTCGGCGATCGCACCGCCCCACAGGCCGAAGACGAGCAGCGGCACGAGACCGACCGCCCCGGTCAGGCCGACCCAGCCGGACGAGCCGGTCAGGTCGTAGACCTGCTTGGGCACGGCGACGGCGGTGAGCTGGCTGCCGACCGCGGTGACCACGGTGGACAGCCACATGCGGCGGTAGTCGCGGATGCGCAACGGCCGGGTGTCGATGACGACCTTGCCCAGGATCCCCCGGGCTCGGCTAGCGCGTGCGCGGCGCTCCGTTGGGGTACTCACAACTCGTTAGCTTAGGCATACTAACGAGTTGTGAGCCTGTGATTTAGCCCGGTCCTACGGGCCGAGCCGCTCGACCTTCCACCCGTCGCGGGCCAGCTTGAAGCGCAGCCGGTCGTGCATCCGGTCGCGGCGTCCCTGCCAGAACTCCACCAGCTCGGGCTGGATCCGCCAGCCACCCCAGTGCGGCGGCACCGGCACGGTCTCCGAGTCGGCGAACCGGCGCTCCACATTGGCCAGCGCGGTCTCCAGCGTCCCGCGCCCGCTCACCACGATCGACTGCGGCGAGGCCCACGCGCCCAGCTGCGACCCGCGCGGGCGCTTTGCCCAGTAGGCGGCGGTCTCGGCCTGGCTCACCTTCTCGACGGTCCCCCGCACGGTGGCCTGCCGGTGCAGGCCGTACCAGGGGAAGGTCGCCGAGGCGTAGCGGGTGGCGCTCAGGTCGTGGCTCTTGGCGGAGGTGTAGTTGGTGAAGAAGACCAGACCGCGCGCGTCGAGCCCCTTGGCCAGCACGGTCCGCGAGGACGGCATGCCGTCGGCGCCCGCGGTGGCCAGCACCATGGCGTTCGGCTCGGACAGACCGGCCTGCTTGGCCTCGTCCAGCCAGGCCTGCAGCTGCTGGTGCCAGGTCTCGGCGAGGTCGCTCAGCTGCAGGTCGCCCTTTTCGTAGGACACGCGCATGGTGGGAAGGTCCAGGGCGATCTCGCCGTCAGCCATACCGCATCTCTCCTCGCAGCCCGAGCGGGGGTCAACCGCAGGACTTGGACGGTACGGGGAATCGAGGTGAACGGGAACCGCCCGCACGGTGACAGCGGACACGGGAACAGCCGTACTGGAGACCATCGACAATCTGGATCGTTTCACTGGATCGTGACCGAAGACACCAGAGTGAACGATTGCTAACCGCCCGCACCAGGAGCATGGTTGCTGGACAGCCGTGCAGTGGTGCCCGGCGTGGGCGATCTGCCTCGAAGTGCCGCTGCCGATACGCGTAACCCGTCGTGGACATGGCGTGTGAAAGGCGAGGCGAATGCACAACGCGGTGCGGGACATCCAGCAGACACCCTCCGCTGCCACCGCGGCGGCAGAACCCGACGACGGCTTCCGACCGGGTCTGGAAGGGGTCGTCGCCTTCCGCACGGAGATCGCCGAACCCGACCGCGACGGCGGTGCCCTGCGCTACCGCGGCGTCGACATCGAGGACCTCGTCGGCAAGACGACCTTCGGCAACGTGTGGGCCCTGCTGGTCGACGGCCGCTTCGGCCCCGGCCTGCCGCCCGCCGAACCGTTCCCGCTCCCGGTGCACTCCGGTGACGTCCGGGTGGACGTGCAGGCGGGCCTGGCCATGCTCGCCCCGATCTGGGGCTACCGCCCGCTGCTCGACATCTCCGACGACGAGGCCCGCGAACAGCTGGCCCGCGCCTCGGTCATGGCGCTGTCCTATGTGGCCCAGTCCGCCCGCGGCATCCACCAGCCCGCCATCCCGCAGCGCCGCATCGACGAGTGCGACACCATCACCGAACGCTTCATGACCCGCTGGCGCGGCGACCCGGACCCGGCCCACGTCGCCGCCATCGACGCCTACTGGGTCTCGGCGGCCGAGCACGGCCTGAACGCCTCCACCTTCACCGCCCGCGTCATCGCCTCCACCGGCGCCGACGTCGCCGCCTCCCTCTCCGGCGCCATCGGCGCCATGTCCGGCCCCCTGCACGGCGGCGCCCCCGCCCGAGTACTCCCGATGATCGCCGAGGTAGAGCGCACCGGAGACGCACGCGGCTTCGTCAAGGGCTTGCTGGACCGCAAGGAACGACTCATGGGCTTCGGCCACCGGGTCTACCGAGCGGAAGACCCACGCGCCCGCGTCCTACGCCGCACCTGCAAGGAACTCGGCGCAGAGCGGTACGAGGTAGCAGCGGCACTGGAACAGGCCGCACTGGCCGAACTCCGCGAACGCCGCCCCGACCGCGCCATCGAGACCAACGTCGAATTCTGGGCAGCGGTAATCCTCGACTTCGCCCAGGTGCCCCCGCACATGATGCCCGCCATGTTCACCTGCGCCCGGACAGCGGGCTGGTGCGCACACATCATGGAGCAGAAGCGCACCGGCAGGCTGGTACGCCCCGCGGCCAAGTACATCGGCCCGGACCCCCGCCGCCCCGAGGACGTCGAAGGCTGGGACGCGATCGCCCACTAGCCCAGCGGCACAAGAACGAACAGCAGCACCAGCACCACCAAGCAGCCCACCCCCACAGGTGGGCTGCTTCTTTTCTTACCCAGCCCCCTCCCTTCTTCAATCCCGCTCTTCGCTTTTACTCTTCGCTCTCAATCCCTAATTCCCAAGCCCTACGGAACGCAACACCCGTTACGGATGTGCTCGATTCAGTGGACTCGCTTCGTGTGGGGGGAGAGTACCGCTAAACTTGCCGTGTGGTGGGGATGCCCTTCACCCGCCCTTTTTTCACCACCGCGGTGCTCTAGGGGCCCCGCACGAAGTGAGTTCACTGAATCGAGCCCGCTCTTAAGTCGGGCAACCCGTATGGGCTACGTTTCGTGAACTGGGCGTAGCTCATACAGGTTGCCCGACTAAGACGCAGGCTCGATCTGGCGAACTCCCTTTGCGCGGGGCCCCTAGAGCACCGCTGTGGGGAAAAAGCGTGGGGTGAAGGGCATCCCCACCACCAGGTCAAGGTTAGCGGCACTCTCCCCCCACACAAAGGGAGTCCGCCAGATCGAGCACATCCGTACCGGGTGTTGCGTGGCGTGGGGCTTAGGTTTTAGAGATGGAAAGGACAGAGATAGGCATAGGGATTGTGTCGGCCTGAGCCGGGTGGGGCTTGGGCCTGGAGGGTCAGGGGTCTGGGGGTGTGGGGCTTACGTCGGTGTCCACCGATCGGTTGACAGCCAGGTTCAACCGCTCGCTCGTCCCCCCGCCCCCTCCCAACGACCAGCATTAGTCCCATGAACGCGATCGAAGTGCGAGATCTCCACAAGCACTACGGGTCCCACCGGGCAGTGGCCGGGATCGACCTCCAGGTGCGGGAGGGCGAGGTCTTCGCCCTCCTCGGTCCCAACGGGGCGGGCAAGACCACCACCACCGAGATACTTGAGGGCTACCGGCAACGCGACAACGGCACGGTGCGGGTGCTGGGGCAGGACCCCGGCACCGCCGGTCGGGACTGGCGGGCGACCATCGGCATTGTCTTGCAGACCGCTACTGATGCCGCCGAGTTGACCGTGCGCGAGACCATCAAGCATTTCCGTGGTTACTACCCGAATCCGCGTGCCGTCGAGGATGTCATCGACCTGTGTGGGCTCCGGGAGAAGGTCAATGCCCGGGTCCGGTCGCTTTCCGGTGGTCAGCGGCGGCGCGTGGATGTGGCGCTCGGGATCATCGGGCGGCCCCGGCTCCTCTTCCTGGACGAGCCCACCACCGGGTTCGACCCCGAGGCCCGCAGGCAGTTCTGGGACCTGGTTCGGACACTTTCCGGTGAAGGCACCACGATCCTGCTCACCACGCACTACCTCGACGAGGCCGAGGCTCTCGCCGACCGGCTGGCCGTGATCGCGGCGGGGCGGATCGTGGCCGAGGGGACGCCGCGGACCGTCGGGGGGCGGGATCGGGCGCCCGCGACGGTCAGCTGGGTCGACGGTGCCGGGCCGCACGAGGTGCGCACCACCGACCCGATCGGCACCGTCGTCCAGTTGGACGGGCGCGGCGGTATCAGCGGGCTGCAGGTGCGCCAACCCAGCCTGGAGGACATCTACCTGGACCTGATCGGGGCAAGCGCATGACCACGGCACTGGCACTACCGAGCAGCACCACCGCACTCCCGTCCACGTTGCGCACCGGCCTCTCGAGGGGTGGGGTCGAGCTGCGCATGTTCTTCCGGGACAAGGGCGCGGTGATCTTCACCTTCAGCTTCCCAGCGATCGTGCTGGCGCTGCTGGGGTCGATCAACGACGAGCCGGGTCCGGGCAGCCCGATGAGCCAGGTGCTGGCCGCGAGCATGATCGCCTACGGGATCCTGTCGACCGCCTTCATCAGCATCGGTACCGGGATCGCGAACGACCGGGAGGACGGGACGCTCAAGCGGCTGCGGGGGACGCCGGTGAACGCCGGTGCCTACTTCATCGGCAAGACCGTGCTGGTGGCCGTCGCGAGCCTGGCCGAGGTGGCCCTGCTGCTGGCCGTCGGTGTGCTGATGTTCGACCTGGAGCTGCCCACCGACCCGGGCCGCTGGCTGACCTTCGGCTGGCTGCTGGCGCTGTCCATCGTGGCCTGCACGCTGCTCGGCATCGCCGCCAGCGGTCTGGCCCGCACGGCGCGCAGTGCCGCGGCCGTGCTCAACCTGCCGGTCCTGGTGCTGCAGTTCACCTCGGGGGTCTTCGTGCACATAAGCTCGCTCCCCGAGGCGATGGTGCGGGTGGCGGCGTTCTTCCCGGTCCGCTGGATGGGCCAGGGCTTCCGCTCGGTGTTCTTGCCGGACAGCATGGCCGCGGGAGAGGTGGCGGGCTCGTGGGAACACCCGGTGACCGCGCTCGTGCTGGGCGCGTGGTGCCTGATCGGGCTGGTGCTGTGCCTGACGACCTTCCGCTGGACCGACAAGCGGGCGGGGTGAACCCGGTGGCGGAGATCAGGGCGTGGAACCGGGCGTTCTGGCTGTGGGACCTGTACTTCGCCCTCGGCTACGCGTTCGTCACGATCCTGGTCGTCGCCAGTTCGGGCAGGCCGGGCGACCGGCTGGTGGCGATCGCGGCGACCGCCGCGATCGCCGTGCTCTACGTGGTCCACGGCAGGCGGCACGCGGTGCTGGGCGACCACCCGGGGCACACGGCGGCGTTCGTGGCCGCGGCGTCGCTGCTGTTCCTCACCGCCACCTGGTTCGTGCCGATGAGCACCTACCTGCTGTTCGTGATGTGCCCGCTGGTGTTCATGTCCCTGCCGATGCCCGCGGCGGCGCCGGTGGTGGTCCTGCTCAACACGGTCCCGCCGGTGCTCAACGGGCTGCGGCTGGGCTCGCTGGACGGGTGGCGCGACCAGCTGCCGACCTCGTTCCTCGGGCTGGGGCTGGCACTGCTGATCGGCACCTACATCCACCGCATCGTCGCCGAGAGCGACGAGCGGGCCGCGCTGATCACCGAGTTGGAAGCCACCCGGGCCCAGGTCGCGCAGCTCTCGCACCAGGCCGGGGTGGCCGCCGAGCGGGGCAGGCTGGCGGGCGAGATCCACGACACGCTGGCCCAGGGGTTCACCAGCATCGTCACCCTGGTGCAGGCCGCGGAGTCCGAAGTGGACCGGGACAGCGCCAAGGTGCGGCACTCGCTCGACCTGGCGCTGCGCACCGCCCGGGAGAACCTGGCCGAGGCGCGGGCGCTGGTCGCCGCGCTCTCGCCGACCGCGCTCGACGACGGCACGCTGACCGAGGCGCTGCAGCGGCAGGTGGAGCGGCTGGCCGCGGAGACCGGTGTGCAGGCCGACTTCCACACCGAGGGCGACCCGGGCGGGCTGCCCACCGGGGTGGAGGTCGTCCTGCTGCGCGCCGCGCAGGAGGCGCTGGCCAACATCCGCAAGCACGCCGAGGCCGGGGCGGTCACCGTCGACCTGTGCCACTCGCCGACCGGGGTCACGCTCACCGTCAGCGACGACGGCCGCGGCTTCGACCCCGACGCCCCCGCCACCGGGTACGGGCTGCGCGGGATGCGCGCGCGGGCCGAGCAGGTGGCGGGCACCGTGGTCCTCACCAGCGCCCCGGGCGCGGGAACGACCCTGACCGTGGAGGTACCGACGTGATCACCATCGTCCTGGTCGACGACCACCCCGTCGTGCGGGAAGGCCTGCGCGGCATGCTCGAGGCCGAGCCGGACCTGACCGTCGTCGGCGAGGCGGGCTCCGGCGACGAGGCCGTCGCGGTGGCCAGGGTGCTGCTGCCCGACGTGATCCTGATGGACCTGCGGATGCCCGGCCTGGACGGCGTCGGCGCCACTGAACGGATCACCGCCGAGCGCATTCGGAGCAAAGTGGTGGTTTTGACCACCTACGAGACCGACTCCGACATCTTGCGCGCGGTCGAAGCGGGGGCGGCCGGATATCTGCTGAAAGACGCCTCCCGGGCGGAATTGGCGGGTGCGGTCCGCGCGGCCAACCGGGGCGAGACGGTGTTGGCACCCTCCGTAGCCGGGCGATTGGTCCGGCAGGTCCGTCAACCCCCCAAACAGGGGCTTTCCGGTCGGGAGGTCGAGGTACTGGCGCTGGTCGCCAAGGGCTTGACCAACGCCGACATCGGCCGGGCGCTGCACATCAGCGAGGCGACGGTGAAAACCCACCTGTTGCGCGCATTCGGGAAACTCGATGTCTCCGACCGCACCGCCGCGGTCACCACAGCCATGGCCCGTGGCTTATTGGGTTGATTTATGACGCACAATTCCAAGCATGCTGCAGACACTTGAGTTCGCGTTGCTGCGCCGGCTCGCGGTCGAACAGGCCGAGACCCGCGCACCGTCCATCGTGGCGGGTGTCGTCCGGGGCGACCAGCTCGTCTGGACCGGCGCGCGCGGAAAGGTCGACGGGAAGACCCCCACGGCCGACACCCAGTACCGGATCGGCTCGATCACCAAGTCGTTCGTCGCCGTGCTCGTGCTGCGGCTGCGCGACGAGGGCAAGCTGGACCTCAACGACCCGCTCGACAAGCACGTCCCGGGCACGTCGTTCGGCGACGTCACCGTCGCCCAGCTCCTCGCGCACACCGGTGGCCTGACCTCCGAGTCCCCCGGCCTGTGGTGGGAGCGGGCCGCGGGCGCCGACTGGTCGGCGCTGGACAAGAGCCTCACCGAGGAGGCCGTCAAGCACCGCCCCGGCCAGCGCTTCCACTACACCAACGTCGGCTACGGCGTGCTCGGCGAGCTGGTCGCCCGGCTGCGCGGCACCTCCTGGCTCGACGCGCTGCGCACCGAGGTGCTCGGCCCGCTGGGCATGACCCGCACCAGCCCGCACCCGGAGTCCCCCGCCGCGACCGGCTGGGCCGTGCACCCCTACGCCGACCTGCTGCTGCACGAGCCCACCCCGGACGCGGGCGCGATGGCCCCGGCCGGGCAGCTGTGGTGCAGCCTCGACGACCTGGCCCGCTGGACCCGGTTCGTCGGCGGCGACACCGGCGAGGTGCTGCACCCGGACACCGTGGCCGAGATGCGCGCCCCCGCGCACATCGACGACGACGCCACCTGGGGCGCGGGCTACGGCCTGGGCCTGCAGGTGCTGCGGGTCAACGGCCGCAAGCTGGCCGGCCACGGCGGCTCGATGCCCGGCTTCCTGGCGATGAACCTGGTCGACCCGAAGACCGGCACCGGCGCGCTGCTGATGACCAACTCCACCTCCGGGGTGCCGATCGGGGCCATCTGCGCCGACCTGATCGAGCTGGTCGAGCAGCACGAGCCCGCGCTGCCCGCCGAGTGGGAGCCGATGACCGAGGCCGACCCCGAGCTGCTGGCGCTGACCGGCCAGTGGCACTGGGGCCCGACCCCGCACGTGCTGCGGCTGCTGCCCGACGGCTGGCTCAACCTGGCGCCGGTCACCGGCCGCGGCCGCCAGTCCCGGTTCCGTCCCGAGGGCCGGGACACCTGGACCGGCCTGGACGGCTACTACGCGGGCGAGACGCTGCGCCTGTGCCGGGCGGCCGACGGCACCCCCACCCACCTGGACCTGGCGACCTTCGTCTTCACCCGGGAACCGTACGGCACACCGGCGGCCATCCCCGGCGGCGTCGACGACCGGGGCTGGCGGACCCGCGAGAGCTGAGGAGTGCCAGACTGGGGACGCCGCTCCGCCAACGTAGCCGGGGTCGTCCCCAGTCGTTCCTTTCCCTGAAAGGCGCTCCCGATGACGCAGACCGCCGATCCGAGCACGCTGGAGCTCCCCGCGGAGCTCAAGCCCTCCGACGGCCGATTCGGGTGCGGGCCGTCCAAGGTCCGTCCCGAGCAGGTGGCCGCGCTCGCGGCCGAGGGTGCCGAGCTGCTGGGCACCTCGCACCGGCAGAAGCCGGTGAAGTCGCTGGTCGGGCGCGTGCGCTCCGGTCTGCGCGACCTGTTCTCGCTGCCCGAGGGCTACGAGGTCGTGCTCGGCAACGGCGGCACCACCGCGTTCTGGGACGCGGCCGCGTTCGGCCTGGTCCGCGAGCGGGCCCAGCTGTTCACCTACGGCGAGTTCTCCGCGAAGTTCGCCACGGTGAACAAGAAGGCCCCGTTCCTGGCCGACCCGATCGTGGTCACCGCCGAGCCGGGCAGCGCGCCGGAGATCAGCTACGCCGAGGGCGCCGACCTGGTCGGCTGGGCGCACAACGAGACCTCCACCGGCGTGGCCGTCCCGGTCGTGCGGCCCGCGGGTTCCGAGGGTGCCCTTGTCGCCATCGACGCCACCTCCGGCGCGGGCGGTCTGCCGGTCAAGGCCGAGGACTTCGACGCCTACTACTTCGCCCCGCAGAAGTCCTTCGCCTCCGACGGCGGCCTGTGGCTGGCGCTGCTGAGCCCCGCCGCCCTGGAGCGGGTCGCCGAGATCGGCGCCTCGGACCGCTGGGTGCCGGAGTTCCTGTCGCTGCCGACCGCGCTGGACAACTCGATCAAGGACCAGACCTACAACACCCCCTCGGTCGCCACGCTGTTCCTGCTGGCCGAGCAGCTGGACTGGATGAACGGCAACGGCGGTCTCGACTGGACGGTCGCGCGCACCAAGGACTCCTCCGACCGCCTCTACACCTGGGCGGAGCAGAGCTCCTACGCCACGCCGTTCGTCACCGACCCGGCGCACCGCTCCCAGGTGGTCGTCACCATCGACTTCGCCGAGCAGGTCGACGCCGCCGCGGTGGCCAAGGCGCTGCGCGCCAACGGCATCGTCGACGTCGAGCCCTACCGCAAGCTGGGCCGCAACCAGCTGCGGGTCGCGACCTTCCCGGCCGTGGACCCCGAGGACGTCAGCACCCTGACCCGGGCGATCGACTGGGTCGTCGACCGGCTGGCCTGAGCCCGGCACCGGGCGTGTCGGAGCAGTACCGACACGCCCGGCGAACGGGTGAACGCTGGACTAACCAGGATGCGGTCGCCCGGTCGGATACGGCAAGATCACGACAGGATGTCACGGAGATCGCGGCGCGCCTAGCGCGTGTTCGAAGTTCGCCGATCTACCGTGGGACGCTGGCGAGTGAAGTCTGCTCAGGTCGCAGGGAGGTTCGCGATGCGTGCGCTGCGGGTCGTCGGGCTCTCGGATGACGGCAAGACCATCATCTGCGAGGACCCGGCGCGTGGCGAGCGCTTCACCCTCCCCGCCGACGAGCGACTGCGTGCCGCGGCACGTGGCGACGTCACCCGACTCGGCCAGATCGAGATCGAGCTGGAGAGCCAGATGCGTCCTCGGGAGATCCAGACCCGCATCCGCGCGGGAGAGTCCGTCGAGCAGGTGAGCGAGGCGGCGGGCATCCCGGCGCACAAGGTCGAGCGCTTCGCCTACCCGGTCCTGCTAGAGCGATCGCGCACGGCCGACCTGGCCCAGCGCGCGCACCCCGTCCGCGAGGACGGTCCAGACCTGCAGACCCTCGGCGAGGTCGTGGCGCACTCCTTCGGGCTGCGCGGCCAGGACTACGCCGCGGCGGGCTGGGACTCCTGGCGCGGCGAGGACGGCAAGTGGGTCGTCCAGATCAGCTGGACCGCGGGCCGCTCGCTCAACCGCGCGCACTGGTCGTTCCACCCCGGCGCGCACGGCGGCACGGTGAGCCCGCTGGACGAGCACGCCCACGACCTGCTCGACCCCCAGCCCAACCGGCCGCTGCGCACGGTGCGGCCGGTGACCGAGCTGGCCCAGGCCGCGCTCAACCTGGACCCGGCCGAGCTGGACACCGACCCGGAGCTCGACGCGTTCGCGCCGCCGGTCGCCCCGGTGCCCGAGCCCGCGGTGCCGGTCGCGCACGAGCCGGAACCGAGCACCGAGCAGGACTTCGTCGAGGACTTCGAGCTGACCCCGTCCCCCACCGAGCCAGCCGAACCGATCGAGGAGGAAGCCGCCGCCGTGGTGGACCTGCACGAAGACCAGCCGGAAGCCGAACAGGACGCGCTGATCGAGGAACCGGCCCGCAAGACCGAGCCCGCCCGGAGGCCGAAGGCCAAGAAGGCGCGGCCGATCGTGCCGTCTTGGGAGGACGTGCTGCTGGGGACTCGGTCCAACCGGGGTTGAGTTCTAGGGCCTGATGGGTGTGGGGCCCCTGGGTCCCTGCTTCCCCTACGCCAAGTGTGACTACGGGCTGTATCCCCTTGTCAAGGCGGGAAAGATGCCTTGACAAGGGGATACAGCCCGTGTTTTTGGCTGCGTATGGGATGCAGGGGCGGGAGTGGTCAGCGGGGTGGGGTTGGGTTGCCGGGGGCAGCTTGGTTGTTGTCGGGAAGGGACGGTTGGGCCGCCGTCAGGTGGGCGAAGTTGCGGCGGGGTGGACAGGTCGCTGTCTAAGGGCTGGGGGCTCAGGTCAGGTCAGGTCAGGCTTTGGGGCGGGGTCACGGGGTTGGGACGGCGTCCAGTAGGTCGAGGTCCCAGCCTTCGCGTTCGCACCAGTCCTCTGCGGCCTCGCGGGTGAGCCAGGTGGCGTTGTCGGGGCGTGGGCGGCCCAGACGGTCCCAGCCGTCCGGGGCCAGGACGTAGAGGTCGGCCGCGCGCAGGGCGAGGAGTCTGCCCTCGGGGTACGCCATGCTCGGTTCGGTGCGCAGGAAGCGCACCGGCTCGGGGCGGGTCATGCCGCCATGATGCCCGAGGTCGGCTGACCGGCGCCTGCCGGCCGAATTCCGCCGAATACCCACAGTGGACACAAATGTCCAGTGTGGAACTAACCGGCGTCAGCCGGTCGTCAGGTGAACGTGAAACGCTCAGGTTGATCCCCACTTTCTCCGCAGGTCAACGACTATTCGTAATGGGGTACGACCATGTCCGTCTTCATCTCGGCGACCGCCACCTGGACTCCGCAGACCGTCTCGTTAGCCGACGCGATCGCCGACGGGCTCGTTCCGCCGACCCACCAGGGGCTCGGGTTCGACTCGATCGCGGTCGCCGACGCGCTGACCGGGCCGCAGATGGCGATCACCGCCGCCCGGCAGGCCATCGCGCGGGCCGGGGCCGATCCGGCCGGTATCGGGCTGGTGCTGCACGCCAGCCACTGGTTCCAGGGTCTGGACCTGTGGCCCGCCGCCGCGTACGTGGCGAACAACGCCGTCGGCGCGCACCCGAGCTCCTACGACATCCAGCAGCAGTCGATCGGTGGGCTCGGGTCGCTCCGGCTGGCGACGGCCTGGCTGACGGCCGGGTTCGCCGAGACCGCGCTGCTGACCACCGGTGACAACTACGCCGCGCCCGCCATCGACCGGTGGGGCAGCCTGCAGGACCTGATCTTCGGTGACGGCGGCACGGCCATGGTGCTCTCGGCGAACGGGGGCTTCGCCGAGGTCCTGGCCACCGCGGCCGGGGCCGACAACGGGCTGGAGATCGCCACCCGCGGCACCACGCCGTTCGGGTTCGCGCCGGGGCAGCACGCGCCGGTGCCGATGGCGCAGCGGTTCATGCAGTTCGCCGGGCTGCCCGAGGCGCCCGCGGCGTGGGGGCGGTACGAGGCCGCGCTGACCGCGGTGCACGACCAGGCGCTGCGGGCGGCGAACCTCGACATCAAGGACGTCACCCGCGCGGTGCTGCCGTTCCTGCACCGCGGTGGCGACCAGCGGGAGAACTACGACGTGCTCGGCTACCGCGCCGAGCAGACGGTGTGGGACTACGGCCGCGGTGTCGGCCACCTCGGCGCGGGCGACCACTGCGCGGGCCTCAACCACCTGGTGGAGACCGGGTCCCTGGTCGCCGGGGACATCGTCGTCCTGGTGGGCGCGGGGCTCGGGTTCAACTTCCACGCGGCCGTGCTGCAGATCGTGGGCGAGCCGCCCGCGTAGAAAACCGGATGCCCCGGGGCGCCGGGTTCGCCTACCGTCGTCGCTCGGACCTCAGGGGGCGAGATGGACCGGGCGACGACGCTGGGTGCGATACGACGGCTTTCGCCGTACCTGCGACCGGTGCGCGGGCGGCTGATCGGCTCGGCCGCGGCGGTGCTCGCCTCGATGGTGTGCGGGCTGGCGATCCCGGTGGTGATCCAGCAGATCCTGGACGGGCCGGTCGCCGCGCGCGACACCGGGCCGCTGCCGTGGCTGGTCCTGGCGGTGGCGGCGCTCGGCGCGGGTGAGGCGCTGATGTTCTACCTCCGCCGTCGGCTGATCGCCGGACCGAGCACGCTGGTCGAGGCCCGGATGCGGGCCGACCTGTACGCGCACCTGCAGCGCCTGCCGATCTCCTTCCACGACCGCTGGCAGTCGGGTCAGCTGCTGTCGCGGGCGATGTCGGACCTGACCACGGTGCGGCACTTCGTCGCGTTCAGCGGGATCTTCCTGGTGGTCAACTCGATCACGCTGGTGCTGGGCATGGGCCTGATGTTCGTGCTCTCGCCGGTGCTCGGGGTGGTCACGCTGGTGTGCGCGCTGCCGCTGGTCCTGATCTCCTCGCTCTACGAGTCGCAGTACGCGGTGCTGACCCGCCGGGCCCAGGACCAGGTGGGCGACCTGGCGACCACGGTCGAGGAGTCGGTGCTCGGCATCCGGGTGCTCAAGGCGTTCGGCCGCGGCGCGCACCTGGGCAAGCGCTTCGCCGCGCAGGCCCGCGAGCTGCGCGCGACCGAGCTGCAGAAGGTCCGGCGGCTGGCCGTGCTCTGGGCGGCGATCATCGTGCTGCCGGAGGCCGGGATCGCCGCGCAGCTGCTGTTCGGCACGTTCGGCATCGTCGACGGCTCGATGAGCGTGGGCACCGTGGTCGCGGGCATCACCGTCGCCAGCTACCTGCGCTGGCCGACCGACTCGATCGGCTGGCTGCTGGCCGAGGCCAACAAGGTGGCCACCGCGGTGACCCGGTACTGGGAGGTGCGCGACGCCCCGGTGACGATCACCGACCCGGCCGCGCCGCGCCCGCTGCCCGCCTCCGGTGTCGGGGCGGTGCTGTTCGACGGTGTGCGGTTCGCGCACCCCGGTTCGGACGACGAGGTGCTGCGCGGGGTCGACCTGGCCGTCCGTCCAGGTGAGACGGTCGCGCTGGTCGGGCCGACCGGGTCCGGCAAGTCGACGCTGACCGGGCTGGTGCCGCGGCTGGCCGATGTGACCGGCGGCCGGGTGAGCGTAGACGGGGTCGACGTGCGCGAGCTGGCGCTCGCGGACCTGCGCACGGTGGTGGCGATGGCGTTCGAGGAGCCGGTGCTGTTCTCGGCCAGCGTCCGGGAGAACGTGGCGCTGGGCGCGCCGGGCGTCTCCGACGAGCAGGTTCGGGTGGCGCTGCGGATCGCGCAGGCCGAGGACTTCGTCGACCGGCTGCCGTGGGGCCTGGACACCCGCATCGGCGAGGAAGGGCTCTCGCTCTCCGGCGGGCAGCGCCAGCGGTTGGCGCTCGCGCGGGCGGTGGTGGGCGCGCCGAAGGTGCTGGTGCTCGACGACCCACTGTCCGCTTTGGACGTTCACACCGAGGCGGAGGTGGAGCACGCGCTGCGCAGCGTGCTGGCGGGCGTGACCGCGATCGTGGTCGCGCACCGGCCGTCGACGGTGCAGCTCGCCGACCGGGTCGCCATGCTCGACGGTGGCCGGATCGTGGCGGTGGGCACGCACTCCCAGCTGCTGGCGGAGAACCCGGACTACCGCGCCCTGCTGTCCACTTCAGACGACGACCGAGCGGAGGTGGGCTCGTGACCACGCCCGCTGCCCCGGTGGCACCGGCTGCCGAGTCCGCGCCCGCGGAGTCCTGGCGCGGTGTCGCGGCGGAGGACACCGAGCAGCTCGACCACGCGGCCGGGTTGAAGGTCCAGGCCCGCTCGCGTGCCCTGCTGCGCTCACTGCTGCGGCCGCGCATGGCGCGGGTGTGGTTCGCGCTCGCGCTGGTGGTGCTGGAGAACCTGTCCCGGCTGTCCGGCCCGCTGATCATCGCGGTGGCCATCGACACCGGGATCCCGGCCGCGGTCAAGGGCGACCCGACCGTGCTGGCCTGGTGCGTCGCCGGGTACGCGTTCTCCGGCATCGCCTCGGCGGTGCTCTTCGCCGGGTTCACCCGCACGTCCGGGCGGATCGGCCAGGACGTGGTCCTCGACCTGCGGCAGCGGATCTTCCGGCACGCCCAGGGGTTGTCCCTGTCCTTCCACGAGTCCTACACCTCCGGCCGGGTGATCTCCCGGCAGACCAGCGACATCGACGCGCTCGCCGAGTTGCTGGAGTCCGGTGTGGACGACCTGCTGGCCTCGGTGCTCTCGATCGTCGGGATCACCGCGCTGCTGCTCTGGCTGGACCTGCCGCTGGCCGCGGTGATGCTGGTGATGGCGGTGCCGCTGGTGTTCGTGGCCCGCTGGTTCCTGCGCCGGTCCAACCAGACCTACCGGGCGACCAGCGGCCGGGTGGCCAAGGTGATCATGCAGTTCGTCGAGACGATGAACGGCATGCGCGCGGTCCAGGCGTTCCGCCGCGAGCCGCGCAACGAGTCCATCCTGGACGCGCTGAACTCGGGCTACCGGGAGGCGAACCGGGACGCGCTCAAGGTGGTCGCCCAGTTCACCATGGGCGTGCGCATGATCGGCAACATCTCACTTGCGGTCGTGCTCGCCGTCGGCGCGTACCGGGTGGCGGGCGGCACCCTGGAACTGGGCGTGCTGACCGCGTTCACGCTCTACCTGCGCCGCTTCTACGAGCCGTTGGACGACATCGCGATGTTCGCGAACTCGTACTCGTCGGCGACGGCCGCGTTGGAGAAGATCTCGGGGCTGCTGGAGGAGGAGCCGGACGTCCGCGAGCCCGAGCACCCGACGGCCCTGCCCCGGCAGTCGCGCGGCGGCCGGTCGGTCGAGTTCGTCCGGACGGAGTTCCGGTACCGGGCGGACACGCCGGTCGTACTGCCGACCTTCGACCTGACGGTGCCCGCGGGCCAGACGGTGGCCCTGGTCGGCCCCACCGGCGCCGGGAAGTCGACCATCGCGAAGCTGGTGGCCAGGTTCTACGACCCCACCACCGGAGCCGTCCTGCTCGACGGGATCGACCTGTCCGCCTTGTCCGATGTGGACTTGCGGCGCGCGGTCGTGATGGTGACCCAGGAGAACTTCCTGTTCAGCGGTTCGGTGGCGGAGAACATCGCCCTGGGCAAACCGTCGGCGACCCGAGCGGAGATCGAAGCCGCGACCCGCGCCGTCGGCGGCCACGACTTCGTGTGCGCGCTACCCGAGGGCTACGACACCGACGTCCGCAAGCGCGGCGGTCGGCTGTCAGCGGGCCAACGGCAGGTGATCGCGTTCGCGCGGGCGTTCCTGGCCGACCCGGCGGTGCTGGTGCTGGACGAGGCAACGTCCAGCTTGGACGTCCCGACCGAGCAGATCGTCCAGCGGGCCCTGGAGTCGGTACTGGCCGACCGCACGGCGTTGATCATCGCCCATCGGCTCTCCACGGTGCTGATCGCCGACCGGGTGCTGGTGGTCGACGACGGGCGGATCGTGGAGGACGGGGCGCCTGCGGACCTGATCGAGGACTCCGGCCGCTTTGCTGCGCTGCATGCTGCTTGGCGCGATTCCCTGGTGTGATTCCTTGGTGTGCGGCTGGGGTGGCCCTGTATCCCCTACGCACAATTGTGACTACGGGCTGGTGGTCGGTGTCAAGGCGGGAAAGATGCCTTGACACCGACCACCAGCCCGTGTTTTGGCTGCGTATGGGATGCAGGGGCGGGAGTGGTCTGCGGGTGGGGTGTGCGGGCGGGTGCGGTTCGCTGTGGGGATGTGCTGCGGGAGCGGTTTGCTGGGGATACCGGGCACCATCGAGGAACACGCGAGCGGAGTCGCACCGCGACACCAAAGGAGCGAAGCGAAACCTCAGGAAGGCAACCGGCATTAAGGAAGCACTAGCTGAAGACGATGAAGGGCAAGGCCAGCCAGCCCAGTGCGATACCGCCTGCCACGCCGACCGCCACCCAGCGCCAGGTCGGTACGCGGCGGGCCAGCCAGACCGAGGGCAGTAGGCCCGCGCTGACCACCAGGTTCGAGGCGACGGCCAGGAACGGGTTGGTCTCGTAGAGGGTCAGCGCCAGGGTGAGCACCGCGAAGAGCACCAGTGCCAACACGAATGCCGCCACCAGCAGGCCGGTCGCCCACGGCGTCGGTTCGGCTGGTTCGGCCCGCGCGGCCTCGGTGGCGGGCACGACCTGGGGCTCATCGACCTCGACGACTGGTGGTTCCACAACCGACACCTTTCCCGACAGGGGGTCCACGTAGCTGATCGGGGCGCCCATGACGCCCGCCACCCGTTCGGCCAGCCGGTGGCCGCGGCGGGAGACGACTTCGGTGGCCGGGTCGTCGGGGGCGCCGCGGCGGACCGCGCCGACCACCCGCGCCCACTCGTGCAGGGCCTCGGCGAGGTCGGCGCCCAGCGGCAGGGTGTGCGGGTCGACCTCCCGCACACCGGTGCCGTCGTCGCCGGTGAGGACGGCGTGGTCATCCTTGACGCGTAGTTCCACCGGTTTCCCTTTCCCCGACACCGAGGGCGTAGAAGGCGACCGCCGCGGCGGTGGCCACGTTGAGGGAGTCCACACCGCGCGCCATCGGGATCCGGACCGCGTGGTCGGCGGCGGCGATGGCGTCCGACGTCAGTCCTGGGCCCTCGGAGCCCAGCAGGACAGCCACCCGTTCGCACCCGCGAGCGGCCTCGGACAGCGGTACCGAATCGGCCCGCGGGGTGAGCGCCAGGATCGAGAACCCGCTGTCGCGCAACCACTTCAGCCCGTCCGGCCACGGCTCCAGCGGTGCGAACGGGACGGCGAGCACGTGTCCCATCGATACCCGGACGCTGCGCCGGTAGAGCGGGTCGCTGCAACCGGGTCCCAGGAGTACGCCGTCCACACCCAGGGCCGCCGCGTTGCGGAACAGCGCGCCCAGGTTCTCGTGGTCGCCGACGCCCTCGAGCACCGCGAGCGTGCGGGCGTGCGCGACGAAGTCGAGCGGGTCGGGCGCGGGGGCGCGGTCGGCACAGGCCAGCACACCACGGTTCAGATGGAACCCGACGGCCTCGGCCATCACCTCGGCGGTGGCCACATAGGCGGGGACGTCGTGCCGCTCCAGAAGTGGCGCCAGGGCTTCGACCCGACGGCGGACCCCGAGCAGCGCGCGCACTGGGTAGGGCGAGGCCAGCAATCTCTCGACCACCACGACACCCTCGGCGATCACCAGCCCCCGCCCACCCGGACGGTCCGGGCGGCGGTCAGCGGTCGACAGGTCGCGGAAGTCGTCCAGCCGCGGATCCGCCGGGTCACCCACCTCGATCACCTGCGCCACGGGGGCAGTCTCGCACGTCGGCGAACCAGAGGTACGCCCATCGTCCGCCGCTCGCTCTGTGTTACACAGGGATAACGGAGTGCACCAATTTGGCCGCTAGCCGGGGGGTGCCGGCTGTGCGAATGTTGGCTCCCCGCGCGTGTGCCGGACGCCGATCCGGCCGGACGGGAGGGCGGCATGGGGCAAGATGTTCGAACAGACGCTTTCAGCCGAGAAGACCGGCAACGCTATCGCCAGAAGGTACAGCGGTGCCTCGACGCGCTGGAGCGGATGCTGACCGACGGCGGTTTCGCCGAGGAGCCCCCGAGGATGGGCCTGGAGATCGAGCTCAACCTGGTCGACGGCGCGCTGCAGCCCGCCATGCTCAACCGGACGGTCCTGGAGAAGATAGACGACCCTTGCTACACAACCGAACTGGGCCAGCACAACCTCGAGCTCAACGTCCGCCCGCGCCCGCTGCGCGGTGCGGAGTCGACCGAGCTGGAGACCGAGCTGCGGCACTCCCTGGCCGAAGCCGGTCACAAGGCGCAGGACGCCGGGGCCCGGCTGGTCATGATCGGCGCCTTGCCGACGCTGCGCGGTGAGCACTTCGAGAGCAGGTGGCTGACCCCGCTTCCCCGCTACGGCAGGCTGAACGACCAGATCTTCGCCGCGCGCGGCGAGGAGATCCTGCTGCACATGGAGGGCGTGCCGATGCCCGGGCAGCGGGCCGAGCGGCTGCGCGCGCTGCAGGAGTCGATCATGCCGGAGTCGGCGTGCACGTCCGCGCAGCTGCACTTGCAAGTTGCACCGGACAAGTTCGCGGCCAACTGGAACGCCGCGCAGTGCCTGGCGGGGGTGCAGGTCGCCATCGCGGCGAACTCGCCTTTCCTGCTGCGCAAGGCACTCTGGCACGAGACCCGCATCCCGCTGTTCCTGCAGGCGACCGACACCCGCCCGCAGGAGCTGAAGAACCAGGGCGTCCGACCGCGGGTCTGGTTCGGCGAACGGTGGATCACCTCGATCTTCGACTTGTTCGAGGAGAACGTGCGCTACTTCCCCGGTCTGCTGCCCGAGGTCGACGACGAGGACCCGTTCGAGGCGCTGGACTCCGGCCGCGCGCCGCGGCTGGCGGAGCTGCGGCTGCACAACGGCACCATCTGGCGCTGGAACCGCCCGGTGTACGACGTGATGGACGACGTACCGCACCTGCGGGTGGAGAACCGGGTGCTGCCCGCGGGCCCGACCGTGCTCGACCTGATCGCCAACGCGGCGTTCTTCTTCGGCGCGCAGCGGGCGCTGACCACCGAGGAACGTCCACTGTGGACGCAGATGTCGTTCCAGGCAGCCGAGGAGAACCTGCACGCCGGCGCCCGGCACGCCTTCGGCGCCCAGCTGTACTGGCCGGGCATCGGCTGGGTGCCACCGGACGAGCTGGTGCTGCGCAAGCTGCTGCCGATGGCGCACGAGGGCCTCAAGGACTGCGGTGTCTCCGACGCCGCGCGCGAGCGGTACCTCGGGGTCATCGAGCGCCGCTGCCTGGCCCGGCGGACGGGGTCGACCTGGCAGCGCGAGACGGTCGCGTGCCTGGAGTCGCGCGGCCTGGACCGCGACGCCGCCCTGGCGTCGATGCTGCGCCGCTACATCGAGCTCAGCGACGCTGGTGAGCCCGTGCACACCTGGCCGGTGGCGGGCTGAGCCGTCCGCACTGTGGACCCCGGTCGGCGGCACCGGTCTATCGCCAGTATGTTGCAAGTAGTACCGACTGGCAGCAAAGGAATCGACTCGTGGCTCCCTACGTCCTGCCCGACCTCGACTACGACTACGGGCAACTCGAGCCGGTGATCATCGGCGAGATCAACGAACTCCACCACAGCAAGCACCACGCCGCTTACGTCAAGGGCACCAACGACACCCTGGAGAAGATCGCCGCCGCCCGGGACAAGGGCGACTTCAGCTCGATCGTCGGCCTGGAGACCACGCTGGCGTTCAACCTCGCGGGCCACACCCTGCACGCGCAGTGGTGGAAGAACCTGAGCCCGGACGGCGGCGACAAGCCCACCGGCGAACTCGCCGCCGCCGTCGACGAGCACTTCGGCTCGTTCGACGGGCTGCGGGCCCAGCTCAACGCCGTCGCCGGCACCATCCAGGGCTCCGGCTGGGGCATCCTCGCCTGGGACCCGGTCGGCGAGCGGCTGATCACCCAGCAGCTCAAGGACCACCACTCGAACCTGTCGATCGCCACCACGCCGCTGCTGGTGTTCGACACCTGGGAGCACGCGTACTACCTGCAGTACAAGAACGTGAAGACCGACTACATCGACCGCCTCTGGAACATCGTCGACTGGGCGGACGTGACGACCCGCTTCGAGGCGGCCCGCGCGGGCGTCAACGGCCTGCGCCCACCCGCTCCGGCTGAGTAAGGGCCCACGGATCCGGCAGGGATGCTCCGACAAGCCGCCTTGCCGCAGTAGCGAGACCCCCGTGCGCACGCGTGCGGGGGTCTCGTCATGCCCGATCCCGAATACGCGAGACCCCCCGCACCGGACGCTTGGTGCGGGGGGTCTCGCTGTTCCCGAACTGACTGCCGCTCCCACCACGAAGCGGACAAGACTTAGGTTAGCCTTACCTGCACAGCGGCGCAACCCCCAGTGCGCGATCGGGCGAGTCCGGGCTCCCCGAAGGTCTCCCCGGCACCCCGTCCCGGGCCTGACCTGGGCGGACATGCTCAACGGCATGGATGAAGACCACCTGGAGATCCCCGAGTCGACCGAGTTCGAGCTCGACGACCTGGCGGCGGAGGTCGCCTGGGGTGCCGACACCGTGGAGACCGACGACGCGGGCCTGGAGTGGCTGGCCCAGGCCGAGCTGCCCGGCGTGGAGGGCATCGACGACGGCGCCGGTGTCCACGACGAGACGAGGTATGCCTGATGACCACCCCCGCGAGCCCGGGCAGCATCAGCGTCGGGGTCAAGAACGACCTGCAGGGCGTCTACACCGGCACGATCAAGTTCACCCTCACCGACATCAAGCTCGGCGACGTGCCCGACCGGATCGGGCAGCTGTCGGTGTTCGGCGGCGACATCGAGCTCAAGTACCCGTTCGGCGTCGGCCCGCTGCAGGCCGCCGTCACGATGAACTACCTGCACTGGAAGCTGCCCGAGCTCGGCCCGGTGCTCGGCGAGGTGCTGCTCAAGGGCGCGGCGAACGTGGCCACCAACAACAACTGGGGCACCACCCAGGGCATCGAGCTGCGGCTGCGCGAGACGCACGTGCGCAACCTCGAGGTCCGGGTCGGCCTGGACTTCCAGATCCAGAACAAGGACAACGTGCAGACCCAGGGCTGGGTCACCAGCTTCGGCGCGACCTACCGGTTCTGACCCGCCGGGCGGCGCAGCAGCAACCTGCCCCAGCCGGTGACCGGCAGCTGCACGCCGCCGCGGCGCAGCAGGACCAGCCCGCAGGTGATGGCCGTGACCGCGGCGATCGCCCCGCCGATGATGAACGGCGAGCGCGCGCCCCACTGGTCGGCCATCCAGCCGACCATCGGGGCGCCCAGCGGGTTGCCGCCGACGAAGACCAGCATGTAGAGGCCCATCACCCGGCCGCGCATCTCCGGGGCGACCGCGAGCTGCACGGTCGAGTTCGCCACCGTCATGAAGGTCATCAGGCACAGCCCGACCGGGATCAGCGCGAGGGCGAAGCTGGTGTAGGTCGGCATCAGCCCCACCACCACCTCCAGCACACCGAAGGCGAACGCGGCGCCGAGCAGCAGCGACGTGCGCGGTTTGCCGCGCGAGCTGCGCTTGACCGCCCAGATGGCGCCCGCGAGGGTGCCGATGGCCAGCGTGGTCGAGAGCAGGCCGTACCCGGCGGCGTCGCGGTTGAACACGGTGGCGGCGACCACGGCGAGGGTGACGAAGAAGGTCATCCCGAAGGTGCTGACGAAGAACACCAGCACCATCACGGTCATGATGTCGGCGCGCTTGCGCACGTAGCGCAGGCCCTCGCGCAGCTGCCCCTTGCTGCGCGGCACCTTCGGCGTGCGCAGCAGCTTGGCCGGGTCCATCATCAGCAGCCCGGCGATCACCGCCACGGTGAAGAACGCGTTGCCGACGAAGAGCCAGCCGGTGCCGACCAGGGTGATCATCACCCCGGCGATGGCCGGGCCGACGATGCGGGCCAGGTTGAAGCTGGTGGAGTTGAGCGCGACCGCGTTGGCGACCTGCGCCCGGCCGACGATCTCGGCCACGAACGACTGGCGCACCGGCACTTCCACCGCCGAGAACGCGCCGAGCACGAAGCACAGCACGTAGACGTGCCACACCGTCACCAGGCCGGTGACGTCCAGCAGGCCGAGCACCAGGGCGCAGGACGCGAGTCCTATTTGGACACCGATGAGCAGCTTGCGCTTGTCCAGCCGGTCGGCCAGCACGCCCGCCCACAGCGAGAACATCAGGGTGGGCAGGAACTGCAGCGCCGCGGCGATGCCGAGGGCGACCGGGTTGTTCCCGGTGAGCACCAGGACCAGCCAGTCCTGGGCGATGCGCTGCATCCAGGTGCCCACATTGGACACGACCTGACCGGTGGCGAAGAGCCGGTAGTTGCGGATCCGCAGCGAGGAGAACACCCCGGCCTTGGCGTCCACTGTGGACTTCGGATCGGGGCTGTGCGGCGTCGGCGCGGGTGTCGGTGTGGCGCGTGCGGTCTGCTGTTCCTGGGTCTCACCCGCGTATGCCTGCACTAGTTCTGGTTCCCCGCCATCCTGTCGATGATCTCGGCGGCCTGGGCGAGGATCGCTCGCTCCTGGTCGTCCAGCTGGGCCAACTGCCGGTCCAGCCACGCCTCACGCGCCGAGATGTCCGCCTCGACGTACCCCAGACCCGCCTCGGTGAGGGCCACGATCGCCTGCCGCCCGTCACTCGGGTGCGGCTTGCGGCTGACCAGGCCCAACTCCTCCAGCGCGCCGATCACCCGGGTCATCGACGGCGGTTGCACGCCCTCTTTGGCGGCCAGTTCCCCCGGCGAGAGCGGCCCGCACTTGTGCAGGCAGGACAGCGCCGAGATCTGCGTGAGCGTGACCAAGGAGTTGGTGCGCTGCGCGCGCAGCCTGCGGTTGAGCCGCACCACGGCCAACCGCAGTCGGCTGGTCAGCGCCCGCTCCGACTCCTCTGACACGATGGTTAGCATACCTCACTAACCAATCGTCGAGCTACGAATTAACGAGGACATCACAGCCCGGCGGCCGCTACCGTTGCGGGGTGACCACCATCCGCCCAGCTCAAACCACTGACGCGGCAGCGATGGCCCGGGTGCACGTGGCCGCCTGGCGCGGCGCCTACGCCGGGCTCATGAGCGTCGAGCGGCTCGCGGACCTGGACGAGTCGCGGTTCACCGAGACCTGGATCACGAACCTGGCCGCCCCCGGAGAGGCACGGCCGTTCGTGGCGGAGGTGGCGGGCGAGGTGGCGGGTATCGCCACCGTCGGCCCATCCCGCAGCGCGGTGGAGGCAGTGACTGGGGAGCTGTGGATGCTCAACGTGCACCCGCAGCACTGGGGCACGGGCGTGGCGGGAGCACTGCACGACCACGTGATCGGCGACCTGTCGGACCTGGGCTACGCGCGGGCGATGCTGTGGGTGGCGGACGGGAACGACCGCGCCTGCGCCTTCTACTCCCGCAAGGGCTGGGCACCGGACGGCGAGGTCCTGTACGACGACCGGGAGACTCCCCCACTGCGCGAACTGCGCTACGTGCGTGAGCTGCGGCACGACAACGCGTAACCTGCTGGACGTGGCTGGATCTGAGGACACCGCGCGGCCGACCCCGCCGCTACCCGCTCGACTGTTGGCGCTGGCACCGATCGTCTACGTCGGCACCGGCGTGTGGGCACTGGCGGCGGTGGTACTGCTGATCGCGCGGTACGGGTTCGACTCGACGCCGCCGATCTGGCTGTGGACGGCGTTGGCGGGGGCTGGGCTTGGGGTGGTTGGGGCGGGGATCATGGGGTGGCAGCGACGCGCATCAGCTCGCGGGTCCCGGGCTGCTCAACGCGTGGACTAACGCTGGTTGGGTCCCCACCCACCACCCACCAAACCGCAGCGGCAAGGCCTCCCCGCTGGTGCACGACAAGATCCCGACCCGCTGGTAACGCAGCGGAAGGCCGACCCCGCTGGAACGTGACAGGATCCCGACCCCGCTGGTACCGCCGGCCCCGCTACGGATGCTCGATCTAGTGGACTCGCTTCGTGTGGGGGGAGAGCACCGCTAAACTTGACCTGTGGTGGGGATGCCCTTCACCCCACGCTTTTTCCCCACCGCGGTGCTCTAGGGGCCCCACACGAAGCGAGTTCACTAGATCGAGCCCCGCTTGTAAGCCGGGCAACCCAGGGCGCAAAACCCACCAGGCCGAGCCCCACACTCGCAACGCAGGAGCCAGATCAAGGTCCTGGCCCGGTATCTACCCCGCACTCAGGTGAGGTAGTGGGTGGGCTCTTCGATCAGTGCGGTGAAGGTGTGCCGGTCCGTCCAGCGGTCCGTGGTCCAGGCCAGTGCTCGGGCCAATGCCTCTGGGGTGTCCTCGCAGTGGACCACGCCGTCGGTGACCCACCAGGTGACGTTGTGGGTGCCGTCTGAGGTGTGGACGGTGAGCTTCTCGTGGACCAGCAGGCTGCCATAAGGGATCGCGACGTCGAGTAGTTCGCAGGCGGCCGCTACCGCGCCAAGGTCGTTCCACGGGACTGGTTCGGCGGCTGAGGTGATGTCGCCGCCCACTTCTTCGGTGGCCAGGGGAAGGTCCAGTAGCTCGGCCAGGGGTTCAGCGAGTGCGAAGTCTGGGCCTGCGGAGACCACCTGGTCCTCGTCGAGTACGGCGAGCAGCCACGGGGCGTCCAGGACGACGCAGTCCGTCGACACCGTGCCCGCGAGAGTGCGGGTGGCCTCGGGGAGGCGGATGTCGGTGGGGTCGAACAGGTCGTCGTCGACTGCCTCGGCGAGGGCCGCGTGGGTGCGCAGGACGGCACCGGGGGGTACCGACCTGTCTGCGTCGCCCAGGCGGATCAGGAGGTCTTCGGCGTCGTCGGCGTTGTCGACCTGCAGTGCCGCGCGGACGCCGATGGCGGCCAGCACTCTCGGGTCCACGCCGACATCCGGGATCACGTCGTAGAGGCCAACCAGGTCGTCCGCCTCGGGGAGGCGCCAGTCGGTGGGGGCGGCGCCCGCGAGCACCGCGTGCCGGGCTATCCACCAGCCGGTGTAGCCGTTGGGTTCGTGGAGGGCTCGCCAGGTTTCCGGGTCGGCGGCCAGCAGGCTCAGGGCCCGGGGCCAGGCGTCGTCGGTCACCAGGTCCAGGTCGCGGACGGCGAGGACGCGGGCGGGGGGTTCGGGCTGGGCTTCCCACCACTCGAGTTCGTCGGCCAGGCCGTGGTCGGGGGCGGTGGGATTTTCGTCTACCACCAAGGCAAATGCGTCCAGCACGCCGAGCGCGGTGAGGACGTTGGCGGACCACTCGGCCGCGAGGTCGGCTGACAGGACGCCGACCGGGGCGTCCTCGTCCAGGACGTCCAGCAGCACCGAACCGGGCAACGCCAGCTCGTCCGCGCGGCGCCAATCGCCGACAGAATCCTTCAGGGCCAACGCACCCAGCCAGGGGCGTTCGCCGGTGCGCACGCCCGCGTCGCGGACCAGGCGCAGTACCACCGAGACCAGGCCGTGGATGTCCACACCGGACTCGACGTCGTCCAGGCTGCGCTCGACCGCCTCCTGCAGGCCGCCCGCGTCGAGCAGGTCGACCGGGCCGCCGTGGTGGGCGCCGAGGCGTTCGAGGACCGGGTGGGCGGCCTCGGCGTGCACGACGCGCAGGGCGCCGACCTCGGCGTGGGTCAACAGGTCCAGCAGTTCGGCGTCGTCGACCAGGACCACACCACTCGGGCCGGGCAGGGTGCGGCCGTCGGCCAGCGGGACCGGCAGGCCACCCAGCTCCATCCGGGCGGTCGCGTCGGTCTCGATCACCGGGGCGAGCGCGGTGTAGAGCCGGTGCCACCACTCGGGTGGGCGGGCGGTGCCGGTGATCAGCTCGACGATGTCGGCCAGTCGCAACCTGGGCACGTCCAGCGCGGCGAGCGCGCCCGCGTGCCGGTGGGCCGACAGCGGGCCGTCGGCCAGGTTGGGCACGACCTGCGCCAGCAGCTCGGCGAGACCCTCGGCCTCGACGTCGACCACCTGCGCGCGGCCCGGCGCGAGATCGCTGCCCTCGGCGGCGGGGAGCCACTCTGCCTGGCGCAGCGCGGAAAGCAGCAGCTCGCGCAGCCGGTCGTCCACTTCGGACAGCGGGAACGCGATCAGCGGTACCAGCGCGGTCCGGTGCTCGGCGGGGGCCAGCCGGATCAGGTCGGGGTAGGCGCGGGCGGCCTCGGCGAGCACGGCGTCTGCCGCCGGGCCGGGGCGCAGCCTGCGGCGCGAGGGCTCGATCGGCAGCGTCGCCACCAGCCGCGCGGGGAGGGAGAGCCGCTCGTCGGTGGGGGTGGGCGCGTGCAGCACGTCCTCACCGAGTGGTTGCGGCACACCGTTGTCGTCCACGCGGGCGGCCCAGCAGACAGTCCACTGTGGTCGTTCCTGGGCCTCGACGCCGAGGTCGCGCACGACGTCGTCGGAGAGCACGCCCTCGACCCGGTGCACCAACCACGACACGACGCCGTCCGGCCCGTGCACCTCGGCGCGCGAAGGGTGGTCGACCCGCCACCACGCCTGGTCGCCGATCTCGACGCGGTTCAGCCGGGGCAGTGCGAGCAGCAGGTCCTCGGCCTGGCCCGCGAAGTCGGCGAGCAGCGCCGCCCCGTCAACGCCGGGACGCAGCGGCAGCCGGACCTCGGTGGCGAAGCCTTGCGGCGCAACACCTCCAGCGGGCCAGACCATGCGCAGCACCGGGACGCGGCCACCGCGCTCGGTGGCGCGGGCGGCCAGCTCGGGGTACTCGGCGATGGCGGCCCTGGTCTCCGCGGCCGAGAAGGTGACGCCACCGTCGGCGGACAACACGCTCGGCTCGTCGGACACGGCCAGCACAGCGGCGAAGCCGACGCCGAACTGCCCGACCCCCTGGCTCGACCGCTTCGCCGAGGCGCGCAGCGAGGCCAGGGCGGCGACACCGTCGGCGTCGAGCGGGCGGCCGGTGTTGGCCGCGCGCAGCTCACCGTCCACAAGGGACACCCGGAGCGTGCCGGTGCCCTCGGCGGCGTCGGCGGCGTTCTGCGCCAGCTCGACCAGCAGCCGGTCGCGGTAGCCGCCGAGGTAGAGGTCTTCCTCGGCGTTGGCGTCCTCCCGGAAGCGGGTGGGCGAGGTCGTCCACGCGCTCAGCACCGCGGCCCGGAGAGCGGCCGTGCCGAACGGGTCGGCTTGCGCGCTCACTCGGACTGGTGCGACTCGGACCGGCCTGCGGCCTCGTCGGCCTCGGGCTGACCGGACGGCTCGTCGGCCGCCTCGCCCTGCGCCACCGCGGCGACCGCGTCGACGACGGACTCCGCGCTTGGGCCGTCGGGCTCATCGGCAGTCGCGGTGAGGTCGTCGGCGGGGTCGTCGAAGACCTCCACCGCGATGACCGCGTCGTCATCAAGGGCGTCCGGCTCCGCGGGCGCGGCCTCGTCCACGGCGGGCACCTCGGCCACCTCGACCATGGCTTCCGCGGCCTCAACGGCCTCCGCAGCCTCAGGGTCCTCAGCCACAACGGGCGCGGTGACCGGGTTGGTCTCCACGTCGAGCTGGGCGTCGTCGTAGATCAGGTCGGCGACCAGGACCGGCGAGATCTGCTCGACCTCGGCCTCCGAGTGCGCGCCGCAGCCGTAGGCCGCGGCGACCGCACGCCCGTCGGCGGGCGAGATCTCGTTGCCGCACACCCCGAACGCCGCGCCCAGCGAACCCGCCACCGGCAGGTAGAAGCCGCACGAGCCGCACGGTGCGGGCGCGCCCTTGGCCATGTCCGAGCCGGGACCGAACTCGCCGGTCTGCCAGCGGTCGGCCGCGTCGACCCGGCCGAACCGGGACAGCACGCGCGCCCGGCCCAGGCCCACCTCGAGCGCGAGCGCCTCGACCGCGGGGTCGTCGGACTGCACGTAGGCGGGGGCCAGCCGCGGGTCGTCCGGGTCGGTCGGCAGCAGGTCGCCGACCCCCAGGTCGCCCGCCTGCACCCGGTCCTGCCACGGCACCCACGGCGGCGCGACCAGCGCGTCCGGCCCGGGCAGCAGCACGACCTCGCTCACGGTGACCGGCACGTCCGGGCCCGCGGCGGCCACGGTGACGGCCCACCGCCAGCCGCGGTAGCCGGGCTTGGCCGCGTCGAACAGGTGCGTGGCGGAGGCCGAGTCCTCGGTGCGCACGGACACGTGCGCGCCGACCTCGGCCCCGGCCTGCTCCCGCGCGGCGGCACGGGCGAACTCGACCGCCGCGCTGAGCGCGGGATCGGTCACGGCGTCTGGTGCAGGAGTCGAGGTCATCACGCCTGATTGTGCCCCACGCCCCAAGCGGGCCCCACAGCCGTGTCACGCTTGTGCGGTGTCCGCCCGCCTGATCGCCACCGCCGCCCTCCTCGCCTGCGCGCTGGCGGGCTGCACCGGCACCGCCGCGACGCAGGTCTCACCGCCCCCGACCACCACCGCGAGCGCCCCGGGAACCGCGCCGACGGTGCTCGGGGACATCCCGCACGACACCGCCGCGTTCACCGAGGGCCTGGAGATCGCCGACGGCGTCCTCTACGAGAGCACCGGCCTCTACGGCCAGTCCGAGATCCGCGCGGTCGACCCGGCCACCGGGGTCGTGCGGAACAAGACCGCCCTGCCCCAGGAGCTCTTCGGCGAGGGCCTCACCGTGGTCGGCGACCGGATCTGGCAGATCACCTGGCAGGAGGGCGTCGCCATCGAGCGCGACCGGGCCACCCTGGCCGAACGCCGCCGGGTGACCTACCAGGGCGAGGGCTGGGGCCTGTGCCACGACGCGACGCGACTGGTGATGAGCGACGGCTCCGACAAGCTCACCTTCCGCGACCCGGACACGTTCGAGGTGACCGGCGAGGTTCGGGTGCGCTCGGCGGCCGGGCCGGTGGCGAAGCTCAACGAGCTGGAGTGCGCGAACGGCTCGGTCTACGCGAACGTGTGGGAGACCGACACGATCGTGCGGATCGACCCGGCGTCCGGCCAGGTCACCGCCACCGCCGACCTCAGCGGACTGCTGCGTCCGGATGAACGTGGCGGCGTCGACGTGCTCAACGGTATCGCCGCCGTCCCCGGCACCGATGAGTTCCTGGTGACGGGCAAGCTCTGGCCGAAGACGTTCCGAATCAGGTTCGCCGCGGCGGGCTGAGCCCCGCCCGCGGCTTCATGCCTCGGATCGGCCCCCGGTACGGCAGGATGGGAACCGTGATTCGCAACTCCCCCGCTGATCAACCGCCTTCCGGCCGCCGCTCCGGCCGCAAGGGGAAGCGGGGCTGGGCGAGCGCACCCCAACCCACCTGGCGCGAGGCCGAACCAACGCCGCCACCACCGCCTGCGCGGCGCGACCCGGTAGAACCGCCGCGGCGCACCCGGCCGCTGGAGCGCCCGGACGAGCCCAGGTACGAGACCTACGGCGACCGCTACCCCGACGGCTACGGCGACGCCTACGACTGGGACGCCCCGCGCCGCGAGGAGCCCCGTTACCGGCCCGAGCCGCCGTACCGCGGCGACCGCGCGTACCGCGACGAGCCGCCCCGCCGGGAATCACAGCACCGGGAATCACAGCACCGGGAGTCCCAGTACCGCGACCAACCGCCGTACCGGGATGAGCCGCGCTACCGGGATGAGCCGCGCTACCGGGACGAGCCCCGGTACCGGGATGACCAGTACCGGGACGACCCGCGCTACCGCGACGCCCCGGAGACCCGCCACGTCGAGCCGAGCACCCGCCCGCGCTACGAGGAGTGGGAGCCGCGCGAGGACCGCCGCCGAGCCGAGGCGGAGCGCGGCGACCCGGAGGCCCCGACCGAGCCCCGCCGCCCCGGCGAGGCGTCGGCGCAGTACCCCAAGAAGCTCACCGTCACCCGGGTCGCCGCGCTGCGCAGCAGGCAGCTGACCTCGCAGGCGGTCACCGCGTTCCGCAAGGCCGCGAACGCCGACGGCGCGGACAAGTCCGGCCTGACCTCGCTCACCTACGCCACGATGCTCAACTACGCGGGCGACGCCGCGATGGCCGTGGCACTGGCCAACACCCTGTTCTTCTCCGCCGCCAGCGGCGAGAGCAAGGGCAAGGTCGCCCTCTACCTGTTGATCACCGTCGCGCCGTTCGCCCTGCTCGCGCCGGTGATCGGCCCGCTGCTCGACCGGCTGCAGCGCGGTCGCAGGCTGGCCATGTGCGCCGCCTCGGCAGGCCAGGCGCTGATGTGCGTGATCATGGCGATGCACTTCGACGACTGGATGCTCTACCCGGCGGCACTCGGGAAGATGGTGTTGTCCAAGTCGTTCACGGTCCTCAAGTCCTCGATCACGCCGAGAGTGCTGCCACCGGAGATCACCCTCGCCAAGACCAACGCGCGGCTGACGGTGTTCGGCCTGCTCGCGGGGGCCGGGGCGGGTGCGGTGGCGGCGCTGTTCGCCAACATCTTCGGCTCACCGGGCGCGCTGTGGTTCACCGTGCTGATCTGCGCCGTCGGCGCCGCCCAGGCCCTGCGCATCCCGGCGTGGGTCGAGGTCACCGAGGGCGAGGTGCCCGCCTCGATCAGCGCGCGGATGGCGGTGCCCACCACCGGGCGAACACCCATGGGCAGGCACGTCGTGGTGTCGCTGTGGGGCAACGGCACCATCCGGGTGCTCACCGGTTTCCTGATGATGTTCGCCGCGTTCGCCGTGCGGGCGCAGAACGAGGCCGAGCCGTTCCAGCAACTGCTGCTGCTCGGCCTGATCGCGGGCGCGGCGGGCCTGGGCAGCTTCGCGGGCAACGCGATCGGCGCGCGCACCCACATGGGCAACCCCGAGCAGCTCGTGCTCGCCTGCGTCGTCGGCGCGCTGGCCTCGACGGTGATCGCCACGCTCACCGCGGGGATCTTCGCCGCGGCCGTGGTCGGCCTGGTCGGCGCGATCGCCAGCGCGCTGGCCAAGAACAGCCTGGACGCGGTGATCCAGGACGACCTGCCCGAGGAGTCGCGCGCGTCGGCGTTCGGCCGCTCGGAGACCGTCCTGCAGCTGGGCTGGGTGTTCGGCGGCGCGGTCGGCGTGCTGCTGCCGCCGATCTGGTGGGTCGGCTTCCTGGTCGTATCGGCGATGCTGGGGCTCGGCCTGGCCCAGACCCTGCTCACCCGCTCCGGCGGCACGCTGATCCCCGGCTTCGGCGGCAAGCGCCCGGCCGAGTCGCCCAGCGCCGTCGGCCAGGCCTGGCGGCGGTTCGGCAGGCCGAGGGCGGCGGGCAGGCCCGGCGAGGACGCCCCGTAAGGTCGCAGCCGTGCGCCGATCCCCCATCGCCGTCCTGGCCTGCGCGGCGGCCGTGCTGGCGGGCTGCTCGACCCCGCCGCCGCCAGAGGTCACGTTCTACTCCGACGGCGCCGCGGTGAACGCGCGCCCGATGATCTACTGCGAGATCGCCAAGCAGGCGTGCGCCAAGGACGAGGGCGCGGGCGTGCGGCTGCGCACCCGCGACGGCAAAACGGTGCAGATCTCGGTGCCCAACGAACTGGCCGCCAGCGCGTGGGGCGTGACGTTCTCCTACCTGACCAGCGCCGGTGAGCAGGTCGACGGCAGCAGCCGGATCTTCACCGCCGAGAGCAGGCAGCACGCGTACACGCTGCAGCTGCCCTCGGCGACCGACCGGCTGCTGTACGCGACCGTGCAGAAGTTGGTGTTCGTCGAGGCCGAGAAGCCGGTGGCGATCGCCTTCTGGCAGCTGGAGACCGAGCGCTAGCCCGGGTCGAGCTCGCGGGCGACCGCGCGGACGACCTCGGCGATCCGCTTGATGGCCTTGCGGTCGGGGTAGCGGCCGCGCTGCAGGTCGGGCTGGACGGTGGACTCCAGCATCTTGATCATGTCCTCGACCAGGCCGTGCAGCTCCTCGGCGGGCCGCCTGCGGGCCTCGACCACCGACGGCGGCGCGTCGATCAGCCGGACCGAGAGCGCCTGCGGACCCCGCCGCCCATCGGCCACGCCGAACTCGATGCGCTGGCCCGCCTTGAGACCGTCGACCCCCGCGGGCAGCGCGGAGGAGCGGACGTAGACGTCCTCGCCACCGTCCTGCGTGACGAACCCGAAGCCCTTCTCCGAGTCGTACCACTTGACCTTGCCGGTCGGCACTGATCTCACCGTTCCCTCGTCGTATCGTCCGCCGCGCGGCACGGACCCTCGGCCGCGCAAGACGAACGCGCCCTGGGGCGTGCCCTGGACGCGTCCCGCCACCCTATGCCAAGCACGGGCACCGCGGTTAGGTCGCCCGGTTCCCACCCCGGTGTTACCGGGCGCCCTTCGCTGAGGGCGCAACGGACGGGGCGCCTATCCTGTTCCCATGACCGCACCCACTCACGGCGACAGGACCATGCGCGTCGCGTTCCTGCTGTTCGCCGTCGGCCTGCTGGCGGTGGTCGCGATCTTCGTGCTCGCCGCGCTGGGGCAGCACGCCCCCTGGCTGTGGGGGGTGTCGATGGCCCTGCCCGCTGGCTTGGTCGTCGGCGTCGTGCACGTGGTCCGGCAGCGCTAGTCCCAGGCAGTCGGACGACCAGCCCGACAAGCAGCCCGACGCGGCGTCTGCCCAGGTAGGCGGCACCTTCGTCCAGGCGGGTGCCATGAGCGGCCGACCGAGCGACATCTGTCCAGTCGATCGGCGCTCGCGGAGGTGGACGACGCCGAGCCCAGCGATCCGCGGTAACCCGGGTGGGCAACCCAGCCGATCAGTGGGCATCAGCGCGGCCAGGTCTCGACCGATCCCGCTGGCCGGGGTGGTCCGCGCTAGTCGAGGTAGTCGGCCAGCCAGGCCGGGAACTCCTCCAGGCTGCCCAGCACCACGTCGGCGCCCTCGTCGCGGAGGCGGTCGGCCGAGTGCGGTCCGGTCGTCACACCGACCGCGACCGCGCCCGCCGCCGCCGCGCCCGCCATGTCGCCGCCGTGGTCGCCGACGAAGACCGAGGCGCCGTGCTCGACCAGGGCCGCGCCCTTGGCCTCGGCCCAGCGCTCGCCGACGAGCACGTCCACCGACCAGCCGAACTGGGCCAGGTGCCGGGCCGCGTTCGGGCCGTACTTGCCGGTGATCACCAGGGTCCGCCCACCGGCGGCCCGCACCGCGGCCAACGCGGCCGCGGCGCCGGGCAGCGGGACCGTGGCGGGGACCACCACGTCGGGGTAGATCGCCCGGAACCGGTCGACCAGGCCCGGGATCCGCTCCTCCGGCGCCTCGAAGCCGCGGAAGATCATCTCCAGCGGCGGCCCGAGGTTGGCGGCGAAGTGCTCGCCGTCGAGGGCCAGCCCGGACTCCACGGCGAGGCTGTTCATCGCCAGCACCATCCCCGGTCGCGGGTCGATCAGGGTCATGTCCAGGTCGAAGCCGACCGCGAAGCTCATCCCTGCGCACCAAGGCTTTCCAAGTAGGGGCCGAAGACGGCCGAGACCGCCCGCGCGGTGTGCGCGGCGGTGCCCGAGGGCGAGGCGGCGTGGCTGACCGCGAGCCGCACCAGGTTCTCCGCGACGAACCGCAGGTCGGGCGCGGAGGCGGTGGGCCAACTGGTGATCAGGCAGTCGGCCAGCCGGGCAGTCGCCCCGGACAGCACCGGCCCCGCCCGGTTGGTCACCAGGCCGAGCAGGCCGTCGTCGTCCCCGGCCACGATCGCCTTGATCAACGGCTCTGCCGCGGCGGAGGTCAGGAAGACCTCCATGGCAGCCGCCAGTGCCCGCTCCGGCTCCGCCACGTGCGCGGCGATCGCCGCCTCGACGGCGGTGAGGAAGCGGTCGGTCTCCCGCAGGATGTACTCCTGCGCGAACCCCTGCCGGGAGCCGAATTCCTTGTAGAGGGTCTGCCTGCTCACCCCCGCCGCCGCGGCGACGTCGGCCATGGTCACCCCGGACCAGGCGCGCTCACGCAGCAGGTCGCCCGCGGCGTCGAGGAGGGTGGCGCGCAGCAGAGTTCGCGCGGCCTCGGCGAAGGGCACCCTGGAACGCGCGGCGGTCATGGTTCACACGCTGTCACTGGACCGACACAGTGTCAAAGACCTGCCGCTCAGCGGACACTTCGCAGCCGTGGCGTCCGCACTGCGGCCGGCCCGCGCACCCCGACACCGCCGACCACCGACCCGCCCCGGCGCACCACGGCGGCGAAATCGAGCTCCTCCGGTGCACCGTGGACGGTCACGTCGCCGTCCCCCGGCCACCCGAACACCCGCAGCGAGACACCGAACTGATCGGACCACGTCTGCGGCACGGTCCGGTACGGGACCCGCTCGCCCAACATCGCCCGCGCGACAGCGGCACCGTGGGCGCCCGCGTGCCGCCAGTGCTCGATCCGGTGCCGACCGCCGAGGACGAGGTTGGGCAGATTGGCGACATCCCCCGCGGCGAAGACGTCGGACGCGTTGGTCCGCCCGAACGCGTCGACCACGATTCCGTCGTCGACCCGGACCCCGGCAAAGTCGGCCAACGCGGTGTTCGGGGTCGTACCGGCGGCCACGAGGACGACATCGGCCACCCACCACCGGCCGTCGGTGCAGGAGACGACGAGCGCGTCCCCGGCCCGCTCGACCTGGTCGACGCGAACACCGGTGCAGAGGTCCACCCCACGCGACCGGTGCAGGTCGACGAAGACTTCACCGACGGAAGCCGGAACCGCGCGGGCGAGCGGGGTCCCCTCGGCTTCCAGGACGGCGACCGCACAACCGAGCGACCGCGCCGTCGCGGCGACCTCGAGGCCGACCAGACCGGCGCCGATGATCACCAGCCGAGCGTCCGGGACGAGGGTGGCCCTCAGCCGCTCGGCGTCGGCCATGGTCCGGAGGGTGTGGACCCCGTCGACGTCTTGCCACAGCTGCCTGGGCCTACTGCCGGTGGCGAGGAGGAGCTGGTCGTAACCGATCTCGGTACCGTCGTCGAGGCCGAGCGTGTGCTGCCCGGGGTCGACGCCGACGACCATGCAGCCACGCCGCAGCTCGATCCGACTCCCCCACCAGACCTCGTGCGGCTGAAGGCGGACTTTGGCGGGCGAGACGGTGCCACGCAGGAGGTCTTTGGACAGAGCGGGACGGCGGTAGGGGGCAACGGGCTCGTCGCCGATGAGGATGACCCGCCCGTCGAACCCCTCGGCGCGCAAGGTCAGGGCGGCGGTCGCCCCGGCAACACCGGTCCCCACGATCGCGACTGTGCGCATACCCGCACCTCCTCTCCCGGTTCTGGTCCTGGTCCTGGTCTTAACGACACCGCCGCGCACCGGGTTATCCGACCCGCCAAATCTCACCAACGAACGTTGTCAACGTTGACGTGGAAACCACCTGACGCCAACCCTGCGACAGCAGCCTGGCAGATGTAAACCGCTAACCGTTGCCACCTGCGCCTTTGCGTTCTTCTGTAGATCTACAGGAGGGCGAAAAGTGGGATCTTAGGAAAAAGTAAGTGAGTGTAGAAAGCTATTTCCTGTGAATTAGCACCGACTTTCGAATGGACGGCCGGGATGAGGCGGGGGCGGGGGCGCCCGAGCCAGCCCAGCCGGGTGGCGGGCTAGCGGGCCAAAACCGGGCAGGCCGGACTGGGCAGGCCGGACTTGGGGGGGGCAAGGCGGGGCAGGGCAGGGCAGGCGGGGCAGACCGATGGCCGAGTCGAAGCGGGCGGTGGGGCGGCGGGCTGACTGAGTAGGGCGCCAAGCAGGGCGGTCAAGCCAGGCAGGCCAGGCCAGGCGAGCAGGCAGGGGCGTGGCTACGCCTGGGTTTGGGGTGGGGTGGGCTTCCTGTCGCCGCGATCGTCTAACGCTGGGTGGGTGCTATCAAGGGCGCCTTCGGCGTCGCTGCGCGATTCCGCTGCGCTCCACCCTTGACAGCACCCACCCAGCGCTAGAGGCGGCCTGTATCAGGGAGCGGGGGCGACTAAGCCACTGCTGGGTCCGGTGGCGTTGTCGGGTGGCGGTGGTGGTGGGGGACGCGACTGGTGATAGTGGCTGGGTGACGGCGGGCGACTGGCGGTGGGACCGGCGGGTCGGGCAGGCCAGGCGGGGACAGGCAGAGCGGGCCGGGCCGGGCGGGCACCGAGAGCGCCAAAGCCGAGATCAACCACAAGCACAGCCAGACCCAGACCCAACCCAAGGAGCACTGAAGGCGAGAATCCTCCCACTGAACCTCTCATCGCAACTGCTCGATGGGGTGGAGTGGCTTTGTTTGGGGAGAAAAGAGGCGCTAGCCTGACCCAGGCGGTGGGTATCCCTTTCCCACCCGCTCTACCCACGGCGCCTCTTTTCTTAGGGGCCCCAAACAAAGCCACTCCACCCCATCGAGCACACCCACCCAAGCAAGCACCGAGCCGGACCACTCACCCCAACCCAGGACGCGATCAGTCCAGGGGCGAGCAAAGAAAGACCAGCAGCGAGCTAGAGTCCGAGCAGTTCCACGGCCGCTGCCCGCATCTCCACCTTCCGCACCTTCCCAGTCACCGTCATCGGGAACTCCTCCACCACGTGCACATACCGCGGAATCTTGTAGTGCGCCAACTTCCCCACGCAAAACGCGCGCATGCTATCCGCATCCAATGGTGTGGCTCCCTCGCGCATCCGCACCCACGCCATCAGCTCTTCCCCGTATCGCGCGTCCGGTACGCCGATCACCTGGGCGTCCAGGACGTCCGGGTGCGTGTACAGGAACTCTTCGATTTCCCTCGGGTACACGTTCTCCCCGCCCCTGATCACCATGTCCTTGATCCGCCCGGTGATGTTCAGGTACCCCGACTCGTCCATCACCGCCAGGTCTCCCGTGTGCATCCACCGCGCGTTGTCAATCGCCTCTGCCGTCTTGTCCGGCTGGTCCCAGTAGCCCAGCATCACCGAGTACCCGCGCGTGCAGAACTCGCCGGGCTCGCCGCGTGGGACGGTCAGGCCTGTGTCCGGGTCGACGACCTTGACCTCCAGGTGCGGGTGCACCCGGCCGACCGTGGACACGCGGCGGTCCACCGAGTCGTCGGCGCGGGTTTGGGTGGACACCGGGGAGGTCTCCGTCATCCCGTAACAAATCGACACCTCGGTCATGCCCAGTCGGTCGATGACCTGTTTCATCACCTCGACCGGGCACGGCGACCCGGCCATGATCCCGGTGCGCAGCGCACCGAAGTCCAGGCTATCCACAGTGGACTCCGCCAGCATGGCGATGAACATCGTGGGCACCCCGTACAGCGCGGTGCACTTCTCCTCCGAAACCGCCAACAGCGTCGCCGCGGGGTCGAAGCCGGGAGCCGGGATCACCATGCAGGCCCCGTGCGAGGTGGCCGCGAGGTTTCCCATCACCATTCCGAAGCAGTGGTAGAAGGGCACCGGAATGCATATCCGGTCTTCCTCGGAATACCCGCACAGCTCTCCCACAAAGAACCCGTTGTTCAAGATGTTGTGGTGCGACAACGTCGCGCCCTTGGGGAAGCCCGTGGTGCCCGAGGTGTACTGGATGTTGATCGGGTCGTCCGCCGACAGCGCCGGGAAGTCGTGCACCTGTTCCGCGCCGAGCAGCGCGTCCCACGATTCCCGGCCGATGAGCACCACGTCCAGCAGCGCCGGGCACTCCGGGCGCACCTGCTCGATCATCCCCGCGTAGTCCGAGCTCTTGAACCCCGGCGCCGCCACCAGTGTCCGGACACCCGCCTGGTTGAGCACGTACCGCAGTTCGTGCACGCGGTACGCCGGGTTGATGTTGACCAGGATCGCCCCGATCTTCGCCGTCGCGTACTGGGTCAGCGTCCACTCCGCGCAGTTCGGCGCCCAGATGCCCACCCGGTCGCCCTTCACCACGCCCAGCGCCAGCAGCCCGTGCGCCACCCGGTCGACCTCGGCGGACAGCTCGCGGTAGGTCCACCGCCTGCCGGTCGCGCGCTCGACCAGCGCCTCGCGATCACCGAAGGCCGCCACGGTGCGGTCGAAGTCGCCGCCGATGGTGTCGCCGAGCAGCGGCACCGTCGAGGTCCCGGAGGTGTAGCTGGGCAGTGGCATGGCGGTCTCCTCGTCCCGGGGCTGTGTCCCCGGTCACCATCCTCACCCCGTTCACCCGATGGGGACACTTCGACTGCGCTGGGTAGGCCACAATCAACCCTGTGCGACTGCTGCTGAACGTGATCTGGCTGGTGCTGTCGGGCTTCTGGATGGCGGTCGGCTACGCCGTGGCCGGGGTGATCTGCTGCGTCCTGGTGATCACCATCCCGTTCGGGCTGGCCTCGTTCCGGATCGCCAACTACGCGCTGTGGCCATTCGGGCGCACGATCGAGCGACGGGACAGCGCCGGGGTCGGGTCCGCGCTGGGCAACCTGATCTGGATCGTCGTCGCGGGCTGGTGGCTGGCCGTGGTGCACCTCGTCACCGGCGCGCTGCTCTGCCTGACGATCATCGGCATTCCGCTGGGCGTCGCGAACTTCAAGCTGATCCCGGTCTCGCTGGTGCCGCTGGGCTCCCGGATCGTGCCGACCGACTGATCCCCAGGACCGACTAGCCGACCTCGGGCTCGTGCGCGTCCGGCTGGTCGGCGCCCGGCTCGGCCGCGGTCCGCTGGTCCTCGTCCCACGGCAGCCGCACCACCAGGCACGGCCCGCCGACGAACAGGCCCGCGTCGATCCCCAGCGCCTTGCCGCCCGCGTACTCGTACGGGCCGTCGACCTGGGTGGGCAGGATGCCGAGCTGGTCGGCGATCACGCTGTGCCCGTGCACGACCTGCGCGCCGCCCAGCGCGGCCAGCAGCTCGTCGGCCACCTGCTCGCCGTGCGGGCCGCGGAAGGCGTAGCGGGTGGTCATCCGGCGCCAGACCTCCCACCACTCGGGCAGGTCGTCGGAGCGCAGCACCGCGCGGACGGCCTCGTTGATCGCCTCGATGTCGGAGCCCCAGGCCAGGTACTCGGTGGTGTCGGAGTGCATCAGCAGGTGCTCGCCGACCAGCGCGAGCACCGGCCGCCCGGTGAGCCACTCGACGTGCTCGGGGGTGAGCGCCTCCTGGTCGCTGACCATGCCGCCGTTCATCTGCCAGCTGCGGCCGAAGCTGCGCGGGCCGAAGTCCGACGGGATTTCCTCGTCGCCGAAGCGGTGCATGCCCAGCAGCAGGATCTCGTGGTTGCCCAGCAGCGTCTCGACCCGCCCACCCGCCGCTTCGGCGCCGCGCGCGAGGTCGATGACCAGGTCGATCACGCCGATCCCGTCCGGACCGCGGTCGACGAAGTCGCCGAGGAACCACAGGTGGTCGGTCCCCCCGGCCCAGGTCCCGTCCGAGCAGGCCAGGCCTGCCTGCTCCAGGGCGTCGAGGAGTTCCGCGCGGTGACCGTGCACGTCACCCACGACATAGGTCGTCGGTGCCGTCACCCCGGTCCCCGTTGAGCTGTCGGGCTGCACAACCACGACGATAGGCGAGCCGCATTCCGACCGCGCAGTGATCGCCCAGAAGCCGCCGCGGCTCAGGTGGTAGCGGGCACCTCGTCCGGTGCGAACGCCTCGGGTGGGTGGGCCGCGGTCCGCACGACCCGGCCGAAGGCGATCAGGACCGCGCCCAGCACGACCGCGACCACCGGCACGGTGACCAGGTCGAACCAGAGCGCGCTGGTCACCGGCTCGAGCACCACCGAGTGCACGAACCCACTCGCCGCCGAGGTCTCCGCGAGCGCGGCCAACAGGCTCCCGACCGCGACGACCCAGCCGAGCCTGGTCAGCCGCACCGCCACCGCCTCGGTGAACAGGCCGACGCGGTCGACCGCGCGGAACGCGCCGACGGCCAGCACCAGCGCGGTGATCAGCACGAGGACCGTCGGGATCCCGGTGAACGCCCGCAGCAGGTACTCACCGGTCGTCGGGTCGGCCGTGCACAGGACCGCGGTCTTGGCGGTGACGGTGACCGGGTCGGCTGCCGGGGGCCACCCGCCGGGCAGGGATCCCGTGGGGGCGACGCCCGCGGGCACGTCGAGGCAGATCACCTCGGCACCGAGGCCGAACACCGACCCGCGGCCGTCCACCACCGCGGCGGCCCCGACCGCCAGGCCGGCGCCCACCAGCACCCAGGCCATCCGCACCAGGCCGCGCACCGGGTCCAACACTCGATCGGTCTCCACCGGCGGTTCCCCCTCCGCAGCGACGAGGAACCCACTCCAGGGCCGCGGTCGGGCGGGTCTCAGGGTTCCCGGAAAGGATCAGCCGTATGCCCCACCAGGTCGGCGATGGAGTCGATCACCCTCGTGGGCCGGTAGGGGTAGCGCTCGGCGGTGTCGCGGCCGGAGATGCCGGTGAGCACCAGGATCGTGTTCAGCCCGGCCTCCAGGCCGCTGCGCACGTCGGTGTCCATCCGGTCGCCGATCATCAGCGTGCTCTCCGAGTGCGCGCCCAGCGCCCGCAGCGCCGAGCGCATCATCAGCGGGTTGGGCTTGCCCACGTAGTACGGGGCGCGGCCGGTGGCCCGCTCGATCAGCGCGGCGACCGAACCGGTGGCGGGCAGCGAGCCCTCGCGGCTGGGGCCGGTGGCGTCGGGGTTGGTGGCGATGAACCGGGCGCCCTCCTCGACCAGCCGGATGGCCCGGGTGATCGCGGTGAAGCTGTAGGTCCTGGTCTCGCCGAGGACCACGTAGTCCGGGTCGCGGTCGGTGAGCACGTAGCCGATCTCGTGCAGCGCGGTGGTCAGGCCCGCCTCGCCGATCACGAACGCCGAGCCGCCGGGGCGCTGGCTGTCCAGGAACCGCGCGGTGGCCAGCGCCGAGGTCCAGATCGCCTGCTCGGGCACGTCCAGGCCGGTGCGCAGCAGCCTGGCCCGCAGGTCGCGCGGGGTGTAGATGGAGTTGTTGGTGAGCACGAGGAACGGCGTGCCCGCCGCGGTGAGCTCGGCGATCAGCTCGTCGGCGCCGGGGATCGGGTGCTCCTCGTGCACCAGGACCCCGTCCATGTCCATCAGGTAAGTCCAACCGCTCATGGCTGGAGGCTACCCAGCCCTCGCCCGTCCGCCCTGGTCACGGCGTCTCGACGATGACCTGGGTGGCCTTGACCAGCCCCACCGCGAGCACCCCGGGGGCCAGGCCGAGCTCGCGCACCGCCTCGGCGCTCATCAGCGAGACCACCCGGTGCGGGCCGCACTGCAGCTCCACCTGGGCCATCACCTGGTCGGACACCACGTCGGTGACCAGCCCGACGAACCGGTTGCGCGCGGAGCGGCCCGAGCTGATCGGGTCCGGGATCGCCGCGGCCTGCTCGCGGGCGAACGCGGCGAGCACGGCCCCCTCGACGACCTTGCGGCCCGCGCCGTCGAGCTCGGCGGTGAGGTGGCCCGCGTCGACCCACCGCCGCACGGTGTCGTCGCTGACGCCGAGGAGTTTGGCGGCCTCGGAGAACCTGAAGTACGGCATGCGCGCGACATTATCCCCGCACCTGCGCCGGTGTCGCGCTATAGTCGGCGCACCCGGCCCGGTCACCGCTCGTGGACAGTTCAACGACAGTGAGCGATACCGCTGCGCCGAACGGCTCACCCGGCGTGGACAGCGGCTAGCCTAGATCGGGTGACGGCGGTTCATCTCGGACTCCCTGTCGTTCCGGGAGCGCTCTCCCCCTCCCCCAGACCGGACACCCCGGCGCTGGTGGACAGTTTCGGCCGCGTGGCCACCGACCTGCGGGTTTCGCTCACCGACCGGTGCAACCTGCGGTGCACCTACTGCATGCCCGCCGAGGGCCTGGAGTGGATGCCGCGCGCGGACATGCTCACCGACGGCGAGCTGAACCGGCTCATCCGGGTGGCCGTGTGCGACCTGGGGGTGACGAACCTGCGCTTCACCGGCGGCGAGCCGACCTTGCGCAAGGGCATCGAGGGGATAATCGCCGCGGCCGCCGCGCTGACCCCGCGGCCGCGGATCTCGATGACCACCAACGCGATCGGGCTGTCCCGCCGAGCCGCCGCGCTCAAGGCCGCGGGCCTGGACCGGATCAACGTCTCGCTCGACACCCTGCGCCCGGACCGGTTCACCGAGCTGACCCGGCGCGACCGGCTGGCCGACGTGCTCGACGGGCTGGCCGCCGCGCGCACCGCCGGGCTCGACCCGGTGAAGGTCAACACCGTGCTGCTGCGCGGGGTCAACGACGACGAGGCGGTGCCGCTGCTGCGGTTCTGCGTGGCCAACGGCTACCACCTGCGGTTCATCGAGCAGATGCCGCTCGACGCCCAGCACGGTTGGAGCCGGGCCGAGATGGTCACCGCCGAGCAGATCCTCACCGCGCTGCGCACCGGGTTCGAGCTCACCCCGCGCCCGGGCGCGCGCGGGGCCGCGCCCGCCGAGCGCTGGCTGGTCGACGGCGGGCCCGCGGACGTTGGTGTGATCGCCTCGGTGACCCGCCCGTTCTGCGGCGACTGCGACCGCACCCGGCTCACCGCCGACGGGCAGCTGCGGTCGTGCCTGTTCAGCCAGACCGAGACCGACCTGCGCGAACCGCTGCGGGCGGGGGCGAGCGACGCAGAGATCGCCGGGCTGTGGCGGGGCACGATGTGGGCGAAACTGGCCGGGCACGCGATCAACGAGGCCGGGTTCGCCCAGCCCGCGCGGCCCATGAGCGCGATCGGGGGGTGAGCGGCGTGACGAGTGTGACGGTGCGGTATTTCGCGGGCGCGCGCGCGGCCGCGGGCGTGCACGAGGAGAAGGTGGCGCTGCCCGCCGAGGCAACCGTCCAGGACGCCCTCGCGGAGCTGTCGGCCCGACACGGCGCCGCGCTCGACCGGGTCCTGCGCGCGGCGAGCTTCCTCGTCGACGGGGTGGCCGTCCGAGACCGGGCCGCACGGCTGCCCGATGGGACCGGTTTGGACGTTTTGCCACCGTTCGCCGGCGGCTGAGCCCGCTTTCCCAGATGGCCTAACGCCTGGGAATCGACGTGAGGCAGGACTCACCGACGGTGAAATATCTCGGAGAGGACACGGCCGAGTAACAGCCCGGTGCGCGCGCCTGACCAGGGAAAAGGCCCGAATCGCAGCAAGTTGCAGGCCGTTACTGTGACGACGGTCACGCTTCGAATAATTTCCGTATCGCCCGGCGGTTACGTACCGTCGCTTCCGGCTGGCCCCGACCAGCCGAGATCGACCCGGGAGTACGCAGCGCCAAACCCTGTCCGGCGTGCTCTCGGGAACCAACCCCGAGCGAAAGCGAACTCTCGGACAGGGGCGAGGGACCACGACGAGCGCCACCCGGCGAGCGACGTGGCGGCCGGAGCAGTCGACCGGCCCCAGCCCACAGCGCGAGCAGCGCAGGCGCGGGAGGAGAGACCCACATGTCCTACCGAGGCAAGCACCGCAAGCAGACCGCCACCCAGCGCACCATCGCCCGCGTCGTCGTCGCAGGCGTCGCGATCGGTGCGCCGATGGCGATCGCCGCGACACCCGCCTCCGCCGACACCGTCAACTGGGACGCTGTCGCCCAGTGCGAGAGTGGCGGCAACTGGAACATCAACACCGGCAACGGGTACTACGGCGGCCTGCAGTTCACCCCGAGCACCTGGCGGGCCAACGGCGGCACGGGCAGCGCCCACAACGCCTCCCGCTCGGAGCAGATCCGGGTCGCGGAGAACGTGCTGCGCACCCAGGGCATCGGCGCCTGGCCGGTCTGCGGCAAGAAGTCCGGCTCGTCGGCCGGTGCCGCCAAGAAGGTGACCACCCCGAAGAAGGTCACCACCAAGGCCACCCCGAAGCAGGCCACCAAGCCCGCCGCCGTCAAGCCCGCGGCGAAGCCGGCCACCAAGGCCGCCCCGGTCGCGACCGCCCCGGTCACCACCACCGTGGCCCTGTCGAAGTCCAACCCGAACGGCGACTACACCGTCGTCGCGGGCGACACCCTGTCCAAGATCGCCGCCAAGGCGAACGTGGCGGGCGGCTGGAAGGCGCTGCACGCGAAGAACAAGGACTTCATCGGCGACCCCGACCTGATCCTCGTGGGTCAGAAGATCGCCACCAAGTAAGTCCAGCAAGTCCCACCTGCGCGCTCGAAGCAGGCAAAGAGTCGGACCCCGCCGCATCCCCCGCGGCGGGGTCCGACTCTTTCTCGTAAGCGGACGAACCAAGACCGGCTTAGCCTGGACCCATGGGTTCCAGACCGTGGATGACCTTGACCGCCGCCGTGCTCGACGCCCCCGACGCCCAAGAACTAGCCGGCTTCTACCAGCGCCTCCTGGGCTGGCCCAAGGGCGCGGACGAACCAGACTGGGTAACCCTCCGCCCACCCGGCGGCGGCACTGGTATCTCGTTCCAGACCGAGTCCGAGTATGTCCCCCCGACCTGGCCCACCGCCGAGGGCAGGCAGCAGATGATGTCCCACCTCGACATCGAGGTAGCGGACCTGGCCGCCGCAGGAGCCCGAGCCCTCGCCGCCGGAGCAGTACTGGCCGACTTCCAACCCCAAGAAGACGTACGGGTCTACCTCGACCCCGCAGGCCACCCGTTCTGCCTCTGGGTGCGAACCTGACCAGTCAGGACTAAAGACGAGCAGGGCAAAAAAGGGAATAGATTGAGAAACAGGTGGACGAAGATGGAACGGGAAAGAAGAGCGGAGTAAAATCGAGAAGTGAGTGGGGGAAGTGAGTGGGGGAAGTGAGTGGGGGAAGTGAGCGGGGGAAGTGAGCGGGGAAAGTGAGCGGGGAAAGTGAGTCAGGGAGTCATTGAGGTGAGGGCCAGCGAACAGGACAGGATCCCAGCCTCGCTGGTACCGGCGGCCCCGCTACGGATGCTCGATCTAGTGGACTCGCTTCGTGTGGGGGGAGAGCACCGCTAAACTCGCCGTGTGGTGGGAATGCCCTTCACCCGCCCTTCTTTCCCACCGTGGTGCTCTAGGGGCCCCACACGAAGCGAGTTCACTAGATCGAGCCCACGCTTGTAACCCGGGCAACGAAGACGGCAACCGAACAACGCACGCCCTAAACCGAGCCCCTGCTCGAAACCTGGGCAACGAAGACGGCAACGCTAAAGCGGTCCAACACCCAATCCGAGCTCAAGGGCAGTTGACCCACTCATCCGTCCCATCGACAAACCGCTGGTGCTTCCAGATCGGCAGTCGGGCCTTCACCTCATCCACCAACAAAGCGCAGGCCGCGAAAGCCTGCCCCCGATGCTCCGCCGACACCGCACAAGCCAGTGCCACATCCCCGACCACCAGTGTCCCCACCCGATGGCTCACCGCGACTGCCCGGACCCCATCGCCTCTGGCGATCTCAGCCGCCACCTCAGCGATGACGTCCTTCGCGCTCGGGTGCCCCTCATAAGTCAGCCCCACCACCGACCGCCCATGGTCGTGATCGCGCACCACACCCGCGAAAGTCACCACCGCCCCCGCCGCGGCGTGTTCCACAGTCTCCGCGTGCGACTCGACCGAAATCGCGGACTCACTAATCTCCGCCCGCAAGACCGGCGCACTCAACGCAGACGCACTCGAAACCGGCGCGCTCAACACAGGCGCATGAACAGCAGCAGGACCCTCATGTGAGCCCCCACGCAGCTGGTCCACGGCATGGTCGAGCACCGGCTCCAAAACCGACAACCCATCCCGCACACCACCACTGGACCCCGGCAGGTTCACCACCAGCGTCCGCCCCGCCACCCCCGCCACCCCGCGCGAGAGCACCGCTGTCGGCACGGCCGGCAGCCCTGCCGCGCGGATGGCGTCCGCGAGCCCGGGCACCTCGTAGTCCACGACCGCGCGGGTGGCCTCCGGTGTGCGGTCGGTCGGGTTGATCCCGGTGCCACCGGTCGTGATGACCACGTCCACCGCCGCGGCGACCGCGTCGCGCAGGGCCTTCTCCACCGGTGGGCCGTCGGGCACCACCGCCGGGTCGGGCACCGAGTAGCCCCTGCCGCGCAGCCAGGCGACGATCACCGGGCCGGTCTTGTCCTGGTAGACCCCGCTCGATGCCCGGTTGGAGGCCGTCACGACGCGGGCGGTGCGGGCGGTCATGGCGCTCCTCGGGTCCAGGTGCCGCTCTTGCCGCCCTCTTTGTGCTCCAGCCGGACGGCGTCGAGCACCGCGGCCGGGTCCACGGCCTTGATCATGTCGTGCAGCGCCAGCCCGGAGACCGCGACGGCGGTGAGCGCCTCCATCTCCACCCCGGTCTTGCCGGTGGTGCGCACGGTGGCGGTGATCCGGACCTCGGACTCGCCCAGGTCGAGCACCACCAGCACACCCGAGATCGGCAGCGGGTGGCACAGCGGGATCAGCTCCGGGGTGCGCTTGGCGCCCATGATGCCCGCGATCCTGGCCGTGGCCAGCGCGTCGCCCTTGGGCAGGCCGTCGCGGCGGAGCAGCTCGACCACCTCGGCCGTGGTGCGGACCACCCCGCTGGCCACGGCCGTGCGGGCGGTCACGTCCTTGGCGGAGACGTCCACCATCCGCGCGGAACCCGCGCCGTCCACATGGCTCAGTTCACCCACCTGGCCGATGCTACGACCTCAGCCCGCGGGCGGGGCGGTCGCGGCCTTGCGCACCGCGTCGGCCACGGCCGGGGCCACCGCCGCGTCGAACACGCTGGGCACGATGAACGAGGCGTTGAGCCGGTCGCCGTCGACGATGTCTGCGAGCGCGTCGGCCGCGGCCAGCAGCATCGCGTCGGTGATGCCGCGGGCCTGGGCGTCGAGCAGGCCGCGGAACACCCCGGGGAAGGCCAGCACGTTGTTGATTTGGTTCGGGTAGTCCGAGCGGCCGGTGGCGACCACGGCGGCGTGCCGCTGCGCCTCCAGCGGGTCGATCTCCGGGTCCGGGTTGGCCAGCGCGAACACCACCGCGCCCGGGGCCATGGTGGCGACCTGCTCGGCGCCGAACAGGTTGGGCGCCGACACGCCGATGAACACGTCCGCGCCGACCAGCGCGTCGTGCAGCCTGCCGGACAGGTCGGCCTTGTTCGTGTTCGCCGAGACCCAGGTCAGGTTGGGGTCCATGCCCGGGCGGTCCGCGCGGACGATGCCGTCCACGTCGACCGCGATCACGTCGGCCGGGCCGCGCTGCAGCAGCAGCCGGATGATCGCCGAGCCCGCCGCGCCCACCCCGCAGACCACGATCTTGCAGTCGGCCATCGACTTGCCGACCACCCGCAGGGCGTTGCGCAGCGCGGCGACCACGCAGATCGCGGTGCCGTGCTGGTCGTCGTGGAACACCGGGATGTCGAGCAGGTCGCGCAGCCGGGCCTCGATCTCGAAGCAGCGCGGCGCGGCGATGTCCTCCAGGTTGATCCCGCCGTAGACCGGCGCGATCAGCTGCACGGTGCGGATGATCTCCTCGGTGTCCTGGGTGTCCAGGCACACCGGCCAGGCGTCCACCCCGGCGAACTTCTTGAACAGCGCCGCCTTGCCCTCCATCACCGGCAGCGCGGCGGCGGGCCCGAGGTTGCCCAGGCCGAGCACGGCGGAGCCGTCGGTGACCACGGCGACGGTGTTGCGCTTGATCGTCAGGCGGCGGGCGTCGTCGGGGTTCTCCGCGATCGCCTGGCAGATCCGGGCCACGCCGGGGGTGTAAGCGCGGGAGAGGTCGTCGCGGTTGCGCAGGGCGACCTTGGCGGTGACCTCGATCTTGCCGCCGAGGTGCATCAGGAAGGTCCGGTCGGACACCTTGCGCACCGCGACCCCGGGCAGCGCCTCGAGCGCCTCGGTGATGTCGCGGGCGTGGTTGGCCGAGACCGCGTTGCAGGTGATGTCGACGACGACCCGGTCGCTGTGCGACTCGACCACGTCGAAGGCGGTGATCACCCCGCCGACCCGGCCGACCGCGCTGGTCAGGTCACCGGCGGCGCTGGCCGACGGTGGCGCCTCGACCCGGACGGTGATCGAGTAGCCGGGACCGGGGACGGGCATGCGTTCACTCCCGAGTGGAGGGTATTCACAGAATCGGGAGCGAGCCTAGACCTAGCGGTTGATCTCGGTCACCGGGTGTACGTAGGGGACCGCGTCCAGCGGGAACGTGGTGTCGCCGAACGGGGACAGCGCGCCCTGCCGGTCCGAGGTGAGCTCGCTGACCGGGTGCGCCCCGTTCTCGTCGTCGCCCTTCCAGGTCGGGTCGACGCGGTGGGCCTTGGTCTTCGCCACTGGATGCTCCTCACAAGATCACCGACACCGTCTTCGCGACTCCTGAGGCTACCGGAGTGCTCGGCCGTATACCGTGGTCAGGGTGTCCGGCACCACGCTCACCGACTGGCTCCGCGCGCGGGAGGACGAGACGCTGGCCGCGGTGCTGCGCGCTCGGCCCGACCTCGCCACCCCGCGTCCCGCCGACACCTCGGTGCTCGCGACCCGGGCGGCCACCCGCGCCTCGGTCGCGCGGGTCGCGGAGGGCCTGGACACCTTCACCCTGGCTGTCCTCGACGCCCTCTTGGCGGCTGACGCCGACCGGGGCCAGGTGGACGTGGCGACCATCGACCTCGGCGTCGGCCCGGACCGGGTGCGCGCGGGCGTGGACCGGCTGCGCGACCTCGCGGTGGCGTGGGGTCCGGACGACGCGGTGCGGCTCGTGCCCGCGGCGCGCGAAGCAGGCGGGCTGTTCCCGAGCGGGTTGGGCAGGCCGTCCGCGGTGTTGGACGTCGTGGACGTGCCCGCGTTGCTGACCGCGCTGTCCGACGAGGAGCGCGGCATCTTGACGCGGCTCGCGCACGGCAGCCCGGTCGGTAGGACTAAGGACGCGGCAACGGTTCCGCGACTGGAAAACGCCAAGACCCCGATCCAGCGGCTCTTGGCACAAGGGCTCTTAACGCGGGTAGACGCCGAGACGGTAGAGCTACCGCGACAGGTAGGCGTCGCGATCCGCGGCGCCGGGCCGGTGGGCACGCTCGCGGTCGACGAGCCGGTCCTGCGCACGAAGGCGTACAAGGCGGTCGACTCGACGGCGGCCGGGGCGACGCTGGAGTTCTTGCGGCACGCCGAGACCCTGCTGCGGCTGTGGTCGGCCGAGCCGCCGCAGGTGCTCAAGTCCGGCGGTCTCGGCGTGCGCGACCTGCGGCGCCTGACCAAGGCCACCGAGATCAGCGAACGCGAGGTGGTCGTCCTGGTCGAGGTGGTCGTCGGCGCGTCGCTGGTGGCCGACAACGAGGCGGCGACGCCGGAGTACGTGCCGACCACGCACTGCGACACCTGGCTCGCCGCGACCCCGGCGCAGCGCTGGGCCACGCTGGCCGCGGCCTGGCTCGACCTGCCCCGACTACCCGGCATCGGCGGCCTCCGCGACGCGAAGGAGCGACTCCTCGCCCCGCTCTCGGAGGACCTGCGGCGGCCGGTGGCCCCGCTGGAGCGCACCCGGGTGCTGCGGGTGCTGGCCGATCTCAAACCCGGCACCGGCGTGGCCGACCCGGACGAACTGGCCGCGCTACTGGCCTGGCGCGCCCCCCGACGCGGCGGACGACTGCGCGACGACATCGTGCGCTGCACCCTCACCGAAGCGACAGCCCTGGGCCTGGTGGCACTGGGCGCGCTCAGCGGGCCCGGACGAGCCCTGCTCGACGAAGGCACCGCCCCCGCCGCCAAACGAATGGCCGAGGCGATGCCCGACCCCATCGACCACGTCCTGGTCCAAGCCGACCTCACCGTGGTCGCACCGGGACCGCTGGAAGCACACCTGGCAGCGCAGATCAACGAAGTGGCCGACGTCGAATCCGCGGGCAGCGCCACCGTCTACCGCGTGAGCGAGACGTCCCTACGACGAGCACTCGACGCCGGCCGCACCGCCGGTGACCTGCACGAACTGTTCCGCACCCGGTCGCGCACCCCGGTACCGCAGGCGCTGGAGTACATGATCGACGACGTCGCCCGCAGGCACGGCAGGCTGCGCGGCGGGGCCGCCGCGTCGTTCCTGCGCTGCGACGACCCGGCGCTGATCGCCGAGGTGGCCGCCAGCCCGGTCGCCGCCCTGCTGCGGCTGCGCCGGATCGCGCCCACGGTGCTGGTCAGCCCGCTGCCGCTGCTGGAGGTCCTGGACGACCTGCGCGCCGCGGGCTTCGCCCCCGCCGCCGAGGGCACCGACGGCCAGGTCGTCGACCTGCGCCCCACCGGCCGCCGCATCCAGGCACCGCTGCGCGCGGTCCGGCGGGTCGCCCCCCGACCGCCGGACGACGAGCAGATCGCGGACATGGTCCTGGCCATGCGCGCGGGCGACCGGGCCGCGGACAGCAAACGCGGCCGATCGGTCTCGGCGGCCGCGGGCTCCGGCGCGAACACGGCGGAGACGATGGCCCTGCTGCAGGAGGCGACCCGCACCCAGCAGTCGGTGTGGGTCGGCCTGGTCGACGCGCACGGCGTGGCCAGCCAACGCGTGATCGAACCCCTGCGGGTGGGCGGCGGGATCCTGGAAGGCCGCGACCCGAGCACCGCGGAGATCCGCCGCCTACCCCTACACCGAATCACCAGCGCGGCGTTGGTGGAGCCCTAGGTCAGTCGACGTGGGAGCCGTCGAGCAGGTGCTTGGGCAGGTAGTCGGACTCGACGGTCAGGCCGAGGTCCAGGTCGTGGGCGACACAGGCCAACCCGAGCAGCGCGAGGGCGATCAGGCCGTCCGGGTCGTTGGCGCGGTTCTTCGGCTTCCAGAACTGCTTGTGCGACTTGAGCCCCTCGGCGAGGCTCGCGTTGAATCCCTCGCCGTCGTGCTGCACCAGGTAGTGGAACAGCTTCAGCACCGGGTAGTGGCGCAACAGGACGATCTGCTTGCCCACGGTCAACCGGGACGGATCAGTGGCGGCCAGGGCGTCGTTGAGCTTGCTCAACACGCCTTCTTCACGCCGCCAGTAGGTCTGCAGGGCGTCGATCCACAGGTAGGCGTACTCGCCCATCTTGCCGTCGGCGTCGCGCAACACCGCCATCGGGACGGCGCAAAGGTAGTGCAGCAGGCGCATGTCCCGGCGGACCAGGGCGAGGTGGTGGGCGGCCAGCCAAGTCTCGGCGTCGGTGTAGGAACGACTTCCGGTGCCCGTGACCTCCAGCGGTGTCCCCAAGATCACCTCGAACTGCTCGCCCTCCGGAGCGCCGACGGCGAAGACGGCGGCGCCCGCCTGGCCCGCCAGCACGACGCTGTTCCAGATCTCCGGGCCCGCCGCCGTCGGGTCGAGCGCGGAGCGGTACCCGGCGTGCGAGAGCGCGACGGCGTGCAGATCGTGGGTCCAGATGGGTTTGCGCAGTGCGCGCTCCAGGCTCACCCGCTCGATTTCGCGGAACGCACCGACTTTCTCGGCGACGAAGTCGTGGTCGAAGTCGTGCCTGCCGATTGTGACCATTCAGCTCTCCTAGAACTTGCCCATGTCGAGCGGGCGAATCGAGTAGCCGCCGAACTCCGGCCCATTGTCGCCGTTGACGACCTTGGCTCTAACCACGACGTAGTCTAGCTTGCCCGCGTCAAGCTTCGCCTGCAACAGCTCGGCGAGCTCGATATCTTTGTCGCTCCCCTTACGCATATCGGCGATGGTCGCGGCGAAGTAGGCGGGGGTCCCCTGCTCCGCGACCTGGCCGCCGCGGGTGACCCTGGTGCCCAGCGGCCCATCGCCACCCTTGCACTCGACCACCACGACCCGGTCGTCGGCGACGGCCCAGACTTGGTCGAAGCGGCCGCGCCCCGGCTTTCCACCGTAGTCGTCGAGCGGCTCGGGCAGGGAACTGTCGGTGCCATAGGTCTTCGCGACAGCCAACTCGCCGGCTCGGTGGCCTACGTCCTCCCCGATGTCGGTGACGTCGCGGTACGCCTGGCGCAGATCGTCCTTGGCCTCGGGGTTCTCCTTGGCGGCGGCCAACCTGTCCACCGCATCGGCGCGGCGGTCGACGAGGTCCTGGAACTTCTCCTTCTCCGCTTGATCGGCCTTCACCTTGACGGCCTCAGTCGCAAAAGAAGCGCGAGCGACATCGGCGCCGACTGGGATATAGGTACCGTCACCGACCGCCCGCATTTGCGGAATGGGTTTACCCTCCGAGTCTCGCGCCGTGGCGTCGAACCTGCGCGGTTCACCCTGACTGAAATAGTAGTGCTCGGGGTTCAACGACGTGACCGGCTTCGTCGAATCGTCGGCCGCAGGTTTGGCATTGTCGGTTTCGTCGCCGCCCCCCGCTTCCCCCTGGTCGTCCGCCTGCCCCGGTTCCGCCTTCCGGGCGTCAATAGGCTCGGTCGGCTCGGTCGGCTCGGTCGGCTCGGTCGGCTCGGTCGGCTCGGTCGGCTCGGTCGGCTCGGTCGGCTCGGTCGGCTCGGTCGGCTCGGTCGGCTCGGTCGGCTCGGTCGGCTCGGTCGGCTCGGTCG
>NZ_BSTR01000050.1 GCF_030269645.1 Actinokineospora sp. NBRC 105648 | reverse complement strand
CGCCATCTGTTCCTACCTGCGCCGAGGGCACATCCCGGCGACGATTCCCGAACGCCGGGACCGGCAAGCCAACCGGCTGCGCCGCGGCCGGGCCGGTGGCCGCCCACCGGCCTTCGACCGTGTCGCCTACCGACGCCGCGATATCGTCGAACGCTGCTTCAACCGCCTCAAGCAGTTCCGCGCCATCGCCACCCGCTTCGACAAGACCACCACCTCCTACCGAGGACAGATCGACCTGGCCACCCTGCTTCTCCGGCTTTGAAGACACGACCTAGGTCAGGCTGGCGAGGAAGTGGACGAGGGCTTGGTGGTAGGGCCGGACGGTGGTGAGGTCGGCGTATTCGTCGGGGCCGTGTTGGCCGTCGCCGCCGATGCCGAAGATGACGGCGTCGATGCCGCGCTGGTGGTAATGGCGGGAGTCCGCGGCGCCGTATTTGCGGAGGAGGTCGCCGGAGTAGCCCTGGGCTTGGGCGGCTTCGCGCAGGGCTGCGACGTCCGGGGAGGCCGGGTCCGCCTGGTGCGGGGGTTCGACGCGGTCGACCTCGACCGACACCTCCGGTGGGCATAGGGCGCCCAGGTGGGCGGCCACCTCCTCGGGAGTGCGGTCGGCGAAGTCCGTGTCGCCCGGTGGGAAGCGGATGTCCAGCCAGGCTGTCGCCTCGGCGGGGACCTGGTTGACCGAGCCGGGCGCGGTCTCGATCCTGGCGACGTTGACCGTGGTGCGCCACGCCTCCTCGGTGGCGACCGGGTACGCCGCCAGCACCCGGTCGACCGCGCGCATCAGTTTGAGGACGGCGTTGTCGCCCAGCCACTGGTAGGCGCTGTGCGCACCACGGCCGTGGGCGCGCAGCCGGGCCGTGAGCAGCCCCTTGGACTCGACCACCAGGCGCAGGGCGCTGTGCTCGCCGATGACGACGAAGTCGGCCGTCACGCCCTGCTCGAGCTGGTGGGCGGTGCCGTCGTGGCCGCCGATCTCCTCGTCGGTGACCAGCTGCAACGCCACCGGGACCGGCAGGTCGCGGGCGACCTCGCGGAACGCCAATGCCTGCGCCAGGGCCGAGAGCTTCATGTCCTGCGCGCCCCGTGCGTAGAGCCGGTCGCCCTCGCGGCGGGGCCGGAACTGCTCTGGCGGGGCGGGCACGACGTCTAGGTGTCCGTTGAGGATCGCGCGGAACCGCGGTCTGGAACCGTTGCCGGGGTAGAGCAACGCGCTCGGTTTGCCGTTGGAGTCGAAGCGCTCCACGGTGAACCCCGGGCCGACGGCGTCGAGCACGAGGTCCAGCGCGCGGTGCAGCTCGGCGGGCCGATCGGCCGTCGACCGGATGGCCAACAGCTCCTCGGCCGCCACCAGGAACGCGGCTATGTCCACTTCGACCACCCCGCACCAACTCTGTCTACAACGGACTGAATACCTGGATCAGGCCTGGCACTTGACCTTCACCGCGGCGGCGGCGTGGTGCGCGTAGGTCTTGCTCCCCGAGTCCGACCAGTCCTTGCCGCGGGAGAGCAGCTTCACGGCGAGCTTGGCGCCGCCGATGCGGAAGGTGCCCGCCTCCACCCACTGGCCGCGCCGGGCCACCTGCTTGACCTCGAACGCGCCGACCTCGCCGCCCTTGCCGACGTCGAAGCGGTCGTGCACGCGGTAGGACGTGGGGTCGCCGCCGACGTCGACGAGGTCGCCCGCGGGCACGTACACCGACACGGCGCAGGTGCCGGTGGTCACCGGGCCGGTGTTGAACGTCCACAGGCCGTACGCGCTGTCGTCGTCCTTGTCCGGCCAGCCGGACATCGGGACCGACACGTACGCCGCGCCGCAGCCGCCGCCGTGGTCGACCCAGCCCTCCTTGCCACTGCGGAAGGACCCGACGCTGGAGTACCCGGTGGTGCCGCCGCAACCGGGACCCGCGGTCGCCTCGTAGGTCGGACCGGCCGCCTGGCGCGGCGTGGCCGGGGGGTTCACCGGCGGCACGACCGGGGCCGGGGCGCCGCTCTGCGCGGGCCGTCCGGCCTGCGGGGCGACCGGGGCCGGGTTGACCTGGGAGCCCGGGCCCGGCACCGCGCCCGCGACCGGGGCGACACCCGCGGACTGCGCGGCGGGCGTGGGCTGGTCGATCGGGCCGCCTGCCGGAGCGGGCACGGATCCGGCGCCCGCCGAGGGGTCCTGCGGGTAGCCGGCCGCGGTGGGCGCCCCGCTCGCCTCGGGGTCGTCGTTCAGCCGGGACAGCACCAGCGGCGTGGCGACCAGCGCGAGGCCCACGACCACCGCGGTCACGATCATCGGCTTGCGCACCCGCCGCGGCGCCTCGAGCGCGGCGGCGGGCGCGGCCACGTCGGTGCTGCCGGAGTCCTCGGAGTCCCCGGTGGCGGCGTCGGAGGTGGCCGGGATGGCGCCCACCGCCTTCAGGGCCGCCTCGATGGCGAGCTCACCCGGGGACGGCTCGGGCGGGGCTTCCGGCGAGGCGGCCGCGCCGGGTGCGGCCGCGTCCGAGGTGGCCGCGTCCGAGGTGGCCGCGTCCGGGGTCGCCGCGTCGGTCGCCTGCTCCGTGGACACCTGTGACTCCGTGGACATGAGGTTCCGCTTTCCCCGCCGGGTGCCGTGCCGCGCGCGCCCGTGTGGCGGATATTCGACAGTTCGGTGTTCCGCAGGTCGGAGGCTAGCGTGATCATCAGGTCACGCGTTGTCCCGGACGGCCGCCCCGGGCACCGCGACGAAGGGTGTTCGCGAGCTGTTCGCCCAAGGTTCCCCGGATGATCGCCGCGGACCCGGTACCGGTGCGATCAACGCGCCGCCGACCGTCGGGCGCACCGCCTACGATCCGACCGTGATCTCCGACGCACCGCTCCCCACCGAACTGCGGGACCTGTTCCCCGGCACCACCGCCAACGGCCGGACCCTGTCGGTTCCGCTGCCGCCCGGCAGGCTCGTGCAGCCCGAAGAGGACAACGGCGGCAGGCCCGCGTTCTGGCTCAGCGACCAGCCCGCCGCCGCGGGCCTGTGGGCCCGGCTGCGGGCCGAGCACACCAGGTCCGGGCTGTGGCCGCTGCTGCTCGACGCGCTCGACGACGAGGACCCGGAGTACCGCCCGTGGGGCAACGGCGAGGTGCTGCCCGGTGACATGTCCGCTCCCGCCGGGCACGAGCCGGGCGCGCTGCTCGCGGGATGGTGGGCCGCGCACACCACCGGGGACGAGGAGGACGACCTCTCCGCCGCCGAGCGGCTCGCCGTCACCGCCCCCTTCGGCCGCGAGTGGCCCGGGCTCGCCCGCCCGCTGACTGGGCGCACCGCGCCCGACCTCACCGCCGACGACCTCGCCGAGCAGCTGCTCGCCGGGCACGCGTCGATGCGCCTGGGCCTGGTCGCGGCGGAACGGGGCGCCGACGCGCTGGCGGTGGCGGGCTGGACCGGGCCGATGAACCACACCAACGACACCGGCGAGGTGGCCGCGGTGCTGCGCGACTGGGAGAACCGGTTCGGTGCCCGCGTCGTCGGCCTCGGGTTCGACACCCTGCTGCTCAGCGTCTCCGCGCCGCCCACCACCGAGGCCCAGGCGCTGGCCGTGGCGGCCGAGCACTTCGCGTTCTGCCCGGACAACGTCTGGCAGGGCGAGGCACCCCAGACGCTCTCGACCTACGCCCAGCGCCTGCTCGGCGACCACTCGTGGGTGTTCTGGTGGGACTGACCGGCCCACGGGCGCCGCGGCGCCCGTGACACCGTCACGGCTCAGACGCCGAGGAACTCGAAGGCGGCGGCGCGCAGCTCGTCGCCCGCCAGCGCGCCGAAGTGGTCACCGGGGACCCGCTGCAGGCGGGCCCCGGGCACACCCGCGACGAGCTGGTCGACGCCCTGGGACATCGGGTCGTCCAGGCCGGCGAGGAACAGCGTCGGCACCTGGGGAACGCGGGCCGTCGGGTCGAACGGCTCCCGGGCCAGCCCCTCGACGACCAGCAGCAGCGAGTCGGCGTCGCGGTCCGGGCCGGACACCATGCCGGTGATCATGCCGGTGAGCGGGTCCGCGGGCGCGGGTCCACCGCGGACCGCGGCGCGGGCCGCCGCGAGGTCGACCGCGGCGAACGGCTCCATCGGGCTCAGGCCGCCGAGCACCAGCCTGCGCACCGGGAGCACCCCGGTGGCGGCGAGGTCCCAGGCGAGCCGGGCGCCGAGCGAGTAGCCGATCACGTCGACCTCCCCGGAACCCTCGGCGGCGATCCCGGCCGCGAGCCTGCGGAGCAGGTGCGCGGTGCCCACCTCGTCGGCCGAGCCGACGGCCGGGCCGCCCGGGTGCCCGGGCAGGTGCACCACGACGGCCTCGCGGCCTGCCGCGGCCAGCGGCTCGGCCCAGCGCTCGGCGGGGAAGTCCACGGCACCCCCGGTGACGAAGCCGTGGACGAGCACGACGGGCGGGCCGGTCACCTCGGCGGCGGGCCGGGTGCGGGTGGTCGGGAGCGCGGGAGCATCGATCATTCTACGAGCGTAGACGAAAACCCGTTGCGGTTCCAGGGGTCAGCCCGCGATCCGGCCCATCAGCGCCTCGACGTAGTCGCGGTAGCGCTGCACCAGCGCGCCCACCGGGTGCATCAGGCTGGCCACGTTGGCGCCGATGGTGACCGAGATGATCTCGTCGGCGAGCAGCCCGGCGGCGGGCGGCTCGCCGCGGTCCCAGACCGCGCCGATCCGCCTGGTCAGCTCCCCCCGCCAGATGGTGAGCAGGTCGCGGTACTGCCGGGCCAGGTCCGGGTTGGTGACCGAGTGGCCCCAGAGCACCAGCAGCACCCTGGCCGAGCTGATCCGGTCCGGCTCCAGCGGCATGGCCGCCTCGACGAAACCGCGCAGCGCCGCCACCGGGCCCACGTCCGGGTCCAGTTCGGACATCCGCCGCGCGGTCTCGTCCAGGACGCTCTCGAAGGTCGCGGCGATGATGCCGTCCTTGCCCGCGAAGTAGTGCTTGAGCGCGCCGTTGGCGAAGCCCGCCGCGGTGACGATGCTGCGCATCGTGGCCGCCTCGAACCCGCCCTCGGCGATCAGCCGCTTGGCGACCTCGACGATCTCCCGGCGCCGCTGCTCGTGGTCGATGACCTTGGGCACGGCGGCCTCCAATGCAGGTGGGTCACGCCGACTCCCGCAGGCCGAGCCAGGCGGCCCGGCGGTCGGCCTGGCGCGCCGGGTCGGCGACGGGCGAGGCCAGCAGCAGGCGTCGGGTGTAGGGGTGGGCGGGCTCCTCGGTGACCGAGCGGGTGTGCCCGGACTCGACGATCTCGCCCTGGTACATGACCGAGACGCGGTGGCAGATCCGCCGCACGACGCCGAGGTCGTGCGAGACGAACAGGTAGGACACCCCGGTCTCGCGCTGCAGGTCGATGAACAGGTCCAGGATCGTCGCCTGGGTGGTCAGGTCGAGCGCGCTCACCGGCTCGTCGCAGACGATCAGCCGGGGCATCCGGACCAGCGCCCGCGCGATCGCGATCCGCTGCCGCTGCCCGCCGGAGAACTCGCTCGGGTAGCGGTGCACGGAGTCGGTGGGCAGCCGCACCCGGTCGAGCATCTCGGCGACCACCGCGCGCGCCTGGGCGCGGGTGGTCCCGGCCACCTCCAGCGGTTCGGCGAGGACCTCGCCGACGGTCATGGTGGGGTCGAGCGAGCCGTACGGGTCCTGGAAGACGACCTGGATGTCGTTGGCCAGGCGGCGGCGCGCGGCACCGCGGGCGTGCGTGATGTCCTCGCCGTCGAAGGTGATCCGGCCGGACTCGACCGGCGCGAGCCCGAGCAGGGCCCGGCCGAGCGTGGACTTGCCCGACCCGCTCTCGCCGACCAGCCCGACGCACTCCCCCGGTCCGACCGTCAGCGAAACCCCTTTCAGGGCGCGGAAACGGACCTTGCGGGCCAGTCGGTAGTCGACCACCAGGTCCTGCACGGAGAGCAGCGGTGCGGTGTCCGTGCCTGCGGTACCAGCGCTGTCGTTGGCGGCGTTCATCGTGCGTCGTCCTCTCCGCCGACGTGCGCGGCGCTGCGGTCCAGGGCGGCGGGTGACTCGCGCGCCCAGGCCTGGTCCAGTTCGTGCCGCCCCGCGACGTCGTCGAGGGAGGCGCTGATCAGCTCGGCGGTGTAGGGGTCGGCCGGGTGCCGGAAGATCTGCTCCACCCGGCCGGTCTCGACGATCCGGCCGTCCTTCATCACCACGACCCGGTCGCAGATGTCGGCGACGACGCCGAAGTTGTGCGTCACGATCACCAGCGTCATGCCGTACTCCTGCTGCAGCTCGCGCAGCAGCTCGAGCACCTCGGCCTGCACGGTGACGTCGAGCGCGGTCGTCGGCTCGTCGGCGACCAGCAGCGACGGCCGACCGGCCACCGCGCCCGCGATGAGCACGCGCTGGGCCATGCCGCCGGAGATCTGGTGCGGGTAGGACGCCAGGACGCGGTCGGGGTCGGTGAGGCCCACCCGGACCAGGACGTCGCGCGCGCGTTGGCGGGCGTCGGCCTTCGACAGGCCGTGCACGTGCCGCAGCGGTTCGACCAGCTGGCGCTCGATCGTGTAGCACGGGTCGAGGTTGCTCAGCGGCTCCTGCGGGACGTAGCCGATCGACCGGCCGAGCAGCGCGGCGCGCTCGGCCGCGGAGAGACCGCTGACCTCGCGACCGCTGACCCGGATGCCGTCGGCGACCGCGGTGCCGCCCGAGGGCAGCAGGTCGAGGACGGCGAACATGGTCTGCGTCTTGCCGGACCCGGACTCGCCCACGATGCCGAGCACCTCGCCCGGAGCCGCGTCCAGGGACACGCCCCGGACGACCTCCTTCACCCCGGACGGGGAGGCGTAACCGACGCGGAGGTTGTCGATGCGCAGGGCGCAGTCCTCGGCCGAGTGCTCGTGCTCGCCGCTCGGCAGCCGGTTGGACAGCTCGGTGGCGGCGGGCGCGGTGAGCTCCTGGCGCACGCGGGCCCGGGCGCGCCGGGAGGGCTGCTCCGCGCGGATGCTGATCAGGTCGGCCAGGGTCGACCCGATGAACGCCAGCGCGGCGATGGTGATGCCCAGCGCGATCGAGGGCCACAGCAGGATCAGCGGGTAGGTCAGCATGTTCTGGAAGCCGTCGTTCATCATCTGGCCCCAGCTCGGCGTGGACGCCGAGCCGATGCCGAGGAACTGCAGGCCCGCCTGCATGCCGATGGCGATCCCGGCGGTCAGCGCCGTCTGCACGACGATCGGGGCGTAGACCGCGCGCAGCATGTGCGTGCGCAGGATGCGCGGGTTGGTCACGCCCGCGACCCGGGCGGCGTCGATGTAGGGCTCCTTGCGCACGGCCAGCGCCCGCGCCCGGGTGATCCGGTAGTAGCCGGGGGCCAGGAAGACGCCCAGCGCGACCATCAGGACCGGGAAGGACTGGCCGGTGCCCGCGGCGACGACCAGCAGCACGATCATGCCCGGGACAGACTGCAGGGCGTCGCTGACCCAGGAGGCCAGCCGGTCGGTGACCCCGCCGAAGTAGCCCGCGCACACCCCGGCCGGGACGCCCAGCAGCAGGCCGGACACACAGGTGATGACCGCGCCGTAGAGCGTGGTCCGCGCACCGTGCAGCAACCTGCTGAGGATGTCGCGGCCCGCGGAGTCGCCGCCGAGGAGGTGGCCGCCGCCGGGTTCGGCGTGGGTGAGGGTGAAGTCGACGTGGTTGGGGTCGAACGGCGCGAGCCACGGCGCCAGGACCGCCGCGGCGACCACGACCAGCAGCAGCGCGAGCGCGACCACGCCGAGCGGGCGGCGCAGGTAGCGGCGCCCGAGCGAGATCCGTTTGACGGGCGCCAGCGCGGCGGGGAACGGGACTGCGGTCATCGTTCGCGCACCTTCGGGTTGACCCACCCGAGCACGAGGTCGAGCAGGAAGTTGACGAGGACGACGAACACCACGGTGACGGCGGTCAGGCCGAGCAGCACCGGGATGTCCCCGATCTGCGAGGCCGACTGGGTCAGGCTGCCGATACCGGGCAGGTTGAACACGATCTCGACGACGATGGCGCCGCCGAGCAGGCCGACGAACATCAGCGCGAGCACGGTCAGCGCCGCGGGCGAGGCGTTGCGCAGCACGTGCGCGGTGACCCGCCGCTTGGACAGGCCGCGGGCGCGCAGCGTGCGCACGAAGTCCTGGTTGTTGACCTGGAGGAAGCCGTTGCGCAGCTGCTCGGCGACCATCACGATCGCGCCGAGCGCCAGCGACACCGACGGCAGCGTGATCGACTCGAGCCAGCCGCTGACCGACTGGTCCGGCGAGACGTACCCGATCGCCGGGAACCACCGCAGGTCCAGGGCGAACCAGGTGACCAGCACCAGGCTGACCCAGAACCCGGGCAGCGCGAAGAGCACCACCGAGGCGAGCTTGAGGACCCGGTCGAGCACGCCGCCGGGCCGCAGCCCGCACAGGATGCCCACGGCCACGCCGATGACCGCGGAGAGCAGCGTCGCGAAGACCACCACCGACAGCGTCACCGGCACGCGCAGCACGAGCTGGTCGCCGACCGGTTGGAAGTTGCGCCACGAGCTGCCGAAGTCGCCGGTGGCGGCGTGCGAGATCCAGTCCCAGAACTGGACCAGCAGCGGTCGGTCGAACCCGATCTTGGCGCGCAGCGCGTCCTGCTGCGCGGGGGTGGCGCTGTTGCCCAGCAGCCCGGGGGTCGGGTCCCCGATGGCCAGGTGGGCCAGGAAGAAGGTGCCGGTCGTGACCAGCACGAGCAGCAGCACGCCGGAGAGCAGGCGCTTGGCGATGAAGGACAGCATTGTCTCGGCTCCTCACCGGCAGGTCCGTCCGAAGTGGACGGACCTGCCGGGCACGGGCGCGTCAGCCGCGCTGGATGAACCGCAGGGTCGGGAACATCATCCCGGTGATCGGGGTCACCGTGATGCCCTTGACGCTGAAGTAGGTGTTGTCGGCCTGGTACCAGACGCTCCACCAGGCCAGGTCGACCAGCTTGGCGTTGAGCTGCTTGAGCACCGCGGTCTGCGCCGCGCCGGGCTCGGCCTGCTCGGCCTGCCCGACCAGGGCCTTGACCTCCGGGAAGGCGTCGACCGCCGGGTTCGGGTTGTACCACTGGGCGGTGGTGACCTGGTCGGAGAGCGTGGCCATGTCGTTGCCGCTCATGGCGATCACCGCGAGGAACATCGGGTAGGTCGGCGCGTTCTTCTGGTAGTCGGGCATGGCCATGTCCTGCCACTCCACCTTGATGCCCAGCTCGCCGAAGGTCTGGTTGGCGGCGGGCTGCCAGGCGGCGAAGATCGGCGACATCGGCATCTTGACGGTGAAGCCGCCCGGGTACCCGGCGTCGGCGAGCAGCTGCTTGGCCTTGGCCATGTTGGTGGCGTACTTGCCGTCCATCGACTTGTCGTAGACGGTGCCGTCGACCGGCCAGAGCTGGTTGGTCGCGGTGCCCGAGCCGTTGCCGACCGCCTTGAGGATGCCCGCGGAGTCGAAGGCGTAGCTGATCGCCTGCCGGACGCGCTGGTCACCGAGGGCCTTGACCTGGGTGCCGGTGCGGTCGGCGAACTGCACGCCGACCCACGAGGACGGCTTGGACGCGATGTTCCAGCCGTTGTCCTTGGCCTTGGGCAGGTTCGCGGCGTTGGCGAACTGGACGTTGAGCTGACCGGAGAGCATCGCGTTGAAGCTCGCGGTCTGGTCGGTGATCGGGAACAGCTTCACCGTGGGGAACGGGTAGGTCGCGCTGTCCCAGTGGTTCGCCTTCTTGGTGAACACGTACTGCGACTGCGGCGCGGAGTTGGCCTTGTCGAAGGTGTACGGGCCGGAGCCGACCGGGCCCGCGGTCAGCGAGTTGGCCGCGATCGCGGCGGGCGAGGCCATCCAACTGCGGCCCAGGCCCATGAAGTAGAGCAGCGAGTCGTCCCGTTTGGACAGTTTGATCTCGAGGGTGTCCTCGTCCTTGGCGGTGAAGCCCGAGACGTTGAGGTAGGCCTGGCCGGAGCGCACCCCGGTCTTGAGGTGCTGCAGGTTCGCGACCGCGGCGGCGGCGTCGAACTTCTGCCCGTCGTCGAAGGTGACGCCCTTGCGCAGCTCGGCGGTCAGGGTGAGCCGGTCGGCCGACCACTCCCAGGACGTGGCCAGCGCGGGCACCGGTTTGGCGTCCTTGTCCAACGCGACCAGCGGGTCGTACACGGCCGAGAGGTACGGGCCGTCGAACCCGATGTCGGCGGCGGCCGGGTCCCAGGACGTCACGTCCAGGAACACCCCGGCCTTGAGCTCGGAGATGTCCCCGGCGGCGGTGCCACCGCCTGCACCCGGGCTGCTGCCGCCCGCGCTGGTACAGGCGGCGAGCGTGATGGCGGCTACGGCGGCTATCGCTACCAGTGCCGATGTCCGTGTTCTCGTCATCGGGTCCTTCTCTCGGTGGTGAACAGCTGGTGGGGAGGCGCGCACCGCTGCCGCGGGCGGGTCCTCGCCGGAGCGTGGAGATCAAGAAGTGAGACCTGGCTCACCGTGATGCGGGATAGTCTACGTTCGTTGGCGAAAAAATCAACGGGTCGATAGAGAGCCGTTACCCGGGCGGTCACCAACGGTTCCCCTTGCGGTCCAGGGGGTTTATTTTCTACGCTCGTATACACACCCCGTCTCGGGCCGGTGTCGAGCCCCCGGCCGCGGCGGCGGTGCCCCCTGCGCGGACCCCCACCCGCGGCCCCCGCGGTCCGACGTGAGCGGGGTCTCGACATTTTAATCGACAGACGTAGACTAAAGACTCGCTCGACCCCCACCTCCCGCCACCGCAAGGAGTCCGATGACCGTCCCGACCTCCACCCGGGCGGCGGTGCTGACCGAGCACGGCCAGCCGCTGCACCTCACCGAGCTCCCGCTGCCCGCCGAGGTGGCCCCGGGCGCGGCGCTCGTGCGCGTCTCCTGCGCCACGCTCTGCGGCACCGACGTGGAGATCTGGTCCGGGAAGATGAGCTTCCCCGGCATGCTGCCGATGGTGCTGGGCCACGAGATGGTCGGCGACGTCGTCGCGGTCGGCCCCGACACCCGCGACGCGCTCGGCCGCGACATCGCCGTCGGCGCCCGGATCGGCTGGTCGGAGTCGACCTGCGGTGAGTGCTACGGCTGCGTCGTGCTGCGCGAACCCGTCGCCTGCTCCCGCCGCGGCTACGGCTTCTTGCAGCGCTCGGACGTCCCCCCGTACGCGACCGCGGGCCTGAGCGAGTACGCCTACGTCGTGCCGCGCGCGGCCAAGCTGCTGCTGCCCGAAGAGGTGCCGAGCACCTGGGCCGCGATGGCGGGCTGCGCGGCCAAGACCGTGCTGCGCGCGTTCTCCTACGTCGGCGGCCTGACCGGCAAGCGGGTCGTGGTCCAGGGCTCCGGCGCCCTGGGCGTCTTCGCCACCGCCGTCGCGCACATCTCCGGTGCCGCCAAGGTCATCACCGTCGGCGCGCCGGAGTCCCGGCTCACCCTCGCGGGCGAGTTCGGCGCCGACGCCACCGTCGACATCGCGCTGGGCTCCGACGGCATCGTCGAGCGGGTCCGCGAGCTCACCGGCGGGCACGGCGCCGACCTGGTGCTCGACTTCGCCGGGGCGCCCTCGGTCGGCACCGAGGCGGTGGCGATGGCCGCGCAGCGCGGCCACGTCGTGATCGTCGGCAGCACCGGCCCGAACTCCGCGCCGCTGCCGCTGGGCACGATCATGGGCAAGGAGCTGACCGTGCACGGCTCGCTCAACGGCGACATCGCCGACTACCACAACGCGATCGAGTTCTTCGGCGCGTTCGGCGCCCGGATGCCGTGGGACCGGCTGTTCGGCACGCCGGTCGGGCTCGCGGGCGCCTCCGAGCGGATCGCCGCGATGCACCGGCTCGACGAGGTCAAGGCCGTCATCGACCCCCGCCTGGCCTGAGCAGCCCCGCCCCGGCACCCCGACCAGCCCCCAGCACTAGGAGAGAACCGTGTCCGCCTCGTCTCCCCTGCCCCGGCGCCGCCTCGGCACCACCGAGCTCGACGTCTCGCCGCTGTCCCTGGGCTCCTGGCACACCTACGACCGGATGGACTTCGCCGACACCGTCACGATGATCCGCACGGCCGTGTCCGCCGGGGTCAACCTGTTCGACGTCGGCGTCTACAGCGTGCCCGGCATGGAGCCCGCGTTCACCGACGTGATCTGGAACGCGGCCATCCGGGCCGCCGGAATCCCGCGCGCGGAGTACCTCGTCTCGGCGAAGCTGTGGCTCGAGGGCTTCGACGACGACGGGTTCCGCCCGCAGCTGGAGAACGCGTTCCTGCGCGGCGGTTTCGACGTCGCCGATCTGGTGATCCTCGGTGACATCCGGCGCGATGACATCGTGCTGGAGGACCTGGTCGAGGACCTCGCCGGGCTCACCCGCGCCGGGCTGATCCGGGCCTGGGGCGTCAACAACTGGTCCGCGGCGAACATCCGCCGCCTCCAGGAGATCGCCGCCGAGCGCGGGGTCGACGGCCCGCGGCTCGCGCAGCTGAAGTACAGCATCGGCCGCCGGTCCATCGCCGACGGCGAGCCGTTCGGCGCGCTGTTCGCCGACGGGTTCGCCCTGCAGTCCTCCGACGTGCTCGAGGGCGGCATCCTGGCGGGCGGCACCGGCCTGACCCGCGAGCTCGGCCGCGACCCGGGCGGCGTCCGGGAGGCGATCAAGCGGCACGCCGCCGGGGTCGCCGCGGTCGCCGAGCGGCTGGGCACCAGCCCGGCGCGCCTCGCCGTCGCCTTCACCCTGACCCACCCGGCCAACCTCACCACCCTGTTCGGCGCGACCCGGCTCGACCAGCTCGAGGACAACCTCGCCGCCGTCGAGCTGGTCGAGCGGGTCGGGCCCGAGGAGCTGCGCGCGCTGGTCGACCCGTTCTGGGCCGACCGCGACGTGGTCGACCCGGCGGGGCCGTGAACCCCCACCCCACGAGCGAGGAGCCTGTCGTGACCCACCCACCGGTGCCGTTCGACCCCGAGATCGAACCCGCGCTGGCGCACCTGGTGCCGCCGGACGCCCCACAGTTGCACCCCGACACGATCCCGGCGATCCGCCAGGGCATGGCCGCGATGTTCGCCCCGGCCGCCGAGGCGGTCGGCGACGCACCGGTCGACGTCGTCGAGCGGACCATCCCCGGTCCGGACGGCGCGCCCGACCTGGAGGTCACCGTCATCAGCCCGCGCGGGCTGACCGGGCCGGTGCCCGGGCTCTACAACATCCACGGCGGCGGCATGATGATCGGCCACCGCAACATGGACGTCGGGCGGCTGCTCGCCCTGGTCCTGGAGCTGGGCGTGGTCGCGGTCAACGTCGAGTACCGGCTGGCCCCCGAGCACCCGCACCCGGCCCCGGTCGAGGACTGCTACGCCGGTCTGGTGTGGACGGTCGAGAACGCCGCCGAGCTGGGCATCGACCCGGACCGGGTCGTGATCATGGGCGGCAGCGCGGGCGGCGGCCTGTCCGCCGGGGTCTCGCTGCTGGCGCGCGACCGGGGCGGCCCCGCGCTCGCCGGGCAGTTGCTGCTGTGCCCGATGCTCGACGACACCAACACCACCGTGGCCAGCCACCAGTACCGGGGCATCGGCACCTGGACCCGCGAGTCGAACCTGGTCGGCTGGAAGTCGCTGCTCGGCGACGCGGCGGGCACCGACGCGGCCTCGCCGTACGCCGCGCCCACCCGGGCCACCGACCTGTCCGGACTGCCGCCCGCGTTCATCGAGGTGGGCAGCGCCGAGCCGTTCCGCGACGAGGACACCCAGTACGCGCTGCGGATCTGGGCCACCGGCGGGCAGGCCGAGCTGCACGTGTGGAGCGGGGCCTTCCACGGCTTCGACATGTACGTGCCCGAGTGGCCGGTCAGCCAGGCCGCGCTGCAGACGCGCAACTCGTGGCTGCGCCGGGTCCTGGGACTGGTGGCGCGATGAGCACCGAGCAGTACAAGCCGGTCCCGTACGACCCCGAGCTGGAGCCGGGGCTGGCGGCGTTCCTGGAGCTCGTCGAGCAGATCCCGCTGCGGGCCGGGACGATCCTGGCCAACCGGGCGCACTTCGCGACGATCATCCCGCCGATCGAGCACATCGTCGGCGACCGACCGGTCACGGTCGAGGACCGCACGGTCCCCGGCCCGGCGGGCGAACCGGACATCGTGCTGACGATCGTCCGACCGCACGACCTCGCCCCGGGCGCGCCCGCGATCTACAGCATCCACGGCGGCGGGATGGTCCTCGGCAACCGGTACTTCGGCATCGACGGCCTGATCGAGGAGGCGCTGCTCTTCGGCGCGCTCGGTGTGTCGGTCGAGTACCGCCTGGCACCGGAGCACCCCGCGCCCGCCGCGGTCGAGGACTGCTACGCGGGCCTGGTGTGGCTCGCCGAGCACGCCGACGAGCTCGGCGTCGACACCGACCGGGTCGTGGTGACCGGGGCGAGCGCCGGTGGCGGGCTCTCCGCCGGGGTGTCGCTGCTGGCCAGGGACCGCGGCGGGCCCAAGATCGCCGGGCAGGGGCTGCTGTGCCCGATGCTCGACGACCGCAACGTGACGGTGTCCACCCGGCAGTACGACGGGATCGGCGCCTGGGACCGCAACAACAACGACACCGCGTGGGACGCCATCCTCGGCCCGCTGCGCGGCACCGACCAGGCCTCGCCCTACCAGGTGCCGACCCGGATGGTGGACCTGTCCGGCCTGCCGCCCGCCTACATCGACGTCGGGGCCGCCGAGACCTTCCGGGACGAGGCGACCGAGTACGCGCTGCGGATCTGGGCCACCGGTGGGCAGGCCGAGCTGCACGTGTGGGCGGGCGGGTACCACGGCTTCTCGGGGTTCTCCCCCGACGCCGAGGTCTCCCGCGCGGCCGCGGCGACCCGGCTGTCGTGGCTGCGGCGGATCCTGCGGTCCTCGTGAGCCTGCGCCGCGTCGCCGTCGTGCTGGGCCTGCTGGAGATGTTCGGGCCGATCTCGATGGACCTCTACATGCCCGCGCTGCCCGAGCTCGCCACCGAGCTGGACACCAGCGACAGCCTGGCGCAGGCGACGATGTCGGCGTGCATGCTGGGGCTGGCGCTCGGGCAGCTGGTGGTGGGCCCGCTCAGCGACCGGTTCGGCAGGCGCAAGCCGCTGCTGGCCGGGGTGGCGCTGTTCGCGGTGCTGTCCCTGGTCTGCGCGGTGGCGCCGTCGATCGAGCTGCTGCTGGCCGCCCGGTTCTTCCAGGGGCTGTCCGGGTCGGCCGGGATCGTGGTCGCGCTGGCCGTGGCCCGCGACCTCACCGAGGGTGTCGAGCTGGTCCGGTTGCTGGCGATGCTGACCACGGTCGGCGCGCTCGCGCCGATCGTGGCCCCGGTCGTCGGCGGTCAGCTGGCGCCGCTGATCGGCTGGCGCGGAATCTTCGCCGTGCTGGCCGGGATCGGCGTCGCGCTGTTCCTGCTGGCGCTGACCGCGCTGCCGGAGAGCCTCGAACCCGCCGACCGGCACGCCCGGGGCAGCGGGCACGAGTTCGGCGCGGTGCTGCGGGACCGGCTGTTCCTCTGCTTCCTGCTCGCGGGCGCGTGCGGTGGGACGGCGTTCTTCACCTACCTCGCCTCGATCAGCTTCGTGTTGCAGGACAGCTACTCGATGAGCCCGCAGCTGTTCAGCGTCTGCTTCGCGGCCAACGCGGTCATGTCCGTGGTCGGCGCGCTGATCAACCGGTCCGTGGTGCGCCGCGCGGGGCCGGTGCGGATGTACTCGGTCGGCACCGTCGTCACGGCGCTGGCCGCGCTGGGCATGCTCGTGTCGGTGCTGCTGGGCGCCGGGTTGGTCGCGCTGCTCATCGCGCTGGCGCTGCTGATGCTGGTGACCGGCGGCACCCAGGCCAACGGGTCCGCGCTGGCCCTGGCCGACCACGGCAGGCGGGCCGGGACGGCGGCGGCGCTGCTCGGCACCTCGGCGTTCGCCATCGGTCCGCTGGTGGCGCCGCTGGTGTCGCTGAGCGGGACGAGCCCGCTGTCGATGAGCATCACCATGGCGGCGGCCTACGGCTGCGCGGCCGCCCTGGTGTGGTTCGCGGTGCTGCCCCGACTGCGCAAGCGGGCGGTGGACTCGGCCGAGGCCGTCGAGCGGGCCGAGGTGGAGGTCGTCCCACCCGGCGCGCTGTAGTCACTCGTCAGCCGCTCGTCGGGGTTCCGGTCGGTGGGCCCGCGTGACCCCTCAGCACGCGGGCCCACCGGTTTTGTCGCGCTCGCGCGCGATCAGTGGTGGTTCGGGGTTCCCGCGGTCCACCGGGGGTCGCGGCCCAGCAACGCGAGCGTGCGCGTCCACCCGGTCGACGTCCCCGCGATCGGGAGGCCGGGGGCGAACGCGGCCCCCGGCCCGGTGCGGGCGGGGCCGCCGGGGACGAGTTCGGCCTGGGTGTGGACGGCGGCGAGGAGTTCGCCGCCGTAGTCGACCTCGGTGCCGAGGGCGGCGGCGACGTCCCAGCCGTGCACCAGGGTGTCGAGCAGGTGGAAGCCGACGACGGTCCGCAGCGGGAACCGGCGGTTCTCGAACTCGGCCAAGAGCACGTGCCGGGTCGGGTCGGCGGCGGCGAACGCCTCGACCACCCGGTCACAGCTCGCCCGGTGGGCCGCGAGGGACGGCTCCCGGGGTGCGAACGCCTCGACCGGGACATCCGCGGCCACCGCCGTGGCGAAACCGTGGTCCTGGCCGATCATGTGGGCCTGCAGCGCGCGGAGATCCCAGCCCACGCACGGGGTCGGGCGGCCGAGGTCGGCGGGGCGGATCCGCGCGATGATCGGCTGGATCGCCTCGACGGACCGGCGGTGGAGGTCCAGAATGATCTGCATAGGTAGATGATCTGCGCTAGTAGACGATTGGTCAAGCGATATCGTCTCGCCATGACACAGCGACACGACCTCGGGGCGTCGTTCGCGCGCCTGACCCGGGCGATGGTGGCGGCCGAGGAACCGATCCTGCGCGCGCACGGCCTGGAGATGTGGGACTACGTGGTCCTCGGCGCACTGGAGTCCGGCGCGGCCCCGACCCAGGCGGAACTGGCGGCGGCGGTCCGGCGGGACAAGACCCGGCTCATCCCGATCCTGGACCGGCTCGAGGCCGGGCTGCTGGTGACGCGGACAGCCGACCCGGCGGACCGACGGAACCGGGTGGTGTCGTTGACCGAGGCGGGACGGTCGCTGGTGGCTGCTTGCCGGGAGGGTATCCGGGAGATGGAGGCCGAGTTCCTGCGCTCGGTGCCCGCTGAACGGCGTCGGATCTTTGTTTCCGTGCTTGAAGAGCTGGCTGCTTCTGTTTGACGCCTTGGGCTTTGGGCCTTGGTTCTCGGCCTTGGGCTTTTCTGGTACTGGGCCTTTCCGGCCCTGGATTCCCTACGCCAAGTGTGACTACGGCCTGTCTGGGTTTGGCTGCGTATGGAATGCAGGGGGAGGGCTGGTCAGCGGGTGCGCTCTGGCTGCCTGGTGCGGCTTCCGTTGTGCGGGAAGGCCTTTGGCCTCGACTGGTCCTACTGTAAATAGACCCGGTGCGCGCGTCGGGCGGGAGGTTCGGAGTGCGAATGCTTCAAGTGGCGAACCGGCCGCAGAGGGGCTGCGGCCGGTTCGCTTCCGAGTCAGGGAGCCGTGTTGGCGCTCTTCCCGCGCTACTGCTTCATGCCGTGTTCGATTGCCTCGATGATCCTCGGCCGCAGCTCCGCCGCGCTGATGATCGTGTCCACCGAACCGACCTCCACCGCGCGCTGGATGCTGTGGACGCGGTCGAACTCGGCGGCGACCTCGCCGAGTTTCTCGGCTCGGACGGTGGACTGGACCTCGGCGAGTCGGGCGTTGAGGGCCGCTCGTTCCGCGCCCTCGGCTGCCGCGACCTGGGTCTGGAGCTCGGTCACCCGGGGGTCGGTCGCGGTGCGGTTGTTGACGTCGCCGGAGAAGACGACGGCGGCCGCTGGGGCGCCGCCGAGGACCGAGGCGAAGGAGCCCTCCAGGGCGAGCACCGTCATGTTCGGGTTGAGCGCCTTGGAGAACACCACGAAGGCGCCGCCGTGGTAGCGGGAGATGACGCAGAAGACGATCGGGCCGTCGAAGTTGACGATGGCCCGGCCGATCTCGGCGCCGTACTCCAGCTGCAGCTTGCGCATCGACTCCGGGGAGCCGTCGAAGCCGGACAGGTTGGCCAGCACGACCAGCGGGCGGTTGCCCGACGCCGAGTTGATCGCCCGGGCGGTCTTCTTCGACGACCGGGGGAACAGCGTGCCCGCGGTGTAGGTGTCCGGGCCGTCGGTGGGGGGGAACCCGCGGCGCGGGACGGCGCGGGACTCGATGCCGATCAGGCAGACCGGCCAGCCGCCGATGTGCACGTCCTGGACCGCGGAGGTGCCCGCGTCGGCCATGCCCGCCCAGCGCTCCAGGACCGGGTGGTCCTGGTCGGACAGGGCGCGCATCACCGTGCGGATGTCGAACGGCTTCTTGCGGTCCGGGTTGTGCTCCACCGAGAAGATCTGGCCGACGGTGGCGAAGTCGCTGCCGACGATCGCGTGCGGGAAGTCGGAGACGTCGCGGTCGACCGGGTCGTTGGTGTCGGCCTTGCGCGGGGTGGTCTCGCCGGGCACCACGTAGGTGTGGTCGTAGTGCGCCATCAGCACCTCGCGGGCGGCGGGCAGGTCCGGGGCCCAGTACTGCGCCTGGCCGTTGGGGCCCATCACCCGGTCGTAGCCGCCGATGCCGAAGTTGTCCTCGGCCGAGACGCCGCCGGAGAAGTCCAGCGACTGCTTGCCGGTGAGCACCATCGCCGAGTCCGGTGTCATGACCAGGATGCCCTTGGTGTGCATGAGCATCGTGGCCTCGGCGTTCCAGTACGGCTGGGCGCCGACGGTGATACCCGCGACCACGATGTTGATCTCGCCGCCCGCCTGGGTGAAGGTGACGATCCGCTTGAGCGCGGCGGCGACCCAGTCCATGTTCTCGGTGCCCGAGGACATCGAGATCCGGGCGCCCGCCGAGAGCGCGAACCACTCCAGCGGGACGCGCTCGCGCTCGGCGAGGTCCAGCGCCGCGATCACCCGGGAGCACTCCGGCTCCGAGAGCGCGCCCAGCGCCTTGGTCGGGTCGCCGAGCAGCACCACGCGGGTGACGCCCTCGGGGTAGCGCTCGGTCGGTGTGGTGACCACGCCCGCCACGATCGCGGCGGTGTTCTTGCCCTTCGGCCGGTCGACCGGGACCAGCACGCCGTGCTCGTCGAGGTCGTGCTCGGTGAACACCCCGCTGTGCCCGGCGAGCAGGCCGGTCAGCTCGTAGGGGTAGGTGTTGCCGCGGCGGGCCGCGCGCAGGACCTTCTGGCGGTAGTCGTCGAGCGGCTGGACCGGTTCGGTGGACGGCTCGCCGACCAGCAGGCGCGCGCCGTTGCCCGGGTCGAGGGTGATCCGCACGGAGACCTCGGTCAGCTCACCCGCGGTGGTGCGCCTGCGGGCGAGGAACTGGACCTCCTCCAGCCCGGCGCCCGCCGAGGTCGGCAGGATGCGCTGGACCAGCGTGTTGAGCTCCTCGGTGGTCAGCTCGGTCGCGGGCCAGACGTACATCATGATCCGGTTGGTGTCGAAGCGCTTGTTCTGCGGGCGCTGCGCCTGGATGTTGCGGATCGCGTCGAGGCACGCGGTGATCGCGTCCTCCACCGCGGGCAGCGCGACCAGCCTGCCGTCGGCCTCGCGCAACGGGGTCAGGTCGCGGACCTGGCCCATCGCGAAGAGCCGCTCGTCGGCCGGGTTGCTGCGCGCGACGCCCTTGAACAGGTAGATCTCCTCGTCGGCGGAGGGCAGCCGGGTGAGGTCGAACTCGCGCAGCCGCTGCAGCTGGAGGCGCTGGGCGATCTGCGGGTGCAGGCCGCGGATCAGCCGGTCCTCGACGAAGCCCGCGCCGTCCGGGCGGAAGCTGAAGTGGTGGTGCATCACCGCGCCGCTGGTGCCCGCGATGGTGGTGGTGATCCGGCGGACGCCCGCGGGCAGCGGGTGCGCGGCCAGCAGCTCGCCCAGCCGGACCGCCATCGCGTCGGCGTCGGGCTGGTCCTCCCAGGTGACGTAGAGGTCGGCGACCAGCCCGCGCTCGGCGACGTCGGCGGCGAACTCGCCCACCGCGCCGATCGCGGCGGGCAGGGCGGCGATGTCGACCGCGGTGGTGACCACGCGCGTGACACCGTTCGAGCCGGTGTGCTCGGCGGTGACGAACCGGCAGCCCGCGACCTCCCGGGCGGTGACCTCGGAGAGCCCGCGGTTGCCGTAGTAGCGGCGGGTCAGCACCTCCAGCAGCGGCGCGTGGTCGCGGCCGGGGCGCCCGATCCGCTGGCCGACCAGCCGCACCAGCGGCTCGGCGCTGGCCACCATGGCCTGGATCCGCTCGGCCCGGTCCGGCGCGTCCGGGTGCCGGTCGAGGTGGCGCAGCTCGTCGCGGACCGCGACGTAGACCTTGGCCCGGTTGCGGCGCAGCAGCGGCTGGGCGAACCAGCGGAACACCAGCCCGCGGGCCAGGTCCGACACCGCGGGGAAGCGCACCTGGGTGGCCTCGACCAGGTGCTCCAGGGTGAGCCCGGCGCGCTCGCTGAGCGACTCCAGCGGCGGCACGCCGGCCAGCCACTGGCGCAGCAGCTCCGAGACGACCGCGACGTGGGTCGACATCCGCTGCTGGGCCAGGAAGATCCGGAAGACCGCGGCTTCCAGCTCCGGTGTGCGGTCCAGGTCGGTGACGCCGTAGTGGGCGAGCACCTGGCGCAGCCGGGCCTGGAAGCCCTCGGTGACGCCCGCGCGCTCGACGTCGAGGCTCTGCAGGTAGCTGTGGAAGTACTCGCGCGGGCTGTGCACCGGGCTGCCCGGCTCGACGTCGAGCTCGCCGCCGGGCTTGTTGCGGCTGAGCTCGGACAGGTCGGCGAACACCGTGAGCAGGTCCAGCTCGCCGGGCAGCGGCCGCCCGCCCAGCTCGGCCCGGGCGGCCAGGTACCCGGCCAGCACCCGGCCGCGGTCGTGCGGGTCGACGTCGAAGCCCAGCAGCAGGCCGCGCAGGTCCTGCAGACCGCGCTCGACCCGCTCGGCCGCCGACGCCCCCACCCGCTCCGCGGGCAGGTCGATCTCGACGGTCTCGGCCGGGCCCGCGGCCTCGGCCTCGGCGGCGTCGTCGGCGAGCGGCTCGAGGCGCATCAGCGGGGTGCCGGTCTCGACCTGGCTGCCCACCGACACCGGGCACTCGCGCACCCGGGCGCGGAACGGCGCGCGCAGCACCGTCTCCATCTTCATGCTCTCCAGCACCAGGATCGGCGCACCGGCGTCGACCTCGTCGCCGACCGCCAGCGGCGTCGCCACGACCAGCGCGGGCGCGGGCGAGCGGACGACGCCGCCCTCGTCGCGGCTGACCCGGTGGGTGACGCCGTCGACCTCGACCAGGTGGATCGGGCCGTGCGTGGCCGACACCAGCCGGAACCGCTGCCCGTTGACCACGATCCGGCCGCTGTGCGCGTCGAACCGCTCGACCTCGACGTCGGCGGCGTGCACGTCCCCGCCGCCGGAGACGCCGACGCGGAACCGCTGCTGGCCGACCCTGGCCACGCTCACCCGGTAGCCGACGCCGCGCAGCTTGAGGTCCAGCGGGCGGCTGCTCTCGTGCTGCACCTGCGGCCTGCCGCCGTGCGCGGTGGCCAGCAGCCGCTGGCGGCTGACCTCCTCCTCGTCCTCGTAGGCCTCGATCGCGGCCGCGGCCAGCGCGATCGCGGAGTGCCGGTGGCCGACCAGGCGGCCCTGGGCGCGCACCCGGTCGATCCAGCCGGTGTCGGCGCTGGCGTCGATCACCTCGGGCTGGTCGAGCAGGTCGAGCACGAAGCTCTTGTTGGTCGCGCCGCCCTCGATGATCACGGTGGTCTCGGCCAGCGCGCGGCGCAGCCGGGCCAGTGCCTCGTCCCGGTCGCGGCCGTAGGCGATGATCTTGGCGATCATCGAGTCGAAGTCGGCCGGGATGCCGTCGCCCTCGCTGACCCCGGTGTCGACCCGGATGCCGGGGCCCGCGGGCAGGGCCAGCCGGGTGATCCGGCCGGGCGAGGGGGCGAAGTCGCGGTCGGGGTCCTCGGCGTTGAGCCGCGCCTCGACGGCGTGGCCGCTCTCCACCGGCTGCGGGCCCTCGAGCTTGCCGCCACCGGCGACGTGCAGCTGCAGCTTGACCAGGTCGGTGCCGGTGGTGATCTCGGTGATCGGGTGCTCGACCTGCAGCCGCGTGTTGACCTCGAGGAAGGCGAACAGCTGCTCGCCCGGGTGGTAGAGGAACTCGACGGTGCCCGCGCCGCGGTAGTCCACCGCCAGCGCCAGCCGCTCGGCCGAGGCCTTGAGCTCGGCGGTCTGCGCCGGGGAGAGCACCGGGGAGGCGGACTCCTCGATGATCTTCTGGTTGCGCCGCTGCACCGAGCAGTCGCGCACGCCCAGCGCCCACGCGGTGCCCTGGCCGTCGGCGATCACCTGGACCTCGACGTGCCGGGCGCCGGTGACCAGCCGCTCGAGGAACAGCACACCGGAACCGAAGGCGCGCAACGCCTCCTGGCTGGTGCGCTCGTAGGCCTCGGCCAGGTCGGCGTCGGAGGCGACCATCCGGATACCGCGCCCGCCGCCGCCCGCGGTGGCCTTGAGCATCAGCGGGTAGCCGATCTCGTTGCCCGCGCGCAGCGCGTCCTCAAGGGTGGCGACCGCGCCGCGGCTCCACGGCGCGACCGGGACCCCGGCCTCCTCGGCGATCAGCTTCGCGCCGATCTTGTCCCCGAGCTTGCGCATCGCGTCCGCGCTCGGCCCGACGAAGGTGACCCCGACCTTCTCGCACAGCTCGGCGAACGCCGGGTCCTCGGCGACGAACCCCCAGCCGACCCACGCCGCGTCGGCCCCGGTCTCCACCAGCGCGCGCTCCAGCACGGCGTGGTCGAGGTAGGGCCGCGCCGAGGCGGGGCCGAGCAGGTAGGCGTCGTCGGCCTCCCGCACGAAGGTCGCGGTCCGGTCGGCGTCGGTGTAGAGGGCGACCGTCTCGATCCGCGTCCCGGTTTCCGCCGAGAGGTCCCGGACGGCGTGGATGAGCCGCATCGCGGCCTCACCACGGTTGACGATGGCGACACGACTGAACACCGGCTGAGCCTCCCAAGTACCCGAACACACAGAAGGCGACGTCCGAGTCCCGGAGCGTCACCCTGCACCTGCCTAACACCATGGTGGACTACCGCCGAGTACTCCAATGTCCCACCCCGCGCATGCCGGACCCGTTGCGTTGTGGAGACCCGACAAAAGGCGAGCCGGACCACACCGCCCGTCCCCGGGCGCGCCCGGGGACGGCCAGACCACACAGGCGCACCCTACGACGCGGCTGACCAGGTAAACGCCGGATGGCGAAAACCAGTCGGCACGGTAGTCGGCGCTGAGCGAGCCGCACTCGCGGTCAGTCGGACTCGGACAACGGGTGACGCGACTCTGACAACGGCGGACACCGCGCTGACACCCGAGTAGGCCCTGGACACGGCGGCGCGGTAGCGCTGGCACCACCCGCGATCGGGTAGTCCGGGGGATCGTCGGGGCGGGCGGGCGTTCGTAGGTTCGAGCCATGGGAAATCAGAGTGGTGTGGACAAGGACCACCGGCGCGGGGCGGTCATCCCGGGGGCGCTGTGGTCGGTGCTGGTGGTCAGCGCGGCGATCAACTCGATCGGGTTCCCGATGGGGATCGACCTGACGACGCGGATGGTCGCCGGTGGGGTGACGCTGCTGTGCGTCGTGCTGCTGGTGATCCACCACCGGGTGAGCCGGGACCGGTGACGCTGGTCAGGAGTGCCCGAGGGTCTCCGCGACGCGCAGCAGTCGGGTGTCCGCGAACGGGTGGGCTTCCAGGAGCACGCCGACCGGGAGACCGGTCGAGGTGCTGCCCGCGGGCAGCGAGAGCATCGGGAGACCCGCGACCGTGCCGGGGCTGACGTTGCGGGTGACGGTCGGGAAGACGGGGACTTGCCTGCCGTTGAGGGTGATCACGTCGTCCTCGCCGAGCAGCGGCGGCGGCACCGGGCAGGTGGGGCTCAGGATGACGTCCACCCGGCGGAACGCCTCGGCGTAGGTGCGCCGCAACCGCCAGCGGGCGGCCCGGGCGGCCTGGTAGGCGTCGGGGGTGATCGGGGCCGAGCACATCGACTCGACCAGGGCCCGGACGTCCGGGGAGGCGATCCGCTCCAGCCACCGCGCCCGCTCGACCCGCACCCGGCGGGCGAGCAGGTGTGGCGCCTCGAAGAACACCAGGTCGTTGCCCGCGCCCACCTCGATGTCATCGGCCAGGTCCAGTTCGACCAGTCGCGCTGTTCGCTCCACTGTGGACAGGAAGTCGGCGACGACCCGCGCGACCTCCGGGTCGAGGTCCCGGAAACGGCTGCGCGGCAACCCGATCCGCAGACCCGCGACAGACTCGGGGGCGGCGGGCTCGCCGGTGATGACCTCGTCGACGGTGCTGATGTCGCGCACCGTGCGCGCGAGGACACCGATGGTGTCGCGGCTAGTGGACAGGTTCACCACACCGTCACCGGCGTAACGGCCGGTGGACGGGCGAAACCCGACCACACCGCAGAACGACGCCGGGATCGTCACCGAGCCACCGGTGTCGGTTCCCAGGGCGAACGGCACGACACCGAGGGCGACCCCGACCGCGCTGCCGCCACTCGACCCCCCAGCCGACCGAGCCGGGTCCACCGGGTTGCGCACCGGGCCGAACGCCCCGTTGTTGCTCGTGATGCCGAACGCGAGCTCGTGCAGGTTCGCCTTGCCGACGACCACCGCCCCGGCGTCCCGCAGGACACTCACGACACTGGCGTCGGCGGTCGCCGGGGTGTCGTCGAGCAACCGGCTGCCCGCGGTGGTGGCGAAGCCGCGGACGTCGATGTTGTCCTTGACGGAGAAGGGGACACCGGCGAGGACGCCTGGGCCGTGGGAGGTATCGGAGGTGACGCTGATCCAGTCGCCGTGGGCGGAGGACTCGGCGCTCTTGATGGTGGTCGAGAGGCGGTTGACGCGGTCTTGGGGGTTGAGTGCTTGCCAGGCCGGTAGGTCCGCCATGCTCGGTTCTCCCGTCGGGGGGTGGGAGTGGACCGTAGGATTGTCCTGGTCTGGGGTCCATGGCTGACCGCGACCTGTGGTGTGCGCTGAGCGCACCGTTGCGCTTGATCGCTTCTTCGTTGCCTGGGCCGGGGGTTGCCGTCTTCGTTGCCCGAGTTACAAGCGTGGGCTCGATCTAGTGAACTCACTTCGCGCGGGGCCCCTAGAGCACCGCGGTGGCGAAAAAAGGGCGGGTGAAGGGCATTCCCCACCACACGGCAAGTTTAGCGGCACTCCTCCCCCACACGAAGCGAGTCCACTAGATCGAGCATCCGTAGCGGGCGTTGCGTAGCAGCGTGGCCGGCCTGACCGCTGCGGCTTGACGGGTGGTTGCGGATCTCCGCGTGCCCCTGCTCTTCTTTCTCCCTCGTGCTTCCCCACCTTCCTTCTCGACCTGCGGGCATCCCACCTACGTTTCCCACCCGCGGGTACCCCCACGTTCTTTCTCCACCTGCGGCATCCCTACTTTGTTCCCACCCCGCAGGAATCTCCCACTTTCCGTCCCCACCCGCCCCTTTCACATCCTCCCGCCTGTGACTGGAAGTGGGAGTGAGCGGCTGGGGTCAGCCGAAGTCGACGGTGTCGGTGGTGGTTGTTCCGCCGTTGCGGCCGGGGGCGTTGTGGTGCTGCCAGTAGAGGTTGGTGTGGGCGATGACCTTGTCGGGAGCGGGGGCGCCCCACTGGCTGAGGTCTTCGGTGGTGTGGGCGTCGCTGACCAGGGTGGCGTCGTAGCCCCGGACCACGGCGCCGTGCAGGGTGGAGCGGATGCAGGCGTCGGTCTGGGCGCCCGCGACGACCAGGTGGCCGACCTTGGCCGCGGCGAGGATGGACTCCAGGTCGGTGTCCTCGAAGGAGTCGCCGTAGTGCTTGTGCACCACCGGCTCCGACTCCCCCTGCGTGAGCTCGGGGACGTAGCGCCAGCCCTCGGTATCCCTGGGCATGCCCGCGTCGGAGTGCTGGACCCAGACGACCGGGACGTCCTTCGCCCGCGCCCGGTCGACCAGGGTGGCGATGTTGGCGATGACGCCGTCGCGGTCGTGGGCGGCGGCCACGACGTCGTTCTGGACGTCGATGATCAGCAGGGCGGTGTTCGGGCGGTCGCTCAGCGTGGTCATGGTGCTGGTGCTCCTCGGCGTTGGGTCCAGGTGGGACCACGATAAGCGCGAGCACCGACAGTCTGCATGTGGACCTGGCTCGGGGGGCTCGGCTTGTTGTGACGCCTGGCCTGGGTTTCGAGCGTGGGCTTGGGCTCGCTTCGGCGTTGCCGTCTTCGTTGCCCGGGTAAGAGCGGGGGCTCGATCTAGTGAACTCACTTCGCGCGGGGCCCCTAGAGCACCGCGGTGGCGAAAAAAGGGCGGGTGAAGGGCATTCCCCACCACCGGTCAAGTTTAGCGGTACTCCTCCCCCACACGAAGCGAGTCCACTAGATCGAGCATCCGTAGCGGGTGTTGCGTTCCAGCGTGGTCGGCCTCACCGCTGCGGTACCGGCGGGGGCGGGATCTTGTTGCGTACCAGAGGTGTCGGGCTATCCGCTGCGGTTGGGTGGGTGGGTGAGTGAGTGGGCGGGGTGGTGGTGGTGGTGGTGGTGGGCGGCCTTTGGTTGCGGTACCAGCGGGGTGTGTCTCTCCGCTGAGGTTTGGCGGGTGGGGCCGAGGTCGCGCAGCGGGCTTGGGAGTTGATCGCGACTGGAGCCGGGCGCCTTGGTCGATACCGCAGTGTCCCTAGTGGACTGTCAGCCGGTGGCCCGGACCTCGAAGCGGGTAATGGTGTCGCCGGTGACGGTGTAGGTGCCCTGGAAGGTCTTCTGGGTTCCATCGGTTTGGTGGGCGGTGAGGGTGGCGGTCACCGTGGGGCCGTTCACCGATTGGATGGTGATGACGTCGTGATCGGTTGTGGCGAAGCCTGCGGCGAAGTCCGCGTATGGTTTGCCGGTGTTCTTGCCACCGATGTCCCATGCCCGGCGGTAGTCGCGCGCGTTGATCGCGTCGAAGTACGCCCGTACGACGGCGGTGGGGCCGGTGGTCGGCGTGGACGTCGGGCCGCCGCTGGTCCGGGAGCTCGTGGGGCGTGAGATGGTGGACGGGACGCTCGGTCTGGTGGACTGCCTCGAACCGGTGGTGGTGGGGTTGCGCGAGCTGGACTGCCTGCCCGCGGTCGGGCCGGGTGCGGGCACGGCCGTGCCCCGGACCGGCGCGCAGCCCGTTACCGCGGCCCCTACCAGCAGCGCACCGATCAGCAGGGTCCGGGTGCGGCGCACGTCCACTCGCGTTCCTCCTCGGCGGTTCACCCATGGTGTCGACCACACCATCGTGCCCGTTACCGGGTTCGCGCGTCGGGGCGGGCCCGGCCTCGATCCCGCCGCCCGGTGGCGGAGGGCGAGGTCGGCGAAGGATCGAGTCGCGATGCGGGGCCCTGCTAGCCTGGCGCCATGTCGGCCGATGGGGCGTTTCCGCTGTCGCGGAGCCAGTTCGATGAGATCTACGGCCGGGTACCGCGCCTCGCGGTCGAGGTGCTCGTCCGGACCGACGCGGGGATCCTGTTGACCAAGCGGGGTATCGAACCCTGTCTGGGGCAGTGGCACCTGCCCGGCGGAACGGTGTACTTCGGGGAATCGCTGACGGCGGCCGTGCGGCGGGTCGCGCTGAACGAGCTGCGTGTCGTGGTGGCGGTGGGCGAGCAGCTCGGTTACGTCGAATACCCACACCTGCACGACGGGGGTTATCGCGGGTGGCCGGTCGGGATCGTGTTCGCCGCCGACATCGTCGAGGGTGTGCCCGGTAGCTCCGAGCAGACCGAGGAGGTCGGCTACTTCACCGACCTCCCGGTGAACACGATGGTCGACCAGGCCGCGTTCTTGCGTTCACTCGCGCTGGAATCGGCGGCGGGCGGCGGCTGATCGAGCGGGCACTGATGACTGTCCACATGAGACAGATTGTCGATCCCGCTCCGCGAACATCGCCAGACAGTGGGGCGGGGCCGTGGGTGCGGCGATCACCGCACCCACGGCTGGGGACTCAGAGGAGTTCGGCGACCTCGAAGGCCAGGTCCAGCGACTGGCTGCGGTTGAGCCGGGGGTCGCAGGCGGACTCGTAGCGGCCGAGCAGGTCGTCGAGCAGGATCTCGTTGCCGCCGCCGACGCACTCGGTGACGTCGTCCCCGGTGAACTCGACGTGCACGCCGCCGGGGTGGGTGCCCAGTGCGCGGTGCACGTCGAAGAACCCGCGCACCTCGGCCAGGATGTCGGCGAAGAGCCGGGTCTTGTGGCCGCTGGGCGCGGTGAAGGTGTTGCCGTGCATGGGATCGCACACCCACACCACCCCGGCCGACACCGACTCGGCGGCCGATACCAGGGCGGGTAGGCGATCGCGGACCGCGCCCGCGCCCATCCTGGTGATGAACGTCAGCCTGCCCGGCACCCGGTCGGGGTTGAGGTGCTCGACGTAGCCGACGACCTGCTCCGGCGTCGTGCCCGGGCCGAGCTTGACGCCGATGGGGTTGTCGATGCCCGCGAAGTAGGCCATGTGGGCGCCGTCGAGGGCGCGGGTGCGTTCGCCGACCCACAGCATGTGGCCGCTGGTCGCGTAGTGGCCGCCGGAGGCCGGGTCGACCCGGGTGAGCGCGCCCTCGTAGTCGAGCAGCAGGCCCTCGTGGCTGGCGAACAGCTCCACCGAGCGCAGCTCCGCGGGCTGAGCGCCGCAGGCGCGCATGAACCGCAGCGCTTTGTCGATCTCGTAGGCGAGTTCCTCGTAGCGCGCGCCCGCGGGTGAGGCGGCCACGAAGTCGCGGTTCCAGCGGTGCAACTGGTCCAGACCTGCGTAGCCGTCGTGGGTGTAGGAGCGCACGAGTTCCAGGGTGCGCGCGGAGGACTCGTAGACCCGCCACAGCCGTTCGGGGTCCGGGGTGCGCGCGGCGGCCTCGAACGGCAGGCCGTTGACGGCGTCGCCGCGGTACACCGGCAGGGTGCGGCCGTCGACCGTCTCGACCGGGTTGGACCGCGGCTTGGCGTACTGCCCGGCGATCCGGCCGATCTTGACCACCGGCACCGAGCCCGCGTAGGTGAACACGACGGCCATCTGCAGCAGGGTCTTGAGCTTGTTGCGGATCGCCTCCGGGCCGACGCCGTCGAAGGTCTCCGCGCAGTCGCCGCCCTGCAGCACGAACGCCTCGCCGCGGGCCACCGCGCCGAGCCGGTCGCGCAGGTCGTCGCACTCGGCCGCGGTGACCAGGCCGGGGGCGGCGCCGAGCCTGCGCACCACCTCGGCCAGCGCGGCGGCGTCGGGCCACTGCGGCTGGTGGGCGGCGGGCAGTCCCCGCCAGGACTCCGGGGCGAGTTCCAGCAGTTCGGAATTCATGACGACCTTTTCGCCGAGGTGCGCGGGGCACGGGAGCCGGTGTTCGATTTCACCACCAGGTCAGCACATCCGGTGAACGGGCCGCAATGAGTTCGCCGAGTGGTCCGGTCAGCGGGTCGGGAAATGGTCTGGCCGCATTTCCCCGGTGCCTGGTTCACTGCCGTGGACCTGGTTCACGCGAATGGAATGCGGGGGGCGCCATGTCCACACCACCTCGACCACCGGTGGTCGTCACCGCCGCGGCCGTCGCGCCGCGGGCACCGGACGCGCTCGCGCTCTACGCCGCGCTGCGCGAGCGGCTGGGCGCCGACGAGGTCTTCCTGCTGGAGGACCTGCACTCGGTGGACGACCCGGCGCCGACGGTCGTCGGGTTCGGCAGGCTGGCCGAGATCACGGTGACCGGCGACCGGGTCGAGGTCTCCGGCGACGGCGCCGCCGCCGCGGCCCTGCGCGCGCACTGCGACTGGCACACCGGCCGCGGCGGCCCGCCGAACGCCGCCGCGGTGTGGGACCTGCTGCGCACCGCCATGGACGCCTTCGACGTCACCACCGACATCCCGGCCGACCGCTTCGCCTTCGGGTTCCTGACCTCGGTGGGCTACGACGCGGCGGCCCTGATGGAGGAGTTGCCCGAGCGGACCTCGGCCCCGAGCACCCCCGACGTCACCGTCACCCTCTACCAGCAGACGGTGTGGTTCGAGCGGGACGGGAGCACCCCCACCGTGATCACCGCGGCCGGCCCGGACCTGCCCACCCCGCGCGGCGCCGACTGGCTGCGCGAGCTCACCGCCGAGCCCGTCGGCGTCCCGCCCGCTCCCCCGCCGGAGTCGGTCGAGGACACCGTCGACCGGGACACGTTCCTGGACTGGGTGAAGCGCTGCCTGCACCACGTGCGGATCGGCGACGTCTACCAGATCCAGGTCGGGCACCGGATCGACGTGCGAACCCCGCTCACGCCGCTCGCGGTCTACCGACGGCTGCGCAGCCGCAACCCCTCGCCGTACATGTACCTGACCCGGCAGGCGGGCACGACCCTGATCGGCGCCAGCCCGGAACTGCACTTCCGCGTGCGCGGCGGGCGCATCGTGATGCGGCCGATCGCGGGCACCACCCGCCGCGACCCGACCGGCGTGGACAACGAGCGCCGGATCAAGGAGCTGGTGGCCAGCGTCAAGGAGCAGGCCGAGCACGTGATGCTGGTCGACCTGTGCCGCAACGACATCGGCCGGGTGTGCCGCCCGGGCACCCTGGCGGTGGACGAGCTGATGGCGGTCGAGGCGTTCTCCCACGTGTTCCACCTGGTCTCCACCGTCTCCGGCGAGCTCGCGGCGGGCATGGACGTGTGGGACACGCTGTGCGCGACCTTCCCGGCGGGCACGATGACCGGCGCGCCGAAGGTGCGGGCGATGCAGATCATCGACGGCATCGAGGTCCGCAGGCGCGGCCCGTACGCGGGCGCGATCGGCCTGATCGACCCGCGCGGCTTCTCCGAGCTGGCGCTGTGCATCCGCACGATCGTCCAGTCCCCGGACGGCACCTACTCCACGCAGAGCTCGGCCGGCGTGGTCGCGCTGTCGGACCCGGCGGCGGAGTGGGACGAGACCCTGGCCAAGATGGGCGCTGGCTACTGGGCGCTGACCGGAGCGGAGCTCAGGTGACCGTACTGCTGGTGGACGCCTACGACAGTTTCGTCCACATCATCGACCAGTACCTGCGCGAGCTGGGGGTGCCGACCACCGTCGTGCGCTCGGGCACCCGCACCCCCGACGAGCTGGCCGCGCTGAACCCGTCGGCGGTCGTGCTCGGCCCCGGCCCCGGCCACCCGGCCGATTCCGGCCACGTCGACCTGGTGCACCACTTCGCCGGCGAGGTACCGCTGCTCGGCGTCTGCCTGGGACACCAGGCGATCGCCCTCGCCTTCGGCGGCGCAGTCCGGCTGGCGGACAACCTCATGCACGGCCGCACCAGCGTGATCGACCACGACGCACAGGGAGTGTTCGAGGGCCTGCCGGACCAGCTCGTGGTGACCCGATACCACTCGATCGTCGTCGATGAGCCGCTGCCTGACGAACTGATCGGCACCGCTCGCTCGTTGGATGACGGTTATCTGATGGGGTTGCGGCACCGGTCGTTGCCGGTGCAGGGGGTGCAGTTCCACCCGGAGAGCATCACGACGGTGAAGGGCTCGGCGATGCTGGCCAACTTCCTGGGCTTGGCTGTTGTCTGAGCCTGCGCCCGCGCTTCCCGCGTGTTTCCCCTGAATCCCCTACGCCAATTATCACTACGGGCTGTATCCCTTTGTCAAGGCGGGAAAGATGCCTTGACAAAGGGATACAGCCCGTGTTTTGGCTGCGTATGGAATGCAGGGGCGGGAGTGGTCTGGGGGCGAGGCCAGGTTGGCGACCGCGGCAGCCGGAGCTGGCGAGAACAGCGAACGACTATCCGATGCGCAGCGTGTTCAGGCATTCCAACGACCTCCAGCAGTGCCAGTCAACCTCCTCGGCCGACCATTACCGGCCGGACCTGCGATGGCCTCAACTCCCCCGCCCCCCACCCCAACCGCAGCAGGCCCCAACACACCCACCCCCAGACCACCCCGCCCCCTGCATTCCATACGCAGCCAAAACACGGGCGGGAGGCGGTTGTCAAGGCATCTTTCCCGCCTTGACAACCGCCTCCCGCCCGTCGTGACAATTGGCGTAGGGGATTCAGGGGAAAACACACGGGAGCACGGGAGCACGGGAAGAGCAGCTCACCCAGCAGAGGCCAACCGACTCTCCCGCAACCCACCCAGGATCGCGACAGCCTCGGCCAGCCTGCTGTGCTCAACCGCCCCGTACCCGATCACCAGCGCAGGCTCCGCCCGGCCACGGTCAAGGTGGTACTGCCTTCCCGTATCCACCAGCACCGATCGCGCCCGGGCCAACGCCGCCAACCGGACATCGTCCGTTCCAGGTAACAACGGCACATAAGCGTGCGTCCCAACCTCCACCCCCAGCACCACCGACCCGGGCAGGTGCACCGCGACAGCAGCGCGCAGTGCCGCTCGACGAGCCCGGTGGGTTCCCCGCAGTTGGCGGACGTGCTGGTCCAGCAAGCCGCGATCCACGAACTCGGCGAATGCCAGCTGCGTGAGGGAATCCGGCTCCGCGAAGCCGCCCGCGGGCGCGCGCTCGATTGCCGCGCGCAGTCGTGGCGGGGCCACGAACCAGCCCAGTCGCAGGCAGGGGCCGAGCATGCCGCTGGTCGAGCCCGCGTAGACCACGCGGTCCGGTGCGAGTCGTTGCAGGGCCAGGGGACCGCTTCCCCGGCCGAGCCACAGGTGTCCGTCCGGGTCGTGCTCTATCACCCAGCCGTCCACCGACTCGGCCCAGCGCAGCAGCGCGTCGCGGCGGGTCGGGGACAGCGCGGCGCCGGTTGGTACTTGGGCGACCGGGTTGACCAGCACCGCCCGCGCGCCGGTGCGGGCCAGTGCCTCGACGTCCAGGCCGTGTGCGTCGACCGGTACCGGGATGAGCCGGGCGCCTGCCCGGGCGGCGGCGACCACGTGTCGTTGGTCGCCGGGGTTGGCCACGGCGAGGTGATCGATTCCCAGGTCGCGCAGGGCGGCGCAGACCGTACCGAGGGTGTGCGCGGTGCCCCCGGAGACCACGACGTCCGCGCCGCCCGCGCGTACGCCCCGGACTCGGCCGAGGTAAGAGGCGAGTGCGACGCGCAGGTCGCCGACGCCCAGGGGCGCGGGTCGGGCCATCGGGCTGTGGTGCACCGAGCGGACCGCGTTCTGGTAGGCCAGCAACCACTCCCGCCGGGGGAACAGCGCCATGCCGGTGGCCGCGGCGCGCAGGTCGAACCGGACGGCCTGCGGCGGTGCGGCCGGTCGCGGGTCGTCCGCGGCTCCGCGGCTGGGCAGGTGGGTGGCCACCCGGGTGCCCGAGCCCTGCTCGGCGCGCAGGTAGCCCTCGGCGATCATCTGCTCGTAGGCCTGCACCACCACGCTGCGCGAGACGCCGAGGTCGAGGGCCAGGTGCCTGCTCGAGGGCAGCCGGGAGCCCGGGTGCAGGGTGCCGTCGAGGACGCGGTCGCGGATCGCGGTCTGGATCTGCACGGTCATCGGGCGCGGCGACTCCCGGTCGACGACCAGCGGCAGCATGGCGGACATCCGTTGTTCTCCCCTTTCGGCTAATAAGGTCGCGGCGCCGTCCGCGCACCGCGGGAAATGGTCTGCTGCATTTCCCCCGGAGTGGACTTGGCCCACACCCGACGTGGCTGCGAATCTGGGTCCAACTGCGGGGAATGGAGAATCCGGTGGCACCCGAGGAATCAGGGCTGGAATCGACGCGCGCCCGGTGGTCGACGATCCTGTCGGCGCTGACCGGGGGTGCCGACCTCGACGGCGAGCTCACCGAGTGGGCGATGTCGGAGGTGATGTCGGGTCGCGCGGGCGAGGCCCGGCTCGGTGGGCTGCTGGTGGGGCTGCGGGCCAAGGGCGAGACGGTCGCGGAGGTGGCCGGGCTGGTCCGGGCGATGCGCGCGCACGCCCGCCAGGTGGCGGTGGACCGGCCGGTGCTCGACATCGTCGGCACCGGTGGCGACCTGGCCTCGACGGTCAACGTCTCGACCATGTCGGCGGTGGTGGCCGCCGCCGCCGGGGCCGCGGTCGTCAAGCACGGCAACCGTTCCTCGTCCTCGGCGTGCGGGTCGGCCGACCTGCTCGAGGAGCTCGGCGTGGTGATCGACCTGCCCGCCGAGACCGTGGCACCGGTGCTGGCCGAGGCGGGCATCGCCTTCTGCTTCGCCCCGGTGTTCCACCCCGCGATGCGGCACGCCTCGGCCGTGCGCAAGCAGTTGGGCGTGCCCACGGTGTTCAACCTGTTGGGCCCGTTGACCAATCCCGCTGCCCCCAGCGCCGCCGCGGTCGGGGTCGCCGACGCGCGGGTGGCACCGCTGGTGGGGGGTGTGTTCGCCGAGCGCGGTGTGTCCGCGCTGGTCTTCCGCGGCGACGACGGCCTCGACGAGCTGACCGTCAGCGACACCTCGCGGGTGTGGTCCACCCACGCGGGCGGCGCTGTGCGCGTCGAGGTGCTCGACCCGCGCGAACTCGGCATCCCCCGCGCCGCCGCGGGAGCGCTCCGCGGTGGCGACCCCGCCCACAACGCGGCTGTGACAAGGGAATTCCTCGCCGGCGCGCGCGGCCCGGTCCGCGACGCCGTGCTGCTCTCGGCCGCAGCGGGTCTGGCCGTCGCGGCGCCCGACGACCGCCCGGTCGCCGAGCGCCTGGCCGACGGGCTGGCCCGAGCCGCCGCGGCCGTCGACGACGGGCGCGCGGCGGCCGTGCTGGACCGCTGGGTGACGGTCACCGGCAAGCTCGCCGGGGGCTGACCCCGGCGAGCCCGGTAAGGGCGCGGCGGCCACCGTCAGCCGCTCGACCGCAGGCCCGCGGCGAGGTCGGCGGCGAACTCGCGGACCGCGTCGACACCGGCCGCCTCGGTCTCGGCCTCGAGCAGCCTGCGCACGAACGCCGCACCGACGATCACCCCGTCGGCGTGCCGCCCGATCGCCGCCGCCTGGTCCCGAGTGGACACACCGATGCCCACGCACACCGGGATGTCGCGGGTGGCCCGCACCCGGGCGACCAGGTCGGCCGCCGCGCCACCGGCGGCCTGGCCGGTGCCCGTGACGCCCATCATCGAGGCGGCGTAGACGAAGCCGCTCGACGCCGCCGCCGTCAGCGCGACCCGGCTGTCCGAAGAGGACGGTGCGACCAGGTGCACCCGGGCCAGCCCGTGCTCGGTGGCCGCCTCGGTCCAGCCCGCGCCCGCCGCCTCCTCCGGGATCAGGTCCGGGGTGACCAGCCCGTGCCCGCCCGCGGCGGCGAGCCGCTCGGCGAAGCGCCGGACGCCGTAGCGCTCCACCGGGTTCCAGTAGGTCATGCACAGCACCGGCACACCCGTCTCGGCCACCGCGGCGACCGAGTCGAACAGCGTCTCGGTGGTGGCCCCGCCTGCCAGCGCCGCGGCGGCGGCGCGCTGGATGACCGGGCCGTCCATCACCGGGTCGCTATAGGGCAGGCCGAGTTCGATGACGTCCACCCCACCCTCGACCATGGCGCGAGCGGCGGCCACCGCCCCCTCGGCCGAGGGGAACCCGGCGGGCAGGTAGCCGACCAGGGCGGCCCGGCCGTCGGCCCGCGCGGCCCGCAGGACGCTGTCCAGACTGTCCACAGCAGACAGTGTCACGCTCATCGGTCCCCCTCCAGTCCGAAGTACTCCGACGCGGTCGCCATGTCCTTGTCACCGCGGCCGGACAGGCAGACCAGCACCACCGGCTCCCGCCCCAGCTCCGCGGCGAGCACCGGTGCCAGCCGCAGCGCGCCCGCGACCGCGTGCGCCGACTCGATCGCCGGGATGATCCCCTCGGACCGGCTCAGCAGCCGGAAGGCCGCCATCGCCTCGTCGTCGGTGACCGGCTGGTAGGCGACCCGGCCCAGGTCGTGCAGGTGGGCGTGCTCCGGCCCGACGGCCGGGTAGTCCAGGCCCGCCGAGATGGAGTGGCTCTCCTGGGTCTGCCCGAACTCGTCCTGCAGCAGGAAGGTGCGCGCGCCGTGCAGCACGCCCACCGAACCACCGGTGATCGACGCGGCGTGCCGGTCGGTGTGCACCCCGGCGCCGCCCGCCTCCATGCCGTAGAGGCGGACACCGGTGTCGTCGAGGAACGGGTGGAACACGCCGATGGCGTTGGACCCGCCGCCGACGCAGGCCACGACCGCGTCCGGCAGGCCGCCGCACAGGTCGCCGACCTGGCGACGGGCCTCCACCCCGATGACCCGGTGGAAGTCGCGGACCATGGCCGGGAACGGGTGCGACCCGGCGGCGGTGCCGAGCAGGTAGTGCGTGGTGTCGGCGTTGGTGACCCAGTCCCGCAGCGCCTCGTTGATCGCGTCCTTGAGGGTGCGGCTGCCCACCTCCACCGGCACCACGGTCGCGCCGAGCACGGACATCCTGGCCACGTTGAGCGCTTGGCGCCGGGTGTCCTCGGCGCCCATGTAGACCACGCACTCCAGGCCCAGCAGCGCGCAGGCGGTGGCGGTGGCCACCCCGTGCTGGCCCGCGCCGGTCTCCGCGATGATCCGGCGCTTGCCCATCCGCCGGGCCAGCAACGCCTGCCCCAGCACGTTGTTGATCTTGTGTGAGCCAGTGTGGTTGAGGTCCTCGCGCTTGAGCAGCAGCCGGGCACCGGTCCCGGCGGAGAGCCGGGTGGCGTCGGTGAGCAGGCTCGGCCTGCCCGCGTAGCCCGCCAGCAGCTCGGCGAACTCGGCGTGGAACAGCGCGTCCTGGCGGGCGTGGTCGTAGGCCGCGGTCAGCTCGGCCAGCGTGCTCATCAGCGCCTCGGGCATGAACCGCCCGCCGAACCGGCCGAAGTGACCGGCCCGGTCGGGCGCTGGGCCGCTGGCGAACGCCTCGGTCACCACTTCCAGGTAACCGCTGGACAGGGTCGTGGTCATCGGGTTCCCTCCCGTCGGCCCGCGGACACCAGGTCGGAGACCGCGGTGGCGGGGTTGTCGCTGCGCACCAGGGCGGAGCCGACCAGCACCGCGTCGGCACCGGCCTCGACGTAGGCGCGCACGTCGTCGCCGTCGCGGATCCCCGACTCGGCCACCGTGACCACACCCGCGGGCACGTGTCCGACCAGTCGGGCGAAGGTCTCGCGGTGCACCTCCAACGTGGTCAGGTCACGGGCGTTGATCCCGATCACCCGGGCACCCGCGTCCACCGCGCGCACCACCTCGACCTCGGTGTGCGCCTCGACCAGTACCGCGAGCCCGGCGTGGTCGGCCTCCAGCATGAGCAGTTCCAAATCCTCTTGGGACAGTGCGGCCACGATCAGCAGCAGCAGGTCGGCGCCGTAGGCCGCGGCCTCGATCACCTGGTAGGGGTGGACCACGAAGTCCTTGCGCAGCAACGGGACCGCGACCTCGGCGCGCACCGCGGCGAGGTCGTCGAGGCTGCCGCTGAACCGCCGCGCCTCGGTGAGCACGCTGACCGCGGCCGCACCGCCCGCGGCGTACTGGGTGGCCAGCGCGGCCGGGTCGGTGATCGCGGCCAGCGACCCGAGCGCCGGGCTGCTCCGCTTGACCTCGGCGATGACCCGAACCCCGTCGCCGCGCAGGGCCGCGACGGTCTCGTTCGGCGTGAGCCGGTCGACCCGGGCGTCGGCGCGACCGCACAGGTACTGCACGTCGACCTCGGCCATCCGGTCGCGCAGGTCCTCCCGCACGCCGTCGAGGATGCCGTCGAGCACGCTCATCGGCGGCCACCGCCGATCGACATCCGGTGGTGGAACACGTTGTTCGGGTCCCAGCGCGCCTTGGTCTCCAGCAGCCGGGGGTAGGCGTCCCGGTAGTACAAAGTGGACCACGGCACGCCGCTGGTGTTCCAGGCCGGGTCGAGCAGGTCGGCGTCGGCGTAGTTCACGTACGCGCCACTGGTCTCGGCACCGGGCACCGGGACGCCGCCGGTGGTGGCGTAGACGTCGCGGTAGAGCCTGCGCTGGAAGTCGATGTGCAGCCCGTCCTGCGCGGGGTCGGTCCACTCGCTGACGTAGAGCAGGGTGATCGCGCTGTCGCGGTGCACCGACGCGGTGGCGCCCGGTGCGGCGGCGGTCACCTCGCCGCCGTAGGGCGCGATGAGCACGCCGCTGCCGGGGTGGGTGTAGTCGGCGCGGGTCAGGTTGGCGTAGAGCGCCGTCGCCGCGCGCTCGCTGAGCGCGCCGCGGTGCATGGCGGACTTGCCCTTGATCCGCTTGCCGGTGGGCCGGTCGGCGAACCCGGACCAGCGGGTGCCCAGCAGCCACGGCAGCCGGGAGCGCTCGACAGTCTGGTGCGCCACACCGACGCCGTTGTCCACCGCGGCGAGGAAAGCATCGAGCTGACGGTCGGCGTTGGGCAGTCCAGCGTCGATCTGCACGTTCAATGCGACCGCGCCACCCGAGGAGTGGAACGTCGCGAGGTGGGCGTAGACGCTGGCGAGCGGGGAACCCGGCGCGTTGTTCGCGGCGAACCAGCCGGTGAAGTTGCGCACCAGGCGGACGAAAGCGGCCTGGTCGAGCCGCGCCCACGGCCAGATCACCGTGGACACCAGCAGTTCGCGCGGCGGCTTGGGCAGCAACGCGGTCGGGTCGGAGCCGCCCGCGTTCTTGCTCCGGAACCAGTACCGCGTCACCACGCCGAAGTTGCCGCCGCCACCACCGGTGTGCGCCCACCACAGGTCGCGGTTCGGGTCGTCGGCCTCACGGGTGGCCACCACCTTGCGCGCGCGGCCGTCCCGACCCGCGACGACGACCTCCACCGCGTAGAGGTGGTCGACGACCAGACCGTGCAGGCGGTTGAGCGGCCCGTAGCCGCCGCCCGCGATGTGCCCGCCGACCCCGACGGTGGGGCAGGAACCACCGGGGATCGTCACACCCCAACCCTTGAAGAGCTTGGTGTACACCTCGCCCAGGGTCGCGCCCGCGCCGACGGCGAACGCGCGCCTGCCCGGGTCGTAGTCCACGGTGTCGAGCCCGGAGACGTCGATGAGCACCCGGACGTCCCCGGTGGCGAAGTCCTCGAAGCAGTGGCCACCGCTGCGGACCGCCACCCGCCTGCCGGTGCGCAGGGCCGAGCCGACCGCGGCGACGACGTCGTCGGCGGTGCGGGCGACCCACACCTCGTCGGGGTTGCCGACCCAGCGCAGGTTGACCCCGCGCACCAGGTCCGGGTACTGGCCCGCGCCGGGCCCGACCCGCAGGGCCGGTGCCAGACCGGCGGCGGACTCGGTGACGGGCTGGGCGGCGGGCCCGGCGATGGGTTCGGCGATGGCGGGCAGGGCGGTGCCCGCGACCGCGAGCCCGGTGCCCGCGGTCGCGCCGATCAGGAAGCGGCGTCGGGAAGTGCTCACAGTGCTGTCCTTCGCGATGTGGCTGTGGGGAGGTGGGACTGGAGAACGCTTCGGTAGTCCTCTGTGGACTGGTACTGCTCGACCCTGGTGGCGCCGACGACGACGGTCGGGACCAGTGCCACCTCGGTGCGGGTGGCCGCGATCCGCGCCCGCACCGCGACGAGGTCTTCATCGGACTCGAGGAAGGCGGCGGCACGCGCCTCGGGGACACCGGCGCGCACGGCGTGGCGCAGCAGCACCGCCGGGTCGGCGACGTTGCCCGCCAGGGTGAACCACTCGGCGAACAAGCCCTGCTCGACCTGCGCGCGGGCACGCCACCCGTGCTCGCGGTCGACCATCCACAAGAGACGGTGGGCCTGCAGCGTGTTGACCGAGAATCCCTCGGCGTTGCGGAACTCGACACCCAGGCGCGCACCGGTCTCGGTGACCACCTGGCTCATCCGGCGCGCCTTGTCCTGGCCGTACTTGCCCGCCAGGAACTCTAGCATCGGCACCGGCCGCGCCGGTTCCTCGCCGTCGATCTGGTACGGGTGCGCGACGACGTCGAACCGGTCCTCGCCCAGCTCCCGCACCGCCGCGTGCAGGGACCTGGTGGCCAGGTAGCACCACGGGCAGGACACGTCGGAGTAGACCTCGACCCGCAGGACGCCACCGGTGACCGCGCCCGCCGTCACGCCGGGGTGTCCCAGCGCTGGACGGCGTTGCTCGGCCTGCTGTTGACCGTGTCCGGGTCGAACGAGCCCAGGGTGGCGTAGGACGCCGAGATCCGGGCCAGCTCGCCGTGCGGGAACACCTCGCACACGTCGGCGAACCCCGCCGGGGCGCGCTCGTCGGCCAGGTCGATGACCACCTCGGGGCCCATCCGGCGGTTGGCCTCCTGCAGCGCGGTCATCGGCGGTCGGCGCTCGTTCTCGTAGGCCAGCAGCGCGTCGTCGGGGTCGGCGTGCTCGACCAGCGCCCTGGCCAGCACCCGGCCGTCCACGATGGACTGGGTGCCGCCGTTGGAGCCCATCGGGTTCATCGCGTGCGCGGCGTCGCCGAGCAGGGTGACCCGGCCCGCGGTCCAGCTCGGCAGCGGGTCCCGGTCGACCATCGGGTACTCCAGCGCCCGGTCGGCGGAGCGGACCAGGGCGGGCACGTCGAGCCAGTCGAAGACCAGGTCGGCGAAGTGCGGCAGGAACCGCTCCGGGTCGGCGGGCCGGTTCCAGTCGGCCCGGTCCGGGACCGTCCCGACCTCGACCCGGCGGGCGACCGCCCAGTTCATCAGCACCGGCTCGCCCGGCGCCGACGGGACCGACATCGGGTAGACCACCGCGCGCCTGCCCCGGTCCCCGGCGATGACCATGGTGCGGCCGTCGAGGAACGGCGGCGCCCAGGCACTGCCCCGCCAGACCAGCAGCCCGTTCCACTGTGGACCACCGTCGCACGGGTGCATGGCCGCGCGGACCGCCGAGTGGATGCCGTCGGCGCCCACCAGCAGGTCGGTAGTGACCGTCCGTGTGCTCCCGTCGCCGCGCAGCACGTGCGCGTCGACCCCGCCCGCGGCCCGGTTCTCGAAGCCGACCACCCGCGAGTCGGCCACCACCGCGTCCGGCCCGAGCCGTTCGCGCACCACGTCGAGCAGCACCCGCTGCAACCGTCCTCTGTGGATGGACAGCTGCGGCCAGCGGTACCCGGCGCCGATCCCGCGCGGCTCGTTCCAGATCAGGCTGCCGAACCGGTTGTAGTAGGACAGGCTGCCGGTGGCCACGGCCACCTCGAGCAGCCGGTCGGCGACGCCGAGCTCGTCGAACTCCCGGATGGCGTTGGGCAGGATGTTCAGGCCCACCCCGATCGGCGCGATCTCGGGCACCGACTCCAGCACGGTGACCTCGTCGAACCCGGCGGCGTGCAGGCTCAGCGCCGCGGTGAGCCCGCCGATCCCGGCCCCTGCGATGGTGATCCTCACGCGCTCACCTCGACCGGGTGCGCGCGCGGCTTGCCCACCCGCGCGGTCAGCTGCGAGTTCTCCCTGGTCAGGTCGATGATCTCGCGCAGCAGCTCGACGCTGGCGCCACCGCTGCCGACCGGGTAGAGCCGCAGGTCCTCCTGGTAGGCCTGCCGGGCGATGCCCAGGTGCCTGCCGCGGAACACCACGATCGTGCGCATCATCCGGGCGATCGCGACCGCGCTGGCCCGCAGCGTGGGCGCCGTCCACGGCGAGTCGCCCTCCTCGGCGTGCGCCTGCAGCAGCCGGGTCACCAGCGACGGCGCGCCCACCCAGCTCTCGTGCAGCTCGCGCCAGCGGGGCAGGCTGTAGGGCACCGAGTGGTGCAGGAAGTCCAGGTAGTCCGGGGCGCCGCGGTCCGAGGCCCAGACGACCTCGTCCACCAGCCACAGCGGGACCTGCGCCGCGGCCGGGCCGAGGTAGGTCTGGCCCGCGACGTCGATCTCCTCGAAGTAGGGCCGCAGCACGGTGGCGAAGAACTTCGGGGTGACGTTCTTGAGCACGCCGTCGATCGAGGTGACCATCGGCGTGAGCTCGCGGTCGAGCGCGTCGACCAGCACGGCGAACTTCGGGTCGGTCGGCTCGATGCCGCGCAGCAGGTGCACCAGCTCCAGGGCGGCCCGCAGGTGCGGGAACACCAGCCGGACCGAGTTCTGCAGGTGGTCCTCCTGCTCGTCGCCGGTGTACATCCGGCGGCGGTCATCGGTGGGGTTCCAGGTGCAGTAGTGGTGCACGGTGTCGCGCGGGATCATGTCGGTGCGCACACCAAGGTCGAGCAGCAGCGGGGTGGCCTCCGGTACCAGCTCCAGCGGCTCCACCCCGTGCCGCTTCAGGGATCCGAGGAACATGCCGAGATCGCGCATGACGGCCAGACAGGTGTCCATGTCGTAGCCGCGGGCGGACTCGGCGTCGGGTAACAGGCCGCGCAGGGCCGCGGTTATAGCCGGGATGTCGGCGGCCGCGTTCATCTCGCGCAGCCGCAGGCACGCCTCGTCGGCGCCCAGCGGGTCGATGGCCCGGACCCGCTCGATCTGGAAGTCGTTGCCGTGCAACAGCGCGGAATTGTGGGCAACAGCGGCGTTGAAGGACAAGGTCGCTCCTGGAAATGGGGTAGTGCTGGGACGCCGTCGGCCCGGCGGGACCGAAGGCGGTGGGGGTACTGGCTTCGCTTGGTGGGGTTCGGTGTCCGGGTCGGGACCGGGTCAGGCCCGGGTGAGGACTACGTGGACGTTCGTCGAGGAGATGCTCTGGCCGTTGACCGCGACGACCCCGGGCCGGTCGCGGCGCGGGAGCGGGGTGAGCCCGGTGGGGACCACCAGCGGGACCCGGTCCCAGTCGACCGCCGGGTGCGGTTGGCGCAGGTGCAGGCTGGCGGGCACGGCGTCGTGCTCCAGGCACAGGATGGCCTTGACCAGGCCCGCGACCCCCGCGGCGGCCTCGGCGTGACCGATGTTGGTCTTGACCGAGCCGACCAGGCAGGGTCGGCCCGGCGGTCGGCCGGGGGCCAGGACCTGGTTCAGCGCACCGAGCTCGGCCAGGTCGATCCTGGTGCCGGTGCCGTGCGCCTCGACGTAGTCGACCTCGGCCGGGTCGATCCCGGCGTCGGCGTACGCCCAGCGCATCGCCTCGGCCTGGCCGTGTTCGCTGGGGTGCAGCAGGGATTCCTTGGCACGGCCGTCGTTGCTCACCGCGCTGCCGGCGATGACCGCGCGGATCCGGTCGCCCGCGGCGCGTGCGGCGGCCAGCGGTTTGAGCACGACCGCGGCCGCGCCCTCGGCGCGCACGAAGCCGTCGGCCTCGGCGTCGCCGAACGCGCAGCGCCCGCGCGGCGAGAGCACGCCGCCCGCGGTGAGCATCGTGCCCGCGTGCGGTCCGAGCAGCAGGTTGACCCCGCCCGCGATGGCGAGGTCGGCGTCCCCGGCGCGCAGCGCGCGGCAGGCGAGGTGGATCGCGACCAGCGAGGAGGCCTGGGCGGCGTCGACGGTGACGCCGGGTCCGCGCAGGTCGAACACGTGGCTCACCCGGCCGGCCAGCAGCGCCCGCTGGTGGCTGCCGGGGAAGTCCCCCAGCGCCAGGTCACCGCGGGCCGCGCGAGCGTCCCAGTGGTCCGAATTGGACTGTCCGGTGTAGACAGCGGTGCGGCTGCCCGCGAGTCGCGAGCGGTCCAGGCCCGCGTCGGCGACGGCCTCGTCGACGACGGTGAGCAACACCCGCTGCTGCGGGTCCATCCGGGCCGACTCGGCCCGGTCGATGTCGAAGCGGTCCAGGTCGTCGAACGCGTCGAGACCGGCCAGCAGGCCCGCGCGCGCCAGTGCGGTGCCGGGACGGGCGGGCCCGACGGCCGTGCCCGCCCGCACCAGTAATCGCCACAGGTCGTCCGGAGTCCGCGCGCCGGGCAGGGCGCAGCCGACTCCGACCACAGCGACAGCCGAAGCCATCGAGAATCCCCCTGATCCTCCGCCGGGGAGTACTGCCCCGGCACTCACCCGATGTTCCCCCGCGGTGCCCCGGACCCGCGCCCCCAGCGCGGGTCCGGGATCACCGGGCTCAGGCAGGCTGCCCGGCCCAGACCTCCCAGTGCTGCGCGGCGACCCACTCGGTGATCGGGGTCGGCGTGATGCCCAGGACCCGGGTCACCTCGTCGTGGTCCACGGTGAACAGCTCGGGGTCCGAACTCTGCGCGGCCCACTTGTAGATCCCGCTGACGCCCGCCGCGGCGTCCGCGCCGACGACCTCGCGCAGCCCGGCCTCGAACGCGCCGACCTCCAGCGGCAGGTAGCTCACCTCGCGCCCGAGCGCGGCGCCGAACGCCGTGGCCAGCTCCGAACCGGTGACCGCCTCGGGGCCGCCGAGGGCGAGGACGGTGCCCTCGATGCCCGGCCGGTGCAGCGCGGCGACGGTGGCCGCGGCCAGGTCGGCGTGCGAGAGCCAGGCGACCCTGCGGTCCTCGGCCAGCGGGTAGGCCAGCACGCCGTCGTTGATCAGCGCCGGGCCGTTCCACGGGCTGAACAGGTTGTCCAGGTACACCGGCGGGCGCAGCACGACCAGCGGCAGGCCCGCGCCGGTGAACACCGCCTCGGCGGCGCGCCGGGTCTCGTACGCCGCGTACGGGGTGGTCTCGGCGGGCACCGGGGTGTTGGTGTTGTAGACCAGCCGGGTCACCCCGGCGGCCTTGGCGGCCTCGGCGACGTTGCGGGCGAAGGTGACGACCTGCTCGGCGTCGTAGACCAGCGGCAGCACCACCGAGGCGTGCGTGATGCCCTCGAACGCGGCGCGCACCACGGCCGGGTCGGCCAGGTCGCCGGTCACCGTCGGCACCTCGGGTGCCCCGGGGGCGGGGGTGCCGCCCGCCTTGGCGAAGCCACGGACCTCGTGCCCGCCCGCCAGCAGGGCGCGGGCGACCGCCGCGCCCTGGAAGCCCTGGGCTCCGATCACGAGGTATCGGCGTTCGTCAGACATGGGTTTCAGTGCCCTTCATCGGTGTTGGGTAGCGGTGTCGTGCCCCGCTGTACAGCCTGCGGAAACCGCGGAACGGGTTCAATGAGCTGTGGTGTCGGGTGATTGAGCATTCGTCCCGGCGGTGGCCGGGGCCGGTTCGGGCGCCCCGACCCGCAGGGTCGTCGCGATCGCGGTGGCCACCAGCGCGAGCACCGCGCCGACCACGAAGGCCGCGCTGAACCCGCTGGTCAGCGCCGCGTCGGAGGTGGGGTCGGCGGAGTCCAGGGTCCACGCCGCGGCGACCCCGCTGAGCACCGCCAGGCCGATCACCGAGCCGAACTGCTGGCTGGTGTTGATCAGACCGGAGGCCAGGCCGACCTCCTCCGGCGCGGCCTGCAGGGTGGCGGCCACGTTGGTGGTGATCGCCACCAGCGGCAGGCCGACACCGAGCAGCAGGCTGGGGAAGAGCACGTCGCCGACGAAGGTGCCGTCCGGGTGCAGCCGGGACAGCCAGGCCAGGCCGGCGGTCACGATCACGAACCCGACGACCATGACCGCCCGCAGCCCGAACCGGCCGATGACCCGGCCCGTGTTGCCCGCCACCAGGATCACCGTGACCGACAGCGGCAGCAGCGCGAGCCCGCCCTGCACCGGGGTGAAGTCGAGCACCGTCTGCATGTGCACGCTGATCAGGAAGAACATCGGGAACAGCACCACCTGGGCCAGCCCGGAGAGCAGGTTCGCCGTGCGCAGCAGCGGCCTGCGCAGCACCTCCGGCGGCATCAGCGGCGCCGACACCCGCCGCTCCACCACCGCGAACAGACCGAGCAACAGCACCCCCGCCACCCCCGGCACCACGGTGCGCGGCGAGGTCCACCCGTCGACACCGGTGTTCACCAGCGCGAAGGCCAACAGACCGAGACCGACCGTGGACAGCAGCGCGCCACCCAGGTCGAACCCACCCGCCGCGCCGCGCCGCCGCACCGTCGGCCCGACCACCCGCGCCGCGAGCACCGCCAGCGCGAGACCGGCCAGGATGTTGAGCCCGAAGGTGGACCGCCAGCCCAGCCAGCTGGTCAACACCCCGCCGAGCACCGTGCCGGTCGCACCGCCCGCACCAGCCATCGCGGCGAACACCCCGAGCGCCTTGTGCCGCTCCGGGCCCTCCGGGAACAAGTCGATGAGCACCGCGAACGCCGACGCCGCGGCGGCGGCCGCCCCGATCCCCTGCAGCGCGCGACCCGCGACCAGTAGCAGCGCGTCACCGGCCACCGCGCCCGCGATCGACCCCGCGACGAGCACGCCCAGGCCCGCGACGAGCAGGGTGCGCCGGTCGAGCAGGTCCGCCGCCCGGCCGCTGAGCAGCAGCAACCCGCCGAAGGTCACCAGGTAGGCGTTGGCCACCCAGGACAGCTCGGCCGGGGAGATGTGCAGGTCGGCGCCGATCGACGGGGCGGCGACGTTGATGATCGCGGTGTCGAGGATGAGCAGGAACTGGATGCAGGCGAGCAGCGCGAGCGCGCGCCGGGCGACTGGGTCCATCGTGGGTCTCCTCGTGGTGGCCGGGTGGCCGGGGTCAGGTACCGGGTCGGTTTCGCGGGCCGCTCAGCCCGCGACGCCGGGCTCGTCGGCGAGCTCGTAGCCGCTCATGCACTTCTCCACCAGCGCCTCGAGCAGCTCGGGGTTGCCGTCGCGGACGATCGAGGGGAAGTAGATGTGCGGCGCGCCGTGGTAGAAGCGCTCGTACTGCTCGTGCCGGGAGGCGAACTCCGAGCCGAGCGCGTCCCAGGCCAGCTTGAACAGCTTCATCCGCCGCTCGGCCGGGTGCCCCGGCGAGCGCACGTACTTCTTGACCAGCCCGCCCAGCTCCGGGTGCAGCAGGTCCAGGCCGCTGGCGGGCAGCTGGATCAGGCCACCGCCCGCGATCAGCTTCACCTCTTGCAGCATCTTCGGGTACAGGTCACCGGACATCGCCCGGTGCGCGGAGGCGATCTCGTTGTTGATCCGCACGCCCTCGCCACCGGGCACCGGCTCGTACGCGGCCTCGGCGGCGAGCACCATCGAGCGCGCGATGGTCAGCCAGCCCATGATCTTGCCGATCTGGTTCTGCACCGGCGGCAGCTCGTAGCTGTTGTTCGCCTTGGCGATCAGGATGGCCAGGCCGGAGAGGAACTCCATCTTGGTCCAGAACCGGGTCGCGGCCTGGTGCACGAAGTTCGGCCACGCCGCGGTGCCCCACCACTGCAGCAGCGAGGCGCGCACGTCGCGGTAGACCAGCACCCGCTCCCACGGCACGAACACGTCGTCGCACACCAGCAGCGCGTCGTTCTCGTCGAAGCGCGAGGACAGCGGGTTGTCGAAGACGCTGCGCGCGGCGGCCTCGTAGGAGGTGCGCGAGATGAACTTGAGCCCGGGGGTGTCGATCGGGATGGAGAACGACAGCGCGTACTCCACGTCCTGCGGGGCCAGCGGCTCGATGGTGCCGACGATGACCTCGTCGCCGAACACCGCGGCGGTGCCGATCATCTTGGCGCCGCGCACCACGATGCCATTGTCCTGCTCCTTGACGACCCGCACGTAGAGGTCGTCCTCCTCCTGCTCGGAGGCGGGCTTGGTGCGGTCGATCTGCGGGTTGGTGATGGTGAAGGTCGGGTACAGGTCGCCCTGCGACATCCGGCGGTGGTAGGCCTCGACGTTCGCCCGGCCGTCGAAGGTGTCGGTGGCGAAGATGTCGGGCACCGCCTGGAACCCGGCGATGCCACCGGCCATGTAGTCCGGCGAGCGGCCGAGGAACCCGAAGCTGGCCTCGGACCACACCTTGTACGCCTTGCGCCGCGCGACCAGGTCCTCATAGCTGCGCGGGATCTCGTACGCGCGGTGCACCCGGTCCCCGTCGGCACCGGGCACGGTTAACGTGTCCACGAGCGCGGGTTCGTGGGTGAGATCGTAGAGGTCGGCGATCGACTTGGCGGTGTTGCGGAACGCCGGGTGCGTGGTGATGTCGGTGACCAGTTCGCCGTCCAGCCAGACCTGACGGCCGTCGCGGAGCGATTCCAGGTACTGCTTCCCGGTGCGGGTCATGCTTCCTCTTCGCTCTGGTGGTGTGAGTGCCGTGGTGTTCGAGTGGTGTGACTGCTCGTGGGTGTCAGTGCTTGTGGGTGTCAGTGCCGTGTCAGTGCTGTGATGTCGGCTCTTCGCTGTCAGTGCTGGGGTGTCGGTGCTGTGATCGCGCGGGCCGCCTCGTGGGGCCCGCGGTGGGACCGGCTCAGGCGCCCAGCGCCGCCGAGTCGACGAGCCGGGCGCGCCGGATGTCGTAGGGCGACCGCCGGTTGACGCTGTCCCGGTCGAAGCCGGCCAGCACCGCGTACCGGTCGCCGACCGCGTCGAGCGAGGCCGACGGCACGACGTCGGTGACCGCGGCGAACCCCGCGGGCGCGCGCTCGGCGACCAGGTCGATCACCGCCTCCGGGCCCATCGCCCGGTTGGCGAGCTGGATCCGGGAGGTCACCGGGCGGCGGTGGCGCTCGTAGGCCGCGATGGCGCGCGCCGGGTCCGGGTCGGTGGCCAGGAAGTAGGCCAACGCCCGGGCGTCCACCACCGCCTGGGTGGTGGCGTTGGACCCCATCGGGTGCATGGCGTGCGCGGCGTCGCCGAGCAGCGTGGTGGTGCCGCTGGACCAGGTGGGCAGCGGGTCGCGGTCGAGCAGGGGGTACTCGAAGCAGCTGTCCGCGCCCTCGAAGAGGTCGGTCAGCGCGATGCCCGCGACCCGCCAGCCCGGGAAGCCCGCGGCGACCTTGGCCGCCGGGACGGGTCGGTTCCAGTCGGTCCGGTCGGCGCCGTCGTGGTCCTCGTGCCGGACCGAGACCGCCCAGTTGAGCAGCACCTGCCCGTCGGCCCGGGGTGGGGCCACCGGGTACAGCACGACCTTGCGCACGCCGTCTCCGGCGATGACCACCCGACCGGCGCGCGCGGGCGGTGGCGCCCAGGTCATCCCGCGCCAGACCACCATGCCGTTCCACACCGGCGCGGACTCGGAGCTGCTGACCGCGCGGCGAACGGCCGAGTGCAGGCCGTCCGCGCCGATCAGCACGTCCGCCTCGAAGGTGGTGGGTTCACCGTCGCGCAGCACGTCCACCCGGACGCCGCCGTCGACAGCGGTGGCGCCGGTGACCCTGGTGGCCGCGCGGACGCGGTGCTCCCCAAGGCGGGTGCGCACCGCCTCGGCGAGGATGCCCTGCAGCGCGCCGCGGCGCACGGCGAGCTGCGGCCAGTGGTAGCCGCTGCCGCGGCCGCGCTGCTCGCGGGAGATCAGGTCGCCGTGCTGGTTGTGGTAGTGGACTTCCTCGATCGGGACGGCGACGTCGGCGATCGGGCGGTACAGGCCGAGCGCGGCCAGCTCGCGCACCGCGTTCGGGCGCAGGTTGACCCCGGCGCCCAGCGGCCGCAGCTCGCGCGCGGCATCGATGACCCGCAGGTCGTCGAGCCCGCCGTCGTGCAGGCTCAGCGCGGCGACCAGCCCGCCGATCCCCGCGCCCGCTATCAGGATGTTCATGATCCAACCGACCGCGTGCGACAACGCGACACGGTGTTCCTCCCCCGAACCACCCGGTGTGCCAGTGCCCCCCAAGCGTGCCCAACTGTCGGAAGGGGATCAATGAACCGGAGACCGGGGGCTGTTAACTATCGTCCAGTTCTCGGCCTCGCTCAGCCCGCGGTGCGCTGGAAGCTCTGCCGGTACTCCCCCGGCGTCATGTCGAAGCACTTGCGGAACGCCAGGTGGAAGCCCACGGCGCTCTTGTAGCCGACCCGCTGCGGCAGCGCGCTCTGCGGGATGCTGCTCTCGGCGAGCAGCCGGGCCGACTCGCGCATCCGGTGCGAGGCCAGGTGGCGCGCCGGGCCCTCACCGACCAGCTCCCGGAAGCTGGCGGTGAACGCCGAGCGGGACATGCCCACCTCGCGGGCCAGCGACTCGATCGTCCACGGCTCGGCGAACCGGGTGTACATGATCAGCAGCGCCTTGCTGATGCCCGGGTGCTGCAGCGCGGCGAGCACCTCGGGCCGCTCCATCATCCCGCCGAGCAGCGGCCGCAGGGTCAGCACGAAGGCCATCTCGAACGCCCGCAGCGTGATGACCTGCGAGCCGGGCACGTCACCGCCCTGGTAGGCGACCAGCAGGTTGATCACGTCCCGGAGCAGCGGCTCGCGCTCGACCCGCTCCCGCTCGAGCACCATCATCCAGGGCAGTGCCCGGTACAGCGAGGACGCGGCGCTGGCGTCGAAGTGCAGCCCGGCGCACAGGACCCGGGACTGGGCGCCGTCGCCGCCGTGCACCAGCCGGTCCGAGGCCCCGGGCGCCCGGGCGGCGAGCAGCGCGCGCAGCGGGGTGCCGACCCGGTCGGGCTGGTCGGACATCCGGTGCGCCACCCCGGTCGGGAAGATGGCCAGGTCACCCTGCTGCAGGTGGGTCGGCGGCACGCCGTCGGCGCTGATCCAGCACGAACCCTCGGCGATGTAGTGCAGCACCGCGCAGGTGCTCTCCGAGTCGCCCTCTATCGACCACGGCGTGCGCAGCAGCCACCAGCTGTGGAAGACGCCGGTGAGCCTGATCGGCCGGAGCAGCTCGCTCAACAGGTCGTCCTCATCGGTGTGAACGGTCACCGATGTCCTCCCCCCTTGCTAAAAGTACCCCCGCGATCACGTTACCGTTCCAGACTGACACGAACCGGACATTCGCCCGGCCGGTGGGACAGCGGGGCGGGTGAGCCGCTTGACGGGGCTGGGCGTCCTGATGCCGCGGGGTCGGTAAAGATGATCACCGAGCGTCCTTGTGCCGTCCTGGGTTCAGGGGCCTGCTTCCCCTACGCCAAGTGTGACTACGGGCTGGACTGGTCTGTCAAGGCGGGAGGAATGCCTTGACAGACCAGTCCAGCCCGTGTTTTGGCTGCGTATGAGATGCAGGGGGCGGGGGGGGTCGCCGGGTGGCTCGGAGGGGCCGGTGCTGCCTGGGGGTGGGGTCGGGGTTGGAGGGCAGCGGTGCTGCGCGGGGTGGTTGCCGGGCGGGGTTGGCGAGCCGCCGCAACTGGGGGGCGGGGTGGTGGCGGTGTTCTTATGTGGGTGGGCTGGTGAGGGGGGCCTGCGTTGTTGTTGGCGAGGGTGGCGTGGTTGTGCTGTTGGGGGTGCTTGAGGCGGATGCCGTTGTCCGGCTCGGGGTTGTCGTGGTGGTGACGGCGGACTGGCTCGTGGTGGTCGTCGCGGGCGAAGAGGTGCCCGAGACAGATGGCGCCGTCACGGTCGTCGTCGGTGCGGTGCTGCCGCTGGTCGTCGGGGCGGTGGATGGGGTGGGGGTTGTGCCGCCCTCTTGGCTGACCACGGTCAGGATGTCGACCTTGACCTGTTGCAGCGCGTCCTGGATCTGCTGTGCCGACATGCCCTGGATGTTCTGCGCCAGGTCCGCGAGCCGGGCCCAGATCTCGTCCAGGCGGGCCTTGGCGCCGGGGCTGAGGTCGCCGGGCAGGGTGATGACCAGCTGGGAGGCCAGCGCGTAGGTCACGCACTCGACGCAGGAGTGGTTGATGGCGACGGCGATGTTCTCCGGTACGACGACGTCCGCCTGACCCACGATGAGGACCACCTGGAAGGCGATGGCGACCGTGGTGCAGTCCCGGCAGCTGGCCAGTGCCCAGGCCTCGTTGCGGTTGGTCGATTCGCCGTCGGTGACCCAGACCAGGGCGAAGCTGACCTCGTAGCGGACCGAGCCGTGCGTGGTGTTGACGGCGAGGGCCTGGTTGTCGCCGGGGCCGGGCGGGTCCGGGCGGTCGAAGGGGAAGACCCACGTGGGGGCTGTGGGGGCCGGACCCCCTTGGCGCGCAACGGGTACGAGCACCATGGCCAGCGTGGGGCGTTCCTTGGTGGGTCGTGCCGCCGACTGCGGCCACACCGTCTTCGTCGTCACGGTGGGGGCGGACGAGGACGCGGCCGGGAGTCGCTTGGTCTGGACCGCGTGCAAGATGTCGACCACGGTGCCGCGCTCGTCGGGCTGGATCGGGCGGTAGCGGTCGGGTGCGGGCCACCACGCCCAGGCCAGGGCGATGAGCACGGCGGCGGCGGTCAGGCCGGCCAGGGCCCGGCGGAGCGGTTTGCCCTCGGTCCGCTTCCAGGTGCGCGTGACCAGCCTGCGGACGGACCGGGCCAGCATCAGGCCGACGCCCACAATGGACAGTCCGACGGCCAGGATGGCCAAGGCGCGCACCAGCACGCCGGCGATGTCGCCGTCGGCGTAGTCGGTGGTCGCGGCCTGCCACTGGCGGCCCATGCCCGCCCACGCGGTCCCGAGGACGCGCGGCAGCGTCAGCACGATCGTCGCGGTGGAGAGCAGCAGCAGCGGGACCACGACGACGACCCACAGGGTCACCACCACCCTGGCCCACGGCTTGAGGTTCGACGGGGTGCGCCACCGGTTCGGCAGCAGGCCGAGCAGGGTCGGCTTGATGTGCTGGTAGAGGTCGGGGACGCCGGTGAGGTCGGCGAGCACGTGGTAGCCGTCGAAGCGGACCATCGGCGCCAGCTGGCGGACCATCTGCAGGATCTGGGTGGCGATCACCAGCAGCAGCGCGTCCCACCCGGACACCCACCAGAGCCCGAACATGCCGACCGCGACCAGGGTGTTGAAGTACAGACCGCCGAGGTCGGTCCGCAGTCGGCCCGCGCGGCCGAGCCGGTAGCTGTCGGTGACGTCGGTGTAGAAGGTCGGCCACATCAGGTAGAGGCCGAAGCCCATCGCGCCCGGGGTGGCGCCGCCGCGGCGGGCGGCGGCGGCGTGGCCGAACTCGTGGAAGCCCGCCGAGACGATGGTCACGCCGATCACCAGCAGCAGCAGCGGCGGCTGCTCGAACACCTGGCGGGTGGCGCCCGCCAGTCCTTTGTGGAACAGCACCCAGAACGACACCGCCGCGAAGGCGGCCAGGGTCGCGACCACCAGCACCGGGTTGAACAGCCGGGCGAACGGCGCGGTGATCCGCCGGGTGCGGTCCGGGTCGGAGATCACGTGCCGCATCCGCAGGCCCAGCAGCGGCGTGGCCTTGCGCGGCGTCGGCTCGCTGCCGTCGGGCAGGCGCAGCACGCCCAGCGGCGTCAACTTGGCCTGGATCAACAGGTCCACGTCGGCCGCGGTCACCCCGCGCCCGGTGGCGGCGCGGACCCGCGCGGCGATCTCGTCGTGGTCGGCCTCACCGTCGACAGCCGCGAGCACGGCGTAGAGCAACGGTGTCAGCTGGACCACTTGGCCGTCCACGCGGCGGACGAGGGCGGGTGGGCGGCGGTAGCCGGAACCGCGCATCTCGCCGATCAGCTCGATCCCGTCGGCCCGCCGCGGGGCCGCGCCCGGGCGGGTGGTGTCCCGCCCGGGCGCGACCTCAGACCCGGAGGTGGTGCTCATGCGGGTCCCTTCACTGGCGCAGGTCGGACTTCTGGTCCGCGGTCGCCTCGGCGTTGGCGTCGATGTCCTGGTTGATGATCGCGTCCTGCTGGGCGACCGCGGTCGCCTCCGACCCGGTCGAGCCGATGTTGGCCGACACCGCGGCGTCGATCGGCGCGGCCACGTTGGCGTTGGCCGCGACGGCGCCGTTGATCGGGGCGGCCAGGTCCAGGTCGGCGGCGAGGTTGACGTCGACGTTGAGCAGGCCGCCGTCGAGCGCGCCGGAGATGTCGTCGGGCACCACACCGGCGTTCGAGCTCACCGGACCGGCGGCCGGGGTCTGCGCCGGGGCCTGGGTCGCGGGCTCGGCCTGGTCGATCACGCTGTCCTGGCTGGAGTTCGCCACGGCCTCGCCGCTGAGCCCCTGGTTGATCAGCACACCCTGGTCGGACAACGCCTGCGCGGTCGACCCGTCGGAGAGCACATTGGCGCCCACCGCGGCGTCGATCGGGGCCGCCACGTTGGCGTTGGCCGCCACGGCCAGGTCGACCGGAGCGGCCAGGTCGAGTCCGATGTCGAGGTCGACGTTGAGGTCGAGCAGGGAGTAGACCTCCTTGTCCGGCAACGCCACCCCCGCCTCGGCCGCCAGCTCTTCCCTCGACAGGGCAGTCAGTTCCGCGTCACTCATCCATGGCTCCATCCGTCCGAACTCCGCGCGGCTCGCGATCGCGGCCCGCCGAACACCCAGTACCCGGGGTTCTCCGGCACAAAACAGATCCCACGACCGTCGAGAGGAATTCGGCCATTCCACTTTGGACATATTACGGACAAAGCTGAAACGCTTTGCGTATTCAGCCCCGGCACGCGCGTAGGCGAACGTCAACCGCACGGGCGGTGTCCGGGAAACGACCCGGCCGGCCTGTTCGGGTCAACCAGCGCGCCCGTTCACGAGAAGTGCCCAGGCCAGGCGACTCGTGGGTGTGACCCAGTCGGGCGTAGCGGTCGCCGCGAGGTGAGCGACGAATACAGGGGGACCTCGCCGGGCGGGCTAATGGCGAATGGGGGAACGCGGGGGCGCGAGGGGCGCGATCGGGCACGTCACGGTGGGTTGTCGCCACTACTTCGGGGGCAGTCACCGAGCGGCGGTGCCGTGCCGCGCGGCTGGTTCCTACCCTGCAAGAAGGGCGGAGAAGGGGGCGCACATGGGGACCGGTCGCGATGACCAGCGCAATTCCGAGAACACCGGGCGAGTACCCGTTCAGACCGGCAACAGCATCGCCGGTGTGGTGGCCGCGCCGTCGGTGCAGTCCGGGGTGATCCACGGCGGCGTGCACATCCACCAGGACGTCGCACGCGCCACGGTCCCCTGGCAGCTGCCGCCGCCCGCGGCCTACTTCGCCGACCGGTCGCCCGAAATGGCCAGGGTCGACCAGGTGGCAGGCGGCACCGGTCGCCCGGGCCTGGTCGTACTCACCGGCACCGGCGGCGTCGGCAAGACCGCCCTGGCCGTGGCCTGGGCGGCGCGCAACGCCGCGCGCTTCCCCGACGGGCAGCTCTACGCCGACGTGCGCGGCTTCTCCGCCGAGGGCGCGGTATCCACCGAGCAGGTGCTGGGCGGCTTCCTGCGCGGCCTCGGGGTCCCGCCGGACCGGGTGCCGGTGGAACTGGCCGAGCAGACCGCGCTGTTCCGCAGCCTGACCACCCGGCGCGGGCTGCTCGTGCTGGTGGACAACGCGGTCTCCGCCGCGCAGGTGCGACCGCTGGTGCCCGCCTCGGAGGACTCGATGGTGCTGGTCACCAGCAGGCTGCGGCTCAGCGGGCTGCACATGGAGGGCGCGGAGTTCGTCGAGCTGCTCCCGCTGCCGCACGAACAGGCGGTGGACCTGGTGATCCGCTCATTGGGCGCGCGCCGGGTCGGCACCGAGCGGGCGGCGGTCGGCGAGCTGGTGTCGCTGTGCGGGCGGTTGCCGATCGCGCTGCGCGTCGTCGGGGCCCGGCTGGCGGCCCGGCCCCGGTGGCCGGTCGCCCGGGTGGTCGCGGAGCTGCGGGACGAGCGCCACCGGCTGGCGAAGCTCGCCGCGTACGGCGAGTCGCCGGTGCACGCGGCCTTCGACCTGTCCTACCAGGCCCTGCACGAGAAACAGGCGCGGCTCTACCGATTGGCGAGCGCGCACCCCGGTCCGGAGTTCGACGTCGGCGTGGCCGCTGCCGCCGCCGACATGGCCAAGGACGACGCGGAGGACGCCTTGCAAGCACTCGTGGACGCCAGCCTGCTCGAAGAGGTCGACAGCGACCGGTACCGCTACCACGACCTGGTGCGCCTGCACGCGCGCGACCACCCCGACCAGAGCAGCGAGGAGGTCGACCGGGCGCGGCGGTCGATCGCCGAGTGGTTCCTGCACAGCGCCACCCGGGCGAACCTGGTCGTGATCCCGAACCGGTGGCGGGTGAGCGAGGTCGCCCAGCACTACCGGGGCGCCGAGCCGCCGTTCGAGCGGGCGAGCGCGGCCGTGGACTGGTTGGACGGGCAGCTGCCCAACCTGCTCGCCGTGCTCACCGACGCGGCTGAGCGCGGGTGGGACGACCTCGCGTGGCAGGTCTGCGAGGCGCTCTGGGAGTTGTTCCTCTACCGCAAGCACTACCAGCAGTGGATCGCCTCCCACAGGATCGGCATCCCGGCCGCCCAGCGGTGCGGCAACACCGTCGCCGAGTCCCGGCTGCGCTGCCAGCTCGGCCGCGCCTACCTCGACCTGCACCGCTTCGACGAGGCGCGGACCGAGTGCGCGCGCGCCCTGGACCTGGCCCGGCACGCCGGGAGCCGGACCAACGAGTCGGTCGCGCTCTACCAGCTCGGCATGGCGGCCCAGGGCCGGGGCGACACCGAGGACGCGCTGGCCCGGTTCCGCGCCAGCCTCGCCATCGAGGACGAGCTGGGCATCCCCCGCGGTGTCGCCCTGCGGCACCGGCGCATCGGCGAGGCGCTGCTGGCCGCGAGTCGGCTCCGCGAGTCGGCGGTGGAACTCGAGTCGGCTCGCGACGGTTTCGAGGCGATGTCCGACCACGGCGACGCTGCCAAGGTCGACATCGCGCTGGCGCGGGTCGAGGCCCAGGTCGGGGGGTTCGAGCCCGCGCTCGCCAGGCTGGAGCGGGCCCTGACCGTCCTGCGCGATTCCGGGTCAGCGAGTTACCAGGTCGACGCCCTCCTCGCCCTCGGTGAGATCCGCCAGCAGCAGGGTGAGCTCGACGTCGCCGAGGGGCACTTCACCGAGGCCCGCCGGCTGGCGGGCGAAGTGGGCGGTCCACAGCTGGAACGCGCCGAGGCCCGGTTGCGCGGACTCCGACCGGACGACGGCCCGCAACTCGGCGACGCGCAGGCGTAGCAGGGTCCCGAGGTAGCCCAGGGCGGCAGCCGCCCGCAAGGACGCGGGCGGCACCACGGCGGTGTCACCGTCCGCAGTGGACAGCAGGCACGACCCGCCCGCCAGACCGACCGCGGCCAACGCGAGTCCCGGGAGCAGCCCCAGCTCACGCGCGGCGACGGCGCGCGCGTCGGCGAGGCAGGGTTGTTCGGGGAACAGCAGAACGTCCGCCGCCGACCACGGCGTGGACAGGTCAGCGTGGCCGAGCAGGAAGTCCACCGGCTGCCCGGTCGAGTCGCAGCGCCACAGCTCCAGGCGCCCGGGGGTGGCCGTGCGGGTCGCCCGCACGGCCAGCCCGGAGACGGTGTCGTCGCTCATGACGCCAGCAGGGTAGGCGGCGGCAGCGGGTCCGGGAACACGACCTGCTCGGGTTCGGCCAATCGCAGCAACCGGTACATCGTCCGCCGCAGGGTCGCGGCCGCCTGACCGGGCCGCGAGGTGAGCAGCCCGCGGACTCGCTCACCCAGCTCCGGGGTCGCGGCCAGGGCGGCCGCCCGCAGCTGCGGCACCAACGGCAACTCCATCCGCCACCGCGGCGCCGCGTCGGCGAGCACCGCGCTCGGGCTACCCGGCAACAACGGCCCGTCCGACTCGGCCGCCATCAGCACCGGCTTGCCCAGTCCGGCGGCGAAGGTGGTCACCGACCCGTAGTCACCGATCACCTGGTCGGCGGCGACAACCGCCGCGCCCCACCCGGCCTCCGGCGGCACCAGGCTGAGCCCGGCGCGCAGGCAGTCGGCGAGCCAGGTCCGCACCTGCCAACGGCCGTGGTGCGACCACACGTTCGGGTGCAACAACCCAACCACCCGATACCGGTCCGGCGGCAGCTCCCGCAGCACCCGCTCGAACAGGCCTGGGTGCCGCCCGAAAGCGGACGCCTGCGACCACGTCGAGCTGACCACGACCAACTCCTGCCCGTCGGCCACACCCAGCGCCGCCCGGTAGCCCGCCCGGGCGGGCAGACTGGCGGTCAACCGGTCGAACGCGATGTCCCCCGCCACGACCGCGAACGGCGCCGCCTGCGCGCAGGTCCGGGTGAGCACCTCGAGCTCCAGGTCGTGGGTCAGCACGATCGCCTCGGCCCGCACCCGACCGTCCCGCAACAACTGAGCCGCGTCCACGTTCAGGATCGGCTGCCACGATTCACCCATCTTGGCCGGACGACCGCGCCGGTACTGCGCCAACCCACCACCGTGCGGCACCAACAACACCGGCCCGCGCACATCGTCGACCCCGCGGGTGCTGCCCGCCAGCACAAGGTCGTACTCACCACTCCGGGCCTGCGCCCAGGGCAGCACCACCCCACCGTGCGCGGTGAGGAAGTCCTGCGTCGCCTGCCAGGTCTCCCACGCCTCCGGCTGGGTGAACACGACCTGCACCCGGTGGTCGTTCTCCAGCAACGGCAACAACTCGAACAACCTCGTCCCGGCCACGATGTGCGGCACCAACACCAACACCGAACGACACCCCTGCCGCGTCGCCCAGTGCCGGTGCAGCCGGTTCACCGGGCTGCGCACCCACCGGTCCTCCCCGCTCATCGCCGACCTCCCCGCTCCCCCACCACACGAACCCGCCCACTCCCTCGATCGGTCACAGTTCCCTCCCCAGGTGGTGCGGCACCCCACACCGGCGCACCGCGACAACGAGGAGAACGATGCCCGCAGATCACGTCGGTTCCCTTTCAGCGGACGCGCAAAACCCGAACACCACCACACCGGTACTGCACGCACGGGACCGGGTGTCTCCGCCCGACTGCGGAGTCGAAAGGCGGAATCCCGCGCGACACCAGAGACGTCGGCGGACCGCTGCACGCAGACTTTCAGTTCGCTTGTCAGTCCGCTCTCGCCACACTTCCAAAGCGGAAACAGCACACGGAGCTACATGCCTCCGGAACACAGGTTCAGAAACCTACCTTCACCGCGGCGGCGATCCCTCACCCCACCCGCCCACAGAGAGGATCCCGAGCCCGCTGAGGCGGACCAAACCCCAGCCTCACTGGCACCCGACAGGTTCCGTCCCCCAGCAAACCGCAGCGGTGAGGCCGACCGCGCTGGAAAGCAAGTCCCGCTACGGATGCTCGATCTAGTGGACTCGCTTCGTGTGGGGGGAGAGTGCCGCTAAACTTGCCGTGGGTGGGGATGCCCTTACCCTGCCCTTTGCTCTCCACCGCGGTGCTCTAGGGGCCCCACA
>NZ_BSTR01000049.1 GCF_030269645.1 Actinokineospora sp. NBRC 105648 | reverse complement strand
CACCGCGGTGGAGAGAAAAGGGCAGGGTAAGGGCATCCCCACCCACGGCAAGTTTAGCGGCACTCTCCCCCCACACGAAGCAAGTCCACTAGATCGAGCATCCGTAACGGGACTTGCGTACCAGCGAAGTCGGCCTCACCGCTGCGGTTAGCTGGGGGAAGCGGTTGATGATGAAGGAAAAACGGACAAGGAACTGAAAGGAAGAGGAGAAGGAGGAGGAGGGACCGGGAAGGAAGCGGGACCGGAAGGTCGGGACGCGCGAAAGCCGCCTCCGTTGTGGAGGCGGCTCTCACTCTGTTCTGGCTGTAGCAGCAGAGTTCTGGCTGCGCGGCCTGCTTGCCGTTCTTGCCGTGTGGCCTGCTTGCCGTGTGGCCTGCTGGCTACTTGGCGTTCTTGACCTTGTTCAGCGCGAACAGCTGGAGCAGCGCGAAGCCGCCGACCGTGCCCGCCTGCAGGATGGTCCACACCGTGCCCACCGTGTTCGCGCCCATGATGCCGAAGACGGCGACCACGACGCTGGCGACGGCCCAGAGCAGGTTGGCGTCGATGATGACCGTGGTGGCGGCGCGGGAGGGCGACTTGGAGGCGGCGACTGCGGCGACACCCAGGCCGAAGACGGTCAGGAAGATGCCGATGCCTACCAAGCCGGAGGCGGAGACGCCCAGCAGGTCGGCCGCCCAGGTGGAGAAGAGCAGGTAGATCAGGCCGTTGCCGGTGGTCACAGCGGCGTCCAGGGCCAGGAAGCGGCGGAGCAGGGTGACCGCGGGCGTCGCGGCCTTGAGGTCGGTCGGGCGAGAGGCGGTCGTGGTCACGATGTCTCCTTCGGTAGCTCGTTGGGTACCAGCCTGCCGGGGTCGACGAGCGATAGCGATTACCCGGGAGGTCATGAATCAGCGCCGGGGGTGCAGGACGGCCTGGGTCTGGGTGGTCTGGGCGACCAGGGCACCGGTGTCGTCGAGCAGGTTGGTCTGGGCGACGATGAACTGGGCACCCACGTGCATCGGGGTGGCCACGGCCGTGACCACGCCCGCCCGGACCGCGCGCAGGAAGTTCGTCTTCGACTCCACTGTGGACGTTTGGGCGCCCGCCGGGAGGTTGAGGTAGGCCAGTACGCCGCCCACGGTGTCGGCGATGCCCATCAGGGCGCCGCCGTGCATGACCGAGAACACCGTGCAGCGCTCCGGTGACCAGTCGAGTTCGGCGCGCACCTCCTCCCTGGTCGCCGTGACCAGCCGGACGCCCAGCAGCCGGGCGAAGGGCAGCTGGGCGAGCAGCAGTTCCTCGGCGGGGGCGGTCATGCCGGGGCCAGCCTGCGCACCAGGTGCCGGGTCAGGTCCGCGGTGACCGCGACCGCGTGGTCGGGGTTGTCGATGTAGAAGTGGTCGCCGGTGAACTCGCTGTTGCCCAGGTACTCGGTGGTCCTGGTCTGCCAGGCGACCATCGCGCCCGGCGACATCAGCGGGTCCTGCTTGCCGCTGTAGGAGACCAGCGGGATGTCGACCTCGGCGGCGTCGTCGACGTAGGTCGAGACGACCGCCAGGTCCGCGCGCAGCGCCGGGATGATCATCTGCATCACCTGGGGGTCGCCGTAGACCTCCTCCGGGAACGAGCCGAGCGTCTTCATCCACTCGATCAGGTCCGGTTCGGGCATCTGGCTCTGCTCGTAGGTGGCCTGCTGGAAGCCCTCCGGCGACCAGCCCGAGGCGCCGATCAGGATCGGGCCGCGTTCGCCGTCGCGGCGCAGGCACACCGCCACCCGGTAGGCCAGCTGCGCGCCGAGGCAGTGCCCGAAGAAGGCGTACGGGCGGTCGTCGAGCTCGTCGAGCAGCGCGTCGTAGAGCGCGTCGACCAGCGGCTCGATCTCCATGAACGCGTCCTCGCCGAACCGCTTCTCGCGGCCGGGCAGGGACACGATCTGCTGGGCGAAGTCCGGGGTGAGCAGACCGTCCCAGTTCCGGTAGATCGCGCCGCCGCTTCCCGCGTGCGGGAACAGGAACAGCCGCAGCGGGGCGTCGGCGCCGACCTCGGCGGGTTCGAACCAGCTGCCCATCAGAGGATCCCCCGCACCGCGGGCAGCACGGCCTCGGCCAGCTGCTCGAGCTGGTCGCCCGGGTCGAGCGAGCCGATCCGGATCACGATGTGCCGGGCGCCCGCGCGGATGTAGCCCGCGAGCCACTCGGCGCAGTCGTCGGCGCTGCCCCAGCCGTAGGCCTGGAAGGTGGACATGACCTCGAGCGAGCGGCCGTAGTAGCCCTGGAGGTAGTCCTCCAGCTGCGCCTTGGCCTTCACCGCGTCCGGGTTGATGTTCACCGTGGCGTAGAGGCCGGGGGTGATGTGCCGGTCGCCCGCCTGCTCCTGGATCTTGTCCCACGCGGTGGCGTAGGCGGAGTCCGTCGGCAGGAAGGGGAGCCAGCCGTCGTAGAGCTTGGCCACGCGGGCCAGCACGCGCGGGGTGTCGCTGCCCGCGAGCCACAGCGGCGGGCCGCCCTTGGTCGCGGGCGCGGCGAGCCGGTCCAGGCGCTCGGTCTGCCACAGCTTGCCGGTGTGCGCGGTCTCGGCGCCCTCGGTGCGGGCCGACCACGCGGTCTTCCAGTAGCGCGCGGTCTCGTCGAGCCTGCCGACCCGGCCGTCGAACGGCACGCCGACGGAGTTGAACTCGTCCTCGCTCTCCGGCATCGGGAAGCCCGCGCCGAGGCCGAGGACCAGGCGGTCGCCACCGGAGGCGTGGTCGAGGCTGGTCACCATGTTGGCGCCCAGCAACGGGTGCCGCAGCGACGCGGTGAGCGCGCCGGTGCCCAGGGTGATCTTCTCGGTGACCGCGGCGGCGGCCGAGAGCACCACGAACGGGTCGAGCCGGGTGCGGGCCACCAGCGAGTCGCCGGTCCAGAGCGAGTCGTAGCCCAGCGCCTCGGCGCGGCGGGCGAAGTCCAGCAGCGGGCTGATGGAGAAGTCGTCGAGGATGGCCATCTCGCGGGTCGGCAGCAGTGCGCCGATCCGGACGGTGCTGGTCACGAGGCGTTCCTTTCGGCGGTGGGCAGGCGGTCCTCGCGCAGCACGCGGCGCAGGATCTTGCCGGAGGGGTTGCGGGGGATGGACTCGACGAACTCCCACTCGGTGGGGATCTTGTAGTCGGCGATGCGGCCGGACAGGAAGACCATCAGCTCGCGCGGGGTGAGCGGTTCGCGGGCGATCACGCAGGCGTGCACGGCCTCGCCCCACAGCGGGTGCGGCAGGCCGATGATCGCCGAGTCGGCGACGGCCGGGTGCCCGGCCAGCGCCTTCTCGATCTCGGCCGGGTAGATGTTCTGCCCGCCCTGGATGATCGTGTCGTTGATGCGGTCGCAGAGGAACAGGTAGCCGTCCTCGTCGAGGTAGCCGGCGTCGCCCATGTGCAGCCAGTCGCCGATCAGCGTCTTGGCGGTGGCCTCGGGCAGGTTCCAGTAGCCCAGCATGTGCGCGGGCGTCTTGATGCAGACCTGGCCGATCTCGTTGGGCGGCAGCACGTTGCCCTGGCCGTCGATCACCTTGAGCTCGTGGCCGGGACACGCCTTGCCCGCGGCCTTGAGCAGCGGCGAGCCGGGCACGTGGTCCTCCGGCGGCAGCGACACCGCGCAGGTGCCGGTCTCGGTGGCGGCGTAGATCTGGGCGAACTCGCAGCCCATCACCTCGATCAGCCGCTCCAGCAGCGCCGAGGAGATCGGTGCCGCGCCGTAGGCCACCTTGCGCAGCGAGGTGAAGGTGTCCGGGCCGACCTTGCGCTCCTCGATGAGCATCTGCAGCATCGCGGGAGCGGCGAAGGTGATCGTGACCCCGACTGTCTCAATGAGGCGGACGGCTTCCTCGGAGACGAACATCCGCATGACCACGTTGGTGGCACCGGCGTTGAAACCGTGCATGAACCAGCCCATGCCCGCGATCCCGAAGCCGGGCAGCGAGATCAGGCTGCGGTCGGTCGGCAGCCAGTCGAGCCAGGCCACACCCGCCTCGGCCATCGCCTCGGGCAGGGTGAAGAACGCCCGGTTGGCCAGCACGACGCCCTTGGGGAAGCCGGTGGTGCCGCTGGTGTAGATCTGCAGGATCGCGTCGTCCGGCCCGGTCGGCGCGGTCAAGTCCGCAGTGGACCCGCCGTGCTGTGCCTTCCACTCCTGGAAGCCCGCGGCGCGCTCGTCGGTGTCGAGCTCGACGACACCGGTCAGGTTCGGCAGCTCGTCGCGGATCTTCTCGGCCAGCGCGGTGAACTCGCGCTCGACGAAGAGCAGCGTGGCCCCGGAGTCGCGCAGGATGTGGTCGACCTCGTCGGCGGTGAGCCGCCAGTTGACCGGGACCAGCACGACACCGGACTTGGCGCAGCCCAGGGCGATCTCGTAGTAGTGCTCGGACTCCAGGCCCAGGTAGGCCACCCGGTCACCGGTGCGCAGGCCCGCGGCGAGCAGCCGGTGCGCGGTGCGGTTGGACTCCCGGTGCAGCTCGGCGTAGGTGACGACGCGGTCCTCGCAGAGCACCGCCGGGTGGTCGCCGCGCTCGGCGGCGTGCCGCGCCGAGGTCGCGGTCAGCGTCCAGTCGCTTCTCATCTTTTCTCTCCAGCGAGGCTCAGGTCCACGAACTCGGCCAGCAGGGTCGGGGTCGGGTAGTCGAAGGTGACCCCCGACGGCAGCGGCACGCCCACGGCGCCCTCCAGGGTGTTCTTCAGGTCGACCGAGGCCAGCGAGTCCATCCCCATCCGGACGAACTCGGTGCCCGCCTCGATGTCGGCGATGTCCTCGACCTGCAGGATCCGCGCCACCGTGGCCCGGATGAAGTCGCGGACCGCGGCCACCCGCTCCTCGCGCGGCAGCGCCCGCAGGGCGTCGGGGTCCAGGCCCCGGTCGCCCTCGACCGCGGTGAACAGCTCGCTGTAGAGGCCGCTGACCACGGGCTTGGCCGCGGTGAACTTGGCCCAGTCGACCTCACCGGCGGCGACCTGCGGGGCGCCGTTGCCGAGCAGGGCGGCCAACGCCCGCAACGCCTTCGTGGGGGTGAAGAACCGGACACCCTCGTGCTCGAGCGCCTTGACGTGCAGCTCGCTCAGCCGGGCGGACATGCCGACCTCCGACCACGGACCCCAGTTGACCGCCAGCGCGGGCAACCCTTGGGCGGCGCGGTAGTGGCAGAGCTGGTCGAGGAAGGCGTTGGCGGCGGCGTAGTTCGACTGCGAGACACCACCGACGACCGCGGCGGCGGAGGAGAAGGCGACGAAGAACTCCAGCTCGGGGATGTCCTTGGTGGCCTCGTGCAGCAGCCAGGAACCGTAGACCTTCGGGCCGAACAGGCCGTCGATCGTCGCCCAGGTCTGCGCCGGGATGGGCGCGTCGGCCAGGCCACCGGCGGCGTGCACCAGACCACCCAGCGGGAGGTCCAGGCTCGCGAAGATCCGCTGGACGTCCTCGGCCTTGCCCAGGTCACCCTGCAGGACGGTGACCTTCGCCCGCTCGTTCAGGCGCTCCCAGACGTCGATCGCGTCGGCCGCCGGGGTGGCCCCGCGGCCGACCAGGGTGACGTGCCGGGCGCCGAGGTCGACCAGCTTCTCGGCGGTGACCAGGCCGAGCGCGCCGAGACCGCCGGTGACCAGGTACGTCCGGTCGTCGCGGACCTCGACCTTGCGGGCGACGTCGGCCTCGGCGTCGTAGGCGCGCAAGCGCTTGGCGTAGCGGGTGCCGTCGCGGTAGGCCACCTGGAAGTCGCCGGTGTCGCGGGAGCGCAGCTCGTGCAGCAGGCCGTCGACGCTGTCGGTGTCGATCAGGGTGGGGCGGTAGGTCGGGTACTCGTTGAGCAGCACCTGGGCGAAGCCCCACAGGGTCGAGCCCGCGATCCGGGTGTCGGTGTCGCCGGGCAGGACCTGGGCGTGGTCGGTGACCAGCCAGAGCCGCTGCGAGCGGCCGAAACCGCTCTCCGACAACGCCTTGAGCGAGTCGAGCAGGCTGGTGAAGTTCAGCTCGTTCTCGGCCCGCAGACCGTCCACACCAGACTGGTCGAGCGACCGCCAGAACCACACCACGTCGGTCGGCTCGTCGGCTAGGCGCTCGGTGCCGAACTGGACGTCGACGCCCGCGACGTCGGCGGCGGCCGCCAACTCGGGGTCGACCTCGCGGCCGAGGACCACCACGCGCCGCGGGGCGAGCGCGGACGTCGGCTCCTCGGCGACCTGGGCGACCCAGTGCAACCGGTGCAGGAAGTGCGCGGGGGCGCCCTCGCGCAGGCCGACCTCGGACAGCTCCGCGACCAGCCGGTCGCCCTCGTAGACGGCGATGTCCACCCGGGTGTCCTCGTCGACCAGCTTCGGCTCGCCGGGCCGGACGACGATCCGCAGGTCCGCTGAGCGCGGCTTCTTGGCCAGCCGGACGGAGCCGACCCGGATGGGCGTACCGCCGTCGAACAGCGCCGACGGCAGGTACTCGCCCAGCTCGGTGGTCAGCGGCGTCGACAGGCCGTCGAACCCGCTCGGTGCGTCCGGGAGACCACCGATGGTCGCGGTGGCGGCCACGGTCTCTCCGATGTGGACAGTCACCTCGCCGTCGCGCAGCACGGTCCGGACGTCGACGCTGTCGGCGTCGGCGTTCTCGGCGACCGGGTGCAGCCGCACCTCGGACACCGCGCGGGCGATCTCGCCGTACACCTTGTCCTGCAGGGCGAACAGCAGGTCCAGCAGCGCCTCGGGGCCGGGCGCGGTGGGCACGGTGGCCCGGAACTCGCGGACGCCCGCCTCGCCGGTGACCTCGGTGCCCAGCACCGGGTGGCCGCCGCCGCGGGTCTGCGCCCACGCGCCCTTGCCCTCGGGCAGCCAGTAGCGCTTGTGCTCGAAGGCGTAGGTCGGCAGCACGAGCGTGGTGCCCGCGCGGTCGCCGTGGAAGTTCGCCCACGCGACGGTCGCGCCGGAGGTGTAGAGCTGGGCGACGGACTTGCGGACGGTCGCGCCCTCGGGGTCCTTGGGGTGCACGCTGGTCAGCCAGCGGTGGTCCTCGGCGGTGACGCACTTCTTGGCCAGCGAGGTCAGCGCGCCGGACGGGCCCACCTCGATGAACACGTGCTTCCCGCGCCGCTCCAGGGCCTTCATGCCCGCGGCGAAGTTGACCGCCTCGCCGATGTGGCGCACCCAGTACTCCGGGTCGGAGATCTGCGCGACCCGGGCGACCTTGCCGGTGAGGTTGGAGATCAGCGTGAGCTTGGGCTCGTGGAAGGAGATCTCGGCCAGCGCGGCCCGGAACTCGTCGAACACCTCGGTCATCAGCGGCGAGTGAAACGCGTGCGAGACGGCCAGCTGCTTGACGTTGACGCCCTGCTCGGTGAGCTTGGCGGTCACCGCGGCCAGCGACTCGGTGCCACCGGAGACCACGCACTGCGACGGCGCGTTGTACGCCGCCATCGCGAGGTCGGAGTAGCCCGCCAGCAACGGGAGCACGTCCTCGGCGGGCGCCGTCACCGCGGCCATGCCACCGGGTGCGGTGACCGACTGCATCAGCCGACCTCGGGCCGCGACCAGCTTGATCGCGTCGGGCAGCGTGAACAGCCCGGCGACCGTGGCCGCGACGACCTCGCCGATGCTGTGGCCGATGAGCGCGGCGGGCTTCGCGCCCCAGGAGATCCAGAGCTGCGCCAGCGCGTACTCGAGGGCGAACAGCGCGGCCTGGGTGTAGCGGGTCTGGTTGATCGCGCCGTCGTCCTCGGCGTTGCCGAGCACCAGGTCGCGCACGGAGCGGCCCAGCAGCGGCTCGAACAGCCGGTCGGTCTCGTCGAGGTGCGCGGCGAAGACCGGGTGCTCACGGTAGAGCGAGGCGCCCATGCCGAGGTACTGCGAACCCTGGCCGGTGAACAGGAACGCGATCTTGCGCGAGTCACCCGCACTGACCCCGTCGGTGTCCCGGCCCAGCAGCGCGTCGAGCTCGTCGCGGTCGCGGACCAGGCCCGCGACCCGCAGCGAGAAGTGCGAGCGGCCGGTGGTGACCGTGCGGCACAGCTCACCGAGGTCGACGTCCGGGTGCGCGGCCAGGTACTCCCGGTACTGCTCCAGCTGCGCCTTGAGCGAGCGCCGGTTCTTCGCCGACAGCGCGAACACCTCGCCCGCGACCGGACTCGGCCGACGCTCCACAGTGGACGTGGGTGGCGCCTGCTCCAGCACGGCGGCGGAGATGGTACCGCCGAAGCCGAAGCTGTTGACCAGCGCGCGCTTGGTCTCCGCCTCCCACGGCCGCACCTCGGTGGGGATCTCCACCGGGTAGCTGGCCCACGGGATGCGGCCGGAGGGGTTGGTGTAGTTCAGGTGCGGGAAGATGCGCGACTCGCGCAGCTGCAGCACGGTCTTGATCACGCCGACCACACCGGCCACCGGCTCCATGTGGCCCAGGTTCGTCTTCACCGAACCCACCACCACCGGCGCGTCCTTGGTGTGCGACTGGGCGAACACGTCGGCGATGGCGCCCATCTCGATCGGGTCGCCCAGCGGGGTGCCGGTGCCGTGCGCCTCGACGTAGGAGATGTCCTTGGGCGCGAGCGCGGCGGCGGTGATCGCCGAGCGCATCACCTTCTCCTGCGCGGGTCCATTTGGGACGGTCAGGCCGGCGCTGTCGCCGTCCTGGCCGACCGCGGTGCCGCGGATGAGCGCGAGCACGGTGTCACCGTCGCGGCGGGCGTCGGAGAGGCGCTTGAGCACCAGCACGCCGCAGCCCTCGGCGCGGGCGTAGCCGTCGGCGGACTCGTCGAAGGTCTTGCACTGGCCGTCGGTGGCGAGCATGTTCGCCGCCGAGAAGATCACCTGGGTGCGCGGGTGGTGCAGCGCGTTGACACCGCCCGCCAGCGCGATCTCGCACTCCCGCGAGCGCAGGCCCTTGACGGCCAGGTGGATCGCGGTGAGCCCGGACGCGCAGGCGGTGTCGACGGTCATGCACGGCCCGTGCCAGCCGAGGAAGTAGGAGAGCCTGCCCGAGAGCGGGAAGAACGTCACCCCGGAGGCGAGGTGGCCGTCGAGCTCGGGGTAGGCGAGCTGGTCCATCTCGAAGGCGTAGTCGATCGAGCTGGCACCGACGTAGACCCCGCCGTTGCCCTTGCGCAACGGGGTGGGGTCGAGGTTGGCGTGCTCCAGGGCCTCCCAGGCGGTCTCCAGCAGCAGCCGCTGCTGGGGGTCCATGTACTGGGCTTCCTTGGGCGAGATGTTGAAGAACGGCGCGTCGAACAGGTCGAGCCGGTCCAGGTAGCCGCCGTTCTCTGCGCGGATCTTGCCCTTGTCGTCGGGCCCCTGCGGGGTGAACGCCTCGGCGTCCCACCGGTCGCGCGGCAGCGGCGAGATGCCCGAGCGGCCCTCGCGCAGGAAGTCCGCGAACTCGGCCGGGGTCTCGCTGCCACCGGGGAACTTCAACCCGATGCCGACGATGGCGATCGGCTCGTACTTCTCCAGCAGCAGCGCCCGGATCGTGGCCTGCTGGCGCGCCAGCTCGTCGGTGCGACCGGTCTGGTCGTCGGGCTTAGCCATGTCCGCCTCCGGTAGGTGCGCCCGCTAGGCGCTGTACAGGTCCTTGAGCAGGTCGTCGACCAGCGCGCGGTCGCCATCGGAGACATCGCCGCCCGAGTCGGACGGGGCGGCGGCCCGCGCGGTCGGCTGGGGGAAGAGGTCGGTGAGCACGTCGGTGCTCAGGTACGCGACCAGCTCGCGCACGGTCGGTCGGTTGAACAGGGCGTTGGCGCTGATGTCGCAGCCGAGCCGGTCCTCCAGCCGCCGCTTGACCTCGGTGATCCGCAGCGAGGTCAGCCCGAGCTCGAAGAACGCCTTGTCCAGCGGCAGCCCCTCGTCCTCGGTCATCAGCAGCGCGGCGCGGAACTCGGTCACGACCACCGACTCCAGTGCTTCGAGGCGCTCGTGCCCGGGCAGCGCGAGCAGCGCTTGGACGGTCTCGGTCCGGTCGGTCATCGCACGCCTCCGCGACTGGGCTTCTGGTTCGCCGGAATCGGACCACGCGCGCCTGACCTGCTCCTGATCACCGCCTGACACGCGGCCGTTGGTGTGAACGCGGCGGGCGCGCTGGCATTCACCCGACAACAACCTGCCGAAATACCGCGACCCTCGGTAATGTCCTGCGCGGCCGAACACGCCCGTCGTCAAGGGGAGCCATGCCCGAAGGCACACAGCCGTCCACGCCGATTCCGCCGCGGACCCCGGCCGACATCCGGGAATGGGTCCGGGCGCACCCGCACGACACGGAGTCGGACGGACCGTGGGGGTCGATTTTCGGGAACTTCCTCCAGGGATTGGAGGAAGCGGCCGCGGTCGCCGGGGCGACTGGTTTCGCCATCTCCCCGGACATCCGCGCGGCGATCGTCACCCAGCTGACCACGGTCAAGGACAGCGTCGAGCAGATGTCACGGGCGACCCGCCAGATGTCCCTCGACATCCCGCTCGGTGGCGGTTTCGCGCACGAGATCAGCAGGTTCAACCAGGACTTGGCCGCGGGCGGCCCGGAGTCCGCTCAGGAGCTGCTGACCAGGTTCAGCCAGCACATCGACGAGCTGAAGGCGGCCGTCGAGTCCAACACGACCGCCTACAGCCACGCCGACGACGAGCACGCCGGGGCCCTGCGCGCGATCGGCGGTCCCGAGTGAGCGGGTCCGTGCGCGCACTCGGTGCGGTCTTGGCCGCGCTGGCGGTGCTGACCGGGTGTTCCGGTGGCGCGGTCAGCGGTAGTCCGCAGGCGGCCACCCCAGCGGTGACGACCCCGGTGGCGGAATCCGAGTCCGCCACCACGAAATCCCCGCCGACGACCGCCAGCGGATCATCGGCGTTGTCGCGGATCGAACCGTGTGAAATGTTCTCGGATTCGGAGCTGGCCCAACTCGGCGTAGCGGGCGGGGAACCCGCGGACACCGCCAAGTCGCGGGGATGCGACTGGACCAAAAGCGGCGACTACGGATTCGGAATCAGCATCCGCGAGAACTTCAGCCTCAAGGACGCCGACTTCCAGGGTGGCGTGCCGACGCCGGTCGAAATCGGCAGGCACGAGGCCACCGAACTGGCGAACCTGGGCGGCGGCGCGGGTGGCTGCGACATCTACGTCGTGATCACCGAAATGTCCTCGGTGCAGATCACCGCCACCGCCAGCGGGTTGAAGGACACCGCGAAGGCGTGCGCCAAGGCCCTCGTCGTCGCGCGGATGATCGACCCGAAACTGCCGTAGGGAGGCACCGAGGTGACCAGACCGGGTTGGCGGCACGTCCCGCGTCCGAACGTGAACTACCAGGCGCACGACCACGACGCGCTCAAGGCGATGACCGACCCGGCGGACGTGGGCACCGCCCAGAAGGTCGCCGACGAGTGGAAGAACCTGGGCGCCGAGCTGCGCCAGGCCGGAATCGCCATCCAGGAGGCGGTCGTCGGGTCCGAGGCGAGCTGGACCGGCCCGGCCGGGGACGCCATGCGCTCCCGGTTGCGCGAGGTCGCGGAGTGGAGCGTGCAGTCGGGGAAGCACTTCAGCGCCGCCTCCACGGCGATCTCCGGGCAGGTCGACGCCGCCGAGTTCGCGCAGACCACCATGCCCAAGCCGGTCCCGTACGACCCCGGGCAGATGTACCGCGACGCCTTCCCGAACCCGTTCAAGATGGTCGCGCTCACCTGGGAGATCCCCCAGCGCTACGCCGAGCACACCGCCGCGCACCAGGAGGCCGTTCGGGTCGTCGAACGGCGTGACCTGCTCATGACCGCCTCGGCCGCCGCCGTCCCCGCTTTCAGCGCGCCGCCTGAGTTGCCCGACGGCACCACCGAGCCCCCGGATCGGGACTCCGTCGAGGGACGCGGTCAATGGGGTGTCACGAACAGCCACGGCGGGCGGGACGGGTACCCGCGGCCGAGCACCAAGCCGGGTGACCAGGTCGGCGGGTCGTCCGACCGGACCGGGGGTGGCGGCCGGGATGGCGGTTCGGGCGGCTCCGAGCGGCCCGGTCCGACCGGCACCCAGCCGCCCGGCGGCGGTCCTGGCGGCCCGAGTGGCCCGGGAAACCCAGGTAGGCCTGGCAATCCCGGTGGCCCCGACGCCGGCACCAACCCGGATCGGTTCGCGCCACCGTCGGGCGGTGGTCTGCCCACCGGGCCCGACCTGGTCAACGGTGTTCGCCCCGGTCCAGTCGACGCGAGCACCGGCGGTCACCCCAACGGGTTGTCCGGCGGCTTCACCCCGGGCGGCTACGACCCGGGTGCGGCGGCGCGATCCGGTGGTCTCTCAGGCCGAGGGGGCGCGGGCGGCGGCGCGAGTGGTGGCGCGGGTGGTGCACACGGTTCCGGTGAGCGCGGTGGTGCGGCACGGACCGGGGTGGGCACTCCTGCCGCTGAGGCGGCAGCGGGGCGCGCGGGTAGTGGCCCGGCAGGCGGCCGCAGTGGCGCGATGGGTATGGGCGGTGCCGGTGCGGGCACCCGGGGCCAAGGCGAGGAAGACGACGAGCACACCCGGGCCGCCTACCTGCTGGAGGCCGATCCGGACTCGATCTTCGGTACCGACGAGCGGACCGTGCCCCCGGTGATCGGCGGTTGACGCCGCCGATGAGACCGGTGGCCGACCTCCCGCCCGCGGCCTTCGACGTGCTGTGGGACGACCTGCGGCTGGGCCCGCAGCCGTTCCCGCTCCAGGTCGCCTGCCACGGCGACACCCTGGACGAACGGGCCCGCATCAAGGCCGCCGTGTACGCCGAGCTGGACCGTCGCGGCCTGACCCGCGCGGGTGCACCGGTACCGGAACTGGTGAGCGGGCTGCGGCTGCTGGCTGCCCCGGACATGACCGTCGACTTGGTCGTCCTGCACAACGCGGAATCGGACGCGCGGCCGAGGGCGGTGGTGGCGACGCGCGGGCGGCACGCGGTGCGGGCCGTGCAGACGGCCCGGGCGATCCACCTCGCCGAGGTGCGCGACACCGCTGTTGTGGCATCCGTGTTGGAGTTGCTCCCCGCGTGCAAGCCCGGACCCGGCCGGTCGATCACCGTGCCCGCCTCGGCGGCACAACCGCAGGCGAGCGGTGGGTACACCGAATCGCTGACGGGCCAGGCCGCGCACCGCGTCGCGCTCAGTCACCTCAGTGCGGTCATGCAACGCCCGATCCAGCGAGCGGGCACGCTCGGCGTCACCGTCCGCGATGCACAGGGCAAGCCACGGCGGCACCCCGGCCTGCTCTGGCTGGACAACGACCAGGGCCGCTACCTGCTCAGCACCCAACACACGACCGACGGCGAGGACTGGACCACCCTGTCCCCCGCCGACACGGCGCGCTTCGGCGCGCGCATCACCGAGATCGTCGCGGCACTGCGCCAGGACTAGCGGCACCACAAGCCGAGACGGTGGGACCCCCGGGGGGTTCCACCGTCTCGGCTTGTGGCGTTCGGAACCATCACGCGGCGGCGAGGGCCAACACCGCGTTCTGGCCGCCGAAGCCGAAGGAGTTGCTCAGCACCAACCCCTGGCCCACCGGCGTGGCCGCGAAGGCCACGTCGATGTCGATCCGCGGGTCCAGCCGCTCGGTGTTGGCCGTCGGCGGGACCAGCCCGTTGGCCAGGGCGAGCAGGGAGAACACCGCCTCCGCGGCCCCCGCGGCACCCATCATGTGCCCGGTGACGCCCTTGGTGGAGGTCACCAGCGGGCGGTGCGGCAGCACCCGGGCGAGCACCTGCGCCTCGACCAGGTCGTTGAGCGGGGTGGAGGTGCCGTGCGCGTTGACGTGCACGACATCGGCCGTGGTCGCCTCCGCCTCGGCCAGCGCCGCCTCGATCGCCGCCCGCACACCCCTGCCGTCCGGGTCCGGCGAGGTGATGTGGTGGGCGTCGGCCGTGGCGCCGTAGCCCAGCACCCGCCCGCGCACCCGCCGCCCGGCCGCCTTCGCGTCCGCGGCCCGTTCCAGCACCAGCATCGCCGCGCCCTCGGCGCCGACGAAGCCGTCCCGGTCCAGGTCGAACGGCCGCGACGCGGTGCTCGGGTCGTCCCGTTTGGACAGTGCGCCCATCCGGGCGAACCCGGCCATGGTCACCGGGTTGAGCAGCGCCTCGGTGCCCCCGGCCAGCACGATGTCGCACCGGTCGCGGGCCAGCAGGTCCCGGGCGATGCCGATCGCGGTGGCCCCGGACGCGCACGCCGTGGCCACCACCATGTTCGGACCGCGGGCGCCGAACTCCATGGCGACCTGGCCCGCGGCCATGTTCGACAGGTGCATCGGCAGCAGCAGCGGGGACACCCAGGCCGGGTTCTCCTCGAGCAGCACCCGGTGCTGGGCCTCGAAGGTCTCGGCACCGCCACCCGCGCTGCCGATGACCACCCCGACCCGGGCACCGTCCCAGGTCGCGGTGTCCAGACCGGCGTCGGTCACCGCCTCCTTCGCCGCCACCAAGGCCAGCTGCACGAACCGGTCCAGCCGGTGCGCCCGGCGGCCACCGAGTAACGCAGCGGGATCGAAGCCCGGCACCCGGCAGGAGATCGAGACCGGGTTGTCCGCCAGTACGGGGTCGTGGGCCGCGGCCGAGCGGCCCGCCACGACGGCCGCCCAGCCTGCCTCGACCCCGATGCCGCCGGGGGTGACCAGGCCCAGCCCGGTCACCGCGACGTCGTCGGGGCCCGCCATCAGACCGTCACGCTCCGCTCGTTCATCAGGGCCACGATCTCGCCCACGGTGTCGACCTCGATCAGCTCGTCGTCGCTGATCTTGAGGCCGAGCTCCTTCTCCAGCACCAGCGAGAGCTCGACCACGGCCAGCGAGTCCAGCTCGACGTCCTCTTTGGACGCCTCCAGCGTGATCTGGTCCGGGGAGATCTTGAGCTTGTCGACGAGGATGGTCTTCAGCGTCTCGAACACGGCGATTCTCCTTAGCGTCGTTCAGGGTTAGAGCGGGGGGACTTCGAACCGACTACGCGGGCGGACCGGAGAGCCAGTCGGTGGGCAGGCCCATGTAGGCCATCCGCGACTCGGCCATCTCGTCGGTCCACCGCTCCGCCGCGTCGTAGCGCTCGTCGGGGGTGGTGTCGAGCATCCGCACACCGGGCCACAGCTCGTAGTCGCCGATCAGGTCGGCCTGCTGGTGCATGCCCTTCTGGAAGAGCTCCTCGCGGTGGATGACGTACTCGCGGTCGGGCACCTCGTTCCACAGCTGCCGACCGGCCTCGAGGATCTCCAGCAGCCGCGGCTTGTACTCCGGGGTCTTGATCAGGTGCTCGCGCAGGATGGAGCTGCCGACCACGAGGTGGCGGATCTCGTCGATCGAGGTGCCCCGGGAGATCTCGCCCGCCGCCGGGTTCAGCACGCCCCACTTGCGCTCGCTGAGCTCGGCCGCGGGCGCCAGCACGCCCTCGATGACGATGGTGAACACCGCGACGCCACCGTAGAAGTCCTTGCGGTCGCGGACGATGTCGAGCGAGTACTCCTCGACCGGGTTGAGCACGCGGCGGCGGTAGTCGGCCGTCATGTCCTCGATCTCGGCGAAGACCTTCTCCTGCGGGATGCCGAGCGAGACCAGGTGCTGGCGGAACACCCGGGAGTGCCGGGCCTCGTCGATGAGCTGGGTGGCGAAGAACTCCATCTCCGGGATGCCCGGGGCGTTGGCCACGTAGTGGGCGAGCAGGCGGGTGGCCAGCTCCTCGGACAGGGCGCGGTAGCCGAACTCCAGCACGAGCGCGTCGCGCAGCGGCCCGTCCTCGAGCATGAAGTCCGGGATGACCGCGTCCGGGCCGTGCCCGGTGGCACCGCGGCCCGCCAGGGTGCCCTGGGCGACATCGGTGAACCAGTAGGCGAGGTCGCAGTGCTCGGCGGTCAGCACCAGGTTCTTGGCCCCGTCGAGCAGGGTCGGCGCGGCGTCGAAGTCGGCTTCGGGGGCGATGGTCACGACTGTCCCTTTCGGATTCTCAAGCGGCCGGCTGCAGGGCGGGGGTCTTGGCTTCCTTGGGTTCGTGCCCCTTGGGCGCCTTCTCCTTGACGCCCAGCGCGTCGAGCATCTTCTGGTACGCGGGCTGGGCCTCCGGCTCGAACGGCAGCGCGAACGGCTTCATGAAGTTGCCGAACAGGCCGCGGTCGCCGAACAGGTGGAACGGGATGATCAGCAGCGCCCACTCGGGGCCGACGGTCAGGCACCAGATGAGGATGACCGCGCCCTGGGTGATGAAGCTGTGCATGAAGTTGTAGAGCACGTAGTAGATCTTCGGCACCGGGCCGCCGTTGGCCTTCTTGTAGGCGATCGCGCCCGGCAGGTAGCCGATCACGTCGATGTAGAAGAAGCCCGCGACGACGACCCACCAGCGCAGCTCGCTGAAGTTGGCGATCATCAGGCCGGTGACCACGGCGACGCCGAAGAGGTACTCGGCGCGGTGCAGTTGGAAGGTCTTGGGGGTCTCGTAGGGGTTGAGCTGGTCCATGTCTGGCTCCTCGGGCGGAACTGGCTACTGGCCAGGGGTCGCCGCGGCGACCGGCTGGAGCTGGAGGTCACCGGCGAAGGTGACCTCGGGGAAGGAGCCGTCGATGGCCCAGGCCACCGTCTCCCGGATGACCCGCTCGGCGATCGGGTCGAGGATGCCCTCCATCGAGGGGATGCCGAAGTCGAAGTCGGCGGCGAAGCGCACCGTGGTGTCCGCGCCGTCCTGGACGAAGGTCCAGGCGCCCTCGAAGGTGTCGAAGTCGCCGTCGTCCTGGGTGAAGGCGACGGTCAGGGTGTCCAGGTCGAAGGTCTCGGCCTCGGTCCAGCGCAGCAGGCCGCTGCGGAAGTGCAGCTCCCAGCTGGAGCTGCCGGTGGTCGAGGGCAGGCTCTGGTGCACCTCGGTGGCCCGCACGTGCGGCGCCAGGTGCGGGTAGCGGTCGAAGCGCACCAGCTGGGCCAGCACCACCTCGGCCCGCTGGTGGAGCACAGTGGCTTCCAGTTCGACGTGTCGCACTTTCCTACCGCCCTTCCGGCATGGTGGCCGACCCCGTGACGAGGTCCTTGGTGGCCTGGTCGATCGCATTGAGCAGGAACTCCACGTCGGCGGGGGTCAGGATCGCCGGCGGGGTGAAGCGCACGACGGCGCTCCCGGTCATCGAGTGGTTGGCGACCACACCGGCGTTGAACAGCTCGGTGAGCAGCTCCCCGGCCAGGCCCGGCTCGGCGAGCTCGACGCCGATCAGCAGGCCCTGCCCGCGCACCTCCTTGACCAGGTGGCCGATGTTGCGGGTGACGATCTCGGTGATCCGCGGCAGCAGCGCGGCGCCGAGCTCGGCGGCGCGGGTGACCAGCCGCTCCTCCTGCAGGGCCCGGATCGAGCCGCGCACCGCGGCCATCAGCACCGGCATGGCGGCGAAGGTCCCGGTGTGCAGGAAGGGGTCCTTGTCGAAGGGCTTGTACGCCTTGCGGCTGGCGATGGCCGCGGACACCGGCAGCACGCCGCCGCCGAGCGCCTTGCCCGCCAGCAGCACGTCCGGGGTGACGCCGTCGAAGTCGGCGCCCCACCACTCGCCCAGCCTGCCCATCCCGGTCTGGACCTCGTCCAGGATCAGGAAACCGCCGTACTCGCGGACCAGCGCCTCGACACCGCGCAGGTACCCCGCGGGCGGGATGATCACACCCGCCTCGCCCTGGACCGGCTCGAGGATCACCGCGACCTGGCCCGGGTGCGCCTTGAGCTCGGCCTCGAGCGCGTCGAGGTCACCGTAGGGCAGGTGGGTGAAGTCGGGGATCAGCGGGCGGAACGGGTTCTGGTAGACGTCCTTGGCGGTGGCCGAGAGCGCGCCGAGCGACTTGCCGTGGTAGCCGTTGACCATCGACACGGTGCGCTTGAACCCGTTGGCGCGGGCCAGCTTCAGCCCGGTTTCCACCGCCTCGGCGCCGGAGAGCGAGAAGTGCACGCGGTCGAGGCCCTTGGGCACCACCGAGCACAGCTGCTCGGCCGCCTCGGCGGCGGTGGGCTCGAGCAGGATCCGGGTGCCCATCGGGTTGTCCCGGAGCTGTCGCTCCACTTCGGACAGCACGATCGGGTGCCGGGCGCCGAGGATGAACACCCCGTAGCCGCCGCAGTTGAGGAACCGCTCGCCGTCGCTGGTGGTGATCCAGGCGCCGTCGGAGAGGTGCTCGACGTGGCTGCCGAGCAGCTCGGCGAGGGTGACCCGACCCCGGCTGAGGTGGGTGCGGTAGAGGTTGAGGATGCGCTCGTCGTAGGCGCTGTGGTTCTCGACGGCGCCGTGGGCGGGTGCGGTCTGCGTGGTGGGCGCGTCAGCGATGGCGGTCATGGTCGATCAGCCCAGTTCCAGGTCGGCGCCGTTGTAGTACGCGACCAGCGCCTCGGCGACGCTGTTGCGCGACGGCGGGTGGAAGGCCAGCGGGCGCACGCCGGTGGCCAGTCGCGCGCTGTCGGCCGAGGTGATGAAGTCCAGGCCGCCCAACAGCTCCAGCGCGGTGGCCGTCGACTCGGCGATGGCCTGCTGCGCGGCGAACCTGGCGACCAGCGCGTTCGCGACGGCCTCCTCGCCGTCGACCCCGTCGAGCACGCCGCGGGCGGCGCCCTCCAGCACGGCGAACGCGGACTCGACCTTGATCACCAGCTGCACCTGGTCGGTGGCGCTGCCGCGACCGCGCTTGAGCACCTTCTCCACCAGGGCGGAGGCGGCGCCGACGTACCCGGCCGAGATCAGCAGCTCGAACCAGACGAACCCGGCCAGCTGCAGCGCGACCATGCGCTCGGGGTCCTCGGCGGTGGTGCGGATGACCAGGTCCTCGGGGACGAAGACGTCGACCAAGCGCACCTCCTCGCTCTCCGCGGCGGCCAGGACGTCGTTGCCCCAGAACGGGTGCACCGAGATGCCCTCGGCGTCCGCCGGGATGAGCGCCATCGCGAGCTCGGGCTCACCGGTCGCGCCCGGGACCGCGATCGAGGCGGTGAGGTAGTCCATCGACTTCGACAGGCTGCACGGCTTCTTGGTGCCGCTGAGCCGGTAGCCGCCCTCGACCGGGACCGCGGTGACGGCCGGCACCAGGATGTTCTGCTCGGTGCGCCCCTCGGCCCAGCCCGAGGCCAGGATCTTGCGGCCGGGCACCACGCTCTTGAGCAGCTCGACCTGCGCGGCGCTGAGCCGACCCTCGGTGGGGGCCAGCGCGTACAGGGTGGCGGCGGTGAAGTGGTGCATGGTCGCCGCGGCGGCCAGCGACGGCGACAGCGAACCGATGGCCCGCATGACCTGCACGGCCTCCACCAGGTCGGCACCGTGGCCGCCGTGCTCGGTGGGGACCAGCAGGCCGACGCCGCCGTGGTCGCGGAACAGCTCGATGACCGGGCTGCCCGGGGTCTCGCGCTCGGCGAAGGTGAGCGCGTCGAGCGCCTTGACCAGGCCGGGGTGGAACTGCTCGCAGACCTCGCGAGCGGAGTCGAGGGAACGCACGGGAACTACCTCCAGCTGGGGTTAAGCGTCGCCGAAGACGGCTTGGCGGGGACGGATTCCGGTGGCGACGCTCACGCCCTGCACGTGCGAGGTCTTGAGCATCGGGTAGTTGGCCTCGCCGAAGACGCCGCCGGTGAGGCCGGTGCCGCCGTGGCTGGGCAGGTAGGGCAGGAAGCCGATGTGCGAGTCGTTGACCTTGAGCAGGCCGCCGTTGACCACCCGGGCGACGAAGGCGTCGATGATCTCGTCCGAGGCCGCCCACACCGAGTTGCGCAGACCGTAGGCGTTGGTGTTGACGAACTCGATGAAGTCGTCGAGGTGCTCGGAGTCCCCGGCCGCGGCGGGCACGATCACCGGCAGCAGCGGGAAGAACGTCTCGTGCTTGACCATGTCCAGCTCGCGGGCGGTGTCCAGACCGTCCACCCGCAGCACGGTGGGCTGCAGGAACACGCCGGTGTCCGACGGGGTGCCGTCGATCTCCATCCGACCGCCGCCGGTGACCAGCACCGCGCCGTTCTCGATGGCCTGCTTCTGCAGGGCGAAGAACTTCTCCGCGCGGCGCACCGGGGAGAGCAGCACGCCCTCCTCGTCCGGGTAGCCCGGGCGGATGTCGACGATCTGCTCCTGGATCTTGGCCAGCAGCTGCTCGGCGACCTCGGGGTGCACGACCACGCAGTTGGGCACCATGCAGATCTGGCCGGAGCCGTAGAAGCACTCCAGGATCGCCTCGACCGCGGCGTCGAGGTCGGCGTCCTTCCACACCACGATGGTGTCGTTGCCCGCCAGCTCCAGGATCGGCTTCTTGCCGTTGGCGATGCAGCGCTCCTGGAGCTTGAAGCCCTCCTCCGAGCCGCCGATGAAGAAGATGTCGTTCACCAGCGGGCTCTCCACCCACCGGTCCATGGTCTGCTTGGGGTTGCTGCAGATCACGTTCAGCACACCCGCGGGCGCGCCGACCTCCTCGAGCAGCGGCGCGATCAGGTCGCGGCACAGGTACATGGTGGACAGCGGGATGCTGCGCGGCGCGCGCACGACCACCGCGTTGCCCGCCATCAGCGGCAGCACGGCCAGCGCGGCGCTGGGGCCCGCGGCGTTCTGCGGCGGGTTGAAGCACACCACGCCGTCGGGCTGGCGGCGCACGATGAGCCTGCGGCTGCCGTGCTGGAACTCGGTGTGCATGCGCTGCGAGTACCAGTCCAGGCTCTCCGGGCCGTAGACCTGCTGCAGGCAGCTGAGCTCCCAGCGGGCCAGGTTGACCGGGTGCGACTCGGCGATGAGCAGCTCGAGGAACTCGTCCTGGTTGTCGACCAGCGTCTGGCGGAACAGCTCGCCGAGGCGCATCCGCTGCTTGAGCGGCACCGCGGCCCACTCCCGGGTCGCGTCGGCGGCGGCCTGCAGGGCCTCGTCGATGTGCTCGGTGGTCGCGACGCCGCAGCGGCCGACCACGTACCGGTGCTGCGAGGCCTCGTCGTCGGGGTTCTTCTCCAGGGCCCGCTTGAGGCTGATGCTGGTGAACACGTCCTCCAGCAGCGAGGCGGCGCTGGTGGTGTAGACCCAGCCGTCGCCCGGGACGTCCTTGCCGCCGATGAACAGGTCGTAGCTGCGCAGCGGGGTCTGGCGGCCCGTGCCGACCGTCCCGCCGGACAACTGGCTTGGGTCTTGCTCGAAAAGCATCATCACATGCCCTTCCCGGTGCATTCTTGCCCGCGCGGTACGGTTCGACTCTCGCATCCGAATCTGACCGGCTCCTGACACGCTATTGATCCGGACTAATTCGGACCCAATGCTGACAAGATCCATTCCCGCAATTCGACAGCGGTCATGGAATCGAGTTTCCCGGCCTGCTCGGCCACCTCGGCGCGACCGCCGGTGGCGGTGAACTTGGCCCGCATGAGCTCGGCGTGCCGGGCGCGGGTGTCCGGGCCCGCGGCGCCCAGCGGCACGGTCTGCTCGCCGCGCAGCGTCCGGCCGTCGCGCAGCCGCACGGTGACCCGGGCCGGGGTGGCCTTGGCCGCGTGGGCGAAGTCCGGCCGCGGTGGGCCCTGGTCGGCCAGCGCGACGAGGTCGTCGCCGCCGAAGGCGCGCAGCCAGTCGTGGCCCGCGGCGCCCGCGTGCCGGATGGCCTCGCCGAACGGCGCCTCGGCCGCGAGCAGCTCCCTGGTCATCGCCGGGTCGTGCGCGAGCCGGACCCGGCCCGCCAGGTCCCAGTGCCGCTGATCGTCGAGGTCCTCGACGGTGAAGTGGCCGGTGACCAGGGCGGTGGCGACGGGGTAGGCGACGTTGAGCACCAGGGCGCCCAGCGGCGTCGCCGGGCCGTCGAGGTAGCGGCGGGAGGTCTTGTCGGCCATCAGCGTGTACGCCGAGGCCTCGACCAGCACGTCCTCGACGTCCTCGGCCACCAGCGGCCCGAGCCGGGCGGCCACGTCCACGGCGGCGTCGATCCCGGGGCCGCCGGGGTGCAGCTTGAACGAGAGCGTCTCGGTGTGCCAGCGCTCGCCCAAGCCGTGGTCGACCAGCTCGGGTAGCGGAGCGGTGGCGAACCTGGCGAGGAAGCCATCCGGGTGTTCGAGCAGGTCAGGAGCACCCTTGAGGCCGACCCGGGCCGCGTCGACGGCGTCGTTGGCGGTGCGCACCGGGGTGAGGGTGCACAGCAGGCGGGCGTCGCTGGCCAGGAAGGCGCGCAGCAGCGGCCAGTTCGGCATGGCGAAGGCGAGGGCGAACGCGTCGGTGTAGGTGTCCGCGTCGGCGCCCTCGCACTTGAGCCTGCCCGCGACCGTCCCGGCGAGGTGGGTGTGCACCGCGCTCTGGCCGCGGAGCGGGCCGAGGGTGGCGGCCGCGGTGATCCGGGCGGCGCACTCATTGGCTGTGATCACGGCTGTGACCAGGTCGGACCCGTCCAGCCCGGCGGCGAAGGCGAGCGGGACGGCGACCGTGGAGTTGGACAGGTGCCCGGCGAACGCGGTGTCGTCGAGGTTGAGCCAGGAGCCGAGCCCCGCCAGGACGGCTGCGGCGGCCTTCGGGTCGTTTTGGGTGGGCGACCCGAAGGCTCTTATCAACTTCTGGCCAAGAGGGTGCGCGGCGCCCGCGCGGATAGACGCGATCTGCGAGAGCACCTGGCTGACGGCCAGTTCCCGCACTCTTACCGGGATGTCTTCCGCGCGCAGCCCGGCCGCCCACGCGGCCAGGCGCTCTAACCGGGTGCTCACCACAGTTCCCGTTGCGTGCTCGGCGGCACCACCGCGGGGTCGCACCACACGCGCAGCGCGCCGGAGAGGACCTGCAAGGACATGCCGTTGGCGACGTCCTGCTGCAGCTCGCCGTCGTGCTCGAAGACCAGGGCCTGACCGTCGGTGCGCAGCACCTCGATCCGGCTGCCCCGGCCGTAGAACACGCCGGGTTCGCCCAGGTGGTCGCCGTTGCGGACCAGGTCGGGGACCCGCTGGACCGGCACCTGGGCGCTGACCACGACCACGTCGAGCAGCCCGTCACCGAGCTCGGACAGCGGCAGCAGCAGGTACTGCCCGCCGCGGTAGCGACCACCGCCGACGTTGGCCAGGATCGTCCGTCCCTCGAACAGCACCTTGCCGTCGACGATGACCTGCCCGGGGTAGGGCTCGAACGCGGCGGCGGCGTCGGAGAGGGCCTGGGCGTAGCGGGCGCGACCGGTGAGCACGGTCTGCTTGGCGTGCACCAGGGCCTCGGCGACGACGCCCGAGCAGGCCCCCAGGAACACCAGGGCGCGGGTCTCCTCGATCCGGGCGAGATCCAGCCTGCGCGGCTCGGCGGTCCCGGCGAAAACGCTTGCGAGGGCGTCCGACCAGGACTTGTCCGCCCAGAGCATCCGGTACGCGGAGTTGCCGGTACCGCCAGGGATGATCATCAGGTTGGCCGTGGACGTGCCGACCAGGCCCTCGACGACCTCGCGGACCGTGCCGTCCCCGCCGATCACCACGACCAGGTCGGGCGGGTGCACCTCGGCGAGCGCGCGCTGCACGCTCTCGGTGGCCTCGCCGCGGGCGGTCGTGATGTGCAGGGTCGTCGGCGCGAACGCGCCGCACTGGTCCCGGACCCCGGCCAGCAGGGCGCTCGTGGCGCTCCCCGCCGTCGGGTTGGCGATCACCAGCACCCGGGTGGGGGCCTGGCTGGGCTGCGGCCCGGTCATCGGCTCTCCTGACTTTCCTCGCGCGAGATTCACCGGACACCGATGACCATGGCCGCCCATTCTGACAGTGCCCTGATACCGCCCTGACAATTCGAATACGTGGGGTTTCCAAGGCAATTTCCCCGGTGTTCTACTGACCCAAGCCGCCAGAGTCGCCAGAAAGGGTGCGTACGGTGACGACCACAGTCAGCAGGACCGAGATCCCGGCGCTCGACGCAATTCGAGCGCACACCCAGGCCGAGAACGCCTCGGCGTTCCTCGCCCTCAACGCCCGCACCGAGACGTTCACCAGCCCGGTGGCCGAGGGTGCCATCGCCTACCGCCGCGCAGGCGGCTACCTCGTGCAGATCGGCGGCGCGTTCGCCCCGACCGCCGACTACGAGGCCCTGCTGACCGCGTTCCTGGCGCACGCCCGCGCCGAGGGGCTCAAGGTCGTCGCCGTGCAGCTGCAGCGCCACGACGCCGAGATCTACGCCCGCAACGGGTTCACGGTGAACCAGATCGGCGCGTCGTGGGCGGTGTCGCTGCCGGAGTTCTCGTTGCGCGGCACCAAGTTCATGCAGCTGCGGAACAAGATCTCGCGCGCCCACCGCAACGGGCTGGTCGTCACCGAGGTCACCGCCGACGGCTACACCGGCCCGATCGCCGACATCGACCGGCAGTGGCTGGGCTCCAAGGGCGAGGACGCCCACCAGCTGGAGTTCCTGGTCGGCGAGGTCGGCGGCGACGGGCAGCCGCACCGCCGGATGTTCCTGGGCACCATCGAGGGCAGCCCGGTCGGCTACATCTCCTACTCCCCGGTCTACGGCACCCGGCACGGCTGGATGCACGACCTGAGCCGCCGGATCCCGCACGAGTCCCCGGGGATCATGGAGGCGATCAACGCGCACGCCATCGAGACCTTCCGCGGCGAGGGCGTGCCGTGGCTGCACTTCGGCTTCACCCCGTTCACCGGCCTGGACTCCACCCAGGAGATCGCGGGCCACAGCCTGGGCTTCCAGTGGCTGATGCACGCGCTGTTCGCCCAGGGCGCCGACCTCTACCCGGCGCAGACCCAGCTGGCCTACAAGCAGAAGTGGGCCCCGACGCTGGTCATCCCCGAGTACATCGGGTTCCAGGACCGGGCCTCGCTGGCCGGTTTCGCGCACGTCTTCCGCGCCTGCGGCGCGTTCTAGGAGGTCTGGAGAAATGTCCACTGAGGAACTGATGCAGGCCACCGTCGGCGCGCTGTTCGGCATCTTCGGCGCGCCGGACGACCCGGCGGTCGCCGAGGCCGCCGACGACACCCTGGCCGCACTGCACGACAGCCTCGCCGCCGCCGCGGGCAACTAAGGAGCGCAAGAGTATGTCCACCAACGCCCTCGACTCGGCCCCGCCCTCCGCCCCGGCCCAGTCGGCCACCTTCACCGAGCTGCTCAAGCGGGTGAAGAAAGAGGGTCTGCTCGACTTACAGGCGGGCTGGTACTACCGCCGGATCGCCCTGAACATGGGGATGTTCCTCGCCGGTGTCGCCGCGTTCTTCGTCGTCGGCGACTCCCCCTGGCAGCTGCTCATCGCCGTCTGGTGCGGAGTGTGGTGCGCCCAGATGTCGTTCATGTTCCACGACGCCGGGCACAAGTCGATGTTCCGCGCCCGCCAGTCGGCCACCGTGGTCGGCTACACCCACGCCAACCTGGTCAACGGCTTCAGCTACGGCTGGTGGGTCAACCACCACAACCGGCACCACAGCCACCCCAACCACCTCTCGCTCGACCCGGACATCGGCCGCCGCACGGCGATCTTCGACATCAAGCAGTACGCGACCCGCACCCCGGTGCAGCGGTTCATCGTGCGCTACCAGGCGGTGCTCTTCTTCATCCTGCTGACCCTCGAGTCCTACAAGATGCAGAAGACCGCGGTGAAGATGATCGCCAAGCGGGGCGAGCTCAAGCAGCCGCTGCTCGAGCTCGGCCTGATCCTGCTCCGCCAGGCGATCTACCTCACCTGCCTGTTCACCGTCCTGAACCCGGTGCTGGCCATCGGCTTCCTGCTGGTGCAGCAGGCGGTCATGGGTGTCTACTTCGGAATGATCTTCGCCCCGAACCACAAGGGCATGGAGATCCGCGACGGCGAGGAGGAGACCCTGGACTGGCTCGAGCGCCAGGTGCTCACCTCGCGCAACATCAACCCCTCGCCGCTGATGGACTTCATGTACGGCGGCCTGAACTACCAGATCGAGCACCACCTGTTCCCGGCGATGCCGCAGAAGTCGCTGGCCAGGGCCAGGGAACTGACCATCGAGTACTGCCAGGAGAAGGGCATCCCCTACCACGAGCTCGGTTTCTGGGCCTCGTACAAGGAGGTGGCGAACTTCCTGCACGACGTCAGCGCCCCCGCCCGCCACGGCGAGGTCACCGTCGAGAACGGCGTCCTCAAGACCGCGGCCTGAGTTCCCCCGCCGGAAGCCCCCGCCTCACCGGCGGGGGCTTCCGGCTTTCAGCTGCACCGCCGCGAGGGCCAAGAAGCAAAGCAGGAAGGCCGCGTCACCCAGCGAGCCCCACGAGGTCACACCAGCCAGACCAAGCACCCCGCGCACGACGACCAGCGCCAAGAACACCAGGGTCAACACGAGTCGCCAACCCCGCGGCGCGGGCTGCCGCATGGCGCGGTCGCGCTTGCGGACCATGAACACCAGCACCGGCACCACCAGGACGAGGCCCGCGTACCGCAGCCACCACAACCCGGTCATCTTCTCCAGACCGGCACCGAGTACCCCGGCCGCCGCGGCGGTGGCGACGAACGCCAGGGCGAAGAGCGCGCGCTTGCTCACCGGTCCTCTTCCGATTCCCTCTTCAAGCGCCGGATCTCGGAGACCGCCAACAGGGCGATGCCCCCGACGATGACGACGAGCAGGCCGACGGCGAAGATCATCGACCACCGTTCGGGCCCGACCAGGTCGGCCATGGCGTCGTAGAAAACCTTGAGCAGCAACCACAGTGCGCTGCACTCCACGACCGCGACCAGCACCCGTACCCAGCGGCGTCTCATCGGCTCCCCCCAGAACTCGCCGGTGAGGTGCCCCGACCAAGATCAGTCCAAACGGCGGAACCTGATCCCGGCGGCGATCAGCCGGTCCAGCAGCGCGTCGCCCATCGCGACGGCGGTGGTGACCTGGCCCGAGGTCGGCGGCAGCTCGTCGACGGCCAGGCACATCGCGGCCTCGGCCAGCATCTTGGAAGTCTCGCCGTAGCCCGGGTCGCCGCCGGAGACCTCGGTGACGACCCGGTGCCCACCGCCCTCGGCGTGGAAGACGACCTTGAACCACGCCTTGTCCCGCTGCCGCGCCGTCGGCCCGTCGCCCGCCTTCTTCCGCCCCAGCAACCAGTTCCGCGCGGGCGGCAGCTGCGCGAGCGCGACCAGCCCGGCCACACCACCGACCAGCCCCACCGCCACCGGCAACCGCTTGACCGCGACGTAGTGGCCGTAGGAGAACTCCGACCCGTACCGCTCCAGAGCGCGCGCGGACCGCAACACCACCTGCGGGTCGATCGATGGCATCGGCAACGCCCACCCGATGTCCTTGACGTGCTTGGGTTTCCCCGCGGTCCCGCGCACCCGCCGAACACCGCGCCCCTCGACCTTGCGGCGCTGAGCCGCCGTCCGCGCCCCCTGCCGCAACCGCGAGAATGCGGTGATCGCGGAGTGGAACGTGCCACCGGAGAAGGTCCCCGAGGCGCGCACGAACCCCTCGACCGCGATCGGCACCCCCTCGGGCAGCTGCTTGACGGTGAAGTAGACACCGAGGTCGTGCGGGATGGAGTCGAACCCGCAGCAGTGCACCAACCGCGCACCGGTGGCCACCGCCTTGGCGTGGTGGCGCAGGTACACCTGGTCGACGAACTCAGGCTCACCGGTCAGGTCGACGTAGTCCGTCCCCGCCTCAGCACACGCGGCCACCAGCGCGTCCCCGTAGGTGATGTAGGGCCCGACGGTGGTGATCACCACACTGGCCGCCTCGGCCACCGCCCGCACCGCGTCCCGGTCGCCCACATCGGCGACCAACAGCTCGAGCTCGGCCAACGCCGGATCGATCATCGCGGCCAACCGCCCCCGAACCGCGACCAGCCGGTCCAGGCTCCGCCCAGCCAACCCCCACCGCAGCCCGGCGGGCGCGTGCCGGGCCAGGTACTCGGCCGTCAGCTCACCGGTGAACCCGGTGGCCCCGAACAACACGACGTCCAACCCGCGACCGGTAGCCATCCACCAACCCTACCCAGCGGTAACCCGGGCGGCCCACCACCTGGCAACTTTCGTTTTTTTCGATTAGTCTGTGGTCACCGCCCACTCCGGAGGAAACGATGACCGCCGCCATGGAACAGCACACGGTGCTGCCCCCGGAGCACCCCGGCCCCGACCTCGAGGCGCTCACGAGGCTGCTGGCGCCCCAGCAGGGGCGCGCCAAACTCGTCGCCCCCGACGGCGCCGAGGTGGAGCTCCCGGACGTCGTCTACCGGATCCTGCGCCAAGTGGTCACAGCGATGTCCAACGGCCTGGCGATCACCGTGGCGCCGCACACGATGCTGCTCACCACCCAGCAGGCCGCCGACCTGTTGAACATCTCGCGGCCCACCCTGGTGCGCCTGCTGACCGACGAGGTCATCCCGTTCGAGACCCGCGGCCGCCACCGCCGGGTCCGCCTGGTCGACGTCGTCGAGTACCAGGAGCAGGCCAGGGTCACCCGGCGCGCGACACTCGATCGGATGACACAGGACGCCGAGGCGGAGGGCCGCTACGACTCCGGGGACGATTTCATCCACACTCGCTAGCCGTGCCCTTCCCGTCCTTCCTCGACGCCTGCGTCCTCGTCCCCATGCCATTGGCCGACCTGCTCTTGCGCATGGCCGAGGCAGACCTCTACCGGCCGCTCTGGTCGGAGGAGGTCCTCGACGAGGTCACCCGAAGCCTGCCCAAACTGGGCGTGACACCGCTCGCGGCGGCTCGTCGCGTCAAGCAGATGCGCGACACCTTCCCCGATGCGGCCGTCCCGGGGTGCGAGTCGCTCGTCTCCGTGATGCGCAACCACCCCAAGGACCGCCACGTCCTGGCCGCGGCCGTCCGCGCCAACGCCGAACTGATCGTGACGGCCAACCTCCGCGACTTCCCGCCGGACGCGCTCGACCCCTATGACATCGTCGCGGTCCAGCCGGATGACTTCCTGCTGGACCAGTTCGACCTCTACCCCGAGGACACGCTGCGCTGCCTGCGCGAACAGGTGGCCGCGTTGCGCGAGCCGCCGGAGTCGATGAACGCGTTCCTCACCCAGTTCGCGAAGACCGCGCCGACCTTCGCCTCAGCGGTGCGGGACCACCTGGACGACCGGACCTGAGCGGCCCGTCGCCGCTCACGTCCAGAAGACCGCCAGCCCCACGTTCAGCACCACCAGGCCCACCAGGGCCTGCGGCAGCCACCCCGGGTTCTGCTTGCGGGCCGTGTACAGGAACGCCAGCCCGGTGATCACCACCAGCACCACGAGCTTGACCCCCAGCTTCACGTGGTTGTACTCGGCCCCGGTCAGCGGGGACAACCCCATCAGGGCGATGCCGGTCACCAGTTGTAGACCGGCGCCGTGCAGCCAGCCCTTGTTCACCACATCGGGCGAGCGCCGCTGGACCAGGAACGCGCCCACCAGCACCCCCATGCCGAGCAGGTGCAGGAAGACCAGCAAGTGTCGGACGAACTCCACGTCAACTCCTCCGTCGCGTGACCCAGGCCCGCCAGCCGATGACACCGATGATCGTGCCGAACGCCAGTGAGGCGGCGGTGAGCAGGGCGTGCACGACGAAGAACGCCGTCGGTCCGGGGGCGAACGAGCGCGGGTCGGCCCAGATGTTGCGCAGGAACATCGGCCAGATCACCCACGACCAGACCCCGAAGGCGAGCAGGAACAGCGCGGACCGGCGGCTCAGCGTCACACCGGCAGTATCCAGCGCCGATAGCGCGGCGCCACGTGTGGGTGACAGGGCGGATCGTGGCCGGATCGTGACAGGCCCTAGTCTGCAGGGGTGCGCTTCACAGCCCGCAGGACCGTGCCCGCTCTGCTTGCCCCGCTGTGCGCCCTGATCGTCGCGGCCCTGCTCGCGACGCCCTGGGCGGCGGCGTCGACGAAGGGTCCCCGCAAGGCCCAGCAGACCACCGCCGGTCAGCCGCCGACGCAGAACAGCGCCCAGTGCCAGAACCACGACCGGCCGCCGCCCCCGGTGGACACCTCCGAGGAGCCCAAGCCGGGCCAGCCGAGCCCGCAGGCGCTGCCGGTGCCCGACGAGCCGGTCGGCGGCACCCGGATGGGCGAGTGCGGCGTGATCGCCCCGGCAGGCGCCAAGGCCGTGATCGCCGGTGAGGTCATCTCCGCGTCCTGGGTGATCGCCGACCTGGACACCGGGGCCGTGCTGGCCGCCAAGGACCCGCACGCGCGCGAGCGGCCCGCCTCGCTGATCAAGACCCTGCTGGCGATCGCGGTCATCCGCGAGCTGCGGATGGACGAGGCGGTCACCGGCACCCAGGAGGACGCCGACCAGGAGGGCACCAAGGTCGGTGTCGGCCCGGGCGGCCAGTACACCGTCCGGCAGCTGCTGTTCGCGCTGGTCATGCGCTCGGGCAACGACGCCGCGCACGCGCTGGCCCGCCAGCTCGGCGGGGTCCCCGCGGCGCTGGACAAGATGAACGCCCTGGCCAAGGAGCTGGGCGCGCTCGACACCCGGGCCGCCACCCCGTCCGGGCTGGACGGCCCGGGCATGAGCACCTCGGCCTACGACCTGAGCCTGGTCTACCGCGCGGCGATGAAGCACAAGGAGTTCGCCGAGGCCGTGGGCACCAAGTCGATCGACTTCCCCGGCTACGGCACCAAGCCCGGCTACAAGGTGGTCAACGACAACAAGCTGCTCGGCCGCTACCCCGGCTTCCTGGGCGGCAAGACCGGCTTCACCGACGACGCTCGGCACACCTACCTCGGCGGCGCCAAGAAGGGCGACAAGCGCATCGCGGTGGTCATGATGCGCGGCGAACTGAACCCGGCGCCGCTGGCCGAGCAGGCGGCCAAGCTGCTCGACTACGGCTTCGCGCTGGCCGCCGAGTCGGCCAAGCCGGTCGGCGAGCTGGTCGACCACGCCCCGGAGGCCCAGCCCAAGCAGGGCACCGGGATGGGCACCGCGTCCACCCAGGCACCCGAGCCCACCCCGGCGGCGGCGATCGAGGACCGCGAGGTCGCCGACACCCAGCGCTCCGCGTTCGGCAACTACGGCGCCCCGCTGGTCGGTCTGGCGGGCGTGGCGGTCCTGGCCTCGTTCGCGCTCTGGTTCCGCCGCAAGCGCGCCAAAGCCGCCCGCGCCCGCCGCGCCGCGGCCTGATCCACCGGTTCACCGCACCTACGAGGTAAGTCCTCGGGCCAGGGAGTGTCCACAGCGGGGCTCGGCCCGCTCACGGCACCGATGGCGCGCGGTCGCACGACCACGAGCGACCGCCTCCTGAGCTACCGGACTCCGCAGCCCGCGCACGGGCGGCAGCACGGCGGGGCACCCGATGAAGGCACCGGCGGATCCGCCGGTGCCTCATGCGACCAACTACCCCGGGTCGGTCAGGGCTTGCGGCGTCCCCGCCAGGCCAGCGCCAGCACCGCGCCGACGCCCACCAGGCCCACCGCCTCCTTGGCGCGCGGGGCCCGGGAGACCTCCACCACCGGCCGGATCACCGCGGGCGGCGGCGCGGCCACCGGCTCGCGGATGATGTTCTCCTTGGCCGTGGCCGTCCACGCGGTGATGAACAGCAGGAACCTCGACACCAGGTTGGCGAACACCAGCAGACCCACGATCGGCCCGACCAGCGAGCCCAGCGGCCCGCCGATCACCGAGTTCAGGTAGATCGTGCCGACGACCTTGAGGATCTCGAACCCGATCGCCGCCGCCAGCGCGCCGCGCACCGCGCTCTTCACGCTCACCTTGCGGCGGGGCAGCCGGGAGATCACCCAGAGGAACACCAGCCAGTTCGCGCCCAGGGACAGCAGGGTGGTGATGATGAACAGCAGGACCTTGGCCCACGTGTACTCGCCGAGGCCGATCCAGTCCAGGATCGTGTCGGCCAGCCCGCTGCCGAAGGCGCTGAGCCCGAACGAGATCGCCATCGCCGCGCCCAGGCCGAGCAGGGACAGCAGGTCGACCAGCATGCCGCGCAGGAACGGCTGCTCCACCGGCTTGTGGCCCCACTGCGCGGTGAGCGCGTCGCGCAGGTTGCTCATCCAGCCGAGGCCGGTGTACGCGGCGGCGATGAGGCCGATCACGCCGACCTTGCCGCGCTCGGAGATGGCCGTGTTGACCAGGTCGGTGAGCAGCCCGCGCAGGTTGCCCGGGGCGGCGGAGGTGATGCTGTCCTGCAGGCTCTGGAGGGTCTCGGGCTGCCCGGCGAGCACGAAGCCGAGCACCGCGAAGGCGATCAGCATGAGGGGGAAGAGCGAGAGCACGCTGAAATAGGTGATCGACGCGGCGAAGTGGTTGCCGTAGCGCTCGGTGAACGCGTCGAAGGCCCTGATGAGGTGGTCGATCCCGGGGCGCCGCTGCCGCAGCCTGGCCAACTTCGACTCGTTCTCGGTCACCGCCAGAAGTCTAGCCACCCGACCGTCCCGCGCAACGCGAAAGATCTTCACCCAAATGCCGGGCGCCTCGATTCCACCGTGGACCCGCACCGACTTATCGTGACGGGAAAAGCACCGGGGAGGGCGGCATGTATTCCATCCGGATCTTCAACGATTCCCCGCTCGACGGGCAGAACGCGATCGTCTTCCAGCAGCCGCTCGCGACCGCGCCGGTCTCGGTGCTCGCCTGGCACTCCAGGATGTGCCACCCCGACACCCGGGTCCGGTTCGAGTGGACGGTCCGGCACTGCTTCGTCTGGGGCCACGCGGGTGAGCTCAGACCGGGGGTCGACTACGACGCGGGCCAGGAGGTGCCCGCCGACCTGGACTCCCGCAACGAGATAACCCTGGACTACCCCGACGGCGGTTTCGTCTTCACCGACCAGGCCGACGGCCTGCACGAGGCACTGACCGTGCGGGAGAGCGCGGCGGTCCCGGGCAACGGGAACCCGCGGCGCGGCTGCGTCGGCATCGGCATGGACGGCGCGGGGACCGCCGTGCTCCCGACCACCCCGCACGACTGGGTCCAGTTCACCCCGACGCCCGCGTACTGGGTCGCGTTCGGACGGTTCGGCCCGGGCACCGTGCTGCCGCCGGACGGACTCGTTGTGCCGCAAGAGATCGACTTCCCGGTCACGACCGGCACCGCGGACTGCGTCTTCGACGGTGACAAGTGGACAGTCCACTACTGGTGAAACACCGCCGGAAACACCCGGAGGCACCAACATCACCAATTCCGGCAACCATTCTCCGTAGCCGGGGTAGGCCATCGGAACAGGTCCAGAACACCTTCGTGTGGCAGGCGTTTCACCGCTATCCGGGCCGGGTCTAGCGTGGGGAAGCGCCGCACTCGCGGCCATTCCCACACCGCCGACCAAGGAGTTCCCGCATGTCCAGCGCCCTCAACGACATCGACATCTCCGACCTGCAGGCCCTGCTCGGGACCTCGTACACGATCAAGGTCAACAACAACTCGAACCTGGACAACCACAACGCCGTGGTGTTCCAGGACGCGCCACAACTGCCCTCGGACGTGTCCAAGCTCGCCTGGCTGTCCAAGACCTGCCACTCGCACACCAGGGTCAGCTTCAACTGGACCCTGAGCTACAACTTCGTCTGGGGGCAGAACGGCAACCTGCGCCCCGGCGCCAGCTACGACGCGGGCCAGGAGATCCCGGCCGACATCAACTCCAACAACCTGGTCAACCTCAGCTACATCGGCGGCGGCTTCGCCTTCGACACCCCCACCGACGGCACCCGGGGCAGCCTGGTGATCAAGGAGGACGGCACCGTGCCCGGCTCCGGCAACCCGAACCAGGGCTGCGTGGGCATCGGCATGAGCGGGGCGGGCACCTTCGTGCTGCCCACCGAGCCGGGCTACTCGGCCCAGTTCGACCCGCACCCGCAGTACTGGCTCGCCTTCGGCCGCTACGCCGCGGGCGTCGTGGTGGACGAGAGCGGCATGACCAACCCGGTGAACATCGAGTTCAGATCCGGCAACACCGTCGCCGACTGCGTCTTCGACGGCAAGAACTGGAACATCACCTACTCCTAGGACCCGGCGGGGGCGGCGCCTGCGGGGCGGCGCCGCGGCTCGGCGGGATTCAGACCCCGCAATCGCCCGAACGGGGCGGTTTTCGGGGTGATCGGGTGATCATGATGTCCGGCGGCGGGGTGGAGTTCTAACGTCGTCGGAACCCGTACCGACCCGATCGCAGAACAGGACACACCGTATGACTGTGACATTCCAGGACGTCGACGTAGCCGACCTGGTGCCGTCGCTGGGAGCCAAGCACACCCTCAAGGTCACCAACAACTCCACAGTGGACGGTCACAACGCCGTGCTGTTCCAGACCTCGCCGTCGCTGCCCGACGGCGCGGTCCCGCTGGCCTGGCTGGCCCGGCTGTCCAGGCCGCACACCGAGACCACCCTCGAGTGGACGCTGCGCTACTGCTTCGTGTGGGGCAGGCAGGGCAACCTGCACGCGGGCGTCGACTACGGCGCGGGCGGCCAGCTCGACGCCGACCTGTCCCGGCACAACCTCGCCCGGCTCGTGCACGGCGGCAGCGCGTTCGGCTTCCGCCGCGAGCCGGGCAGCCACCCCGCGGGCGCGCTGGCCATCGTCGAGGACGAGTCCGTCCCCGGCGCGGGCGCCTACCACCGCGGCTGCGCGGGGATCGGGATGGACGGCGCGGCCACCTTCGTCGCACCGACCGAACCCGGCGCGGGTCTGCACTTCGACCCGCACCCGGACTACTGGCTCGGCCTGGCCCGCTACGCCGCGGGCGCGGTGGTCGACCCGGACGCGGTGCTGGCCCCGGTGCGACTGGTCTACCCGAACGGCAAGACCAGGGCCGAGGCCACCTTCACCGGCGAGAGCTGGACGATCAGCTACCGCTAGCGCAGGAAACCGACCTTGTCGTAGACCCTGGACAGCGTGGCCGAGGCGACCTCCCTGGCCCGCTGCGCGCCGTCGTGCAGGATCTTGTCCAGCTCGGCCGGATCGTCCAAATAGGACTTGACCCGGTCGCGGACCGGCGTGGCGAACTCGGCGACGACCTCGCCGAGGTCCTTCTTCAGGTCCCCGTAGCCCTTGCCCTCGTAGGCCACCTGCAGCTCGTCGACGGTGCGGTCGGTGAGCGCCGAGTAGATCCCCAGCAGGTTGCTCACCCCGGGCTTGTTCTCCTGGTCGAACACCACCTCGCGGCCGGTGTCGGTCACCGCCGACCGGATCTTCTTCGCCGAGGCCTTGGGGTCGTCGAGCAGCTCGATGATGCCCGCCGGGCTGGACGCCGACTTCGACATCTTCGCCGTCGGGTCCTGCAGGTCGTAGATCTTGGCGGTGCCCTTGAGGATGTAGGGCTCAGGCGGGGTGAACGTCTTGCCGAAGCGGGAGTTGAACCGCTGCGCGAGGTCGCGGGTCAGCTCCAGGTGCTGGCGCTGGTCCTCGCCGACCGGCACGTACTGCGGCCGGTAGAGCAGGATGTCGGCGGCCTGCAGGATCGGGTAGGTGAACAGCCCGACGCTGACCACGCCCTGCTTGGCCGACTTGTCCTTGAACTGCGTCATCCGGCCCGCCTCGCCGAACCCGGTGAGGCACTGCATCACCCAGCCCAGCTCGGCGTGCTCGGGCACCTGGCTCTGCGCGAAGAGCGTGCTGCGGGCCGGGTCGAGCCCCAGCGCCAGCAGCTGCGCGGCCGAGGTCCTGGTGCGCTTGCGCAGCAGCTTGGGGTCGTGCTCGACGGTGATCGCGTGCAGGTCGGCCAGGAAGTAGAAGGTCTCGTGCGTCTCCTGCAGCGCGACCCACTGGCGCACGGCACCGAGGTAGTTGCCCAGGTGGAAGGAGTCCGCGGTGGGCTGGATGCCGGACAGCACGCGCGGCTTGCGCTCCGGCTGGGTGCTCGTTGGCGTGCTGGTTGGCTCAGTCGACACCCCCGAAGTGTCCCAGGCACGCGCATCCGGCTCGCGTCCGACCTGCCCAGGCCGGGTGGGCTGCCCCATCCGGCGGATTGATCGCGCGGGTCGGGGGTGACAGGTTCACCGCAGTCCAGGTCGCCCCTGACGCCCGACCGGCGCGCGACCTGGGCCAAGGCAAAACTGTGGAGGTTCACCCGTGCAGAGACGTTCACGACTCCGCCTGCTCGGCGCCGCGGTGGTGATCGCGACGGCCACGACCGGCCTCGCCACCATCGCGGGCCAGGCTTCGGCCGCACCGGTGGTGCAGACCGCCGAGGCCGCGCACTTCGCCGTGCTCGGGCAGCCGGGCCACGGCCTGTCCAAGGTCGAGAAGGCCGTCCGGGACTCCGGCGGCACCGTGGTCAAGAGCTGGCCGCAGATCGGTGTGGTGATCGCCAGCTCCACCAACGCCAACTTCGCCGCCACCGTGCGCGGCAAGCACGGCGTGCAGGGCGCGGGTGCCACCCGCGCGCTCGCCGAGCTCGCCGTCCCGACGCCGACCGCCCGGATCGCCGCGGACAGCTCGCGGACCCTGGAGAACACCGAGGCCACCATCGCCGCGGGCGCCAAGCAGGTGCCCGCCGACGAGGGCGACCCGCTCAGCCCCAACCAGTGGGGCCTCAAGGCCATCAAGGCCGACAAGGCGCACGCCATCTCCCTCGGCAGCCCCAACGTCGTGGTCGGCGTGCTCGACTCCGGCGTCGAGGCCACCCACCCCGACCTGGCCGCCAACATCGACGCGGGCCGCTCGGTCGGCTGCACCAACCAGGGCGTCCCGGACACCACCCCGGCCGCCTGGGCGCCGACCACCAGCGACCACGGCACGCACGTCGCGGGCATCATCGCCGCGGCCAAGAACGGCGTCGGCGTCGTCGGCGTCGCCCCGAACGTCAAGCTGGCCTCGGTGAAGGTCGTCGACGACGGCGGCTTCATCTACCCCGAGTACGCCATCTGCGGCTTCGTCTGGGCCGCCGAGCACGGCATCAAGGTCACGAACAACTCTTACTTCGTCGACCCGTACTACCTGTGGTGCCGGAACGACCCGGACCAGAAGGCGGTCGCCACCGCGGTCACCCGGGCCATCGAGTACTCCGCCGACCGCGGCGTGGTCAACGTGGCGGCGCTGGGCAACAGCAACTGGGACCTCTCGCACGACATCGTCGACTCCGGCAGCCCGAACAACGGCACCCCGGTGACCCGCGAGACCGGCCCCGAGTGCGTCGAGCTGCCCGGTGAGGTGCGCGGCGTGGTGGGCGTGTCCTCCACCGGCGTGCAGAACCTCAAGTCGTACTTCTCCAACTACGGCCGCACCGAGACCGAGGTGGCCGCCCCCGGTGGCGACGCCAAGCAGATCCCGGGCACCCCGGACGCCAACGGCCGCATCCTGTCCACCGTCGTCGGCGGCGGCTGGGGCTACAAGCAGGGCACCTCGATGGCGTCCCCGCACGCCACCGGCGTGGTCGCGCTGATCCGCTCGACCCACCAGAACTGGTCGGCCGACCGGGTCATCGCCGAGCTGCAGCACGACGCGGACCGGCTCCCCTGCCCCGAGGGCGGCGTGTACGACCCGGACGGCACCGGCACGTGGAAGGCCACCTGCGAGGGCGGCCGCTCGGGACGGGGCTTCTACGGCTCCGGCCTGATCGACGCGCTGGACGCGGTCCGGTAGGACAACCGGTCAGGTAGCGCAGACCGAAAGAGCCCCCGCGGGTACGCCCGCGGGGGCTCGTCCACGCGTTGGGGAGGACTCAGGCCGAGTTGTCGACCTGGACAGCGGCCCGGCGCGGCGCGGGCACCGGGACCTGAACGACGGTCGGCACGACCACCTTGGCCACCTTCCGGCGGCGCAGCAGCCCGACGACCAGGCCACCGACACCGACGATCACCGCGGCGATGCCGACGGGACCGGCGATGGTGAACGGAACGCTGCTCTCGACAGCGGGGGCGGCCGAGGCCACCTCGGCCGTACCGACGAGCAGGGCAGCGGAGAACACCACGGGCACCGTTGTCCGGACACCCAGGGAGCGCACTATCCGCGCTTTCACAAGCTGACACCGCCTGACACTGTTGTACCGTCCCTCGATTGGACGAAGCACCACCGGCCTGGCCCCCGAAAACCACGACCGATCGCGGTCACCAGCGACCGCCCGCTCGGCTGATGCAGGCGAGCGTAGCCCTGTCGGGTGTGGCCTGCGGCACGGGGTAGTCGATCAACCGGCGATAAAAGTGAACGCTGCGTGCCCTCTCGTGCGCACACCGTCGCCCACCTGCGCGAACACCGCGGGCAGCAGAACGGTCGGCAGCCGCGGCTGTCACCCGTTGGTGGGCCAGGCGAAGGTGGCCGTCATCGGGGCGTGGTCGGACCAGCGTTCGGCGTAGCTCGCCGGGCGCTCGACCACCGCCGAGACCGCCGTGGCCGAGATCGCCGCGGTGCCGACGACCAGGTCGATGCGCCAGCCGGAGTCGTTGTCGAACGCCTTGCCGCGGTAGGACCACCACGTGTACGGCCCGGGCCCCTCCGGGTGCAGCAACCGCAGGACGTCGCGGTAGCCGGTCTCGGCGGACAGGACGCTGGACAGCCAGTCGCGCTCCTGCGGGGTGAACCCCGCGTTCTTGCGGTTGGTCTTCCACGCCTTCAGGTCGATCTCCTGGTGCGCGATGTTCCAGTCGCCGCAGACCAGGACCTCGCAGCCACCCGCGGCGGCCTTGTCGCGCAACTCGACCAGGTAGGTGTGGAACGCGGCCAGGAACCGCTCCTTCTCGTCCTGCCGCGCCGTGCCGACCTCGCCGCTGGGCAGGTACACGCTGGCCACGACGAGACCGGGGAACCACGCCTCGACGTAGCGCCCGCTGTCCTCGAACTCCGCCGCCCCGAACCCGGTCCGCGTCGCGCTCGGCTCGGTGCGCGAGTAGACCGCGACACCGTTGCGGCCCTTGACCGCCGACTCGGCGTAGACGGTGTGCCAACCGGGCACATCCGGCCGCTCACCGTCGGCGGCGCGCACCTCTTGCAGGCACACGACGTCCGCCGGGGTGGCGGCCAGCCACTCCAGGAAGCCCTTCTTGGCGGCCGCGCGCAGACCGTTGACGTTGATCGTGGTGACCGTCAGCACGCGATCACCCTAGAGACCCGCCCGCGCGCCGCCGAACAGGCCCGACGGCCCTACCCGCAGTTGCGCCCGGCCAGCGGTTTCAGGAACTCGGTCGAGGCCCACCGGTTCTCGCCGAGCTTGCGGAAGCCGTTCTGCACGGCGGGGTCCGCGTCGGTCTCGGCGCCCTGCTTGAACTTGCCCACGACATCGGCCTTGGCGTCCGGCGCGACCCGGACGTTGAGGATGTCGGCGGTCACCGAGACCCGGCACGCGGCGGGGTTCGTGGTCGACGAGGCGCCCTCGGACGGCGCGCCCATGGAGTAGATGACCGCCACCGCGATCACCCCTCCACCGATGAGAATCCCCTTCGGCACTACCACGGCACGTCACGCTCCCCATCGCACGGCACAGACGACACCACCAACGGTGGCTCACGCACACGGTCGCACGCCAGTGGCAGAACGCGGAACCACCCGCAGGGGCCAACGGCGGGCACCCACGGTCACGAAAAGGGCCCCCGCCGCGCGAACGCGACGGGGGCCCACCCGGGCGTGGCTCAGCCCGCGGCCTTCTGCAGGTTCTCGTCGAGCGTGCCGAGGAACTCCTCGGTGGTCTGCCAGGCCTGGTCCGGCCCGACCAGCAGCGCCAGGTCCTTGGTCATCGCGCCGCTCTCGACGGTCTCGATGACCACGCGCTCGAGGGTCTCGGCGAAGCCGGTGACCTCGGGGGTGCTGTCCAGCTTGCCGCGGTGGGCCAGCCCGCGCGTCCAGGCGTAGATCGACGCGATCGGGTTGGTCGAGGTGGGCTTGCCCGCCTGGTGCTGGCGGTAGTGCCGGGTGACGGTGCCGTGCGCGGCCTCGGCCTCGACGGTGCGGCCGTCCGGGGTGGAGAGCACGGAGGTCATCAGGCCCAGCGAGCCGAAGCCCTGCGCCACGGTGTCGGACTGGACGTCACCGTCGTAGTTCTTGCAGGCCCAGACGTACCCGCCCTCCCACTTGAGCGCCGCGGCGACCATGTCGTCGATCAGGCGGTGCTCGTAGGTCAGGCCCTTGGCGTCGAAGTCGGCCTTGAACTCGGCCTCGAAGACGGCCTGGAAGATGTCCTTGAAGGCACCGTCGTAGGCCTTGAGGATGGTGTTCTTGGTCGAGAGGTACACCGGGTACTCGCGCTGCAGGCCGTAGGAGAACGAGGCGCGCGCGAAGTCCTCGATGGACTTGTTGTAGTTGTACATGCCCATGGCGACGCCGCCGTCGGCACCGAAGTTGGTCACCACGTGCCGGATCGGCTCGGAGCCGTCCTCGGGCGTGAAGGTGATCGCCAGCTCGCCCGCGCCGGGCACCTTGAAGTTGGTGGCCTTGTACTGGTCGCCGTGGGCGTGGCGGCCGATGATGATCGGCTTGGTCCAGCCCGGCACCAGCCGCGGGATGTTCGAGATGATGATCGGCTCGCGGAAGACCACGCCGCCGAGGATGTTGCGGATCGTGCCGTTGGGCGAGACCCACATCTTCTTCAGACCGAACTCCTCGACCCGCGCCTCGTCCGGGGTGATCGTCGCGCACTTGACGCCGACGCCGTGCGCCTTGATGGCGTTGGCGGCGTCGATCGTCACCTGGTCGTCGGTGGCGTCGCGGTGCTCGATGCCCAGGTCGTAGTACTCGAGGTCCACGTCGAGGTACGGGTGGATCAGCTTGTCCTTGATGAACTGCCAGATGATGCGGGTCATCTCGTCGCCGTCGAGTTCGACGACCTTTCCCTGGACCTTGATCTTGGCCATGAGCCGCGGTGCTCCTCTCGCCTTACCACCTGTGGAAAACGGTACAAGCGTACTGCTAACCGGGCGCACGTCGCTCGCTTGTGTGCACGGTCACCCGACCCGGATGGTAGAGCGTCAGGGTATCTTGACGTGCATGCACGATCTGGAACTCCCGGGCCACCGCGGCACCGTCATCGACCTGCGCCCCACCTGCGACTGCGGCTGGGCCTCCGAGCACCGCTTCCCCACCCCGGCCGCGGCCGAGGAGGACTGGTGGCGCACCCACGCCCTCCCGACCGCCGAGGCCGAGCCGCCGTCCTGGCTGCTGGTGAAGTCCGACGTCCTGCGCGAACAGGTGCAGGAGATGATCTCCACCCGCCCCGAGGCGGCCCTGAAGCTGCTGGCCGAGGTCGACGCCTGGCACCGACCGCTCACCCACGAGGCGGTCGCCGCCGCCCGGGCCCGGGGCGCCTCCTGGGCCGACATCGGCGCGGCGCTGGGCACGACCAGGCAAGCGGCCCACGAGCGCTTCCGCACCCTGGGCTGATCCAGAGCCTGACCTTGGCAACTGGCGTTCCCGGCTTGTGATGCGGGGTGCTGGATTGGGTGAACTCGCTTTGTTCGGGGCCCCTAAGAAAAGAGGCGCCGTGGGTAGAGCGGGTGGGAAAGGGATACCCACCGCCTGGGCCAGGCTAGCGCCTCTTTTCTCCCCGAACAAAGCGAGTTCACCCAATCCAGCAGTGTGGTGCGGGGGCGACGGTCAGGCGGTTCTCCAGTTCGCAAGAACAGTGCCCGCGACTTGCCCTGGGCACGTCCTGTGGGCGTGCGGCCAGGGCGAAGTCAGCTGGATGCCCTGCAGCACAAGCTATCCCCGGGAGTGCCTACCCCTCGGTCAGGTCCCGCCATTCGTCGGCGAGCATCGCGTAAATGGTCTCGTCGGCCCACCGGCCGCGGACGAACTCGTTCTCGCGCAGGTGGGCCTCGTGCCGCATTCCCAGCCGCTCTAGTACGCGACCGGAGGGGCGGTTGAGGGAATCGAGGCGACCCACGATGCGGTGCAGGCCCAGCTCCTCGAAGCCGAGGCGCAGCAGTTGCACGGCGGCCTCGCCCGCGTAGCCCTTGCCGTGGTGGTCGGGGTGGAGGGTGTAGCCGATCTCGCCGCCGAGGTGCTCGGCGCTGTGCCAGCCGAGGGTGACGTCGCCGATGAGCTCACCGGTCTCGCGCAGGGCCACCGCGAGCACGATCTTGTCGCCCGCTTCCTCGATCTCGGTCATCAGCAGCCGGTCCTGGATGGCCTGCGCGACCTCTTCGCGCGTTCTGGGCCCCCAGTAGAGGTACTTCGTGACATCCTCGCGGGACTGGATCTTGAACAGGGCGTCGAGGTCGTCCTCGGCGAACGGGCGCAGGAACAGTCGGCGGGTCGTGATCGGATACGCGGGACGCAGCACGCCACCGATCCTAGGGTCGGCGCGGCGATACGGCTTTCGAGTTATCAGGGGGTAGGGCGTGTCCACGGGACCGACGCATGCGATGAGCGGCCTCGCGGCCTGGGGAGCGGTCACCGCTCTCGCGTCCGGTAGCGCTATCGGCAACCTCTCCCCCAAGGGCTGGCTGGTAGGCGCGGTCCTCGCCACCGGCGCGGCACTGCTACCCGACCTAGACCACCCGGAGTCGACCGTCTCGAGCACCTTCGGCCCGGTCAGCCAGGCGGGCTCGAAGCTCATCAACGCCCTCAGCCACGGCGTCTACCGGCTCACCCGCACCAAGAAGGACTCCAACCGCGACGGCGGCCACCGCGGCCTCACCCACACGCTGTTCTTCGCGGTCGTGGCCACCGTGGTCACCACCGCCATCATCCAGACCAGCCGCTCGTGGGCGCTGCCGGTGCTGATGTTCTTCTTCTGCGGCCTGGCGGTGCGCGGCATCATGCACAAGTGGTGCCCCCGCAACGACGCGCTGTGGATCACCGGCACCGCGCTGGTGCTCACCTACGCCTGCCTGCGCTGGACCGACCAGACCGACGCCAACGCCGCCGCCTGCGGGGTGGCGGTCGGCATCGGCTGCGTCGCGCACTACCTCGGCGACGCCATCACCGAGCAGGGCTGCCCGATCCTGTGGCCGGTCCCGATCGCGTGGAAGACCTGGTACCCGGTGGCCCCGCCGAAGATCATGCGGATGCGCACCGGCGGCCGGGTGGAGATGGCCGTCGTCGGCCCGGTGCTGACCGCGATCGCGGTCTGGATGTCGGCGATCGCCCTGCACCGCGCGGGAGTGCTGCCGATGCTGGACGGCGTGCCACTGGAGCCGTGGGCAGACGCGGGCTGACCGGGTGTGCCCGTTTGGGCTGTCCCGTCGTGTGTACCCACGGGTAAAGCGGTGGGCTCGATCTGGTGGACTGCCTTTGCGTGGGGCCCCTAGGGACCCTGCGTGGGGAAAAAGCGTGGGGTGAAGGGCATCCCCACGCACGGCAAGTTTGCAGGGTCCCCCACCCCACACAAAGGCAGTCCACCAGATCGAGCAGTGTCCGTCGGGGGCCGGCGGTACCAGCCGAGTCGGCTTCTCTTCAACAACAAGTGCTGGGCTGGGCTGACTGGTCTGGCGGTTCGCACCTCGAAGGCCGTCTAGTAGTTGTTCCCGCTAGTAGTCGCTCCCGTGCGTGTCACAGGTCGCCAGTGCCGCGCCCACCCCGGGTCAGGTGGTCCTGGAGCCGGGCGTGCCGGAACTGGTAGACCGCGCCCGCTTGTCGCAGGACACCGCGCTGGTAGGCGTCGTCGAGGAACTCGGGCAGCGCCCAGGGCAGCTTGCCGGTGAGCGGCAACCAGATCCGCCCGAACACCAGCCAGTGGCCCCAGGCGGTCAGCGCGAGCGCGTAACTGAGCCCACCGCCGAGTCCGCCCAGCAGCCAGAAGCGCAACCCCGGCCCGAACTCGAGCTCGATCGGCACCACGAACAGGCGCAGCACCTCGGTCATCGACAGGATCCCGCCGACCACGATGAATCCAAAGAGGACAGTGAAGATCAGCACCCGGGCGAGCACGTTGACCCGGTTGGCGCGCAGCAGGTCCGCGGGCCGGACGGCGGCCCGGACGTCGAGCTGGGTCTCCAGCGCGGACAGGACGCCGAACACCACCCCGCTCGCCAGGCCGAACACCGGGCCCAGCACGGACCCGGCCAGCAGTCCGGACAGCAGTGTGTCCAGCAGCCGGACACCGTCGAAGGTGAGGTAACCGAGCAGGCCGAACACCACTCCGTTGGCGACCCCGAAGGCCGTGCCCGCCACCAGCCCGGTGGCCAGCCGGGCGCGCCAGTTCGCCCGCGCGGGCGAGAGCCTGCCGGTGACCCGAACACGGGACGGCTCGAACGCGCTGTCCGCCCGCGCCAGGCGGCGGTAGACGCCGCCGAACATCACCCCGACCAGCAGCCCGTTGCCGAGCGCGTCGATCATCAAGATCAGGGCAGGCCGCTCCCTGAACACGTCGACGCGCGGGTAGGTCAGCAGGTCGATCGCCCCGTTCAGCACCGCGACCACCAGCGCGCACACGGCACCGAGCACGAACGCCCTGGCCCCCGGTCGAACCGCCGAGGACAGCCGCCACCAGGCGAGGTCCCGGGTGCCGAGCCGGTCGAGGTGCCGGGCCAGGTGGCCGAGCCAGTGCCGGGCGCGGTCGGCGTCCCAGCGCGGGTCGAGGCCGACCCGCCGGTACGCGGTCGGGATGACGTTGTCGAGGAGGTGCTCCTCGACGACCTCGGCGGTGCTGAACCTGTTGGTGTCCAACAACTCCGCGGGATCGCGGTGGGGTGTGTCGCTGTAGGTCGTGCGGGCAAGCGCGACCATCAGCGGCGTGGTGAACACCGCGGCCAACGGTCCCGAAGGGCTGCGGCGCACCTCGGCCAGGACGGGATCCCACGCGCTGGAGACGGTGCCCGCGGAAACGATCTTGCGGGTGCTGCGCGGCAGGTAGGCGTCCAGGTCAGCAGGCGCGAGGTCGGTCAGCTCAACCGCGGCGGCGGCGGTCAGCACATCCGTCCCCGCCACCGCGGCCGCGTACTCGGCAGTGCGGCTGGTCAGCAACAGCGGGAGGGCACTGGCGTTGAGCGCCTCAAGGGCAGCGCGGTGCAGGCCGTCGGCGATCTCGTCGAACCCGTCGAGCACCGGCAGCACCCAACCGGCCGAGACCAGCGCGGCGGCCATCGTCGACCCGCCCGGCGCGGCCGCGGCCAGCCCGGGGTGGTCGCGCAGCAGCGCCGCGGTGAGCCAGTCCCGCAGCTCGGTGCGACCGGGGTGCCAGGACCCGAGGCCGAAGATCACCGGAACGGGGTCGCCGTCGCCCCGGACCGCCAGGGTGTCCAGCACGAACCGCGAGGTCAGGATCGTCTTCCCGGCGCCGGCCCGGCCCAGCACGACCAGGCGCCCGGAGGGGATCCGGCGGTACAGCTCGGCGATCCCCGGCAGCCGACCGGAGAGCACCAGCGGTTCCGCCGAGCCGCCCGCGGGCGTGCCGCGGATGTTGGCCCAGTGGTCAGTCAGCTCCTCAGGCGCGGGCCGCCAGCCGACCGGCAACGGGAACGGGTCGCGCACCCGGCGCTGCTCCTCCTCGCGCCGCCAGCGGGTGGCGACAGCGTGCGCGAGCTGGTCGGCGGTCTCGGCCACCGCGTCCCGCCGCGGGTTGACGATGATCTTCCCCGCCTGCACCACCGAGCCGTGCACGGTGCCGCCGACCTGGTTGTGCGTCGAACCCATCAGCGGTACGCCCTTGTCGCCCATCGGTGGCCCCCAACCGACACCCGCAGCCAGCGTAGCGGGACGGACACCCAGAGTCACCAGTTCGGCGAGGTACCGTCGAGCGGACCAACCACTCACCGGGAGCAACGCATGGGCCTCGTCCACATCGAACTGTTCGCCACCCTGGACCTCGTCGGCCAAGCCCCCGGCGGCCCCGAGGAAGACCCCACCAACTTCCCCCACGGCGGTTGGCAGGCACCACTGCTGGACGAGGTCGCCGGGGCACAGGTAGGCGCCGCGTACGAGGGCACGGACGCACTACTCCTGGGCAGGCGAACCTACGACCTCTTCGCCGCCTACTGGCCACACCAGGAGGGCGGCCAGGACAACGAGATCGCCACCCTCTTCAACAGCGTCCCGAAGTACGTGGCGTCCCACGGCACCCCCAACCTCACGTGGGCAGGCTCCACCCAACTGGCCCCAGACCTGACAAGCGCGGTACGCGAGATCCGCGACCGACACGAGAACATCAAGGTCGTCGGCAGCCTGAACCTGGTACAGACCCTCCTGCGCGAAAAACTCTTCGACCGCCTCGACCTCTGGATCCACCCGATCGTCCTGGGCACCGGCAAGAAGATCTTCGACGGCGGCGCCGTACCCACGAACATCACCCTGCTCGAACCACCGGCAACCAGCCCAACGGGCACCGTTTACCTGCGCTACGGCCTCGCCGATGGCACCCCCGGCACCGGAGACATGAGCGCCCCCAACCGAGGCACCGACTAGCGGCCCACCACGATGTACCGCATGACGCCCAAGCTGCGCCTCGCCCAGAGCCCGGAGGCGGACGCCCTCCTCAAGCAAAGCCCCTAGGCACTGATCTCGGGAATGCTGCTGGACCAGCACAGTGGTTGATGTACGACTATGTGCCGTCGAGTTCATCGAGCAGACGGGCGGCCGCGGCGGGATCCATGAGGTTTGAGTAGACCTGTTCTCCTGGGCGGAGTGGGCGTTCAGGCATCGCGAACTCCGGATACCAAGTGTCCCGGTCACATCCTGGAACAAGGCTCAGAACCACGGCGACGAGGTCGTCCGGCACGGACCCGACAATGCGGAGTGCCACGTACGTCGCGTGATCCTCAGTTCCCTGGACCACGACACCCAATTCGGCCCCACCGATGTCAGCGACGTGCTCGCGTCCATCGAGAAGGGATGCGCAGACCACCTGGTGCACCGCGGCGCGAAGTTCGCGCAGCAGTCGGATTCCAGCTTCGGCGCGGTACCGATCGCGATCGTCCTGGTCCGCAAGCCACTCGCCGCTGTGAGTCTGAGTCGTGAGAGGTGGAGAGTGCTCGGCGTTGTACCGGGCGCGGGCCGCCTTCATCGCCGTGGCTAGCGCCTCGTAGAAGTCGTCACGACTTCCGTCCTCTCGAACGCCAGCCGCGATCAACCAACTCGGTTCACCGCCATCAACAACCGCGCCGCGCCAACGCTGCACCTTGACCTTGAACATAATCGCGTCGTCCACTGACCTGATCCGCTCACGCGGACCTGTCGGCACCGCGAACTGGCCGTTTGCCTTGCCGATCAGCGGGTGGTCAAGTTCATTCAAGGGCTCATTTACCGGCGGAACTTTGAGACCCAGTTCTTCGCGCAAACAGCGCAGGGTCGGACGAACAGACATCAGGACTCGCTGACCCCACCAAGCTCATCAAGGCGTTCCTGCGACAACCCTGTCAAGATCGCGACCCGACTGGCGTCGGTCCCGTCAATCAACTGCATAGTCCGACGAAGAGATGCGCCGATCTCCTCACGACGAGCACCGAGGTACTCGCGGACAGCAGCCTCCAGTAAATCTTTCTGCGTCGTACGCAGCGCTGTGGCCGCATGCGCGAGCAGCGAGTGCGTCTCCTGATCAATCTTCACCGGCACCGAAGCTCCAGCCATGACACACCTCCCGGTAGTCAATGCTACCTGGGTACCACAGCGTGTCAAGGCCGCCATCAGACACCCATGCTTCTTGACCAGGGACGATGCTCACCCAACAGCCTGTGCTCCCCGTCCCACACATGCTCAGATCACTCCGCGACCCCAGGCGAGGCGTGCCACGATGTAGCGCATGACGCCCAAGCTGTGCCTCGCCCAGAACCCGGAGGCCGACGCCCTCCTCGACCAGGTCACCTGGCGCTGATCTTGGGAATGCTGCTGGACCAGCACAGTGTTTGATGTATGACTAACTTCGGTGCAACGTCGCACGCGGATCGTTGTGAGGCGCGTCAGGCACGCGCGATCAACTGTCAATAGGATGGCTTTCTCGCACATTCAGGACAAACAGGATCATTCGACGAATGATCTCCTGTCGCCAAGCCTCCATAAACTGTGCCAATTTGAATCACAGTCTTAAGGCAATCCGCGCGAGCAACATTTGTCAGGTTACCGCCAGCCGGAGATTCAGCCTCAACATATACCGCGGTTCGCATTGACGCATCCTTGTTCATTCGAGCTCGAATGCGATCAACGAAGATGTTAGCCAGACCATAGAAGAAGCGAGCAGAGAAGACCACAAGCCCTAGAGCAACCGCCAGAACCAAACCCCAGAGGAGCACTTCGCCCGGCCGAAGGGCAGGCTCCGCCCTCGGACTAGATGACGAAAAGGCTCATGCGGTCCATTGCTCGGTTTCCTACAATCTCAACTTCTCCTTTAGGGCAGGGTCAAGCTAGCCGGAACCGGCCCGGCGAGCATACCGCCGCCACACCCACAGCGCAGGTGAACACGCCAACGCGCTCGCACCGACTCTCCACAGAAACCAGGTGACATCAACAGATGGTTCGATGTATGACTAGAGCATGACGCCTGCTGACCAGGTACGACGTGCTCACTGGGGCGACCTGACCGGCCTCAACATCGCCGGGCTCGTCCGCCTCTCGTTCGAGCTGGACCAGGACACCCCCACCAGGGCGATCACCGGCAAGGACATCCGAGGCCGCGACGAGCAGGAGAAGGACTGCCGCACCTACGTGGAGTCCCGGGGCGGCACCTACGCCCACACCTACATCGAGCCCGACACCTCGGCCTGGAAGCGCAAACGAGTCACGCTCCCCGACGGCCGCACGGTCTACCGCGTCATCCGCCCGGTCTTCGAGGGCGCTCTGGAGGACCTGAAGCGCGGCCACCTCGCCAACGGCACCCGCATAGACGGCCTGGTCGTCTACGACATCGACCGCCTCACCCGCGACAACCGCCACCTCGAAGACGCCATCGAGGTGGTCGAGCACTTCGGCCGCCCCATCATCGACATCACCGGCACGCTGGACCTGCTGACCGACAACGGCCGCACCGTCGCCCGAATCGTGGTCGCCACCAACAACAAGCAGTCCGCCGACACCGCCCGCCGCGTGAAGCGAAAGCACCGTGCCCTGGAACAAGCAGGCATCCCCACCGGCGGCCGTCGCCCGTTCGGGTGGAATGACGACAAGCGCACCCTGAACCAGCCCGAAGCCGACCTGATCCGCGAGTCAGCCCAACGCATCATCAAAGGCGCACCGCTGGGCGCCATCGTGGTCGACTGGAACGACCGCGGATTCACCACCAGCTTGGGCAACCGCTGGCTAGCCCAGACCGTGAAGATCGTCTTTCGCAACCCGAGGCTGTGCGGCTACCGCTCCCGCAACGTGCGTGAACAAGACCCAGAAACCGGCCACGACACCTTCCGCGTGGAGATCGTCCGCGACCCCGACGGCAACCCGGTCCAAGGCCAGTTCGAACCCATCCTGACCGTCCCCGAATGGGAGCAGGTCACAGCGATTATCGGCGCCAACGCGAAATCCGGCCGAGGCAAGAACACCCGCACCTACCTCCTGACCGGCACCCTCCGCTGCGGCAAGGACAACTGCAACTGCAAGCTCCGCGCCCTCAAAGCCCACGCCAGCCGCGTCAAGGACCCGAACCGCTTCTACTACACCTGCGAGTCCAAGCAGCAGGGCGGCTGCGGCGGAGGCGTCAGCATCCCCGGCAACGAAACCGACGAGTGGGTGACGGCAGCCGTCATCCGCAAGTACGAACTAGAAGCAGAACGCCGCAACGCCCAAACCGAGCCCGAACCCTGGCCCCAGGAAGCCGAACTGGCCGAAGTCCGAGCCGACCTGACCGAGCTGGCCAAGGCCCGCCAAGCACGCACCATCAGCGCGGCCCGCTACTTCGCCATGCTCCCCGACCTGGAAACCCAAGAGCAGGCCCTACTGTCAGACCGCAACCGCTGGCTGGCCCGCACCGCCACCGCAACCACCACCCACGCCGCCATCCGCGCGGACTGGCCGGACTACCCCCTGGCCCAGAAGCGCGCCCTGATCGAAGAGGCCCTCGCCGCGATCATCGTCCACCCCGCCCACGGCCGCCGAGGCTTCCACCCAGACCGCCTCGAACCCATCTGGCGAGAGTAGGGCGACGGCAGCGACCAATGCCCCCGATTTGTCCACCTCGACGCGCGATGATGACGTGGACACGTCAGCTATCCTGACGTGCGCGGTGGACAGCGGCAGACATCTTCAGGGGGCTCTGTGCACGAAGCAGATGAAGACGATGGCGATTCGATTCGGAACCTGTTCTCGGGCTACGCCGACCATGCAGTCCAAGCCGGGCACATCCACGGCGGAGTGCACTTCAATAGCACAAGTGACGATGAACACGACGACCGAGGTCCTGTCATCTACATTCCACGCTGGGCGCAAGTTGCGGTCTGGGGAGTTCTGTTCCTCGTATCAGCGTCATACTCAGTAGCCATTGGGCAGTATGAGCCCACTTTCTGGGACTGGGTGAAGTTATCCGTGTCGACGTTGCTGATACTTTACGCTTTCGTTGAGACCGAATACCAAATCAATGGCGACTTTTTCGGCCCACTGAGGTTTGTGTTCAGCATTGTCGTAATTGCTCTTGGAGTTGCCAAAGGCGTTGACTTCTTCGGAGAACTCGGGTGGCCTCAGACCGTCGGAAGCTGGCTCCTATGGCGATTCTGACCGCGCAGCACGGTAGCGTAAGCCCGTGACCGGGGAACTCGAACCAGCGCGCTGGACCATCCATGAGGAACGCCTGGTGGACGACACCCGTCGCCTGCACGTGGCGATCGCCCACGTCGAGTTGCCCGATGGCGTCCACTTCGAGCAGTACGTCCTGCGGATGCCCAAGGCCGCCATGACCGTCGTCCTCAACGACACCCGCGACCACGTCCTGATGATCTACCGCCACCGCTTCATCCCCGACCGCTGGACCTGGGAACTCCCCGGTGGCTACGTCGACCCCGACGAGGACGCGGCGCTCACCGCAGCCCGCGAGGTCGAGGAAGAAACCGGCTGGCGACCCCGCAGCCTCCGCCACCTCACCACCTTCCAACCGCTGGCAGGCACCGCAGACTTCGAGAACCTCATCTACCTGGCCGAAGGCGCCGAGAACACAGGCCAAGCCCCCGACATCAACGAAACCGCCCGGGTCGAATGGGTCCCCCTCGCGAACATCAAAGCCATGATCGCCACCGGTGAGATCATCGGCGCCGGAGCTCAACTCGGCCTGATGTTCGTGCTGGCTAACGCGACGGAACCGGAATCGCCGCCAGATCCATCTTCATGAGCAGCGCCGACACCTCCGGCACCGACCGATACCGGTTGAGCCGCCGCGCGACATCAGCCAGGTACGCGACGGTCCGAACAGACCGCACAGTCCCCGCCATCCCGAGCGCCACGGACGCAGTCACGCAGGCTTCCTCCGCCCGGCCCTGATCAGCCAACGCCGAAGCCAACAGGCACAGGTTGAACAACTTCCCCCGGTCGTACCCCTCGCTCATCTCCAACGACTCTCGCGCATACCGCTCCGACTCCACCGGGCGCCCCAAGTCCCGGAAGCAGTGCGCGAACTTCGCCGCTAGATACGCGGAATCGAAGTACCCCAACCATTCCGGCCGCTCCTGCCCCTCAGCCGCCGCCAATGCCCGCTCCGACTCACCCAGGGCATCCAGACAAGACCGCGTATGCCCCTGCAACGCATACCCATGCGCAGCCATCACCGCGGACTCCGACACCAACGCTGAAATCCCCGACCGCCCAGCGGTGGAGCGCGCCGACTCCGCCAGATCGATAGCGATCGCCCCGGACCTGAAGAACGCCGCTTGGTGACTCGTCCCAGCCAACATCTCAGCGGCACGGCCGTCGTCGTCAACGTCCTGGCACAACCGCAACGCCTGTCGCAGGTGCTTGCTGCCGGCGTCCGAATCCCCTGTGTCGTAAGCCATCCACCCAGCGAGCTGGTTCAACTCGGCTACGGCACCGTACAAATCCGCCCGCACCCTGTCCGTCGCCCAAGTCTCCCGCAGCAGCGGCACCACATCAGCGGAAAGGTAGTTGCTCACCGCCGACCGCGCGTGCCCGCCACCGAAGCGGTTGTCGACGCTGCGGAAGGTCCGGGTCATCTCCCGGATCATCGTCACTTCGGCGGCATCAATCCGCCGCTTCGCCGAAACCCCGGCCGCAGCCGTTCCGAACCACCCGAAGCCGGAAGCCGCCAGTCCGACCACCTTCAACATCTCTCGCCGACGCACGCTGTCCTCCCCGTTGGCATCGTTGATCACCAAGCTAGGGGCGAAGTCAGCGCTCGAATATGCGTGATGTGGTTGCTCGGACAGCCGGAACCACAGGTGCCGCTCCGGGATGCACAGCGCCCGCGCCCAGGCATCGAGCTTGTCCAGCTCGTTGATCGGCCCTTCCGACCGTTCGAGCCTGCTCACTTGACCTTGGGTGATCCCCAACCAACGCCCCAGCCGAGCCTGCGTCAACACGGGCCGGTGTTCATAGCGGTACGCGTAGAGGACCTGGCCGAAGTGCCGCACCCGGAACGCATCCTGTAGCGCCGGACGCCGCCAGAACTCCTCCGGCTTCGGTGGGGCCGACGAGGTCTTGCCGTCGCGCTTCAGGCACGGGCTGCACAACGCGCGCCGGTTGTCCGACGCCATGCGCGCACCGCAGCCGGCACACAGCCGCCGATCACTGTTCGTCCCCACCTGACCACTGTAACCGCACAGAGCGCCGCTGAGCTGCGGATATGCGCGACGTACATATGTCAGTGAGCCACGCTGTGGGGTGAATCCCGGTTGCTCCCGATGGTGGAGACATCACCTGAAGGAGGTCCAGATGGCGCACCCGATCCCGCGCGGCCCAACCATCAAGCTGCTCATCGACTCCATGCGCCGCGCGTCGGACGAACCGGCCAAGGGCAACCGATGACCATCAAGGTCCCGTACATCACCAAGTGGAGCGCGGAGGAATCCGCGCCCGCCCGAGTGCTGGCACTGCCCAGCGGCATCGGTTACGCGGACGAGACACTCGGCGACCGCGATTCACACGGCGTCCTATGGTCGAGAGGTGCATCGACGTTGGGCATTGGCAAACCCCAGTTCGGCCAAGTCCACACACCCCGCCAACGCCGAGCGATGCGCAAACTGCTGTGCCAGGTCTGCGCGGGCCCAGCAGATCAGGCCGACGACGGCGTGTTGTGGTTGCTCAAGGACCATCGCGACGATTGGCCCGGATGGCCCAACCGCATGGCGGTCACCGAGCCGCCGGTCTGCAAGCCGTGTGCCCAACTGTCCATCCAACTCTGTCCGGCTCTTCGCCGGGGCCACGTCCTGGTCCGCGCACGTGTCTGCCCGATCGTCGGTGTTCGCGGAATCCAGTACCGACTTCGGTTCTCAACCCTGATAGCGGACGAGCCGGAAGTAGTTCCCTTCGACAGTGCTCGCATCCGCTGGACACTTGCGGCCCAACTGGTTCGCGAACTCAGCGAATGCACGATCGGAGAGTCATGAGCGAAAGCCAGGAATGCCCCACTCCGGTGGCACCACCCGGTGGTGACGCCTACATGCTGTCCCGTCTTCCGCAGACCACCGCCCACGTGCTCAAGACGGCCGACCCCACGGAGCCCTGGCCAAAAGGAGTGCCGTCACTGGTGGAAGACATCGGGTATCTGATCAAATACGCCAATCAGGTACAACTGAGCCTGACAGAGGACTCTTTCGACGAAGGTATGGAAGTCGACAACCTCGACTCGACCGCGTACCGCGTGATCGAAGCGTGCCGTTGGCTGCAAGTCCACCAGGCCAGAAGGTATCGGATGATCGAATCTCGGAGCACACCACAAGGACGTTCGTAGCCGCAGCCAACCACCGGCAAGTCGTAGTACAACTAAAAGCTGCACCCCAAAAACATAAAAAAGCCTACGGGCGCGGCCACGGGTCGCAAAAACACTTCCATTCATGCTTCGGCATCGCAGCGATACGCATTTGCGCGCCAGACGCGACTTGCCACCGATGCATGAATGGAAGTGTTTTCGGTGGAGCAACACCCTGACCTGTGGGAGTGGGCCGATCAGGTGGCCCAGTCCGCACCGCTCTGGACCGATGAGCGCTGGGAACGCGCCAACGCCATCCTCGGTACCAAGATCGCCCAGCCACGCCCCGACCGCACCACATGGTCGGAGGCAGCCTGATGAACGCCGAGGACTGGCCCGTGTGGCTGCGGCAGCTCGGTGAGCGCGCCACCATGCCGGACTTCGACCGCTGGCGCCAGATGGTCGCCAGCGCCGGAGGCTGCACCCACCCGATCCGCCTGGTAGGGCAGTCGAGCACCGTCGACACAGCCACCGGCGAGATCCTGAGCAGCTACGACACCCGCGACGAGCCGACCGGCTACATCCTCACCGCCTGCGGCAACCGCCGGATGAGCCGGTGCGAGCCGTGCGCGCGGGTGTATGCGGATGACACGTTCCACCTCATCCGCTCCGGCCTGGCCGGAGGTCGCGACGTTCCGGAGTCAGTGGCCACGCATCCACGTGTGTTCGCAACGTTCACCGCCCCCACGTTCGGTCCCGTCCACTCGCGTGTGGACACCCGCCCATGCCACCCACGCGCAACCGGCCCGAGCTGCCGACTCAGGCACTCGGAGAACGACCCCGTCTTGGGCCAACCCATCGACCCTGGGACCTACGACTACCCAGGCGCCATTCTGTGGAACAACCACGCTGGCAAGCTGTGGCACGTCTTCACGGTCTACCTGCGGCGCCACTTGGCCGAGTTGCTTGGTGTGCCACGGTCGAAGCTGAGCAGCTACCTGCGGGTGGAATACGCCAAGGTCGCCGAGTACCAGTCGCGCGGCCTGGTCCACTTCCACGCCGTGATCCGCCTTGACGGCCCAGGTGGTCCCACAGACCCGCCACCGCTTGATACCGAGGCGCTTACGGACGCGATCAGCGCAGCAGCACGAGCTGCCCGCGTGTCCCTTCCAGACAGAACCCTGCGTTGGGGCAAGCAGCTGGACATTCGCCCGATCTCGTCCGGAAGCGGATGGTCAGACCAGCAGGTTGCCCGCTACATCGCCAAGTACGCGACCAAAGGCGCCGAAGCCGCGGGCACCATCAACCGTCCCCTAAAGACGATCAAGCACCTGCACCGCGTCCGCAGCCTGACCCCGCACGCCCGCCGCATGATCGAAACCTGTTGGAGCCTGGCTGACACCCACCCCGACCGCCACCTACGAGACTGGGCACACATGCTCGGCTATGGCGGCCACTTCTCAACCAAGAGCCGCCACTACTCAACGACGTTGGGGGCCATGCGCACCGACCGAGCCCGCCACCGCGCCGACGAGGCCCGCGAGTACAACGGCCTGCCGCCGCTGCCCACTGATGCCGATCGGATCGGCTCTTGGCACGTCCTCGGCACCGGCTACCGCACAACTGCCGAGGAGACCTGGGCCGAGACCATCCGAGAGCAGAAGCACCGTGGGTGATCCCGGTTCAAACTTTCTTCCCCCAGTTCAAGCGCGCCGCCAAGCGGCGCGGAGGGCGGCTGCGGCTTGGGCGAGCTTGCCGCCCACAGGCGGGAGCGCACGCCACGGCCGGGCTCCCGCTCCGCTCCGCCCGGCCGGGCGACCCTCCCACCGGGCGGCAAGCGTGCCAGTCCGCGCCGCCTCAAGACGATGTCCTCGCCGGACGGGCAGGTCTCCAGGATGGTCAGCGCGGATGGTTCGGCTTAGGTGGTCAGACCCGTGCCATCCCATCGACCTCCCAGAGGGATATCAGGTTGGGCGGGGGCCGCAAGCCTTGGTCAGCCACCACCAGACAGGCGGACGGTTGCAGCCCCCACCCAACCTGATCGGGCTACGCCAGGTCGACGGGATGGCACTCAGCCCGTCGTGTGGGTACAGGAGAGCCGCCTTATGCGATCCTCTCCCCATGACCGACAAGCCGAAGCTGTGCATAGCCCAGAACCCCGAGGCGGACGCCCTCCTGGAGCGCTCCCCCTTGGCCTTGGTGATCGGCATGCTCCTAGATCAACAAATCCAAATGGAGGTCGCCTTCAACGGCCCCTACAAGCTCTACACCCGTCTAGGCAACAAACTAGACGTCCACGAAATCGCCAACTACGACCCCGAAGCCTTCGCCACCCTAGCCACCACCCCACCCGCCATCCACCGCTACGGCGGCAGCATGGCCAAGCGAGTCCAGACCCTCTGCCAGTACATCGCCGAACACTATGACGGCAACACAGAAGCCATCTGGACTGACGACAAACCCACCGGCGCCGAAGTCCTCAAGCGCCTCAAGGCCCTCCCCGGCTACGGCGAACAGAAGGCCAAAATCTTCCTGGCCCTGCTGGGCAAGCAGTTGGGCATCACCCCGTACGGCTGGCGCAAAGCCGCAGGAGACTACGGTCTCGCCAACACTCGCAAGTCGGTGGCGGACGTCATCAGCACCGAGACGTTGCTAGAGGTAAGAGCCAATAAGAAGGCGGCCAAAGCTGCCGCTTTGAACAGTGACTGATCTATGACGAGCTGCAAAGTCGGCGCCGAATACACGGCTTCGACGCCCAGGGGCACACCTCTCCTTCAGCCCTGACCCTCGAACCCGAAAACCCCACCAAATACGGAAGACACCTCGGCGATAAGTTCGAACGCGAAGGCGGCGGCATGGTCGGCAGCTGCAGGCTGATTCGCAAGATCCATTTCGGCGGACTTTCCCGCAGTCAAGTCCGATATCCCTCGTACTACAATCGCAGGCAGGTCACCACTGGCGTGTGCGGCGAACAAGAAGCCCCAACCTTCCGTCTCGACCGCCAAGCTGTCGCCGCAAAACTGTTCGATCAGGTCATGTGTCTGCGTCCTGACTCCCGCCAAAATTTGTTCCCCCGACGCCAGAGGCCCCACATAGGACGTCGGAGTCTGCCCTGAAGTAACTCTATGGTGCCAACATTCCTTGCGCCGCACCATCCTCGCGACATGCACCAGAGGGAAACCGCAGCCGAACGACTTGATACGCGACTGAAATTTGTCGGTCAATTTCGCTGATTCATGTCCATACACGTAGTCGGCCGCAACAACGTCACCAATCTCCACATCCTTCAAACCACCTGCTACTCCCACAAAGATCGCCACCTCGGGCTCGAACCCATCGATCGCCCTACTTGTCTCGATCGCCGCAATATTGTTTCCCATTCCGGTTTCGACCAGCACGACGTTCCAATTGTTCGGACCACACCCGAAAGTTCCGACCTCATATATTGTTCCTGACGGATGCACAACTGTCCGAAGATCGACTAAATGCTTCCTGACTGCTCGGTATTCCAAACTGAGCGCAGTGACAAGCAATGCGGTTGGCCCATCACTGTTCAACGGTCCGCGACTTCGGACGACATCGACTCGCTTCGCGATCATTCCGCGGCGCCATCCAATCATGAATCAAGGATCCGTTCTACTGAAATCAAGGCTCGAACGTCCACAATGCACGCGTGCTGAGACCGCGCTCCATGCGACAACCGGCCCAGGCACGACCTCACTTTGATCGACGAAGACCAACACCGTGTTACACATGCGTTCACACATCTGTTGCGACCAGCAGATCGCCTTCAACGGCCCGTACAAGCTCTACACCCGCCTGGGCAACAAACTCGACGTCCACGAAATCGCCAACTACGACCCCGACGAGTTCGCCACCCCCGCCACCACCCCACCGGCAATTCACCGCTACGGCGGCGGCATGGCCAAACGAGTCCAAACCCTCTGTCAACACATCGTCACCGAGTGGGACGGCGACTCCACCGTCATCTGGACCCGCGACAAGCCCACGGGCGCCGATGTACTCGAACGCCTCAAGGCCCTCCCTGGCTACGGCGAGCAGAAGGCCAGAATCTTGCTCGCACTGCTCGGCAAGCAACTTGCCGTCATCCCGAAAGGTTGGCGGGAGGCAGCAGGCGATTATGGCTTGTCCGAAAGTCGCCGGTCAGTCGCAAACGTGGTTAACAAGGACACATTGGCCGAGGTACGAGCATACAAGAAGTCGCGAAGGCTGCCGCGAAGGAGAACAGCTAGGCGAGCAGGTATTGATAGCTCGAAGTAGTAAAAGGAGCGCCCAACGATATTTGACCACAGCGTCCAGTTCACACGTCAGGCAGGTCGCTTCTTCTGACACTTGTAGCAAGTACGAAAGTTGCCGCCGTTGCTAATCCCACAAGAAGGACATTTCCAGTCCAAATTCCGCACATGAGCCGGATTGGCGTGCGGGTTGAAATTATTGCACTTGTGGCAGGAATATCTGTCATCCGAGTTTTGTCGCTTGCACCGCTCACAGGTCCACGACATCGATGCCTCCTAGATTTAGCTTTTTCCAGAACATCGCTGTTCACCACCATCCATTACCGAACAATCGCCCTCCAGGCCATGTTCACCCCTTTGGCGGTACATACATTCGTCCATGTGTTGCGACCAGCAGATCCCGATGGAGGTGGCGTTCAACGGGCCCTACAAGCTCTACACGCGCTTGGGCAACAAGCTCGATGTCCACGAGATCGCGGACTTCGAGCCCGAAGCCTTCGCCACTCTGGCCACCACTCCTCCGGCCATCCACCGGTATGGAGGTTCCATGGCCAAGCGCGTTCAGGGGCTCTGCCAGTACATCGTCTCCGAGTACGGCGGCGACACCGAAGCCATCTGGACTCGGGACAAGCCCAGTGGGGCCGAAGTCCTTAGGCGGCTCAAGGCTCTCCCTGGTTTCGGCGAGCAGAAGGCCAAGATCTTCCTGGCGCTGCTGGGCAAGCAGTTGGGCGTCACGCCGTACGGCTGGCGGAAAGCCGCAGAAGGCTACGGGCCGGCGAACACCCGCAAGTCGGTAGCTGACGTGGTGAGTGCTGACACGCTGGCGGAGGTCCGCGCTTACAAGAAGGCAGCCAAGGCCGCGGCCAAGGGGAACGGCTGATCAACGGCTCAGCGGTAGACGGCGATCACGTTGAGTATCGCCAGGGGACCGCCGACCGATGCTTGGTCCGCTTGACCGGTTTTGGCGGCCTGCCGCCGCTGTTGCCGAGACAGGGGTGGGCGGCCTGGTAGGTCAATCAGTGTGTACCTCTTCGAGCGGGGTACCGCCTCTGAGAACCGCCCGAACACGGTGGCGCGGCCTTCCAACTCGTTGAACCGCTCGCCGATGACGCTTCGGCGGATCGGTAAGGCGAACTTGGGTGCGGCCGATCCAACACTGAGCACGACCGAGATCTTGTCGTTCAGGGCGTGCCTCACCTCTGTCAAAGCTGCCAGCTGCTCGTCGACCTTCTCGACTTCGGCCAGATCGTCAATCAGCCCGAACTTGCCGAACTGCTTCACGACATTGCTGATGGCTTGGTATTGGGGAGCGTTCATCACCGCGCTCACCACCTGCGAGATCTCGATCGTCCCCCTGATCAAACAGAACTGGTCCTCTTCGATCGCATCCAACTGCAATGCTTCACCTTGACGAAATTCGAGCAATCCCGCACTTTTCTGAATATATTCGTACAGTCGACTGAACCGGCCCGCCGGTGTCTGCCGGAGCGTCTTGCGCCAACTGTCCGATGACGAAACGTCAGTCTCATCCCCGGCTCCGACACCCATGCTACTAGCGGTGGTGTGCCGGTCTTCCTCATCGTAGAGCCCGCCCTCGAACGAGGACATGAAGCTATCGATCGTGGCGCTGTCGTAGTAGACGAAATCTCTGAGAATGCTCACGTCTGGTCCCCCAGCGTGTACTTTTCCAGCATCTGGGCGGATTCTTCGATACCTTCAGCGAAGTTACCATCGTTGAGCCAGTCGCTGCCTGAGGTGTCGACGTCCAGGCCCGCGCTCTTGAGCCGCTCGGTAAGCGTCTTGCGCTTCCCCGGAGACCCGTCGAACCGAACGATCAGACGACCGGCGACGTCACTGAACCGCTTGACCCGACCTACCTCGACCAGGACGGTCCGCTGCCTGCCGAGGGCATCGGCAATACCCGCCTCGTAGTAGACGTTCGGCCTCCCCTGTCCCTGAGCGGTCCGTTCGACGGGTCCGTCGTCATCGTTCTGCAAGTCTTCACGCAGCACGACAATCTCGTCGGGCGTGAGCAGCACAACCGCGGCGTCGGCCATGCTCAGGCCTTCGCCGACAACGTCTCCGACATATGGATTTGGTGTGCCCGTGCGACTGACCGCGTGGTCCCACTCGACTATCCTGAGCCCGAGCGCGCGAAGAAACGCCTTCATGGCAACGGCCGTCTTGCGATCGCGGCCGTGGATCAGGAAGACCCGCTTGCGGTCATCAGGCCCGGCATCCCGCCCAGGGGACCGGGCATCGGGCCGACTGGACGGCGCAGGTTCGGCCAATCCCCCGGGCGGGCCGACGACATACTCGTCTGTGACATCAGTGGCGCGGCCTGCCGCCCGCCACTCCAACGACGGCCCGCTGAGCAAGAGCACTGATGAGCGCGCGTCCTCCAGTTCGATCTCACGCATGATCACCTGGGCCGACACGTCACTTCGGGACACACGAAGCCGCTCAATCGCGTTCACCGAAACCGACTTGCCGTTGACGGTGATCACTGCTCCGTCCCGATATGGAGACAAGAATTGCTCTTCCAGTTGTTGCGCGGTCATGTCGAGTTTGACCTCGTCATGACCGGCACCTGTCACAGTTACACGGGCGTGAAAGTAGACCACAAGATCTCCGATTGAGGTGTTGCGCCGCTGGACGCAGAAGACAATAGCGTCTTCGAATTCCTCGATGCGCCTCAGACGCGACTTGACGGAGAAGTGTCGTCATACTGTCAACATGACGAGAATGCGACCTGCCGATCGCGGATCTACGACGAACTAGTACGGCAGCCGCCATTTGGGTTGTGACCTGCGGGAACGTGTGGTGGGGCCCGTGTTCGACGTGGAGCAGCCGCCTGTTGATCATGTGTTTGTGAAGACGACAGGATCGCAGGCGGCTGCGGCT
>NZ_BSTR01000048.1:18402-60868 GCF_030269645.1 Actinokineospora sp. NBRC 105648 | reverse complement strand
GAGGCGGGGCGGGCGGCCCCGGCGGGGGCGCCCTCACCGGGGGGGTGGGGTGGGGGGGGGGGGGGGGGGTGGGGCAGCCATTAGATCGAGCATTCGTAGCGGGACTTGCGTACCAGCGGGGGTGGCCTCACCGCTGTGGGTGGGCGGTTGGGTGAGTGGGTGGCGGGCAGCCACTAGATCGAGTATCCGTGGCGGGCCCTGCATAGCCTGCCTGCTGCGGTTGGGTGGGTGGGTGGGTGGGCGGTCATGCCACCCCACACCGCAGCGGGAACGACCTCGCCGGCCCCAAGCGAGTCCCGGCCCGAGGCTGAGCCCGCACCCACACGAACGCCGGCAAGCCCGGCCCAGATCTCCCGCGCCTCTCGGCGGTGTGTGAGTGGCCGGGGTCGCGTTGCTGAGTTCAGCGTGCTTGATCTTGGCTGGCCGGTCGGGGCTGGGGCCGGGAGCGTCGGTGCCGTCGGTGGCCGTCGGGCGCGGTGGTGGCGCTGCGGGTGACGGGCCGGGCCGTTATGCGTGACAGGCCCCGGTGTCGGCTCCACCCGACCTCCGGGGCCCGCCGCCCCCATCGCGCGAGGGCGCGGAGCGCGGTGTCCCGGCCGCGGCTGCCGCAATGGCGATGAGAGCGGACGATGATCCGCCGCCGACCCTGCACGGCGCGGTTCATCGTTCCGGAGGCCATCGTCCCCGGTTTTGGGCGTCGACTGCAACGACGTCCATCACTTAGCGGGTGTTTATTACGTTAACTCACTGCTCACCGATCTCGGAGTACACTCGTTTGGCTTAAAACACCGACCAGCCGGTGCGGGCCGTGAGATGCTCCAAGGCTGCCACGCCCGCCACCGAGTTGCCGCACACGTCCAGTGCCGGGCTCCACACGCACAGCACGCAGCGGTTGGGCACGACCGCGATGATGCCGCCGCCGACCCCGCTCTTGGCCGGGAGGCCGACCCGGTAGGCGAACTCGCCCGCACCGTCATACATCCCACAAACAAGCATTGTTGCGTTAAGCCGCTTGGTCGCCTCCCGGGAGAGGACCGGGGTGCCGTCCGCCCCGACGCCGCCCCGGGCCAGGAACAGGCCCGCGAGGGCGAGGTCGGCGCACGAGGCCGACAGGGCGCAGCCGCGCACGTAGTGGTCGAGGACCTCCGGGACCGGGTTCTCCAGGTTGCCGTAGCTGGCGATCAGGTGCGCCAGGGAGGCGTTGCGGTGGCCGTGCGCCAGCTCGGAGTCGGCCACCCGCGGGTCCGAGTCCAGCGCCGGGTTGCCCGACTCCGCCCGCAGGAACCCGCGCAGCGCGCCCGCGGCGTCGCCGGTGAGGGTCAGCAGGCGGTCGGTGGTGACCAGGGCGCCCGCGTTGAGGAACGGGTTGCGCGGGACGCCGCGGTCGATCTCCAGCTGTACCAGGGAGTTGAACGGGTGCGTGGAGGGCTCCCGCCCGACCCGGCCCCAGATCTGGTCGCCGTCGGCGCCGAGCACCGCCGCCAGGGCGAACACCTTCGCCAGGCTCTGCACCGAGAACGGCACCCGGTAGTCGCCGACGCCGGTGACCTCGCCGTCGAGGGTGGCGACCGCCAGCCCGAACCGCCGCGGCTCGACCTCGGCCAGGGCCGGGATGTAGTCGGCCACCCGCCCCTGGCCGACCAGGGACCGGACCAACTCGTGGACGTCTTCGAGGACCTCGCGCACGGCGCCAGGATGGGCCGGCTCCACCAGACCGGACAGCATTAAGGGTTAACTCTCCCAATCCCAGCGGAACCCGTAGCAGCCCGGACCGAAGTTCAGCGCGACCCCGTGCACCGAGGAGTCCAGGCCCAGCTCGACCTCCTCGGACTCCTCGACGCCGTGCTCGTCGCGGGTGAACCGCACGCACGTCGAGGGCGGGAAGGCCGGGTCGAAGCAGACCTCCAGCACGAACTCGCGCACCGGCAGCCGGAACTTGCGCTCGTAGTTGCCGTCCACCGGCGGCGGCCAGCTGTTGACCAGCTCGTGCTCGGTGATCACCGTGTCGCCCTTGCGCAGCGGGCGGTCGAAGAGCAGCTCGGCCACCACCAGGCCCTCGTGCGGGCGGTCCACCACCCGGCCCAGCCGGCAGTGCCGCACCGGGAGCACGGTCGGCGGCTGCCGGTCCTGCTCGTCCAGGTGCATGATCGCCACCCAGCGGTCCGGCCCGTCGGCCTCGGCGCGCAGCACCTGCCGCGAGGTGTAGGACAGCTCGCCACCGTCGCGGCCGACCAGCACGCGGTCGTGCTGGCTGATCCGGGTGAGCCGGGCGTCCCAGGTGGTGTCCACCCCCTGGGCGGCCTCCTCGATGATCCGCGGGTCGTCCCAGAAGGCGCCGATCCGCGGGCTGTTGTCCGGTTGGCCGAGCCAGCGCCCGCGCGGGCGGGGCGGACCGAGCAGCGTGGTCAACGCGCCCTCGGGCAGCTCGAGCACCGCCTCCAGGTGCGCCAGCGCGGCCAGCGACTCGCGCCGCTCCGGCCTGCTGCGGCCGGTCTGCCAGTAGCTCAACGTGGCCAGGCTCAACGAGACACCGCGGGCGCGCAGGCGTTGCCGCAGTCGTTCCAGGCCGAGGCCGCGCGCCCGGATCGCCGCCCGCAGCGCGGGAGCGAACGGCCCGGTGTCGAGCAGTCGGGCCAGTTCGGCACCGGTCTCACGGGATTGGACGGTCATTCGGGGCTCCTGGGCGGTCACAGGAAACCGACGATAACCCGTGACACCACCCGCACGGCTAAGGAGTTAACTGTTAAGCGGCCCCGGTCCGTGCTCCGCCCACCACCGCGGGTAGTGGGGGTTGCGGTCGACCAGGCGCTCGTAGCTCTCGATGATCGCGCGGCGCAGCAGCATCGGGTCGATCGGGCACGGGTCGCGCCAGGCCAGTTCCAGCCGGGTGCGGATCGGGTCGCCGCGCAGCGGGCGCACGATCAGGCCGCGGCCCTCCCGGGAGGTCGGTTGGGCCAGGCTCACGCACTGGCCGCTGTTGACGAACTCGCGCGCGGAGTTGGCGTCGCTGATCTCGTGGGTGACCCGCGGCTCGAACCCGGCCGCCCGGCACGCGGCGCGCAGCGGACCGATACCGCCGTTGTCCTCCTGCGGGTCGATCATCCAGTTCTCCTGGGCCAGGTCGGCCAGGTCGATGACGTCCTGCGCGGCCAACGGGTGCCGCTCGGAGAGCGCGACGAAGTCCGGCTCCTGCTCGACCACGACGTCGCGGTGCACCCCCTCGGCCGGGCCGACCTCGTAGCCGATCACCTCGCAGAGCACCGCGGCGTCCAAGCGCCCCGCGCGCACCCGGCCCTGCAGGGCGGCCGCCGACGGGTCGGAGTGCACCTGCACGCTCGGCGTGGGCACCCCCGGGCCGTGGACCTCGATCCACAGCTCCACCAGCCGCGGCACCACCAGCGGGAGCAGCGCGCTCGGCCGCCCGCCCAGCCGCACCTCGACCGGGCTGTCCGGGGAGACCGCGATCTGCGCCTCCCCGCGCAGGTCGGCCATCTCGTTGACCACCGACCGCGCCTTGGCCAGCACCGTCCGGCCGAACGAGGTCGGCACCACCCCCGTCCGCGCGCGTTCGAACAGCGGCGCGCCCATGGCCCGCTCGATCCGCTGAAGTTGAGATGTCAACGATGGCTGTGACAGTCCTAGGGACGCGGCGGCCTTGGTGATACTGCCCTCGTCGGCCACCGCGATCACGATCCGCAGGTGTCGGAACTCGAGTTCCATGGTCGACATGTTATGGCCACGGGCTATGCGGCCGACACGGGGAACGGCCGCGCTGCCGGTTGCCGCACCGCGCCGCCGCCCGCGGCCGGTCCGCCGGTCGGCGCGCCCATCAGGGCGGCGGTCGGTCAAGGCCGCCCCAGAGTGTGGAACAGCGGCTCGGCCTCGGCGGATTGCGTTAACGTCGAGGGCCCGTGGTGATCATCCACCGGGCCTCGGCCCTGGCCCCTCGGCCCGTGCGGGTACCCGGAAGGCCTTGAGTCAGCATCGGAGTCGACAGGTGTCCCAACGGTCCGGAAAGGTCAGCCAGCCCGAGTTCGGCGTGCGCCTGCGGGGGCTGCGGGTGCGCCGCGGGCTCTCCCAGCGCGACCTGGTCGCCGACGGGGCCATCAGCGCCAGCTATGTCTCGCTGCTGGAGGCGGGCAGCCGGGTGCCGACGCTGGAGGTCGTGCACCAGCTCGCCCGCGTGCTGCAGGTGCGCCCGCGCGAGCTAGCGGGCGAGAGCTGGCCCGACGACGCCTTCCCGACCACACCGGTCGACGCCGGGCTGGTGGTGTCCCGGCTGCTGGTCCAGTCCGCGCTCGCCGCCGGTGACCTGGCCGACGCGCTGGCGCACGCCCGGGACGCCCACGACAGCGCCACCGAGCCCACCGCGGTGATCGAGACCGGGATGGCCCTGCAGCGGGTGCTCGGTCTCGCGGGCGAACCCCGCCAGCGGCTGGCTGTGCTCGACGACGTCGTCAAGGCCGCCGAGGAGGCCGCCCTGCCCGCGGTGCTGCTGACCGCCACCATCGACCTGGCCACGGCCTGCCACGCGGTGGGCGAGCTGTGCCGAGCACGCACGCTGCTGGACGAGGCGGTGCAAGCCCTGGCGGGCAGTCCACTGGCGGGCACCGCCGAGGAGGTCCGGCTGCACACCACGCACATCCGGGTGCTGTGCGAGCTCGACGAGACAGTCGCCGCGCTTGAGCTGATCACCCCGCTGCTGGCCGCGGCGGCCGCGGTCGACCAGCCCGCCACCACCGGCCGCGCGCACTGGACGGCCGCGGTGGCCTTCGGCCGCGCGGACAAGCGCGCCGAGGCGTTGGCGCACCTCGAACTCGCCCACGACGCGCTGACCGACACCATGCCGGTGCGGGACCTACTGCGCTTCTGCGCCGACGCCGCCGCGATCCATGTCGACTGCGGCGGCGACCTGGCCGCGGCCCGGGAGCTGATCGCCGAGGCCCGCGGCGTGGCGCGGCTGCTGGGCCTGTCCCCGCACCGCGACAGCCTGGCGGCGCGCTACGAACTGGCCGTGGGCAACCCGGCCGCCGCCGTGCGGATCTGCGCGGCCGTGCTGGAACGCGGTGAGGTCACCGGTTACGAGCTGCTGCGCACCCGCAAGACCCTGGCGCTGGCGGCCGAAGCGGTGGGCGAGGTGGCGGTCGCCGTGGAACAGCTGAGGATCCTGGCGGCGGACGCGGAAGAGGAAGGCGTGCTGCCGCTCGCGGTCTACGCGTGGAAGCGGCTGGAGTCGCTGCGCTCCGCCTGAGTCCAGCGCGCGTTGTTCCGGGAGCGCTCCCCCGAAGTGGAGCGGTAAGCCCCGGCGAGGGGGAGTGCCGGGGCCTACCGACCGGCCGTTCCGCGCCGCACCAGGGGGGAGGGGCACGACGGGCCGCGACCGGGGTCTTCGGGCTCCACCCAGTGGTTACCCGGTCCCGAAAAGATCGAAACGCTAGTCGGACACGACCAGCCTGGCGTTGCCGTCCTGCACCGCGCGCAGCTCGACCCGCACCCCGTCGACCACGGCGGCCTCCCCCGGGTTGAGCGTCACGTCCACGCCGCCGCCGGTGAGCCGCACCTGCCCGTTGCCCACCCGGGCCTTGAGCCGCGCGTCGAGCACCTCCAGCGTCGACGCCCCGGACACGGTCAGCTCACAGCGGTTCTCCGAGCACTTCCCCGCGTCGTCCGCCGGGGTCTCGCACGAGGCCAGGGCCGCGGCGACAACGGCGGCGAGGGCGGCGGCCAGGCCCGTGCGCAGCAACGATCTTCGCACCATGTGCCACACATCGCGGCGCCGCGCACGGGCGTAACGGACCTCAGACCATGTACTGGTCGTGCTTGGCGTAGAACGCGGTCCACTCCTGCGGGGTCAGCTCGCGACCGGACTCGGCCAACTCGGCCAGCTCGAGGAAGTACTCCTCGCGGGCCGGGCCGGGGGCGAAGACCATCAGCATGGACGCGGGCTCGTCGGACTCGTTGCCGAACGCGTGCACCCCGCCCTCGGGGACGTAGAGGAAGTCCCCCGGCGTCGCGGACACCCAGCGCTCCCCGTCGAAGAGGCGCACCGTGCCCTCGAGCACGTAGAAGGACTCGGAGAAGGTCTTGTGGAAGTGCGGCGCCGGGCCACCCGCCTGCGGCGCCATGTCCCACCGGAACAGGCCGAACTGGCCGTTGGTCAGCGAACCGGGCGCGACGAAGTGGGCCGAGACGGTCGGCCGGTCCAAGACGGTGATCTCGTCCACCGGACGCAAGCGCGCGCTGCGCTCACCGGTGGTCCCCAGGTACGACATCGGTGCTCCTCTCGGGTACGCGCCCGAGTAGACCGCGCGGCGGCGGTCCAGTCCAGTCCTCAGTCATCACACGGAAGTGGCCTTGAGCGGACCGGGCGGGGGATCCTGGTCAACGCCCGCACCCGGCGGGTGCGCCCGTGCACGGCCAGCAGCGCGAGGAGTTCCCCGTCCACCGCGGCGGCCAGCCTGCGCTGCGCCCAGTCGGAGGCGGCCAGCACCGCGCTCACCGGCACCGGCCTGCCCGCCAGCGCGTCGTGCAGCAGGCACCACTCGGAGAGCCGGGCGCGGACGAACTCGGCCCGCTCGACCGCGGGCGCGACGCGCGCGGCCCAGCCGTGGAAGTCGCCCGCCGCCTTGGCCCGGTCGTCGATCCGGGCGACCGCGGCGGCGACCGCCATCGGCTGGTCGGGGTCGCGCAGGACCAGGTCGAGGAACGCCCGCTCGTCGAGCGGGTCGGCGCCCCGGTACCACTCGAAGCGCAGGTGCTCGTCGGCGGCCAGCGCACCCGGATCGTGGTCCGCGCGGCCGGTCAGGGCAGCGGCCGCGGCGATGTGGTCCAGCAGGTTCACCGTGAAATCCTCCGCACGGAAGGGTAGTGGGGACCTACCCGCCGACGATCATCGGCGCTACCCTGCGCCGATGCGGTTCCAGCACGAGATCGCCATCGCCGCGCCGCCCGCGCGGGTCTGGGCGGTCTACCGCGACGTCGAGCGCTGGCCGGAGTGGACGGCCTCGGTCACCGAGGTCACCCGGCTCGACCACGGGCCGCTGCGGGTGGGGCACCGGGTGCGGATCCGCCAGCCCCGGCTGCCCACCGCGGTGTGGACGGTCACCGAACTCGTCGAGGGGCAGCACTGGACCTGGACCTCCGGTGGCCGCAGCGCCCGATCCGTGGCGCACCACCGGGTGGCGCCCGACGGCGACGGCGCGCGGGCCGAGCTGTGGGTGGACCTGTCCGGCCCGCTGGGCGTCCTGGTCGGCAAGGTCATCGGCGGCCTGACCGACCGGTACCTGGCGCTGGAGGCCGAGGGGCTCAAGGACCGGGCCGAGCGCGGCTGAAAACGATTCGACCGATGGGTGTCCGACGTGCGAGGCTGACCGGACCACTCGTTTGCTTCTCGTGGAGGTCCTCCCGTGTCCGAGCCAGAACAGCCCGAGACTGAGGTCGCCGCGGAGCCGGAGGATCTCAAGACCAAGTTCCGCGAGGCGTTGGCGCGCAAGCAGGCGCAGGCCAAGTCCGGGGAGGGGCACGCCAGCGGCGGGTCCAAGGTCCACGACTCGCACGGCAAGGTCGGTGGCAAGCGGCAGTTCCGCCGCAAGAGCGGCTGATCACCGCGCTCGGGGAGCGGGTGCCGGTCAGCCGAGCACCCGCTCCTCCAGGGCCAGCAGCTCCGCGTCGAGGTGGCCCAGCAGCCGCTGCAGGTGCGGCACGGTGCGCCTGCACCCGGTGAGGCCGAACTCCAGGGAACCGTTGTAGCTGGTCACGGTGATGTTGAGGGCCTGGCCCTCGTAGGGGACCGAGACCGGGTACACCCCCAGCATCCGCGCGCCGTTCCAGTAGAGCGGCTCGGTCGGTCCGGGGACGTTGCTGATCAGCAGGTTGAACGCGGGCGGCGCGATCTTCACCGCGCCCGGCACCAGCGCCACCGCGAGCGGGGCGAACGGGATGGCGCTCAGCGCGGTCACCTGCAGCTGGCTCATCCCCCGGTAGAACTCCTTGCCCCGCCGCATCGACTCGGTGATCAGGGCGAGCCGGTCGGCGGGGTCGGGCACGTCGGTGGCCAGGGTGCTCAGGATCAGACCGACCGCGTTCCCGCCCGCGCCGTCGTCGGTCCGCAGCGACACCGGGACCGCCGCGACCAGCGGCTTGTCCGGCAGGGCACCGAGTTCGAGCAGGTACTGGCGCAGCGCGCCCGCGCACATGGCCAGCATCACGTCGTTCACCGTCGCGCCCGCCGCCTCCCCCACGGCGCGGATCCGGGCCAGCGGCCAGCCCTGGGCGGCGAAGCGGCGGGCGCCGGTGATCGGGACGTTGAACACCGACTTGGGCGCCTCGAACGGCAGCGTCGCCGACTGCTCGCGGAACACCTGGTTGGCGTACTTGGCCACGGCGGGGCCGATGCCCACCACGTCGCGCACGCCCGCGGCGAAGGCGGCGAGCGGGTCGGTGTCGCGGCGGGCCCGGGGCGCCGCGGCGGCGTCGGTGCGCACCGGCGGCGACCACGGCGGGCGCATGCCGCGCTCGGCCGGGTCGGTGGACAGCGAGGCCTGCAGCACGCGCAGCGCGGAGACGCCGTCGAGCAGCGCGTGGTGCACCTTGGTGTAGATGGCGAACCTGTTGCCCTGCAAGCCTTCGATCAGGTGCGACTCCCACAGCGGCCGGTGCCGGTCGAGCAGCGAGCCGTGCAGCCGGGAGACCAGCTCGAGCAGTTCGCGGACCCGCCCGGGGGTGGGCAGGGCGGAGAGCCGGACGTGGTACTCCAGGTCGAGCAGGTCGTCGTCGGCCCAGAACAACTGGCCCACCGTGCTCACCGGGCCGCGCGGCCTGCGGCGGAACAGCGGGCGGATGTCCACCTCGGTCAGCAGCGCGCGGTGCAGGTCGCCGACGTAGTCACCGTCCGCCCCCTCGGGCAGCTCGAAGAGCTGCAGGCCGCCCACGTGCAGCGGGTGCTCACGCGACTCGCCGAGCAGGAACATCGAATCGGTCACCGGCATCAGCGGCATGGGCGTCCTCCTCGACGGCGCGTGGTGGGCACGCTGCCATCCCGGCGGTCATCCCGCAATCAGTCCGGGATGGACACGCGGGTCAGCGCGAGTCCGAGTCGATCAGGTAGTTGCCGTTGACCGACACCACCCGCACGGTCTTCTTGGTGGTGGACTCCCCGCCCGCCGACTTGACCGTGACGTCCACCGGGACGGTCACCGAGCCGTCGGCGTTCGACGTGACGCCCTTGGCGTTGCGCGAGGACACGTACTGGAACTGCGACCAGTACTGCCCGAACCCGGCCAGGTCCCCGAAGGCGGCCTTGCCGTTGGGGCCGAGCATCGCCCAGCGCTGCTCGGCCGAGGCGTCGCCGTAGTAGTCGATCACCAGCCTGCCCGCGGTGGAGAAGTCGGTGACCTTCTGGCTCGACACCTGGGTGGTCGGCGGCGGGGCCGAGGACGGCGGCTGGGTCGCCGACTGGCTGACCGTGACCACACTGGTGATGGTGTTGGGCAGCGTGGTGACCTCGCGCCCGGAGTTGGACAGCACGAGGGTGACCGCGCCCGCGAGCACCACGACAGCGAGCAGCGCCAGGACGAGCACCCCGCGCTTGGGCCCGGGTGCCTGCACCCGGGCGGTCTCCGGCTCGTGCACGGGCTGCTGCTGCTGCTTCGGCCCGCGGACGTTGAGCACCGGGCGGGCCGGGCGGGCGGGCACGGTGCGCTGCTCGAAGGCGGGCACCTTCAGCGGCGCGGTCGGCAGCGCGAGCACGGAGGCGGCCTCCTCCATGGTCGGCCGGTCGGTGGGATCGGCGCGCAGCAACGACATCAGCGTCGGCGCGAACGGCCCGGCACCGCGCGGCGGGGAGATCTCGCCGGAGGCCACCGCGTGCAGCAGCGCCAGCGGGTTGGGGTTCATCCCGAACGGCGGCGCGCCCTCGACCGCGTGGTAGAGGGTGGCGCCGAGGGAGAACACGTCGGAGGCCTGGCTCGGGTCCTGGCCGCGGGCGATCTCCGGGGCCAGGTAGGCCGGGGTGCCCGCGAGCATGCCGGTCTCGGTGATGGTGCCGTCGTCGATGGCCCGGGAGATGCCGAAGTCGGTGATCTTCACCGTGCCGTGCTCGTCGAGCAGGATGTTGCCGGGCTTGACGTCGCGGTGAACGATCCCGGCCGCGTGCGCGGCGGCCAGCGCGGCGGCGACCTGCGAGCCGATCGCGGCGACCTGCTCCGGGGGCAGGGTGCCCTCCTCGGCGAGCACCGCGGACAGGCTGCGCGAGGGCAGGAACTCCATCACCAGCAACGGGTCGCCGTCGTGCTCGGCCACGTCGAGCATCGAGATCGCGTTGCGGTGCTGCAGCCGGGCGGCGATCCGCGCCTCGCGCATCGCCCGGCGCCGGGCCTCCTGCGCCTGGGCCTCGGTCAGGCCGGGCCGCAGGATCAGCCGCTTGATCGCGATGACCCGCTCGAGCCGCTCGTCCCTGGCCCGCCAGACGACCCCCATGGCACCGCTGCCGACCGCCTCCAGCAGCCGATAACGCCCGGCGACCAACTCACCCTGTTCGATGACCAGGTACTCCTCGCGTGTGTGGACACAAGCCTCGACTGTGGGATCCGAGACTAGCGAACCACCCCGACGGGCCGATCATTCGTCCACACGACTGACAGCGGCTTCCCCGACGGTGACGGGGAGTTCACCTCCCGGCACGCTCAGCCAGGTCGAACCGGCCACCCCTGACCGCAGCCAGGAACGCGACCCGAGCGTCCGCGTCAACCCGCACGATCGCGCCGCCGCGGGCGCGGACCACCAGCGCCGAGCCGTCGTAACCGATCTCGACACAACTGCCGGTGGCACAGCGCGAACTTTTCCGGAATGAGACCGACATGGTCGCACCCCTCCTCCAGTTGACGTTTCCGCACATAAACAGGGAATGCGAGTCACGCACCGTCGAGCGACCGTGCACCCAGTTTACCGGAATGTAACGGAACAAACCAGTACCCCGGCGCGCGCGCACCGGGGTATGGCCACGTCAACCGAGGTCAGCGGGGGTCCGCCTGCGGGCGGACGAGGGCGCCGGAGGCGACCTGGGCGGCGAAAGTACGCCAGTGTGCGGGATTCGCGAAGGGCGTCAGGCCCACCGCGCTCTTGGAATCCCGGACCGTGACGACCCCGCCGAGGGGGAAGTCCACCTGCAGGCAGGCCCCACTGGTGCAGAAGCTGCTCTGCCGAAAACGCACACTCATCGGACGGCACTCATCTTTCATCGGAATATTTCTTCAACATGTCCTCGATGACCGCGCGGGATCCGTCCGGGTCAGGACATTTCCGCACGAGGTCGGTGAAAATCGTGGTGTAGCGGGAGACCTCGGCCTCCTGCTCCAGCCAGCGGTCGTCCAGGCTGGCTTCGATGTTGACCGCGTTCCGGTCGTTCTCACTCTCGAAGGTGAACACCACGAACGTGCATTGACCTGCGATATCAGGCCCGGCACGGAACGGGAAGACCCGCAGCTGCACGTGCGGCAGGCGCGAGGCCTCGATCAGGGCGGCGAGCTGGTCGCGCATCACGGCGGCGGACCCGACCCGGCGGTGCAGCACCGCCTCGTCGATCACGAAGTTCAGGTGCAGCGGTTCCTCGCGCTCGGTCACCATGTCCTGGCGGCGCATCCGCATCCGGACCCGGTTCTCGTTCTCACCCGCCTTGGGGCGCGGGTAGATCGCCTGGAACAGCTCGCGCGCGTAGTCCTCGGTCTGCAGCAGGCCGGGCACCGTCGAGCTGACGAACCCGCGCAGCTTGGACGCCTCGGCCTCGAGCGACATGTAGATGTCGACGTTGGGCGTCACGACGCTGGAGAAGTCCTGCCACCAGCCCTGCCTGCGGCCCTCGCCCGCCAGCCGCACCAGCCGGTCGCGGACCTTCTGGTCGTCGACCTGGTAGAGCCCGAGCAGGTCGCGCACGTCGCGCGCCTTGGGCACCCCCTGGCCGGTCTCCAGCCTGCTGACCTTCGAGGTCGAGCACTCGAGGTGCGCGGCCGCGTCCTCGAGCGCCAGGCCCGCGGCCATCCGCAGCCTGCGCAGCTCGGCACCGAGCCTGCGCCGCGGGATCAGCGGTCCCTGCAATGGCATCGGTCCTCCCGACCGGACGGCGTTCGCCATCCTGCAATTGCGCGGCGAGATTGCTCGCCGATGGCGGGCAAGTTACCACTTGGGCCGACCGTGCGCGGACACCGGCCGGACCCGGTTCATGATCAGTGCACCGGCAACTTCTCCCAGCTAGGAGCGCAAATCCGCGGCGCATCGGTCCACTGGGGACAGCTCCCGGCGGGCAACCGCGTGGACCGAAGTGTCGCAATTGCACGGTGACAGCCGGGAGAACCACCCGATCGTGTGGCGGTTACCCGGGGCCGCGCGCGTGCTCGGCGACCACCGACCGGATGAGGCGGTGGGCGTCATCCCGGCACAGGCACCGGGTCGCGAGCCGGTCGAAGACCGCGCTGTAGCGCCGCACGTCCCGCTCGTGCTCCAGCCAGCGGTCGCCCGCGCTCAGCTCGATGTGGACGGCGTTGCGGTCGATCTCACTGTCGAAGGTGAACACCGCGTACGCGCACTGGATCGCGATGTCCGGTCCCGCGGCGAACGGGTAGACGCGCACGTCGACACCGGGTCGCGGGGACAGCAGGGCCAGCAGTTGGTCCGCCATGACCGCGGTCGAGCCGACCAGCACGCGCAGCGCCGCCTCGTGCAGGACCACCCGCGTGCGCGGCTCGTCGGTGCGCTCCTCGTAGATGCGCTGCCTGCCCGAGCGCAGCAGCACGCGCTTGGCGCGGTCGTCGGTCGTGTCGTCGGGGTAGACGGCGCGGATGAGCGCGTTCGCGTAGTCCGGGGTCTGCAACAGGCCGGGGATGGCGGTGCTCGCGTAGAGGCGGATGTCGGAGGCCTCGGCCTCCAGCGCGATGAACGCGTCCATGTTCGCCGACACCACCTCGGCCATGTCCCGCCACCACGCCTGGCGGCGGCCCTCCCCCGCGAGCCGGACGAGTCGGTCGCGCACCCGCTGGTCGTCGACGCGGTAGAGGTCGAGCAGCGCCCGGACGTCGCGCGGCTTGGGCACCCCGTGCCCGGTCTCCAGCCTGCTGATCTTCGACGGCGAGCACTCCAGGAACTCGGCCGGGGCCTCCAGGTTGAGCTCGGCCGCCTCGCGCAGCCTGCGCAGCTCCACCCCCAGCCTGCGCCTGGGGATCAACGGGCTCGGTGACGGCATGACCCACCTCAGCTCTGCACTTGTGCCGTGACATTGCTGGATGACACTTGAACGTAGCACTACTGACCCCACCCGTACCCAGGATCGACCAGGTTTTCCCAGCTCAGGAGCGACAATGCGCGAACCTCACCCGGTTGGGCCATTCGAGTGGAAGATCGACCAAGCTTGCGTGCAATTGCATGAGGGTATTGCTTGACGCTAGTTCCATGACGCAACCTAAGCCTGAGGTTGCGCGGCGGAGCGGATCGGGGTCCGCTCCGCCCGACCGACGGGAGGTCGGGTCATGGACGGAAGGACAGGCAACGGACGGGTCGCCCCCGCCCTCGGCACAGTTGCGCCGCGCACGGGCATCCTGCTGGGCGCGGTGCTGGTGGGCGCAGCGGTGCTGGCGAGCGGGTGCGGTGCGGCACCCGCCGCGGACGCGGGCGAGACACTGGTGATCGCGGTGACCGCGGTCGCGAACGAGCCCGCGCCGACGCTGACGACGGCGGCGCGCACGGCGGTCCAGGACGCCCTGAACACCGACCACGCACGCCTGCGGGTCGTGGTCAGCGGCATGGAACGTCCGACGGTCGTCGCGGACGAGGACCTGCGGCTGCTGCGCGGTTCCCAGGTCGAGAATGACGCGGCCCGCCGCGCGGAACTGACCGCGCGCAGGATGTCCCAGGTCGCCGAGGTCGTCGGCGGTGCGGCGGGCCAGGTGCCCAACCTCGACCTGTTCACCCTGCTCGACCACGTCGCGCGCACACCGGGCCGGGTCACCGCGGTGGTGATCAGCTCCGGCGTGCAGACCACGGGGCCGCTCGCCCTGGCCCGCCTCGGTTGGGACCAGGTCGGCACCGCCCAGGTCGTGGCGCAGGCGGAGCACGAGGGGCTGGTGCCCGACCTGCGCGGCAAGCGCGTCGTGTTCTCCTCCCTCGGCGAGGTGCGCCAGCCGCAGGAGGTGCTGCCCCCGCCGCTGCGCGAGCGGCTGGCGCGGATGTGGCTGGGCATCTGCGAGGCGGGCGGCGGTGACTGCTCGGTCGACCGGGAACCGGTGACCGGTGGCCCGCCGCACTCGAGCACGCCGGTGCCCACGGTGCCGGTGCCGCACGCACCCGCCCTCACCGCGCCCGCCGCGGCGCCGGTCGAGCTGCCCAGCGACATCCTGTTCGGTCCGGACTCCGCCGACCTGCTCCCGGACGCGGAACCCCTGTTGCGCCAAGTGGTCCAGGCCCTGCCGCCCGGGGCGCACCTGAGGCTGGAGGGCCGCACCGCCTCGGTCGGGCCCGCCGACACCGCCCGCGACCTGAGCTTGCGCCGCGCCGAAGCGGTGCGGGACTCCCTTGTGCTACAAGGAATCCCAGCGAACACCATCACCACGACCGGCCTCGGGTTCGACCGTCCACTCGCGCCTGACCGGGACACGACCGGGAACCTCATCCCCACTGCCGCACAACGCAACCGCACCGTCACCCTGGCAGTGCGGCCGTGACGTGCCGCGGCCCAGCACCCCACGAGACCAACGGCGATTTCGCGGGGCGGGCCGGAGCGGAATCCCCAAGCAGCAAGATGTCTCGACTTCCCCAGTCACAGACGGGAGTCCTGCCGTGCTCCGACGCATCGCACCACTGAACAGGCAAGCCGAACCCCGACCCGCGGAAGGGAGAACCCCCACGGCGCCACGGCACCTGCCCACGTCGCTGTGGTTGCGCAGGCCGATCACCGCCGCCACCGCCACCTTCCTCGCCCGCGGTGCCGACCACGGCGAGCTCGCCCTGGAGAGCCGCGGTCTGGCGCGCGCCGCCCGGCTCGTGCACCGGCGCGCCCGGCGCGTCGGCGCGTGGAGCGGGCGGGCCAGTGCCGCCGCCATCCGCGCGACCGACCTGTGCACCCGCGCCCTGGCCGCCGACGACCGGGAGCGGGTCGTCGGCGACGCGCGGCACGCGACCGCCGCGACGGGCTGGGCGATCAGCGCGCGGGCGGCCCGCCCGCTGCTCGACGAGACCCTGCGGCGCATCGACCACGAGGTGTCGGCTGGCGTGACCACCCACCACCAGTCCCGCGGCCGGGCGATGACCGTGGTGGCCTACGTCCTGCTGGTGGTCGACGCCGTCGCGCTGTTCACCGTCTTCGGGTTGCTGCTCAACATCGACTGGACCGCCCCGGCGGCCGTCCCCCTGGTCACCGCCGCGGCGTTCGCCCTCTTCGGCGCGGGGGTGCAGGCGAAGCTGGCGGTGGAGTTGGGCAGGCGGGTGTGGGCTTGGCGCGCCTCGGCCGCTCCCCGCGACGACGACGTCGACGAGTTCCCGCCGCGCGGGGCCGTGGTCGGGTTGTGCGCGGTGGCGCTGTTCGGGGTGAGCGTGCTCGCGGCGCTGTCGATCCTGCTGCGGGTCCGGTACGAGGGCGTGCTGGCCGAGCAGGTGGGCGTGGCCACGGTCATCGGTCTGGCGCTGGCGGGCTGCGCGCTGGCCGCGCCGTGGATCATCGTCGCGCACGAGGCGTTCGACGGCTCGCCGCTCACCCGGCTCGCGGGCGCGCTCACCCGGGTGGTCACCGCCGCCCGCGCCGAGCGGGAACGCGCCCTGGCCCGGGCCGACCGCGCGATCGCCCGGGCCCGCGCCCTCGACGACCGGGCCCGCCGCGAGCGCGCCCGGCTCCGGCTCCGGGTCGGCCGCTGCTACCTGCCCGCGCACCGGGTGATCCTGCTGGCCCGCGACCTGGCGCGCGCGGCCGTCCCGAGCCAGCCGCCGGACACCGAGCCGCCCAGCTCGGCGCTGCCGATCCGACTGCCGGTCGACGAGGCGGCGCTGACCGTGGCGCTGGCCCAGTCGGGCACCGCCATCGCCGAGGCGCGGGCCGCCCGCACGGCGGTGACCAGCACGCTGTCCCCGCCCGCCGAGCGCATCGGCACCCCGGTCCATCCCGACTGGTGACCCGCGGGGAGGTCACCAGGGACGGCGGGCCACCGGAACACCGGTGGCCCGCCGCTTCCTTTCCGTCCACAGTGGACTCACGCGGGTTACCCGCAGGTAGCGCGCTCCCCCGTTCGGCCACTGGACCTGCCGGGCGGGCGGCGGCATGCTGTGCGGCGTGGCTACCCAGAACCCCGCCCCCGCGTTCGACCTGATCGGCAGTCGCTACGACGAGTCCTTCGTGGAACGCGATGTCCAGATCGCCGAGGCGGAGTGGTTGATCTCGGCGGTGCCCGCGGGCGCCCGCGTGCTCGACCTCGGCTGCGGCAGCGGCCTGCCGACCGCCAAGCAGCTCGTCGACGCGGGCCTCGACGTGGTCGGCGTGGACGAGTCCCCGGTCATGCTCGACCTCGCCCGCGCGCAGGCCCCCGGCGCGGACTACCGGCTCGGCGACCTGCGCGCGCTCACCGACCTGGGTGAGTTCGACGCCGTGGTCACCTTCTTCGCGCTGCTGATGCTGCCCAAGGCCGACATCGAGCAGACGCTGCGCGACATCCGCGCGCTGCTGCGCGGCCCCCGGGTGCTGCTGCTGAGCATGGTGCAGGGCGACTTCGACACCTTCCCGGTCAACTTCCTCGGCTCGCCCACCACCGTCTCGGCCTACCCGCCCGACGAGCTCAAGCGGATCGTCACCGAGGCGGGCTTCACCGACGTGCGGCTGCGCGAGTTCGAGGCCGAGGCCGAGCCGGGCCGGATCGAGGTGCAGCTCTACCTGCGCGCCACCGCCCAGTCCTGACCCAACACCTCCACGTCCTGACCGAACACCCCCAGGTCACCGTTCAGGCCCGCCGGCTGTCAAACAAGGACCCTCTAGTCCTAAATTAGGACTAGAGGGTCCTCGATTAGTACCACGTGGTCCTGGGTCCGACACCGGGTGGACCTGGACAGACACCGGTGGGGACGGACGAAGCACCGCACAGTCCTGAACAGACACCGATCTGGACGGACACCGGTCCGAACAGACACCGAGGGGTGCAGGCCCGCCGCCCGCACCCCTCGATTCCCTGCGTGTCAGAGCTTTAGAGCCAGTCCCCGGCGGACAGTCCGCCGCGCAGCCGGGTGAGCGCCCGGTGCTGGGCGACGCGCACGGCGGTGGCGGTGAGTCCGATGGCGACGGCGGTCTCCTGGGCGGAGAGGCCCACGACCAGGCGCAGCACGAGGATCTCGCGCTGGCGGGGGGCGAGGGTGTCGAGCAGCTTGACCAGCCGGGTGCGCATCTCGGCGCGCAGGGTGATCTGCTCGGGGCCCAGGCCGTGGTCGATGGTGTCGGGCACGTCGGCGACGGGGTCGGAGCGATCCCGGCCGGAGCGGCGGTAGTAGTCGGCGACCTTGTGCGAGGCGATGCCGTAGACGAACGGCAGGAACGACTCGCGGTCGTCGGAGTAGCGCGGCAGCGCGCCGAGCACGGCCAGCAGGATCTCCTGGGCCACGTCGTCGGCGGAGGAGAAGGCCGACCCGGTCCGCCCGATGCGCGCGCGGCAGTACCGGATGATGGCCGGGTTGATCCAGGCGAACAGCGTCCCGATGGCCTCCTGGTCACCGGCCAGCGAGGCGGCGACCAGCTCGTGGAAGGCCGAGCTCTTCAGTCGGGCGAAGACGGCGTCGGTACTCTGACCCCGGCCCGCGGGCTGGGTCTCCGGAAGCGTCTCCGACGCGGAGGAGGAAGCTGTCGAACTCACATGAGCCCCCAGATATAGCGGCGCACCGATAGGGGAGGAACGCCGTCGAGGTCCGGAACGGCGCGGGGTGTCCCGGCTCACCGCCCCATCCGCTCACTTGACCGTCGGATTCGATGGTGGCCCTGACGGAGAGTGATGTTAGCCGGGGAAGAGGCTGTGCACCAGGGGTATCGCTGCTGCATACGAGCGATGTTTTCGTATTCAACCTCACAGCGGTAAGAGTCCAACGGCCCTATGCGCCACTCAGTGTGTTCGAAACCGCCGAACGGCCGACACCGCGGGCTGAGCTGGCGACCCCGCCGACCGGGCCGGACCCGACCCCGCCGAAGCGAGGAAACCCCAGGTGGGACCTACCCTAGCGGCTGACGGCGACGGGCGGAACAGCGCCGGCGGGGTCGCTTTCCCGCCGGCAACCCCTGCAAGATCAAGTAAGTACCCGGCCTGCACGGAAGAGTGATCATGGCTGTTACTCCATTCGAGTGGTTGGTGTCACGAATGGAGTAGCGGCCGGTCTACCGAGGCGAGCACCCTGAGGTGTGCGACCGCTGACCCGGGTGGGCGAACGCTCACCCGGACCTCCTGCCACCTGGCGAATCCGGGGCCGGCCCCGGCACGTTTGACACCACCGGGCACGCTTCCTAGCGTTGCCTGGGTTCACCCGGCCAGGCCCACCCGAATTGGGGACGCAGCCCACGATGGACTCCAGCCCACGACCGACCGTCGTGGTCCTGCACGGCACCGACCGACCGCCCGCGATGGGCCAGGTCGGCCTCCGCGCCACCGTTCGCCACACCACCGCCGACAACTTGGGCACCGCGCTCGAGGGCGCCGATGTCCTGTTCGTGTGGGATTCCCGTTCCACCGCGCTATCCCGGGTGTGGCCCGCCGCCGGCAGGCTGCGCTGGGTCCACTCGGCGGGCGCGAGCGTGGCCCCGCTGCTGTTCCCGGCCCTGCGGGACAGCCCGGTGGCGGTCACCGGCTCCCCCGGCGTCTTCGACGAGCCGATGGCCGAGTACGTCCTCGGCCTGCTGCTCGCCTTCGCCAAGGAGCTCCCGGCGACCCTGCGCGACCAGCAGCGCAGGCGGTGGCAGCGCCGGGAGACCGAGCGGTTGTCCGGCTCGTCGGCGTTGGTCGTGGGCACCGGCCCGATCGCCCGGGCCATCGGGCGCAAGCTCACCGCGGTCGGCGTGCGGGTCTCGGCGGTCGGCCCGGCCGCTCGAACGGGCGACCCCGATCTGGGTGAAATCGTCCCGATGGGACATCTGCGGCCCGCGGTCGCCCGGAACGACTGGGTGATCCTCTCCGCCGCGCTCACCCCGCAGACCACGGGACTGTTCGACGCCACCGTGCTGCGCGCCATGCGCCCGACCGCACGGCTGGTCAACATCGGCCGCGGCGGCCTGGTCGTGCAGGCCGACCTGATCGACGCGCTGGACGCGGGCATGCTCTCCGGCGCGGCGTTCGACGTGTTCGCCGACGAGCCGCTGCCGACGTCCTCGACGCTGTGGGACATGCCCAACGTGCTCATCTCCCCGCACATGACCGGCGACGTCGCCGGGTGGCGCGAGGAGCTGGTGCGGCGCTTCGTGGAGAACCTGGACCGCTTCATCGCGGGCGAGCCGCTCACCGGCGTCGTCGACAAGGCCCGCCTGCTGCGCTGACCGGGTTGCCACCCTGACCGGTTGCCGCCCTGACCAGTTGCTGCCCTGACCGGGTGACCCGGGCCACAGGGGTCGATCGAACCCACTTCCTACTCTAGAGTAGGTAGCGCGGTCGAGACGGTCCGAGACGAGGTGGCGGCACATGGTGGCGAACGAGGGAGCGGGCGGGCGGGTACCCAGGCGCGACGCCATGGGGTCGGCGCTCGCCGTGCTGAACCGGCTGGCGGGCACCGCGGTGCTCGACCGGTTCGGGCTGCGCAAGCCGGTGGAGCGCGGGGTCTACGGGGCCACCCGCACCGGCTTCGGCGCCGTGGGCGCGGCCAGTCGCACCTTCGCCGCTACCCAGCGGTTGACCAAGCCGCAGCGGCTGCCCGCGGCCGCCGACCGCGGCCAGTTCGACCTCACCCCGGACGACGAGCAGCAGCTGATCCGCTCGACGGTGGTCGAGTTCGCCGCCGAGCAACTGCGCCCGCTCGCCGCCGAGGCCGACACCGCGTGCACGGCACCGGCGGGTCTGCTGGCCAAGGCCACCGAGCTAGGTGTGACGCTGGTGGGCGTCCCGGAGCAGCTGGGCGGGCTGGGCACCGAGCGGTCGGCGGTCACCGGTGTGCTCGTCGCGGAGGCTATGGCGCACGGGGACATGGGCTTGGCCGTGGCGTGCCTGGCACCGTCGGCGGTGAGCACCGCGCTGGTGCTGTGGGGCGACGAGCAGCAGCAGGCGACGTACCTGCCCGCGTTCGTCGGCGACGACGTGCCCGCCGCCGCACTGGCCGTGCAGGAGCCACGGGCGCTGTTCGACCCGTTCACGTTGCACACCAAGGCATACCGGACGGCGGGCGGCTTCGTCCTCGACGGCGTCAAGTCGCTGGTCCCGCGCGCGGCGCAGGCCGAGCTGTTCATCGTGGCGGCCGACCTCGACGGCCGTGGTCCCGCGCTGTTCGTCGTGGAGTCGAGCACCGCCGGGGTGGGCGTCGAGTCCGAGCCCGCCATGGGCCTGCGCGCCGCCGGCATGGGCAGGCTGCGACTCGACCAGGTGGCCCTGCCCGCGACGGCACTGCTCGGCGAAGGATCGTCCGCTGTGTACGCAGAGTGCGTGCGCCTGTCGCGGATCGCTTGGTGCGCACTGGCCGTGGGCACCGCGCAAGCGGTGCTGGACTACGTGATCCCATACGTCAACGACCGCGTGGCCTTCGGCGAGCCGGTGAGCCACCGGCAGGGCGTCGCCTTCAAGGTCGCCGACATCGGCATCGAGCTCGAGGGCATGCGACTGTTGACCTACCGGGCTGCTTCCCGTGCCGAGCAAGGGAAGTCGTACGCGCGGGAGGCGGGCCTGGCCCGCAGGTTGTGCGCGGAGAAGGGCATGCTGATCGGCAACGACGGCGTGCAGTTGTTGGGCGGTCACGGTTTCGTCAAGGAGCACCCGGTGGAGCGGTGGTACCGGGACCTGCGGGCCATCGGCCTGGTCGAGGGGAGCGTCCTCGTCTGAGGGCGGTCGGGAGGAGCGCAAGCATGATCAACCTTGAGATCCCGGGCAAGTTCCAGCAGTTGGTCGACCAGGCCCACCAGGCGGCGGCGGAGTTCTTCCGACCCAACTCGCGCAAGTACGACCAGGCCGAGCACACCTACCCCAAGGAACTCGACATGTTGGCGGCGCTGCTCGACGGCCTGTCGGCCGCAGGCGGCGGCGCCGGCGCGGGCGGCGTCCGGCGCGGCTCGGACGACAGCGGGAAGGGCAACAAGAACGGCGCCAACCTCCGCCTGCTGCTCGGCACCATCGAGATGTGCTGGGGCGACGTGGGTCTACTGCTGTCCATGCCCCGCCAGGGCCTGGGCAACGCCGCCATCGGCTCGGTCGCCACGGACGAGCAACTGGCTCGCTACCAGGGCAAATGGGCCGCGATGGCGATCACCGAACCGGACACCGGCTCAGACTCAGGCGCCATCCGCACCACCGCGGTCCTCGACGGCGACCACTACGTCCTCAACGGCGAGAAGATCTTCGTGACCGCGGGCGAACGAGCGGACTGCGTGGTCGTCTGGGCCACTTTGGACAGATCACTGGGCAAGGCGGCGATCAAGTCCTTTGTGGTCGACCGCGACACTCCCGGCTTCGAACTCGTTCGCCTGGAACACAAACTGGGCATCCGCGCCTCCGACACAGCCCACTTCCGGCTCGACAACGTGCGCGTGCACAAGGACAACCTACTGGGCAGCCCGGAGATCAACACCGAACAGGGCTTCGCCGGGGTCATGCAGACCTTCGACAACACCCGCCCCCTGGTAGCCGCCATGGCCGTCGGCGTCGCCCGCGCGGCCCTGGAGGAAACCCGCCGAATCCTGGAAGAGTCAGGCGTGGCAATCGACTACGACCGCCCCGCTTTCGCCCAGTCCGCCGCGGCCGCCACCTTCCTCCAACTGGAAGCCGACTGGGAAGCCGCCTACCTGCTGTCCCTGGAAGCCGCCTGGATGGCCGACAACCGCAAGCCGAACTCCCTCCAGGCCAGCATGGCCAAGGCAAAAGCAGGCCGCTCCGCCTCAGACATCACCCTCCGGTGCGTGGAACTGACGGGTTCGTTGGGCTACAGCGAGAACTCCCTGCTGGAGAAATGGGCCCGCGATTCAAAGATCCTGGACATCTTCGAAGGCACCCAACAAATCCAGCAACTCATCGTGGCCCGCCGCCTACTCGGGAAGTCGTCGTCCGAGCTGAAGTGACCTTCTGCCAACGGTTCTACGCACCAGCCCCCTGACTCCTTTGTGGGTCAGGGGGCCGTTGGTACATGAACGAGCACCAGGCGCACCTCAAGATCGCCGAAGACGCCGTCACCATCGCCCGCGACCTCATCGCCAACGCAGGCCCCCTCACCGTCCGCGACAAAGGCGACCGCGACCGCGTCACCAACCTCGACATCACCATCGAACGCACCGTCCGCGCCTACCTAGCCGACCAAACCCCCGACATCGGCTTCCTAGGCGAAGAAGAAGGCACCACGCCGTCCACTGGTGACTCCGTCTGGACCCTCGACCCCATCGACGGCACCTCCAACCTCGTCCACGGCCTCCCCCTCTACGCCGTCTCCCTAGCCCTCGTCACCAACGGCCGCCCAGTAGTCGCCGTCATCGACCTCCCCGCCCTCAACATGCACTACACCGCCACCGAAGGCGGAGGCGCCCACAACCAACACGGCCCCATCACCGCCAGCACCACCACCAACCTCTCCTCCGCCATCGTCTCCCTAGGCGACTACGCCGTAGGCCCCAACGCAGAGAAGAAGAACCAACACCGCCTAGCGGTAACAGCCCGTCTGGCCGCCAAAGTCGAACGCATCCGCATGTTCGGCTCCGCCGCCATCGACCTAGCCTGGCTCGCCGAAGGCCGCACTGATGCCGCCATCATCCTGTCCAATAGCCCGTGGGACATTGCCGCTGGCACACTTGTCGCAGGGGAAGCCGGAGCGCGAATTGCAGACACTGCCGGCAACCCATACTGGCTTGCTTCATCCAGCGTATCCGCCGCCGGAGGCGGTGTGGCCAGCGAGCTGATAGCGGTTCTCAATAGGGCATCTTCAACCGAGGAGGGCTGACCCTGGCTCGCGTAGACCACGCGAACGACCCTGCGGCCCCCGTCGTGAACAGCGGTTGTTGTCACAGCTAGCGGCGATAGGACGATGATGACGTTGTGTCGGGTGCCAGGTGGGTGGTGTGTGTCGTCGCGGGTGTGGCCGTGGCGGCTGTGGGTGGTGTGCTGATCTGGCGGGGGCTTGATGTCGCTGACCAGGCATCCAGTGTTGTCGGTGCGGTGTGCGCTGTGATGGGGCTGGCGTTGGCGGTGTGGCAGTGGGCGCGTCCTAGACCGGAGCACTCGAAGCCGGTGGAATCAGGGCCGGTGGATTCGTCCGTGAGCATCAACACGATCACCGGTCCGGTAGTGGCGCCGGTGGCGCAGGCGAGGTCGGTGGGTGGGCCGATGGTGACCGGCACCGGCAACCAGGTTCGTGTTGTGGAGGCGGGGGCGGTCTCGGTCGAGGCTGGTGGGCAAGTAGTGCTTCCCGCTGTGCAGCAGGTGGTGGAGCCGTTGCCTGCTCCGGCGGTGGACGTGTGCATCGGGCGTGACGAGCCGGTAGCGCGTGTGGTGGACGGGTGGCTCTCGGGTGAGTTGGTGGCGGTGCTGGGTGGGCCGGGGATCGGCAAGTCAACGGTGCTGGGCCGTGCATTGACCGAGGCGCGGATGGTGTCGCTGTTCGGAGATCGCCGGTTCGTGGTCTCGTGCGAAGGCGCACCCTCGGCCGATGCGGTGGTGGACAAACTCGCGCTGGTGCTGGGCTTGGTGCATGGTGGCCCAGGATTGCGAAACCTGGTGCTGGCCTTCGTGCGGCGCCAACCGTGCGTGCTGGTGTTGGACAACTTCGAGACCGTCGCCGATGCGGACCCCGATGGCGCGCACACCCTGGTACGTGAACTCCGCGCATCCCCAGCGGACGTTCGGGTGGGGTTGGGCTACCGCGGTGGAGCGGTCCCGGGCATCCACGGCGCGCTCGACATCCGGCTGAACCCCCTGACCCCCGAGGCAGCGGTTGACCTGTTCGTCACCACCGCGGGCGAGCAGCACCGTGGCGACCCCAACCTTGCTCCCTTGGTCGCCGAACTCGACGGAGTGCCGTTGGCGATCGTGTTGCTGGCCGGCCTGGCCCGCTCGATGTCGACTCTGGCCACACTGCGGTCGGCCTGGCAGGACAAACACACCGCACTGCTGCACCGCCACCCGACCCGGACATCGAGCCTGCCGGTGTCGATCGAGCTGTCCTGGGACACCCTGACGCCCGACGCACGATCCGCGCTCACTCTCGCCGCTCTCTTGCCCGACGGCTGGCCAACCGACGGCCACACCACCTACCTGCCCGACACGCTCAACGCGGGCGTCATCGAACTCGGCACTCGGGCGCTACTGCACGATGACGACACCCGCCAACGGTGCCTGGCCCCCATCCGCGAACACATCCGCACCCAACACACCCCCACGCCCCAAGACCACCGTCACCTCGTGGAAAAAGTCCGCACTCTCGCCGCCCAGGCAGACCGGATAGGACACGTGGGCGGCGCGGCGGTGACCGCGGAACTGGTCCCGGAGTTCACCAACATCACGGCCATCCTGACCACCGCACTCGACCACAACCCCACTCTCGCCACCATCATCCCCGGCTTGGTCCGACTACAGATGTTCACCGGGCTAGGCACACCACGGCTCGCCGAACACGCTCTCACCCTCGCACCCACCACACCCGACAAAGCCGCTATCACTCGTGCCCTTGCCCAGCTCTACCACGCACGCGCCGATGACCGGGCCCGCGAGCTGTTCAACGAGGCGCTGCCGCTCTACCGGAAAATCGGCGACGTGCTCGGTGAGGCCAACTGCCTGAGCAACCTCGGCCAGGTCGAGTTCATCGAATCGCGCAACGACCGGGCCCGCGAGCTGTTCAATCGAGCGTTGATCCTCTATCAACAAATCCGAGACCGCTACTCGCAGGCGATCACCCACGCGTACCTGTGCAGACTTACCACCGGCGATCAACGAACCATCCATCGACGCAAAACCAACCAGCTCGCTGACGAGATAAAGCTTGACCTAAACACTCGCGGGGCGCTTCAAGCGATAGCCGACCACGAATAGGCACGCGAAACGACACCCGCTGTAGGGCGTTGCCGAACTTGCCTCTATGAGATCAAGGCCGCGCCGCCCGCGCGGCGCGGCGGGCGGGCCGGTCACCTGGGTGGGTGGTCCACATCCATCGCGCCACGGCGCGGGCTCCCGCTCCGCTCCGCCCGCGCGGGCGCGCGGCACGGCTGAGCGACCGGGGCCGGGACGCTGCACCGCGCAGGCGACGCGGCGTAGGTCGATGAGGGCCAGGCGCACGAGGACGGGGCTTCCTCTCGCCGTAATCGTCTAACACTGGCAGGGCGCCATCAAGGGCGCCTACGGCGTCGCTACGCGATGGAGCGGGCTCCACCCTTGACACCACCCTCCCAGCGCTAGGGCGGCCAGTGCGAGGAAGCGGGGGCGACCAAGCCCCGCGAACTCCACTCAGGTTGTCGAGTCACCGTAGGGAGCAGCCAGATGCTCAACAGCCGCCGCGACCCTGGACCCACCCAGATCGCCATATGGAACCGCTATCAACTGGCAGAGCGGGCCACCTACGAAGCTCCGCGCTCTGCCCGGGCCGCGGCTTCAAGGTCGGCCAGAACCAGGCCGACGCCCCGCAAGGTCAGCGACACCGCGCCCCGCCGATACACGGCAACTGGGGATAAGAACGCCTCTGACTATCGGGCTCGCACCACGACGACACAGGCTGACAACCAGCGTCGATACGAAGGCCGGTGACAAGGGCTCAGGCCGTCTCCCGGCCGTCAGACGTCAAACGGTGTTGACCGACAACGACCGTCGACGACCGGAAATGCCCATGTCAGAAGCCATATGCCCAACAAGACCCCAAGGCAGCGATTCCGGCGAATAAGAACCTGGACATCTTCGAAGGAACCCCGCAGATCCAGCAACTCATCGTCGCCCGCCGCCTACTCGGGAAGTCGTCGTCCGAGCTGAAGTAGCTGGACGTCACTCTTACGGTTATATGCTTTGATTCGCACGCCCCTCCCGGGCCCGGCCGTCGTTGGCATCGGCCGAACCGGGAGGCGCACGACAGTGACCGAACCGCCTACATTCGACATCATCGGCAACGGCCTGTCGCAAGCAGTGCAAACCAGCCGAGGCAGCGGTGCCGGCACGTGCTCAGTGACATGGCGGTGTCGATCGCTTCCCGGGTCTCCACGGAAGTCGTAGCAGGCACCGCTCAGGACAAGGCTTGCCGGCTCGCACTCCAGGTGGCGCAGCTCATCGAGCCTGAGTTGCCGTAGCGGGTGGGAGCAGGGTGGTGATCCGCTGGTTCAACTCCCGAACCTGCGGAATCGACCGATACCGCTGCCCAGCAACCCGCAACTGCCGAAAAGCCGCGAACACCCGCTCCGACCGCACCAACCCCACCGAATCAACCGCACTATGCCCCAACGACACCGCCTCAACCGGATCAGCACGAACCATCGTCAGATGAGCCAGATTCGCCATGGTCAAAGACTTCGCGCGGGAGGACCCCGCCGGGAACTTGGCCACCGCCGAGTGCAGCCGCTGCTGCGCGGCACCGTAGTCCCCACCCTGAACCGCGAGGCAGAGCATCGCCCGGCCGATGTCCCGTTCAAGGTGCGCCGCCAGGTAGGGCCGCACCTGACTCTCATCCGAGGTGTGCCGAGCGAAGTGGGTCTCCGCCTGCCCTACCGCCGCCAGGCAATCTCCCGCTCGGTGTCTTCCGCTCAGCCCAAGCGCCCTGGCGTGCTTGGTGTGCACGATCGCCCGCACAACCGGGGGCAACCGGTCGGCTCGGACCAAGGCCAGTTCGGCATAGCTCAACGCGTCCTCGGCATTGCCCTGGTGAACCGAAAGACTTGTCAGCCCGGCGAGCGCCTTCGCCCGCAGCGACCAGTCTTCGCACTCAGTGGCACAGCTGACCGCGAACCGGAAACAGCGCTCCGCCTCACGCAACGCACCACTGTCCAGACACATACCCGCCGTCAGGTCAGCCAACTCGGCGACTGCGGCGAACAACTGTCGCCGCACCGCGTCCTGAGCGAATCGCCTGTTGAGCAACTGCCGCGACATGGACAGCTGCGCGACCACGGCTTCCGCCGACAGGCCGCCCGCCGTCCCACTGTCCTGGCCGGCGAACATCCTGGTCATCGACCGAACCTGCTCTACCTCCACCTGCCCGACCCGCTGCCCGCCCGTGCCTGCCCCAGCCCCGAACCCACCCAGCAAGTCACCAGCCACTACCCCGACAGCAGTTCCGGTGAGCACTCGCAAGAAGGCTTTGCGTTCCACGTCGTCCCCTTCCTCGCCCTGCGGGACCCCCGAACGGGACCGCGTGCAGTGCAGGCCCAAGTCCGCGTCGGTGCGCACCGCGAGCACCTGTCGCAGGGCTGCCCGGTAGTCGCGGTTGGGCCAGCGGTGGATGCCGCGTTCCAGCTTGCCCACGTAGTCGGCGTCCATCGCGCCGGGCTTGCCGGTGGCTCGTTCGACCTCGGTGTTCGCCAGGTCGGCCAGCTGGCCCTGGGTCAGGCCCCGGCTCGCACGCGCGGCCCGCAACAGGGCGTTCGGGTCGATCGACACCCGCGTCCTCTCTGTGCTGACTCCGTCTCCGAGAGTAACACCGGACCGCGCCCGCGCAGCCGTTCCTCGACCAGTCCTCCGGCTAATCCTCCGGGTTGACAGCGCCCGCCTGCGGTGCCGTGACCTGCGCTTTCGCCACCGTTCCGGAACACCGACCGGCCGGCCACACTGTCCCCATGAGCGAACAGACCACCGATCTCATCGAAGATCTCGTCACCGTCGGCAAGGCCATTGACCGCTACCTCGAGCAGATCCCGCACAACCCGGCCATCACCGACCGGATGGACCTGACGCTGGGCAACGCCCTGGTCGAGGTCGGCAACGCCCTGCAAGCCGCGGTCATCGACCGGTCATGACCACCGTTCGGCCCTCGCGGCGCGACCCCGCCGCTGCGGTGTCGCCCTGGAACCGTTGCGGTGCAAGCGAATCAGGACGACCACGCCGACGTCGAGCGGTCAGGCCTCCCCGCAGCACATGGCGTCCTTGAGTTCCTCGTGGGACAGCGGGTGCCCGGGCAGCGGGGTCGCGCCCGGCGCGCGCAGGCCGTCGAGCAGCAGGATGAGGTAGCGGCGCCAGGCGTCCGGGTCGACTTGGCGGGTGTTCTCGGAGACGGCCGCGATCATCAGGATCATCGGGCCGATGTCGTTGGTGGAGAAGTCCGGGCGCAGCGAGCCCTCGGCCTGCGCGCGGGACACCAGGGCCTCGGCGGCCGGGGTGAAGTGCGCGGCGATGCGGTCCATCTGGCCGAAGTCGGACTTGGTGCAGAGCTCGTAGAGGCCGCGGTCGCCGGACTGCCGCTCGGCGATCTCGGTGATCAGCTCGGTCAGCCCGCGCCAGGCGTCCACATTGGACACATGGCCGTGGATCATGTTGATGAGCTCGGCGATGACGTGGTCGAAGACCGCCGAGACCAGGGCCTCCTTGTTGGGGAAGCGCCGGTAGACGGTGCCGACGCCGACGCCCGCGTGCCGGGCGACGTCGTCCAGCGTCACACCTAGGCCGTGCTGGGCGAACACCTCGCGCGCGGCCACCACGACGCGGGCGCGGTTGCGTTCGGCGTCGGCGCGGAGGGGGCGGATGAGCGCGTGGGTGTCGGATGTCACGCTCTCAGCTTAGCACGAAACCGGAGATAACCCCTCCGCTTCTGTGTTAGCGTCGCCACCGAAACCACAGAGGACTTTTCTCCCAGGGGGCGACCATGACCACATCCGAATCACTGTCCACATCGGCACCGCCCACCCCGGGCGCCGAGCACTCGGGCAACAAGCGCTGGCTGATCCTGGCGGTCATCGCCATCGCGCAGGTCATGGTCATCCTGGACGCGACCGTGGTCAACATCGCGCTGCCCTCGGCGCAGCGCGACCTCGGCTTCTCCGACGACCAGCGGCAGTGGCTGATCACCGGCTACGCGCTCAGCTTCGGCAGCCTGCTGCTCATCGGCGGCCGGATCGCCGACCTGTTCGGCCGCCGGATCACCTTCCTCACCGGCGTCGCGGGCTTCGCGGTCGCCTCCGCGATCGGCGGCGCGGCGGGCAGCTTCGGCATGCTCGTCGCGGCCCGCGTCGGCCAGGGCGTGTTCGCCGCGCTGCTGGCGCCCGCCGCGCTCTCGCTGCTCACCACCACGTTCACCGACCCGGCCGAGCGCGGCAAGGCGTTCGGCATCTTCGGCGCCATCTCCGGCGCGGGCGGCGCGATCGGTCTGCTGCTCGGCGGCGTGCTCACCGAGTACCTCGACTGGCGCTGGTGCATGTTCGTCAACCTGATCTTCGCGGGCATCGGCTTCGTCGGCGGCCTGCTGCTGCTGGGCCCGAGCGACGCCGAGGAGCGCCCGCGGCTCGACCTGATCGGCGTGGTGACCGCCACCGCGGGCATGTTCGCGCTGGTCTACGGCCTGGGCAACGCCGCGTCGAAGTCGTGGGGCTCGGTGGACACCTGGGGCTTCCTGGTCGCGGGCGGCGTCCTGCTGATCGCCTTCGTCTACTCCCAGACCAAGGTCGCCCACCCGCTGCTCCCGCTGCGGATCCTGCTGCACCGCAACCGGGGCGGGTCCTTCCTGTCCATCTTCGTGCTGTGCGCGGGGATGTTCGTGATCTTCCTGTTCCTCACCTACTTCATGCAGCAGAACCTGCGCTTCGGCCCGGTCGAGAGCGGCGTCGCCTTCCTGCCGATGATCGGCACCCTGATGGTCGGCGCCACCATGGCCACCACCGTCCTGCTGCCCAAGATCGGCCCCCGCCTGCTGGTCACCGTCGGCATGCTGCTGGCGGGCGCGGGCACCGGCCTGCTGGCCCTGCTCGACGAGACCAGCACCTACTCCGCCAACGTACTGCCGGGCCTGCTGGTCTCCGGCTTCGGCATCGGCCTGACCATGGCCTCGTCGATGAACGTCGGCATCGCGGGCGTCGACCCGCACGACTCCGGCGCGGCCTCGGCGGCGATCAACGCGGTCCAGCAGATCGGCGGCTCGATCGGCACGGCCCTGTTCAGCACGGTCGCGACGAACGTGGTCACCAGCCAACTGCTCAGCGGCAAGAACCCGGCCACGGCGGCGATCGCGGGCTACAGCGCGGCCTTCACCTGGAGCGCGGTCCTGTTCGGCGTGGGCGCCGTCATCTGCGCGTTCGTCCTGCGCCCCGGCGTCTCGGCGGAGCTGAGCACCGCGGGCCCCGTCGTCCACATGTAAGAAGTCCACACTGGACAGAAAGACGGACGTCCACGCGAACCCGCCACAACGGGCGGCCACCCCCCGTGAGGACATCCCAACTACCGCACTCCCAAGTTCCACAACACAGCGCTCGATTGGGCGAAGTGGCTTTGTTTGGGGAGAAAAGAGGCGCTAGCCTGGCTTCGGGGTGGGTGATCCCTTTCCCACCCGCTTCGCCCCGGCGCCTCTTTTCTTAGGGGCCCCAAACAAAGCCACTTCGCCCAATCGAGCATTTCCAGCTCAGCGAGCGCCGGCGTGCCATGCCGGCGCTCGCTCTGCTATTACCCCGTGCCGGCTGCCGTCGGGGTTTGGTGTCGTGGTGCTCGATGGGGAACTCGCGTGCTCACTACCTGGGGTTGTGCGTGTTCTGGAAGTTGTCCAGGTGGTGCCAGGTGGTTGTCCTGGCCGCCCTGCCGGTCAGCACCCCCAGGTGGCCGCCCGGGCACACCTGGAAGCTCACGTCCGTGGCGTTGTCCAGGACGTCGACCAAGTGGCCCACGGCGCGCTTGGGGGCGATGGTGTCGTTGTCGCCCGCGATGACCAGGATCGGGATCTTCAGCTCTTCCAACGAGATCCGCCGTCCACCCAGGTCCAACTGGCCCTCCGCCAGGTCGTTCGCCCGGAAGAAGTGGTGGTAGATCTGGCCGAAGGTCCGGCCCGGGTAGGCGATCATGTTGTCGGTGAACCGGTCCACCGCCTCCAACTGTGCCAGGAAGTCTGCGTCGGCCAGGTTGCGGAGCACGGCGTAGGGCTTGGTGATCACCTTGTCGATCGCCGAGAGCTGGAAGGCCCGCTTCACCAGTGCCCGGGGTGCGCCGCCGAGCAGTCGGTAGGCCGGGGTCAGGATCCAGCCGTTGGTGAGGTCCACCAGGGGTTTGAACGGGGCGACCAGGGGGATGGCCGTCATGTCGATCGGGGCGGCGATGGTGGCGATGGAGGCGATCGGCAGGTCTGATTTGTCCGCGGCGGTGAGCAGCGACATGATCCCGCCCAGGCACCAGGCCACCACGTGCACCGGGCGTCCGCCCGCGTCCGCGCTGACCGCGCGGATGGTGTGTGGGAGGACGTCGTCGATCCAGTGTTCGAGGCCGAGTCCGCGGTCGGCGAAGCTGACGGTGCCGTAGTCGACCAGGTAGACCTTGCGACCGGCGTCGACCAGGTGCTCCGCGAGGCTGCAGCCCCGCCTGAGGTCGAAGCACAGGGCGGGGGCGGCCAGCGGTGGGACCAGTAGGACCGGGTCGCCCGCCGCCGGTTCGGTGCCGGGGGCGAAGCGGTAGACCGAGCGCAGTCGGCCCTTGTCGATGAGGGCGCGGGGCAGGGGGCGCAGGTCCGCCAGTCCGCCGCGCAGGAGCTTGGCTGCCACGTTCGTGGTAGCTGATGCCACCCAGTCAGGTGCCGTCGGCATCACTGCCCCTTCCGTTGGGTACGCGCGCGACTAGTATCCCCACGGCGGGACGACCACGGGGGAGGCGCGGAGTGACCGAGATCGATCCTGAGCGGCCGCACCCGGCCCGGATCTACGACTACCTGCTCGGTGGCGCCTGCAACTTCGAGCCGGACCGGGCCTTCGCCGAGCGGTTCCTGACCGTGATGCCCAACGCCGCCGCGGCGGCCCGGACGAACCGGGCGTTCCTGCGGCGGGTGGTCGAGTACTACCTGAGCCAGGGTGTGCGGCAGTTCCTCGACCTCGGCTCCGGCATCCCGTCGGTGGGCAACGTGCACGAGATCGCACCCGGCGCACCGGTGGTCTACGTCGACAACGACCCGATCGCGGTCGCGCACAGCGAGATCGTGCTGCGCGAGGTGCCCAACGCCGCGGCCGTGCTGGGGGACCTGCGCGAACCGGAGGCGGTGCTGGCCACCGACGCGGTGTCCCGGCTGCTGGACCTCGACCAGCCGGTCGGTGTGCTGATGCTGGCCGTGCTGCACTTCGTCGCCGACGCGGGCCAGGCGATCGACCGCTACGCCGCCGCGGTGGCCCCGGGCAGCCACTTCGCCATCACGCACGGCACCGCCGACGCCCAGCCGGAGGCCGAGGCCGACGTGCTGCGCCTGTACGCGGGCACCGGCTCCCCCGCGGTCCCGCGCAACCTGGCAGAGGTGGGCGGGCTGTGCGCGGGTTTGACGGTCATCGACCCCGGCGTGGTGTGGACGCCGCTCTGGCGGCCGGACGCCCCGGCCTCGGGCGATCCGACCATGGCGATGACCTACGCGGTCGTCGCCCGCAAGGACCTATAGCGAACCTCAAGGTGCTTCCAGGAGTTCTGGAGGAAACCTGCACGCGGGAGCGCGAACATCCAGGTATCCGAAGTTGATCCTGGAGAACCCCAGATGCGCGTCCACCTCACCATCGCGGCCGTCCTGGTCTGCGCCGCCGTCACCCCCGCCCCTGGTCCACCCGTCGTCAAGGCGAGCTTCTCGAACACCGGCGCGCTCGCCCTGGCCATTCCCACCTCGACCACCCGCGCGGAGATCATCAACCGGGCGCGCGGCTGGCTGGCCCCGTCGGTCCCGTACAGCCAGGACGCCTTCCACACCACCCCGCACGGCCGCTACCGCACCGACTGCTCCGGCTACGTCTCGATGGCCTGGGAACTGCCCACCGCGCCCTACGGCGGGACCAGTACCCAGGGGCTCGCGAGCCTGGCCGACCCGGTGGCCAAGGAAGACCTGCGCACCGGCGACGCGCTGATCGATGCCGTCGGTACCAACGACACCCGGCACGTCGCGCTGTTCGACCAGTGGGCCGACGCCGCCCGGACCGAGTACTGGGGCTACGAGCAGGCGAGTGGCACCGGCACGGTCTACCGCAAGATCCGGTACCCGTACGACAGCACGCCGCAGGACTACCGCCCGTACCGGCGGCCGAACCTGGCCCGTGAGAGCGGAGAACCCCAGTGGCCGAGCTGAGCCGCACCCGGTCGACCTATAGATTTCCTATAGGTCCCCACGAACCGCCGCATCCAGGCGAAATCCGTTCACGTACCACCGGCAACCCTTGCGCTACCGGCAACTCGTGGCAGGCGCGGGGCCGAAGTTGCCGCCAGGCCTATAGGCGTCCTCTAGACCGCACCGGAAGCCTTGGCGCATCAAGGTTGGGGGGAGCCGTGGTGTGTGACACCGGCATGTCGACCACCACCGCCACGCAGGCCGCGTTCGCGCCGCGGGCGGTTTCCACCGGCCCGGTCGCCGCGGGGAGACCCGGAGGGGAGCCGGGCACCCCCGTCAGTCCAGCCTCGTCAGTGTGAGTGCTGGTGGCGGCCGGGCCGACCACTCCCGCGCGGATCATCACCCGGGCGCGGAGCTGGTTCCCACCGGTCCCCTACGACCAGCGGGCCCACCACACCAACCACTGCGGCACCTACCGGACCGACTGCTCGGGCTACGTCTCGATGGCCTGGGGTCTGCCGGGCAGGCCCGCCGACCCCGGTGGCGGGCTGAACACCCGGGGCCTGGTGGCCATCGCGACCGAGATCGACAAGGGCGAGCTGCGCGCCGGTGACGCGCTGATCGACCCGATAGGTGACCACAACTCCCGGCACGCCGTGCTCTTCGAGCGGTGGGCCGACACCGGGCACTGCTCGTACTGGGGGTACGAGCAGGCCGGTGGCGTGGGAACCCGGTACCGCCGGATCAGCTACCCGTACGAACGCGTACCCGGCGAGTACCGGGCCTACCGCAGGCCCCGGTTGCTTGAGCCCGTCGCCGCCGACCGCGGCCTGCGGACCGCCTCAGCGCAGGCCGAGCTCGCGCGCGATGAGCATGCGCTGCACCTCGCTGGTGCCCTCGCCGATCTCCAGGATCTTGGCGTCGCGGTAGAAGCGGCCGACCGGGAACTCGTTCATGAAGCCGTACCCGCCGAAGATCTGGGTGGCGTCGCGGGCGTTGTCCATCGCGGCGTTGGAGGCCACCAGCTTGGCGATCGCGGCCTCGCGCTTGAACGGCTCGCCGCGCACCATCTTCGCCGCCGCGGCGTAGTAGGCCAGCCGGGAGGTGTGCACCCGGGTCTCCATGTCGGCGATCTTGAACTGGATCGCCTGGTACTGGCCGATCTTGCGGCCGAACGCCTCGCGCTCGCCCACGTAGCGCAGCGACTCGTCCACGCAGCCCTGCGCCAGACCCACTGACAGCGCGGCGATCGCCACCCGTCCCTCGTCCAAAGTGGACAGGAACTGCGCGTAGCCGCGGCCCACCTGGCCGAGCACGTTCTCGGCGGGCACACGCACGTCGGCGAAGGAGAGCTCACGGGTGTCGGAGGCGTTCCAGCCGACCTTGGAGTACTTCTTCGACACCGCGAACCCGGGCGTGCCCGCCGGGATGATGATCGCCGAGATCTCCTTGCGGCCGTCGTCCTTGACCCCGGTGACCGCGGTGGCGGTGACCAGGGTGGTGATGTCGGTGCCGGAGTTGGTGATGAACGCCTTGGAGCCGTTGACGACCCACTCGCCGCCGTCGAGCTTGGCGGTGGTGCGGGTGGCACCCGCGTCCGAGCCGCCGCCGGGCTCGGTGAGCCCGAACGCGCCGAGCTTGGTGCCCGCGGCCAGCTCCGGCAGCCAGCGCCGCTTCTGCTCCTCGGTGCCGAACCGGTAGAGCGGCATCGCGCCCAGCGACACCCCGGCCTCCAGCGTGATCGCCACCGACGAGTCGACCCTGGCCAACTCCTCCAGCGCCAGGCACAGCGCGAAGTAGTCCCCGCCCATGCCGCCGTACTCCTCGCTGATGGGCAGGCCGAACAGGCCCATGGCGCCCATCTTGGCGACGATCTCGTACGGGAACTCCTCGCGCTCGTAGAAGTCGCCGATGACCGGGGCGACCTCCTCGCGGGCGAACTCTTGGACGGTCTTGCGGAGCGCCTCGTGCTCCTCGTCCAGCGTCAGGTCGATCACGTCAGGTCCTCCGATGGGGTCACCACGGCCAGGATCTGGTTCAGCGCGACCTGTTGGCCCGCCTGAACCGGGAGTTCGGAGACCACACCGTCGACCTTCGCGGTGATGGTGTGCTCCATCTTCATCGCCTCGACCACGAGCAGCGGCGTGCCCGCGGTCACCGCGTCGCCGGTCGAGACCTTGACGACCAGCACGGTGCCGGGCATCGGGCTGGTGACCGGTCCGCCCGCGCCAGCCGCCGCCGCGGCGCCCTCGAGCACCGAGTGCTCGGCGACCGCCCAGGCCCGGCCATCCCTGGCCAGCCACCGGGTGTCACCGTCCACAGCGGACGCGAAGCGCACCGCGCGACCGTTGTGGGTCACCCGCAGCTCATCGTCCACAGCGGACACAGAAGCCGACACGGCCTCGCCGTCGTCCACGGAAACCGTTGCCGCCGAAGGCGTGCCAGTCACCCGAACCGTCACCGCACGGTCACCACAGGTGAACCGCAGGGCGACCGGGGCAGGCTGACCGAGACGCCACCCGTTGGGCACGGCCCACGGGTCGACGACCGCGCCGGTCGGCTGCATCGACGCCAGCTCGGCGAGCGCGGCGGCGGCGAACACCTCGTCCGGCACATCCTCGACCCTGGTCAGCTCGGCGAGCCTGCGCTCGACCAGCTGGGTGTCGAGCCGACCCGCGCGCACGTCGGCGTCGGCCAGCAGCGCCCGCAGGAACGCGATGTTGGTGCCCACGCCCAGGACCGCGGTGGCCCCCAGCGCGGCGGAGAGCCGGTCGATCGCCTGGGCGCGGTCGGCACCGGTGGCGATGACCTTGGCCAGCATCGGGTCGTAGTCCGAGCCGACCACCGAACCGGGCAGCAGCCCCGAGTCCAGCCGTGCCCAGTCCGCGCTGGACTGGCGCAGCCCGAGAACGCGGCCACCGGTGGGCAGGAACCCGGTGGCCGGGTCCTCGGCGTACACCCGGGCCTCGATCGCGTGGCCGCGCAGCACCACGTCGTCCTGCGTGAGCCCGAGCCGCTCCCCTGCGGCGACCCGGACCTGCAGCTCGACGAGGTCGAGGCCGGTGACCTGCTCGGTGACCGGGTGCTCCACCTGCAGCCGGGTGTTCATCTCCATGAAGAAGAACTCGTCCGGCCGGTCGGCGGAGACGATGAACTCCACCGTGCCCGCGCCGCTGTAGTCGACCGCCTTGGCCGCGTCCACCGCCGCCGCGCCCATCCGGGCCCGGGTGGCCGCGTCGAGCAGCGGCGACGGCGCCTCCTCGATGATCTTCTGGTGCCGCCGCTGCAGGCTGCACTCGCGCTCGCCGAGGTGGATGGCGTGCCCGTGCGAGTCGGCCATGACCTGGATCTCGATGTGCCGGGGCCGCAGCACGAACCGCTCGATCAGCAGCGTCTCGTCGCCGAAGGACCCGCGGGCCTCCCGGCGCGCCGACTCGATCGCCGCGCGCAGCCCGGACGCCTCCTCGACCAGCCGCATCCCCTTGCCACCGCCACCGGCGGACGGCTTGAGCAGCACCGGGAAGCCGATCTCCGCGGCGGCGGCGACCAGGTCGTCGTCGGACATGTCCGGCTCGGTGCGGCCGGGCACGACCGGCACACCCGCCGCGCTCACCGTCAGCTTGGCCCGGATCTTGTCGCCCATCGCATCGATGGCCGCGGCGGGCGGGCCGATGAAGATCAGCCCCGCAGCGGCGCACGCGCGGGCGAACTCGACGTTCTCGGCGAGGAACCCGTAGCCCGGGTGCACCGCCTCGGCGCCGGTCTCGAGCGCGGCGGCGACCACCTTGTCGATCGACAGGTAGCTCTCTCGGGCGGACGCGGGCCCGATGCGCACGGCCTCGTCGGCCTCACGCACGTGCCGCGCGCCCGCGTCGGCGTCGCTGTAGACCGCGACCGAGCGGATGCCCAGGCGGCGCAGGGTGGAGATCACGCGGACCGCGATCTCGCCCCGGTTGGCGATCAGAACGCTGGAGAACATGCTCACATCCGGAAGACGCCGTAGCGGACAGGGGCCAGGGGCGCGTTGGCCGCGGCCGACAGCGCGAGGCCGAGCACCTGGCGGGTGTCGGCCGGGTCGATCACGCCGTCGTCCCACAGCCGCGCGGTCGAGTAGTACGGGTTGCCCTGCTCCTCGTACTGCGCGCGGATCGGGTCCTTGAAGGCGTCCTCGTCCTCAGCGGACCACTCGCCGCCCGCGCCCTCGATCTGGTCGCGGCGGACGGTGGAGAGCACCGAGGCGGCCTGCTCGCCGCCCATCACGCTGATCCGCGCGTTCGGCCACATCCAGAGGAAGCGGGGCGAGTACGCCCGGCCGCACATCGAGTAGTTGCCCGCGCCGAACGAGCCGCCGATGACCACGGTGAACTTCGGCACCCGCGCGCACGCCGTGGCGGTGACCATCTTGGCACCGTGCTTGGCGATGCCGCCCGCCTCGTAGTCGCGGCCGACCATGAAGCCGGTGATGTTCTGCAGGTAGAGCAGCGGGATGCTGCGCTGGTCGCACAGCTCGATGAAGTGCGCGCCCTTCATGGCCGACTCGGAGAACAGCACCCCGTTGTTGGCCACGATGCCGACCGGGTGGCCGTGCACCCGGGCGAACCCGGTGACCAGGGTCGAGCCGTACTCCTTCTTGAACTCGCGGAACCGGCTGCCGTCGACGATCCGCGCGATGACCTCGCGCACGTCGTAGGGGGTGCGCGAGTCGGTGGGCACGACGCCGTAGAGGGTCGACGGGTCGACCGCGGGCTCCTCGACCGGCGCCACGTCCCACGGGCGGGCGGCGCGCGGACCGAGGGTGCTGACGATGGAGCGGACGATGTTGAGGGCGTGCGTGTCGTCGTCGGCCAGGTGGTCGGTGACCCCGGAGACCCGGGAGTGCACGTCGCCGCCGCCGAGGTCCTCGGCGCTGACCACCTCGCCGGTCGCGGCCTTCACCAGCGGGGGGCCGCCGAGGAAGATCGTGCCCTGCTCGCGGACGATGACGGCCTCGTCGCTCATCGCGGGCACGTACGCGCCACCGGCGGTGCAGGAACCCAGCACAGCCGCGATCTGCGGGATGGCCTGCGCCGACATGGTGGCCTGGTTGAAGAAGATCCGGCCGAAGTGGTCCCGGTCGGGAAAGACGTCGTCCTGTTTGGGCAGGAACGCGCCGCCGGAGTCCACGAGGTAGACGCACGGCAGGTTGTTCTGCAGGGCGACCTCTTGGGCGCGCAGGTGCTTCTTGACCGTGAGCGGGTAGTAGGTGCCGCCCTTGACGGTGGCGTCGTTGGCCACGACGACCACCTCGCGGCCGGACACCCGGCCCACGCCGGTGATGATCCCGGCGGCCGGGGCGTCGTCGCCGTAGAGGCCGGTGGCCGCCAGCGGGGACAGCTCCAGGAACGGCGACCCCGGGTCGAGCAGGGTGTCGACCCGGTCGCGGGGCAGCAGCTTGCCGCGCGCGACGTGCCGGGCCCTGGCCTTCTCCGGGCCGCCGAGGGCGGCCTGAGCCAGCCGGTCGCGCAGGTCGTTGACCAGCTCGGCGTGCCCCTTGGCGTTGCGCTGGAACGCCTCGTCGGCGGGATCCGCTGAGCTGCGCAGAACGGGCGCGTCCATCTCGCTCCTCGCGCGGTTAGTCGTCGTTAACTACTGGGTCGATGTTAGCGCTCGCTAACGTCCACGGTCCAGTATCGGCCGTCACACCCGAGCGGGCGCGCCCGGGTGGTGCGGGAGTGGGGCCTGGGGTGAGCGGGGCTCAGCGGGCGCGGGGGTCGGTGAACTGGACCCGGATGGTGTAGGAGATCGAGCTGGTCCTGGTGAGGGTGGCAGACCTCGCCAGACCGGTCACCCAGCACGTCTCGGACGTGCGGTCCGGGGGCACCGGGCACCGCACCTGGGTCGGGGTGCCGCCGAGGGTCAGGGCCTCGGTCGCCCACCTGACCTTCGCGTCGATCAGCTTGGCCAGGACGGGCTCGGTGTCGGCGTTGAGCGGGGTGTCGAGGAAGAGGTCCGGACCCAGGCGGTAGTCGTAGGTGGTGTTGAACTCCGGGTCGAACCACTCGTGGAAGCTGGGGACGCCCTGGCGGCCCTTTGACAGCTCGTCGCGCACGGTGACCGAGCGGCCGTACCGGCCGGCGTCGTCGCGCAGGAGGCACCTGAAGTAGGCCTCGCCGGTGGGTTCGGTGCAGGTGACACTGCGTGCGCCGGTGTAGTCGGCGACCATGCTCTCGGCCCCGGACTTGGTCGGCCGGTTCCACCGGAACACCACCGAGCAGCTGGTGACGACGCCCGCCACGACCAGCGTGATGACCAGCCAACGCGGTATCCGCCGCAGCACAACAGGCATGGGGACACGCTAGCGCCGGCCCACTCCGCCGGACCGGCGAATGATCAATCCTCCCGGCCCGGTTAGCGCTCGATAACCGGACGACCTGGTTCCCGGCTACGGTGAGGGCATGGCTGAGCACGTGGACGTCGGCGGGATCCGGTTGGCGTACCAGGTGTTCGGCGACGCCAACTCCGCGCCGCTGGTGCTGCTGCACGGGCTGGGCGACAGCGCGGCGGGGTGGTCCGAGGTGGCCACCAAGCTCGCCGACCACCGCCGGGTCTACGCCCTCGACCTGCGCGGCCACGGCGAAAGCGAGCACACCCCCGAGTACAGCTACGAGCTCATGCGCGACGACGTCATCGGCTTCCTGGACGCGCTGGGCGTCGACAGCGCCACCCTGGTCGGCCACTCGACGGGCGGGCTGGTGGCGCTGCTGGTCGCCGAGGAGGTCCCGCGGCGCGTCGAGCGGCTGGTCGTCGAGGACGCCCCGCTGCCGTACCCGCGGCAGCGCGACGTGCCGGACCGGCCCGCCGACCCGATCGACTACGACTGGGCCGCCGTGGCACCGCTGCTGGCGCAGGTGGCGAACCCGGACCCGCGCTGGCGCGAGCGGCTCACCGAGGTCACCGCGCCCACCCTGGTCATCGCGGGTGGGCCGACCAGCCACATGCCGCAGGAGTGGGTGCTCGAACTCGCCGAACGGCTGCCGCACGGGCGCGCCGTCACCATCGCGGTGGGGCACGAGGTGCACAGGACCGACCCGCAGGGGTTCCTCACCGCGGTGCTGACGTTCCTGACGCCGTGAACGGCCGCCTCCCCGGCACGGGAGACGGCCGTCCCGGTGGCGATCAGCCCGTGACCGCGACCAACCCGGCGTAGTAGCCGCCGCTCTGGCCACCGGCGGTCGGGTGGTAGGACTCCTCGATCGGCCAGGTCACGCTGTTGATCCAGCGGGTGCCCGCGGCGCACACCTCGTGCCCGGCGAACGCGGTGCGCGCGTCGACGAAGCTGAAGCCGTACGCGGCGGCCTTCCCGGAGATCACGCTCGCGAGCACGTCGGAGGACTGGTTGATGGCCGCCCTCTTGGTCTCGCTCAGCCCGACAACGCAAGAGCCGCCGGTCTTGTAGATGCGCGGGTAGCCCAAGACCACGACCCGGGCGGACGGCGCGCGGTTGCGGATCTGGGTGTAGACCGCGTCCAGCCGCGCGGGGAGCGTTGTGCGCGCGAAGTTCTGCGCCGCCTGGTTCTTGCTCACGCAGGTCGAGTCCGACCCGAGGTTGCAGTCGGTCATGACGCTGACGAAGCCCGCGTCGTTGCCACCGATGGAGATGGTGACCAGCGCGGTGTCGGCGGTGATCGCGGACACCTGGCTGTTGAGGACGTCCTGGGTCACCGCGCCGGAGCACGCGACGAACGAGAACGCCGACGGCGCGTGCGCGTTGGCCCACAGCTGGGCGTAGGCGTTGCTGCTGCGCTTGCAACTGCCGCTGCTGCCGTAGCTGCCCGCGCCGAGGCCGGAGGAGTAGGAGTCACCGAGTGCCACGTACTTCCCCGCGGCGGCCGGGGCGGCCAGCGCGGTGGAGGAGAGCCCGAGCAGGGATAAGGCCGCGAGCACCGCGACGGCCAAGGAGCGAGGGACACGCATTTCTAGCCTCCGACGTTGGAGGGATTCCCGACATGGTCATCACTACCAGCCACCAACCCAACACGGAACCGTTCGGTAACTTCTTCACACTTACCAGTAGGTGAACAGGAGACGGTTAGCGGTCGCTAACCGGCCTGCCATACGATGTATCGCGTGTCACCAGCAGCGGAACCCGTCCCGGCCAAGCCGAGCAGACGCGAACAGATCCTCGCCGCGGCCGCCGAGCTGTTCGCCCGGCACGGCTTCCACGGCGTCGGCATCGACGACATCGGCTCCGCGGTCGGCATCTCCGGACCGGCCCTCTACCGGCACTTCCGCTCCAAGGACGCCATGCTCGGCGAGATGCTGACCTCGATCAGCGAGGTCCTGCTCGACGGCGGCCAGTCCCGGGTAGGCCTGACCAGGGGCGCGCGCGACACGCTCGAGGAACTGGTCCGCTTCCACGTCGACTTCGCCCTGGACAACCCGGCGCTGATCACGGTGCAGGAGCGCAACCTCGGCAACCTGACGGATCCCGACCGCCGCAAGGTCCGCGGCCTGCAACGCCGCTACGTGGAAACCTGGGTGGAGGTCATCCGCGGCGCCGTCCCGACCACCGCGGAACCGACGGCCCGAGCCGCGGCGCACGCGGTGTTCGGGCTGATCAACTCGACCCCGCACAGCAGGCACCTGGACCGAGCCCAGATGGCCGACCTGCTCACCGGCATGGCCCTGGCCGCCCTGATCCACACCCCGAACTGAGCAGCGGGCGCGGTCTCACGCGGCCGAAGTCGTCCTGACCACTTCGATCGGGTACGTGGTGACGAGGTGCTCGTCGGCGCCCTCGATGTCCAGGTCGACCGTCACCCACACCTTCGGTCCCGTCTTGGAGACACGGACAACGAGGCCTTCGATGTCGTGCAGCCCGAACGGCACGACGACCCGACGACCGACTTCGATGTCATCAGCCACGACGCCTCCTCTCACCACGGCGCGCTCCCGAGAAGCGACTGGAGGTGCGCCTGGCACACAGTGTCCATGCCCTTCGCCAGGGCCTCCAACGCGCTGCCCCCGCACCGCCGCACCGCCGCACCGCCGCACCGCCGCACCGCCGCACCGCCGCACCGCCGCACCGCCGCACCGCCGCACCGCCGCACCGCCGCACCGCCGCACCGCCGCACCGCCGCACCGCCGCACCGCCGCACCG
>NZ_BSTR01000048.1:0-18304 GCF_030269645.1 Actinokineospora sp. NBRC 105648 | reverse complement strand
CGAAAAGGCAACCACCCACCCACTCCCACCTGCCACACCCCTGCTCGATGGGGTGGAGTGGCTTTGTTCGGGGAGAAAAGAGGCGCTAGCCTCGCCCAGGCGTGGGTGATCCCTTCCCCACCCGCTTCACCCCGGCGCCTCTTTTCTTAGGGGCCTCGAACAAAGCCACTCCACCCGATCGAGCCCACCACCAAAGCAAGCGCCGACGGGCCACCCGTTGAGAAGCCCCAGCCGGCACCCATCGAGCCCACCGCAAGCACCGAGCAGCCACCTGGGCAGCACCGACCAGGCACCCGGGCAAGCACCGGGCCCTGAGCACCACACAGCGAGACTGCGACGTTCGGCACCTGTCCACCGCCCCTGCCGGTTGAGTAATCTTCCGATCACAGACCGAGGTGGAGGTGCGGCGTGGCCGAGGCGACCAGCTGGGTGCCCGACGGGATCGACCTGGACCGGCCCAGCGCCGCCCGGCTGTACGACTACCTGCTCGGCGGGGCGCACAACTTCGCCCACGACCGGGAGCTCGCCGAGCGGTTCATCGCGGCGCAGCCCAATGCCCGGGAGATCGCGCGGCACAACCGGTCGTTCCTGCGCCGGTCGGTGCTCTACATGGTCGAGCAGGGCATCCGGCAGTTCCTCGACCTCGGGTCCGGCATCCCCACCGTGGGCAACGTGCACGAGATCGCCCAGGACGCCGATCCGCTGGCCCGCGTGGTCTACGTCGACTACGAGGAGGTCGCGTTCGCGCACAGCTCCCTGATGCTGGCCGACAACCCGTTGGCCTCCATCGTGCAGGCCGACCTCACCCGCCCGGACGACGTCCTGGACGCGCCGGTGACCCGGGGGCTGCTGGACTTCGACGAGCCGGTCGGGCTGATCATGGCCGGGGTGTTCCACTTCGTGCCGCCGGAGCAGGACCCGGCGCGGATCGTGGCGCGGTACCGGGACGCGTTCGTCGCGGGGAGTCTGCTCGCCTTCTCCCAGTTCACCCGCGACCTGATGCCCGAGGAGATGGACCGGGCCGTGGAGGTCATGAAGACCAGCCGCGATCCGATGTACCCGCGTTCGCGCGCCGAGATCACCGCCCTGTTCGACGGGTTCGACCTGGTCGAGCCCGGCATCGTGCCGACCGCGCTGTGGCACCCCGAGACCGGCCTGGACGACGGCGGGGACCCCGACCGGGCCGGGATCTTCGCGGGCGTGGGCCGCAGGCGCTGATCGGCCGAAACCCGTGCCCGCTCAACCCGTTGCCGACACCGGCGACCAGGATCCCCTGGTCCCGGTGTGGTTGCGCGTCGTGGCGAGCACCGCCTACGTCCCCCGCTCGTCGACCGAGGTCCGGGCGCTGCTGCGCGGGCTGCTGGGCAGGCTCACCGACGCGCTGGCCGCCGAGCCGTTCGACGCCGCGAGCGGCGCGGTGGTCGGCGAGCTCATGGTCGACGGCGCGCTGACCGGTGAGCTGACGCTGGAGCGCTCGATCGGCGTGCTCGCCGACGGCCTGGTCGCGGCCGGGCACGACGCCCGCGCGGTGGTGCGGCTGCTCGCCGGGGTCTCCGCCGGGTACGCCGCCGCGCTGCGCAAGCGCACCCTGCGCCAGCAGGAGAACATGAAGCTGGCCCTGCTCACCGCGAAGCAGCGGGCCGAGCGCGACCGGCGGGACACCGAGAACCGGTTCCGCGGCGTGTTCACCGCCTCGGCGATCGGGATCGCGATCACCGAGCCGGACGGCCGGTTCGTCGAGACCAACCCGGCGCTGGCGAACATCCTGGGCTGCGCGGCCGACGAGCTGGCCGACCGCTCGCTGTCGGACTTCCTGGCCGAGGACGACGCCGAGGGCAGGCCGCTGGGTCCCGAGGCAGACCGCAGGCGGCTGCGGCGGCCCAACGGTGACACCGCGTGGGTCTACCTCACCACCACCATGCTCCCGGCCGACGACGGCCGGCAGCGCTACCGGGTGACCATGGTGCAGGACCTCAGCGAGCTGCAGCTGCTGGGCAACCAGCTCAGCCACCAGAACCTGCACGACGCGCTGACCGGCCTGGCCAACCGGCTGCACTTCGAGTCGCGGCTCGAGGCCATGCACGGGCAGGCCCCGCCGGGCGGCGCGCTCACCCTGCTCTGCCTCGACCTCGACGCGTTCTCCCTGGTCAACACCACGCACGGGCACCACGCGGGCGACCGGCTGCTGCAGACCGTGGCGCGCAGGCTCAGCTCGGTGGTCGCCGACCGGGCGGCGCTGGTGGCCCGCATCGGCGGCGACGAGTTCGCGGTGCTGATCGCGCACGGCCCCGTGGTGCCCTCGGTCTCGGAGCTGGTCGGCGAGTTCAACGCCGAGCTGGCCGAACCGGACTACGACGGCAGGCGCGGGCTCGCGGTGAGCGCGACCTTCGGCGCCGTGCGGTGCACGCCGGAGGAGATGTCGAGCACCGAGATGTTCCGCGCCGCCGACGCCGCGCTGCGGCACGCCCGCTCCACCGGCCGCTGCCAGTGGACCGAGTACGACGCGCACGCCGACCGGGCCGCCCGCAAGGTCGCCGCCGCGGCCACCGCGCTGCCCGCGGCCTGGGAGAACGGCGAGCTGGCCGTGGTCTACGAGCCGGTCGTGCGGCTCGCCGACCGGCGCACCGTGCGGGTGCGCGCGCTGGTGCACACCACCTCGACCCGCGACGGGGTGGACACCGCGACCGAGCTCGCCGAGCTGACCGGGCTCGCGGTGGCGCTGGGGCCGTGGCTGGTCGAGCAGTCCACGCCCGGGCTGCCGGTGTGGCGGTCGCTGTTCGCCCCGGTCGCCGACCCGGGCGAGGCCGTGCACCGGGTGCTGCTGTCGGCCTCGCAGTCCGCCGACGCCGACCTCTCCGGCACCCTCAACCGCGCGATCGACCAGGCCGGGGTGCCCGCCGGGTTGCTGGAGGTCGGCCTGGACACGACCACCGTGCTGGCCCGCGGCGACGCGCAGGACAACCTGCGCACCCTGGGCGACATCGGCGTGGTCACCGCGCTGCACGGGTTCACCGGCGGCCCGCGGGAGATCGCGCTGGTGGAGCGGTTCGGGGTGCGCACGGTCGTGCTCGCCGACCCGTTCGAGGGCTGGCGGCCGGACTGGCTGCCCAGCGAGGCGGTCCCGGTGCGGGCCACGCTGGCGCTGATCTCCGAGCTCGGCTCGGTCGGCGCCGCGGTGGGGGTGCTCGGTGTCCGCGACCTGGCCGAGGCCCGCTGGTGGGCCGACCAGGGCGTGCGCACCGGGGAGGGGCCCGCGTTCGGCGGTCCCGGCGACACCGACGACATCCTGGCCCGGATCCGGCTCGCGGCCAACTGAGCGAATCGGCCCGTGCTGATCTCCCCGCACGGCGCCCGGCTGTTGCAGGATGAGGGACGTGGACGCCGACAGCGAGTCCGATCCGAACCGCAGGCGCCGCCTCACCGAGGCGGCCTCCGGTGCCCTCGCGGCCATGCGGGCCGGTGAGGACGACGGAGCCCTCGACCGGGTGGCCGACGCGGTCCAATCCGCGCCGGACAGCCACGTCGACGCGCGCGAGCTGATGCTGCTGCTGTTCCACGAGTGCAGCGCGATGGTCGCCGCGCTCGGTTCAGGGGGGACCACACCGGTCAAGATGCAGGTCTACGACGACGACGGCCAAGAGGTCCCGATCGACGAGGCCGACCCTCCCGTGCGGACCGCGGTGCGCACGCTGCTCGCCGAGGTGCACGGCGACACCGACAGCGCCAAGGCGCAGATCGAGATCGCGCTGGTCAACGCCGCGCCGGAGGAGATGGCGCTGCTGATGGTGCAGGCGCTGCGCTGGACGCTGCGGCTCTCCGACGAGTGCGTCAACCGGGGGCTGCCGATCCCCACCTGGGTCAGAGAAGTTCCTTGAGCAGCCCGGCGAGCTGGCCGGTCTCGGTGAGGAACCCGTCGTGCCCCGATGGCGAGGTGATCACCCGCAGCCCCTGTGCGGTGGGGATCTTCGCGGCCAGTTCTTCCTGCTGCGCCAACGGGTAGAGCCGGTCACTGTCCACTCCGGCCACCACGGCGCGCGCGGTCACCCGGGCCAGCGCGGCGTCCACCCCGCCGCGGCCCGCGCCGACGTCGTGGCCGTTCATCGCCTCGGTGAGCAGCAGGTAGCTGGCCGCGTCGAACCGGCCCGCCAGCTTCGCCGCGTGATGGTCCAAATAGGACTCGATGGCGAACTGCCCGTCGCCCTGGCGCTTCCGGCCGAACCGGGCGGCCAGCTCGGGCTCGCTGCGGTAGGTCACATGCGCGATCCGCCGGGCGATGCCGAGCCCGACGTGCGGGCCCTCGGCGTGCTCGTGGTAGTCGCCGCCGCGCCACAGCGGATCGGCCCGGATCGCGTGCAGTTGTGGTGCGGCCCAAGCGATCTGCTCGGCCGAGGCCGCCGCCGGGCAGGCCAGCAGCAGCACCGCGGCGACCCGTTCCGGCCTGCCGACGGCCCACTCCAGCGCGCGCATGCCGCCCATGGAGCCGCCGAGCACCGCGGCCCAGGTGTCGATGCCCAGCGCGTCGGCCAGCGCGGCCTCGACGTCGACCTGGGCGCGCACACCGACGGCCGGGAACCGGCTGCCCCACGGTTTCCCGTCCGGGGCGGTCGAAGCGGGCCCGGTGGTGCCCTGGCAACCACCGAGCACGTTGGGGCACACCACGAACCAGCGGTCGGTGTCGACCGCCCGGCCCGGCCCGATCACGCCGTCCCACCACCCCGGCGTCGGGTGGCCGGGGCCCGCGGGCCCGGCGGCGTGGCTGTCGCCGGTGAGGGCGTGCTCGACCAGGACCGCGTTGGACCGGTCGGCGTTCAGGGTTCCCCAGGTCTCGTAGGCGACCCGGGTGTCGGGGACCGGGCCCGCCACCGCCGCCCACTGGCGGCGACCCGGCGGGTCCCCCTCCCGCCACGCACCGGTGGCGGGAGGGGGAGCGGCACTCACAGCTCGGCCTTGGCCGCCCGGAAGCCCGCCTCCAGGTCCGCCTTGAGGTCCTCGACGTTCTCGATGCCCACCGAGAGCCGCACCAGGCCCGGGGTGACCCCGCTGGCCAGCTGCTCCTCGCCGACGAGCTGGCTGTGCGTGGTGCTGGCCGGGTGCACGATCAGGCTGCGCACGTCGCCGATGTTGACCAGCTGGCTGAACAGCTCGGTGCCGTCGACGAACTTGCGGCCCGCCTCGACCCCGCCGCGCAGGTCGAACGAGACGATCGCGCCCGCGCCGCGCGGCAGGTACTTCTGCGCAGCGCTGTGGAACGGGCTGGACGGCAGGCCCGCGTAGTAGACCTTCTCGACCTCGTCGCGCTGCTCGAGCCACTCGGCCAGCGCCTGGGCGTTGGCGACGTGCCGCTCGATGCGCAGCGACAGCGTCTCGATGCCCTGGATGATCAGGAACGCGCTGAACGGCGAGATCGCCGCGCCGGTGTCGCGCAGGCCCTGCACGCGCGCCTTGGCCGCGTACGCGCCCGGGCCGAGGGCCTCCCAGTACTTGAGACCGTGGTAGCTCGGGTCGGGCTGGGTGAAGCCGGGGAAGCGCTCCGGGTCGGCGCCGAAGTCGAAGGTGCCCGCGTCGACCAGCACGCCCGCGATGGTGGTGCCGTGCCCGCCCAGGTACTTGGTGGCCGAGTGCACGACGACGTCGGCGCCGTGCTCGATCGGGCGCAGCAGGTACGGGGTGGGCACGGTGTTGTCGATGATCAGCGGCACGCCGACCTCGTGCGCCACGTCGGCCACGCCGCGGATGTCGAAGACGTTGCTGCCCGGGTTGGCCAGGCTCTCGCCGAAGAACGCCTTGGTGTTCGGCCGGGCGGCGGCGCGCCAGGCGTCCAGGTCGTCCTGGTCGTCGACGAAGCTGACCTCGATGCCCAGCTTGGGCAGGGTGTAGTGGAACAGGTTGTAGGTGCCGCCGTAGAGCGACGGGCTGGAGACGATGTGGTCGCCGGACTCGGCCAGGTTCAGGATCGCCGCGGTGGTGGCCGCCGAGCCGGAGGCGAACGCCAGCGCCGCCACGCCGCCCTCGAGCGCGGCCACCCGCTCCTCCAGGACGCCCTGGGTGGGGTTGCCGATCCGGGTGTAGATGTTGCCCGGCTCGGCCAGGCTGAACAGGTCGGCGCCGTGCTGGCTGTCCCGGAAGACGTACGAGGTGGTCTGGTAGATCGGGGTCGCCCGGGCACCGGTGGCCGGGTCCGGCGCGGCACCCGCGTGCACCTGCTTGGTCTCGAACGACCAGGCGGCGGAGTCGGTCATCGGCTATCTCCTCGGGAGTGGTCGGCGGGCCGGAGGCCATCTGGCGCAAAGTTAGCTCCGGCGACCGGCGCACGGGCGGTTGTCCACAGTCTGGGAGCCCACCGGTTGACCGGGTCCACCCGGCCGGGTGACGATGCGGATCATGCGCGGCTCCGCACTGGCCCTGACCATGCTGTTCGTCCTGGCCTCGGCGGCCCCGGCGACCGCGGCCGAGGCCCCGGCCGCCCGTTACGAACATGTCGCTTACCAGCACTACGTGGCGTTGGGTGACTCGTACGCGTCCGGCCCGGGCATCCCCGAGCAGAACGGCACCCCGCTCGGGTGCGGCCGCTCCGACCACAACTACCCGGGTCGACTGGCCCGGTGGCTGCGCGTCGTCAAGTTCACCGACGTGAGCTGCGCGGGCGCCACCACGGCGAACATGGCCGGTCCGCAGGTGGTGCAGGACGGCGCGAACCCGCCGCAGCTGGAAGCCCTGCGGCCGGAGACCGACCTGGTGACGCTGACGATCGGCGGCAACGACATCGGCTTCGGCGAGATCCTCGGCACCTGCGGCCAGACCGGCTCGACCGACCCGACGGGCGCCCCGTGCCGCGAGCACTACACCTCGGGCGGCACCGATGTGCTGGCCAACCGGGTGGCGGTGGCGGGGAAGCGCGTCGCGACGGTGTTGGCCGAGATCCGCACGCGGTCGCCGCGGGCGCGGGTCTTGGTTGTCGGATACCTGCGCATCCTCCCGACCGGCGCGGGCTGCTGGCCGCAGGTCCCCTTCGCGGCGGGGGACACGGAGTACTTCGACCGCACGGAGCGCTCCCTCAACGAGGCCCTCGCGGCGGTCACGCGGACGGCGGGTGCCCGCTTCGTCAACCCGTACCTGTACTCCACGACCCACGACGCCTGCCAACCCGACGACCGCCGGTGGGTGGAGCCCCTGCGCCCGGCCTCCCCCGCGGCCCCCATCCACCCGAACGAACAGGGGATGACGGTCGTCGCGGGCCTCACCTGGCTCGCCACCCTCTCGCCGCGCTGAGTCGGCCGACCGGTTCACCCGCCCGGCGCTAACGTGTCCGCAGTAGAGCGCCGAGGAGGGCGATGATCAGCGTGCAGGGCGTGGTGGACCGGATGGGTCCCACCCTGCTGCGCACCGTCCTCGCCACCGATGAGCACGCCCGTCTGGTCACCGATGTGGTGATCGCCGAGACCGCGCGCCGCACCCAGGTCGCCGCGGGCGACCTCGTGCTGGGGATCGCCGTGCAGTCCACCGCCGAGGCCGTCGAGCTGGTCGGCCACTGCGCCGAGCACGGTGCCGCCGCCGTCCTGCTCAAGCCTCCGCACGCGGTGCGCAACGCGGTCAAGGCCGCCGCCCGGCGGACCGGGACGGCCGTGGTCGAGGTGCACGCGGCCACGGCGTGGGCGCAGCTGGTGTGGTTGTTGCGCTCGGTGCTCGACGCCGCCGCCGACGAGGCGGCCAACGCGCTCAACTCCGGGGCGGGCCCGTTCGGCGACCTGTTCCGCCTCGCCGACGCCGCCGCCGCGGTGGTGGACGCGCCGGTCACCATCGAGGACGCCAACTCCCGCGTGCTCGCCTACTCCGCCCGCCAGGACCGCACCGACCCGGCGCGCGTCTCGACGATCATGGGTCGCCGGGTGCCCGACGACGTGCTCGCCCGCTTCCGCTCCCGCGGCGTGTTCCGCGAGCTCAGCCGGGGCCGCACCGCGATCTTCGTGCCCGCCCAGCAGGACGGCACGCTGCCCCGGCTGATCGTCCCGATCCGGATGGGCGGCGAGCTGCTCGGCTCGATGTGGGCCGTGGTGGCGGGCCCGGTGCCCGACGAGCGCGCGGCCGCCTTCGCCGACGCCGCCCCGGTCGTGGCCCTGCACCTGCTGCGCAGGCGGGCCCGCGAGGACGCCGAGCGCAGGCGGTCCGCCGAGCTGGTGCGGGCCGTGCTGGACGGGTCGGGCAGCCTGCGGCTGGTGGCCGCCGAGCTCGACCTGAGCACCGAACCGCACCGGGTGGTGGCCATCGACGCCCAGGCCGACGACGCGCTCGGCGAGGGGGTGCGGCTGGCGCTGCTGGAGCGGCTCACCGAGGGCGTCGGGAAGCGCCCGGCGGTCGCCGACCTGCACGGCCTGCTGTACGCGATCGTCCCGGACACCGCGGGCCCCGGCGGCTGGCCCGCGCTGCGCGCCGCGCTGGCCGCGCTGGGCCCGCTGGTGGCGGCGGGGACGCCGGTGGAGGTCGCCGACCTCGCCCGCTCGCGCGCCGAGGCCGACGAGGCGCTGAGCCTGCTGCGCGCCGGGCTGGTCACCGGCCCGGTGGCCGTGCACGACGAGGTGTGGACCGTGCTGGTGCTGCACCGCTGCGCGGTCGCCGCCACCGGATCGGGGGTCGACCACGTGGGTCCGCTGGCCCACCTGCGCTCCCGCGACGACGCGGCCTGGTACCTGGACACGCTCTACGAGTGGCTGCGCCACCCCGGCGAGCCGCGGGCCGCCGCGGCGGCGCTGAACATCCACCCGAACACGCTGCGGTACCGGATGTCCCGGGTGAGCGCGGTCCTCGACGCCGACCTCACCGACCCGGACACCCGGCTGGCCCTGATCACTCAACTGGTGGCTCTCCGGTGGCGCTGACTGTGCTGTGAGCACAACGGCACGAGCACACGATCGGTGCGAGAGCACGATGACAGACGGTCAGCCCTGCCCGACCGTGGTACAGAACACCACAGATGGCCCAGCCCTGTACCCGAGAGGACAGTCCCGGTGAAGATCGCCGTTCCCCGTGAGATCAAGAACCACGAGTACCGGGTGGCGCTCACCCCCGCCGGTGCGCACGAGCTGACCTCCCGCGGCCACGACGTGTTCGTCGAGGCGGGTGCCGGTCTCGGCTCGGCCATCACCGACGAGGAGTACTTGGCCGCGGGCGCCAAGGTGCTGGCCACCGCGGACGACGTGTGGTCCGAGGGCGACCTGGTGCTCAAGGTCAAGGAGCCGATCGAGGTCGAGTACCCGCGGCTGCGCGCGGGCCAGACCCTGTTCACCTACCTGCACCTGGCCGCCGACGAGCCGCTGACCCGGGCGCTGCTGGCCTCGGGCACCACCGCCATCGCCTACGAGACGGTGCAGACCGCGAACGGCGCGCTGCCGCTGCTGGCCCCGATGTCGGAGGTCGCCGGTCGGCTGGCCCCGCAGGTCGGCGCCTTCGCCCTGATGAAGCCCTCCGGCGGCCGCGGCGTGCTGCCCGGTGGCGTGCCCGGCGTGCACCCGGCGCGGGTCGTGGTCATCGGCGGCGGCGTCGCGGGCGTGAACGCGGCCACCATCGCCCTGGGCATGGGCGCGGACGTGCAGGTCCTCGACACCAACGTCGACCGGCTGCGCCAGATCGACGCCCAGTTCAACGGCCGGGTCCGCACCGTGGCGTCCAACCGCTACGCGGTGGAGCAGGCGGCCAAGGAGGCCGACCTGGTCATCGGCGCGGTGCTGGTGCCCGGCGCCAAGGCCCCCAAGCTGATCAGCAACGCCCTGGTGGCCCAGATGCAGCCCGGCTCGGTCCTGGTGGACATCGCCATCGACCAGGGCGGCTGCTTCGAGGACTCGCGCCCGACCACGCACGCGGACCCGACCTACCCGGTGCACAACTCGATCTTCTACTGCGTGGCCAACATGCCCGGCGCCGTCCCGAGGACCTCGACGTACGCCCTCACCAACGTCACCCTCCCCTACGCCGTAGCCCTGGCCGACAACGGCTGGCACAAGGCCCTGAACCACGACAACGCCCTGGCCCTAGGCCTCAACACCCACCAGGGCCACCTCACCAACACCCCGGTAGCCGAGGCCCACAACCTCCCCGCCACCCCCCTGACCACCGCCCTCGCCTAACCCACACACCCCACCAGCCACACCGCACCACCCGACCCCCGCCCTCCCAAGGGCGGGGGTCACCCACACTCGCAAGGACGCAAGAAAACCACCACCACCCACCCCGATGGCGCGCAGCGCCGAGCCCCCTCGGCCCGCGACGATTCGTCCCCCACTCGCCACCGTCCCCAACCTCGATGGTGCGAAGCGCCGAGCCCCCTCGGCCCGCGACGATTCGTCCCCCACTCGCCACCGTCCCCAACCTCGATGGTGCGAAGCGCCGAGCCCCCCTGGTTCGCGACGATTCGTCCCCCACTCGCCACCGTCCCCAACCTCGATGGTGCGAAGCGCCGAGCCCACGCTGGTTCAGGAACGTTCACGTCCCCCCACCCGATGGCGCGCAGCGCCGAGCCCCGCTGGTTCGGGAGATATCGCACCGTGGGGGGTTCGGGGGGCTCGGCCCCCCGATGAAGATGACGAGCTTCCCCCGCCCGCGCACTCTGCGGGCATGGGTAGGCGGAAGCGAGGGCGGCCCGCTCAACCAGCCTGGGGGTCACTGGGAGCGGGCCGCCAGCTATAGCTTAGGCATATTCCGTCCGGAGCGCTGCACCGGGGGGCTGGTGAGTCGCGATTACTTCTCCACCAACAATGACCACCTTCGAGTGACAAACCTGGCAATGGGGTGAAACCCGCAGCGCACGCTTGGGTGGCGGTGGTGATCTACCGATGAAACCCGGGTGACTGAGCCTCGGTGGTGCATCGGGTGCCACGACCCCTTCGGTAGAGATCGCGCGTTGACGGTGCTGGTCGAGGACGGCCGGGTGGTCCTGGTGCCCCCTCCCGGCGCGTCGGCGGTGCTCTCCGCGCAGCAGACGCGTTCGCTGGGCCTGGTGTTGGACCAGGCGGCGGGTTCGGCGGCCCGGTCGAGGGAGCCCCGTGCTGGCTGAGGAGCCGCTGCGCGCGGCCGTGCTGCGCAGGTTGGACCTGTTGGACGAGGCGGCGGGCACCGCGGACGCCACGACGCTGCTCCCGTTGGCGCGCAGTGAGATCAGCCGGTTGGCCGATGGCTGGCGGTTGCTGCTCACCGTGCACCAGCCGGACGAGGACAGCCGCTGCCAGGCGTGTCCGGCCGGGCTGCGGGGGCTGCGCCGCAAGCGGTGGCCGTGCCAGGTGTGGCGGATGGCACACGAGCACCTGATCGGCGAGGGCCTGCCGCACCGTGAGCGGAAGCTGCCGCTGCGCAACCCGTTCGCGCGCCAGGCGCGGTTGGTGCCGCCCGAGTCGCCCGCCGAGATCACCGCCGAGCTGCCGGTCATCACCGACGGCTGACGCGCCTTACCCGCCATGCGCCCGCGCGGGGAGCCCCGCATGGGGCAAGATGGCCGGCACGAGACGGCTGTCCGCTGGAGGGGTCTGTGCAAGACGGTAGTGGCCGCATCGTTGTGCGGAATCTGTCCAAGAGCTTCGGTCATGTCGCCGCGGTGCAGAACCTGAGCTTCCAGGTCGAGCCCGGTTCGGTCACTGGCTTCCTCGGTCCCAACGGGGCCGGTAAGACAACCGCGCTGCGCATGATGCTCGGTTTGGTGCGCCCGTCGGCGGGTGAGGCCACTATCGACGGTGAGCCCTTCGAGCGGTTGACCAACCCGGGTCGGGTGGTCGGCGCGGTGCTGGAGGCGCAGGGCTTCCACCCGCGGCGCTCGGCGATCAACCACCTGCGCGTCTACGCCGCCGCGATGGGCGTGGCCGACCAGCGCGCGCACGAGGTGCTGCAGCTCGTCGGTCTCGGCGGCGCCGCCCGGCGCGGTTCGGGGGTGTTCTCGCTGGGCATGAAGCAGCGGCTCGCGCTGGCCACCGCCCTGCTGGGCGACCCGAGGGTGCTGGTGCTCGACGAGCCCGCCAACGGCCTGGACCCGGAGGGCATCGCCTGGCTGCGCACGTTCCTCAAGGCCTACGCCGCGACCGGTCGGACGGTGCTGATCTCCAGCCACCTGCTGGCCGAGATCGAGCAGACCATCGACCAGGTCGTGATCATCAGCCGCGGCCAGACGATGTACTACGGCAGCCTGGAGGACCTGCGGTCCTCGCAGCAGTCACGGGTGGTCGTGCGCTGCTCGGACCCCACCGCGCTGGTCAAGGCGCTCCAGGAGGCCGGGATCTTCGGTCTGGAGCCGCTGCCGGACGGCCAGCTCGCGGTCGCCGGGGCCACGGTCGAGCAGATCGGCGACATCGCCACCAAGGCGCAGGTGTCGCTCTACGGCGTGCAGGAGCAGCGGGCCGACCTCGAGCAGCTGTTCTTCCGGCTCACCAGCGGCCAGTGGGCGGCGCCGGGGGTGCCGGGCTACGCGATCCCCGGGCAGGGCTACCCGCCGCAGACCGGCTACGCGGCTCCCGTGCAGCCGCAGGCCGGTTACGGCGCTCAGCCCGGGTACGCGAGCCAGGGTTACGCGGTCCCCGCTCAGCCGCCGCCCGGCTATGTGGTGCCGGGGCAGCCGTACCAGGCGCCTGGTTACGCGCAGCCGGGTCCGGCCACCGGTGGTTGGCCGGTTCCCCAGCCGCCTTACCAGGCTCCCGTTCAGCCGACTTCGCCCTACCAGCAGCCGGTAGTGCCACAGAACTCTCCCTACCAGCAGCCGTCGCCCTACCAACCGACTTCTCCCTACGAGCAGCCCATCGCTCCTGGGCAGGCACCGGTAGCACAGCCCTACCAACCACCCGCCGTTCCTGACCAGCCGCCGGTAGCGCAACCGCCCTTTGTTCCGGAGCAGCCACCGGTAGCGCTGCCGCAGTCTCCGGCTGCCGAACAGCCACCCACGAGCGCGGAAACCGCGCCCGCACAAGAGGCCCCTGAGATCAAGCCTCTAGACCTACCGCCCGCACCACCGCCCCCGGACGCCGCCGGACAGGACGCTGCCGGCCAGGACTCGACGGGACAGGGGGACAAGGCCTGATGGGCAACTTGATCAGCGCGGAGTTCCGCAAGATCCTCACCACCAACCTGTGGTGGGCCCTGATGATCCCGACCGTCGCGGTGGCCTTCTTCTGGAGCCTGGGCTGGTCCATCTCCGGCATCGACCTCGACGCCTTCCGGCTGGGCACCTCGCAGCTGCCCTGGTCGGCGGCCGCGCTGGCGCGCGGGTTCAACATCGCCGCGGTCTTCCCGATGGTGTTCGGCGGGCTCGCCTTCACCCAGGAGATCGGCAACCGGACGATCACCACCACCTTCCTCACCGGCGCGCCGCGCTCGTCGGTGCTCTGGGCCAAGACGATCACCTACCTGGTCTGGGGCCTGGTGTACGGCGTGGCGATCGGCCTGATGGTCAGCCTGGGCACCGCCGTCGGCTCGGACACCGGCCACCTGCCCGACGGCTCGACCTGGCTGCTGATCGTGCTCGCGGGCGTGCTGATGTGCATGCTGTGGACGCTGCTCGGCCTCGGGGTCGGCGCGCTGATCGGCTCGGGCATCGGCACGCTGGTGGTGCTGCTGGTCTACGCGCTGCTGGTGGGTCCGCTCAGCGAGCTCATCCTGTTCGGCGTCACCGAGGGCTCGAAGCTGAGCGGGTTCCTGCCCAACGGCTCGGCGAACGGCATGACCAGCTCCACCGCGGCCGAGGCGGTGCTCGACCAGCTCCGGCCGATCCTGGCCGAGCGCGGCGGGATCCTGGAGGACAAGGCCGTCGAGGACCTGGTCTGGATCAGCGCCGGGGCACCCGGCGGCCTGACGCAGTGGGTCAGCGGCCTGGTCTTCCTGGGCTGGACCGCCCTGCTGTTCGGCTTGGGGATGCTGCGCAACCAGCGCCGCGACATCACGTGACCCGGCGCTGACCAGGGGTTCACCGGAGTTGTCCACAGGCGGGGGCGGTCGTGCCCCACGAAGCCCCGGACTTGCCTAATCTGGGCCACGTGGCGCAGAACCCCTCCCCCGGCTGGATCCGCAGGCTCGGCTCCGCCTGCTGGCGGCACCGCTCCCTGGTGGTGCTGGCCGTCGTGTCCTCGGTGGTCGGCGTCGGCTTCCAGGCGGCGGGCCCGCTGCTGGTCAAGTTCGTCGTCGACGACGCGGTCGCGGGCCACACCCAGCGGCTGGGCTGGCTGGTGGTGGCGCTGGCCGCGATGGAGCTGCTGAGCTTCGCCAGCGCCTTCCTGCGCCGCTACATCGGCGGCCGGTTGGCCCTGGACGTGCAGCACGACCTGCGGCAGGCGGTCTTCGGCGCGGTCCAGCGGCTCGACGGCGGCAAGCAGGACACGCTGCGCACCGGGCAGGTCGTGTCCCGGTCGATCACCGACCTGCAGCTGGTCCAGGGCCTGTTGATGATGGTGCCGCTGTCCATCGGCACCGTGGTGTTCGCGTTCATGGCCCTGGGCGCGATGCTGTGGCTCTCCCCGCTGCTGACCGTGGTCGCGCTGGTGGTCACCCCGGTCGTCGCGGTGGTCGCCGGGCGCACCAGGGCGAAGCTGTTCCCGGCCACCTGGTCGGCGCAGCAGAGCGCGGCGGACGTGGCCCAGCACGTCGAGGAGACGGTCACCGGCGTTCGGGTCGTCAAGGGGTTCGGCCAGGAGGCGCGCGAGATCGGGCAGTTGGAGAAGGCCGCCCGCAAGCTCTTCGCCGAGCGGATGCGCACCGCCGCGCTCACCTCGCGGCCCGCGGCGACGCTGGTGGCGATGCCCTCGGTCGGCCAGGTCGCGGTGCTCGCGCTGGGCGGCTACCTGGCGTTGAACGGGCAGGTCACCCTGGGCACCTTCCTGGCCTTCGCCAGCTACGTGGCCAACCTGGTCGGGCCGACCCGGCTGCTGGCGGGGCTGCTGGTCAACGCGCAGCTTGCCCGCGCGGGCGTGGAGCGGGTGTACGAGCTGATCGACTCCCAGCCCGACGTGGCGGACAAGCCCGACGCGGTGGACGTGCCGGACGGGCCGGTCGCCGTGGAGCTCGACGACGTGCGCTTCGGGTACACGCGCAGCGAGCCGGTGCTCGACGGGGTGTCGCTGCGGGTGTCGCCGGGCGAGACGCTGGCCCTGGTGGGCACCGCGGGGTCGGGCAAGTCGACGGTGTCGTTGCTCTTACCGCGCTTCTACGACGTGCAGTCCGGCGCGATCCGGGTGGGCGGGGTCGACCTGCGCGACCTGCGGATGGCGTCGTTGCGGGGCACCGTGGGGGTGGTGTTCGAGGAGGCGTTCCTGTTCTCGGACACGGTGCGCGCCAACATCGCCTACGGCAGGCCGGACGCCACCGACGCGGACATCGAGGCCGCCGCGAAGGCGGCCCAGGCGCACGAGTTCGTCGAGGAGCTGCCCGACGGCTACGACACGATGGTCGGCGAGCGCGGGCTGACGCTCTCGGGTGGGCAGCGGCAGCGAGTCGCGCTGGCCAGGGCGCTGCTGTCGGACCCGCGGGTGCTGGTGCTCGACGACGCGACCTCGGCCGTGGACACCGCCACCGAGTCGGCCATCCACGACACGCTGCGCGAGGTCACCGCCGACCGCACGACACTGCTGATCGCGCACCGGCGCTCGACGCTGGGGCTGGCCGACCGGATCGCGGTGCTCGACCGGGGCGCGGTCGTCGACGTGGGGACCCACGCCGAGCTCCAGGCGCGGTGCGGGCTGTACCGGTCGCTGCTGGCGAGTCCCGGCGACGCGATCGAGCACGTGACGACCAGCCCGGTCGACGAGCTGGTACCCGACGTGGACGGGGTCACCCCCGCGCTGTGGCCGGAGTCCGTCGAGCAGCCGATCGGGTCCGGCAGCCAGATCGCCCAGCGCGCGGCGGCCGTCGCGCCGGGCCGCGGCGGCCGGATGGGCGGCGGCGCGTCCGAGGCGTTGAGCGGGCTGCCGCCGACCGAGGAACTGCTGGAGCGGGTGCGCGCGTTGCCACCCGCCCTGGAGCAACCGGACCTGCGCGGCGAGGACCCGACCGCCCCCGACCCGGGGTTCCGGCTGCGCGGCCTGCTGCGGCCCGCGCGGATGGCGCTGGCCGTGGTGCTCGGCCTGGTCATCATCGACTCGGCGACGTCGGTGGCCCTGCCGTCGCTGTTCCGCTACGGGGTCGACCAGGGCGTGCTGACCGGGTCGTCGACGACGCTGTTCGTCGTCACCGGGATCGCCGCGGCCCTGGTCGGGGTGATGTGGCTGAACGCGGCCGCCGCCACGGTGCTCACCGCGCGCGTGGGCGAGCGGATGCTCTACCTGTTGCGCGTCCGCAGCTACGCCCACCTGCAACGGCTCGGCCTGGACTACTACGAGCGCGAGCTCGCCGGCCGCATCATGACCCGGATGACCACCGACGTCGACGCCCTCTCCACGTTCCTGCAGACCGGCCTGAGCACCGCGGTGGCGAGCGTGCTGACCGTCGTGGCGGTCACGGTCGCGCTGCTGGCCACCGACCTGGGGCTGGCCGTGGTCGCGCTCTCGGTGCTGCCGGTGCTGGTGGTGGCCACCGCCATCTTCCAGCGACTGTCCACTGTGGCCTACACCGAGGCCCGCGAGCGGGTGAGCGCGGTCAACGCGGACATGCAGGAGAACGTCTCCGGCCTGCGGGTCGCCCAGGCCTACTCCCGCGAGGGCGTCTCGGCCCGCCGCTTCGCCGAACGCAGCGAAGCCTACCGCCAGAGCCGGATGCGCGCGCAGCGCTACATCGCGACCTACTTCCCTTTCGTGTCAATGCTTTCCGGCCTCGGCCAGGCGGCAGTACTCGCCGTCGGCGCGAGCCGGGTCGCCGACGGCAGCCTCAGCCCAGGCGTGCTGCTGGCGTTCCTGCTGTACCTGGGCCTGTTCTTCGCCCCGGTCCAGCAACTCTCCGGCGTCTTCGACGGTTATCAGCAGGCCCGCGTCGGCCTCCGGCGGATCTCGGAGCTGCTGCGCACCCCGACTTCGGTGGAGCCACCCGCCAACCCCGCGCCGGTCCCCGCCCACCTCACCGGCGACATCGAACTGCGCGACGTCACCTTCACCTACGCGGGCACCGACCGCCCGGCCGTCTCCAACATCTCCCTGAAGGTCCGCGCGGGCGAAACCGTCGCCTTCGTCGGCGCGACCGGGGCGGGCAAGTCCACTGTGGTCAAACTGATCGCCCGCTTCTACGACCCCACCGAGGGCACCGTCCTGGCCGACGGCACGGACCTGCGCGCCTACGACCTCTCCGGCTACCGCAGGCGTCTCGGCGTAGTACCCCAGGAAGCCCACCTGTTCACCGGCGACATCGCCCGCAACGTCGCCTACGGCGACCCCACCGCCCCACCCGCCCGAATCGAGTCCGCCGTCCGAGCCGTCGGTGCCCTCCCCATGATCGCCACCCTCACCCACGGCTTCCACCACCCGGTGGGCGAACGCGGCCAGGGCCTGTCCGCAGGCCAACGCCAACTCATCGCCCTGGCCCGCGCCGAACTCGTCGACCCCGACATCCTCCTGCTCGACGAGGCCACAGCGGCCCTCGACCCAGCCACCGAGTCAGCGGTCCTGCGCGCCAGCGAACACCTCGCAGGCCACCGGACCACCTTCGTCGTAGCCCACCGCCTCGCCACAGCGGCCCGCGCCGACACAATCGTGGTCCTCTCCGGCGGCCGAATCGTCGAACAGGGCACCCACACCGCCCTGTTGGCAGCGAAGTCCCACTACGCCCACCTCTGGCAGATGGGCACCATGGACCCCCACCCCGACACCCCATCCCCAACTCCCCCGCCCCAAACTCCCCCCACCCCCTGACCCCACCCCACCACCTCCGCCCTCAACCACCGCCCCCATACCGCCCCACCGCCGCCTCACACGCTCCTTCCGTCTCGCCTCCCCCGGCCTCCCTCCGTCTCGTCCTGTCCCTCTCCGTCTCCCCTCGTCCCGTCCCGGTCTCACCCTGTCCCGCCTCGTCTCACCCGGTCCCGTCCCGGTCAGTTCCGTCCCATCTCGCCCAGCCCCATCCATCCCAATTTTCTTCGCCCTTTTCTTTCAATCTCCAAAAGCCGACCCGCTGGTACGCAACACCCGCTACGGAAGTGCTCGATTGGGTGGACTGCCTTCGTGTGGGGGGAGGCGACCGCTAAACTTGACCTGTGGTGGGGATGCCCTTCTCCCCACGCTTTTTTCCCCACGCGGTCGCCTAGGGCCTGTATCGAAGTCATCTCGGGCTGTTTGAGCTGGAGTTGGTGCTGTTGGGCGTGTCGGTGGTCGACATGGGTGAGGTCTCCGGTAGTTGGTTCGTCGACCAAGAAGAACCTGAGCACCAC
>NZ_BSTR01000047.1 GCF_030269645.1 Actinokineospora sp. NBRC 105648 | reverse complement strand
CCCGACAAACAGACACCAAACTGGCATCATATTCATCTCAAAGGAACCCACAAATGGGGTTCTATATTCAAGCTCTACTGGCTTAAATCGGCACACTGTTGAGTTCTCAAACAACACACGCACATCCGAATCAACCGCCACCCAGGGCGACCTCATCCGAGGCTGGTTACCGCTGAAGTTCTTGTGTCCGCTCCGTTCCGGTTTTCCCGGCCCGTTCCGCCTGACAGGAAGAAAGTTACACGGCCACCAACGCGGGATCAAATCGGGGGTGCCCCAACACGTCCGGCAGACGTGGATCCCTTGTGCGACAAAGGATCCACGAGTGATCGCGCGGACCTCGACTCGATCTTGGCACAGCCGCCCGCTGACCGCCCGCTGACCGGGTTTCTGCTGATCAAACCCCCTTTGCCGGGGTGTTCTGTTCACTTATGACGGTCCGCGGACCTGGGAAAGTCAACCCCTGTGATCGCGGTCACGATTCGGTGGGATTCGATCACCCACCGAGTACCCATGGTCACGGGACGCCACCCGCCCCCGGGCGGTGTCCCGCACGGCTTGGGAGCTGTGCGCACGACGCTCTACCCGCACGGATCTACCCGTACGACCCGCAGTACCTGCACTAGCGGCGGAACCGACGTCGTCGCCGTCCCTTCGGCGGAGTCCCCCGCATGGCAACCACCCGGGTTCGGCCCCGTCCCGGCGGGCCGCACAACACCAGGAGAAACTCCATGCAACGACGAACACTCGCGCTGGTCGCGGCCAACGTCATCCTCGGCGCGGCCGTGGCGGTCGGCACGGCGGTCCCCGCCACCGCGGCCCAGGACGCCGCGGCCCTGGTCACCACCCTGACCTACGACGACAGCGGTGCGCGGCAGTACAGCACCGAGATCGCCCAGGGCGCGGCCAACTGGAACGCGGCCGTGACCAACGTGCGGATCGTCAAGGCGACCTCCGGCCAGCGGGTCAACATCCGGATCGTGGCCGACCCGGGCTGGCCGCAGGCCACCCTCGGACCGGTCCGCTCGACCGGCAGCGCCCAGGTCTGGTTCGGCAAGCAGGCCGTGGACCAGGGCTACAACAAGGTCCGGATCATCACCCACGAGCTCGGCCACAACCTCGGTCTGCCGGACCGGCGCACCGGCCTGTGCTCGGACCTGATGTCCGGCAGCTCGGCCCCGGTCAGCTGCAACAACGCCCAGCCCAGTGCCGCGGAGAAGGCCTCCGTGCAGCGCAACTACGCCACCGGCTTGGCGAGCCGGCAGGTCCCGGCGACGATCGTGATCAGCGACGCCGCCTGACCTTCCCGTTCGCCCGGCGGCCGCTCCCGTTCGCGGGGGCGGCCGCCGCCGTTTTCCGGCAGGGGGTGAACCGGGGGCGGCGGGGAGCCGTGTGGTGGTCAATCAACCGCACGGAACCGGGAGTGGACATGTCTGGTCGTCATCTGGGTCGTCGTCTGGGTCGTCGTCTGGTCGGGGTGCTCGTTTCGGTCACGGCCCTCGGGGCTGTGCTGGGAGCCTGCGGGACGGGTGTGGGAGGTAGCGCGGCGCCCGCCCCGGTGGCCGCTCAACAGCAGCCCGCCGCGCAGGGTGACGACGCTGTGGGGGTGGCGTTGACCAGTGCGATCAAGACGGCGCAGTCGGCGGAGATCAGCGCGTTCGTGACCGACGGGGACGGCCGGGCGCTCTACCGGTTCGACAAGGACACGGCCAAACCGCCCGCGACGAACTGCTCGGGGGCCTGCGCGACGGCGTGGCCGCCGGTGCTGGTGTCCGCTGCTGCCTCCGTCGTCGCCACAGGGGTCGACCAGGCACTGGTGGGGACGGTGCAGCGCTCGGATGGAGCCACGCAGCTGACGATCGCCGGGTGGCCCGCCTACCGGTACTCGAAGGACGCCGCCGCCGGCGAGGTCAAGGGGCAGGGAGCCGGTGGGACCTGGTGGGCGTTCACGCCGGAGGGGAAGAAGGCCGCCGCGTCGGCGGCGGGGAAGGTCGCGCCGGTGACGCTCGCGGTGATGAAGGTGGGCAAGCTCGGCGCGATCGTGACCGACCGGTCGGGGATGACGCTGTACCGGTTCGACAAGGACACCGCCAAGCCGTCTGCGTCGAACTGCACTGGGGAGTGCGCGGTGAAGTGGCCGCCGCTGCTGGTGCCCGCTGGGGCCGAGGTGGTCGCGGAGGGGATCGCGGTGGGGACGGTGGAACGGGCTGACGGGACTCGGCAGGTGACTGTTGGCGGGTGGCCGGTGTACCTGTTCTCGGGGGACAAGGTGCCCTGTGACACCGCGGGGCAGGGTGTGGGTGGGACGTGGTTCGCGTTGAACGCTGGTGGGGCGAAGGTGGGCGGCTGACTCGGCTGCTTCTTGCGCTGGGCTCTTGCTGCCTCGGTTGCTCGGGTTCGGGTTCGCCGCCTCGATTGCCCGGGTTGCAAGCGTGGGTCCGGTCTAGGACTTGCTTGGGCGCTGCCGTCTTCGTTGCCCAGGTAAGAGCGGGGGCTCGATCTAGTGAACTCGCTTCGTGTGGGGCCCCTAGAGCACCGCGGTGGAGAGAAAAGGGCAGGGTAAGGGCATCCCCACCCACGGCAAGTTTAGCGGTACTCCTCCCCCACACGACGCGAGTCCACTAGATCGAGCATCCGTAGCGGGGCCGGCGGTACCAGCGGGGTCGGGATCCTCTCACGTTCCAGCGGGGTCGGGATCTTGTTTTGTACCAACGAACTTGGCCTTGAGGGTTGGTTGCCGTGTCGGTGGCGAGATGTCCACTTCGGACATCTCGCCACCGGCATTCGTGCTTCTCTCGCGGTTCTTGTGTGTGGCTAGTTCTTGGCTACCAGGGTCAGGACGTCGTACTTGGCCGCCGGGGTGCCGTCCTGCTTGGTGATCTCGGCGTCCCAGCGGACTTCGCCGTAGTCGGCGGTTTCCCGTGGGGTGATCTGCTTGGCGGTCAGGGTCACGGTGAGGGTGTCGCCGGGGAAGACCGGGGTGAGGAACCTGAGGTTCTCCAGGCCGTAGTTGGCCAGGACCGGGCCCGGTTCCGGGGAGACGAACAGGCCTGCGGCGAAGGACACGATGAGGTAACCGTGGGCGACGATGCCGCCGAAGAACTCGTTGGCGGCTGCCGCTTCCGGGTTGGTGTGGGCGTAGAACGTGTCGCCGGTGAACTCGGAGAAGTGGTCGATGTCCTGCTGGGTCACCGTGCGGGGGCCCGCCACGACGCTGTCTCCCACTCGGAGGTCGGCGAGGGACTTGCGGAAGGGGTGGACCTCCTCCTCCCGCCTGGGTGCTCCTTCGACCCACTCCCCCGTGATCTTGGCCAGGACCTTGGGGCTGGCCTGGACCGCTGTGCGCTGGAGGTGGTGCAGCACCGCTCGGATGCCGCCCATCTCCTCGCCGCCGCCCGCGCGGCCGGGACCGCCGTGGATCAGGGCGGGCAGGGGGGAGCCGTGGCCGGTGGACTCCTTGGCGTCGTCCGCGTCCAGCACCAGCAGGCGGCCGTGCCAGGGGGCGGCGCCGAGGACCACCTCGGTGGCGAAGTCGGCGTCGCCGGTGACCACGGAGCCGACGAGGCTGCCCAGGCCTCGGGCGGCCAAGGCGATCACGTGGTCGGTGCCGGTGTAGGGCATCAGGGTGCTGACCGGGCCGAAGGCCTCGACCTCGTGCGGTTCGGCGCGGTCGGGGTCGTCGGCGCGCAGCAGGATCGGGGACAGGAAGGCGCCGCGTTCGGGGTCGGCGTCGATGACCTCGACGTGGTCCGGGTCGCCGAAGACGATCGTGCCGGCGTCGGCCAGGGACTTGAGGGAGCGGCGGACCTCCTCGCGCTGTTCCAGGCCCGCCAGGGCGCCCATCCGGACCTCGGGGTTGGCCGGGTTGCCGATGGTGGTCTTGGCCAGCCGCGCGGAGACGGCCTCGGCGACGGCGTCGATGTGCGTGGCCGGGACGAAGGCGCGGCGGATGGCGGTGCACTTCTGGCCCGCCTTGACCGTCATCTCGTTCACCAGCTGCTTGACGAACAGGTCGAACTCGGTGCTGCCGGGCGCCGCGTCCGGGCCGAGGATCGAGCAGTTGAGCGAGTCAGCCTCGGCGTTGAAGCGGACCGAGTTGCGCACCACCGTGTCGTGGGCGCGCAGCTTGCGCGCGGTGGCGGCGGAGCCGGTGAAGGCGACCAGGTCCTGCGGGGTGAGGTGGTCGAGCAGGTCGCCCGCGCTGCCGCTGACCAGCTGCAGGCTGCCCTCGGGCAGGATGCCGGAGGAGATGATCAGCTCGACCAGCTTCTCCGTCACGTACGCGGTCTGGCTGGCGGGCTTGACCAGGCTGGGCACGCCCGCGACGAAGGCCGGGGCGAACTTCTCCAGCGGACCCCACACCGGGAAGTTGAAGGCGTTGATCTGCACCGCGACACCGCGCAGCGGGCTGGCGATGTGCCTGCCGACGAAGGTGCCGCCCTTGCTCAGCCGCTCGACCGGGCCCTCGGCGAGGACCTTGGCGTTGGGCAGCTCGCGGCGGCCCTTGCCGCTGTAGGTGAACAGCACCCCGATGCCGCCGTCGACGTCGACGAGTGAGTCGCGCTGGGTGGCGCCGGTGCGCGTGGACAGGGCGTAGAGCTCGTCCTTGTGCTCGGTGAGGTGCGAGGCGAGGACCTTGAGCAGCGCGGCCCGCTGGTGGAAGGTCAGCTCGCGCAGCGCCGGGCCGCCGACGCGCCTGCCGTGCTCGAGCGCGGCGGCCATGTCGACCCCGGCGGAGGAGATGCGCGCGATCTCCTCCCCGGTGACCGCGTCGTGCAGGGGCGCTCCGTCGACGGCCGGGGTGTGCCACCGGCCGGATACGTAGCTGCGCAGCAGCGCCATCGGGTTCGACCTCCTGAGTCGGGTGCCGGAGCGGCGCCGTCGCCGTCCCGCCGGGGCCGATGCTAGTGCCCGCCCCCGCGCGGGCGCGGCGCGAGAACGTGCAAAGCAATTCATTGCAATCCGTGGTCCGTCGTTACCAATTACCATTCCACACTCTGGTGACGAACCTGTGAACATCCCACCCTTGCGAATCCGTACATTCTGGTGAAAAAGTGACTACTCGACAGCGTGACGGATCGGTTCCGCCGGGTGACAGGCACGTGACCTGGGCGGATGTCGGTCCCCGGCAGCTCCGGTCCGTTCGCTGGCGCTATTTCCGCGTGGGCCGACTTTGCGGAATGTTCCCGATTCACCCCTGCCCGCGGCCTCGGCCGCAGAATCGAGAAAACGGATATGACGAAGATGAAGATCGCCGTCACCATCGCCGGTGCGGCGGCCGCTCTGCTCGCCGCGGCGCCCTCGGCCGTGGCCGCCCCGCCCGCGGGCGACCCGGTCCTGACCCCGGCGATCATCGGCGGCGGCACGGCCAGCAACGCCCCCTGGGCCGCGCGGCTGTTCGCCAACGGCCAGCAGTCCTGCTCGGCGACCATCATCGCCCCGCAGTACGTGCTGACCGCCAAGCACTGCGTCGCCAGCGGCACGATCAGCTTCCGGATCGGCAGCCTGGACCAGACCAGCGGCGGCACCACCGCCAACGCCTCGACGATCTACCGCAGCTCCAACTCCGACCTGGCGATCGCCAAGCTGGACCGCAGCGTCTCGGCGACCTACGCCCCGCTGGGCACCTCGGCCGACGCCCGGGTGGGCCAGAACGTCCAGGTCTACGGCTGGGGCGCGACCTGCACCAACCAGCCCGAGATCAACTGCCAGTCGCGCTACCTGAAGGTCGCCACCGTGCGGGTCTCCTCGACCAACGCGCGGGACGCCTACAACGGCGTGGCGATCCAGGCGACCCGGGTCAACGGCATCACCGCCGGTGGCGACTCGGGTGGCCCGATGTTCGGCAACGGCCGCCAGGTGGGCGTCGCCTCGACCAGCGACCGGTCGAGCGTCACCAACTACACGAGCGTGGCGCAGTACCGCAGCTGGATCCAGAGCATCGCGGGTGTGTGATCTGAAGTAGGACCGTTGTTCCGGGAGGGCCGTAGCGGGTGCTGCGGCCCTTTCGGGTTTCTCGGGCTTGGGATTCCCCGGCTCCCGGGGTGGTGCTAGTGGTTGCTGCCCGGATTTCCCGGCTCCCGGGGTGGTGCTGGATCGGGCGGCCGCTGCGCCGGATTCCTTGACCCGGGATGGGGCTGCTGCCCTTGGGTTTCCCGGCTCTGGGGGTGGCGCTGGATCGGGTGGCCGCTGCGTTGGATTGGGCGTTCCCGGGTTCCGGGGTGGTGCTGGATCGGGTGGTGTGGCTTGATCTGGGGACCCCGGAAGAGGCGCGGTGGGAAGGCGGGTGGGGAAGGGATCCACCCACCTGCCAGGCAGCTTAGCGCCTCTTCCCCCCAGATAAAGCCACACCACCCGATCCAGCAGTTGGGTTGCGGGGCAAGGGTTTGGAGGTGGTTGGGCTGCTTGTCTGCGGGTCGCTCAGGGGCTTGGTTGAGGGGCTTGCTTGGTTGAGGGGCTTGGTGGGGTGGGGCAGACCTGGCAGGTGGGCGGGCCGCGTTGGTCGAGGGGCTTGATCGGGTGGGACGGGCCGATCGAGTGGGGCAAGCCCGTCGAGCGGGGGCGTGGTCGAGTCGGGGAATTGGCTGCTTGAGGCCGGTCAGGCGCAGGAGCCGAGCATGCGGGTCAGTTCGGCCAGTTCCGCGTCGTCGACGGTGAGCTTGTACTTGGTCTTCACCGCGACGTAGGCGGTGGCGTAGTCGCACCAGTAGGTGCGGACGGGGCGCCACTTGGCGGGGTCGCCGTCGCTCTTCTGCTGGTTGGAGCGGCCGGACACCGCGACCAGGTTGGTGGTGTCGTTGTAGTAGGCCGCCCGCTGCTCCGCCGTCCAGTCGCGGGCGCCGGAGCGGTTGGCCTCGGCGATCGGGACGATGTGGTCGATCTGCAGGTCGGCCGGGTCCTTGGTGGTGACGTCGTCGTAGCGGCTGGTCCAGCAGGTCGCCTTGGGGCAGGTGGCCCGGCACTGGGCGTCCACGGTCTCGCCGTCGCCGTCGCGGATGAGGACCTGCTCGCGGGTGTTGCACTTGGACTTGGGGTCGTAGTCCCAGTCGCCCCAGTCCTTGCGGTTGTAGTGGGCGCCGGTGTCCTCCAGGCGGGGTTGGCCGAGGGCGGCCAGGGCGGCGGCGTGGTCGCCGGGGGCGCCCGCGGCGGGGGCCGGCGGGGTGGCACCGCCCGCGCCGGTGCCCGCGCCCAGGTTCGGGTCGCACGCGGACAGCGTGAGCACGACGGCGGCGGCGACAACGAGACGACGCATCAAGACTCCCTTCTATGCAGATTCAGCTGCATACACTCGCTTGATCATCGCGCGGGGCCGGGAGGCGCGCCGGGCGGGGCGGCGGGGGCGCGGCCACGTGCGGCCACTTCGCCCAACCGGGCCCGCCGACCGGCGGACCGCGCGCGGGTGGGTCCGGTCGGCGCGGTGGCGGGTGGTCGCGCCCGGACCGGTCCCGGTGCGCCCCGGACTCCGGCCCGGGGGAATTCGCCGAGAAATCCGGTTGGCAACGGGGTCGATTTGTCGAGCGAAATCCCGGGTGACCGAGAAAATCGCAGACGCGCGCGTGACCAGTTGTGGATCTCGCAGGCTCATCGCCCCGGGGACAGGGCACCGAAAAGGCATCAAAGTGACCGGCGACGCCGATTACTTACAGCTACGAATCTGCGGGGCTGCCTGGCCTGTGTCGCAGATCATTGCCGGACTTCCTCGCCTGCTCAGCGCAAGCACCAACCCCGACCAGGCGCACGCAGCGTGTTCGCGGCGGCTGCGAGCGGTGTGCTGGGGGCGATCCAGCCCGCCGCCGGCCCGTTGGAGGGCGGAGTCATCACGCTCCGGGGAAATGGGTCGAATTGGTGGGCGGATTCTGTTCGACGCCCCCGAAAAGGACTGATTGACCTGGCCAAGAATAGCTGTAGCGTGGCACTACGAGCGTGACTTCCAGTCAAAACGCTCCGTTTCGAAGGAACCCAAGTGACGACACCACTGTTCGCACGGGACGATTCATCCGCACCGAGGACCCAGCGAGCGCGCGTCCGACGGGCGGCGTTGCGCGGCACTGTCGTCGGGGCCGCGGTGGCCGCCTTCGCCGGGATGACGATGGGCTCGGCGGTGGCCGCGCCAGGCGACACCGACACGGGCAGCACCGACGCGAACGTCGAGGTCACCACCTCGATCGCGCTGACCGGGCTCACCCCGTCGTTCACCCTCTCGGGCATCCCGGGTGCCACCGTGACCGGTCTGGGCGCCGTGGCGCTCAACGTCGAGACCAACAACCTCGCGGGCTACTCGGTCACCGTCCAGAGCCAGACCGCCACCATGGTGGCCGGGGCGCCCGGCAACACCGACTCGATCCCGATCGGCGCGCTGTCGGTGCGCGAGACCGGGACGACGCCCTACACGGCGCTGAGCTCGGCGACGACGGCCACGGTGCACTCCCAGTCGACCAGGTCAGCCGAGGGCGGCGACGCGCTCAGCGACGACTACCAGGTGGACATCCCGTTCGTGAACGAGGACACCTACACCGCGACGCTGGACTACGTGGCGACCACCTTGTAGCAGAGCCGGTCGCCCCCCCACCGAGGAGAAGAGGCCGAGATGGCCGACGTGCTCCGACCCAGTCGCCTCCTGACGACCTGTCTGCTCGTGCTCGGCTGGTCGGCGCCCACCACCGGAGGGGCCGGGGCCACCACCCCGGCCCCTCCGGTCCCGGTCACCCCCTCGGTCTCGACCTCCTACCGCCCGGCCCCGTCGGAGTTCTCGCTGACCATCAGCCCCACCCGGCTGGTGATCAAGCCCGGCGACATCGGCAGCTCGTCGCTGGTGCTGCTGGTCAACCGCGGGACGGCCGCGGTCGACGTCGTGGTCCAGAAGCGGGACTTCACCGGCGGGCTCGACGGCAGCCTCGTCTTCCAGGCGAGCGCGCCGTACTCGGCCTCGGCGTGGGTGACCGTCTCCCCCGAGAGCTTCCGGGTGGCGCCGGGCGCGACCCAACTCGTCACCGCGACCGTCGCCCCCGCCGCGAGCCCGAACCGGGCGATCACCAGGTGGCCCTGGTGTTCCTGGTGCCCGCGGCCGAGACCGCGGCCAACGTCCGGATCAACCGCGGTGTGGCCGCGCCCGTCTACGTCACCGTCCCCGGCCCGACCGACGAGTCGGCCGCCATCAGCGACCTCGCCGTGTCCGGGTTCGCGATGGGCGGCACCGTGGACGTCACCGCACGGGTGCGCAACGTCGGCACCGTGCACCGGGACTTCCGGGGGCCGACCCGGCTCACCGTGGCCGCGCCGGGCTCGGCGGCGGCGTTCCCGGACTTCACCGTGCCGCGCGGTGGGACCCGGGACATCGGCACCACCTGGGACACCCCCTTGATGTGCGTCTGCCACCCGACGATCTCGTTCACCAACGCCGACGGCAGCACCCAGAGCGTGACCACCCGCGTCATCGTCTTCCCGTTGCACCTGCTCGGCCTCGCCATCGGGCTCGTGCTCGCGCTCGTGGTAGGGCTGCGGTTGCGGCGGCGGCACTTCCGGACCCTGGTGGCCGAGGCAGCGGCCCGGCTGACGACCCCCGCCGGGAACGCCAGTGCCTAGGCCCAAGCGGCGCGCCCTGCTCACCGTCGCCGCGGTGACCCTGCTGAGCACGTTCGGCGGCGTGGTGTCCGCCCCGGTCGCCGCGGCGGCGGGCACGGTGCTGTTCCAGAACTCCTTCGCCAACCGGACCGTCGACGGGACCGGGACGGTCACGGTGCCGCTGCCCGCCTCCGGCGTCAACGCCGCCTGCCTCACCGCCTCGGGCAACAGCGCCACGCTCCCCCTACTCAGCTGCGCGGGCACCACCGACGCGCAGGGCGCGGGCAAGCTGCGGCTGACCAACTCCACCATCAACCAGGTGGGCGGTGTGTTCGGCCAGACCAGCTTCCCCACCTCCAACGGCCTCGACGTGTCCTTCACCGCCTACCAGTGGGGCGGCGGCAGCGCCGACGGGATCGCGTTCCTGCTCGCCGCGGTCGACCCGGCGAACCCGGCCGCGCCGAGCACCATCGGCCCCTCCGGCGGGTCGCTCGGGTACTCCCCGGCGGGCTCGGTGCGGGGGTTGACCAACGGCTACCTCGGGGTCGGCCTCGACGTGTTCGGCAACTACAGCTCCAACTCGTTCTCCGGCACCGGGTGCGCCAACCCGTCGACCATCTCCGTGGTGACCGCGGGCGCGGTGGTGGTGCGCGGCCCGGGGAACGGGCTGGTCGGCTACTGCGGGCTGGTCACGACCTACGACGGCACCGCGGGCTCCAAGGTCGCGCTGCGGGCGGCCACCCGGGCCGCCTCCGCCGTCCCGGTCCAGGTGCTGGTGAACCCGACCGCGTCGGCGTTCACCTCCGACTCGGGGGTGTCGGTCGCGGCGGGCACCTACAAGGTCGTGGTCACCCCCGTCGGGCAGGCCACGAGGACCCTGGCGGGGGCACTTCCCGCGGTCGCCGCCGGCCTGTACCCGGCGACGAGCTGGCTCTCCCCGTCCGGGGTGCCCAAGCAACTGGCGTTCGGGTTCGTCGGCTCCACCGGCTCGGTGACCGACGTGCACGAGATCAGCGGGGTCAAGGTCCTGACCTTCAACCCGGTCCCGCAGCTCGCGGTGGGCACCACCTCCTACTCGGCGGCGACCTCGCAACCGGGCGACCCGGTCACCTACAAGATCGCCGCGAGCGTGCTGGCGGGCGCCGACGAGACCAGCCCGGTCTCGATCACCCAGACCGTCCCGACCGGTGTCGTCGCGGTGGGCGGGTACGGCACCGGGTGGGTCTGCCAGGCCCCGGTCGGCCGCGTGATCACCTGCACGACCAGCGGCTCGGCCTTCGCCAACGGCACCGCCCTGCCCGTGCTCACCGTGGTGGCCATCGTGACGGCGGCGAACATGACAGCGGCGACGGTGCAGAGCGCGTCGCCGACCGGGGTCACCGCCGCGGACGCCAACCCCGCCGCCGCGGGCGCCACCGCGGCGGGCACCCTGCCCACCGCGCCCGCCGCCATCACGGTCACCCCCGCCATCGGCTCGGTCTCCGGGGGCGGGACGGTCACCGTCGGCGGCACGAACATCACCGCCGCCACAGCCATCGAGATCGGCACCGCGGCCCAGCAGCAGGCGGGCACGCCGGTCACGCTGCTGCCCTGCCCGGGGGCGGCCGCGCCGGGGTGCTTCACGGTCAGCGGCGGCACGCTCGTCATCTCCTCGATGCCCGCCCGGACCGGTGCCGCGGCGGTCACCGTCACCGTGGTGACCTCGGGGGTCGCGGCCGCGGCGAGCTACGCCTACGTCGATCGGCCCGCGACGCCCGCGGCACCGAGCGTCGCCCCCGGGATCACCAGCGCGACCGTCACCTGGGTGGCCCCGGCGACCAACGGCAGCCCGATCACCGGCTACACCGTCACGCCGTACCGGGCGGGCGTGGCCCAGGTCCCCTCGGTGTTCGACGCCACGACCACCACGCGCACGCTCACCGGCCTCACCGCGGACACCTCCTACACCTTCACCGTCGCCGCGACCAACGCCTACGGGACCTCCGCCGCGAGCCCCGCCTCGGCGGCCGTCGTGCCGTACACGGTGCCCGGCGCACCGGTGATCACGGCGACCAGCGCGGGCAGCCTGGCCGCGGTCCTGACCTGGACCGCCCCGGCCAACGGCGGCAGCGCGATCACCGGTTACCGGGTTGTCCCGTACATCGGGGCGGTCGCGCAGACCCCGCAGACCTTCACCGGCACCGGCACCACGCAGACCGTGACCGGCCTGACCGCGGGCACGGCCTACACCTTCACCGTGGCCGCGCAGAACCTCGCGGGCACCGGCCCGCCCTCGGCCGCCTCGCCGTCGGTGACGCCGAACCAGTCACCGAGCCTCACCTTCCCGGCCCCACCCGCGGGCGAGGTCGGGGTCGCCTACAGCAGGCAGCTCACGGTCACCAACGGGACCGCGCCGGTCACCTGGTCGATCAGCGCGGGCGCCCTGCCCGACGGGCTGACACTCGCGAGCGCGACCGGCCTGCTCAGCGGCACCCCGACCGCGGCGGGCAGCTTCAGCTCCACCGTCCGGGTGGTCGACGCCAGTGGGCTGACCGCCACCAAGGCGGTCACGCTGGTGATCGCCGCCGCGCCCGCGCTGGTGTTCGCCCCGGCGCCGGGCGAGGTGGGCGTGGCCTACAGCCAGCAGCCGACCCTGACCGGCGGCACCGGCCCGTTCACCTGGGCGGTCACCGCGGGCGGCCTGCCCGCAGGCGTCACCCTCAACTCCTCGACCGGCCTGCTCAGCGGCACCCCGACCGCGGCGGGGTCCTTCGCGGTGACCATCGCCGCCACCGACTCGTTCGCCCAGACCGCGGCCAGGACGGTGACCGTGGTCATCGCGGCCCGGCCCACGTTCACCGACGGCGCGCTCCCCAGCGGCCAGGTCGGACTCGCCTACAGCCACTCCTTCGAGGTGGCGGGCGGGGTGGGGCCGCTGGTCTGGTCCATCCCGGCCGGGAGCCCGCCCGCCGGGCTGGCGCTGACCCCGGGGACCGGCGTGCTGTCCGGCACCCCGACCGCGGTGGGCAGTTCCTCGTTCACCGTGGTGGTCACCGACGCCAACAACCAGACCGCGAGCAAGGCGGTCACGCTGGTGGTCACCGCGGGCCCCCTGGTGATCACCAAGACCGCCGACGTCTCCTCCGCCGCGCCCGGGAGCGCGGTGGCGTACACGATCACGATCACCAACAGCTCCACGTCGCCGTTCACCGCGGTGGGCATCAGCGACCCGCTGACCGGCGTGCTCGACGACGCGGCCTACGGCGCCAACGCCACCGCGTCGAGCGGGACGGTGTCCTACACCGCGCCGACGCTCGGCTGGACCGGCACCGTGCCCGCGAGCGGGTCGGTGACCATCACCTACTCGGTCACCGTGAACAACCCGGTGGCGGGCAACAAGGTGCTGGCCAACACGGTCAGCTCGGCGACACTCGGCGCCAACTGCGCGAGCGGCGCGGAGGACAGCCGGTGCACCGCCACCGTCACCGTTCCCGGCCTGGCCATCGTCAAGACCGCCGACACCGCCACCACCACCCCGGGCGGCACCGTCCGCTTCCAGGTCGTGGTCACCAACACCGGGCAGACCGCCTACCCCGCCGCGACCCTGACCGACAGCCTGGCGGGCGTGCTCGACGACGCGGCCTACAACGGCGACGGCACCGCGACCTCGGGCAACGTGGTCTACACCGCGTCCGCGCTGACCTGGACCGGCCAGTTGGCCCCCGGGGCGACGGCGACGATCACCTACTCGGTCACCGTCGCCAACCCCGACACCGGGGACCGGTCGCTGACCGGGACCGTCATCTCGCCCTCGGCGGGGAGTTCCTGCCCCAGCGGTGCCGCGGTGGCCCAGTGCACCGCGACCGTCGCGGTGCTGATCCCGGCCCTGGTGATCACCAACAGCGCGGCCACCAGCACCACCACACCGGGCGCGACCGTGGCCTACACGGTGACCCTGTCCAACACCGGGCAGACCGCCTACACCGGGACCAGCGCGGCGATCGCGCTGGCAGGCGCGCTCGACGACGCCACCTACGCGGGCGACGCCGCCGCCACCTCGGGCACCGCGGTGTTCAGCTCGGGAGTGGTGACCTGGACCGGCGACCTGGCCGTCGGCGCCCAGGTGACGATCACCCTGTCGGTCGTGGTGCGCGTTCCCGATCCCGGCGACAAGGTCCTCACCACGGTCGTCACCTCGGCCGCCGCGGGCAGCACGTGCCCGGTGGGCGGCTCGAACCCCGGTTGCACCAGCACCGTGCAGGTGCGGATCCCGGGCATGACCATCACCGCCGCGGCGGACACCGCGACCACGACCCCGGGATCGGTGGTCCACCACACGGTGTCGGTGACCAACACGGGCCAGACCCCGTACGCCGGCGCCACGTTCAGCGCGGCGCTGGCGGGTGTGCTCGACGACGCCACCTACAACGGCGACGCCGCCGCGTCCGGCGGCTCGGCGTCGGTCACCGGCGCGACGCTCACCTGGGTGGGCGACCTGGCCACCGGCGCCACCGCCACGATCACCTACTCGGTGACCGTCAACGATCCCGACACCGGGAACCTGCTGCTGATCACGTCGGTCACCTCGGCGACGACGGGGTCGAACTGCCCGTCGGGCGGCACCGACCCGCGCTGCGCGAGCACGGTGACCGTGCTGGTCCCCGGCCTGTCGATCACCGCGGTGGCCGACACCGCCACCACCACACCGGGGTCGGTCGTGCGCTACAACGTCACCGTGGTCAACACCGGTCAAACCGACTACCACGACCTGCCGTTCACCCTCGACCTGAGCGACGCGCTGGACGACGCGGACTACAACTACGACGCGGTCGTCTCGACCGGCGGACTGGTGGCGAACCCGGACGGGACCGTCTTCTGGGTGCTGGACCTGGCCCCCGGCGCGAGCGCGGTCGGCACGATCTCGGTGACCGTGCGCAACCCGCCGACCGGCAACAGGTCACTGGTGCTGATCGCCGTCGTCGACGCCCCGGGCAGCCCGTGCGCGACCGGGTCGGCGGTGGTGGGGTGCCGCACCACGGTGACCGTCCTGGTGCCCGGCCTGACGATCACCAAGACAGCGGACACCACGACCTCGGTGCCGGGTGGGACGGTCGGGTACACCATCGCGGTGGTCAACGACGGCGAGACGGCCTTCGCCGCCGCGGCGTTCGCCGACGACCTCGCCATCGTGTTCACCGACGCGAGCTACGGGGGCGACGCCACCGCGACCACGGGGACCGTCGCGCTGACCGGCTCGACGCTGGGCTGGACCGGGGCGCTCGCCCCCGGTGCGACGGCGACGATCACCTACTCGGTGACCGTGAACGACCCGGACACCGGCGACAAGCGGCTGTTCAACACCGTCACCTCCACGACGCCGGGCGGCAACTGCCCGGCGGGCGGCGCCGATCCCCGCTGCGCCGCGACCGTGACCGTGCTGGTTCCCGGACTCACCTCGGTGACGACGGCGAGCCCGGCGACCACGGTGCCGGGCGCGGTCGTGGGCTTCACCACCACCGTCACCAACTCCGGGGCCACGGCGCTGACCTGGGCCACCATCGCGTTGTCGCTGACGGGCGCGCTCGACGACGCCGACTACGCCGGTGGCGCGAGCGCCGACACCGGTGTGGTCGGCTACTCCGGGTCGACGCTGACCTGGACCGGGGACCTCGCCATCGGTGCCACCGCGGTCATCTCCTACGCGGTCACCGTGCACACCGCCACCGGCGGCGACAACCTGGTGACCGTCACCAGCGCCTCGAGCACCTCGGGCGCCAACTGCGCCCCGGGCGGCACGGATCCCCGCTGCGCGGTCACGGTGCCGGTCGCGCGGTTGGTCCTGACCTACGGCTACATCGCGCCGACCATCACCCCGGGCGGCATGGTGCAGTACCTGGCGACCTTCACCAACACCGGGCAGGTGCCCTACGTCGACATCGCGGTGGCCTTCCTCGCCCCGGACACCGTGGACGACGCGCTGCCCGGCGGCAACCAGACCGCGAGCTCGGGCACGCTGCTGCTGAGCGCCTCCGGCATCACCTGGACCGGCTCGATCCCGGTCGGCGGCGTGGTGGACCTGGCGGCCACCCTGCTGATCCAGAACCCGGACCTGGGCGACCGGATCCTAATCGCCACCATCGAGTCTGCCGCGCCGGGGAACAACTGCCCGGCGGGCGGCACCGATCCCCGCTGCACGTCCCTGGTCACCGTCGTGGTGCCTGCCCTGACCGTGGCCAAGACCGCGAACACGACCTACACCGGGCCCGGTGGCACGGTCGGCTACACGATCACCGCGCACAACACGGGTGAGACCCCGTACACCGGGGCCACCATCAGCGACACGCTGGTCGGGGTACTCGACGACGCGAACTACAACGGCGACGCGGCCGCCTCGACCGGAGTGGTCTCGTTCAGCTCGCCGACGCTGTCCTGGACCGGCGACCTGGCCGTGGGGGCGACCGCCACGATCACCTACTCGGTCACCGCGCACGTGGCGGGCGGCGGCGACAAGACGATGGTCAACCCGGTCAGCTCCACCACGGTCGGCAGCACCTGCGCGCCCGCGTCACCGGTACCCGCCTGCCACAGCACCGTGGCCGTGCTGACCCCTGGGCTCACCATCGAGAAGACCGCCGACCTGGCCAACGCCACGCTGGGCACGGAGGTCACCTACACGGTCGTGACGCGCAACTCCGGGCAGACCCCGCAGACCGCGGCGACGTTCACCGATCCGTTGACCGACGTCCTGGACGACGCGGTCTACGACCCGGACGACACCACCGCCAGCAGCGGCACCGTCGGCTACACCGACGGCGTGCTGACCTGGTCCGGTTCCCTGGCCCCCGGGGCGTCGGCGACGGTCAGCTACACCGCGACGATCAACACCCCGGCCTCTGGCGACCGCACCATGGTCAACACGGTCACCTCGACGAGCGCCGGGGCCAACTGCGCGAGCGGGAGCACTGACCCGCGGTGCACGGCGACCGTCGCGGTCATCAACGCGGTGAGCCTGACGTTCACCAAGACGGCGGGTGTCGCCGCGACGGTGGCCGGTGGCGTGGTCGCCTACACCGTGACGGTCGCGAACTCGACCGAGGCCGCGCTGACCGGGGTGGCCTACACCGACCCGCTGGGCGGCGTCCTCGACGACGCCGACTACAACGGCGACGCGCTGGCCAGCAGCGGCACCATCGGCCTGAGCGGCACGAACCTTATCTGGACCGGCACCGTGGCCGCGCTGAGCACGGTCACCGTGACCTACTCGGTGACCGTGCACGCCACGACCACCGGCGACCAGGTCCTCGACGGCGCGGTCAGCTCGACGTCGCTGCCCGAGAGCGACAACTGCGCGCCCGGGAGCGGCGACCCGCGCTGCACCGCCCCGGTGCCGGTCGCCGGACTCGTGCTGGAGCAGCACTTCACCGAGGCCACCACCACCCCCGGCTCCGTGGTGCGGCTGACCGCGACGTTCACCAACACCGGGGCGCTGCCCTACACCGGGATCACCGTCTCCAGCCCGTCCGCGGGCGTCGTGGACGACGCGATCCCGGTCGGCGACCAGACCGCGTCCTCGGGGACCCTGGTGCTCAGCTCGACCGCGATCACCTGGACCGGCGACGTCCCGGTGGGCGGCGTGATCACCATTTCCGGCACCGTGACAGTGCAGAACCCCGACCTCGGCGACCGGTTCCTCACCGGCACGCTGGTCTCGAGCGCGCTGGGCAACAACTGCCCGGCGGGCGGCACCGACCCGCGCTGCGTCTCGGGGCTCGTCGTGCAGCTGCCCGAGTTGACCATCGCCAAGACCTCGAACACCCCGTACACCCTCCCCGGCGGCACCGTGGGCTTCACGGTGACCATCCACAACACCGGCGAGGCCGCCTACACCGGGGCCACCGTCTCCGACACGTTCGCGGGTCTGCTGGACGACGCCGCCTACGACGGGAACGCGATCGCGACCTCGGGCACGCTGGCCTTCAGCAGCCCGGTCCTGACCTGGACGGGCGACCTCGCCGCCGGGGCGACCGCGACGATCACCTACACGACCACCGCGCGCGACCCGGGCACCGGCGACAAGACCATGCTCAACGCGGTCAGCTCCGACGTGGCCGGGAGCACCTGCCCGACCGCGAGCCCCAACACCGCCTGCCGCAGCATCGTCGTGGTGCTGACCCCGCTGCTCACCGTGGTCTCGGCGGCGGACACCTCGACGACCGTGCCCGGCGCGACCGTCGGCTACACCGTCACCGCCACGAACACCGGACAGACCGTCTACCCGGCCGCAGACATCACCATCGCGCTGAGCGGGGTGCTCGACGACGCGACCTACGCGGGCGACGCGTCGGCGAGCAGCGGGTCGGTGCAGTTCAGCGCCCCGGCGCTGAGCTGGACCGGCACCCTGTACCCGGGGTCGACCGTGACGATCAGCTACTCGGTGGTCGTCGACCAGCCGGTCACCGGGGACTTCCGGCTCGACCAGACCGCAGCCTCGGCGAGCGCGGGCAGCACCTGCCCGGCCGCGGGGAACGATCCCCGCTGCGCCACCTCGGTCCCGGTCGCGAGCATGCACATCGTCAACGCGACCGATGTCGCGACGGCCAAGCCGACCTCGGTCGTGCGGACCACCGTCACCCTCACCAACACCGGGCAGGTGCCCTACTTCGGGGCCGTGGTGAGCGACAGCCTCGTCGGCTCGCTGGACGACGCGACCTACAACGGCGACGCACAGGCCACCACGGGCAGCCTGCGACTCGAGGTGGGCACCGGCCGGGTCGTCTGGACCGGTGACCTCGCCATCGGCGAGAGCGTGGCCGTCACCGGTTCGGTGACCGTGGCCAACCCGCCGCCGGGCGACCGCGTGCTGACCTCGCTGGTCACCAGCGACGCCCCCGCCACCAACTGCCCCACCGCGGACCCCGGCCCCGAGTGCGCCACCAGCGTGGCCGTGCTGATGCCCGCGCTCACCATCGTCAAGGCCGCGGACACCACCCTGAGCACGCCCGGCGGGACAGTCGGCTACACGATCACCATCAGCGACACCGGCGAGACGCCGTACACCGCGGCGACGGTGCTCGACTCGCTCGCCGGTGTCCTGCCGGACGCCACCTACGCGGGCGACGCCACGGCGACCAGCGGGTCCGTCGTGCTCGACGGCGAGACACTCACCTGGACCGGCGACCTGGCGGTCGGGCAGAGCGTGGTCGTCGGCTACAGCGTGCGGGTGGACGACCCCGACCTCGGCGACAAGAACATGGTCAACGTGGTGCGGTCGGACGAGCTGGGCAGCAGTTGCCCCTCCGGCGCCCCGGCACCCGGGTGCGCCGTCCAGGTGATGGTGCGGATCCCGGCACTGGACATCGCGATCACCGCGGACCGCACCAGCACGGTGCCGGGCGGGACGGTGGGCTACACGGTCACCGTCCGCAACGCGGGCCAGACCGCCTACCTGACCGCGAGCGTCACAACCCCGCTCGCCGGAATCCTCGACGACGCGGCCTACAACGGTGACGCGGTGGCCACCGCGGGCACGGTCACCCTGGTCGGCCAGAGCCTCACCTGGGCCGGTGACCTGGCCATCGGCGCCACCGCGGTCACGACGTTCACGGTGACCGTCGCCGACCCGGACCTGGGCAACCGGGTGCTGGCCGCCTCAGTCGGCTCCGCCGAGCCCGGCAGCACCTGCGGGACCCAACCGCAGTGCGCGAGCACCGTCGCCGTGCTGATCCCGGGCCTGTCGGTGGCGATCACGGCGGGCACGGCCACCGCGACCCCCGGTGAGCGGATCGCGTTCACGATCACGATCGCCAACACCGGGCAGACCCCGTATCCCGAGGCGTCGGTGAGCACCGCGCTCACCGACATCCTCGACGACGCGGAGTTCGACGGGGTGGTCACCGCCTCCAGCGGCGTGCCGACCTACACCGCGCCCGCGCTGGGCTGGACCGGGAGCCTGGCCGTCGGGGCCACCGCCACCATCGGCTTCGCGGTGACCGTCCGCGATCCCGACCCCGGGGACAAGGCGCTGTCCACGACCGTGGTGTCGCAGGCGCAGGGCAGCAGCTGTCCGGTCGGGTCCGGGAACCCGGCCTGCACCGCGGCGGTCACCGTGCTGGTACCCGCCTTGACCTTGGTCATCGTGGCGGGTGCCCCGGTGACGACCCCGGGCGCGGTCGTCGAGTACACGATCGTCATCACCAACACCGGCCAGACCGCCTACCTGGGCGCGGTGGTGACGAACGCGCTCAGCGCCGTGCTACCCGACGCCGACTACAACGGTGACGCCGAGGCCTCCAGCGGTGTCCTCGGCTACGAGGACCAGACCCTGACCTGGACCGGCGACCTGCCGGTGGCGGCGAGCGCGGTCATCACCTACTCGATCACCGTGCACGACCCGGACACCGGGGACAAGCAGATGGACAACCGGGTCGCCTCGACCTCACCGGGCAGCACGTGCCCCCCGGAGAGCGCCTCGCCCGCCTGCGTCGCCCAGGTCCGGGTGCTGGTGCCCGCGCTGCTGCTGACCAAGGCGGCGGACACCGCGGTGGTGATCGCGGGCGGCACCGTCACCTACACCGTGACCCTGCTGAACAGCGGGGAGACCGACTACCTCCCGGCGAGCTTCACCGACCCGCTGGTCGACGTCCTCGACGACGCCGACTACGGCGGCGACGCCACGGCGGGCACCGGGACCGTCGAGTACGCCGACGGCACGCTGACCTGGTCCGGCGCGCTGGCCGTCGGGGAGACCGCGGTCATCACCTACAGCGCCGCGGTCCGCTTCCCCGCGGGCGGGGACCGCAGCCTGGCGAACACCGTGACCTCGGCGACCCAGGGCGGCAACTGCGCCACCGGTGCCGACCCGCGCTGCGGCGCGGTGGTGGCGGTCCTGGTGCCGGGGCTGGACATCGCCAAGACAGCGGACGCGAGCCAGGTGGTCGCGGGCGGCACCCTGGGCTACACCGTGACGGCGACCAACACCGGCGCGGCCGACTACCCGGCCGCGGCGCTGGTGGACTCGTTGACCGGCGTCCTCGACGACGCCGCGTACAACGGCGACGCGACCGCGACGACCGGCACCGTGTCCTATGTGGACGAAGAGCTCGGGTGGACCGGCGCGCTGCCGGTCGGGGCGACCGTGGTGATCCGCTACTCGGTCACCGCCGCCCTCGGCGGGACCGGGGACGGCAGCCTGGACAACCGCGTGCGCTCGCTCTCGGTCGGCGGCTCGTGCGCCGCGGACAGCACGGACCCCCGGTGTACCACCAGCACCGGGCTCGCCGCCCGGACGCTCACGCTGAGCGGCCTGACGCCCTCGTTCACCCTGACCGGCCTGCCCGGCAGCACGGTCAGCGCGGACGGTGTCGTCACCATGACGGTCACCACCAACAGCTCGAGCGGGTACGCGGTGACCGTGCGGGCCACCGGTGCCGTCCTGGCACCGGCCACGCCGGGCAACACCGCGAGCATCCCGGTGGGGCTGCTGGGTGTCCGGGAGAACGGGGCCGGGGAGTTCCGCGGGCTGTCCGCGGACACCCCGCTGGTGGTGCACCAGCAGGGCACGCCGTCCGGGCCCCAGGGCGACGCGGTCAGCAACGACTACCGGATCCAGATCCCGTTCATCGAGTCGGACACGTACTCGGTGACGCTGGAGTACATCGCGGGCGCGCTGTAGTGCGGTGATCCGCCGAAGGAGAGCCATGAAACCCGTGACCCGGTTGGCCCACATGCTCGTGGGCGGCCTCGGCGCCGTGCCGCTGACCGCTTCGCCCGCCGCGGCGGGCGCCCCGACGGCGACCAACCCAACGGTGACCAACCCGACGGTGGCCAACCCGGCAGCGGCGGCGCAGTTGCGCATCGCGATCGACAACGGCCGCACCAGCGCCACGGTGGGCGACACCCTCGTCTACGCCGTCACGGTGCACAACCTCGGCACCACCGACCTGACCGCGTTGCGGGTGACCCAGAGCGCGCCGACCGGTCTGACGTTCGGGTCGGCGGACTCGGCGGGCGCGGCGGAAGCGGGCGGTGTGGCCTGGGACATCGACCTGAAGGCGGGTGCCGAGGCCGTGCTGCACTCGACGATGACCGTGGCGGGCACCCCGCCCGAGCTGCTCCGACTGGCCACCGTCGCCTGCGCGGCCCGTTCGGCGGACGATCCCCCGATCGTCTGCGCGGCGCACTCCGACCAACTGCCCGCGGGTGCGGCCGCGGCGGTTGGAGCGGCGCCGCCCGCGGCGAACCACCTCGTCGGGTGGTACGGCGCGGGCGGCGCCGTGCTGCTCGGCTGCGTGCTGGCCGCGGTGCTGCTGGTCCGGCGCCGCCACCGGACCCCCAGCACCGCGTGAGCCGCCGGTCCTAGTGCGGGGTGGCCTTCTCCGCGCCCGCGCCGGTCAGGGCGCGGACCTCCATCTCGGCGTACTTGTCGTCGCGCCGCTCCTTGGACAGGACCGTGCCCAGCCAGCCCAGCAGGAAGGCCAGCGGGATGGACACGATGCCCGGGTTCTCCAGCGGGAACCAGTGGAAGTCCACGCCGGTGACCATCGACGGGGTGGCCGCGGTCGAGGGCTTGCCGGACACCGCGGGCGAGAAGACGATCAGGATGATGCTCGCCGCGAGGCCGCCGTAGGTGCTCCAGAGCGCGCCGGAGGTGTTGAAGCGCTTCCAGAACAGCGAGTAGAGGATGGTCGGCAGGTTCGCCGAGGCGGCCACCGCGAACGCCAGCGCCACCAGGAACGCCACGTTCTGCCCGTTGGCCACGATCCCGCCGACGATCGCCACGACGCCGATCACCACCGCGGTGATCCGGGCGACCCGGACCTCGGCGTTCTTGTCCTCCAGCTTGTCCTTCTTGATCACGTTGGCGTAGATGTCGTGCGCGAACGAGGCCGAGGCGGTGATGGTCAACCCGGCCACCACCGCCAGGATCGTGGCGAACGCGACCGCGGCGATCACGCCGAGCAGGACCGGCCCGCCGAGCGCCTGGGCCAGCAGCGGCGCCGCCGAGTTGGCCTTGCCGGGGGCGTTGCGGATGGCGTCCGGGCCGACGATGGCGCCCGCGCCGTAGCCGAGCACCAGGGTGAACAGGTAGAAGATCCCGATCAGCCCGATGGCCCAGACTACCGAGCGGCGGGCCTCCTTCGCGGTGGGCACGGTGTAGAAGCGCATCAGGATGTGCGGCAGGCCCGCGGTGCCCAGCACCAGGGCCAGGCCCAGGGAGAGGAAGTCGAGCTTGCTGGTGCCGGTCGCACCGTACTGCTTGCCCGGGCTCAGCAGCGCCTCACCGGTCTTGCCGCCCGCGTCCACCGCGCCGCCGAGCAGGCTGGAGAGGTTGAAGCCGAACTTGGCCAGCACCCAGATGGTCATCGCCAGCGCGCCGGTGATCAGCAGCGCGGCCTTGATGATCTGCACCCAGGTGGTGCCCTTCATGCCGCCGACCAGCACGTAGACGATCATGATGACGCCGACCACGGCGATCACCACGGACTGGCCGGTCTTGCTGGAGATGCCCAGCAGCAGCGCGACCAGCCCGCCCGCGCCCGCCATCTGGGCCAGCAGGTAGAAGAACGAGACCACCATCGTCGAGGTGGCCGCCGCCGCGCGGACCGGGCGCTGGCGCATCCGGAACGCCAGCACGTCGCCCATCGTGTACTTGCCGGTGTTGCGCAGCAGCTCGGCGACCAGCAGCAGCGCCACCAGCCAGGCCACCAGGAAGCCGATGGAGTAGAGGAAGCCGTCGTAGCCGTTGAGCGCGATGGCGCCCGCGATGCCCAGGAACGAGGCCGCGGACAGGTAGTCCCCGGAGATCGCGATGCCGTTCTGCGGGCCGGTGAAGCTGCGGCCCGCGGCGTAGTAGTCAGCCGCGGTCTTGGTGTTGCGGCTCGCCCGGAACACGATCACCAGGGTGAACGCGACGAACGCCGCGAAGATGCCGATGTTGAGCGCCGGGTTGTTGCCCGTCACGCCCGCCGCCACCGCACTCACCGCCACTGCGCTCACCGCGCACCTCCACTGGTGTTGTCCGGGTCCTCGATGCCCTCGCGGATGCGGGTGGCCAGCGGGTCGAGCCTGCGGTCGGCGTAGCGCACGTACAGCCCGGTGATCACGAAGGTGGACACGAACTGCAGCAGGCCCAGCACCAGCCCGACGTTGATGTCGCCGACCAGCTTGGTGGCCATGAACGCGTGCGCGTAGTCGGCCAGCAGGACGTAGACCAGGTACCAGACCAGGAACAGGGCGGTCATCGGGAAGACGAACCGGCGCAGCCGCCTGCGCAGCTCGACGAACTCGGCGCTGTCGTGGATCTCCACCCAGTCCGGGTCCGGGGGCCGGGTCGGGGCGGGGTCAGGGGTACTCATCGGCGCCTCCTGCACGAGTGTGGTCCGCGCCACGGTAGGGAGACCGCCGGTGACGTTGAGGTGTCAACGGCCCAAACGACGGGTGCTGCGACGAACGGCCGACGAGCGGCGGGCCGACCAGGACGAGTGGCCCAGGTCACGTCCGCGCACCGGCCCGGGGTCGAGGCGTTCCCGCAGGTGCAGGCGCAGCATCGCGGCCGGGGCCCAGGCGGGCGGCCGCCCGGCCAGCGAGACCACCACCATGGTGCCGAAGGCCAGCGGCACCGTCCACGGCGCGGGCTGGGCGATCATGATGGCGGGCCAGCCCGCGACCGGCGGGCCGAACAGCGTCGCCACGATCGCCCCCGCGCAGGCGAGCAGGCCGGCGGCCACACCCGCGATCGCGCCCGCGGCGGTGAGCCGGGACCACCAGATGCCCAGCACCAGCAGCGGGCAGAAGGTGGAGGCGGCCACGGTGAAGCCCCAGGTGACCAGGACGCCCGCGTCCAACCGGGCCGAGGGCAGGGCGAGCAGCACGACCACGGCCGCGGCGCCGACCACGGTATAGCGCAGGCGGGCGACGCCGCCGGGCAGCAGGTCGTGCGAGATGGCGCCCGCGACCACCAGCAGCAGGCCCAGCGAGGTGGCCAGGAACGCGGCGAACGCGCCCGCGGTGAGCAGGATGGTGAACACCGTGCCGGGCATCCCGCTGTCCACTTGGGACGGAAGGGCGACTACGGCCGTGTCGGTGGCGCCGGAGAGGTAGAGCTGCGGGACGAGGACCTTGGCGAGGGTGCCGTAGACCCCGGGGAACAGGTAGAAGACACCGAGCAGACCGACGGTGATCGCCGCGGTGCGGCGCGCGGCGCGACCGTCGGGGCTGGTGTGGAAGCGCATCAGCACGTGCGGCAGGCCCATGGTGCCGAGCATGGTGGCCATCAGGACCGCCCAGGTGCCCAGCAGCGGGTGGCCCGCGTCCTGCAGGTCGAGCAGCGGCCGCTGCCAGCCGGGACCGCCGGGGGCGGTGCCGCCGCGCACGCCGGGGACCTCGGTGCCCGCGGGGAAGACCAGTGTGGTGCCCTCGGCGACCCGGAACTCCCCGGCGGGCAACGTGATCGGCGTGCCGTCGGGGGCCCGGACGGTGGTCGTCTGGTCCAGCTCGAGGGTGACCTCGAGACCGAAGTCGACCGGTGTGTCGTGCGCGAAGTGGGTGAACTCCACCGGGTGCACGGCCTCGTGCCGCACCTGCGGCCCGGCCTGGACGAGCAGCCAGATCGCCGGGACGATGAACAGCAGCAGCTTGAAGCAGAACTGGAACGCCTGCACGTAGGTCGCCGCGCGCATCCCGCCGACCGCCAGCGTCACGCTGACCACCACGGCCGCGATCACCACTCCCACCCAGTACGGGCTGCCGCTCACCACGCTCAGCACCAAGCCCGCGGTGCGGAACTGGGGCACCAGGTAGAGGCCCGCGATCACCAGGACGGTGACGGCGGCGAGCTTGCGCAGGGCGGTGGAGGCCAGCCGCGCCTCGGCGAAGTCGGGCACGGTGACCGCGCCGGAGCGGCGCATGGGGGCGGCGACGAGCACGAGCATGGCGACGTACCCCGCGGTGAAGCCGACCGGGTACCAGAGGCCGCCGATGCCGTCCTTGACCACCAGACCCGCGACCCCGAGGAAGGACGCCGCAGAGAGGTACTCGCCGGAGACGGCCGCGGAGTTGAGCAGCGGCGAGACGCGCCGGGAGGCGACCAGGAAGTCCGAGGTGGTGCGCATGGCGGCGACACCGCGCAGGCCGACCAGCAGGGTGATCAGGACAACCGGGGCGACGGCGAAGACCGCGATCACTCGGGGTCCTCGGCCGACTCGGCCGCCCGGAGGTGGTGCCAGGCGATCAGCAGCATCGCCGGGAACGGGACGGCGACGATGGCGACCCAGCTGAGCGGGATCGCCAGGACCCGGGTCTCGTCGAGGGCGGGGAAGAGCTGGAAGACGATCGGCAGACCGAACAGGAGGGTCGCGAGCGCGGCCAGCGAGACTACGGCGCGGGTGCGCTGGGCGCGGTAGACGGCCAAGGCTTGGCGGGCCTCGGTGGGGTCGAGCGACGGGGGGCGCCAAGCGGTGCGGTGGCGGCGGCGGGAGTGGGCCAGTCGGGTTTGCGGACTGGTGACGGGGATCCGTCTGTGGGGGCTCACTGCTGGTGTCCGGCTGTGCTTCGGGGGTTCGCTGCGCTCTGGGGGTTCGCTGTGCTTCGGGGGTTCGCTGGGCCTTGGGTGGATTGGTTCGGGCCGTGGGCGTTCGCGGGGTCGGGGGGTGTGCTCGATTGGGTGGTGGGTCTTCGGGCGGGGCCCCTAGGGGCGATCGTCGTGGGAAAAGCGGGTGGGGAAGGGCATCCCACGACCACGGCGAGTTTACGATCGCCCCTCCCCCCACCCAAAGACACACCACCCAATCGAGCAGGTGGATTGCGCGAGTGCGGCTGAGTGGGGGGTGGGGTTGGGGCTGGACGGAAATGGGTGTGGGCGGAGGGGGTGCGGATGTGGGCGGCGAGGTGCGGTGTGGCTGTGGGGGTGGTGGGAGTCATGTCAGCTGCCGCGCTTGCGTAGTTCGCCGCGTTGGGCTGCTTGGAGGAGGCGTTCCCTGAGTTCTCTGGCGTGGCGTCTGCTGACCGGGACGTCGCCTAAGTCCGTGTGCGCGAGCAGGCCGCCGACGGAGTCGCTTCTCAGTTCCCGGACCGCGTCGAGGGCTACCAGGAATCCTCTGTGGACTCTCGCGAAGCCGGATCCCTCCCAGTACTCCTGGAGTCTGGAGATGGGCATCCGGACCAGGTGGACGCCGGTGGAGGTGTGCAGTCGGACGTAGTCGCCGTGCGCCTCGGCGTACTCGACCTCGCCCCGGCGCACGTACCTGGTCCGGCCGTCGGACTCGACCGGCAGGGCGGGCATGGCGTCGGGGCTGGGGGGTGGCGCGGTGGCCGCGTGCGCGGTGGCCTGGCGGGAGGCGGTGACGCGGCAGACGCGGGTGAGGGCCTCGGCGAGGCGTTCCGCGCGGACCGGCTTGAGCAGGTAGTCCACGGCGCCGATGCCGTAGGCGGAGACGGCGTGGCCGTCGTAGGCCGTGACGAAGACGATCACCGGCGGGTCGGTGAGCTTGGCCAGCAGCGACGCCAGTTCCAGGCCGTTGAGGCCGGGCATCGAGATGTCGAGGAACACCGCGTCGAACGGGCGGGCCTGGATGATCTTCAGTGCGCTGACGGCGTCGCCCGCGGCGTGGACCTCGGCGACCTCGGGGGCGGCGCGCAGGAGGCGGCAGAGCTCGTCCAGGGCGGCCCGGACGTCGTCCACCGCCAAGACCCGCACGCCCGGGTTCGGGGTCACGGGACCACCCCCGGGGCGAACATCGGCATCCGCACGACCACCCTGGTACCGGCCTGCTCGGCTGTCTCCACGACCAAGCCGTACCAGGAGCCGTAGACGTTGCGCAGTCTGCGGTCGACGTTGGCCAGGCCGACGCTGCCCGCCGGGCCGCGCCCGGCCAGGATCGCCTCGGCGTGCGCGGCGGGCATGCCGACGCCGTCGTCGTCGACGGTGATCACGCAGTCGGACCCCTCGGCCTCGCCGCGGACCTGGACCAGGCCGCCGCCGGTGCGGGGCTCGACGCCGTGCCGCACCGCGTTCTCCACCAGCGGTTGCAGCACCAGGTACGGGATGGCGACCGCCAAGACCTCCGGGGCGACCCGCACCTGCACGCGCAGGCGTTCGCCGAGCACCGCGCGCTGCAGGGCCAGGTAGGTCTCGATCGCGTGAAACTCCTCCGCCACGGTCGTGTAGTCGCCGTGCCGGGCCAGGCTGTACCGGTTGTAGTCGGCGAAGTCGAGCATCAGCTCGTGCGAGCGCTCCGGGTCGGAGTGCACCAGCGAGGCGATGACGGTGAGCGCGTTGTAGACGAAGTGCGGCGAGATCTCCGCCCGCAGCGCGCGCAGCTCGGCCTGGGCGGCGTGTTCGGCGGAGGCCTCCAGCCGGGCCCGCTCCAGCGCCGCGACGAGCAGCTCCCGGACCTCGCGCAGGGCCGCGCGGCGGGTGGGGCCCGCGACCACGAGCACGCCGGCCAGCTCGTCGTGCACGTGCAGCGGCACGGCGCGCAGCGGCGGGCGGCCCGCGTCGGTCTCGGTGTGCAGGACCTGGTCGACCAGGGCGGGCCAGCGGGTACCGGAGGGCACCCGGCCCGCCCAGGTGGGGCGGCCGGACAGGTCGACCAGGCCCACGGCCTCGGCGCCGAGCAGCTTGCGCGCCCCGCGCGCGGCGGACCGCACCCGCGAGCCCGCCAGGCCGTCGGCGAGGTCGTCGCCCACGGCCCTGGCCAGCCCCAGCACGGACGCCGGATCCGTCCTGGACCAGGGCAGCGGCGAGCCCGGTGGCTCGTCCTGCTCCTGCTCCGACATCGGCGGTCCCCTCGGCGGTTTCGTAGATGTTAAGCGTCCGCCACTCGAAGGAGTGATACCGCCGGACCGCCCGTGCCGAAACCGACACCGACGGTCACCTGACCGGGTCGGGCTACTCCGCCCGGATCGGGGTGAGCACGCCGTCCATCGCGGCCAGCCGCGCCCCGGCCCGTCTGCGCAGCAGCCTGCCGAACTCCTCGGCCGACCGGGACCGGCCCGCGAGCTCGCCCGCGGCCTGCAGCACGACCACCTCGACGACGTCCACGGCGATGGCCGGGTGGGCGTCGGCGAGCTCGCGGCAGGTGGTCTCGGCGATCTGCTGGAGGGGACTGGTCTGGGGGTTGGTTGAGGTAGGCATCTCCCTAGAATGCCGACGTTGTAAAGCCCCCGGGTTTCCGCCCGGTGACGGCCGACTGTCCCGTGTGGACTCGCGGTGGGTGCCTCACCCGATCGGCCGTCGGACGACCGGGTGACTCAGACCGGCACCGGTACCGCGCCGTCGACCGTGCCCGCGCTGCCCTCACTGCCCTCGCCCGCCGCGCGGTCCTGGTCGGCGAACTGCGTGTGGTAGAGCTCGGCGTAGCGACCGCCCGCCGCCAAGAGATCGTCGTGGGTCCCGCGCTCGACAACCTCGCCCGCCTCGACAACGAGGATCTGGTCGGCCGCGCGGATGGTGGAGAGCCGGTGGGCGATCACCAGGGCGGTGCGGCCCGCGAGCGCCTCGGCGAGAGCGGCCTGCACGGCGGCCTCGGAGGTCGAGTCCAGGTGCGCGGTGGCCTCGTCGAGGATCACCACCCGGGGCTGGGCGAGCAGCAGCCGGGCGATGGTCAGCCGTTGCCGCTCACCGCCGGAGAGCCGGTAGCCCCGCTCCCCCACCACCGTGTCCAGGCCGTCGGGCAGCGAGCGGACCAGCTGGTCGAGGCGGGCCCGGCGCAGCGCGTCCCACACCTCGTCCTCGGTGGCGCCCGGGCGGGCGAGCAGCAGGTTGGCCCGCACCGACTCGTGGAACAGGTGGCCGTCCTGGGTGACCATGCCCAGGGTGTCCCGGACGGACTCGGCGGTGAGCTCCCGGACGTCCACACCGGACAGTCGGACGGCACCGGAGTCGACGTCGTAGAGCCGGGGCGCGAGCTGGGCGATGGTGGACTTGCCCGCGCCGGACGAGCCGACCAGCGCGACCAGCTGCCCCGGGTCGGCGCGGAACGAGACCTCGTGCAGCACCTCGACCCCACCGCGGGTGTCGAGCGCGGCGACCTCCTCCAGCGAGGCCAGCGACACCTTGTCCGCGGCCGGGTAGGCGAAGCGCACCCGGTCGAACTCCACCGACACCGGACCGTCGGGGACCGCGCGGGCACCGGGCGCGTCGGTGATCAGCGGCGGCAGGTCGAGCACCTCGAAGACCCGTTCGAAGCTCACCAGCGCGGTCATGACCTCCAGCCGCGCGCCCGCCAGCGCGGTCAACGGGGCGTAGAGGCGGGTGAGCAGCAGCGCCAGCGAGACCACCGCGCCCGCGTCGAGGCTGCCGATGATCGCGAGGTAGCCGCCCAGCCCGTAGACCAGGGCGAGCGCGAGCGCGGAGACCAGCGTGAGCGCGGTGACGAACACGTACTGCACCATCACGGTGCGCACGCCGATGTCGCGCACCCGCGACGCCCGGGCGGCGAACTCGCTCGACTCGTCGGCGGGCCTGCCGAACAGCTTCACCAGGGTGGCGCCGGGCGCGGAGAACCGCTCGGTCATCTGGGTGCTCATCTTGGCGTTGTGCTCGGCCGCCTCGTGCTGCAGCGCGGCCAGCCGACCGCCCATCCGGCGGGCCGGGATGACGAAGACCGGCAGCAGAACCAGGGCCAGCAGGGTCACCTGCCAGGAGATACCGATCATGACGATCAGCGTGAGCAGCAGCGTGACCACGTTGCCGACCAAACCTGAAAGAGTTTCTGAAAACGCTCGTTGCGCGCCGATCACGTCCGAATTGAGCCTGCTGACCAGCGCGCCGGTGCGGGTCCGGGTGAAGAAGGCGACCGGCATCCGCTGCACGTGGTCGAACACCTTGGTGCGCAGGTCCAGGATCAACCCCTCGCCGATACCCGCGGACAGGTAGCGGCTCACCAGGCCGAGTGCGGCCTCGACGATCGCGGCGAGCGCGATCACCGCGGCCAGCGTGATCACCACGCTGGGCGCGGACCCGCGGACGATCGCGTCGACCACCCGGCCCGCCAGGACCGGGGTGGCCACCGCGAGCGCGGAGAGCAGCACGCTGAGACCGAGGTACGGGGCTATTCGGCCGCGGTGCGGGCGGGCGAAGGCGAGCACGCGGCGCAGGGTCGCCCGGGAGAGCCCCCGGTCGCCCTGCCGGGCGTGCGAGGCGCGGTAGAGCGATTGCCACGCCGTCATCTGGATGTCCACGCTGGTCCCCCTGGGTGCTGGTGCGCTGTCGGGGGTAACGGTAGGAGTTCGACCATCCTGGAGGTCAAGCCGGAACCGCCCCCCTACACTGCGGGGCCGTGATCACCTTCTTCCGCGACTTCGGCGCCGGTGTCGGGCTGCTCGGCCGCGGCCTGCGCCTCGTGCTGGCCGACCGGGCGCTGCTCGCCCGGGGCGCGCTGCCCGTGCTGCTCACCAGCGTCCTGCTGTTCACCGGCCTGGGGGTGCTCGCGGCGAACGCGAGCGACCTGGTGGCCTGGGCGACGCCGTTCGCCGACGACTGGGCGCAGGTGTGGCGGATCGTGCTGCGGGTGGCGGTGTGGGTGGCCGTGGTCGTCGGCGCGGCGGCGGTGTCGCTGCTGCTGTTCACCGCGCTGACCCTGGTGGTGGGCGGGCCGTTCTACGAGAGCATCGCCGAGCGGGTCGAGGACCGCGAGCTCGGTGGGGTGCCCGGGGCGCAGGAGATCGGCTGGGGTCGGGCCGCGTGGATCGGGGTGCGGGACGCGGTCCTGCTGGTGCTGCGCGGGCTGGTGTGGGCGATCGTGCTGCTGGTCCTCGGGTTCGTGCCGGTGCTCGGCCAGACCGTGGTGCCGGTGCTCGCGGTGTGCGTCGGCGCGTGGCTGGTGGCGGTCGAGGTGACCGGGATCCCGTTCGTGCGCAGGGGGATCGGGCTCGGCGAGCGGCGCCGGGCGCTGCGCGGCAGGCGGGGGCTGACGCTGGGCTTCGGCGTCCCGGTCTACCTGCTGTGCCTGATCCCGTTCGCCGCGCTGCTGGTGTTCCCGGCGGCGATGGCGGGCGGGACCCTGCTGGCGCACCGGGTCATCGGGCAGGTGGGAACAACGGCCGCGGGTCGAAGGTGACCCGGATCCGGGTGACCTTGCCGTCCACCACGCGGCTCCAGTTGGCGGTGGGCAGCGGCGGGGCGTCGGCGGTGTGCAGGTCGAACCAGGTGAGCACGTCGGTGCCGTCGACGAACACGCGCTGGACCTCGATGTCGGTCACGATCCGCGACATGCCCTCGATCCCGGCCCGGCACTCCTCGGCGTCGGCCGCGGTGCCCAGCGGTCCGGCGAAGGTGACCTCGTCGGCCAGGATCGAGCGGAAGCGGTCGAAGTCCTTGGCGCGCCAGGCGTCGAAGTAGGTCCGCATCGTCTCTTCCGGGGTCATCACAGGCTTCCTCTCCTCGGGTTCAACTCCAGTCTGGTGACCGCGCGACCATAAGTCGAATAGCTGGTTCTTGTGAGTGGTAGAACTGGCACTTATGGAACTCCGGCAGCTCGCGTACTTCCTCGCGGTGGCCGAGGAGGGCAGTTTCACCCGGGCGGCGGCGCGCGAGCACGTCGCCCAGCCCGGCGTGAGCGCGCAGATCCGGCAGCTGGAACGGGAACTGGGCCACCCGCTGTTCGACCGCGGTCGGGCCGTGCGGCTGACGCAGGCCGGTGAGGTGCTGCTCCCCTACGCCCGGTCGGCGTTGCGCGCCGCGGCCGACGCGCGGTTGGCGATGGACGAGTTGGCTGGACTGCTGCGCGGCCGGGTCACCGTCGGCATGCTCACCGCCACGCCCGCCGACGAGCTGGTGGAGCTGCTCGGGGCCTTCCACGCGCGGCACCCGGCCGTGGAGGTCAGCCTGCGCGAGGACACCTCCGACCGGTTGGTCGCCGGGCTGCTCGACGGTTCGGTGGACCTGGCGTGGGTGAGCGTGTCCGGGTCGACGCCCGCCGGGCTCGAGGGCGTCCCGCTCACCGACACCGCGCTCGTCGCCGTCGTGGCCGCGGCGGACCCGTTGGCGGGCAAGACTTCCGTGCGGCTGGCCGCCCTGCGCGACCGGGTGCTGGGCAGCCTGCCGCGCGGGTCCGGGCTGCGCTCGGCCCTGGAGGACGCGTGCGCGGTGGCGGGTTTCGCGCCGCGGGTCGGGTTCGAGGCCAGCGCGCCGGAGGTGTTGGCCCGACTCGCGGCCAAGGGCATGGGGGTGGCGGTGGTGCCGGTGGCGATCGCCGAGCTGCACCGCGACCGGGTGCGCCGGGTCGAGCTGACGCACCCGGTGCCGCGCGGGCGGATCGAGCTGGCCTGGCGCGCGTCCGGACCGCTCAGCCCACCGGCCCGGACGCTGGTGGCCATGGTGCGCGCGGGGCTGGAGTGACGCCTGGTCGGCGGTTGTCCAGGTGATCACCACGCTGGTTGACTGGGGTCGAGGGGCTCGCCGACGAGGAGGCGCCATGGCCACGACGACGCGCGACACAACCGAGCTCGCGGCGGCCTACGCGCGAGCCTGGAACGACCACGACCTGGACGCCATCCTGTCGATGCAGACCGACGACATGGTGTTCCACCTTCACGTGGAGGGATTGACCGAGGTCCGCGGGAGCGCCGCGCTGCGTGAGCAGTTCGCGTTCTTCTTCGCCGCGCTGCCCGACTACCGCGCCGACATGCGCCGCAGCCACGTGCGGGAGGGGCTGGTGGTGCTGGAGTACGACATCAGCGCGACCCTGGCGCTGCCGTTCCCGGTGGGCGACGAGGTCGGGCAGCCGACCGGGCGGCCGATGCGCCTGGCCGCGGTGGACGTGCTGACCTGCCCGGTGGGCGCGTTCAGCCGCAAGGACACCTACGTCGACGGGTTCGCGCTGCGCCGCGGGCTGGGACTCGACTAGCTCTCACCGACGGGCTAGGGCTTGCGGGCCAAGGCGCCCAGCATGATGTAGTTCATGTCGGTCAGCGGGGTCTGCCGGGGGCCGTCCGGCCACCACTCGTGCAGGTAGGTCAGGCCGGGGTCGATCAGCTCCAAACCCTCGAGGTAGCCCTCGATCACCTCGCGGGTGCGGAACACCGTTGCCACGTCGGTGCCGACGAACGCCGCCTGCAGCGCCTGGGCGAGCTCGCTGTGCCTGCTCCCGTCGGCCGGGTCGTACTGCTGGCTGAGCACGATGAACGAGCCGGAGGGCACCGCGTCGATCCAGCCGCGCACGGTGTCGTGGGCCCGCCGCTCGTCGACGATGTGCCCGGTGACCGCGCAGAGCATCACCGCGACCGGGCGCTCGAAGTCGACCTTGCGGCACAGGTCGGGGTCGGTGCTGGCGTAGCGCGGGTCGGTGAGGTCGAGGTCGGCCATGTGGGTGTACTCGTTCTCCTCCAGCAGCGCGCGCCCGTGCGCGAGGACCACCGGGTCGGTGTCGATGTAGACGACCCGCGCCTCGGGGTTGTGCCGCTGGACGATCTGGTGGGTGTTGTCGGCGGTGGGCAGGCCCGAGCCGAGGTCGAGGAACTGGTCGACGCCACGCTGGGTGACCAGCAGCCGGAGCGCCCGGCCGAACCACTCGCGGTGGTCGCGGGCCATCTCGTGCACGTGCGGGGCGATCTCGGCGATCCGGTCGACCAGCGCCCGGTCGGCGGCGTAGTTGTCCCGCCCGCCCAGCAGGGCGTCGAACATCCTGGCCTGGTTGGGCGCCTCGAAGTCGAGTGCGGCCACCCTCGGGTACATCTCGCACGACGAGCGTTCAGCGGGCGTCATGTGATGGACTCCACAGTTCGACAACGGACGGTGAACAGCGTAGGACATCCGATGGCCGCCTCGGACGGCCCCCGACGTACGTCGTACCCGGATGGACGCGTTCGGGTGCTCAGTACGGTGACCGGCGGAAACGAATGATGGCCGTGCGTTGTTCGTTGCCGTCAGGGCAGCGGATTGGTCGCGCGCCCGACTTCTTCCCGGGTCGGCGGGTTCGCGCCGGCGCGGGCACACGTGATGGCCGCCACGGCGTTGGCGAAGTCCAGCAGCGCGGGCAGGTCGGCCTCGGCCGGGGTGGCGAGCAGGTCGGCCTCGGTGAGCCAGGCGAGCAGCCCCGCGGTGAACGCGTCACCGGCCCCGACGGTGTCCACCACGGTGGTCCGCGGCCCCGGTCGGTCGAGTGCGCTCGATGCGGTGATGGCGTGCGCGCCGTTGGCACCGAGGGTGACGACGACGAGCCGCGGCCCGCGGTCGAGCCAGTCGCGTGCGGTGGCGTGCGGGTCCGCGCCGGGGTAGAGCCACGCCAGGTCCTCCTCGCTGACCTTGACCATGTCGGCGAGGGACACCTGGCGCTCGACCCGCTCGCGTTCCTGGGCCACCGGGCCGGACAGGGAGGGGCGGACGTTGGGGTCGTAGGAGACCGTGTCCGCGGCGGCCATCGCGGCCTCCACCGCCGCGGGCCCGAGCAGGGCGGCCAGCGAGCCGGTGTGCAGGAAGCCCCGGGCAGGCGGGATCCGCTCGGCGTCCCAGGTGACCCGGAAGTCGTAGCGGGCCACACCCTGCTCGTCGGTGGCCGCGAAGGCGAGGCTGGTGTCGCGGGTCGGTAGCGCGCGGATGTCCACCCCGGACTGTTCGAGGTGGGCGCGGACCATGGCGCCGAACAGGTCGTCGCCGAGGTGGGTGGTGAGGGTGGCCGGGACGCCGAGCCGGGCCAGGCCCAGGGCGACGTTGGCGGGGCTGCCGCCGGGGTGGGCGGTGAAGGTGCGGCCGTCCCGGCCCGCGATGAGGTCGACGAGGGCTTCGCCGAGGACGTTGATCACCGGAACGGCAGCGGGGGCTGGGAGGTGCCGTCGCCGGTGGCGGCCGCGGCCCGCGCCTCGGCGGAGGAGAGGCAGTGGCCGCAGTTGACCGCGTCCGGGACGGGGTGGAGCTCACCCGCGCCCGGGCCGGACCAGCCCTGACCGCAGGCCGGGGACGGGAGGGTCAGGCCTGCCACCCACGGGATCATGCGGACGGCGTGCACGACGGCCGAGCGGCGGACCCGGAGGTTGCGGTCGGCGAATCTCGTGGCCTCCTGGCGGGCCACTGAGGACAGGCCTGCGTAGAGGGGGTCTTCCGTCACGTGCTCAGGATGCCTTATGGGGGTGACAGTTCGCTGCGTGTGTGGCTGCTTGTTGGGGTTGCGCCTGGGGTGTCAGGGGGCCGCGCCCCGGGGTGTCATGGGGCCTGCGTTCCCTACGCACAATTGTGACTACGGGCTGGACCTGGGTGTCAAGGCGGGAAAGATGCCTTGACACCCAGGTCCAGCCCGTGTTTTGGCTGCGTATGGGATGCAGGGCGGGGAGTGGTCAGCGGGGCGGTGGGTTGCCGGGCTGGGGTTGGTGGTGGGGACGGGAGGTTGGAGGGTGGGGGGCTTGGTTGTCGGGGCGGACTTGGTGGGTGGGCTGCAGAGGGTGCGATCGGGGGGTGGGCGGGAGATGTGTGGCCGGGGGGCTGTGGGTGGCCGGGCTGGAGGTGGGTGGGTGGGTGAGTTGGGTGGATGGGAGGGAGTTGGGTGGGTGAGTTGGGTGGGAGGGAGGGGGAGTTGGGAGTCGTCGGGTGGGTGGGGGCAGGGGTCTGGTGGTCGGCCGACTCGGCTGCGGGAGGGGCTAGGGAGCGCCCCAGGACCAGCGGATGCCGTAGCGGCCGGGGTCGAGGTCCAGGGCTACGGCGTGGGCGGTGTAGGCCGAGTCCAGGGTGATGGCGCGGACCTGCTCCCGGCCCGCCACCTCGCTGAACTGGACGCAGTACCTGGGGAGTGCTCGGGGGTGGAAGCGGATCTCGATCAGGTACTCGCGGACCGGCAGCCTGCTCATCCGCTGGTGGCCGTAGGCGACCGGGCGCGGGGTCGGGACGTGGGTCTCGTGTTCGACGATGATCGTCTCGCGGCGGGTCAGGGCGTGGTCGAAGAGCAGTTCGGCCGCCACTTGGCCGCCTCGGACGTCGACGTTGACCTTGCCGAGGGTGCAGTTGCGGGTGCCCGCGAGCGTTGGTGGTGGGCCGCCCCGGCGTTCTGCCCAGCTGGTGACGACGAGGCGGTCGACGCCGTCGGTCTCGGCGCGGAGGACTTGGCGGGTGCGTTGCAGGCGTTTGGCGCGGTCGGCGCCGATCTCGATGCGGTCGTGGGCGCTGATCCGGGTGAGGTGGGCGTCCTGGCTCAGGTCCAGTTCGGCGACCAGCCTGCGGAACTCGCCGGTGTCGGACCACGGGGCGGAGCCCTGGACCGGGACCGGGGTCCTCCTGGCGGCGCGGCCGCGCGGCTTGGGGGCGTCCAGCAGGGCGCGCAGTGTCCCCCGGCCGAGGCCGAGCAGGTCCTCGAGGTGCTCGAGCGCGGCCATCGACCTGGGCCGTTCGGGTCTGCTGCGGCCGGTCTGCCAGTAGCTGAGCGTGGCCAGGCTGACCGGGGTGCCGCGGTCGCGCAGGTGCTCGGCGACCCGTTCGAGGGTCGTGTCGCGGTGCTGGATGGCCGCGCGCAGGGCGTCGGCGAAACCGGAGGGGGACGGGTCCATCACCTACCGCAAGGTAGCTCCAGTGCCGCCGCGGCGGAAGGGGGGTTCGTTGCGGATGGCGCTACGGGTCCGTGGGAAATCGCCGGTGTGCGTTCGGAATCGCCGTTCGGTGTATTCAGAACAAGCGGGCGCGCCTGTCGAACGAGGGTCATCCCTATTGGGAGTTACCCGATCCGGTAACAGCCGGGGAAACCCCACGACATAGCGAAACCGGCACCGGGCAAGCCGGACTTATCGGCTGGGCCGAACGTGTGGGCAGCGGCTTCCACCGTTGACAGAGAGAGACCATCGCGGTCCGTTGCCGTCGTTGACCTGCACAGCGGCCACCAAGGAGTGGATTCACCGGTCGCCGAACGTGGCGACCTGGCCATTTTCGGGTCTGGGAAAGAACCGGGAACATCCCATTGTGCGCGTGCCCTTGTGGCCACCGGTCGACAGGCACCACTATTCGCCGGTAACGCAGTCGGCGGGCTTGTGAGGGTTAGCGCGCCGACCGCGCGGCAATCCCTCCAGCGCCGTTAGCGGCGCCCCCTGCGGGAGGTACGTTGAAACGCACCCGTCTTTCCCTGCTCGCCTGCGCGGTGGCGGCGGTCGCCGTCGTCGCCTCGACGGCGGGCAGTGCCACAGCGGGCGAGAGCGCCGGTTCCGGCCAGGAACAGCGCGCGTCCGCCGAGTACTCCGTCCTGAACGTCCGCACCGCGCAGCAGCGCAACGCCATCGCGGCCACCGGTGCCGCGATCAACGGCGCCGAGGACAGCCGGACGCTCATCACCGCCACCCCGGCCGAGGTCGCGAAGATCCGCGCCCTCGGGCTCAAGGTCGTCGCGGAGGCCACCGTGCCGACCGACCGCGGCGGGATGGGCGCCCAGGACTTCCCGAGCGCCGACTCCGGCTACCACAACTACGCGGAGATGACCCAGGTCATCGACCAGGCCGTCGCCGCGCACCCCGGGATCATCACCAAGCAGGTGATCGGCAAGTCCTACCAGGGCCGCGACCTGTACGCGGTCAAGATCTCGGACAACGCCGCCACCGACGAGAACGAGCCCGAGGTCCTGTTCACCCACCACCAGCACGCCCGCGAGCACATCACCGTCGAGATGGCGGTGTACCTGGTGAACCTGTTCACCGACAACTACAGCACCGACAGCAAGATCAAGTCGCTGGTGGACTCGCGGGAGATCTGGATCCTGCCCGACCTCAACCCCGACGGCGGCGAGTACGACATCAGCACCGGCGCCTACAAGAGCTGGCGCAAAAACCGCCAGCCCAACTCCGGGTCGTCCTACGTGGGCACCGACCTCAACCGGAACTGGGACTACAAGTGGGGCTGCTGCGGCGGTTCCTCGACCAGCACCAGCTCGGAGACCTACCGCGGCCCGGCCCCCGGCTCGGCGCCCGAGGTGTCCACGGTGCAGAACTTCGTCAAGAGCCGGGTGGTCGGCGGCAAGCAGCAGATCGTCACCGCGATCGACTTCCACTCCTACAGCGAGCTGGTCATGTGGCCGTTCGGCTGGACCCAGGAGCAGGTCGTGCCGGGGATGACCCGCGACGAGTACACCACCTTCTCCACCCTGGGCAAGGCCATGGCGCAGACCAACGGCTACACCCCGGAGCAGGACTCCGCGCTCTACATCACCGACGGCGCGATCGACGACTACCTGTGGGGCGCGCACAAGATCTGGGCGTTCACCTTCGAGATGTACCCGACCGGCTCCAGCGGTGGCGGCTTCTACCCGCCCGACGAGGTGATCAACCGGGAGACCGCGCGCAACAAGGCCGCGGTGCTCTACTTCCTGGACTACTCGGACTGCCCGCCGCGGGCGATCGGCAAGACCTGCGGCAGCGACCCGAACCCGCCCACCGGCAAGGTCTTCGAGAACGCGAACAACGTCAACATCCCGGACGCGGGCGCCGCGATCACCAGTGACATCGCGGTCACCGGCGTGACCGGCAACGCGCCCGCCACCCTCAAGGTGGACGTGGACGTCAAGCACACCTACCGCGGCGACGTGGTGCTCGACCTGGTCGCGCCGGACGGCTCCACCTACCGGCTGAAGAACTCCAGCACCAGCGACTCGGCCGACAACATCCTGGCGACCTACACCGTGAACGCCTCCACCGAGGTCGCCAACGGCACCTGGAAGCTCAAGGCCCAGGACGTCGCGGCCCAGGACACCGGCTACATCGACAGCTGGAAGCTCACGTTCTGACCAACCCCGGCTCGATCTCCACACCCTGCAGCAGCAGCCGGCCAACGGTGCTGTGTGGACACTGAGAGGATCCCGCGTTGAAGAGGTTGACCAAGCTCCAGAAGGCCCTGGCCCTGGCGGTCGGCACGATCGCCGCCGCGGCCGCGGTCGCCGGACAGGCGATCGCCGCTCCCCCGCCCGGCGACCCCGGCACGATGCAGCCCCAGGTGGTCGGCGGCACCCGCGCCGCCCAGGGCGAGTTCCCGTTCATGGTGCGGCTGTCCATGGGCTGCGGCGGCGCCATGTACAGCGAGACACTGGTGCTGACCGCGGCGCACTGCGTCACCAGCACCGGCAACAACACCTCGATCACGGCCACCTACGGCGACGTCGACCTGCAGGGTTCCTCGCGGGTCACGCGCACCTCCAAGTACGTCTACCGCAACCCGGGCTACTCCACCTCGACCGGCGGCGACTGGGCGCTGATCCAGCTCTCCAGCGGGATCCCGGGGGCGGCGCTGCTCCCGATCGCCACCACCGCGGACTACGACACCGGCACCTTCACCATCGCCGGCTGGGGCGCGGCGTCCGAGGGCGGGGCGCAGCAGCGCTACCTGCTCAAGGCCCAGGTCCCGTTCGTGGCCGACACCTCCTGCAAGTCGGCGTACCCGAGCCTCAAGGCCCCGGTCGAGATCTGCGCCGGCTACACCCAGGGCGGCACCGACACCTGCCAGGGCGACTCCGGCGGCCCGATGTTCCGCCGGGACAACAACAACGCCTGGATCCAGGTCGGCATCGTCTCCTACGGCCAGGGCTGCGCCCGGCCGAACTACCCGGGCGTGTACGGCCAGGTCAGCGCGCTGTCCTCGGCGATCGCGGCGAAGGCGGCCGAGCTGGGCGGCCAGCCGCCGACCACCACGACCACCCCGCCGACGACGACCACCCAGCCGCCGAACGGCCGGGTGTTCGAGAACGCGAACAACGTCAACATCCCGGACGCGGGCGCGGCCATCACCAGTGACATCGCGGTCAGCGGCATCTCCGGCAACGCCCCGGCCACCCTCAAGGTGGACGTGGACATCAAGCACACCTACCGCGGCGACCTGGTCGTGGACCTGGTGGCCCCGGACGGCTCGGCGTACCGGCTGAAGAACTCGAGCACGAGCGACTCGGCCGACAACATCCTGGCGACCTACACGGTCAACGCCTCCTCGGAGGCGGCCAACGGCACCTGGAAGCTCAAGGTGCAGGACACCTACGCCCAGGACACCGGCTACATCGACAGCTGGAAGCTCACCTTCTAGTCCCCGCGTAGCCGCAGGAACCGGCGCCACCCCCGCCTCGGTCGGTCAGGCGGGGGTGGCGCCGCCGCGTTCCGGGCCGCCCTCGGCCGCGCGCTCGTGTCCCGCGACCTCCGCCGCGTGGCGCAGGCGCCGCTCCACCCGCTCCAGGTGCGTGCGGATCGGGTCGAGGTACTCCTGCGGGGTGGCGGCGCCACGGGCCAGGACCAGCGCCCGGCCGCGGGCGTCGAAGGTGACCACGGCACCCGAGCCGGGGTCCGCGCCGAACTCGAACCCCGCGCGCCCGAGCCGCTTGTCCGGTCGCCGGGCCACCGCCACGAACTCGTCCCACCCGACCGGCCCCTGGCCCCGTGCCCACACGAGCAGTCGCAGCACCGGTCCGCGCCGCCGCGGCGGTGTCAGGACGAACAACCGCTCAGCGGCCCCCTCGTCGCGGATGACACCCAGCTCGTAGGGGAGGTTGGGCCACGGCGCGGTGTGGGTGAGGACGCACCGCGCGGGTCGGACCAGGGCGGTGAACGCCTCCCGCCACCGCTGGTCGTCCACGTACTCCCGGCGGGCGCCCACCGGGGGCAGGTAGTCGGTCGGGTTCCCGAGGCCCCGCCACTCCCCCAGCCGCGCCCGCGCGGTGGGTTCGAGGAAGCGCTCGAAGGTCACGTGCTCCCGGGCGGTCGGGTTCAGGGCGTCGAGCACCCGCCCGGCGGACACCTCCTGGTATCCCGTGTACGTGGTGAACCGCGTGGACTCATGGGCGAACCCGCGCATGTACAAGACCACCGAGCTGCCCGGGCGGACGGGGCCGGGTGGCTCCTGGGCGACGCGCTGGACCGCGGCGAAGCACCGGTACGCCAAGGCGAATCCGATGATGGCGGCCCCGTACGCGGGCCGGCTGTGCTCGGGGTCGGTGGCCAGCAGGTATCCCACCGCGGCGGTCGTCAGGACGACCACCAGCGTGCCGATGAGCCGGAACGGCAGCCGCGGCGCCCGCTGGCCCGCGGGCCGTCGCCTGCTCACCGGGAGCACCCGGACGACCAGGGCCGCCACCGCGAGCAGGGCCGCGTGGACGGTGCAGACCAGCAGCGCGAACCTCCACCCGACCGGGTGCGGGTCGCCTGCCTCGGCGGCGGTCTGGAACCACCACCACACGGCCGCGAACACCGCGCCGAGGGTGATCACCCAGGCCAGGACCGGCGGTACCGGACCGCGGTAGCCCTTGGCCTGGAGCCGCCGGTGGATCCGGGACATCAGGACGCAGACCGCCGCCCAGGTGGCGATCAAGGTCAGCGACACCACGGTCCGCACCCCCGGGGTACTCGGGCGAACCGCCAGTATCCGGTGGTCCGCTCCGGAGGACGACCCGTTCCGGGCGGACAGAAGGCGGTCAGATCCTGGGCGAGCCCGACCAACCCGCCCACGGATGGGTGAACAACCGGTCGGTCCCGGTCTGGTCGGGCTACCGTCCACCGCAGGTCACGCCCCAGCGTCCCTGTTCGGGCCCAGCCCTCGCCCGCTCTGCTCTGCCGGTCGACGAGAGGCTCGCCATGACCGCCCCGCACCAACCCGTTCGCGGGTACCACCGCCTGCTGCCGCCCCTCGCCGTGCTGGTCTTGGCCGTGGGGGTGGTGCTCTTCCCCGCGAGCACGCCCGCCGCGCGCGCGGCGGGTACGCCCGTGGGGCTCGGGAGGGCGGGGACGTACTCGGTGCTCGCTGGGCAGGCGGTCACCAACACCGGGCCCAGCACGCTCGACGGCGACCTCGGGGTCAGCCCGGGCACCGCGATCACCGGGTTCCCGCCCGGCCTGGCCGCGGGGACCACCAACGCGGGCAACGCCGCCGCCCTGGGGGCGCAGTCCGACCTCGTGCTCGCCTACAACGACGCGGCGGGCAGGCCGACCACGGGGTCCGTCGCGGGCGACCTCGGCGGGCAGACGCTGGTCGAGGGCGTGTACACGGCGTCCAGCTCGATCGGGCTCACCGGGACGCTCACGCTCGACGCGGCGGGTGACCCGGACTCGGTGTGGATCTTCCAGGTCGGCTCGACGCTGACCACGGCGTCCGCGAGCGCGGTCGCGCTGGTCAACGGCGCCCAGGCGTGCAACGTGTTCTGGCAGGTGGGCAGCTCGGCGACGCTGGGCACGAACTCGTCGTTCACCGGCACGATCATGGCGCTGACCTCGATCACCGTCACCACCGGGACCGCGGTCGCCGGGCGCGCGCTCGCCCGCAACGGCCAGGTCTCGCTGGACAACAACGTCTTCACCACACCCGACTGCGACGCGCCCACCACCACGACGACCACCACGACCACGACGTCGGCGACCACCACCACGACCGCAGGCGAGACCACGACCAGCACGAGCACCCAGCCGAGCACGACCACCAGCCCCACCACCACGCCGGTGCTCAGCCCGGTGCCGGAGGGCGGGGCGAGCTCCGGCGAGATCCCCGGACAGCCCAGCGGCGGCCCGGGCCCGAGCGACCTCGCTGTCACCGGCGTGAGCGCCGGGCTCGGCGCGTTGGTGGGCCTCGGGGTGCTGCTCGTCGCGCTCGGCGGTCTGCTGCTCGGCGTCCGGCGCACCCGGCGCCCCCACCCTCCCAAGTAGACCGACCGACCGCCGGATCCCTTGTCCGGCGAGCACTTCACCCGTCAAGACAAGCGGTTCGCCGAACAACGACATTGGGCTGTCCGGCGCTGCCGCGGTACCCGGGCCCGGCACTAGCCTGCGGGTATGTCCCCCAAGATCCTCACTCGCGTCGCCCCGGCCGCGCTGCTCGCGCTCGCGGTGGCCGTGCCGTTCACGGCCGGCACCGCCGAGGCCGCCGCGCGCGGCCCCCTGGTGTCCGCGGAGATCCTGCCCCTGCCCGCCGACGGCACCGGCGGCGAGCTGATCGCGCTCAACAGCGGCAACCAGATCGCGGGCGCGGTCTCCTTCCCCACCGGGCCCCGCCACGTCGCGCTGTGGAAGGGCGCGGCGGTCACCGACCTCGGGGTCGGGTCGCCGTCCGGGATCAACGACCGCGGTCAGGTCGTCGGCACCGATTCCGTGGTGGCCTCGGGTTCCTACGAGCGCACGCCGAAGATCTGGTTCCGCGGCAAGACGACCGTCATCACCACCCCGCACAAGGGCTACTTCGTCACCAGCGGCATCAACAGCACCGGCTTGGTGCCGCTGGCGTCCTCGAGCTCGCCCTACGGCTACCACCTGGAGCGCCTCGGGGTCTGGTCCAACGGCACGTACACGCCGCTGAACGGCAACGGCCCGGAGCTCAGCCTCAACGTCGTCACCGACAACGGCCTGACCGCGGGCGCGCTCCTCCCGCGCACCGGCACCGGTTACGCCTACAGCTGCACCGCCGGGACCTGCACCCCGCTGCCCACGCTCCCGGGCGCCACCGGCTTCTACCGGGTGAGCGCGGCCAACGAGAGCGGAGTGCTGGTGGGCACGGTCGGCAGCGTCGGCGTGCGCTGGTCCGGCGGCCAGGTGACCGCGCTGCCCGCGGTGGCGGGGGCGACCTCGGCGACCGTGGCCTCCGGGCCGCAGGCCATCAACGAAAGCGGTGACGTGGTCGGCGAGTCGGGCCCGCACGCGGCTCTGTGGCGCGGCGGCCAGGCCATCGACCTCGGGTCGCCGCTCGGCGGGCGCAGCGCCGCGGTCGCGGTCAGCGACGCGGGCGACGTGCTCGGCTGGACCGAGAGCCCCGACGGCACGCAGCGGCACGCGTTCCTGTGGCGCGCGGGCACGGCGACCGACCTGGGCAGCGCCGGGGCACCGAAGGCCTACCCGGTCGCGATCAACGACCACGGCGTGATCATCGGCAACGGCTACACCGCGGACTACCGGTCGCTGCCGCTGCGCTGGAAGGTGCGACCGGTCAGGTAGTGCGCACGATCAGGACGTCCACTGTGGACTTGCGGGCCGCTTCCGCGGGCACTGACCCGAGGATGCGGCCCGCGATCGTGTCCAGCCCCCGGTTGCCCACCACGAGCAGGTCGGCGTCGAACCGCCGGACGGCCTCGGCCAGCACCGGCACCGGGGCGCCGTCGCGCACCACGGTCTCCACGGTCGTGGCCCCGGCCGAGGTGGCGCGCTCGGCCGCCGTGCGCACGGTCTCCGCCGCGGGCGTGTGGCCGACCACCTGGTAGCCGACGTCGTCGCCGAGCACGTCCCGCGCTCGGTCGACCGCGCGCGGGTCGGGGGCCTGGTACGCGCAGACGATGACCAGCGCGGCACCGGTGTCACCCGCGATGGCCCCGGCCCGGTCGACCGCGCGCAGGGAGGTCTCCGAGCCGTCGGTGCCGACGACGATGGTGCGGTAGACGGGCATGGGACTCCTCCAGCGGGGAGCTAGGCCGGATCACCCACGGGGGCGGGCGGGGCTCACGGGGTGCCGTCGAGCTTGCGGCAGGTGGGGGCCTTGGCGTAGGCGTCGTTGATCTCGGGGTTCTCCCGCAGGTCCTTGAGCGGACCGTCGCTGTCGGTCAGCGCGCCGAGGCTGGGGCCGAGCTCGGTGATCGCCGCCTGGAACGCCACCGGGTCGGTCACCGGGATCGCCGCGAGCTTGGACTTGGCCGAGTCCAACGAGGTCTTGGCCCCGTCGATGCCCGCCAGGGCCTTGTCCACGGCCGGGCCGCCGTTGGCCACCGGCGGGGCGCCCGCGCCGGTGATGCCGTCGTTGACCGAGGTGAGCGCCTCGCTGAGGGTGCCGAGGAAGGCGAGCAGGCCGTCCCTGGCCTCGGCGGGCTTGCCCGGGTCGATCGGCGGCAGCGCCGAGAGCCGGGCGCCGTTTGCCTCGACCGCCTGGCACACCCGGTCCACCCAGCCGACCGCCGGGGCCTGCGGCGCGGGTGCCGGGGAGTCCGACCCGCACCCCGCGGCCGCGCAGACGAGCAAACCGGAGAACACGACGGCGAGCGCACGACCGACCATTAGTCCGCTTCCTCACTCCGAATGGCAAACCCACGCGGAACCGCATTTCGGCCGCGATTGCCGACACCCGTGCCGACCGGTGGGTGAAACCCTACTGAAACCGCGGCGACCCCGGCAAGAACCTGGTTCTCGGCGTCGCCGACGCGCCCGGGGTTTTGTCACCGGCGGACAGTTCTCACCGGTAACTTTTGTGGGATCACCAAGCCGGGACTGCCGCCGTTCGGGTGGTTCGATCCCCACCAGGTAGTCTGACATGGCAAAACACGGCGACGGCCGGTGATCGACACCGGCGGATCCGACTGTGCGCGCACAGCGCTTTTATCACTGGCGCACAAGACGGCGATCCTGTTTCCACCACATCAACGGAAACCGGTGAACCGTTCTGCGCCATACGAGTGGCGCGCTGCCGCGCCGCGCTTTCGTTTGACACGCGCGGGCAGCCGAACTTATGGTCGTCGTCACAAATTAGCGCCCACCCGACGGCGTGCCGCGGTGGAGTTTTGTGAGCGAGCAAAGGGGACGAGAATGCCGACAGAACTGGGCAGGCGACCCGCACCCCCGGCGCCGCGGCAGGACCAGCACCCCCGGCCCCGGCTCGGCGCCGTGCCGCGGCCCAGGCCACCGCAGGACCGGGCGACCGCGCTCTGGGCGAGCCTGCCCAGGGAGCTGGTCGCGCGGTTCCGGCCGGTGGTCGGCAGGCTCACCCAGGACATGATCGCCGAGATCCAGCGCGCGGTGCCCGCCTACGCCCAACCGCTGGACGGGCAGTTCGGCGCGATCATGGTGGCCGGGGTCGAGCAGTCCGTGCTGCGCATCCTCGACACCGTCGGCGTCGGCGGCGGCACCGACGAGGACTGGGCCGAGGTGTTCCGCGGGCTGGGCCGGGTGGAGTTCGGCGAGGGCCGCAGCCTGGACTGCCTGCAGACCGCCTACCGGGTGGGTGGTCGGGTCGCCTGGCGCCACCTGGCCGCCTGGGGCCAGCAGCAGCGGCTGCCCACCGCGATGCTCACCGTGGCCGCCGAGGCGATCTTCGCCTACGTCGACGAGATCTCGACCCTGTCGATCGAGGGCTACACCGCCGCGCAGGCGCAGTCGGTCGGGGTGGTCGAGCGGTCCAGGCGGCGGCTGGTCGAGCTGGTCCTGGGCGAGCCGCCCGCGGCCGCGGCGGCCATCGCCAAGCTGGCGGCCACCGCCCGCTGGCGGGTGCCCGAGACCGTCGCGGTCGTGGTCGTGGAACAGGCGGCGGACGGCGAGGCCGACGAGCTCACCGGGCCGGGCCTGCCCGATGACGTGCTCACCGACATGGACGGGGACCTGCCGTGCCTGGTGGTCCCGGACCCGGAGCGGCAGCTGGGCGGGCTGCCCGCGCGGCTGGGCGGCAGGCGGGCCTGCGTGGGGCCGGTGGTGCCGCTGCGCGAGGCGGCCACCTCGCTGCGCTGGGCGCGCCGGGCGATGGGCCTGGTGCGGCGCGGGATCATCGGCGCGGGCGCCGGGGACGGGCCGGTCACCTGGTGCCAGGACCACCTGTCCACGCTGTGGCTGCTGGCGGACGAGTTCCTGGTGCGCGAGCTGCTGCGGCGCGCCCTGGCGCCGCTGGCCGACCTGACGGTCAAGCAGCGCGCCCGCACCGCCGAGACCCTGCTGGCCTGGCTGGAGACCCGGGGCAGCGCACCGGAGATCGCCGAGCGGTTGGCCATCCACCCGCAGACCGTGCGCTACCGCATGCGCCAGGTGGACAAGCTCTTCGGCGACCAGCTCGCCGACCCGGACGCCCGGCTGGAGCTGGAGATCGCGCTGCGCGCCCGCAGGCTGCTGGCCCCGGTCGACCGCGCGGAACCCGCCCGGGAGGTGCCCCGCGCCGGGTGATCACGCCCAGCCCGGCACCGACGGCCGGTCCCGGTTCCGGGGCCGGCCGTCGGCGTGCTCGCGGGCTGAGCGAGGGGCTCCGGCGGACTGTTCCACAATGACAATTTCAGCGATTCCCGCCGCTGTTAAGGAAATACTTCTCGGAATCGTCCTACTGCGGCGGTAGATTCCGTGGCGGACGTCCAGACGACCAATGTGGAATTGCTCGCGGCCGTGCCGCCGCGATTCCCCGCCCGAGGAGGCCGACGGTGGCAGAGCAGTGCGACGCCGAGGACCGGGCCGCCGGGCTCCCGCCGCGGATCGCCTTCGACTCGCTGCTGTCCCCGCCGGGCGCGGGCGACGAGGTGGCGATCGACCTGTGGTCGCTGCTGCCCGCCGAGCTGGCGCCGCTGTTCCGGCCCCGGGTGCAGGACCTCACCGAGGAGATCCGGACCGAGCTCAACCGGGCCATCCCGGCGTTCGGCAGGCGGGTGGACGGCTCGTTCGGGCGGGCGGTCACCGAGGGGATCGGGCAGGCGGTGCTGCAGTTCGTCGACCGGCTGGCCGACCCGTCGGCGCCGCAGGACGACCGGGTGCGGCTGTTCCGGGAGCTGGGTCTGCACGAGCTCTACGACGGTCCGATCCTCGACGTGCTGCAGACCGCGTACCGGATCGGCGCGCGGGTGGCCTGGCGGCGGATGGCCCAGGTGGGCGAGCAGGCGGGCATCCCGACCGCGACCCTGTGCCTGCTCGCCGAGGCGATCTTCGCCTACATCGACGAGCTGTCCGCGCTGTCGGTGGAGGGCCACGCCTCGGTGCGGGCCCGCGAGCTGGGCGCGGTGGAGCGCAGGCGGCGGCAGCTGCTGGAGGTGGTCCTGTCCCCGGTCCCGCCGAACCCGCAGGCGTTGGCGCGCCTGGCCGAGGGCGCCCGGTGGCCGGTTCCCGAGCGGGTCGTGACCATCGCGCTGGAGCAGCGCGAGGACGCCGCGGCGCCGATCGGGGCCACTGTGGACAGTCGGGTGCTGGTGGACCTGGAGGGCGCGGAGCCGTGCCTGGTGCTCGGCGAGCAGGACCGCGACCTGGTGCCCGACCTGGCCGCCGAGCTGCCCGGCTGGCGCGCCGCGGTGGGTCCCGCGGTGCCGGTACCCGCGGCGGCGGAGTCGCTGCGCTGGGCCCGGCGCACGCTGGGGCTGGTGGCCCGGGGGGCGCTGCCCGACGTCGCGGTGACCTGGTTCGACCGGCACCTGTCGGTGCTGTGGCTGCTCAACGACCCGTTCCTGGTGAACGAGATCGCCGCGCGGGCGCTGGCGCCGATGGCCGAGCTGACCGGCAAGCAGCACGACAAGCTCAGCGAGACGCTGCTGATCTGGCTGGAGAGCAGGCGCAGCGCCCCGGAGATCGCCCACCTGCTCGACGTGCACCCGCAGACGGTGCGCTACCGCCTGCGCCAGCTGGAGCGGCTCTTCGGGTCCACTTTGGACGACCCGGACCGCAGGTTCGACCTCGAGGTGGCCCTGCGCGCCCGCCGGACCCTGCGCGGCGTGCGCTGAGGAACCCGGCCGCGCACCATTTCGTGGAATGGCACGGGCGCCGCTTTCACATTTTCACCGCGGTCGGAGGATATTCGTCACCGGGGTACGAGTGCGGAAATACGCCAGCGCCCGTCGACTTTCTCGGCCGTGATGCTCAGTTGGGCGCCCGCGGTCGTGGCCTGCCCGTTGTCGCCGCGGGTGGCCGCCTGGTCGAGGAAGACCAGGAGGGTGGCGCGGTCGCCGTCGAGCACCGAGACGCCGGAGAGCACGACGTGTGAGCGCAGGACCAGTTGTTGGGCGGGAGCCTGCTCGCGCACCTGGCGGAACAGCTGCTCGTACTGGGTCTTGGCCGCACCGGTGAGCAGATCGCCTGCGGCGGCCTCGGTGGCGGCGGTGTCGGTGTACGAGTAGGAGAAGACCCTCTCCACCGCGTCCCGCACCTGGGTGCTGACCTCAGCGGTGGCGCCGGTGTCCACAAGCGCTGCATTGCCACCGGAATCGCGCGCCTGGAGCGCCAGCCAGGTGCCCGCGGCGGACACCAGGAGGGCAAGGGCGACCAAGACCCACGGCAGTACCCGCCGACGCACCGCGTCCGCGCCGGAGGCTGCTGGGTCAGCCTCGACCAGCTCGTCCGTGTCGGAAGCGTCGAGATCCTCAGTGACCACGACGTCGGCGGGCGCAGCGGTGTCCACGGCAACGGCTTCGGCGGGGGTGGGCGGCCTGCCCGGACTGGGGCGGCGGATGCCGGTGCCCGCCACCACCGGGCGGCGGCGGACGGCGGCGGGGCCGGGGCGCATCGGGTCTCCCTCGCTCAGGTGGTGACCGGGACCTGGGCCAGCGCGCTGAGCCGCCAGCCGGTCTCGGTCCGGGTGAGCTCGGCCTGGAACCGGCCACGCTTGGTGGTGGCCTGGCCGCCGTCGGGGACGACCACCGTCTCGACGGCCGCGAGGACCTCGGCGGTGCCGCGCGCGGTGTCCAGCTCGGTGACGGCGGCGTCGACCACGCGGCCCTCGGTGACGGTCTTGGCCGCTTCGATGCGTTGTCTGCTGCTGTCCCTCGTGCGGGTCAACTCGTCGTGCAGGGTGCCGGTGGACGAGGCCAGCCAGCGGTCCAAGCCCTGGTCGGCCTGGCGGTAGTCCAGGGTGTTGAAGGTGGCCACGGCCTGCCGGGCGGTGGCCAACACCTCGTCCCGGGTGGCGCCCTGGTCGGTGCCACGACCGAGGTACCCGGCGCCCGCCCAGGCCGCGAAGCCCAGCGCGGCCGCCAGCAGGAGCGCGGCGAGGGTGGTGGACCGCTTCGACGTCACGGGTTCAGCTCCAGGAGTTGGCTCAGCGAACTGCGCAGCCCCGGCGAATCGGCCGAGCCGCCGTAGTCGGCGGGGCGGACCGCGGGCGGCACGCCGCCGGAGGGCGCGTTCTGCGACCCGCGCACGTTGCCGCTCGCCGGCGCCAGCGCGCACCGGGCGTTGGTGTTGAACGGCGCCGCCGAGGTGTCCAGGCCGTTGCGGTAGCGCGTCCCCTCGTAGCCCGCCGTGCACGGCAGCGGGTCGAAGAAGGTCGTGGCCAGGCCGAGGTGGGCGCCGTCGGGGCGGATCACGTCGTTGGCCGCCGCGACGGCCTGCGGGGTGACCACCAACAGCTGTTGCAGCCCCGCCTGCCGGGTGACCAGCACGTTGGACGTGGTGAGCAGGTTCGCCAGGAGCACGCCCAGCGTCGGGCCGGTCTCCTTGAGCAGGGCGCTCACCTCCTGCGCCGCGGCGGGGGCGCTGCCCAGCAGGGTGCGCAGGTCGCCGTCGGAGCGGCCGAGCTGCTCGGCGATCAGCCTGGTGTTGCCCGCGAAGTCCTTGATCGCGGCGGCACTGGCGACCTGGGTGGCCAGCACGGTGCCGGAGTCGGTGATCAGCGAGGTGGTCTGCGGCAGGTACTCGGTCGCGAGCTTGGTGAAGCTGTTCGCCGAGTCCAGCAGCGCCTGCAGGCTGGGCCCGGTTCCCTGGGTGGCCAGGTAGAGCTCGTCGACCACCGAGCGCAGGTCCTCCTTCGGCACCGACTCGACCAGCCGGTCCAGGTTGAGCAGCACGGTCTCGCTGGGCAGCGGCAGTCGGGTCGCCACCCGCGGGATGACCGAGCCGTCGGCGAGGTAGGGCTCACCGTCGCGGTGCGGGCGCAGGTCGAGGTACTGCTCGCCGACCGCGGACCGGTTGGCCACCACCGCTTCCACGTCTCTGGGCACCCGCGGCGCGTCGTCGCGGACGCGCAGGTCGACCTCGACGCCGTCGTGCACCAGGTGCAGGGCCTCGACCCGGCCGATGCCGACGCCCCGGTAGGTGACCTCGGCGTTGGTGAAGATGCCGCCGGAGTCGGCGAGTTCGACCTTCACCACGTACCCGGTGACGCCGAAGAGGGTGTCCAGCCCGGCGTAGCGGGCGCCGACGTAGCTCACCCCGACCAGCGCGATCAGCACGAAGACCGCGACTTGGGCCCGGACCCGTCTGGTGATCATCAGCCCGTCCCTCCCGGCGTGTCGGTGGCGGGCAGCGGCAGCGGCGCCGAGGCGGGGCGCGCTCCCGGGCCCTTGGTGGCGGAGTCGAACTGCAGGTAGGTGTTGATGTAGTCGCCCTTCACGGCGTTCATCGCCGAACTCGGGAAGGGGAAGGTGAACAGCAGGTCCATGGCCTGCGGGAGCTTCTGCCCGGCCTCGTTGAGCTTGCGCAGCGTGGGTTCCAGGGCCCGCAGGTCGGCGACCAGGTCCGCGCGGCTGCGGTTGACCGTGTCGGTGGCGACGCCCGAGAGCGAGTCCAGCGCGGTGAGCATCTTGACGAACTGGCCGCGCTGGTCGGAGAGCACCTGGATGCCCGGGCCGAGGCCGTCGAGCAGGCCCGCGATCTGCTCCTTGCGCGCGCCCAGCGAGGTCGACAGCCGGTCCAGGCTGTCGAGGGCGCGGGTGATCTCGGTGCGGTGGGCGTCCAGACCGCCCGCGAAGGTGTCCAGGTTGGTCAGCAGGGCGCGGATGTCGCCGGTGTTGCCGCCGAGGGCGTTGTTGAGCTCGCGGGTGATCTGCTGGAGCTGGCCGACGCCGCCGCCGTTGAGGAGCATCGACAGGGCGCCGAAGACCTCTTCGATCTCGGGGTTGCGGTTGGTGCGTTCCAGCGGGATGTTGGCGCCGTCGGTCAGCACGCCGTCCCGGGCCTCCGCGACCGGGTCGTCGAGCTCGACGAACTTCTCCCCCAGGACGCTGGACTGGCGGAGCCTGGCCAACGCGGTGCCGGAGAGCCGCACGGAACCGTTGACGGCGAGGGTGACCTTGGCCGAGCGGGCGTCCGGCGCCAGGTCGATGGCCTCGACCTTGCCGACGGTGACGTCGTCGACCTTGACGCCGGACTGGGGAACCAGGTCGAGCACGTCGCGGAACTCCGCGGTCACCCGGTACGGGTGGTCGCCCAGGTCCGCGCCACCGGGGAGGTCGACGTCGTAGAGACCGGAGCCGCAGCCGGAGAGCAGCAGCCCGGCGAGGGTGAGCGGGACCACTCGTGGCAGTCGTCGGGCGTTCATCAGTTGCCCCCGGCGACAGCGGGCAGCGGCAGCATCGAGTACTCGTTCAGGTTGGCCCGGCCGTCGATGGTGCGGGTGGCCGGGTCGTAGGCGTTGAGCAGGTTGCTCAGCGCCAGCGGGGTGGCGTCGAGCGCCTCGGACAACGACGCCCGCTGGTCCACCAGCAGCTTCGTCGTGCCGGCCAGCTTGTCCACATTGGACTTGATCCGGCCGCGGTTGTCCTTGATGAACCCCTGGACCGTGCCCAGCGCGATCGCCAGCTCGTGCAGCGCCGCGTCGAAGTTGGCGCGCTCGTCAGCCAGGAAGCCGGTGACCGTCGAGAGCTGGTCGTTGACCTCGCGGACCTGCTTGTCGTTGGCCGCCAGCACCGCGGTGAACTTCGACAGACCATCCACTGTGGAGAACAGGTCGTCCTGGGAGCCGTTGAGCGTGCGGGCGAGGTCGCCCAGGTCGCGGAGGGTCTGGCCCATGTCGGCGCCGTTTCCCCTGAGGTAGTCCTCGCTCGTCTTGATCAGATCGGTGAGGGCGCCGTTGGAGTTGGCCCCCTGCGGCCCCAACGCCGTCGCGAGGGTGTTGAGGTTGCTGAACAGCTCGTCCAGCTCGACCGGGACCACGGTGCGGTTCACCGGGATCACCGCGCCGTCGGCGATGCGCTTGCCGGTGGGGGCCACCGGCGCGAGTTGGACGTAGCGGTCGCTGACCAGGCTCGGGGTCACCACCAGCGCCGTGGCGTCCGGCGGGACGGGGGCGTCGGCGTCGATGGTCATCGAGACCTTCACGTTGGCGCCCTGGGGTTCCACGGCGTCGACGGTGCCGATCGCGACGCCCAGGACGCGGACGTCGGAACCGGGGTAGAGCCCGACGGCGGCGGCGAAGTACGCCGTCACCGAACGGGTCTTGCCCTTGTCGAACAGGGCGACCGTGCCCGCCGCCAGCACGAGGATCGCGACCGCGGTGAGGGCGGCGGCGCGCAGCAGGCGGAACCGGCGCTTGGTGGTGGGCATCAGCGGCCTCCGGGCGTGGGCGGGACGCACCCGGCGGTCCCGTTGGCGGCCGGGATGAGGCCGCAGATGTAGGTGTCGATCCAGTGCCCGCTACCCACCGAGTTGCCGATGAGCCGGTAGAACGGGCCGGCCAGGCGCAGGCTGCGGTCGAGGTTGTCCTGGTTGCGCTGCAACACGGCCGTGACCCGGTCCAGCTGCTCCAGCGCGGGGCCGAGCTGGGCCTGGTTCTCCGCGACCAGGGCGGAGAGCTGCTTGGACAGGTCGCGGGTGCCGGTGAGCAGGCCGTGGATCGCCTCGCGGCGCCGGGCGAACTCGCCGAGCAGGGTGTTGCCGTCCTTGATCAGCGCGGCGAACTGGTCGCCGCGGTCGGCGAGGGTCTTGCTCACCCCACTGGTGCTCTCCAGCAGCTTCTTCAGGTCCTGGTCACGGGAGGAGATCGTGTGCGAGAGCTTGGACAGGCCGTCCAGCGCGGTGCGCACGCTCTCCGGCGTGGTGGCCGAGAACGTCTGCGACAGCGTCTCGAAGCTCTGCGCCAGCTGCTTGGTGTCGATCTCCCCGGTGGTCTTGGCCAGGTCGCCGAAGGCGTCGTTGACGTCGTAGGCGGTGACGGTGCGCTCCTGCGGGATCGGTGTGTCCGGGTCGAGCTCGTTGGCGCCCAACGGGTCCAGCGCGAGGTTCTTCTGACCGAGCAACGTCTTGATCTTGATGGCGGCCACCGTCTGGTCGCCCAGCCAGACGCCCCGGGCGCGGAAGGTGACCTTGACGTAGGTGCTCTCCAGCTCCACGGCGGTGACCTTGCCGACCTTGACCCCGGCGACCCGGACCTCGTCGTCGGGCTTGAGGCCCGCGGCCTCGCGGAAGTGCGCGGTGTAGGTGGTGCCGCCGACGACCGGCAGCCGGTCCCAGTTGAACACCACCAGCCCGACCAGGACCATGACCACCGCGCCGACGACGCCGACCTTGACCGTGTCGCGCTCCCGGAACGGTTTCACGACCGGCACCTCGCATCCGTGACCGGGATGCCCACGTCGCCGGGCGACTGCCCCTGGGCGGGTGGCACGTCGGTCGTCGCCGAGCACAGGTAGAAGTTGAGCCACGAGCCGTAGGACGCGGTGCGCCCGATGGCCTCGTACTTGACCGGCAGGTTCGCCAGGAACCGCTCGAACTCGGGGGTGTTGTCCGCCAAGGTCTTCGACAGCGTGCCCAGGGCGTCGATGTCGCGGCGCAGCGGCTCGCGCCCCTGCTCCAGCAGGCCCGCGGTGCTGGTGGTGAGCGCGGAGATGCCGTCGATGGCCTCACCGATCGGCTTGGCGTCCTCGGCCAGCCCGGAGACCAGTTGCTGAGTGGTGAGCACCAGGCTGGAGAGCTGGTCGTCCTTGTCGTTGACCTGGGCCAGCACCGTGTTCAGGTTGCCGATCACCCGGCCGATGACATCGTCCTTCTGCGCCAGCGTCGTGGTCAGCGACCCGATGTGCTGCAACAGGTTCTCCACGGTGCCGCCCTCGCCCTGCAACACCTGCACGACCTCGAGCGAGAGCTTGTTGACCTCCTGCGGCGAGAGCGCCTGGAAGAGCGGCTTGAAGCCGTTGAACATGGCGGTGAGGTCGAGCGCGGGCCGGGTGCGCTCCAGCGGGATGGTGGCGCCGGGGGTCAGCGCGCCCGACCCACCGCCCTGGTCCAGGGCGATGTAGCGCTGGCCGATGAGGTTGCGGAACTTCACCGTGGCGGTGACCGTGGGCGCGAGCACCCAGCGCCGGTCGACGTCGAACTCGACCTCGCTGAACCGCCGGTCGACCACGCTGATGTCCTGCACCTGGCCCACCCGCACGCCCGCCATCCGGATGTCGTCGCCGGTGTTGAGCGAGGTGACGTCGGAGAAGCGCGCCCGGTAGGTGACCGTGTCGCCGCTGCCCTTGTTGGCGATGGTGACGGCCAGCAGCGCGGTCGCCAGCACCGTGACCACGGTGAAGACCAGCCCCTTGACCAGCGGGCCGCGCACGTCCTTGAGTCCACTCACGACAGGTCCACCTCGGCTCCGCGCAGCAGGGGCCCGACCAGCAGGCTGCTCCAGCCCGGGATCTCCCCCGGCGACACACCCTCGACCGGGGCCAGCAGCTCACTGATGAACCGCGCCTCCTCGGGCGAGTTCGCCACCCCCAGTCCGTCCTGTGTGTACGCGGCCGGGGTGACCGCGCCCGTGCTCAGACCGGCCGCGTAGCACCGCGGGCCGCCGGTGGCGTTGTACGACGGCCGGTCGCGGCCGGGCTGGTAGGCGCCCCGTCCGGGTTTGACGGTCAGCGTCACGTGCAGGCCGGGTTGACCGGTGCCCACGCCCAGCGCCTTGTCCACCGACGTCCGCAGCTTGGCGACCGCGTCGGTCAGGCAGGGGAACTCCGGGGAGTAGCGGGCCAGCAGCTCCAGCGTCGGGCGGCTCGCCGCCGACAACCCGATCAGCGTCGGGCGGTTGGCCCGGACGAACTGGTCGAGGTCGGTCGCGGTGCTGGTCAGGGTCCCGAACAGGGCGGCGACCTGGTCCTTCTGCTCGGCGAAGGTCTTGGTCGTGGTGGTCAGGCCGTTGAGCGCGTCGACGATGTCCGGGCCCGCGTTCTCGTACACGGCGAAGGTGTCCGCGAGCTTGGTGATGTCCTGCTGGATCTGCGGCATCTGCGGGTTGAGCTTGTCCAGGTACTGGTTGAGGGTCACCAGGGTCTCCCCCAGCGGCTTTCCCCGGCCCTCCAACGCTTGCGACAACGCGCCGAGCGTGCTGGACAGCTTCTGCGGCTGCACGGCCTGCAGCACCGGCAGCAGGTCCTTGAGCGCCTTCTCGACCTCGATCGCCCGGGTCGTGGTGTCCTGGTGGATCACGTCGCCCGCGGCGAGCGGCCGGGCCGGGCTGACGGGCACGACCAGGCTGACGTAGCGCTGGCCGAACAGCGTCTTGGGCAGCAGCCGCGCGGAGACGTTGCTGGGCAGCAGTTCCAGCTTGTCCGGGTCGATGGCCAGCTCCACGGCGACCCCGTCGCCGGTGGTGCTCACCGAGCGGACGCTGCCGACGACCATGCCGCGCACCTTCACGTCGGCGTTGACCTTGAGCTGGTTGCCGACCCGGTCGGCGCGCAGCGTGACCGGCGTGGTGCTGACGAAGTCCTTGTCGTAGATGGCGATCGCCAGCCAGCCCAGTGCGCCGAGCAGCACGATGAACACCACCCCGAGCGCTTGGTCGCGCAACCGCTTGCGGTTCATCCGGCGATCCGCACGGTGGTGCTGGCGCCCCAGATCGCCAGGCTGAGGAAGAAATCCAAAATGGACACCACGACGATAGCGGTGCGCACCGACCGGCCCACCGCCACGCCGACGCCAGCCGGACCGCCCGCGGCGCGGTAGCCGTAGAAGCAGTGCGTGAGGATGATCGCGACGCTGAACACCAGCACCTTCACGAAGGACCAGATCACGTCCTCCGGCGGCAGGAACAGCGAGAAGTAGTGGTCATAGGTGCCCGCCGACTGCCCGTAGACCCCGACGGTGGTGACCCGCGCAGCGAGGTAGGAGGTGAGCAGCCCAATCACGTACAGCGGGATGATCGCGACGAAGCCCGCCACGATCCGGGTGGTGACCAGGTAGGGCATCGAGCGCACCGCCATCACCTCGAGCGCGTCGATCTCCTCGGAGATGCGCATCGCGCCCAGCTGCGCGGTGAACCCGGAGCCGACCGTCGACGACAGCGCCAACCCGGCCACCAGCGGCGCGATCTCCCGGGTGTTGAAGTACGCGGAGAGGAAGCCCGCGAACGCCGAGGTGCCGATCTGGTTCAGCGCCGAGAACCCCTGCAGGCCCACGACCGTGCCGGTGAACACGCTGAGCCCGACCATCACGCCGATGGTGCCGCCGATCACCGCGAGCGCGCCGCTGCCGAAGCTGACCTCGGCCAGCAGCCGGACCACCTCGCGGGAGTAGCGGGTCACCGTGAACGGGATCCAGGCCAGCGCGCGCAGATAGAAGCCGAGCTGGTCGCCGAGCCGCTCGAGCGCGGAGAGCGGGCGCCGGAGGTACCCGCGGTGCCTGCCGCCGAGGATCGCCACCTCATGCCCCCTTCGCCGGGACGAGCTGCAGGTACACCACGCTGATCACGAAGTTCACGAAGAACAGCAGCAGGAACGTGATGACCACCGACTGGTTGACCACGTCGCCGACGCCCTTGGGCCCGCCCTTCGGGTTCAGCCCGCGGTAGGCGGCCACCAGGCCGGCGAGGAAGCCGAAGATCAGCGCCTTGATCTCGCCCACCCACAGGTCAGGCAGCTGGGCCAGGGCGGAGAAGCTGGCCAGGAAGGCGCCGGGGGTGCCGTCCTGCACCACGACGTTGAAGAAGTAGCCACCGCACACGCCGACGACGCTGACCATCCCGTTGAGCAGCGCGGCCACCGCCATCGCGGCGAGCACCCGGGGCACCACCAGGCGGTGGATCGGCGAGACGCCGAGCACCTGCATGGCGTCGATCTCCTCGCGGATCGTCCGCGAGCCCAGGTCCGCGCAGATCGCCGAGCCGCCCGCGCCCGCCACCACCAGGGTGGTCACGATCGGGCTGGCCTGCTGGATCACCGCCAGCACGCTGGCCGCGCCGTTGAACGAGTCGGCGCCGATCTGGGCGGTCAGCGACCCCAGCTGCAGGGTGATCACCGCGCCGAACGGGATGGACACCAGCGCGGCGGGCAGGATCGAGACGCTGGCGATGAACCAGAACTGCTGGACGAACTCCTTGAGCTGGAACGGCCTGCGGAACAGGGCGACCACCACGTCGAGCGCCATCGCGAACAGGTTGCCGAACTCGCGGAACGCGCCGGTGACCGCGCCGCCGATGATCCTGCCCGGGGCGGTCACTGGGCACCGCCTCGGCGCCACGGGCGCGGGCGCGTCTTGGTCTGCTGAACGGGCTGCTCCTGCCGGGCGGGCGCGGGTCGCCGCGCGGGCATCGGGGTGGGCACCGGCAGACCCGCCGTGCGGCGCCGCCAGTCCTGGTAGCGCTCGATGTCGTCGCGGCTGAGGCTGGCGAGGATCCCGTGCTGGGCGGGCTCGGGCAGGGTGTGCAGGATCTGCATGACCCGCTGACGCCTGCGCCGGACGGCGTCGCGCCCCGGCAGGCCGGGGGTGGGCTCCAGCTGCGGCACCACACCGCGCACGTCCTGGTCCGGCGAGCCGTCGTAGGCGGCGGCGCGCTGGTTGGCCAGCTCGGTGGCCATGGTCGCGGAGTCCTTCTCCTCGGACATGCCGATCGGGCCGATCTTGCGGCCGTTGAGGAACTGCTCGACCACCGGCTCGTCGCTGGTCAGCAGCACCTCGCGCGGGCCGAACATCACCAGCTCCTTGCGGAAGAGCATGCCCAGGTTGTCCGGGACGGTGCGCGCGACGGTGATGTTGTGCGTGACGATCAGGATGGTCGCGTCGATCTGCGCGTTGAGGTCGATCAGCAGCTGCGAGAGCAGCGCGGTGCGCACCGGGTCGAGGCCGGAGTCCGGCTCGTCGCACAGGATGATCTGCGGGTCGAGCACCAGCGCCCGGGCCAGCCCCGCGCGCTTGCGCATGCCGCCGGAGATCTCCCCGGGCAGCTTGCGCTCGGAGCCGAGCATGCCCACCATGTCCACTTTGGACATGACGATCCGGTGCACCTCCTTCTCGCTCTTGCGGGTGTGCTCGCGCAGCGGGAAGGCGATGTTGTCGTAGATGTCCATCGAGCCGAACAGCGCGCCGTCCTGGAACAGCACGCCGAAGAGCTTGCGGACCTCGTAGAGGTCGCGCTCGGCGCAGGTGCACAGGTCGACCCCGTTGATCACGACCCGGCCGCGCTCGGGCCGGAGCAACCCGATGAGGCACTTGAGGAACACCGACTTGCCGGTACCCGACGGGCCGAGCAGCACGCTGACCTCACCGGAGGGCAGGGTGAGCGTGACGTCCCGCCAGATGGCCTGCCTGCCGAACGACTTGCTCAGGTCCTCGACGACGACCTCGACACCCATCACACCTCCCACACGTGCGGACGAACCGGACCCGGCACGACGCCGGTCCAGAGATCTAGACCGGCGCGCGGGTGACGAGCTCGTTCTCCAGCTCGTTGCCCGGCCCGGAGACCAGGCCGGTGATCAGCCGGTCGAGGTTCTCGGTGGTGCCGCACCCGGTGAACGCCGGGATCGCGATGGTGGTCTTGAGGACGCTGCGCGACCCGGGCACCACCAGCACCTTGCCCTTGAGGTTGATCCGCAACGGGGTGACCGTGCGGCACTTGTCCCCGACGTTGAGCGGCACGCCGTCCTGGCGGACGTCGGAGATGCGCAGGTTCACCCGCAGGTCCACGTCGATGTCGGCGTTCGAGTTCGGCGTGCCGTCGACGGTCAGGACCGCGGAGCCGGTGGCCTGACCGTCCGGGGTGAGGGTGATGGTGTTGTCCACCGGCATGAACCGGAACACCACCAGGTACGCCTTCGCGGGCGGCAGGTCGAGGTCACCGGTGAGCGGCAGCTTGCCATCCGGCCCGGGGGTGAACCCGATGACCGACCTGAACGAGCCCGGCCCGATGACCACATCGGACTTCAGCTTGGCGATCCGGGTCTTGACCGTGAGGTCGAAGTTGTAGGGCAGACCAGGCGGCAGCTCGGCGAGCGCGGTCACCGGTGCGGCTTTGAGCACCGGCACCTGAGGAGTGGGAGCGGCGGCGGAGACGTTGACGGCGCCCAGCACCCCGGTCCCCGGGTTGGCGGCGCACTCCACAGTCAGACCGCCGACGCGCAGACTCGCCGTGAGGCCACTGAGGTCTACCCGTGCCTCACCCTCGGCCGGGCTGAAAGTGGCGACCTTGCCAATGGCGGTGACCGTGAGATCACCATCCACAGGCAGCGCGGTCTCACTCGCGACCAGATCCTCGACCGGCAGATCGTTCGCTGCTTTCCCCTGGCGCAGAACGAGTTTGGACTTGACGGCGGTGTCCACACTCGGACCACTGGCACGCAGCGCTCGCACGGTGGCGGCGGGAAGGACCAGGCGAGCGGTCGGCTCAACGGTGACCCGCGTACCCGCGACAGCCGACGACGGCACGACGAGACCGAACTCAACGGGGACGTCCACCCGTTCCCCACCGGGCAGCGCACAACCGAAAGTGCCAGGCGCGACGGACTGGTCCGCACTGGCGGTGGTGGCGGTGTAGAACGCGCAGGCGAGCACGACGCCAACAGCGACCAACCGCGCCTGCCTGGGAATCCGGGAAACGTCCATGAGACGAGCACTCACCGCCAGCGAATCCGTGGGAACAGTTGCCGAATACGTCCGAAAAGAGCTGAGAATGAGGCACCGAATACACACTGGGACTACGAGATCGGACGTTACCAGCGGGTCAACATGGTGACAATACCTCGGGACACACCGGCGGACAGGCCGCCATTTCTTGTCACCGAACGCACAAAACCGGGACCAAGTTTGTGCCGACCCCCAGAGCGCCCACCAACCCCGGACACCAGCCACGCACCACCATGGATCCACCGACCGCCACCCACCAACCACAGCGGAGAGACCGAGCCCGCTGGCACCCCAGACCGACCATGGACCCGCCCCCACCACCCATGAGACCGCAGCGGATAGGCCGACCCCGCTGGAAAGCAACAAGATCCCAGCCCGGCTGGTACGCAAGTCCCGTTACGGATGCTCGATCTAGTGGACTCGCTTCGTGTGGGGGGAGAGTGCCGCTAAACTTGCCGTGGGTGGGGATGCCCTTACCCTGCCCTTTTCTCTCCACCGCGGTGCT
>NZ_BSTR01000046.1 GCF_030269645.1 Actinokineospora sp. NBRC 105648 | reverse complement strand
CGCGTGGGGAAAAAGCGTGGGGAGAAGGGCATCCCCACCACAGGTCAAGTTTAGCGGTCGCCTCCCCCCACACGAAGGCAGTCCACCCAATCGAGCACAAACGTAACGGGTGTTGCGTACCAGCGGGGTCGGGATTCTCTTGCCTTCTAGCGGGTCTGGACCCTGTTGCCTCTCAGCGGGTGCGGGATCCTGTTGCCTTCAGCGGGCTTGGGAGACATTCCTTAGGTGGCTAGGTGGCGTACCCCTGCGCAGGGTTGCCCAGGGCGCCCGTGACGCCGCCGACCGCCATCCCGAACACCGGTTCCCAGCCGAGCGCGCGCAGCCTGCCCCCGTCGAGTGCCGCGTCGGCTGCCAGGTAACCCGCCATTCCGCCGTGGGTCGCCAGGGCCTCAGCCAGGTCCCAGGACCGCACCGGTACGCCCGCCGCCGCGCCCACCGCGGTGGTCAGGGTGACGACGGGCACCGGATCAGTTTCAGCGGCGTGGAACACGCCGCTCGCGGTCGACTCGAGGAGCAGGGCGTAGCCGAGTGCCAGGTCGCGCACGTGCACCATCGACCACACGTTCTCGCCGGTCCCCACATACCGGGCGATGCCGTCCGCGCGGGCTTGGCGCACGAGCCCGGCCACCGGTCCCGCGCCGTCGCCGTAGACCATCGGCGGTCGCACGACCGCGCCGCGCACGCCCTCGGCGCCCAGCACCCGCGCCTCGGCGTCGGCCAGCCACGCCAACGGTCCGGCGATCTCGGCGGTGTCGGTCTCGACGACCGGCACCCGCGACGACCGGGCCCGCGGCGCGCCGGTCGTGGTGACGAAGGCGCCGCCGGTCAGCTGGTCGAGCATGGCCGTGACCGCGGCCGCGTCCACAGCCGGGCGGTCCGGGGTGGTGGTGGCGCCGGTGTGTGCCACGCCGTCCCCGGCGGCTGCGGCAGCGGCGAGCACGTCCAGGTCGGTGAGACTGCCCAGGACCGGCTCCGCGCCATTCGCGCGCACCACTGCGGCGGCTGCGGTGCTGCGGGCCAGGCCGCGCACCCGGTGTCCGCGGGCCACCAGGGTCCGGGTCAGCGCCGAGCCGATGTAGCCGCTCGCGCCGGTGATGAAGATGTCCAACGGTGCTCTCCTCGTGCCGGGGGGGTTCGCGTTTCACCGTAGGAAGCGACAGGGGCGGCGGGAATGTGTCAGAGTCCAGGCCTCATGCGCGATCGTCCACCCGTTGACGTGCTCGGCACGCTGCTGCGCCAGGTGCGCGTCGAGACCAGCCGGTTCGGCCGGGTGGAGCTCGGCGCGCCGTGGGGTGCGCGGGTCGGCGCGCGCGACACCGTGGGCCTGCACCACGTGCTCGACGGGGAGCTCTGGCTCGACCTCGCCGACCAGCGGGCACACGCGCGCACCGGCGACCTGGTCGTGCTCCCGCACGGGGTCGAGCACACGCTGGCGCACCAGCCGGGCGCCCCTATCACCGACCACGCCCCCGAGGTCGGCCCGGACCTCTCGGTCCGCCGTCGCTTCGGTGGCGACGGCGCCCGCGCGGTCGTCCTGTGCGCAGACCTGACCGTCACCGGCGCCGCCCGCGCGCTGCTGTTGCGGGCGCTGCCGCCGATCGTCCACATCCGACCGGCCGGTCCCGAGGACCCGGTGCCCGGCCTGCCCGCGCTCCTGGACACCCTGCGCGGCGAGGTCCGCGACGGCCGCCCCGGCGCGGACGTGATCGCCGCCCGGTTGGTGGAGCTCGTTCTCCTGCAAGGCATCCGGGCCGAACTGGAGCGTCCCGCCGAGTCCGTCCCGTGGCGCGCCGCGCTCGCCGACGACCGCGTCGGCCGGGCCCTGGCCGCGATCTACACCGCCGCCGCGCACCCGTGGACGGTCGAGACCCTGGCCCGGGCCGCGGGCATGAGCCGCGCGGCCTTCGCGCCGCGCTTCCGCGAGCTGGTCGGCGAGAGCCCGGTCGCGCACCTCACCCGCTGGCGGATGGACCTGGCCGCCAGCACGCTTCGCGAGCGTCCGGAGTTGTCGGTCGCCCAGGTGGCCGCGACCGTCGGCTACGCCAGCGAGTTCGCCCTCAGCACCGCCTTCCGCCGCGCCTTCGGTGTTCCCCCCGGGCGCTACCGGGCAGGCGAGGACAGCGGGACCGATGACAGCGGGGCCGAGGGCGGCGGATGAGCCGTGCCCGGGTCTTGCCGGGACAGTGGCCGGATGGGACAGTGGCCGGACCGGGCGGTCGTCGGACAGGGCGGCGGCCCGGGCGCACGGCACCGGTGACCGGCCCCGATCGAGGCCCGGGCCGGTCGCTAGGATGCCCGCATGACTCAGGTCCAGCCACCTCCCTCCCCCCGCGCGTCCGCCAAACCGTCACTCGACGGGCTGGAGGACAAGTGGGCGCGGGTATGGGAGCAGGACGGGACCTACCGGTTCGACCGGGACGCGCCGCGCGAGCGGGTCTACTCGATCGACACGCCGCCGCCCACCGTGAGCGGGTCGCTGCACGTGGGGCACGTCTTCTCCTACACCCACACCGACGTGGTCGCGCGGTTCAAGCGGATGTCCGGCCTGAGCGTGTTCTACCCGATGGGCTGGGACGACAACGGCCTGCCGACCGAGCGCCGGGTGCAGAACTACTACGGCGTGCAGTGCGACCCGTCGCTGCCCTACGACCCGGACTTCACCCCGCCGGAGAAGGCCCCCAGCCGGGCGATCCGGGTGTCGCGGCGCAACTTCGTCGAGCTGTGCAACCAGCTGACCGCCCTCGACGAGCAGGTCTTCGAGGACCTCTGGCGCTACCTGGGCGTCTCGGTCGACTGGAACCTGCTCTACGCCACCATCTCCGACCGCACCCGCGGCCTGTCGCAGCGCGCGTTCCTGCGCAACTTCGCCCGCGGTGAGGCGTACTCGGCCGGTGGCCCGACGCTGTGGGACGTCACCTACCGCACCGCGGTCGCCCAGGCCGAGCTGGAGGACCGCGAGGAGGACAGCGCCTACCACCGGCTGGTGTTCCAGGCCGAGTCCGGCCCGGTGCACATCGAGACCACCCGGCCCGAGCTGCTGCCCGCCTGCGTGGCGCTGGTCGCCCACCCCGATGACGAGCGCTACCAGCCGCTGTTCGGCACCGAGGTCACCGTGCCGCTCTTCGGCCACCGGGTGCCGGTCCGCGCGCACAAGCTGGCCGACCCGGAGAAGGGCACCGGCGTGGCCATGGTGTGCACCTTCGGCGACATGACCGACGTGATCTGGTGGCGCGAGCTGAACCTGCCCACCCGCGCGGTGCTCGACTACAACGGCCGCGTCGTCGCCGAGCCGCCCGCCGACCTGCCCGCCGCGGCCCAGGAGTCCTACGCCCAGCTCGCCGGGAAGACCAGCAAGCAGGCCCGCGAGGTCATCCTGGAGCTGCTGCGCGCCGAGGGCGGGGCAGTCGGCGAGCCCCGGGCCATCCGGCACCCGGTCAAGTTCTACGAGCGCGGCGACAAGCCGTTGGAGATCATCACCACCCGGCAGTGGTACATCCGCAACGGTGGCCGCGACGAGGCGCTGCAGCAGCGGCTGCTCGAGCTCGGCCGCCAGTTGGAGTGGCACCCGGAGTACATGCGGTCCGGCTACGAGAACTGGGTCAGCGGCCTCAACGGCGACTGGCTGGTCAGCAGGCAGCGCTTCTTCGGGGTGCCGATCCCGCTGTGGTACCCGCTCGACGCCGACGGCGAGCCGAACCACGACGCCCCGATCGTGCCCGCCGAGGACACCCTGCCGGTCGACCCGAGCAGCGACGTCCCGCCCGGCTACACCGCCGACCAGCGCGGCGCGGCGGGCGGTTTCGTCGCCGACCCGGACGTGCTCGACACCTGGGCCACCTCCTCGCTCAGCCCGCTCATCGCCGCGGGCTGGGGCACCGACGACGAGGTGTTCGCCAAGGTGTTCCCGATGGACCTGCGCCCGCAGGGCCACGACATCATCCGCACCTGGCTGTTCTCCACCGTGCTGCGCTCGCACCTGGAGTTCGGCGAGCTGCCGTGGAAGCACGCGGCCATCTCCGGGTGGATCCTAGATCCCGACCGCAAGAAGATGTCGAAGTCCAAGGGCAACGTGGTCACCCCGAAGGCCCTGCTGGAGGAGTTCGGTTCGGACGCGGTGCGCTACTGGGCGGCCAGCGGCAGGCCGGGCGCGGACACCTCGTTCGACACCGGCCAGATGAAGATCGGCAGGCGGCTGGCGATCAAGATCCTCAACGCCAGCCGGTTCGTGCTCACCTTCGCCGCTGACGACCCGGCGGCCGCCGCGCTCGACCCGGCCTCGGTCACCGAGCCGCTGGACGTGGCGCTGCTGGCCCGGCTCGCCGAGGTGGTCGGCCAGGTGACCACCGACCTGGAGGGCTACGACTACACTCGGGCGCTGGAGCGGGTCGAGCAGTTCTTCTGGTTCTTCTGCGACGACTACGTCGAGCTGGTCAAGTCCCGCGCCTACGGCGACCTCGGCGCCGAGCGCGCCCAGTCGGCGCAGGCGGCCCTCGGGTTGACCCTCTCGACGCTGCTGCGGCTGTTCGCGCCGTTCCTGCCGTTCGTCACCGAGGAGGTCTGGTCGTGGTGGCGCCCGGGCTCGGTGCACCACGGCAGCTGGCCGACCGCCGCGGAGCTGGCCGTGTCCGCCGAGGCGCCCGCGCCCGCGCTGCTGGACACCGCCTCGTCGGTGCTGCGCTCGGTGCGCAAGTCCAAGTCCGACGCCAAGGTGTCCATGGTGACCCCGGTCAGCAGGCTGGTGGCCCGCGGCACTGAGGCCGAGCTGGCGCTGGTCCGCTCGGTGGCCGACGACCTGTCGGCCGCGGGCCGGGTGGCCGCTCTCGAGCTGACCGCCGACGCCGACGAGCTGACCGTCGCCGTCGAGTTCTGAGGTCTGAGTTCTGACCGCCGCGCCCCGGTCACCCGGGGCGCGGCGGATACCACCTGGTGGGGATGTCCCACCGGCGCTCGATCTCTATGGTCTAGACCATGAGACGATCATTCGGGGCGTTGGCCGGGGTGCTGGTGGCGTTGGCGGCGACCCTGGTCGCGGGGCAGTCCGCCGAGGCCGCCGACACGGCGGTGACCTGGCGGGACTGTCCGCCTGACCCCAACTCGGCACCGGTCGACCCGCGGCTGCGCTGCACGAGCCTGCAGGTACCGCTCGACTACCGCGCCCCGGCGGGCCGCAAGATCGAGATCGCCGTGTCCCTGCTGCGCACCGCCAAGCCCGGTCTTCGCCGCGGCGTCCTGGTGCACAACGGCGGCGGCCCGGGCGTGCCCAGCCTCAACCTGCCCAGCGGCTACGCCACGATCTACCCGCAGGAGGTGCTCGACCGCTACGACCTGGTCGGCTTCGACCCGCGCGGGGTCGGTCGCAGCACCCCGATCACCTGCGGCCGGGCCCCCGAGCAGCTGCCCAACGAGCGCGTCTTCCCGTTCCCGGCGCCGGACGGCTCGATCACCGGCAACGTCGAGTTCGCCCGCGACCTCGCCCGGGACTGCCTCGCCCGCGGCGGCGACCTGGTGCGGCACGTGACCACCGCCAACACCGCGCGCGACCTCGACCGGATCCGGGCCGCGCTGGGGGAGCGGAAGCTGTCCTACAACAGCGCCTCCTACGGCAGCTACCTCGGCGCGGTGTACGCGGCGCTCTTCCCCGACCGCACCGACCGGGTCATCCTCGACGCGAACGTCGACCCGACCCGCGGTTGGCAGGGGCAGTGGGCGCTCTGGGACCACGGCGCCGAGCTGCGGTTCGCCGACTACGCCTCGTGGGTGGTCGCCAACGACAAGTCCCTCGGCGCGACCCCGGCCGCCGTGCGCGCGGACTACCTCGCCCGCGCCGAACGGCTCGACCGCGCGCCGGTGGCGCACCCGAAGGCCGGTCCGGTCAACGGGAACCTGTACCGCGCCATCTACCGCGCGTACTCCTACCACGTCGGGTACTTCGCGGAGATCGCCGCGTGGTCGCACTTCCTCGACGGCGACGGCCCGCCGCCCGGGTGGGGCGACCCGGCGAACACCCCGGGGATCCCGCGCGACAACGACGTCGCCGTCCTGCTCGCCGTCACCTGCGGCGACAGCCGCTGGTCGCACGACCTCGGCCGCTACCAGCGCGACGTCGCGGCGCACCGGTCCTGGTTTCCGGTGCTGGGCGGCATGGGCGCGAACATCTGGCCGTGCGCGTTCTGGCCCGAGCCGCTCGAACCGCCGGTGCGGGTGACCGACCGCGGTCCGACGAATGTCCTGCTGCTGCAGACACTCCGCGATCCGGGGACCCCCTATGTCGGGGCCCTGGGCCAGCGGCGCGCCTTCGGCGACCGCGCCCGAATGGTCACTGTGGACGGTGGCAACCACGGCGCGTACGACCCGTCCACGCCGTCCTGCGCGGTCACCGCCGCCCACCGGTTCCTCGTCAGCGGTGCCCTCCCGGCCCACGACGAGTTCTGCCGCCCCGACGCACTGAACCGGTTCAGCGTTCCGCCCGCCCCGCTCGGCCGGGGAGGATGGCCCGCATGACCTGGACGCCGATCCACAACCAGCCGTACACGCCGGTGCCCTACCGCCCGGAGCGGATCCCGGACAGCGAGTCGCTGCGCGCGGCGGCCGAGCTGCGGGCGAGGATGGACCAGCGCCGGACCGTGCGCGCGTTCTCCACCGACCCGGTTCCCGAGCAGGTCGTCATCGACGCGATCGCGGTCGCCGCGACCGCCCCGTCCGGGGCGCACCAGCAACCGTGGACCTTCGTCCTGGTCACCGATCCAGAGGTGCGCGCCCGCATTCGCGAGGCGGCCGAGGAAGAGGAGCGGATCTCCTACGACGGCCGACTCGGCGAGGAGTGGCTGTCCGCCCTGCGGCCGCTGGGCACCGACAAGCACAAGCCGCACCTGACCGACGCCCCATACCTGATCGTCGTGTTCCAGCAGCGGTTCTACCTCGACGAGGACGGCGAGCAGCACAAGCACTACTACGTCGACGAGTCGGTCGGGATCGCCGTGGGCATGCTGCTCACCGCTTTGCACCTGGCGGGCCTCGCCGCGCTGACCCACACACCGAGCCCGATGCGGTTCCTCTCCGAGGTGCTGGACCGGCCGCGCAACGAAAAGGCCTTCGCGGTCATCCCGGTCGGATACCCGGCACCCGACGCCACGGTCCCGAACCTGGTTCGCAAGGACTTGGACCAGGTGATCGTCCGCGTGTGAACAAAGGGAAACGAGGGGCGGGAAATGCCGCCCCTCGTTTCCGTTCTCGACCGCGACGACATTCCCACCGGCTGACCGGGTGGCGGTAGCCTCGGGCGGGTACCGGGACCGAGGGGGTGGCGGCGTGGGGTCGGCGCGGCTTCCGAGGCACCTCCTCCAAGCGGGCACCGTGCTCTGGCGCGTGCACCCCCGCGATGTTCCCGCCGCGCAATACCAAGACCGGTCCTCCGGTTCACCAGGTCCGTACGGCGGTGGTCGGGCCTGGTTGTCCGCCGCCGAGTCCGAGGTCACGGCCGCGGCGGAGTACCTGGCGCCGCGGGCCACCAGTTTGGGCACCGGGGCGCGGGTGGTGGCCGATGTCGCGGGCCTGACCATGTCCGCGCTGCGGGTCGACGAAGACGTCCGCGTCGTCCGGCGGCTCACCGACCGCGACTTGGCCGCGGGGGAGCCCGACCCCGATTGCCGCGGGGTGGTGCGGCGTTCCGAGGTCAATCCACCGGACCGGACGTTCGTCCTGTTCGACGGAGTCCCGTTGACACCGTTGCCGGATTTCTCCACGGACCTCGACACGATCTCCGGCGCCACCGCCGTCAACCGCGTGCTGCGCCCGCTGCGCCTCGAGATTCCTGTACCGGTCGCCGATCCGCCGCGGGTGTTCGTCAATTACCGCGGTGGTGACGACAAGATCGCCGCGGTGCTGCTCGACCAGGGGTTCGTCGACCGGTTGGGGCCCGAGGCCGTCTTCCTCGGCGACCGGTCGATGAGCCCCGGCACGCCCTTTGTGGACGTCCTGCTGGACCGGGTGCGGACCGCCCGGGTCCTCGTCGTGGTGGTCGGCGAGAAATGGGAGAGCGTCGCCAAGAACGGGCGGCGCAGGCTCGACGACCCCGACGACTGGGTGCGCCGGGAGATCCTGGTGGCCTTCGAGCGCGGGCTGACCGTGGTGCCGGTCCTGGTCGGTGCCAGGGAAAGGCTGTCCGCCGCCAAGCTGCCACCCGCGCTGGCGCCACTGGCCGTTCTGCAGCACGCGCACCTGCCGTTCGGGTTCGCCCACTACCCGGAGTCGATCGCCCGGGTGGTGGACCGCGTCATCCGGGACACGCCGGGCCTGGCCGGGGACTGAGCCCGCCAATACCACGCAATACCACGCCGGAATGCCCGCTGGGCCATTCGTGGCGGATTCTGACCACATTCTGTCATTGACCCCGAGCGGCGTGGTGCGTCTGATACCTGTGTGGACCCCGCTGCGACGCGGTGATCGGAGTGGTCGAAGATGGGAGCAGCCTTCCCGGCTGGCTTTCGCGCACGAGAGAGGTTGGTGTGGACGCGGTGTCCGAATTGGACAATGTGGTCGACCCGGCGCCCCCGTCGAATTCCGGCGAGGCGCCCGACCATTCCACCGAGCATTCCGCGGTCGCGGAACTCGCGCGGTCGGTCGCCGACCTCGCCGAGCAGGCGCGCGGCTACCAGGCCCGCGCCGCGGCGCGGGAGCGGGTGATCGACAACCTGCACGCCGAGGTCGAGCGGCTGCGCGTCGGTGAGCAGGCGCTGCTGCTCCGGCCGCTGGTCATCGACCTGCAGAAGCTGCGTGACGACCTGCTGCGCCAGGCCCGCGGGCTGCCCACCGACATCGGCCCGGAGCAGGTCGGGGCGCTGCTGGAGTCCTTCGCGCTCTCGGTCGAGCAGGCGCTGGAGCGCTGCGGGAGCGTGCCGGTCCGGCCCGCGGTGGGAGACCCGTTCGCACCCCGCGCGCACCGGGCCGTTCGGGCGCTGCCCGCGCCGAGCGCGGCTCAGGACGCCACGGTCGCCGAGGTCGTCTCCGACGGCTACCTCGACGTGGCCGCCGAACGGGTCACCACCGCCGCCCGAGTGCACGTGTGGCGCTGGGAGCCACCCGCCGACCAGGACGAACAGCCCCAGGACGAGCAGCGCCGGGACGACGAGAACCGGGACGACCAGAACCGGGACGACGCGCGACAGCACGACCAGCAGCGCCAGGCAGAGCGATCGAACGCGGAGGGGACGACCGGTGACTGAGACCAACCTGCGGGTGTTCGGCATCGACCTGGGGACCACCTACTCGGCGATCGCGCACGTCGACGAGACCGGCAGGCCGACGGTGTGCCGCAACACCGACAGCCTGGAGACCACGCCCTCGGTGGTGTACTTCGAGAACGAGTCCAACGTGGTGGTCGGCTCGGTGGCCAAGAACACCGCGATCACCCACCCGGACCGGGTGGTCTCGCTGATCAAGCGCGAGATGGGCTCGGCGGCCAACTACCGTTTCGACGACGTCGACCACACCCCGGAGTCGATCTCCGCGCTGATCCTCAAGCAGCTCGCCCAGGACGCCGCCGAGCACACCGGGTCCGCGGTGAGCCAGGTCGTGATCACCGTGCCCGCCTACTTCGGCATGCTGGAGCGGGACGCGACCAAGAACGCGGGCCGGATCGCGGGCCTCGACGTGATCGGGATCGTGCCCGAGCCGGTCGCCGCCGCGCTGCACTACGAGGCCACCACGCACCCCGGCGAGCGCACGATCCTGGTCTACGACCTGGGCGGCGGCACGTTCGACACCACCGTCATCCGGGTCTCGGCGACCGAGATCTCGGTCGTGTGCACCGACGGCGACGACCGGCTCGGCGGCGCCGACTGGGACGCCCGGCTGCGCGACCACCTCTTCGAGCGGTTCGCCCAGCAGGTCCCGCCGGGGGTGGACCTGGAGGACGACGAGGAGTTCCTGCAGTCGTTGGTCACCATCTCCGAGGACACCAAGAAGCAGCTCTCCCGCGCGGAGTCCCGGCCGGTCGCGCTGCGCGGGGCCGGTGCCAGCGCGCGGATCGACGTCACCCGCGCCCAGTTCGAGGACCTCACCAAGGACCTGCTGGACAAGACCGTCGACATCGTCCGGCGGACGCTGGCCACTCTCACCGAGAAGGAGCCCGACACCCGGATCGACGACGTGCTGCTGGTCGGCGGGTCGTCCAGCATGCCCGCGGTCGCCCAGCGGCTGCGCGCCGAGTTCGGCTGGGAGCCGCGGCTGCACGACCCGCACCTGGCGGTGGCCAAGGGGGCGGCGCTGTTCGCCCTCGGCCGCGTCGTGCACCGCGAGGTCGACCAGGCCCGCGCCGAGGCCGCCGACCCGGTGAGCGCCGACGCGGCCGCCGCGGCGGCGGTCGACACCGTGGCCGCGCGCACCGGGATCTCGGTCCAGACGCTGGAGAGCCTGTCCGCCAAGGACACTCACAACGTGCTGCCCAAGGCGTTCGGGGTGAAGCTGGTCGACACCTCCGCGCCGGACTGGCGGGACAAGCCGCCGAGCTACTACGTCGAGCACCTGGTGCACGCCAACGACCGGCTGCCCACCGGCGACCGCACGATGACCGCGGGCACCGTCCGGGAGAACCAGACCGAGATCGAGATCGAGCTCTACGAGCAGTCCGGGGTGGTCGCGGGCCCCGGGCTCGAGGAGAACAAGGCGCTCACCGACGGCGCGGGCGCGATCACCGGCCTGCCGCGGCTGCCGCTCGGGGCGCCGGTCGACATCCGGATGGAGGTCGACGAGGAGGGCCTGCTCCGGCTCGCCGCCACCGAGCGCAGCACCGGCAAGGAGCTCACCATCGAGGTCCGGGTCAGCGTGCTCGGTGCCGAGCAGGTCGCCGAGGCCACCAGGGTGATCTCCGGGTTGACGGTCAGCAGCTGATGTCCCGGTTCGACCCGAGGGCCTACGAGGACGCGGTCGTCAAACCGCTGCGCCGGTGGTCGAGCCGGGAGCTGCCCGACGACCTGGTCACCCGCTACGCGGTCGAGCCGGGCATGACCGACGCGCAGCTGGCGAACCGGCTGGTCGAGGTGCGCGCGCTGTGGAACAAGGGCGCCACCTCCACCGGCAAGGCCGCCGCGATCCGCGGGATCTACAAGGCGTTCCTCACCGCTGACGTCGAGCTCAAGGCGCGCGAGGGCGCCGACCTCGACACCGCGGCGTGGTGGCGCCGGTTCGCCGCGCGGCGGGCGAGCTCGCGGCAGGGCGAGGTGGACGACCTGGCGCAGACGCTGCGGGCCACCTTCGGCACCCTCGGGCTGGTGGCGGCCGGGCAGCTGGAGGCCACCATGCGGGCGATGTCGGCCTCGCTGGCGCCCGACGAGGTCGACAAGGCGTTGCTGGCGGCGGGAATCCGGCGCGAGGTGCCGCTGGACCTGCCCAAGACCAGTGGACTGCAGGACACCGTCTACCGCACGCTGCGCGCGCGGTTGGCGGACGCGCGGATGGGCAGTGTCGTCGAGCTGCTGCACGGGGAGACACCGGGTTTCCGGATCCTGCGGTCGTTCTCGACCACCCCGCCCAGCACCGGGGGCCTGGGACTGGCCGCGGTGGAGCAGGCCATCGACCGCGCGAACCGGCGCTCGGGCAACCAGGCCGACCGGGAGGCGCTCGGCATCCTGGCCAGCGCGGCCCGCGGCGACGTCGACCTGCGCGCGCTGGCGGTGTTCCACCTGCTCGACGAGATCCGGCAGAACCACGCGCACGGTGTGCCCGACGCCGCGCTGCTCCGCCAGCTGCGCACCAGCGGTCTCGACGACGCCGAGGCGCGGCTGGCCGTGTTCAGCGTGCGCAACGAGACCGCCGTGCCGCGGGCGAGCGGGGTGACCGGCGTCGGTGAGCTGCTCGCCGACGGCAAGCTCGTGGCGGCCCGGCAGCTGATGGCCACCATCGGCTCCAGCGAGGACGCCGCCGCCGCGCGGGCGCTGGTCGACCGGCAGACCGAACAGGTGGTCGCCCTGCGCGTGGCCGCCCGCGAGTCGCTCCGTACGGGCGCGGAAGCCGAGGCGTACCACCAACTCCGGCAGGCCGCCGTCCTCGCCGTCGACGACGAGGACCTCGCCGCCGAGCTGCGCCGCGTCCCGCCCGCGCCGGTGCTGGAGGTCAGCACCGCGCAGGAGGGCATGGGCGTGCGGGTGTCCTGGCGAACGCCCGCCGACCACTCGGACGAGACCGGCTACCGGGTCGTCCGCCGCCCGGACCGGGTCCCGAGGGACCCCGACGACGGCGTCCCGGTGCGCGACGGCCCCGGTGCCGCGGTGACCGTGGACGGCAAGGCGCCCGCGGGGATCACCGTGGGATACGCGGTGTTCGCCCGGGTGGCCGACGGCGCGTGGTCGCGGCCGGTCGGCGGGGTGATCGTGCCGCTGCCCCCGGTGCAGGACGTGCGGATCACCCACGAGGGCGCGGTCGTCAACGCCCAGTGGAAGGTCCACCCGGAGACCGCCGAGGTCGAGGTGACGAGGCAGAGCCCGGGCCACTCCGGTGTGCCGGTGCGGCTCACCGGGCGGACCTCGTTCACCGAGCACGTGGTGGGCGACGAGCACGGCTACTCCTTCGTGGCCCGCTACCGGCGTTCCGACGGCTCGATGGGGTCCTCGCCCGCGGTGCTGGTCCGCTCCACCGGCGTCGAGCGGCTGGCCCCGGTGCCCGCGCTGCGGATCACCGCCGTCGCGGGTCCCCGGGTCGCGATCACCTGGCGCAAACCGGGTCCCGCCGAGGTCACCATCCGGCGGGCCACCGCGCCCGCGCCCTGGGGCTTCGGCGAGACAGTGTCCACCGCCGCCCTGGTCGAGCACGGTGAGGAGGTGCGCGGCGACCTCGGCGACGACGGCGAGTGGCGCACCCTCACCGCGGCGGTGCCGACCGGGTTGTTCCACTACACCGCGTTCACCCACGGCCCCGCGGGTGTCCTGCGCGGGCAGGAGGACGTGTTCGGCGTCGCGCTGCCGGTCACCGCGGTGGCCGCCCGCAGGCTCGGCGACCGGCACGTGCTGTCCTGGACCTGGCCCGAGGACGCGGGCACGGCCGAGGTGAGCTGGCCGGGTGGCTCGCGCCGGATCACCCGCGCGCAGTACCGCGACGAGGGCGGGTGCGGTCTGGACTGCGGCTCGGGTCAGACGGTGGTCAGCGTCGTCGGGGTGGTCGCGAGCGCGGGCGGTGAGTGCCGGTCGGTGCCGGTGGAGGTCGTGGTGGCGGGCCGGGTGCCCGCGGTCCGCTACACCGTCGCGGTGTCCCGGCGCCTGTTCGGCGCGGGGCAGGTGCGGGTGCGGCTCACCGCCGACACCCCGGTCGCCCGGTGCTCGGTCGTGCTCGTCGTCGCGCCCGGCCGGGTCATGCCGCTGCGTGCCGACCAGGGTCAGGTGCTGCTGCGCGAGACCCGCGACATCGGCGCGGCCGAACCGGTCGAGCTGGTCGCCGAGCTGCCCCGGCTGCGCCCGCCGTTCTGGGTGCGCTGCTTCCTGCCCGACGGCGAGCCGGTGCGGCTCGTCGACCCGCCCACCGCGCAGCTGAAGGTGCCGTGATGTCGAAGGTCGCCTGCCCCTACTGCTACCACCGGATCAACCCGGGCAAGCTGGTGTTCCAGTGCACCGGCCGGGCCGCCGTCGGCCGCGACCGGTGTCCCAAGCGCCCGGACGAGGACCGGATCCGGCTCACCGGCTACACCGGGCCGGCCGGGCCGACCTTCGAGTTCTCGGAGAGCCCGGCCACCGTCGGCAAGCGGCTCGCGCAGTGCCCCGGTTGCCACGTCCAGACCGGTGTCCGCGCCTGCCCGGTGTGCCACACGCCGCTGCCCGCCAACTTCGCCGACAACCGGTCGCCGCTGATCGGCATGGTGGGCGGCAAGAACGCCGGGAAGACCGTCTACACCACGGTCCTCGCGCACGAGCTGCGCAACAAGATCCGCCGCCGGTTCGCCGCGGACATCTGGTTCGCGGGCGACCAGCAGGGTGACGCCGCCTCGGTCAGCGGCTGGCTCGCCGCCTACGAGCAGTCGCTGTTCAGCGACAGCACCCTGTTCGAGCAGACCCCCGCCGCCAAGGGCGGCCTCAAGGTCCCGCTGGTGCTGCAGTGGCGACAACCGCGCCGCAGGCTGGGAGTGGAGACGCACAGCACCACCACGCTGTCGTTCTACGACGCCGCGGGCGAGGACATGACGACCCAGGACTTCGTCAACGGCCAGGCGTATCTGTCCTCCGCCGACGGCCTGATCGTGCTGCTCGACCCGTTCCAGCTGCCCGGCGCGCCCGACCGGATCACCGTGCCCGACGGCGCGCGGCAGGAGAGCGAGCGGCCGTTCACCGTCTTGGCCAGGATCACCGAGCTGCTGCGCTCGAGCCACGGGACCAGCGGCCGCGGCAAGATCAGCGTGCCGATCGCGGTGGTGTTCGCCAAGTTCGACGCGTTCTTCGACCTGCTCGGCGGCGAGCACCCGGTGCTGCGCGCGCCGGACCCGAACCCGTACTACGACGAGACCAGCGGCCGCGACACCGACGACCACCTGCGGGCCCTGCTCGCCGACCTCGGCGCCGACGACATCGACGCGCACCTGCGCGCGCACTACAAGCGCTACCGGTACTTCGCGGTGTCCTCGCTGGGCGCGCCGCCGGACTACGCGAGCCGCCGGGTCGACGCCGGCGGGGTCCGCCCGTTCCGGGTCGACGAGCCGCTGCTGTGGCTGCTGGGCCTGTTCCGCGTCGTGGAGACGAGGGGGAGATGAGCGAGCCGGGTTTCCGATCCCTCTACTACACCGACTGCAAGCCGGGCCAGGGCCTGCGCGGCGGCGCGGGGTTCCAGTTCCAGTCGGTCTCGGCCGGGGTCGACCACGAGACCATGGCGCTGGCACAGCGGTCCTCGCTCTACGAGGCGCCGGTGGCCTGGATGCGCGAGCGGCGCCCGGTCGCGGACTACCCGCCGTCGCTGACCCACCTCTACGACGGCGCCTACGTCACCGCGCGCGGCGTTTACCTCGGCACCGAGGCGAATGGCGTGCGTGAGGGCAACCAGTTCACCCATGCGGTGGCCACTACGGACCCCGACGCCTACGGCCAGACCAGGCCCGCGCAGCTGTGGGACGCGCCGTGGTGGGCGGAGAGCCCCGCGCCGGGGACCGAGTGCGACCCGGTGGAACCCGCGCCCGAACAGGGGCCGTGGAGCGTGGACGCGATCCGCGAGTGGGTGCTGGGCAGGCCGGACGGCGAGGAGTGGCTGACCGCGGTGGTGTCCGCGTTCGACCGGCTCGACGGCCCAGACCGCAAGCGGGTGCTGTTCATCGGTGACGACGCCGCCGCGGTGCTCGGCTGGATCGCCGCGGGCACCCTGCTGCTGCCCCAGCGGCGCGCGCTGCGGGTCGGTTTCCGGGTGTTCGCCACCAACCCGCGCTACAGCCAGCAGGACGTGCTGGCACTGCACCCGGACTGGGCGGGCGGCTACGCCGCGCCCGGTCAGGACGGCGAGTACGCGGTGTTCAACCTGGTTGCGGGCACCCGCCCGGAGGCCGAACCGACGGCCGCCGCCGCGCACTGGGTGCCGCGCTTCCTGCGCTTGGACCCCTACGACGTGCTCGACGCCGTCGAGCTGGCCGCCCAGCTGGCGGGTCCGGTCGGCGCCGCCGACCGGCTCGCGGCCTGCGTGACGGTGCTGGGCGAACCGGTCCACCCGGACCAGGTGCCGCTGCTGGTCGACCGGCTCGCCGCGGGCGCCGATCTGTCCACAGAGGACGTCGTGGACCCGGTGGCGCGGGCGGTGCTCGGTGCCGAGCCCGACCTGGCCGCGTTGCGCGCGGTGGACACCGCGCTGACCGCGCACCCTCAGAGCGCGGTCGCCGGGACCGTGCGCGCCGAGCTGTTGCGCGCGGAGGTCGAGGCCGTCGTCGGTGGCCACGCCGAGACAGTGCCGCCGGTCCCGCCCGCGCGCCCGTGGGCGCGCGGCGCGGCCGCCGCGGCGACGGCGCTGCTCGAGACGCACGCCGACCGCGTCGCCGCCGAGCGGATGGACTGGCTGCTGCGCGTGGCCGCGGGCTTCGCCCTCTCGCCCCAGGTCGGCAACTTCACCGCCGGGGCGCACCGGTTCGCCCACTGGTGGGTGGACAACCCGCGCGCCGAGGTCGACCCGGGCGGCTGGCCGGAGCGCAAGGCGATGCTGGACCAGTTGCGCGACGAGCTGCACACCCGGCTCGCGGGCGGGCGGGTCGGCACGGTCCACGGGGACGTGTTCTCCACTTGGTGGGCACTGCTGCGCGAGGGCAGCGCGGGTATCGACACCGAGCTCGACCGGTTGGTCAGCGCCGCGGTGGTCGCCCACGACCCCGTCGCCCGGCCGAAGGTGCTGCGGCGGGTGCTCGACCAGGTGAGCGGCCTGTCCCAGCCCGCGGCGAGCGATCTGGCCTGGGAGGCGCTGTTCAGCTACACCGCGCCGACGATGACCGAGCTGGCGACGTTCCTGGACAAGTGCCCGCCTGGCCGTCTGGTCCCGGCGGTGTCGAAGGTTGGTTACGAGGTGCTCGAGCGTGCCGCTCGGACCGCGGTCACCGCGCCGTTGCTCGACCTGCTGCGACAGCTGGCGGAGCGGGAAAGCCCACCGGAGCAGCCCTTCCTGCGCGGTCTGCACTCGGGCCACAGCGCGTTGCGGGTGTGGTTGACCACCCCGCGCCTCGGTAGTGTCCTGGGGTCCTTGCCGTTGCTGCGCGGCGTCGACGAACCGGTGCTGCGCGCGCACGCCGACCAGGTCATGGCGCTGGTGCTGCACCGGTTGGCGTTCCCGGACGCCGCCCGGCTCGTGGACAACTCGGGTGCCGGTCTGGCCACGTTCCTGGCGGGTCGTCTGCCCCGCGAGTGGACCCGTGCGGACACCGCGGACGAGACGCGTCGCGTTTGCGTCGCGCTGGCGATGGTGTGCGCGCAGGGCGACACCTCGGAGCGTGTGTCCGAGACGGTCCTGGTCGCGCTGCAGAAGTGGGTGCGGATCGCCCCGCCCGCCGAGGCCGAGGCGGTGGGACGGCTGCTGCGGACCTTCGCCGACGACGCGGCGCGCACGTGGCCCGCCTTCGTCGAGCAGGCCCGCTCCCGCGGCAAGTGGCGCAAGACCGGTCGGCCCGCCAAGGGGGCCACGCCGAAGGACGCCAAGGGTTCCCCGCCGAAGGACAAGGCACCCTCGTCCAAGGCGTTCCTGGGTATGCGCAACCCCTTCAAGCGGAACGGGGACGGGTGAGCCATGGGCTACCTCATCGGCGCGGTCCTCGCGCTGTTCGCGTTCTTCGCCGCGCTGTGGCTCGTGTTGCTCATCGCGATGTGGGTGGTCGTGCCGATGTTCGTCATCGTGCTGCCCGTCGCGGTGCTCGTCGGCGCCGGTACCGCGGTGGTGGCGGTGGTGCTGGTGCTGCTGGCCAAACCGGGCTGGGCCGCGCGCGAGGTCACCCCGGACGACGTGCTCGCGGGCGGCGCGCTGCGGCAGCGCAAGGCGGGCAAGCGGGACCATGCCTGGCCGGTGTACCCCGCCGCGCAGTGGCGCGAGGACCAAGCGGCGATGCGGTCGGCGGTGTTCGTCCGGGTAATCCCGTTGGTGTGGCGGCGGTTCGACGGGTTCCGGAAGTCCTATTCGGACAGAGTGGGCGTCGTGCTCGGGGTGCTCGGCTACCCGGTGCTGCTCGCCTGGGCCGGTGGTCTCGCGGTCATGTGGGCAGTGCTCGCCGCGATCACCGCGGCCGTGGTCTTCGTGGGTTGGCTCGGGTGGCTCGCGGTGGCGGGCTTCCTGCGCGGGGCGGACACCCTGGTGCGCAAGGCGCGCCGGGCCCAGGGCAGTTGCCCCAGCTGCTACCACATCACCGACCTGCCGCTGTTCCCCTGCGACGGCTGCGGTCGCGCGCAGGCCGACATCCGCCCCGGCAGGCTGGGCGGTGTGTCCAGGCGGTGCGCCTGCGGGACCAGTTTGCCGACCACGGTGCTGCGCGCCGCCGGGCGGCTCACCCCGACGTGCCCGCGCTGCGAAGCCGAACTGCGCCCCGGCGCCGCGGTGCTGACCGACATCCGGCTGCCGGTGTTCGGTCCGATCTCGGCGGGCAAGACACGGCTCGTCTACGCCGGGATGCTGGCGCTGCGCGACCGGGTCGTCGCCGCGGGCGCGTCGTTCGACTTCGTCGACGAGGACAGCAAGACCGCCTTCGACGACGGCACCGCCGTCATCACCAGCGGCGCGACCACGCGGAAGACCGACGACAAACTCCTACCGGCGGTCACCGCCCGGCTCACGGTAGGCAAGCGCCGCGCCTTGGTGCACCTGTTCGACGCGTCCGGGGAGTCCTATGCCAACCGCGACGGCAACACCGCCCTGGAGTTCCTAGACCACGCCCAGGGGTTGGTGTTCGTGGTTGACCCGTTCTCGATCGGCTCGGTCGCCGACCAGTTGGGCGGCGCCCAGTCGGCGAGCGTGCGCCGGGCCAGCCCGGCCACCGCCGACGCCGAGCAGACCTACCACCTCACCGTCCGCCGGTTGCAGGACTTCCAGGTCGACACGACCAAGCGCAGGCTCGCGGTGGCCGTGGTGAAGTCCGACCTGCTGGCGGGCCTGCCGTTCGCCGAGCGGCTGCTCGGCGGCGACGTCGAGCGCTGGCTGGTCGACATCGGCCTGGACAACCTGGTGCTCTCCGCGAAGCGGGACTTCGCCGAGGTGCGGTTCTTCGTGGTCGCCTCGATCGCCGAACGCGGCGCACGGGGCACCGCCTCGCCCGCCGAGCCGTTCGGTTGGCTGCTCGCCCGCGCGGGGTTCCCGGTGCTGCCCGCGATCGGCGACCGTTCGGAGGAGGTCGTATGACCCCGCCCGCGTACCGCGCGCACCGCAGGGTCTTGCTCACCGTGGTGCTGCTCTTCGCCGCGGTGCTGCTCCTACTGCTGGCGTTGGCCCTGCCCGCGATCGTTGCCTGGATCGGCTCGGCGGTCGGCGGGGTGCACGACACCTGGAGGTCGTGGTGATCCTCGGCATCGACCTGGGCACCACCTACTCCGCGGTGGCCGCGGTCACCGGACCTGGCGGGCCGACCGTCCTGCCCAACCGGCTCGGTGAGCTCACCACGCCGTCGGTGGTCCGGTTTACCTCGGCGGGCGAGGTCATCGTCGGCACCGCCGCCCGCGACGCGCTGGCCTTCGACCAGGACAACACCGTCGCGCTGGTGAAACGCCAGATGGGCACCGAGTTCGACATGCGCTTCCACGGCACCACGCACACCCCGGAGTCGGTCTCGGCGCTGATCCTGCGCTCGCTGGTGGACGCCGCCGGTGTCCACTTGGGACACGACGGTGACGTGCGCGCGGTGGTCACGGTGCCCGCGTACTTCGGCATCCGCGAGCGCGAGGCCACCTACCAGGCCGCCCGCCTCGCCGGCATCGAGGTGCTGGAACTGCTCAGCGAACCGGTCGCCGCCGCACTGCACTACGGCTGCACCCCGGCGGCGCGCGCGGGCGACGCGGTCCTGGTCTACGACCTCGGCGGCGGGACCTTCGACACAACCGTGCTGCGCGTGGACGCCGACGACGTGCGCGTCGTCGCCACCGACGGCGACAGCAAACTCGGCGGCGCCGACTGGGACGAGCGCCTGACCGACTACCTGATCGAGAGCTTCATCCGCGGCGCGGGCGAACCCACCGACGAGGACGCGTTCACCGCGCGCACCGCCGCGGCCACCGAGGGCATCAAGCGGGCACTCAGCTCCCGCACCGTGCACCGAGCAGTCCTCCGCGACGGCGACGCCTCGGTCACCGTCGAGCTGGACCGCGCCACCATGCGAGAACTCGGCGCCGACCTGGTCGCCCGCACCCTGGCCATCACCCGCCGATGCCTGGAGTCCGCGCGCGGCAAGGGAGTTCACGGCGTCGACCAGGTGGTCCTCGTCGGCGGCGCCACCCGGATGCCCGCCATCGCCGAGGCGGTACAGGCCGAGTTCGGCCTGAAGCCCCAGATCGTCGACCCAGACCTGGCCGTGGTCCTCGGCGCCGCACGACGCGCACACGAGATCGCCTCGACCGGCCGCGCCACCGCCCGATCGGTCGTTCCGCGCAGCTTCGGGGTACTCATCGACGACAGCCACGACCCGGCGGGCGGGACCGCGATAGTGCACGTGGTCCACCACAACGAACCCCTCCCGGCCCGCGCGTCGATCCGACTCGCCACGATCGTCAACCACCAGCGACGCGTCCGGGTCCAGGTCTACGAACAGGCGGGCGACATCCCGTCCACAGCCACCACCGACAACCGGCGCGTCCTCGACGGCATCCTGGAGGGCCTACCCGAACTACCGGCGGCCAGCCCGATCGACCTGGAGATCGGCGTCGACACCGATGGTCTGCTGTCAGTCTCGGCTGTGGAACCCCGCAGCGGCAACACATTGACCCTACGAGCCTATGTGGACGGTGTGGTTGACAACGCCGCCTCCGGGCGCTTGGAGACCACCATCAACGGCCTGGCGATAGGGTACTGAGAGGACTGGTGACGATGAGTTCCTGGACCCGAGAGAACTTTGAAGCGATCGGCCTCACCCAGTCCCCACCCGGCCCCCACTTACCCGCCCTCCAGGCCCGCCACGCCGGCGACGTCCTGCTCTGCATAGACGTGAGCGGCTCGATGTCCGGCAGACCACTGGAACAGGCGGTCAAGGGCGGGGTCAGGTTCCTAGAGGAGGCCAGGACAGCGCACTACCGCTGCGGCCTGGTCCTGTGGGGCAGCAAGGTGAACGTGCACGTCCCCATCGGCACCCCCCACGACACCCTCGTAAAACGCCTACGCTCAGCAACAATCCGCGGCGGCACAGACATCGTCCCGGCCCTCAAACTGGCCATCACCGAATTCGCGGACCGCACGAATGACAAGGTCCTCTGCATCTTCAGCGACGGCGGACTGACCAACCGAGGCCAGGCAATCCGCCTCTCCCAAGAACTGTGCGCAATGGGCGTACGGATAGTCGTGCGCGGCCTGGGAACCGAGGTAGCCGCAACCTTGACCCGACTGCAGTGCCCGGGCACAGAACAAGACCGCACCACCATCCCGGACGTCGAATCCCTGGACAAGGGCATCGCGGCCATGGCCAACAGCCTCACCACAACAAGAAAAGACCGCCGATAACAGAACCCCCACCCCCACTCGCGGTTCAAGATCACCCCACCCCCATCCCCACCCACTCCCAGCGAAAAGGCCGCCCCCACCTCCCACCCAACCGCAGCGGATAGGCCGACCCCGCTGGGACGCAACAAAGATCCCAGCCCGGCTGGTACCGCAGCGGAGAGGCCGAACCCACCAGCACCCAAGAGAGCCCCTTCCCCCCAAATAACCGCAGCGGTGAGGCCGCCCCCGCTGGTACGCATGTCCCGTTACGGTTGCTCGATCTAGTGGACTCGCTTCGTGTGGGGGGAGAGTGCCGCTAAACTTGCCGTGGGTGGGGATGCCCTTACCTGCCCTTTTCTCTCCACCGCGGTGCTCTAGGGGCCCCACACGAAGCGAGTTCACTAGATCGAGCCCCTATCTTTTCCTCGGGCAGCCCCAGCGATGAGCCGCCAACATGGTCGACCGTGGGTCGGTGTGCGGCACACCATCCGAGCTGCCCGAGTAAGAGCGGGGCTCGATTGGCTGGACTGCCTTCGCGTGGGGCCCCTAGAGAACCGCGGTGGTGAAAAAGGGCGGGTGAAGGGCATCCCCACCACACGGCAAGTTTAGCGGTGCTCTCCCCCCACACGAAGGCAGTCCACCCAATCGAGCACTGGCGTAACGGGTCTTGCGTACCAGCGGGCTCGGCATTTAGAGAGTGACGGACAAGATCAAAGCTAAGAGCTAGGGGCCCGAGGGACCTGAGGGCCGAGGGGCGGGCTGGTAGTCAGCCAGTCGTTGGGTTCAGGTCCCGGTTCATCTCTGGGCTGGTCGGGTCCGGGGCGGACTGACTCGATATCCGTGGTGTACCAGCAGTGTGTTCAGCCACAGTGCGCCGAACTCCGTCTCCAGGTCCACGCTCACCAAGGGGTCCGGCTGGAACACCTTGTCCCGCAACACCCGGTCCTCGAACAACACCACCAACCGGTCTTGCGGTGCCCGTCGCGCTGGCCAGATGAAGCCCGCTGCCTCCGGTGCCCGGTCCCGCAGCCAGTCCGTCCACCGGCGCATTCGCTCAGAATCGCAGTCGGTGGTGGTGATCAGCCAGTGGGTCTGGCCGACGGCCGCGAGGTCGGTGGCGTCGCAGAGGGTCAGGAGTTCCAGTTCGTCCTCTGTGGCCAGTGCGGTCATCCGCCTGCCCTTGACCCGGACTCGGGGCAGGGTGCGGAATCGGTCGGTCGGTGGCAGGGAGCGCAGCAAGATCTCGGCGACGAGGCCGCGTGGCTCGTCTGCGCCGCGGTGGGCACGGCCGGGGAAGCGGTCGCCCTCGGTGGACTCGGCGAACTCGAAGGGGGAGCGGGAGACCGGGTGCAGGCGCCAGACCGGGGTGTTCGCGGCGAGCAGGTGGCGCCTCGGTGTGCCGTCGTAGTCCGCGGGTGGGTCGATGTCCGGCACGGTCAGCCCTCCCATCGTTCGGCGCGCGCGGCCGCGATCAGCACCGAGGCGTCCACCCGACCCAGCAGGTTCGCCGGTGTGTCCGGCAGTGCGGTGTGCGCGCCCAGCCACCAGTCGGCCACGCCCCACGGGTCCTCCTCGGCCTCCAGGATCCGGTTGACCGCCAGCACGGTCGCCAGCGGTCGCCCGTCCGGGCCGAACTGGAACGCCGGCCACTGGCCGGTCCCGTCCGGGCGGTCCAGTCGGATCAGGTGCGGTACCGGGTCGGGCACGTCCTCGTCGGTCACGGCGGCCGCGCGTAGCAGCCTGGCGGTCGCAGCGGTGGCGACCTCGTCGACTGTCGGCGGCCTGCCCGCCGGGTCCAGTACCGCCCGCAGACCCTCCACGAGTCGGACGCGGGCGCGGGTCTCGTCCATCGTCGGTGGCCGGTTCAGCCGGGGGACGGCGCCCGCGAGCGCCGTGCGGACGGGGTGCTCGCGTGGCAGTGATCGCGACAGCAGGTGCGCGATCGCCTGCTCGGTGCGGTCGATGTCGCCGGGCAGCACGGCGTCGGTGTAGCGGCGGGTCAGCGCCAGCAGTTCGGCGTCGCGGTCCGGGGCGAGCCGGGACCGGACGTCCCCCCACAGCTCGGTCAGCCGGGCGATCGCCCCCGGCGTCCCGGCGGTCACCCGCTCACCTCGAACCCGCCGATGTCGCGGGTGGACCGTTTCAGCTCCGCCTCGTCCATCCCGCCGATGTGCAGCTCGAACTGGACGGCCGCGCGCGAGGTCGGCTCGGTCGCGCTGACGGTCAGCTCACCGGTGGCCGACATGAAGAACGTGACCTCCAGCGGTGACCGGGCGGGCATCGCCGGGATCCCCTTGAGCAGCCCGCGCCCGATGCGGACGTTGTCGGCGAGGTCTTCGGACTCCTCGGGGCTGGTCTGCTCCCACACCTCGATCTCGACCATCCGCTGGTTGGGCACGCTGGTGAGGAAGGTGAACGGCCCCGAGTCGGCGGGCAGCGGGGTGTCGGCGGGCAGCAGGTGCACGATCATCTTGCGCGCCGCCAGCGGGTCGGTCAGCACCACCGGGTCCCGCGCGTCCACGCCCATCACACCGAAACCGCGCGGCACGGTGGTGTTCACCGTCGTCCGCGCCAACCCGCGCACGCGCTCCTCGTCGGCGCCGAGCATCGCGGCCACCGCGCGCACCGAGTCCTCCTCCGGTCCACCGCTGACCTTGAGCTTGTCGATCACCGCGTACAGCGCCGCGCCCTTGGCCACCGCCAGGTCCGGCTCGAACGCGCGGCCGCGCAGCCCGAGCCGGTCGCGCAGGGCGGTGCGCACCGAGGGGACCTTGCTCATGCCGCCGACCAGCAGCACCTCGTCGAACTCGGTCACCCCGGCCCGGCGCGCCTTGGCCATGGTCCGCTCGGTCACCTCGACGACCCGGTCGAGCAGTCCCGCGGTCAGCTCCTCCAACCGCGCCCTGGTCAGCTCGACCTTGCCGACCGCGCCGCGGAAGCGCAGGTCCACCCGCTTGGTCTGGACGTGGCTGAGGTCCCGCTTGAGCTGCTCGGCCAGCTCGTCGACGTCCTGGCGGAAGACCAGGTCGGCGGTCGGGTCCAGGGCGGGGTGCGCGGCGGCGAACTGCGCGACCAGGTCCGCGCGGATCAGCTCGTCCCAGTCGGCCCCGCCCAGCGCCAGGTCGCCGTCGGTGCACACGACGTGCACCTCGTGGCCCTCGAGCCGGAGCACCGTGGTGTCGTAGGTGCCGCCGCCCAGGTCGCACACCAGCAGGTGCCGGACCCGGTCGGAGATGCCGACGGACTGGTAGTGCAGCGCCGCCGACACCGGCTCGGCCAGCACGTCGCGCACCACCAGGCCGGCGATCTCACCCGCCCGCCTGGTCGCCCGCCGCTCGGCCACGCCGAAGTAGGCGGGCACGGTGATCACCACCTCGCGCACCACCTGCCCGCTGTTCTCCTCGGTGGCGCGGACCAGTTCGCGCAAGATCAGCGCGGAGATCTCCTCCGGCCGGTAGTCGCGGCCGTGGTAGGTCTCGACCGCGTCGACGCGGCCCATCTTGCGCTTCACCAGCCGGGACACCAGGTGCGGCGCGGCGACGGCGGCGTTGCGGGCCGCCTTGCCGACGGTGACCTGGCCGGGGGCCTCGAAGTAGACGACCGAGGGCAGCGTCTCGTCCCCGTTGACCGTGCGCACCACGACCGGCTTGCCCGCGTCGTCGATGTAGGCCAGGCACGAGTGCGTGGTGCCCAGGTCGATCCCGAACGGCCGGGCGGCCGTGCCCGCTGTCGTCGTGCCCGCTGTCGTGGTGGTCGTCATCGGTGTCCTTCGCTCAGCGACCCTGGTAGCCGAAGCCGGACCAGGTGTCGATGTCCTCGGCGTCGAGGTGCGGCAGCTCCTCGGCCAGGACCGGGTCGACGGTCGGCGGCAGTGCCCGGTCGCGTTCGATCAGGAACACCTGGGCGAGCCGCAGCGCGGTGGCGGGGTCGTCGTAGCCCCGGTTGAGGTAGTGGTGGAACAGGGTCATCAGCAGCGCGGTGGGCCGGTCGTCGACCTGCCAGCGGGTGCCCACCACACCGCTGGCCCCGGCCGCCAGGAAGCTGCTGGCCAGGGTGAGCGGTTCGTCCAGGGCGCGGCCGTCGGTGGTGTCGCTGACGCAGGTGGGCAGCACGACGAGCGCGCCGGGGGAGTCTGCGGGCCGGTCCCTGGCCCGCTCCAGGATCTCCCGCACGGTGAGCCGGGTCTGGCTGTCGAGGGCGAGGTAGGACTCGATGGGCGGCGAGGTGGCGTGCGCGTGGCAGCTCAGGTGCAGCAGGGACGCGCCGGGGCCGTCCGGGCCGGGGAGGAGCGCGCGCACGTCGCGGGCGACCGCGCGACTGGAGCGGCCCGTGGCCTCGGGGTCGCCGAGGTAGGTGCCCGACGGGTAGAAGTGCCGGTGCGTCGCGGTCGCCTCGTGCGAGGTCCAGAACAACCTGCCCGACTGCGAGCGCACCACCGCGGGCTCATCCGTCCACACGCGACGGTCGCGGACGCTGACGTCGACCAGCTGGCGGGCCGAGGCGATGTAGCTGATGGTGGTGTCCTGACAGGCGTGGCGCCACCGCCCGCCCGCGCGCCGCCGGGCGGCGTGCCACGGCACGACGGCCAGCGGACCGACCGGCACCAGCACCAGTCGTCCCGGCGGATTCCCGTTGCCCAGCAACGGTTCCAATGCCTTCCAGGACCACTCGGCGAGCGCGTGCAACGCGGCCCGCCAGCGTGCCCCGGCAGCCTCGGCCGACCCACCACCGTCATCCGGTCGGGCGTCCTCGTGCTCGGCCCGTGCCTGTCTGAACTCCTCGAGCACCTTCTCCTGCCCGGTCAGGTCGACCTTGTGCTCCCGCAGGCCACCGTCGGATCGCACGACCAGCAGGAGGCCCTCGGTGCGGTGCTCCGGCGCGGGGAGCAGGTAGACCAGCGCGTCGGCCGAACACGCGCGCAGGGCCGCGCCGATCCGCTCGGGCGAGGGCGTGTCGAACAGCGCCTGCCGCTCCGGTGTCCCGTCCAGCGCCCGCACCACCCGCTCGCGCAGGTCGCTGGGCATCGGGACGCGCAACGCGTCCATCATGTCCTGTTCGGACAGTGCGGCGGGGTCGACGTCGTCCCACGGCCGTTCCCGGGTGCCCTCCCGGCCCCACTCCTCGGCGAGCGCGGTGTGCCCGCCCGCGAGCAGCAGCGCGGCGACCGTGTGGTCGATCGTGGTGGCGTGCAGCACCATCGCCCGCCCCAGCTCCAGCGCGCGCACCGCGTCCTCGGGCCGCCCGGCCACCAAGGCGAGCTGGGCGACACCGGCGGCCTCACCGCTCGCGTCCAGCGCCTTGGCCCACCCGCGCCCGGCGCTGCTCTGCAGCAGCACGTCGGTCGAGCGCCACCGCAACGCCTCCAGCCCGACGTCGGTAGCCCGGTCCCGGTCGCCGAGCGCGCGGTCGTCGCGCACCGCGTAGCACTCCATCAGCAGGGTCAGCGCGGTCGCGTTGTCCTTGGACACCGGCTCGTTCACGACGATCCGCCTGGCCTGTTCCAGCCGGTGGATCGCCGCCGCCAGGTCGCCGCGCCGGAAGGTCAGGCGATAGCGCTGGTAGAGCACGAAACCCAGGGAGCTCGCGGCCTGGCCGCGGACGTGGTCGGTCCGCGCCGGGTCGTCGCACACCGGCGCCAGCGTCGCGACGGCCTCCTCGAGGGCGGTCCGGTCCCGGGTCGTGGCGCCCTTGAAGCCCAGCATCATCCCGCGGATCAGCGGCTCGAGCCGGGTTCGCAACTCCTGCGGGTGGTTCTCCCAGCTGTCGGCCAGGACGTCGTCGAACGCCTCCTTGAGCGCGGCCACCTCGCCCGCGCGTGGGAGCTGGTCGGGGTTGGTCATCAGCGGGATCAACCGGGCCATCTTGGTCAGGCTGTCCACGCCCTCGCGGAGGTACCCCGACCGGGTCCGGCCGCGCAGCTCGCGCAGCGCCTCCATCGACGGCGCCGTCACGCCGCCGGGCTGGTCCGGGCGCAGCAGGCCCATGGCCAGGTCGACCATCCCGGGCACCACCTCGAGGTGCTCGCGCAGCTCGTCGTTCACCGGCAGGGTGGTGGTCCGGTCGAGGTCGGGCGCGGTGGACCCGAGGATGGCGCGCGCGGCGTCCAGCAGCTCCAGGCCACCCTGGTCGATGTGCCGCAGCACCCACATCGAGCTGAGCATCGGGCCCAGCGCCAGCCGCAACCGCTCGTTGTCCGGGCTCGCCTCGATCGCCGCGCGCAGCCGGTGCACGACGTCGTCGGCGTCGCTGAAGTCGCTGTCCAGCAGCCGTTCCAGCAGGTCGTCCGCGGCCAGCATGGTGTGGTTCACCGCGGCCAGGTCCTCGTCGCCCTGGTGCGCCAGCGCGTCGCGCAGCGCTTGGCGGGCTTCGGCACGGGAGTCAGCGGATCCCCGCGCGGTGGCGAGCAGCATGGCGGCGCCCCGCCTGCTGAGCACTTGGGGGCGTCGGGGGTCGTCCTCGGGCAGGTCGTCGAGCGCCCAGTCGAGCATCTCCAGCTCACGGGCGTGCTCGGCCGGCGTGCTGGGCGCCTCGCGGGGCAGCAGCGTGAGGTTGCGGGCCAGCTCGCGCGCCATCGCCCACGCCGGTTCGGCGTCGAGTGCTTCCTGGATCACCGCGAAGGTCCTGATGACCTCGGCGTGCGGGGCCACGCCCGTGCGCTTGACCGCCAGGTACAACCGCATGCTCGCCTCGAACAGCGGCAGCGCGGGCGCGTCCGACTGACCCAGGTCCTCGAGGATGGAGAGCACGGCGTGCTCGGGGATGTCCGCCGTCGAGCCCCCCGCCTCGGAGAGCGTTCGCAAGCCCGCGCGCAGCCGGACCAGCTCGGGGGGTTGCGGCAGGCCGGCGAGGATGTCCTCCAGCGCGTTCAACGGCGCGGTGGCCCGGGTCCGGGCCTGGTCGTACAGCGTTCGCAGCTCCGCGACGTCGGCGGTGAACGGATCGCCCCCGCCCGCGGTCAGGACGGGTCGGGCGGCCTCGGCCAGCTCGGCCATGGCCCGGTCGAACCTGGCCCTCGGGTCGGTCGCGTCCCCGTGCGCCGCCGCCAGCCGGGCGAGGGCGTCGGTGAGCTCGACGATGTTCGCCGGGTCGTCGTCCACCCGGCGCACGACGCACGTGCGCAGCAGGATCTCGTTGAGCCGCGCGGGTTCGGTGTCGCGTGGGTCGTCCGGGTCGAAGGCCGCCGTGCCCAGGGTCAGCTCCGCGATCGCCTCGTCCGCGAGGGCGGTGCCCGCCGGGTCGTCAGGATTGGCGATGAGGCGGTGGGCCAGCGCCCGGCCGAGTACGCGACCCACGAGCCACCTGCCCTCGCCGTCGGCGACCGTGTCGCGGGCCGCGCGCAGGTGGTCGATCGCGAAGGCCAGCTCCGCGTCGGCGCCCTCGGTCGTCAGGCAGTGGTTGAGCGCGGCGGTGCCCAGCAGGAAGCGCAGCCGCACGGCGCGGTCGCCGTCCTCGGGCGAATCACCCAACCCGGAGAGCGCGGCCAGCGCCGCGGCGCGCACGGGCGGGTAGTCCACCTCGTCCGCGCCCAGCAGCGCGATGACGGTGTCCGGGTCGGGACTCGGGTCGCCCACCCTGCTCACCACCTCGCCGCGTCGACACCGGACCGGTCCAGGATCCCACCGGTGATCACCGGTCCGGGACCGGAATCCCCGGTGACGTCGCAGAATGACCAGCTTCTGTCAGGAGTGCGGCTCAGTCCGCCGCGGGCGGTCCCGTCTCCAGCAGCCCGCCGTCGGCGAGCCGCAGCCACCGGTCCACACCGACGTTGGCCAGGAAGCGCACGTCGTGGCTGACGACGACGAACGCGCCCCGGTACGCGGTGAGCGCGGCCTCCAGCTGGCTGACGCTGAGCAGGTCCAGGTTGTTCGTCGGCTCGTCGAGCAGCACCAGGTGCGGAGCGGGTTCGGCGAACAGCACGCAGGCCAGGGTGGCCCGCAGCCGTTCGCCGCCGGAGAGCGCCGAGATCGGCAGGTGGGCGCGGGCACCGCGGAACAGGAACCGGGCCAGCAGGTTCATCCGCTCCGCCGCGGGCAGCCCCGGGGCCGCCTCGGCCAGGCAGTCGGCCACGGTCTGCTCCAGCGGCAACAGGTCCAGGCGTTGCGACAGGTACGCGGCGCCGCCGGTGTCCCTGATCAGCCGCAGCAGCGTGGACTTGCCCGACCCGTTGGCCCCGGTCAGGGCGATCCGCTCCGGGCCGCGGATCACGAGGTCGATCCCGTTGCCCGCGAACAGGTCCCGGGCTTGCAGACCGACCCCGGCGAACACGGTCCGCCCGGCGGGCACGGTGGTCGCGGGCAGCTCCAGCACGATCTTCTGCTCGTCGCGCAGCGCCCGGCTGGCCTCGTCGAGGCGGGAGCGGGCATCGGCGACGCGGGCTCCGTGCGTCTCGTCGGCCCGGCCCGCCGACTCCTGGGCGCGCCGCTTCAGGCCACCGGCGACGATCTTGGGCAGACCCGCGCTCTTGATGTTGCGGGCGGCGTTGCCGGCTCGGCGCGCCGACCGCTCACGTGCCTGCTGCTGTTCGCGCTTCTCCCGCTTGACGTCCTGTTCGGCGTTGCGCACGTTCCGCTCCGCCACGTCCTGGGCGGCCCGCACCGACTCCTCGTAGGCGGTGAAGTTGCCGCCGTAGAAGCGCAGCTCACCGCGGTCGAGCTCGGCGATGCGGTCCATCCGGTCGAGCAACGCGCGGTCGTGGCTCACCACCAGCAGGCACCCGGTCCACTCGGCCAGCACGTCGTGCAGCCGCTTGCGCGCGTCGAGGTCGAGGTTGTTGGTCGGCTCGTCGAGCAGCAGTACCTCCGGGCGCCGCAGCAGCTGCGCGGCCAGGCCGAGCGACACGACCTGCCCACCGCTGAGGGTGTCCAGCGTGCGGGTGAGAGCGAGCCCACCGAGCCCGAGCCGGTCCAGCTGGGCACCGGTCCGCTCCTCGACGTCCCAGTCGGTGCCGATGGTGGTGAAGTGCTCCTCGCTCGCGTCACCGGACTCCACGGCGGCCAGCGCGCGCAGCACCTCGGCGATCCCCAGCACCTCGGCCACGGTCAGCGCACCGGCGAACGGCAGGTCCTGCGGGAGGTACCCGAGTTGGCCGTCGGTGGTGATGGTGCCGCTGGTCGGGCGCAGGTCACCGGCGATGAGCTTGAGCAGGGTGCTCTTGCCCGCGCCGTTGGGGGCGACCAGGCCGGTCCTGCCGGTGGGGATGGTGCAGGAGAGGTCGGCCAGGACGGGGGTGTCGTCTGGCCAGGTGAAGGTGAGGTTGGTGGTGGTTATGGAGGGCATCGTCGGATGACGGTAGCAAGTGGATGCTGGGCGCTCATCTGCTTTTGTGCTGGGCTGGGTGGGATGGGTCTGGCTGCGATGAGCCGGGCCGGGCTTGGCCCGGCTGAGCTGGCCCGGCTGAGCTGGCCCGGCTGAGCTGGCCCGGCTGAGCCGGGCTGGGCTGGCTGGGCTGGGCCCAACTGGGCCGGGCCGGGCCTTGTGGTGAGTGCCATCGGACCGCACCCGAGGTGCCAACTGCTCGATGCGGTGGATTGGCTTTGTTCGGGGAGAAAAGAGGCGCTAGCCTGGCTCCGGCGTGGGTGATCCCTTTCCCACCCGCTTCACCCCGGCGCCTCTTTTCTTAGGCTCTTGTGAGCTATGTGTGGGTGCGGTCGGGTAGTTCGGGGCGGTATCCGCCTAGGGCCAGGAGCGCGAGGGAGATCAGGGCGTCGGGATGTTTGAATCCGAAGGCCAGGCGGGTGAGCAGCCGGATCTTGGTGTTGGTCGACTCGATCAGCGCGTTGGACAGGCCGTGCTCCAGGCTTGCGTGGATCGCCGGCAGTTCGGATCGGATGGTGCGGGCGAGCTTCACGAACTCGGGTATGCGACATCGTCTGGCCCAGGCCAGCCACCGTTGCAGAACGTCTTTGCCCGCTTCGCCACCGACGGTGAAGACGTGCCGGAGCCCTTCCTTGAGTAGGTAGGCGCGGTGGAGACGGGGATCGGTCTTGGCGATCCAGGCGAGTTTGTGGCGCTGGTTGTCGGTGAGGTTCTCGGGGTTCTTCCACAACGCCCACCGCGCACGTTTCATGCCTTGCGCGGCACCGGCCGAGGCTTGGCGGCCACGCCGGTCTCTCCGGGTGCCGCCGGGTTGGCCGCGGGCGGTGTTCCACACCTGGCGCCGGACCTGGTCCAGGGCGTCGGTGGCCCACTTGACGACGTGGAAAGGATCGGCGCAGCGGATCGCGTCCGGGCAGTACCGCTCGACGGTGCGGGCGATCCACGCGGCCCCGTCCGCTGAGACATGCGTGATCCGCGCGCATCGTTCGGGTCCGAGCAGCGCGAAGAACCCGGCCAGGGTCGGTTTGTCGTTGCCCGCCGCCGCCCACACCAACCACCCGGTGTCGTGATCCACCACCACTGTCAGGTACTTGTGGTTGCGTTTGTAGCTGATCTCGTCGATCCCGATCCTGCGCAACCCGGCCATTCGATCCACCCGCGCGTCGACATCGGACCGGACCCGGGACAGGATCGCCCCGACTGTCGCCCAGGCGATCCGCATCAACCGCCCCACCGCGGATCTCGACGTCGTGGTCGCCAACCAGGCGACCGTGTCGTCGAAAGCACGCGTGTGACCGGCACCATGCCGCGCCCAGGGCACCGCGGCGACCACGACCCCGTGCACCCGACACCGCACCCGAGGCACATCGGCCTCGACAAAGGCCCGCACCGTTCCCAGGTCCAACGCACGCCACCGCCGCCGCCCCCGACCGGCGTCATAGCCCGGACACCGCCGCGAGCACACCCCCGCACCGGGCGCGATCCCGCCGCCGGACCCGCACCCCGACCACCACAACCTGCTCGGCCTCATCGAACCCGACCGTCTCCACGACAGCCGGATCCACACCCAGCAGCCGACCCCATATCCTGATTGAGGGCACGCCGTTCCCCGTCTACCAGTTTCTGTTCCTCGACAGTCCAGAAACCTAGACCCAGCAACGGCGTGCCCCTCCGCTACCTGAAACCACCACCCACACATCACTACGAAGAGCCTTTTCTTAGGGGCCCCGAACAAAGCCAATCCACCGCATCGAGCACACCTGCCCAGCCGCTCGCCCCGCCGGGGTTTGCCTTGACGCGCAGGGTTTCCCGCCCCGCCCGGGGTTTCCCGCGACTGCGGGGCTTCCCGCGAACCGCGGCCTGCGGGCCGTGGGTGCGGGGGTTAGTGCGGTGGGCTCGATGGGGTGGTGTGGCTTTGTTTGGGGCCCCTAAGAAAAGAGGCGCAGTGGGTAGAGCGGGTGGGAAAGGGACACCCACCGCCTGGGCCAGGCTAGCGCCTCTTTTCTCCCCAAACAAAGCCACACCACCCCATCGAGCAGGACGGTTGCCCGGGTGCGGTTGGGGGGTGGTGCGGTTGGGATGTCTGGGTGTGTTTGGGGCTGTGTGTGGGCAGCGCGGGTGCGGTGGTTGCTTGAGCTTGCACGATGTTCTGTGGGATCGCAGCGGTTGTGTCCTTAGTGGACCTGCGGTTTCGTTGCCTGTCTGCTTGCCTGGTCAGCGGCCGGTTGCGTAGCCCTGCATGCCGCGTGGGTTGGCGGCGCTGGCCAGGATGCCGGTGTCGGGGTCTCGGGTCACGGCGCACATCCGGCCCAGGGTCCACGGGCCTGAGCGGCGGATCAGGTGGCCCTGGGCTTCCAGTTGGGCGAGCACGTCCGGGTCCATCCGGTCCTCCACGACCAGCACCCTCGGTTCGATGTCGCGGGGGTAGAAGGAGTTCGGCAGGCTGGTGGTGTGCCAGGTCGGCGCGTCGATCGCGGTCTGGAGGTCCTGTCCGCCGATCAGGTGGCGCAGCAGGAACAGCAGTTGCCACTGTTCCTGTTGGTCGCCGCCCGGTGATCCGCAGGCGAGGACCGGCATGCCTGCGCGGTGCACCATGGTCGGGGTGAGGGTGCTGCGTGGGCGGGTGCCGGGGCGCAGGCTGTTCGGCAGGTTGGGTTCCAACCAGCACATCTGGAGTCTGCTGCCTAGGGGGAAGCCGAGTTCCGGGATGACCGGGGAACTCTGCAGCCAACCGCCGCTGGGGGTTGCGGAGATCATGTTGCCCCAGCGGTCCACGACGTCGAGGTGGCAGGTGTCGCCTCGGGTGGTGCCGTTGGCGCGGACTGTCGGTTCGCCGGTGGTGGGGTCGGCCGGTGCCGCTCGGTGTTGGCGGGTCAGGTATTCGGCGAGTCGGGGGGTGCGGCCGTCGGGGGTGCCCGGGCGGATCTCACCGCTCGCGCTGTCGGTGATCAGGGTGGCTCGTTCGGCGGCGTAAGCGGCCGAGAGCAAGGTGGTCAGTGGGACGTCGGGGTGGTCGCCGTACCAGGCCTCGCGGTCGGCGAAGGCCAGTTTCATCGCCTCGGCTATGGCGTGTGTGCCGCGGGCGGTGGAGGGGTCCAGGGCGGTGGGGTCGTCCAGCGCGTCGAGCACGGTGAGGGTTTGCAGGAGTGCCGGGCCCTGGCTCCACGGGCCGACCTTGGCGATCGTGTGGCCGTGCCAGTCCAGGGTGACCGGTGATTCCCAGGTGGCCGAGTAGGCCGCCATGTCCGCGCCGGTCAGTACGCCTGGGTGCCTGCCGCCGCTGGAGTCGCGGAAGGGGCGTCGGGCGAAGGCGTCGACCGCCTCTGCGACGAATCCCTCGCGCCAGGCCTTGCGGGCGGTGTCGATCCCGGTCTCGCGGTCGGTGTGTTCGCTCTCGTCGGCGAGTCTGCGCAAGGTTCGCGCGTACGCGGGGTTGGGGAACAGCGCGCCGGGGGCGGGGGGTTGTCCGCCGGGCAGCCACAGTTCGGCGGAGGTGACCCAGTCCTCGACGAACAGGTCTCGTACGGTCGAGACCGTCGAGCTCACCGCTGCCGTCAACGGGTGGCCCGCGCCCGCGTAGTCGATGGCCGGTTCGAGGACCTCCGCGAGGGTCAGGGTGCCGTGGTCACGCAGCAGGAGCAGCCACGCGTCGACCGCGCCGGGCACCGCCGCCGCGAGTGGTCCGCTGCCCGGGATCAGCTCCATCCCCAGGTCCGTGTAGTGCTCTGGGGTCGCGCCCGCAGGTGCGGGGCCCTGGCCTGCGAGCACTACCGGGCGCGGGTCGGCCGCCGTCGCGATGATCGCGGGTACCTCGCCGCCCGGGCCGTTGAGGTGCGGCTCTACCACGAGCAGCACAAACCCGGCGGCGACCGCGGCGTCGAAGGCGTTGCCGCCGCGCTCGAGCATCCGCATGGCTGACTGGGACGCCAGCCAGTGCGTCGAGGAGACCATGCCGAAGGTGCCGCGCAGGGTGGGGCGGGTCGTGAAGGTCATGCGTTCCTCTCGGGTGTGCGGCGGCCCGGATCGCGGGGCTACGCCAGGACCAGGCCGCGTTCGGTCCACCACCGCTGGTAGCTGTCGCTGCGGCCCACCATCCGGCGGTACTCCTCGGTGATCACCGAGCGGAGCAGTTCGGGCGGCACCGGGCACGGCTGCACCCAGGCCAGGTCGATCCGGCCGCGCACCGGGTCGCCGACGAGGGGGCGGAAGGCGACGCCCATGCCCTCGACCGACAGCGGGTCGGCGATGGCCACGCACCGGCCGGTGCCGACGAATGCCCGCGCGCCCGCCATGTGGCTGCTCTCGAAGGCGACCTTGGGCTCGAACCCCAGCCGGGCGCAGGCCGCCCGCAGCGACGCCAGCCAGCCGGGGTTGTCGTGCGGGTTGACGATCCACGACTCGTCCGCCAGGTCGGCCAGGTCGATCACCGGGCGCCGGGCAAGCGGGTGCCGCTCGGACACCGCGACGAACACCGGCTCCAGCGGCACCACGGTCACCCGGTCGACCCCGGGGCCGACCGGGGTCTCGAAGTCGATCACGTCGCTGACGATCGCCGCGTCCAACCTGCCGGTGCGCAGCATGGCGACCAGCGCGGAGGCGGCCGGGTCGATGTGCGCGCGCACCGCGAACCCGGCGGGGAGCTCGCGCTCCAGCCGGGGCACCACCGCCGAGAGCAGCAGGCCCGCGTCGCCGAGGACGATCTCGTCGCGGGGCGCGGGCAGCGAGCTGACCAGCAGGTCGTCCATCTCGCGCAACACCGTGCGGGCCCGGGTGATCAGGCCCCGGCCGTACGGGGTGGTCACCACCCCGGCCCGGCTGCGCACGAACACCGCCTCGCCCATGGTGCGCTCGATGCGTTGGACCTGCGCGGTCAGCGACGGTTGGGACAGACCGAGCAGCGCTGCCGCCTTGGTGATGCTGCCCTGGTCGGCGACGGCGACCAAGACCCGCAGGTGCCGCACCTCTAGATCCACCCGGGCCATGTTACGGGCTACGGCCGTGGGTGGCGGGGATCCGCCGCCCACGGCCGCACCGGGAGGACCGGTCACCCCACGGTGAGCGTGACGTCGTCGAGGGCGAACGACGTCTGCAGGGCGCTGTCCTCCAGCCCGGTGAACCGCACCGCCACCGACTGGCCCGCGAACTCGGCCAGGTCGTAGGTGAGCTGTCGGTACCCGCTCGCGGCGTCGAGGTTGGAGAAGGTCGCCAGCGTCTTGGCGCCCGCACTGACCGTGAGCCGGTCGTACGCCTTCGCCTCGCGCTCGGCGGTGTCCACGCGCAGCCAGATCGAGAGCTGGTAACGGGAACAGCCCGCCGGAATCGCCACCGTCTGGCTCAGCGTGCTGGTGTGCGCCCGACCCCAACCGCCCAGCCACGCGCGCCACGTCCCGGTGTGCGCGGGCTTGCCGTTGGCCGTCTGGCCGATCACCGACGGCGAGGACGCCCACCCGGTGGTCCCGGACTCGAACCCCGGGTTGACCACCTTCTGCGCGGGCGGGCAGGTGCCCCCATCGGTGATCACCCAGCGGAAGGTGGTCGACGCGCTCGCCCCGGCGCTGTCCCGCACGGTGACCACCACGGTCGAGGTGCCCGCCGCCGTGGGGACACCGGACAGGACGACCACGCCGTTGTCGTCCGGCCCGGTGGTGATGCCCGCGGGCAGTCCCGTCGCGGACCAGGTGTGCGGCCGGGTGCCGCCGCCCGCGACGAGCTTGACGCCGCTCTCGACGCCGACCTCGCCCGCCTGGTCGCCGGGGTTGGCCAGGGTGAGCCCGCCCGCCTCGGCGATCGTCCAGGTGAAGCTCGCCTGGGCGGTCGCACCCTTGGCGTCGGTGACGGTGACCGCCACGTTGTTGGGTCCTGCCGTCGTGGGTGTGCCCGTGGCGGTGATCGTGTCGGTCGTGCTCGGCGCGAGTTCGACGCCTGCGGGCAGGCCGGTCGCGGACCAGCTGAACGGGCCGGTGCCGCCGACGGCGGTCAGCCTCGCCGATGCCGGTCGGCCGACGGTGCCGGTCTGGTCGCCGGGACTGGGCAAGGTCAACTGCTGCGGCCGCGTGCTGGGATCGACGTAGAGCAGCCGGTTCGGCGATCCCGTCCCCGGGTTGGTCACCTTGTCCGGGGTGGCCGCGGCCAGGATGCCCGCGCCGACCTGAGCGGGCGTGTCGGCCGGGTGCGTACCCAGCCACAGCGCCGCCGCACCCGCCACGTGCGGGGCGGCCATCGACGTGCCGCTTGCCGAGAAGACCGCGTTGTCGTTGTCCTTCCACGACGACACGATCCCGACGCCGGGCGCGAAGATGTCCGTGCAGGGGCCGAAGTTGGAGAACGAGGCCCGCGCGTCGTTCTTGTCCACCGCGTTGGCGGTGATGCCCTCGGCCACGCGCGCGGGGGAGCTGTTGCACGCGTCCTTGTTGTCGTTGGCCGAGGCGAGCGCGTAGGTCACCCCGGAGGCGATGGAGTTGCGCACCGCGGTGTCCATCGCCGGGTCGGCACTGCTCGTCAGGCTCATGTTCGCCACCGCGGGCTTGACCGCGTTCCTGGTGACCCAGTCGATGCCGCTGATCACGCTGCTGTTGGACCCGGAACCCGAGCACCCCAACACCTTCACCGCGACGACCTTGACCCCCTTGGCCAGCCCGGAGTCCTTGCCACCGATGATCCCGCCGACGTGCGTGCCGTGGCCGTGGCAGTCGGTGTTGTTGGTGTCGAGGGTGTTCGTCCCCCAGACCGCCCGCCCCTCGAACGTGCTGTGCGTGACCCGCACCCCGGTGTCGATCACGTAGGCGGTGACGTTCGACGCCGTGGTGCCGTAGCCGTACTTGGCGTCCAACGGGAGCGCCCGCTGGTCGACCCGGTCCAGCCCCCAGTTCGGCGGGTTCGGCTGCTCCCCGGCGATCCTGGCCACCGCGTCCTGCTCGACCGACGCCACCGCGGGGTCGGCGGCGAGCCTGCGGGCCTGGGTGGCGGTCATCCTCGCGGCGAACCCGTGCACGGCGTGCCGCCAGGCCACCGTCACCGTCCCGCCGTAGGTGCCGGTCAGCCGGTCGGCGGTGGCGGCGACAGCGGACCGAGCGGCCACCTCGTCGCGCACCAGCACGATGTAGCTGCCCGCGATGGCGTCCACCCGATCGGCACCGAACACGGCGCCCTCAGCCGCGTCGGCGGGCACAGCGACACCCACCGCCAGCGCGGCGGCGATCAGGACCGGCAACAGTCCCCTCGCGCGATCTCGTCTCATCAACGGTCTCCTCGATGCAGGTGCTCCCCGGCCGTGGTATTCCGACGACCGGGAGAGGCAGGGACCGAGACCGTCGCGCGACCACGCGGGAAATACCAGCGGTGACCGGCGAGGAACAACCATTCAGCACAATGCGATGGCCTGGGAGAGCCACGAAGGACAACCGGGACCGCGCGGCGGAAGGCGCATAGGGGCTCGCTATCATCATTTCACGCTATTGCCGGGAAAGCGATGGCCAGACCGGCGGGAATTCGATGGGGGAGTCATGCGCGTCCTACTGGCGGCAGTGCTGTTCACGGCGCTCGCGGCCTGTTCCACCCCGGCGCCGCCGCCGGTCACCACACCGCCGGACACCAGCGCGCCGCCGACCAGCCGAACCCCGCCCCCGGTGACCCGACCGGTCAGCCTGCAGGCGTACCTGGCCAACCCGTGCTCACTCGTACAGGACGCCGACCTGCAGGTTCTCGGGTTCCCCGCCGACAGCGGCAGCGCTGTCAGCACGAGGAAGTCGTGCCACTGGCAGTCGTCCGACCCCGACCTCGGCATCGTCCGCATCAGCCTCGACATCGACCGGTCACCGCTCGTCGCCTTCTACGCAGACGACTCCGAGAGCCACGAGGTGCACGAGGAGTACTACCTGCAGGGCGTGCCGGCCGTCACCGTGGCCGAGCACGCCGACGGTCGCTCGGGGTGCTCGATCCTGCTCGCCACCAGCGATGGCGCGGGCGTCACCTTGACCAAGTACCCGGACAAGGCGGCCACCCCCGTCCCGGCGGCCACGTTGTGCGACCAGCTCAAGACCGTGGCCGGCAGTGTCCTGACTCGACTGTCCACATAGGACATCCAATCGCCCGGTCCGGCCGCGGCCCGCGCTAGTCCTGGTGCGTGGTCCGGTCGGGCAGTGCGAGCCGGGTCGCCAGGTCGCCGAGTGCGCGGCCGAGGGGCAGGTCGACCCGGACGGTCGCGCACGCGTCGCCGCGGGTCTGGCCGTGGGTGATGATCAGGACTGGCTTGCCCGCGGCGGCCGCGCGGCGGACGAAGCGCAGGCCGGACATCACGGTCAGGGACGAACCGAGGACCAGCAGGCTCTCGGCCTCGTCGACCAGCCGGTTGCACTGCTCCACCCGGGCGCGTGGCACGTTCTCGCCGAAGAACACCACGTCCGGCTTGAGTACGCCGCCGCAGTGCGCGCAGTCGACCAGGTGGAAACCGAGTACGGCTTCGGCGGGTAGGTCGACGTCACCGTCGGGATTGATGGGTGCGGGCGCGGCGGTGAACTCGGGGTTGGCGGCGCGCAACCTGCGGTCGAGTTCCTCGCGCGGGCCGGTCGACCCGCAGTCGAGGCAGATGACGCGGTCCAGGCTGCCGTGCAGCTCGACCACCCCCGGAGTCCCGGCCGCGCCGTGCAGCCCGTCCACGTTCTGGGTGATCACGGCGTCGACGTAGCCCGCCGCGTGCAGGGCGGTCACGGTGCGGTGGCCGTCGTTCGGGCTGGCGCGGGCGATGGTGCGCCACCCGATGTGGCTGCGCGCCCAGTACCGCCGCCGGGCGTCGACGGCGCCGACGAACTCGTCGTAGGTCATCGGGGTGTGCCTGCGCAGGCTGCCCGCCGCGCCCCGGTAGTCCGGGATGCCGGACTCAGTGGACAACCCCGCGCCGCTGAGCACCACGACCCCGCCGCGGGTGACGGCCTCGACCACCTCGTCCAGGCTGGTCGTCCGGGGCAGCGGTGCCCCGGACGCCGTCCAGCTGAGCGTCGGCCGGGTGCGCATGCGCCCGAGTGTACGGCCAGCCGGGGACCGCGACCGGACTCCAGAACAGCCCCACGGGCGCGGGTGGCAGGCTGCCCCCATGACGGTGATCGTGGTTGGCGCGGGCATCAGCGGAATAGCCTGCGCGCGAGTCCTGGCCGAGGCGGGCGTGGCGGTCCGCGTGCTCGAACGCGGCCACGTGGTCGGCGGCCGGATGGCGACCAAGCGCTACGCGGGCAGGCGGGCCGACATCGGGGCGGGCTACTTCACCGCGAGCGACCCGGCCTTCACCGCGCTGGTCGACACCTGGACCGGCGCGGGCCTGGCCCGCCCCTGGACCGACACGATGCGGGTGTTCGGCCCCGACGGCGAGTCCTCGACGACCGGACCCATGCGCTACGCCGCGCCCGCAGGCCTGCGCTCGCTGGTCGAACACCTGGCCGAGGGCTTGGACGTGGTCACCGGACACACGGTCGAACGCGTGGGCCCGGGGCCGACCGTCGACGGCGAACAGGTGGACGCGGTGGTGCTGGCCATGCCCGACCCCCAGGCCCAACGGCTCCTCGCCACCGATGACCGAGTGCGTCCCTGGTCGCCCGCACTGGTGGCCACGATCGCTTACCCAGACCGGTCCTGGGCGGATTTTCACGGTGCTTTCGTGAACGACCACCCGGTTCTGACCACGGTGTTCGATGACGGCTCTCGTCGGGGGGATGGTGCTCCGGTGCTGGTCGCCCACACGACCGCCGAGTTCGCTCGACGGCACTTGGCTGATCCTGGAGCTGCTGGGGTTGAGATCGCCTCGGCGGTTTCTGCGCTGTTCGATCTGGCTGACGCGGTTTCGGTGGATGTGCATCGGTGGACTTATGCCAGTCCGTTGCAGCCGTATGACCGGGCTTTCGCGTTGGATGACGGTATTGGGCTGGTCGGTGATGCTTGGGGATCGCCTCGGGTGGAGACCGCTTGGTTGTCTGGGACTGCTTTGGGGCGCGCTTTGGTGTGATTCCCTGTGTTGTTCCCTTGGGTTCCTGCTTCCCCTACACCAATTGTGACTACGGGCTCATCGTGCTTGTCAAGGCGGGAAGATGCCTTGACAAGCACGATGAGCCCGTGTTCTGGGATGCAGGGGCGGGAATGGTTGCCGGGGGGCGTGGTGGCTGCCGGAGCCTGTTGGTGGGGTGGGGGCTGCGTGCAGGGTGGGTGTCAGGCCGGGGGAGGGACAAGAAGAGGGCTGGTGGGGTGCTGGGTGGCGGGGGGTGGGAGCTGAGAGCCCGGTGGCGGGAGTCGGGGGTGGGAGCTGAGCGGGTGGGGGAGCTGGGTGCCAGGTGCGGGAGGAGGAGGGCTGGCGGGGCCGGGGTGCCAGTGGTGCGGGAGGGGGCTAGAGCAGTACGGGAAGTGAGTTCAGTCCACGGAGGATGGCGCCTTCGCGCCAGGTGAGGGTTGATCGGTCGGTGGCCAGGCGGAGGTGGGGGAGGCGTTGTGTCAGTGCTGTCAGGGCCACCTGTCCCTCCAACCGGGCCAGGGGTGCGCCTACGCAGTGGTGGATCCCGTGTCCGAACGCCAGGTGTGGTGATGCCCGTCGGATGTCGAACTGGTCCGGGTCGGGGAACCGGTTGTCGTCCCGGTTGGCCGAGGCCACCGACACCAGCACGAACTCGCCTGCCGGGATCTCGACACCGGAGAGCGTGACGGGTTCGATCGTGTGCCGGATGCTGGCCAGGGTCACCGGACTGTCATGTCTCAGTGCCTCTTCCACCGCGCCCGCCACCAGCGTCGGGTCAGCACACAGCGCGTCCCACTGCGGGCGGTCGGACAGTAGCGCCAGCACCGCGTTGCCGAGGAGGTTGACCGTGGTCTCGAAGCCGGCGATCAGCAGCAGGAAGATCATGGACAGCAGTTCGGTGTCGTCGAGCTCGTCCCCGGTCCCGGTGTTCACCAGCCCACTGACCAGATCGTCCCCCGGCTCGGCTCGCTTGCGCGCCACCAGCTTGGTGAAGTACTCGATCAGGTGCACCGTGGCCACCCGCGCGTCCTCCGGATCGGTCGCGGTCACCACCGTGTCGTTCCAGGCGCCGAACTGCTGCCGGTCCTCGGTCGGCACACCGAGCAACTCGCAGATTACCGTGATAGGTAACGGAAACGCGTACTCCGTGAGCAGGTCCACCTCGCCGTGCTCGGGTAAGGCGTCCAGCAGTTCATCCGCGATCGCCACCACCCGCTCCCGCAACCGCTCCACCCGACGGGCCGTGAAGGTCCGGTTGATCAGGTTCCGCAGCCGCGTGTGGTCAGGCGGGTCGGAGTTGAGCATGTGGTAGGCCAACTCAGCGGTGATCTCCGGCGACGGACTGTCCGTACTACCCTGCTCGGCCAACAACTCCCGAGTACGCGCGATATCCTTGCCCAGCAACGGATTCACCAGCGCGGCCCGCACATCATCGTGCCGGGTCACCAACCACACCTCGGTCCCGCGCGGCAACCGGACCCGGCGAACCGGCCCAGTGGCCCGGAACTCGGCTAAGTACGGGTAGGGATCCTGGGCGAACTCCCGCCCAAGCTCCACGACGGCATCGGACACAGTGGCTCCCTCCGGGGCAGAAACCAACGGCCACAAAGACTTTCACACACCCTCGCAGCATTCGGGTGACTGTCTCAATTCCGCGACCGTCCACCCGACATCCACCCATTTGCCCACCCACCCACCCACCCACCCATCCATCCATCCATCCATCCACCCCCACCCCCGTCCTCGCTGGTACCGCAGCAGAGAAGCCACCCATCAGACCGCAGCGGAGCAGCCGACCACGCTGGTACCGCAGCCGAAGGCCGACCCCGCTGGTACCGCCGGCCCCGCTACGGATGCTCGATCTAGTGGACTCGCTTCGTGTGGGGGGAGAGCACCGCTAAACTTGACCGGTGGTGGGGAATGCCCTTCACCCGCCCTTTTTTCACCACCGCGGTGCTCTAAGGGCCCCACACGAAGCGAGTTCACTAGATCGAGCCCCGCATGTAACCCGGGCAGCGAAAAGCAGCAAAACCCACCAGACCGAACCCGCCCTCGCGACCCGGGCAACGAAGACGGCAACCCAGGGGCGGCAAACCCACCAGACCGAACCGAGGGCGACCGCGTGCCCCACAACCACCTAACTATAGCTATCCTAAGCGAATGCACCTGGACGCCGACCTAGCGACAGCACTCCAAGCGCAAGGCCACCACCTGGACCCGCCCTGGCACGTGAACCGCCTCCTCATGACCGGCGCGGGCCGGGCCGCCATCCGCCAGGCCCACGAGTCCAGCATCCGCGCGGGCGCCACCGTCATCCGCACCGCCACCACCCACTGCGCCCACCGGCACCTGCTCTCCCTCGGCCTCGCCCCCGGCTCCGGCACAGCCTGGATGGTCCACGCCGCGGCGGGAATCGCACAGGCCGCCGCCCACCCGGACACGCGGGTGGCCGGCCTCGTCACCCCCGGTGACCCAGAGGACCACGAATGGCTGGTCACCGAGCTCTGCCGCACCGGCGTCGACCTCATCCTCGCCCAGGACATGCCGAGCACCGACGAGGCGCTCACCATCGTCAAGGCCACAAAGGACAGACCGGTCTGGGTCAGCCTGCGTCACGGATCCGACGAGGAAGCCGAGCGGACGATCCGCGCGCACGGCGCGCACGTCATCCCAGCCACAGGTTCGCCAGATCCCCGTTGAGCACCGGGTACGGCTCCCACCCCAGCACCCGGGGCGAGTGGAACCAGTACTGGTGCGCGAACAGCACCGGCACCACCGCCATGTCCCGCAAGACCTCCGCCTCAACGCCCCGGTAGGCCGCGTTGGCCGCCTCCCGGGACGTCGCCGCGCGCCCGGCCGCCAGCAGTCGGTCGACCTCCGCGCTCCGGTAGAACCCGAGGTTCCAACTGCCCGCGCTCTCGAACAGCGGCTGCAGGTACGTCCGCGCGTTGTCGCCGTGCCAGTCCGGTTCCCAGCCGGTGAACGCCAGGTCCCACTCACCGCGCGCGGCGGTCGCGGTCGAGCCGAAGTACCGGGTGAACAGCTCGGTGATCGACACCGGCACCGGCACCAACCGGATCCCCGCGCGCGCCAGCGCCACCCCCATCTCGTGCACCGACTCGGGGTGGATGTCGCGGTCGCGGTGCACCATCCGCAAGGTCACCCCATTGGGGTATCCCGCCTCCGCCAGCAACTCCCGGGCCAGCACCGGATCCCCACCCGGCGGCCCGTCTGGGACCGGCGAGTCGGGCGTGTACGCCGAGCACAGCGGCGGCAAGATCCGCCAGGTCAGGTCGTTCAGCCGGGGTCCGCCCCACACCCGCGACACCGCCGACCGGTCCAGCGCCACCGACACCGCCCGGCGCACGCCCAGCCTGCTCGTCGCCCCGCCCTCGTTGGGGCTGCGCAGGTTCACCACCAGGTACGGGCTGAACAGCCCGGCCGGGTGGATCTCCAGCCTGGGGTCGGCCGCGGCGAGCAGCCGGGGCAGTTCGGCGGTCATCGGCTGGATGTCCCACAGCATGTCCACCTCGCCGCTGTCCACCAGCCGGAAGGCGTCCGCCTCGGACACCCCCATCCGGACGGCCACACCGTCGATGTGCGCGGCCCGGACGTCGTCGGTCGCCGGGTCCCAGGCCGGGTTGCGCCCCAGCAGGATCTCCTTGCCCGGCAGGTAGTTCTCCACCCGGTACGGTCCGTTCGACCGCGGCCCCCGGGTGATCTCCGGGCTCCCCGGCGCGTACCCGGCGTACTCCACGGGCGCGGGGGTCGCGCTGGGCAGCGCCAGGATGTTGAGGAAGTCGACCGCGGGCCCGATCGTCAGCAGCGCCACCGTGCGCTCGTCGAGCACCCGGATGCCCTCGACCTCGGCCGCCTCGAGGAATCCCAGCACGTCCTCGGCCTCGGTCAGCTCCGCGCACAGCCGGTCCAGACCCCGGATGGTGCGGGTGAAGTAGGTCAGCGCGGGCCCGGGCGCCGCCGGGTGCGCCAGCCGCTTGAGCCCGCGCGCCAGGTCGGCGGCGGTGACTTGGCGGAACCCGTCCGGGGTGTCCCAGCGGACGCCGAGCCGGATGGTGAACACGTACTCCTGCCCGGTCGCGTCGAGCCGCCCGTTGGCCCGGGTGGGCACCTCGGTCGCCATGTCGGCGACCACCTCACCCGCCCGGCGCGGGTCGCGCCCGGCCCGGTAGGTGACCAGCTGCCGGGTGCAGGCCCGCAGGATCCCCCGGGTGACCGTGTGCACCGCCAGCGCGGGGTCGAGGTTGTCGGCGTCGCCCGCGCCGACCACGGTGAGCGTGCCTCCGCGCCGTGCGGCGGTCATCTGGTCCCCTCTCAGCCGGACTGGCGGGTGCCGAACAGGCCCTTGTTCAGCACCGGTTTCGCGGTCTCCTGGAAGTCGACGCCGGGGTCGAGGTCGCGGATCGTCCCTTCGATGACCAGCAGCGACAGCAGCGGGAAGATCAGTTCGGGAGCGGCGTGCACGCCGAAGCGGCGCTGCAGGTCGAACATCTCGGTGGCGAAGGAGATCAGGCTGAACTCGCGCGCGGAGAGCCCGTGGCTGCGTACCACCAGCGCCGCCATCCCGGCCAGGAACGAGTCCAGGTCCGCGTCCGGGCGCAGGCCCGCCGAACTCTGCACCACGATCTCCGCGCACCGCTGCCCCCGGCCCACGGCCATGTTCAGGAAGAACTCGGCGAACAGCACCCGCAGCCGGTCGGTGAGCTGCACGCTGAACCCGGCGTCGAGCACCACGACCTCGCCGCCGCGGGTGAAGTAGAGGTTGCCGGGGTGCAGGTCGCAGTGCACGAACCCGTTGACGAACAGCATGTGGTAGATCGCCGCCAGCCCGGACTGGGCGAACCGCCGACGCAGCGCCAACGGGCACCGCTGGGCCGTGCGCACGTCTAGGTCCGGCACGAACTCCATCGCCACGCACGAGGGCCCGCACAGCTCTGGGTACACCTGCGGCACCCACACCCGTCGCACCGCGGCCAGGTCGCGCCGCAGCCGGGTCAGGCTCGCCGCCTCGCGGGGGAAGTCGAGTTGGGCCAGCACCGCGTCGCACATCTGGCCAACCACCTCGGTCACCGGCACCCCGCGCAGCACCGGCAGCCGCGCGACCAGGCCCGCGCCCCGGCGCATGATCCGCAGGTCGGTCTCCAGCACCGGCCTGATCTCCGGCCGCAGCACCTTGAGCGCGACGACCCGCCCCTGGGCGTCCACCGCCTGGTAGACGCAGGCGACGCTGCCGCCCGCGACCGGGGTGTAGTTGATCTCGGGGAAGATCGAGTCGATCCCCGGGCCATAGATGTCGGTCAGGACCACCTGGCTGCGCACGGGGTCGAGCGGCGCCACAGAGTCCTGCAACACCTCCAGCTCGGCGCACAGCCCCGGCGGCAGGATGTCCCGGCGCGTGCCGAGCACCTGTCCCGCCTTGACGAACGCCGGACCCAGCGCCATCAGCAGCCCACCCACCCGCCGGTACAGGTGGGTCAGACCCGCCGTCCGGCCGCGCGCGAGCGCCAGCACCACGCCGAGGAGCACGGCGGGTAGCAAGAACGCCACGCTGGTGACCACGACCCGCAGGACGCGGCCGGTGTCCCGCAGGGCCTCGCGCATCGGCACCTCGCCACCTCGGGGGAGTGTCAGAACCGTTGGAAACCGGGCAGTTCCACCGCCCGCAGCTGCAAGGTGGCGTGGTCGCAGTACCAGATCAGGCTGCCGTCCCAGGTCAGCCCGGTCGGGTTGCCCCAGACCCGGACGGCGACCTGTTCGCGGCGCTTCGCCGTGTCCACGAGGGTGATCATCGCGCCCGGCCGGTCGGCGTAGACGACGTAGCCATCGGACACCGTCAGCCCCGAGGGCGCGCGGCGCACCGGGACGCAGTCCAGCAGCCGGAAGTCGTGCCGGTCGCGCAGGTCGAGCACCCGCAGGTCGGCGTAGCCGAGCCAGAGCCCGTCGCGGCAGGCCTCCAGCCCGGTGAGCTGGTGGCCGGGGCGCGGGTTCGGGTACTCGGCGAGCACCCGGCCGCTCTCCGGGTCGAGCAGCCGCAGGTCGTGCCGGTCGCCGACGACCTGCAGCAGCTGACCGTCCACAGTAGTCAGGTCCGCTCGGATGTCGGCGCAGGCCACCTCGCCGCCCAGCTCGCCGGTGACCGGGTCGATGGCGGTGATCCGCCCGCTGAACGCCTCGGAGAACCAGAGGAACTCCCCGGTCCAGGTCACCCCGCACAGGTTCAGCGCCTCCACCGGCAGATCGCGCACGATGCCCGCCAGGATGGTCACGACGCCCCCCGCCTGCTGATCCCGCACTCCAGGCGCCAGTCCGTGGCCACCCGCACGTTCTCCGGGACCAGCACCCGGGCGCGCAGCACGTCGCCTGCCTCGACGGCGGTGTGCCGCAGCGGCCAGATCCACACGCCCCAGTTGCACCCGGGGTAGGAGGGGAAGTTCGACAGGGTGACCCCGGGGGCCAGGGTCGCGGTGAACGAGCCCATGACCGCGTGCAGGGTGCCCGGCCGGGTGATCCGGAGCTTGCGCGCCGCCGCGGTGACCCCGTGCGCCGAGGCGCCCAGGTTGCTGTCGCCGATCGGCACGGGGGCGCTGAGCGCACGCGGTTCGCGTTGGAAGAAGTGCAGGTGGGCGGCCGGTTCGCTGTACTCCTGGACGGCGTCGAGCCGGTAGCCCAGCGCGTCGCCGCTCCACAGGCCCCAGCCCTCGCCGTCGAACTCGATCGCGGTGAGCGTGGTTGTCAGCCGCTGCGGCACCACGCGCCCGCCGGGGGCCAGCGACCGCCTGGCCACCGCGGCCAGGATCTCCGGCATCTCCTCCTCCGGGCCGATGTTGCCCATCAGCTCGGCGACGATCACGTCTACCCGGGTCGGCAGCTCGACGGTGCGGGCGTCGCCGTGGAGCACGGTGAGCTTGCCGCTGAGCCCGTTGTCGTCGGCGATCCGGGCCGCCACCGCCGCGGTGACCGGATCGCCCTCCACCGCGTACACGTGCGCGGCGCCGTGCCGCAGCGCCATCATGCCCAGCGCCAGCAGCCCGGCGCCGACGTCGAGCACGGTGTCGCCCGGTCGCACGGCGTGCGCCAGCGCCCGGTCGTAGGCGCGCAGCCGGACCCGGTCGGCGAGCATGGCCTGGTGCATCACCAGCGAGCGACTGTCCACAACCGACTCCCCGGGCGCTGGAAAGCCCCTTCCGGACCCCGGTGCGTGGGGTCCGGAAGAGGCGGACTCGTCTGCCGTGCGGTCAGGCGTTGACGTTGGCGTGCTGGCCGACGATGGACTCGCGCATCGCCAGCGTGAGACCGGTGATCCGGGCCCGCTGGGTGTCCGAGGTGGTCACCAGCGCGGTGCCCGGCCCGGACATGCTCAGGCCGGTGCCCTGCGGGTCGAGGTCGCGCAGGCTGCCCGAGAGGTGCACCGGGCTGGTGGCGTAGAGCACCTCGTTCGGGGTGACCAGGTCGAACTCGGCGTCGAAGTGCAGCTCGCCGGGGAACTTGACCCGGGAGAGCGAGTCCTCGGTGCCCTCGCCCAGGGTGCCGCCCGAGGGCTTGGGCCAGCTCGCCCGCAGCATCACCCGGCCGCCGAGCTCGGCGCACTCGCCGACCATGGCCACCCGGGCGATCTGGGCCAGCACCCCGGTGCCCTCGTCGTGCTTCTCCGGCCCGAACAGCAGGATCTCCATGCCCGCGGCCAGCGCGTGGCTGCCCGCCAGCTCGACCTTGACCGTGCGCCCGCCGACCTCGAGGGTCAGCGTGGCCTCGGTGGAGGTCTGGATGATCATCGACGGGTCGACCAGCATGGACATGCAGGCCGCCGGGCTGTCGGCGAAGAACACCGTGGGGGTGATCCCGATCGACCGGTTGTCCTCGGTCGAGGGGTACCAGGCCTCGGGCAGCGTGGTGCCGCGCACCACGTTGGGCGCCTGCACCAGCTCGATCGGCTGGTCGCCGCGCGGCACGCCGAGGTAGCCGCCGGTGAGCGGCTTCTTGAACGGCGGGATGGCGTCGACCACGCCGTAGATGTCGATGACGTTGCGGTGCACCAGGCGCAGCGTGCTGGTCTCCAGGATGCCGAAGCGCTGGATGTGGAACTCGGCCGGGAAGTTCTTGCCCGGCGCGATCTGGCGCACGTGGCCGGTGTTGGGCAGCAGCGGGTTCGACAGGATCTGGATCCGGTCGTTGAGCTCGTAGCTGAAGCCCTTGATGCCGACCTCGGGGGCGCTGATCAGCTCGGTGTCGAAGGTCGCCCGGCCCTTGTCGTCCACCCGGTGCTCGAAGCCGGGCATCGGCCACTTGTTCATCTGCACAAAGCCGGAGAGGTTGATCGTCTCCCGCTTGCCGTTGTAGTAGTCGTCGCCGTAGACGATCGTGGCCGCCGCCAGGATGTGCGGTCGGATCGGCTTCGGTGCGAGGTTGAGCGACTCGTAGGTTTCCCGTTCCACGGATGTCCTCCAGTGGGGAAGTGGGGAGCGGTGGTCGACCACCGGTGAGCGGACTGCGCCGGGCGAGCGTCTCGACAATGACACTATATATTTCCTAAGTAAGAGTCAATGCCCAGTCGGCGCGGACCCGCCCGCTCAGCGCGCGACCAGCGACACCGCCCCGGTCGCCGCGTCCACAGTGGCCTGGCACTCGGCCGCGGTGGCGCCGGTGGCGGCGACCATCGCGTACCGGCCCCACACGTGCCCGGCCGGCGGCGGCGCCACCTCGGTGCCCGGTTCCGCCAGCGGCGCGGCGAGCAGGATTCCCTTCGGCAGCAGGGATTCGTCGATGTGCACCGCGTCGACGGTGACCGCGGCATCCGGGTAGAGGAACCGGATGGCCGCGACGGTGGACCTGGTCGCGGTGGTGTCCGGTGTCCGACCGCAGGCCACCGCGGCGGCAACCTGACCCGGGTCGATGCCGGTGGCGGCGTGGCCGAGGAACGGGACGAGGTCGCCGCCGAGCCGGCAGTTCACCTCGATGACCGACCACCCGGTGGCGGTGTGGCGGAGCTCGATGTGGGTCATGCCGGAGTCGAAGGCGAGCGCTCGGTGCGCGGTGTCCAGCAGGGTGCGTAGGTCCGGGTCGGCCAGCAGGGGGTCGGCTCCGTCGACCGTGTGCCCGACCTCCTCGAAGTACGGGGCGAAGCCGCTTGTCTTGCGGGCCAGGAAGAGCGGGGTGACCTTGCCGTCCACCACACAGGAGTCCACGCTGAACTCCGGGCCGTCGGCGAACTCTTCCACCAGGACACCGAAGTCGTAGTGCCGTGCCTGGTCGACTTCTTGCGCGCGGGTGTGGGCGTAGGCGTCGGCGAGGTCGGTTGGGTCCTTCACGAGCGTTACGCCCATGCTTGCGCCGAGGGCGCGCGGTTTGAGGACGACGGGGTAACCGATTCGGTCGGCGGCCGCGGCGGCGGCCGCGGGGGAGTCGACGGCGATCGAGCGTGGTTGGGGGACTCCGGCGTTGTCGAGGGCGGTGCGGGTGCGGTGTTTGTCCCGACAGCGGTCGATGGTGTCCGGGGGGACGCCGGGGAGGTTGAGCTTCTCGGCGACCCGGGCGGTGTTCTCCATCTTGAGCTCGTCCCAGCACAGGATGCCGTCGACCTGGTGCCTCGCCGCGACGTCTTCCGCTGCTTTTCGGATGTTCTCGCCGTTGCGGATGTCGGTGGGGGTGCAGCCGACGATGTGGGGGGTTTCCCAGGTTGGGGGGTTGTGGTCGAGTAGCCAGACGTCGGTGGTGTGGGCTATGGAGCGGAGTAGGTAGCCGCGGTGGGGTTCGTAGCCGATGCCTACCAGGATGAGGAGTGGGCGCATCGTGGTGTCCTGTCTGCTCCTGCTTCCCCTACGCCAAGTGTGACTACGGGCTGCCGGGCGGGGGTCGGTTGCCGGGGGATGGTGTGTCGGTGTGCGGGTTGGTGGGAGTGGGGTGGGGCGGGGTCAGCTGAGGCCCAGTAGTTGTATGCACCGCTGTGCGGCGTGGGGGTCGCCGGTGATGCGGACCTGGCCGCCCACGACCGCCTCGGCTGGTGACAACAGTCTGGCGCCTACTCGGATGAAGGTGTCGGCGTCGCATTCGACCGTCATGTCCGGGGCTGTTGTTGCTGTGCCCCGGGCGAAGCGGACGTCGCCCGCGCGGATCTCGATGACGAAGGACTGCTGGTCCACGCGGAACTCGTAGGTGTCGTCCACCTCCGGTACCGCGTCCCGGGAGATCATCGACTGCACCGCCAGGAATCCCCACTCGGCGCGGGTGGTGCCTGCTCGGTCGTCGTCGCGGAGGAAGCCCAGGCCCCAGCGGGCCAGGGCGAGGAGTGGGTGGCGTAGTTGTTCGCCCAGTTCGGTGAGCTGGTAGCGGGTGGCGCGGCCGTCGCCGGGGATGGGGACGCGTTCCACGACGCCGTGGCCCGCCAGGGTTCTGAGGCGGTCGGAGAGCAGGTTCGGGCCGATACCGGGCATGTTGGCCAGCAGCGCGGTGAACCGGGCCGGGCCGATGAGCAGTTCGCGGACCACGAGCAGGGTCCAGCGTTCACCGATCACGCCGAGGCCGACCGCCAGGCCGCAGTCCCGTTCGTAGTCGCGCCTGATGGCCATCCGTCCCTCTCCGCCCGGCCGGGACAGTTCCGCCGCACGGCACAAGGGTGTAGTTTTCCGAAGTATATAAGGCATCTGCCTGGCCCGTCGACCTTCCGGGCCCCGATCCGGCGATGAAGAACCCCGATGGAGGAAGCGGATGAGCGTGGCGGCACTGCGGGCGGACAAGCGCGAGGAGTGGCAGCTCTCCGCTGTGGGCTGGGTGAAGTACCGGGCGAACTTCGCCGACGCGGCGGTCCCGAGCGCGCGGCGGATGGTGGAACTGGTCCGGCCGCGGGCGGGTGATCGGGTGGTGGACCTCGCCTGCGGCGTCGGGGTTCCGGTGGCGCAGTTGGCCGAGGCGGTGGGGCCGACCGGTTTCGTGCTGGGCCTGGACATCTCGGCGGACATGGTGGCCGGGGCACGGGCCTGGGCGGACGCGCATGGACTGACCACAGTGGACTTCCGGGAGGTGCCGAGCGAGTACGAGCTCGGGGTGCCGGCGGGCAGTTTCGACGCGGCGACCTGCCGGGCCGGGTTGCAGTACATGGTCGAGCCCGGGCGCGCGGTGGCCGCGCTGCACGAGGCGCTGCGGCCGGGTGGGCGGTTGGTGGCGATGACGGTCGGCTCACCGCAGCGGTGCACTTCGTTGCGGTTGCTGGAGGACGTGGTGGCCCGGCACATCGACATGCCCACGCTGATCCCGGATCCCGACCCGGACGTGCCGGGCACCGTCTCGCTCTCCGAGCCCGCCGAGCTGGAGGCGCTCTACACCGCCGCCGGGTTCGTCGAGGTGATGACCGAGGTGGCCGACCACCCGATCGTCGGCGCGGGCAGCGCCGAGGAGTACTGGGACGTGTGCGAGCAGGCCGCCGGGCCGTTCATCCTGCTGCTGCGCTCGATCGGCCCGGACCTGCGCGCGGCGATCCGCGCGGACGCCATCGCCGAGCTGCGGTCGGCCTTCCCGGACGGACCGGTGGTGATGACGGGCGAGACCCTGATCACCACCGGCGTCCGCGCGGGCTGACGCACCGTCGACAGTGGACTCCTGCCGTGGGTTCGGGCCACGACAGGAGTCCGGCTCCTGCTTCAGGACAGGTCGCCCACCATGAGGTTGCCGACGGCGTTCGGGTCGTCGCTGAGGTAGAACTCGCGGATCGCCGCGGCGTACTCGTCGCGGTGCACCTCGCCGTCGCTGTCGGCGTCGAGGGCGTCGAACATCCGCCGGGTCTCGTCCTCGCTGATCCCGGAGCGGCTCTGCGCGGCGATCATCTCGTTGACGCTGAGCCTGCCGCTGTTGTCGCTGTCGGCGATGTCGAACACCGCGAGCGCGAACGGCAGCGCCACCTTCTCCACGAAGTCCGGCCGCTCCATCGCCGTGGTCCACTCGTCCTTGGACACCGTGCCGCCCTGGTCGGTGTCGGTCGCGGCCAGGATGTCGTCCCACAGCTTGTCCGCCAGCCCGGTGATCCGGTTGCCCTCCTCCGACTCCGGCCGCACGTCGAAGGTCTCGCACCAGATCTTCGCCGTGGCGGTGATGTCGTTGCGCTGCAGGACCCCGTCGCGGTTCACGTCGAACCGGTCGAAGGCCTTCTCGTACTTGCGTCGCTGCAGATCAGTGGCCATCTCTACTCCATTCGTGACTTCTCCGTGCTCGGCGCGCCATCAGGACGGGCGCACGCCGAAGAACCAGGCGCCGGGGGCGTCCGGGTCGGTGGAGGTGAACGCCTCGCGCACCACCGCGACGAACTCCCCGGTGTCGATCCGGCCGTCGCCGTCGGCGTCGATCTGGGCGAAGGCGCCGAGCGCGATCTCCTCGGTGAGCCCGGAGGCGAGGTAGACCGCGGTGTACTCGGCCGCGGTGATCGACTCGTCGCCGTCGGCGTCGAGGACCTGGAAGACCGTGCGGGCGATCGGTCCCACCGTGGCGTCGAAGAACACCGGGTCGTCGACGAGTTCCTCGGCCATGATCGTCACGCAGACCGGGGTCGGGATCCGGTCGTCGTCGCCCCAGTGCGCGCGCAGGTGCTCCCACCAGGCGTCGAGCGCGGTGTGGATGGTGGTCCAGTGCGGCGACCCGTCGGCCAGCCGCAGGGCGCCGCAGGTGCTCTTGGCGTGGGCGGCGAAGTCGTCCACGGTCAGGTAGCCGTCCGCCGTGACGTCGAAGATCTCGAACATCGCCGCCAGGTTGCGGTGCTGCTGGGTCGTCACGTGCGGGCCTCCGGGGACGCGGGTTCGGTGGGGCGCAGGCGCGCCGAGGCGGCGCGCAGGTGGGCGGGGGAGGTGCCGCAGCAGCCGCCGAGGACCGCGGGCCGGAACCGGGTGTGCCAGCCCGCCAGCAGGTCCGCGAAGTCCACAGGGGACAGTGCGGGTGGCACGGGCCGATCGACGTGCGCGCCGTCGGCCAGGCCCGCGCGGTCCTCGATGTTGGGGTAGGCGCCGATCGGCCCGGCGCAGCACTCGGTGAGCTCGGCCAGGCACCGCGTGGTGTCCGCCGGCGTGCCGCAGTTGACCAGGACCGTCTCGGCGCCGTCGCGCTCCACGGCCCGCGCGGCGACCCCGAGCGGCTCGCCGGAGAGCAGCCGGGCGTCGGCGCGGCAGACGAAGGAGACCCAGGCGCGGGCGCCGACCGCGAGCGCGGCGGCCAGCGCGACCCGGGCCTCGCGCAGCGTGTTCATCGTCTCCACCAGCACCAGGTCGACCCCGGCGCGGACCAGGTCGGCGGCCAGCGTGCCGTGCTGGGTGCGCAGCTCGACCTCGGGCGGCACGAGGTCGGGCCGGTAGCAGTCGGCCACCGGCGCCAGCGAGCCCGCCACCAGCGCGGCCGCGCCGGTCTCGGTGCGGGCCTGCTGGGCGAGCCGGACCGCGGTGCCGACCAGGGCCACCCGCTCGGCGGGCCCGGCGCCCGCCCGCCGCAGGGTGGCCTCGTGGCAGCGGAAGGTGTTGGCGGTGACCACCCGGGCACCGGCGTCCAGGTGTGCGGCGTGCACGCCGCGCAGCACCCGCCGATGCGCCTCGGTGCGCAGCGCGGCGCTCGTCCACCACGGCGGGCGGACCGCGACCCCGGCGCGTTGCAGGTCGGTCGCGACGCCCCCGTCGAGCAGGACCGGTGCCGCCCGGGAGTCCGCGGTGCGCACGGCTACCTCGACGGGGTCACGGCGCGCACCAGCAGCGTGCGGCTCGGCAGCTCGATCCGGCCGTCGTCGGCGCGGTAGGGCTCCACCGAGGCGGCGATCGCGTCCCAGGTGCCCGGGTCGTCCGCGCTGCCGAACCGGTCCGCGATCATGGTGAGCAGGCCCGGCGGTGAGCAGGTGCGGTAGAACTCGACGTACTCCCGCGGGTCGGTCAGCCAGAACGGCGCGCTGAAGTCGGTGATCTCGACCTCGGAGAACCCGGCCGCGCGCAGCTCGTACTCGAGCTGGTCCGGATCGGACATGCTGTACGGGCTGGGCTCACCCGGCGGTGGGGTGGGCAGCTCCAGCCGCTCGGCGAGCACCCGGAACCCGCGCGAGACCATCGGCGCGGTCTCCGGCGGCCCCCACACCGAGGCCGCCAGCGTGCCGCCCGGCCGCAGCACCCGGGCCACCGCGCCGAACGCGGCGAGGTGGTCGACGGCGAACATCAGGCCCCAGCGGCTCAGCGCCGCGTCGAAGGAGCCCGCGGGCAGGTCGAGGGTCTCCACGTCGCCCTGGCGCACCTCGACGGTGCCCAGCCCGGCCGAGCGCCGCCGGGCGATCTCGACCATCTCCGCGGACAGGTCGACCGCCACGACCGCGCCGCGCTCGCCGACCAGCTCGGCCGCGCGCACCGCGGGCTCGCCGATCCCGGTGCCGATGTCGAGGACCCGCTGCCCGGCCCGCACGTCGGCCAGCGCCAGCAGCCGCTCGCTGACCGGGCCCGCGCCGCGCTCGAACTTCTCCTGCCAGGACAGCCAGCCGCCGCTCATCGCGTCCCAGTTGGCCCGCTGGGTGGCCTTGAACCGGGCCGGGTCGAACCGCGTGGTGCTCACGAGTGCCACCCGCTCCTGTCGTTGTTCGGGTGCTGCCGGTTTCGCGGGAATGGGACGGCGCGATGGCGCGCGGAATGGGGAATCGGATATCGGCGCCGCGCGAAGAGAAGTCCGCCCCGGATCGCGTCGTCGAATGTTCATGATGTTACCGCACCGAGAACCCTTGGCAAGTCACAAGATCAGGTCCCGAATCCACTCGAACAGCCCAGACGGACACTACTGTCGGTATGTCTCGGGAAAATGTTCGTGGTCCGATCCATGCGATTCGGTTAATCATGGCTCACTCTTCCAACCACAGGTTCGACAGATCGAACCAGCGGTCCACCGTCGGCATCGCGATCGCGTTGCGCACCCGCGCGCCGCGCAGGTGCGGGATCGTGGGCGCGTGCACCAGGACCGGCACGATCGCCGCGTCCCGCATGATCAGCAGGTCGACCTCGTGCCACGCGGCGCTCGCCGCGTCCGGGTCGCTCAGCGAGAGCGCGTGGTCGATCAGCCGGTCGACCTCCGGGTTGCTGTAGCAGCCGTAGTTGCCGGTGCCCGCGACCGCGTTCGTCTGGAACATCGGCTGCAGGAACGCGCGGCCGTTGTCGCCGAACCAGTCCGGGGTCCACGCCGCGACCGCGATGTCCCAGGTGCCCGCGCGGGCGTTCGCCGGGTCCTGCAGCCGCGGGTAGTGCTCGGCGTGGCCGAAGCCGACCAGCCGCAGGCTGATGCCGATCTTGGCCAGGTCCACCTCGAGCTGCTGGGCGACCTCGGGGTTGGCGTCCATGTCGCGGTGCACGACGGTGAGGGTGAGCCCGTCGCCGTACCCGGCCTCGACCAGCAGGGCGCGGGCCCGGTCCGGGTCGCCGCGGTCGCCGGGGGTGGGGTAGAGGTCGTAGTCGCGGTAGCCGTAGTTGCCCGGTGGGATCGCGGTGTGCGCGGGCCACATGACCGTGCCCGCGCTGAGGTTGTCGAAGATGTCGATCATGGCGGCCTTGTTCACCGCGAACGCGATCGCCTGCCGGACCTTGAGCTTGGTGACGGCGCCGTCGGCGTTCGGGCTGACCATGTTGAAGGCCAGGTACGGGTTGACCGCGTAGCCGAGGTTGTCCTCCGGGTTCGCCGGGTTGACCGCGTAGGGCTCGGTGACCGGCGAGGCCCAGGACAGGTCGGCCGCGCCGCTGCGGATCTGGTGCTCCACCTCGGCCGGGGTCGCGGTGGGCACCATCGTGACGTGCACGCCGTCGAGGTGCCCGCAGCGCACCGGGTCGGCCTCCTTGCGCCAGCTCGGGTTCGGGTCCAGGTGCAGCCGCTCGCCGTGGACGTACTCGGTGAGCCGGTACGGCCCGCACGAGCGCACGCCCCGGCGGAACTCGTCGCTGTCGGGCAGGAACGCGTCGTACTCCACCGGCGCGGGCGAGGTGAACGCGGTGGCCAGGATGTGGATGAAGTCGGTGGCCGGGCGCAGCAGGTGGAACTCGAGCGTGCGGTCGTCCGGCGCGCGCAGCCCGGCGATCTCGTGGGTGTCCTGGAACCCGGCGAGGTCGGCCGGGGACGGGTCGGCGGGGACGGCGGCGGTGTAGGCGTCGCAGAACTCGGCCATACCCACGATCGTGCTGGTGAAGTAGTGGATGGCGCCGCTGCGCAGCACCGGGTTGCACATCCGCTTGAAGCCCCGCACGAAGTCCGCCGCGGTCACCTCGCGCTCGGGGGAGGTGTCCCAGCGGACTCCTGGGCGCAGGTGGACGGTGTAGGTGAGCCGGTCGGCGCTGATCCCGCCGTTGGCCACCGTCGGGATCTCGGTGGCGACGTCGGCGACCGGGTTCAGCTCGCGCCAGTCGCGCAGGCCCTCGATCGGCGGGTAGGCGAACAGCTGCCGGGTGAACAGCCGGATGATCTGCCCGGAGAGCATGAAGAACGAGGTCGCCGGGTCGACGTGGTCCATGCTGCCGGGGCCGTAGAGGCGCAGCACGCCGCCCCGGCGCGGGTGGTCGGTCATGACCGGGCCTCCGTGCTCTCGAGTTCGGCTGGGTCGGCCGCCGCTGGTTTGGTCGTCCCGATGCTCGTGTCCGGTAGGTCGAGCCACACGCCGGCCAGGTCGAGGGCGCCGCCGAGGGCGGACAGGGTGGTGAGACCGCGCACGGCCGGGTCGCGCGGCACCTCGACCGGTGGTGGGCGGAACAGCACGGGGATGATCGCGGCGTCGGCGAGCGCGCGGCGCTCGGCTTCCCGCAGGGCCGCGGTCGACCTGGTGGGATCGTCCTGGGCGGCGAGTGCCTCGTCGATCAGCTCGTCCACGCGGGGGTCGCCGTTGCCGCCGGGGTTGGTCACGCTGCCGGAGTGGCATAGGGGCAGCAGGAACGCGCGACCGTTGGCGTGTAGCCAGTCTGCGTGCCAGGAACCTACGGCGATGTCCCATTCGCCCGCCTCGGCGTGCTCGCGCCTGGTCATCAGGACCGCGTAGGCGGGCTGGGCCAGCGGTCGCAAGTGGACCTTCGCGCCGATCTTGGCCAGGTCGAGCGCGACCTGTCTGGCCGCCGCGCCGCCGCGTCGGGTGTCCGGGTGCGCGACGGTCAGCTCGACGCCGTCCGCGCGGCCCGCGTCCGTGAAGTCCACCGGGCGATCCACTGTGGACTCCTGGTGACCGTCATGGCCTGGGGGCACGATGGTGTGCGCTGGGCGGGCCGTGCCGGACGGGCCCGAGCGGGCGACCGCCCGCGCGACCGCTCGGCGCAGCTCCCGGGAACGCAGCGGCCCCGGCCCGCGGGTGTTGAGCGCCAGGTAGGGATCCAGGCCGAGGAAAGCGGGTGGCCGGTCGGTCCCAGTGGCGTCCCGGGTGATGGTGATCGTGTCGAGGTGCCTGCCGCGCACCGGTTCTGACTCGGCGCGCCAGGCCGGGTTGTGCGCCAGAACGAGTCGACCGGCCGGGCCCGGCATGGGTCGGTACGGGCCGGTGCTGCGCAGGTTCCGGCGGACCTCGGGGCTGTCGGGCAGGTAGGCGTCGTACTCCACCGGGGCGGGGGAGACGCACGGCATCGCCAGGATGTCCACGAGATCCAGGGCGGGGTGCGACAACTCGACGACCAGCGTCTCGTCGTCGAGGGCGAACACACCGGCGATCTCGTGCGCCGCCGCGTACTCGGCCAGGTCGGCCGGTGTGCGCAGGGACTCGGGGTGCCCGTCGCGGTACTCGGCCAGGCCCCGGATCGTGCTCAGCAGGTAGGGGAGCGCGGTGGAGGTGTGGAACGGCGTGCACAGCCGCTTCAGCCCGCGGATCACATCCTGCGCGACCACCGCCCGAGGCGGCTCGGTGTCCCAGAAGACGTTGGGGCGCAACCGGATCACGTACGACGTGCCACGCGCGCCGAGCCCGGCGTTGTAGATCGACGGGATCGCCGAGGCCAGGTCCGGCACCGGCGCCACGGCCTGCCAGCTGCCCGGGGTGGCGTCGCCGCGGTAGGTGAACAGCTGCCTGCCGCACAGCCGGGCCACCGCGGTCATCGGGTGCCCGTGCGTGGCGAGCGGCTCGGGGAGCTCCGGGTCGCCGGGCAGGCGCAGGTCGCCGCCTGCGCGGGGCTGGGGGTCGGTCATCTGCTGGGTTCCTCCGCGGTGCGCTGGATCGACTGGGACGCGACCAACCGGGGACCACGGGCGGTCAGGACATGGCCGCGGCCAGCCTGCCCATGACGTCCACGGCGCGGTCGATCTCGGTGTGGTCGTTGAAGATGTGCGTGCAGATCCGCGCCGCGTAGTGCTGGTGCGGCGAGCCCGGCACGTCGAACTCGGTCCAGCGGGTCCAGATCCGGTGTTCGGACTCGAGCCGCGCGACGAACTCCGCGACCTTCTTGACGTTCCAGGCGTCGCGCGGGTCGGTGAACGGGTGGAAGGCGATGAGCGGCGAGCGCAGCCCCGGGTCACTGCCGGGGGAGTACATCGCCGCCGTGCCGAACCGCTCGGCGAGCCTGCCCCGGGCGTGCTCGGCCAACTCGAACACCCGCCGCTCGATCCGGTCGCGGCCGATCTCGTCCCACAGCTCGCACGCCCGGGCCAGCGCGGCGCCCCGGGCGATGCTGGCACTGCCCGCGCTCTGCAGGTAGTCGCCGATGTTGCAGCTCTCCACCGAGGTGGTGGTGCGCGGCGGCGGCGCGCCCTGCATCGGGTACCAGGTGGAGATGATCGGCCAGAACTCGGGCAGCGGCAACGGGTTGTGCTCGGGGTGGACCTTGTTGCGCACGTAGAGCAGGCCGGTGCCCAGCGGCCCGCACTGGAACTTCGAGCCGGAGCAGGAGATGAAGTCCGCGCCGGTCGCGCGGAAGTCGCAGTCGAGCATCCCGGCCAGCAGCGCGCCGTCGATCACGGTGGTCAGGCCGTGCCGGTGGGCGAGCTCGCACAGCGCCCGGATCGGCAGCATCATCCCGGTGAACAGGGTGATCCCGGCGAAGGCGAGCACTTTGGTGCGCGGCGTGATCGACTGCTCGAACAGCGCCACGACCTCCTCGGCGCGCACGTCGAAGCCGGTGGGCGGGGTGATGGTCCGGATGACCACACCGTGCCGGTTGCGCAGCAGGTTGAAGTTCGACAGCACCGAGTAGCACTCGTGGCTGGTGGTCAGCACCTCGTCGCCCGCGCGCAGGTCCAGGCCGTGGATCACCCTGGCCATGCCCTCGGTGGCGTTGTGGCTGATCACCAGCTCGTCCTGGTCGATGCCGTACGCCTTGGCGATCGTCGCCCGGTGCTCGGGGTAGAGGGTCGGCGGGTAGACGTCGAGCAGTCCACCGGTCCACTCCCGGGTGACCCGGTCGGCGGTGTCGAGCACCTCGCGCGGCATCGCGCCGACGGTCCCGGTGTTGAGGTGCGTGGCGTCCGGGGCCAGCGCGAACAGCTCCCGGATCCGCGCCCAGGACTGCTCCCGCAGCGGCGGTTTCCGGGTGCCGTTCGGTGGTGCGGCCACGGTGAGGTCCACAGGCTTCCCCTCGTGCGTCTGGGTGTGTCGGGCTTCGGGTTCGTCAGCTGTGGCCGAGCACGTCGTCCAGCCGCAGGGCGTGGATCCGCCTGCCGGGGAAGTCGCAGTACCAGAGGTGCTCGCCGTCCCAGGTGACCCCGGTCGGGTTCCCCGACACCGGTACCGAGCCCAGCTCGGCCCCGGTGTCCGGGTCGGTGGCCCGGAGCCTGCGGTCGACGTAGTCGCCGTGCACGACCACACCGTCGGCCCAGGTGAGACCGGACGGCTGCCCACCGGCGACCGGGTGCTCGCGCAGGATGGTCATCTCACGGGTCTCCCGCAGTTGCAGGACTGTCGGGCCGCGAAGGCACATCCACATGCCGTCGGGGCACGCCTCGACACCGGTGAGCCTGCCGCTGGCGGGTGGCACCTCCCGGCGCCCGACCCGCTCGCCGGTCTCCCGGTCGATGAGCAGCAGCCGTTTGGGGCGCATGCCGACCTGGCAGAGCCAACGACCGTCGAAGGTGAGGTCCGCCCGCACGGCCGGGCAGTCCAGCGTCCGCACCACCCGCCCGTCGCCGGGGTCGAGCGCGTACACCTTGCCGAGCAACTGGTCGGAGTGCCACAGGTGGGTCCCGTCCCAGGCGAGCCCGCACGGGTACTCCCCGGGCAGCGGGAGCGTTCGCCGAACCGCCGCCGTCGCCCGGTGCAACGTCACGTCCGACCTCCGTCACTCGGCGATTACTTCAGAAACATAACACGACCCTTCGGCGTCGAGCGATACTCCAAACGCGCTCGGATCCCAGCTCAGCCCTCGCGGCCTTGGCGGTGATCATCGGGAATGCTATACAAGTCCGTACTGGACACCGAGGAAAGCGAGGACGCCCGTGCCGGAGCGGTCAAGCCAGGTGGTCGGCCAGTACTACGACGACATCGGCGAACTGGTCGAACTGGTCGGCGGCAACCTGCACGTCGGCTACTGGGAGTCCGACACCGACCAGACCCCTTTCCTGGCGGCCATGCACCGCCTCACCACCGAGGTCGGCAACCGCCTCGACCTGAGCCGGGACCAGCACGTCCTCGACGTCGGCTGCGGAGTAGGCGAACCAGCGATCCGCTTGGCACAACGACACGGCGTCAAGGTCACCGGCATCACGGTCAGCGCGTGGCAGGTGGACGAGGCCGCCCGACGAGTCATCGCGGCAGGCCTACGCGGCCGAGTCCGAGTGGAATGGGCGGACGCGAGCGCCCAGCCCTACGACGACGCATCCTTCGACGCGGCCCTCGCCTTCGACTCACTACCCAGCGCCGAGAACAAGGCACAGTGGCTCGCGGAGATCCACCGAGTCCTCCGCCCCACAGGCCGATTCGTCTTCACCGAGTACCCAAGGCTCGGTGAGTTGACCGAACAGGAAGCGGAGATCCTCAAGGGCAACACCATCTACGACCCACCGGCGGACCTGGCCGAGGTCAGAGCACTGGCCGAGGAGACGGGGTTCGAGGTCCTCGAGGCACTCGACTGGACCACGCAGGTCAGACGGACCTATGACGAGTTCTTCGTTGCGCTGGGGGAGCAGCGAGCGGGACTGGCGGAGGTGTACGGGGAGGAACGGATCGCGATGTTCGAACAGGGCATCACCATGGTCTTCTCCCTGTGCAAGGAAAAGATCGGCTACTACCTCATCAGCTGCAGAAAACGAGACTAGTCCCTCACCACCGGCCCATCCCTCAAGCTCCCCGCCCCCACACCCCACCCCTCCACTCTCAAGCCCCAGCCCCAGCCCCAGCCCCGAAGCCGAGCCCCATTTTCTCAGTCCCTTTTCCTTTATCCCTAAATCCCTAGAAGCCGAGCCCGCTGGTACGCAACGCCCGCTACGTCAGTGCTCGATTGGGTGGACTGCCTTCGTGTGGGGGGAGAGCACCGCTAAACTTGCCGTGTGTGGGGATGCTCTTCACCCCACGCTTTTTCCCCACCGCGGTGCTCTAGGGGCCCCGCGCGAAGGCAGTCCAGCCAATCGAGCCCCGGGCAGGTTCAGACGGTCGTAGCATGTGATCTTGGTGTTCGGTGAGGAAGGATTCCCTGTCGTGCGCAGGATGTTGACGTTGGCTGATCGGGAGGAGATCTCCCGGGGCCTGGTGGAGTTGTTGGAGTTCAGGGACATCGCCGCCCGGATCGGTCGGGGTGCCTCTGTGGTG
>NZ_BSTR01000045.1 GCF_030269645.1 Actinokineospora sp. NBRC 105648 | reverse complement strand
TGCCGTTGAGCTGACCGAGTCCCAACCCAGGGCGGGGAACTATCTGGCCGCCGTTGGGGAGATCTGGGTGGCCACCAGCGGGGAGAACTCCAGGCCGCCTATGGGGAAGAACAAATGGCCATTGACAGCCGCGGGCAGAACGCTCTATCCGACCCGCGACCCGGTCAGCCGCGGCGCGCTGCGGACAGGACTTCGTTGACCTAGGGGACGCGACCAGCCGGGTTCGACACCACGTGCGGCAGTGCAGAGATCTGTGGTCTGCCATCGACCAGCATCAACACGCCCTTGGCCTGCTGATCCGGTCTATGACCGGAAGGGGAGCACCTTGCTGAGTCCGCGGTATCGGGCAGCGAGGCTGCCGCAGCACGACCGCATCACGCTCCGCAAGCACAGACTCGAACGCATCCGGCGAGCGGTAGGCTCAGGGAACGAGCCGTCACGAATCGTTGCCTGGTCTCAGCATTCGACGGCGTTGACCGCAAGGCCGCCGGTTGAGGTCTCCTTGTACTCGGAGGCCATGTCCGCGCCGGTCTGCCGCATGGTCGCGACCACCTGGTCGAGGGACACCACATGCTCGCCGTCGCCCGCGAGTGCCGTGCGGGCCGCGGCCACGGCCTTGATCGACGCGAGCGCGTTGCGCTCGATGCAGGGGATCTGCACGAGGCCCCCGATCGGGTCGCAGGTGAGGCCCAGGTTGTGTTCCATGCCGATCTCGGCGGCGTTCTCGACCTGCCGCGGGGTGCCGCCCAGGACGGCCGCGAAGCCCGCCGCCGCCATCGAGCAGGCAGAGCCGACCTCACCCTGACAGCCCACCTCGGCACCGGAGATCGACGCGGTTTCCTTGTAGATGACGCCGATGGCCCCGGCGGTGAGCAGGAACTGCACGACACCGTCGTCCGTGGCACCCTCGACGAAGCGCGAATAGTAGTGCAGGACGGCCGGGATGATGCCCGCCGCACCGTTGGTGGGGGCGGTGACCACCCGTCCGCCCGCGGCGTTCTCCTCGGAGACCGCGAGCGCGAAGAGGGTGAGCCAGTCCATTCCACCCACCGGGTCGCCCGCGCCCGCCGAGCTGAGTCGGGCCGACAGGCCGGGGGCGCGGCGCCGGACGCCGAGGCCGCCGGGCAGGTGGCCGACGGTCGCGAGTCCGGCGGCCACACACTCGCGCATCACCGCCCAGATCTCCAGCAGCGAGGTCCGGATCTCCGCCTCGGTCCTCGACACGCGTTCGTTCGCCAGCATGATCTCGGCGATCGTGCGACCCGTCGCCGCGCAGTGCGCGAGCAGTTCGCCGCCGGTGCGGAACGGGTACGGGATCGGCTCGGCGCCGCTGTCCGCCGCTTCGGCGCCGCGCTCGTCGGCGGTGACGACGAACCCGCCGCCGACCGAGTAGTACGTCTGCGCGTGCAGGCACACCCCGGACGTGTCTAGTGCCTCGAACCGCAGAGCGTTCGGGTGGGCGGGCAGCCGCTGGTCCAGGAACCTGATGTCCTCGCTCGGGCTGAATTCGATCCGCCTGCGGCCCAACAGGTCCAGTCGCCGCAGCGCGTGCACGGCGGAGACCAGGTCGCGCGCGTCGTGCGGGTCCAGTGCCTCGGGTCGGTGGCCCGCCAGACCGAGGACCACCGCCCGGTCGGTGCCGTGCCCGACGCCGGTCGCGCTGAGCGACCCGTACAGCTCGGTCACCACTCGCGTGGTGCGCGCGAGCGATCCCTGCCCGTCGAGTTCCTCCGCGAATGCCCGTGCGGCGCGCATGGGGCCCACCGTGTGCGAACTGGAGGGCCCGACACCGATGGAGAACAGGTCGAACACGCTGATGCTCACGATCCGCACAGCCTTTCTCGGGGATGGGGCGCTCAGCGGCCACCCGGGCGGTCGTCGGGCGATTGGCCCAGCATCCGCTCGGTGTCCGCGTCGCGACCGCCCAGCGGGTTCGCGCGGGTCGGCATCATCTCGATGTAGGGGACGAGTTGGCGCAGCGCGACCGCGTGGACCCGGTGGAGTTCGGTCACCGGGTCGGTGTGCTCGTCGACCCGCAGGTCGAGTGCCGGGTAGGCCTCGTGGCCGTGGATGACCAATGCGGCGGACTGCCTGCCGCGCCGGTCGCCGCCCGCGCGCTGCCCGGCCGCCAGCGCCGCCAGCAGGCGTTCGTCCAGGGGGTCGGTGGCGTGCCTCTGGTAGGCCTCGGCCATCGCGTCAACGGTCTCCGCGCCGGTGAGCATGTTGCCCTGCACCACCCAGCCCGGCCCGGTGCGCGCGCCTGCCCAGGCCGTGTTGCCCATGCCGGTGTGGTTGACCGCGCCGCCGAGGCTGTCCACCACGGCGAGTTGCCTGCGCGCCGCGCCCGGGTCGACGCCGACCAAGGCCGTCACGGTCTCGGTGGCCGAGGCACCCCGCCGGAGCAGGTCCAGGCCGTCCAGCCCGAGGTAGGGGTTGACCCAGGACTGGGTCACGACCGCGCCCACGCCTGCGGCCAGGAAGCAGCAGTGCGCGCCGACGGCGGGCACCGCGCTGGTGATGGCCGTACCGAGGTGCCCGGTGCGCGGGCAGCGCCCGACGACGGAGAACGTCATCTCCCGCCCCCGCCCAGCGGGGCCGCGCTTGTCAGAACGAGGGCGGCGTCATCGCTCCCAGCACGATAGCGACCTCGTCGGAATCGTTGTGGTACCAGTGCTCCAGGCCCGAGTTGTAGGTGATCGAGTCGCCCTCGTCGAGCTCGTAGGGAAAGCCGTCCACGGTGATCACCACCCGCCCCTGGATGATCATCGTGCACTCCTCGCCCACGTGCGAGAACGGCGCGCTCTCGTTGGTGAAGCCGGGCACCAACTCGGTGCGGACCACGCCGATCTGACCGTGCAGGTGCGGGGTCATCAGCTCGTAGACCAGGCCCTGGTCCGCGACGGCCAGCCGCGGCCGCGAGTCGCGCCGCACCACGTTGCGGGTGTCGTCCAGCCCGTCGAAGAACCGCCCGGCGGGCACCTTGAGCGCCTGGGCCAGCTTGATGATCGTCACCAGCGACGGGTTGCCCAACCCGCGCTCGATCTGGCTGAGCAGACCGGGACTCAGGTCGGCCAGCGTCGCCAGCGTGGCCAGGCTGTAGCCCGCCTCGCGGCGCAGGGTGCGGACCAGCGACCCCGCCGCGTCGAGGGCTTTCTTCGCGCGGACGTTGTCGAGTGCTGAATCGGGTTGGCCGCTCGGGTCCGGTTGTGGGCTGCTCATCGCACTTTCTCGCCTTGTCCATGGTGATCCGTACCAATCGAGGGCATCCTAGGGTGGTATCGAGGCCGGTGGTTCACGGTTCGCCGACCTTGGTGTCCGCTCGGCGCTCCCGCGCCGCGCCGAACCGGGCGCGCAGGCCGGGGTCCGCGGCCACGTCCGCCACCGTCCACGCCATCGCCGTGGCGGCATCGCGCAGCGCGAGCGCGGCTTGCTCGGAGTTCGCCGACGCCGCGAACTCCGCCGAGTGCCCGGGCGCGCTGTGCCCCAGGATCGCGATGAGCGGGTGCAGCGACGGCACGACCTGGGACACGTTGCCCATGTCGGTCGAGCCGATCGACACCGCGGCCCGTCGTTCGGGCACCCGGTCCAGCGCGGCCAGGTTCTCGTTCCACAGCCGCGCGAGCCGCTCGTCTTGCACGAGTGGTTCGTAGGGCGGTTCCATGCTCTCGTGGTTCAGGGTGCAGCCGGTGGCGACCGCTCCGGAGCGCAGGCAGTCCAGCATCCGCGTGCGTGCGTCGTCGCGTTCGGCCAGCGTCAGCGCCCGCACTTCCGAGCGCAGCGCCGCCGCGGCCGGGATGATGTTCGTCGCGTCCCCGCCGTGGTGGGTGTAGGCGGACATGCGCACGGTGTCCGGCAGTTGCTGGCGCAGCAAGCCGATCGCGACGAGCGCCACCGTCGCGGCGTCGCCGGCGTTGACACCGCGGTGCGGGGCGCTGGCGGCGTGCGCGGCCCGGCCCGCGTAGCGCGTCTCGATCCGCTCAAGCGCGTGCGACTGGACCCGCGCGGCGTCGATGTCGGTCCCGGTCGTGGGGTGCACCATGATCGAGAACGCCGCGTCGTCCCACGCGCCGCGCGCCAGCATCGCCACCTTGCCGCCGCCGCTCTCCTCCGCGGGGGTGCCGAGGACCTTGACGCGGAGCGAGAGTTCGGCCGCGAGCGGGGCCAGCGCCGCACCGGCCCCGACGGCCGCCGCGGCGATGAGGTTGTGCCCGCAGGCGTGGCCCAGTCCGGGGAGCGCGTCGTACTCGGCGCAGATCACGACCGTGAACTCGCCGTCGCCGTGGACCGCCTCGAACGCGGTCGGCAGGCCGTACGCCCCGGCGGTGACCGCGAAACCGCGTCCGCCCAGGTACTCGCCGAGCACCCGGGCCGCCTGGTGCTCGGCGAACGCGACCTCGGGGTGGCCGTGCAGGAAGTCGCTGATGCCGCGCAGGGCGTCCCACTCGTCGGCGACGGCGGCCCTGATCCGGTCCTTGATCGGCAACGCGGGCGGACTCGGCGACGGCGTCATGGTCTCCCCTTCACTGTGTTCGATGCGTGGTCGTCCGCTGGCCCGCCCGGCACCCGAGCGGTGCTCGGGCGCCGGCCGGGGTCGGGGGCGGGGGCGCCGCGGCGTGCGCCCACAGCCGCGGCGGCCCCGCCCCCGGGCTCTCGGCTACTTGAGGCCTTCGATGTTGCCCACGAGCTGCAGGAAACCGCCCTTGGCCAAGTAGCTGTTCGTCTCGTCCAACGGCGGCAGCAGCTTGAGCTTGAGCGTCGCCGGGTCGTAGAACTTGCCCAGGTCGGCCTTGCCGATGGTGGTGCTGGGCAGGATGGTCAACTCCGGGGGCGTGGCCCCGCCCTTCATCGCCTGCGCCATCGCGATGACGTACTCGCCCCAGTACTCCTCGAAGAACACGTCCTGGGCGATCCAGTTCGGGTCGTCGCGCAGCGCCTTGAGCGTGTCCTCGCGACCGCCGCCGTGGCCGACCACGATCACGTCCGCCGAGCGGCCCGCGTCCTGCACCGCCCGGTAAGCGCCCTGGGTCTCGTCGTCGTTGCAGGTGTACAGGACGAGCTTGCGGCCCTTGTCCAGGCCCGCGAGCAGACCGCGCACGGCGTTGAAGCTGACGTTCTGGTCGGACTTGCCGTCGAACTGGATGCCGTTGGCACCGATCGTGGTCGTGGTCGGGGTGATCGCGTCCTCGGCGACCGGCGGGAGCCCGAAGGCGTCGGCGAACGCGGAGTAGAACGCCGTCACGTTGCCGTTGACCGACGGACCCGCGGTCGCGTTCTGTCCGATGAGGACGGTGGTGTCCGCAGCCGTCCAGCCGCGCTTCTTCGCTTCCGCGGCGGCGATCGCGGCGGCCGACTTGCCCATCTTCGGGTTGTCGATGTTGATGAAGGCGCAGCCCTGCAGCGGCAGGTTCAGCGCGATGCACGGGATGCCGCTCTTCTCGAAGACCTTCTTCACGCCGGCGGAGTTCTCCGCGACGGGGTACTCGATCAGCACGTCGGGCTTGGCCTGCACCATCAGGTTGGCGTTCGACAGCATCTTCGCCGGGTCGCCCGCGTTGTCGAACCACTTGATCTCGACCGCGGCGCCGGTCTCGGCCACCTGCTGGTCCAGCCGGACGGTGGTCGCGTGGAACACCGGCCCCGCCTCGGTGTAGTTGGCGAAGGCCACCTTCAGCGGCGTACCCTTGCCCGTGGCGGGTGTTCCGGCGTCGCTCGCCCCGCCGCACGCGCTGAGCAGCAGGACCGCGGCGCCGAGCGCGCCGAGCAGCGGGGATCTGCGGGAACCAGGGAACATGGGGGATTCCTTCCAGGGGACGGAGCAGGACAAGGAGGTCAGCGGTTGCGCAGGGTCTGGGTGAGCCTGCTGAGGGCGACCGCGACGAGCAGCACCGCGCCGGTCGCGATCTGCTGGTAGAAGGAGGGGACCTGCAGGATGGCCATCCCGTTGGACAGCGTGGCCAGGATGATCACCCCGACGAAGGTGCCCGTGATCCCGCCGACACCGCCGGTGAGCGCGGCGCCGCCGAGGACCACCGCGGCGATGGACTGCAGCGCGGAGTCCGACCCGGCGCCCGCCACCCCGGTCAGCAGCTGGCTGGAGATGATCGCCCCGGCCAGCGCCGCCAGCGTCCCGGACAGGACGTAGGCCCCCGAGGTGACCACCCGGGTGCGCATCCCGGCCAGCCTGCTGGCCTCCGGGCTCCCGCCGACGGCGTAGAGCTGGCGGCCGTAGACGGTGAAGCGCAGCAGGCCGAACACCAGCACGCCGAGCCCGAGCAGGATCCACACGTGGTTCGGCACGCCCCACAGCGATTCCCGGGTGAGCGCGTCGGCGTCGACGTCGTCGAACGGGATGCTGACGCCCTTGGCGAGGGTGAGCGCGACCCCGCCCGCGATGGACATCGTGCCCAGCGTGGCGATGAGCGGGTTGACACCCATCACGGTGATCACGAACCCGTTGACCAGCCCGACGGCGCACCCGGTGAGCAGCACGAGCCCGAGCGCGGCCGGGATGCTGACGCCGTCGTTGAGCAGCAGGGCGTAGAGCACCGACCCGATCGGCACGACGCCGCTGACCGACAGGTCGAACCCGCCGCTGATGATCGTGGTGACCTGTCCGATCGAGACGATCCCGATCACCGCCGCGGTGGCCAGGATGGTGATCCCGTTGTCCGCGGTCAGGAAGTTGTCCGCGCGGTTGGCGAAGTAGACGATGATCGCGACCAGGAACGCGCTGAGGAACACGCCCTGGATCGCCACGTCGGCCTGCTGCCCCAGCCGCGGACCCCGGCGCGGGGCGCGGTCCGGGACGGTCTCTACGTCCGGCAGCTCGTCGGTCCTGGGCGCGTCACTCACTGTCTCCACCTGCCGTCTGGAGGGCGTATGCCTGGTCTGCCAACGAAGGCCGGTCGATCCGGTCCACGATCCGGCCGCCGCGCATGATCAGCAGCCGGTCGCCGATGGTCGTGGCCTCCTCGATGTCGGAGGTGACGATGAGGATGGGCACCCCGCGCTCGGCGACCCGGTGCAGCAGCCCGTGGATCTCACCCCGGGCCCCGATGTCGACCCCGCGCGTCGGTTCGTGCAGCACGGCGGCGACCGGGTCGCCCGCCAACCTGCTCGCGATCATGACTTTCTGCTGGTTGCCGCCGCTCAGGTCACCCACGGCCTGCCCGGGGGCGCGACAGCGAACCCCGAACCGCTGGATCAGCGCCCGCGAACGCCGCCGTTCGGCGCGTCCGGTCAGCACGCCCAGCACGCCCAGCTTGGTCCAGATGAACTGGGTGAGGTTGGTGGCGATGTCGGTCTTGAGCAACAGCCCCTGCGTCTTGCGCTCGGCCGGGACGTAGGCGACGCGCGCGACCCGGGCCGCGCGGGGGGTGCGGAAGATCCGGTGCCGCCTGCCGAAGAGTTCGAACGTCCCGGTCGCTTCCCGGTGCAGACCACCCAGGCATTCGGCGAGCGTGTCGGCCCCCGATCCCCGGCGACCGTAGACGGTGACCACCTCGTGCGGGCCGACCGTCAGCGCCACCGCCTCGACTGAGTCCACAGTGGATGGACAGCTCACGCCGCGCAGCGCGAGTCCGGGCGCGCCGTCGTCCGCCGGGGCGGCGGTGGACCGGTCGGGCGGTGTCGGTTCCCGCCCCAGCATCTCCGCGACCAGTGTGCGCACCGGGGTGTCCGCCACCGCGTGCGTGGCGACCAGCAAACCGTCGCGGAGCACGTGCGCGGTGCGGCAGAGCTTCTTGACCTCGTCGAGCCGGTGGCTGATGTAGAGCACCGCCAATCCCCGCCGCGCGAGCGAGGCGGTGAGTTCCAGCAACGCGTCCGACTCGTCGTTGGTGAGCGCGGCGGTGGGTTCGTCGAGGATCAGCACCCGCGAATCCCGCCCCAGGGCCTTGAGGATCTCCACCTTCTGCCGCACCGCGAGCGGCGCCCGCGCGATCGGCATCCGCAGCGGCAGTTCGATGTCGAATCGGCGCGCCGTCTCGGCCGCCTGGCGCAGGATTCGCCCCGGGGTGGAGAAGTAGCGGCTGCCTCGCAGGTTCCCCAGGCAGATGTTCTCCGCCACGGACAGATCGGGGATGTAGATCAGTTCCTGCGGGATGAACGCGACCCCGGCCCGCAGCGCGTCGCGCGGCGAGGCGAACTGGACCGGACGCCCACCGAGGCTCAGCGAGCCGGAATCCGGCTGGATCGACCCCGCGAGGACGCGGGCCAGCGTGGACTTCCCCGCGCCGTTCTCGCCCAGTACCGCGGCGATCTCACCACTGCGCAGTTCGAAGTCGATGCCCTTGAGCACGGCGTTGGGGCCGTAGCTCTTGCGCACCGCCTCGACCCGCAGGGCGGGTGGGTCGCCGACCGGGTGCTCCTGCGTCACCACACTGTCTCCTTTGGACGTCAGCCACCCGCGCAAGACCGGAAGCCTTGCGCTGAGCGCATTTCACGAGCGGAACCAGGCGCGTCACCCACTGTCCGAAGTGGTCGTGGGCCGCGGCGTCCGACCGGATGAGTATCAGGAGACGCCGACGACAGTGTCAACACTCCAGCCACAATTTCTTCATTTAATTGACGACGTGCGGCGGCTCGCTCGCCGTCAGTAGTCAGCCGGACTCGGCGGGTCGCCATGTGGACACTCCTGACCAGCCCGCGCACCAACGCCGCCACACAACGGATTCATCCCGCAGGTTCGCGACCAGGGCCTAGGGCGCGTCCCCCACTACGGGCACCTAGCGGACCTTCGGCCACCTCTTCCGAGCGTGGCTTGCTGCGATCGTGCGGGAGTCCGCCCTTTCGCACGGTGGCCATGTAGTCACCGAAGTCGCGACCAGGCGGTCTGCCGTGGTGGGATCCACCGTCAGCGTGCGTCGAGGCACACAATCCTGGCCGCCGGTCGGATCGGTCTGGCGTCGCTCAGCTCTGCGTCGCCGCGATCATCGTGGAAGCGACGGTCAGCGGCGGTGGTGGCGGTTGGCCAAGCGCAGGGCGAGAGCGAGCGCGACGAAACCGACGATGAGCAGAACCGGGTAAGCCGCGTTCGGCATGGCCGCTCCAGTGATCGGGTCGGGACGCTGTCCGGTAAGGCTACGCCTGGTCGACCAGTTCAGGCGAGGACGAAGTAGCGCAGCCACAGGTAGGGCGCGGCGACGACAATGGTGATCAGGGTGACCACGGCGCCCTTGCGGGTGAACTCCCAGAACGAGATCGGATGTCCGGCGCGTTTGGCGATTCCGAGGACGACGACGTTGGCGCTGGCTCCGACCGCGGTGAGGTTGCCGCCGAAGTCGGCGCCGAGGGCGAGGGACCACCAGAGGGCTTGGGAGTGGACCGGGTCGGCGATCTGCTCGGTGAGTTGGGCGACGATGGGGCTCATAGTGGCCACGTAGGGGATGTTGTCGATGATCCCGGACAGCAGGGCCGAGACCCCGAGGATGAGCATGACCGCGAGCAGGGCGTTGCCGCCGGTGGCGTCGGCGGCCCAGCCGGCGAGGGTTCCGATGACACCGGTCTTGACCAGGGCGCCGACCATGACGAACAGACCGGCGAAGAACAGCAGGGTTTCCCACTCCACGCCCGCGAGGTAGTGCTTGGGCTGTGTTCCGGAGACCAGGACCAGCACCCCGGCACCGAGCAGGGCCACGATCGAGGGCTCGATGTGGATGATCGGGTGGGCGACGAAGGCGATGAGCACGCCCGCGAGCACGAGGCCGCTCTTGACCAGCAGTGTCCGGTCGCGGATCGCCTCGCGTTCGTCGAGGGCCATGACCTCGGCCACCCGGTCCGCGTCGACAGCGAACGAACCGCGGAAGAGCAGAGGGAGCAGCAGGGTGAACACGACGAGTTCGATCAGTGCGATCGGCGCCATGTGCACCAGGAAGTCGTTGAACGTCAGGCCCGCCCGGCTGCCGATGATGATGTTGGGCGGGTCGCCGATGAGAGTGGCGGCGCCGCCGATGTTCGAGGCGAAGACCTCGGCGATGAGGAACGGCACCGGGGAGATGTCGAGGCGTTCACACACCAGCAGGGTCACCGGGGCGATGAGCAGCACGGTGGTGACGTTGTCCAGGAACGCCGAGGCCACCGCGGTGATCAGGACCAGCAGAACCATCACCCGGACCGGCGAACCCCCGGCGCGCTTGGCCGACCAGATGGCGATGTACTCGAACACGCCGGTCCGGCGCAGGACGCCGACGATGATCATCATGCCGAGCAGCAGGAAGACGACGTCCCAGTCGACGCCGGTCTCGTTGGAGTAGAACGCCTCGTGCGAATCGGTGACCCCGATCGCGAGCAGCACCCCCGCCCCGGCCAGGGCGACGACCATCTTCGGGACGCGCTCGGTGGCGATGAGCACGTAGCCCACCACGAACACGACCACCGCGACCGCGGTCATACCGTCCGTCCCGGGGGCGTGGTCAGCCGGTCGCCAGGGCCAGTTCGAGCAGCCGGGAGGCGGTGATCACACCGATGAGGGTCTTGCCGTCCATCACCGCGACGAGCGGGCAGTGCAGCCGCGCCATCAGGGCGGCGACCTCGATGAGGGTGTCGTCCGCCCGGACCGCGGGCAGTTCCGGGGTCTCGTCGCCGATCAGCCTGCGCACCTTTGTCCCGGCCAGTTTCCCGGCCGCCCGGTCGGCCAGGGACTCGGTGAGCACCCCGGCCAGTGAGGGGTCGTCCTGGACGTAGCTGGGAACCAGGAACCGGACCACCTGCGAGGCGGGCAGCACCGAGTGCGGGCAGCCGCTCGGGTCGACCACCACGAGGCCGGGCAGCCTGCGCTCGGCGAGCAGTCGGGCGGCGTCGAGGGCGTCGGAGTCGAGGTCCACGACCGGGTACTCCTCGGCCATCTGGGCTGCCTGCACACCGGCAGCCTACGACCTCGGGCCCAGGTGGGCACGCGTTCATCCGGAACTCCTGGGCTGCTCGTCGGGCTCGCGGTGGTGCTTGCCGGTCGGGAGGTTGTCGGGGGGTTCCACGCGCAGCGCGCGGGCGACCGGGACATCGGTGGAGGAGTGCAGCACGATCGACAGCGCGATCGTCACCGCGACCAGGTCGAAGACGACCTCGCTGTCGGGGATGCCGGACTGCAGCGCGAGCAAGCCGTAGACCACCGAGGCGAATCCCTTGGGCCCGAACCAGGCCGCGGTGTACCGCTCCCGTCGGGGTAGTCGGGTGCGCACGAGCGAGAGCAGCATGGACGCCGGGCGCACGACCACGATGGCCAGCACCGCGACGGCCCACCCGCCCAACGACAGGTGGGAGAGCCGCTCCGGGGTGATCAGCGCGCCGAAGACGAGCAGCGCGGCGAACTTCGTGGTCTCGGAGAGCAGGTCGCCCAAGGGCTCGAAGTGCTCGGCCGCGACCCGGTCCAGGGTGGCCAGCGTCGACCCGGCGGCGAACGCGGCCAGGTACGGGTTGGCGTGGGTGAGGTGGCAGGCCGCGTAGAGCATCACCCCGATCGCCAGCGGACCCAGCGCCTGCAGGCGCGGTTCGGCGGTGAGCACCCGCAGACGCCAGGCCAGCGCCACCAGCGCGGGCACCGCGACACCCAGGACCAGGCCGAGCAGCAGTTCGACCGCGACCGTGCCCAGGTGCGACTCGGTGTCCGCGGCGGTGGCCAGGAAGATCAGCACGAACGGCAGCGCCAACCCGTCGTTGAGCCCGGACTCCACGTTGAGCAGCCTGCGCAACCGCAGCGGCACGTCGTCACGGCCGACGATCGCCGCGGCGAACACCGGGTCGGTCGGGGCCAGGATGGCGCCCAACAGCAGCGCGGTCGGCCAGTCGAGCCCGACCAGGAAATACGCCGGGACCGCGACACCGATCATCGTCAACGGCATCCCCAGGCCCAGCGCGCGGCCCGAGAGCCGCCAGCCTTCCCGCAGCGCGGGCAGGTTGGCCCGCTGCCCGTCGGTGAACAGCACGGTGAACAGCGCGATATCGGCCAGGACGGTGACCATCGGGGTATCCGGCTGGATGTCGATCACACCGAGCCCGCCCCGACCGAGGAGGGCACCGGCGAGCAGGAACAGCAACGCCGTCGAGAGGACCGTGCGGGCGGCGACCCCGGAGAGCGAGACACTGATCAGCATCACGACCCCGAACGCCAGAACGAGCATCATGGGTGACCCTGCCGTCGACACCGGACCCGAACCCGGGCGGGTTCGGGCCGCCGACCAGACTTCCCGGCACTCCGACCGTAAACATTCCGCATCGATGCCGCTGAGGCAAACGACCGCGTGTCGACCTTCCCTGGCGTGTCGGGGCCGACCATGCGACAAGGAACGGTCGAGCAGGTGCGGTGCCCGTTGGCAGCGCAACCGGGTGGGGGGTGCACACCGTTGAGGTCGCAGTGGTCGTCACACAACCGACAAGTGGTGGTGCCGTCCATCTCAACACCGCGCGACGACGATCGACGCCATGCTAGCCACGACAGTCACTGCCCTGGCCAGAGAGGCCCTGCTCCTGTGGCCCCGGGAGAACAGGCACGGCGGCGACGCAGACCTGTGGCCGGTCTTCGTGGTCGCCGTCGACGACGACGACATCGCAGGCAACGCCGTCGCTTCCTGCCTGAAGCAGGCGCACTCCACCGTCACCCTCCTCGACGGTGTGTGCCACTGGTCGGTGATCACCATCGACGACCCACTGCTCGGACTTCGCGTCGAGGCGGCCGCCCCGGTCCCCGTGGCGCTGCGAATCGTGTTGCCTGCCGGTCCCCTGCGATCTGAGTTGCCGCTGCTCGCCGCGGGGCCGACGGTCGGGCTCACCACTGTCAATCGCGCCCGTGAGCTGGGCAACGGCGTGGACGCCCAACTCGCTCTGCGCTCGATGGTGCTGGTCCGGAGCCGGCCCGCCGCCGAGGTCGCCGCGCTGGCCCTGGAACGGGCGTCATGACGGCCCCGGTGACTGTCGGGAGCCGGGTGCCCGGACCGCAACTGCCCGGCCTGGTCAGCGGCGTGGTGCTCGCGGTGGGCTGCTGGCTGCTCGTGCAGTCCCTCCGCGCCGACTACGGAGCCCTCACCGGGTTCGACGCCCCGTGGAACGATCGCCTCGTGGGACTGGCGGCCTGCGCGCTGGGCCTGTTCAGGGCACTTCGCCGGATGACCCTGCGCACCGCGACGGTGTGTGGGGCGGCGATCGGGTGCTGGTCGCTCTCGGCACCGCTGATGATCGACTACGGCTTCGGCGCGGACTCCACCCTGGCCACCGGGGCCGATGTGCTCGCGGGCGTGCTCATCGCCGGGTTGAGCCTGTTGGGCCACCTGCACGCTACCGACCCGATGGTCGAGGACTAGCCACTGTGAACACTACTGACCGGCTGTCGCGGCGGGGAACTTGTCACGGCCACGAAGAAGCCGTCGATCGCGCGGACGATGTCGAGGAGTCGTTCGAAGTCGACCGGCTTGGTGACATAAGCGTCGGCGGTCCCGTGGCCGCGCGCGATGTCCGCCTCGGACTCCGAACCGGTCAGCACGACCACCGGAATCGTGCGGAGTTCGGGGTCGGCCCTGATCTCGGCGAGGACCTGCCTGCCGTCGACACCGGGCAGGTTCACGTCGAGCAGGACCAGGTCGGGGCGTGCTGCCGCAGCGTAGGGCGGTTCGCGGCGCAGGAACCGCAACGCCTGCCGGCCGTCCCGGGTGACGTGCAGGGCGTTGCGGATCTTGTAGTGCGTGAACGCCTCTTGGACGATCACCAGGTCGCCCTCGTCATCCTCGACGAGCAGGATGTCGATGACTTTCAACTGCCGGACGTCATGCATGGGCTCGGCTCACATCCCGAAGTCGATCAGGGCGTCCGAGCCTAGCCACCGCCGCGCCTGATTCACGCCGTCGTCACGTGATCGCAAAGCGGCGCGGGCCGGTGTCGGCTGGTGGAGTTCCCCCGACACGGGGATAGACAGGACGTGGAGGACGCATGCGGACACAGCGCTCAGACATGGAGCGGGGCTCGCTGGCGGCCGAACTGCTCGTCTCCGGGCGTGGTCGCCCCGGACGGGTCCGGTCGAGCGTTGGCATCCGGTTGGCCAGCGCGGTGGTGTTCGGTGCGGGGTGGTGGCTGCTGGCGGCAGGCGGCCAGGACGTCCCCGCGGCCCCGACAGCGGCGCGGCGCGAAGAGGTGCTCGTCGGGGCGGCCCTGGTGGTCTTGGCGTCGGCACGGGTCTTGGCCCCTCGCCGGTTCGTGGTCGTCAGTGGTGTGAATGTGCTGCTCGGCGCGTGGCTCGCTGTCGGTCCGCTCGTGCTCGAGGACGCCGCGGTGACCTCGGACCCGGCGGACACCGCGACCGACGTGATCGTCAGCGCGTTTGTCATGGTCGCCGCCGCGGTGAGTGCGTCGCTCACGCTCTCGCAGGCCGAGTTCCGCATCGGATAGGACCGTCGTGTCGTCGGTCAGTCATGCGGCGCTCGGGGAAGGGCCACGGTGAATCGAGCGGCGCCGTCGGGCGCGTCCGTGCAGACCACTGTTCCGCCGTGCACCGCCACGGTCTCGGCGACCAGGGCCAGGCCCAGCCCGGTACCCGCTGTCGAGCCACGACCGCCGCGGCCGGTGGCGAACCGTTCGAAGACGCGGTCGCGCTCTCCTTCTGGCACCCCGGGCCCGTCATCATCGACGTGGACCAGGACGCGCTCCTCAGTCGTTCTCACCACCACCCGGACCACGCCGCCCGCATGTCGTTCCGCGTTGTCGACCAGGTTGGTGAAGGCCCGTACGAGCGCCAACTTGCGACCCGGCACGACCCCGTCGCCTGTCGCGTCCAACACGGCCGAGGCGTAGCCCTTGCTCGCGAGCACGTGGCCGAGCAACTCGACCAGGGACAGCGGTTCCACCTCGTCGTGGTGCAGACCCGCCTCGGTCCTGGCCAGGGCCAGCAGGTCGTCGAGCATGCGGCGCAGGTGGTCGAGTTCGGTGTGCACCAGCTCCAGTGCGCGACGCGGGCGGTCGGGCAGCTCGGCGCCGTGTTTGCGCATGACCTCCACACTGGTGACCAGAGTGGTCAGCGGGGTGCGCAACTCGTGGGTGACATCGCCGACGAAGCGCTGTTCCCGGTCGATGCGCTGTTGGAGGAAATCGACCATCGTGTTGAACGACGACACAATCGTGCTCAGGTCGCGGTCCCCCTCCTGGGGAAGCCGGGACCCCAGGTTGCCGCCCGCGATGCTCGCCGCCGTGCGGGCCAGGGTGTCGAGCGGGCGCAGCACCCGCCTGCTCGCCCACAGGCCCAGCAGCGCGGCGCTGATGGTCGCCGCCGCGGCGCAGGCCGCCAGGATCACCCCGAGGATGCGGATGGTCGACCGCAGCTCGACGACCGGGGCGTACTCGTAGAACGCGCCGCCATCCGGCAGCGGGATCCCCGTGACCAGGTAGGGCGAGTCCCGGACGGTGAAGGGCACGATCCCGGTCGATCCACCGGTCACCTCGGCGCGGAGGACGTCGGGTGGCAGGTCGGGGGGTGCTGTGTCGTCGGCGGAGACCCACTCCCCCGACCACTGCAACAGGATCTTCGTTCCGGCCGGCGGGTCGAGCGCGGCCACCGCGGCCTTCGGCGTGCCACCGGGTGCGGTGAGCCTGCGGGTGACGAAGTCGGCGTCACCCGCCGCCAACCGCTGGGCAGACCGCTCGCGCTGGTCGGTCAGGTATCCGCGACTGATCGTGAACACCGAGACGGCCAACAGCAGCGAGACCAGGGCCGCGCCGACGGCGAAGGTCAGCATCACCCGCCCGCGCAAGCCCAGCCTGCGCGGGCGCACCTCGTCAGTGGACATCGAGGCGGTACCCGAGGCCCCGCACGGTCACCACGACCGAGGGCGCCGCCGGGTCCCGCTCGATCTTGGTGCGCAGCCTGCGCACGTGCACATCGACGATGCGCTCGTCGCCGAAGAAGCCCCGGTCCCACACCCTCGCCAGCAGCGCGGTGCGGCTCAAGACCCGTCCGGGCTCTCCCGCGAGCTCGCACAGCAGTCGGAACTCGGTGAGCGTCAGGTGCACCGGATGGTCACCGCGCCGCACCGTGCCCGCGTCGACCGAGAGCACGAGGGGATCCTCCCCATCGGACTCCAGGACAAGCTCGGCCGGCGCCGACGCCTGGCTGGTCACCGCGGCGCGTCTGCGCAGCGCGCGCAGCCGGGCGGTGATCTCCTTGATCTCGAACGGCTTGGTCACGTAGTCGTCGGCGCCCGCCTCAAGGGCGGCGACCACATCGTGGGTGTCCGCCCGCGCGCTGACCACGACGATCGGCACGTCACTGCTCTGCCGGACGCCGCGGATGCAGCTGAACCCGTCCATCCCACCGAGCATGAGATCGACGATCATCATGTCGGGTGTGCCGTGGCTCCCGATCCGGGCCAGTGCCGCCTCGGCACTGGCCGCCTCCTCGACGCCGTAACCCTCGTCCTCCAAGGCCAGCCGCAGCGACGCCCGGATCCGGTCGTCGTCCTCCACGATCAGTACGTTCAGGCTCACCCCACCATGCTGTCAAAGCGAGGCAGGCGCCGCGCACTGGCGGACCACGCGTCACGAGATCGCAAGGGCGACCGCTGATACCGCGAGCCGAGAAGTCGTATCCCACCGTGTTCGTCATGAGATCGCAAAGCGATGGGTCGACCCACCTCAACACCCCGCCTCGACAATCGGTCCGTGTTCGGCTGGCCCGCGAGTTCGAGTGGCAGCACCGGAGAGCCAACGGTGCTGCTGGCCCGCGCGATAACCGCGGTGACGACGTGGTCGGGCGACCTGGCGATCGAACTGGTGCTCGACCGGCGCGACGTGCTTCGCGTGCCCGGCGGCAGGCGCCTGCTGACCTGCCGCTCGGCCGCGTTGTCCGCAGGCGCGGAATGGGTCGTGCTCTCCGATCACGGCCCGGTTCTCGCGGCCGTGCTCCCCGCATCGGCGCCGATGCGGACGGGCCTCGCAATCGTGCTGCCCGCCGCGAGTACTCGATCGCACCTCGGGGTGCTCACCCGAGCACCGGCCCTGTGGATCGCGATCCGTGATCCACAGGGCGAACGTCGCCCTACCGTGCTGGCGACGACGCCCACCGCCGCGTCGTGTCGGCTACTCGCCATCGCCCGTCCTCGGGTACCCGCCCGGTGATCGGCCATTCCGGACCCGAACCGGTGGACGTCCCCGGCTCGGTTGCGGTCCGGGCCTTCGCCGTCGATTCCACCTCGCCGGAACCCGTCAGCGGCGCTTCGGCCACGAGCAACACCTCGCAGACCCCGCGCCGCACCAAAGCCCACCCATCGGCCGTAGCGGTGACCTCATAGCCCAAAGCCAGGTAATGGTCCAAAGCGGCACCCAACGATCCACCGACAGCGCGACGGTCGCGTTGCGAAAACGGTTCTCGCTCACGTTCGGCTCTGCTCCGACCGCTCCCGGGACCACCCACGACGCCACTCCTCAGACCGCGCCCGCCACCCGCGGCGAAGGACCCGAGCGGCCTTTGAACTCAAGTGATGATGGCACCCCCGGCACGACTTCGCTCGAAGTCGACGAGGACCGGCCCGACCACGCGGTGTGGCGAGTCCTCCGCAGTCAACTCACCCGACGAGACAAGCCCACACGTCGTCGGTAGAGGTGAACAGCCGCTCCGGCAACCGATTGATGGCGGCGAAGACAGCAGGCCGGGCATCGCACCGCAACGCGGCGTTGAGCAGGTCGGCCTTACCCACATCGACCACCAGGAACGCGTCGCCCACACAGTCGTGCAGTTCCATCCGGGTGACGGCGGGAGCGCGGGTGTCCCGCATAGCGGCAGACTGTCTAATCACGCCAGGTTCCCCTCGATCGACGACGGACCACCATCCAGTGTTCGCGCCCTGGGTTGCGACCGCACTTCCGATCCGTTGACGATGTGATGACAGCACCCGCCGGTACCCGCCTCTCGCCGCGTCCGTTGCCGGCCTCACCGCTTGGCCGATGAGCACAGATCGTCCTCCGTTCACCGATCCCGTCGCGGACCGCGTACCTTGCGATCAGATGACGGTTGCGGCAGGCCCGGCCCGTCCTGGTTTCACCGCCCGGCCCGTGAGGCATCACCCCGACATCCGCAGCACGGGAGGTCCCGATGTCCAGTCATCCCCATGACGAGCGACCCGTTGTCCTCAGCGCTCACGAGCGCCAAGAGTTCGACCGAATCGCCGACCAGTTCGATGGCGGCTCCGAACACTCGGCACATCCGATCCGGGTCGTGGCTCTGGCTCTCTGCGCTGCCGCGTTGGTCGTGTTCGGCACGCTGATGGGCAGCCTGGCATTCATTCTGCTCGGCGCCGTCACCGTACCGGCGAGCATCGTCGTCGGACGATTCGTCGGCGGCCCGCGGTGAAGGCCGTCGGACTCACGACCCCAGCAGCCGTCACGATCGCGGTACTGGTCGTGGTTCTGCTGGCGACGCTGGCATCCGGAGCACCAGCCAAGGCTCGCGTGACCTGTTCGCCCACGTGCGTCTCGAACACGGACGAGTCCGGCTGAGTCGGGGTTTGGTCAAGATGGACGACTGCCGCGTGATGTTCCAGTGCTACCGGGGGTAGAACCGCTATCCGACATAAGAGAAGGTGGTCGAGTGTGAACACTGCGACGGAACAGCGGGCGGAGCGCACGTTCCTCGGTCATCCACGTCCATTGGCCAACCTCTTCGGCGTCGAGATGTGGGAGCGGTTCTCCTTCTACGGCATGCAAGGCATCCTCACCATTTACCTGTACTACTCCGCATCGGCCGGCGGACTGGGCCTGCCGCAGGCCACAGCGACGAGCATTGTCGGCGCCTACGGCGGCTTGGTGTATCTGTCCACAGTGGTGGGCGCGTGGATCGCCGACCGGGTGGCTGGTTCGGAGCGGGTGCTGTTCGCCAGCGCTTTGTTGATCATGTTCGGCCATGTCTCACTAGCCCTGCTGCCCGGCTTCCTCGGTGTCGGTGTCGGTCTGGGTGCCATCGCGCTGGGCAGCGGCGGTCTCAAGGCCAATGCGACCTCGATCGTCGGATCACTGTACGAACCAGGCGACGACCGCCGGGACGCCGGGTTCTCGCTGTTCTACCTTGGGGTCAATCTCGGCGCGTTCGCCGGACCGCTGCTGACCGGGCTGGCCCAGACCAAGCTCGGGTTCCACTACGGCTTCGGACTGGCCGCGATCGGCATGGCCGCCGGTCTCATCCAGTACGCGTTCGGCCGCAAGCGGTTGCCCGTGACCGCGAACGCCATCCCCGACCCCCTGCCTCGGGAAAACCTGTGGCGGATCGCGGCCGCGTCGGTCTTCGTACTGGGCTCGGTCGTCGCGCTCGTACTACTCGGGGTCATCAAGGCGGCCAACCTGGCCACCGTCACGGTGATCGTCATCATCGTAGTATCGGTCGGCTACTTCACCCTCATCCTGTCGAGCAGGCGCATCACCCCGATCGAACGCCGCAGGGTGGTCGCCTTCATCCCGATGTTCCTGACCAGCTTCGTGTTCTTCTCACTGTTCCAACAGCAGTTCACCGTTGTCTCGGTCTACGCCGACAAGCGCTTGGATCGTTCGCTGTTCGGCTGGGAGATGCCGGTGTCGTGGGTCAACTCGATCAACCCGGTTTTCGTGATCGTGTTCGCGGGCGTGTTCGCCGCGCTGTGGACCAGGCTCGGGCCGCGCCAACCCTCGAGCCCAGTGAAGTTCGCGCTCGGCACGATCGTCATGGGCTTGGCATTTCTCGGGTTCCTTACCGTGAGTGGCGGAGGGGCCAACAGCACACCCCTGCTTGCGCTGGTTCTTATCCTGCTGCTGTTTACCATCGCCGAACTCCTGCTCTCACCGGTCGGCCTGTCACTGTCCACAAAACTCGCTCCGAAGGCATTCCGCACCCAGATGGTCGCCCTGAACTTCCTGTCCATCGCTCTCGGCACGGCGACGGCCGGAGCCCTCGCAAAGTTCTACAACGCGGAGGCGGAGGCCGCCTACTTCACCACTATCGGCGGTGGCGCGATCGTTTTCGGTTTCCTGATCCTGCTCGCCAGCCCCGCCGTACGGCGCCTGATGGGCGGCGTGCGCTGAACCGGCCTACAGCCAATCCGACATCGGCCGCGCGCAGAACGGTGGCCAGAATGGAACCAGCACCACCGTCACTTCCCAGACGGGCGTTCGCGTTGACGACCGGTCGCGTGGGGCCATGGCCGCAGCACCACCAGCGACACGCAGGTGCACAGACCGGCTATCACCACGCGGAACAACCTGCCCAAGGGGCAAGCGACTACGCGCGCCGCGCCGGCTCGGTCGTCACAGTTCGGAGAGGAAAGATCGGACCGCCAGCAGCAGCGGCACCGCGAACAGCGCGCCGGTGATACCCGCCACCACGCCCCCGACGGCTACGGCGAGAACGACGGTGAGTGGATGCAGGCTCACGGCCTTACCGAGCAGGAGCGGCTGCAGGACGTTGCCCTCCAGTTGTTGCACGGCGACCACCACGGCGATAATCAGCGCGGCAAGCGGCCCGTTGACGAGCAGGGCGACCAGGACCGCGCGATGCCGGACACGAACGCGCCCACGAACGGCACGAATCCGCCCAGGAACACCAGGGCGGTCAGCGGGAGCACAAAGGGCACACCGACCACGAGCAGGCCGATGCTGATACCCGCCGCGTCGAGGAAGGCCACCGCGATGGTGGCCCTCATGTATGCGGACAGCTGGGCGAAGGCACGGCGTCCTCGTTCGTCGACCCGGCCGGCGAGGTCGCGCGGCACTCTGCGGGTCAGACCCCGCCAGATCCGGGCGCCGTCGTGCAGCAGGAACACCAGAGCGAACAGGGCCAGGACGCCGCCGACGAGCAACCGGACAACGGCCGAGGCGGTCGCTCCGGCGCCCGCGGCCAGGGATTCGGCATGTCCGCGCAACCAGTCGGTGAGGCTGCCCACGCCCTCGTCGATCTGCCGGGGGCTGAGGTTGAGTGGCCCGTCGACCAGCCAGTTGCGAACACCGGACACGCTGTTCTCGATCGTGCCCTGCAGCTCGGGCAGCTCGCGAAGCAGGGCGCTCACCGCGAGAGCCAGCAACCCACTCAGCAGCGCGAGCGCGCCGAGCAACACCACGGCGACGGCAGGCCCGCCCGGTGAAGCCAGCCGACCAACGGGTGCAGCAGCGCCGCGAGCAGCACGGCCACCACCACGGGGTCACCACCACCACGGGGTCACCACCACCACGGGGTCACCACCACACTGAGAAGCGCCAGCAGGCGGACCGCCACATAGCCCAAGACCACCGGCACCAGCAGAGCCGGTCCGCCATGCCACGGGTGTCAGGAGGACTCGGGTCGCCGTCGCTCGTCACGGTAGACGAACGACCCTGTTGTGCGTGCTGAAACACTCAAGCAAACTGGTGGCGGACTTCAACCCCGTGGGACTCCGTTCGAGAAGCACCGCACCGGAACATGACTTCCGAAGACCTCGCGAACGCCTGACAAGCAGCATCGATGTTCAGCAACCGAGCTGGCGGGTAACCATCGGCATGGACTGTCACCGGGCACCCGTGATCCTGGCGGTCATTCTGCTCGCCTCAGCGGGCTGTGGGACGTCGCACCCCGAGCAAGAAACCAGTACGACCGCGTCCTCGCCACCGACCACCACCAGCGCCACCCCATCGGGCACGCCACCGTCGCGGCCGCAAACAGTTCTGCGCGGACTGGTGCAAGAGGGAGTGGAGGCCGGGTGCCTGGTGTTGGCCACCGACCAGGGCCAATTCCTGCTCTTGGGAGGTGACGAGGACGTCATCCGTGCGGGCGCCGAGGTCGTCGTAGAGGGAACCGCCCAACCTGGCCAGGCCACGACATGCCAACAGGGGACGCCGTTCACGGTCACCAAGGCCCGGACCGCACCCACCACCCGATGAGGCGGCCGACATCCACCGGGCCTGATCCCGTGGCGGTCCGAACTCGCCGAATCGAGGCAACTCATGGCCATGTCGAGGTTTCGTGGTGCGGTGAGCGCGTTGCGAGACGCCCTGCGCACGCAGCTGTGGCCGGTGCCGACAGCGGGGGTCGTCCTCGCGGTGGCACTGGGAGTGACTCTGCCGGAGGTGGACGCCCGGATCGACGGGGATCTGCCCTCGGCATGGACGGCGTACCTGTTCGGCGGGGGCGCCGACGCGGCCCGCTCGGTGTTGGCCGCGATCGCCGGTTCCCTGATAACGGTCACCTCGTTGACGTTCTCGCTGACCGTGGTGACGCTGCAGCTGGCCAGCGGCCAGTTCTCTCCCCGGCTCCTGCGCACGTTCACCCGCGACCGATTCGTCCACGTCACCCTGGCCTTGTTCCTCGCCACGTTCGCCTACGCCCTCACTGTGCTGCGCACGGTGCGCACCGCCGACGGCGTCCAGCCGGCGTTCGTCCCGCAGGCGTCGGTGACGTTGGCCTTCCTACTCGCTCTGGCCAGTGTGGTCTTTCTGGTACTGTTCCTGGCCCACCTGGCACGCAAGATCCGAGTCGAGACGATGGTGCGCGACGTGCACGTCGACGCCGACGCCACGGTGAGCCGCCTCCTCGTCGAAAGGGGCCGGGATTCGCCTCGGCCCGTGTTCCCGATGCCGCCGCCGAGCGGGGTGCCGGTGCTCGCCGCGTCATCTGGGTTCCTCGGCCGGGTCGATGAGAGCGCGCTGCTGGCCGCGGCGGTCGACGCCGACGCCATCATCGTCATCGATCGTCGTCCCGGTGACTCCGTCGTCACGGGCACACCGATCGGGGTGTGCTGGCCCCGCAACGGCGACGCCTTCACACAGGAGATCTCGGCGCGCCTGCTGTCCCGTGCACCGTCCGCTGTATCGACGCAGACCGAGCGGACCTCGGCCCAGGACGTCGGGTTCGGGCTGCGGCAGCTCACCGATGTCGCAGTCAAGGCGCTCTCGCCCGGAATCAACGACCCGACCACCGCCATCCACGCGCTGGGCCACTCCGCCGCACTGCTGGCTCGCCTCGCCGGACACGACCTGGGACACCGCGCCCTGCGCGACGGCCAGGACCTCATCCGGGTGGTGCTGCACCGACCGGACCTCGGGGACCTGTTGGACATGGCGGTGTCGCAGCCGCGGCGCTATGGCGCTGCGGACCCGGCGTTGCTGGGCAGGCTGCTGATGCTGCTGCGTGAATTGGCGTGGACGGTGGACCTGCCCGATCACCGGCGGGTGATCGGGCAGCAGTTGGCCCGTCTGCGCGCCACCGCCGATTCGCAGGATTTCGACGGCACCGAACGCGAGCACCTACGCTACCTCGGCGATCAGGTCGGGCTGGCGTTGCGCGGGCAGTGGACGTCGGAGTGACCCGCACGTGCGGCCCGTGCCGCGATCGCCTCACCGAGGATGGGATCCTCCTGAAGTCGCTGGACGGTTTACAACCACCTGGCGTGGACGAACGCCTGCGGCATCTCGCCCCCAAACCGGCGTTGGCGGATGTCGAACTCCTCGGTGAGCAGTCCGGGGTGGGCCGCAGGCGGCCCCGCGCGGCAAGTGGACGTCGATACGTTCCGTAAGCCCGCCACGCAGGACAGCCACGAGTGGGTCCACCACTGGTCACGCAGTTCCCAGATTCCCGCGTCGGCCTGGCCCGACCGTGCGGCGATCGCGTCGGTTACGATCCCGACGGGGCGGTGGTCGTAGTTGCGGCCCGCGTTCGCGCGTTCGAGTAAGCCCCAGGGTGACGGTTGCGACCATCCCCTCGCGAGTGGTCAGCCCTCGCAGCACCGCGTAGGCGTGGCTCGCGTCGCGGGGTGCGGCGCTGGAGGTGAGGTCCGGAACCGCGGCGTGCCAAGCGCGCTCGGTGCCCGACCACGCCGCGACGGGACCGATCGAGGTGGGGAGAGGGCGGTCGCTGATCTCGAGGACCAGATCGTGGTGCCGCCCGCGGGCATGGACAGTTCCAACACCAAGCGACCGTGCTGGTCACGTCGGGCGTTCGCCGCACCGCTGAGCCGCAGCCGGCGTCGACCGGTGTCCGCGACCCAAGGCCCGCCCTGGCGGTGGAGATAGCGCATCGGGTGGTGTCCGCCCCCCTCAAGCGTCAAACCGCACCCGGACTCGCACGTCCCGTTCGCACGCCTCGACCCGGCCCAGGAGCGCAAGCCCGTGCTGGTCGCTGGGGAACCCCAGCACATCGCGACATTCCAGCACCTCGTCCGTCGTCACCCAGCGACTGTGCCAGATCAGGGTTCCTGGCTCGTAGTAGCCGTCCCAGACCTGCCTGCCGACCGGGCTCACACAGAACATGCCAGATCCGCCGGACAAGGGTGGAGAACACGGCGTCGTCATCCCATCCGGGAGCACAGCCACCCCACCTCGCCGTGCGGACCGCACAGCGCGCCGCCCTCACCATCGGCCAGCAATGCGCACTTCACGCAACACATGCGGCGGGAACTCACGCCACCGAGCCGACGACATCAGTCCAACAGCCCGGTGCGGGAACCCCAGGCCGCGACAGCCAGCACCGACGCGGCGACGGCACTCATCAGGGCGGGCCTGCGGTACGTGGCGGAGGCGGCGGCCCGCGACCATACGACTTTGCCGGGGCCATGGGCCTCATCCCGGCCGCGGGATCCGCCAACGGTTTCGAAGTAGGCATCTCCTGGAACCACACAACGAGGCTCGACATCGCCTTCCTCACCCTCGCCGCCGCGTTCGTGATCCGATTCCTCCGCACCGGCGGGCGCGACATGCTGAACAACATGGGTGGAACACCAGTTACCGACGGACAGGTCGGATGACCCTGATCCAACGACCTCAATAACCCGCTGCAGGACTCAACGAGGGCACCGCTTGGGCTCCGCCGGTCGCCACAGTTTGCTCACGCTATCGAACGCGCCAGCCCTACATCAGCGTCCGCTCGCCACTAGCCGGGCCCGGCAACCAGAACGGCGAACTCGTGCGGTGTGAGCATCTGGTCCTTGGCCTTGCGCGGATCCGGGGCCACCCAGGTTCATGGGTGCGTTCGGGGCCCGATGGATGCGTGCCGACAGCGGTCCCCGTTCTCGTCCGAGCGGGTGGTGACCGTGGAGGCTGACAAGGTCAGGATGCTGGACCGACCCGCAACCGGCACCGGCCACGCTAGGAGCACCGCTCGTGGGACTCCCCCGGGATCTGCAGGCCCATATCGCTCAGAGCCGTGGAGGTTGGGCAGGCTGACGACGAGGATACCGGGACGCCACGCACAACTCGGGCAGTTCCGTACGCGACCCCCGCGGCGGTCGCCGCAACGATCGGTCCAGCGATCACGAGCAGCACCACACCGTCATCGACCCGAACCGAGATCCTCAGCCGGGCAGCACCCGAGCGGATGCCGGGTTGTGTCGGCGCTGAAGGCACGGCCGTGGTCATGGTGCGAACTGCCCCGCCTGAGCAGCGGGTGGTACCTCCGAGAGGCCTACCAGGGCCAGCACCCGGCGATCGGCCGGGTGCACCCCGGTCACGGAGAGGGTTGCGCCGCCGCGAGCCCGCTGGCGGTGCAACCGGACCAGGACCGCCAATGCGGCAGCACCCAGATCGCGCATTCCCGACAGGTCCAGTTCCACATCTGTCCCGACCGGAACTCGCCTGACGCGCTCGACCAGGTTCGGGGCGCTCTCCGCATCAAGCGCTCCGGCGAACCTGAGCTGGTGAGGCGCCGATCTGCCGAGGGACTCCACGCGATCCTGGGTTGTGTGTCGCAGCTCCATCGAGACTCCTCCTCGGCGCCCCGCGAAGAAGGTTCCCGCACAGCGGGTTCCCGCCGATCGGGCGGGAAGGGGTTGGCGGACGGGGTCGGGGCGTGTCATGCGGCATCGGGAACGATGGTGAGCTGAGTGTCCAGGCCAGTGATGTGCAGCGGCATCAGCACACTGCGGTGGGTGGCCACCACCTTCAGGGTGAGATGCCTGCGTTGGCAGCGCAGGTCGATGATGATCAGCGCGGTCAGCCCTGCGGCGGAGAAGAATCGGATCCCGGTCAGGTCGACCACCAGCGGACCCGGCGGGCGTGCGGCCAGGCAGCCTGCCCGCAGCGCCGCAGCCAACGTCGGCGCGGTGCCCAGATCAACCTCGCCGCTGGCGCGCACCACCACCGCGGCCCCCACGTGCCTCCAGCTCGCCGACAGGCCCGACCGCTCCACCGGGGAGCCGGTTGCTATCTGGCTCGGTTGGGCGTGATGGGTGTGCGCCGGATCGGACGTCGGGACAGGCGGATCATGTACCTGGCTTTGCACGAGCCACCCGGTTCGGGGGGCAGCGGTGAGGACCGCCAGGAGATCCCCGGTGAGTCCTGTGCCGGCGCCCGGGACACGGGCGTCGGGAATGTCGCCAGCGGCGAACTGATGCTCAGGCACGGGCTACCACTCCGGTCGTCGAGTCGAACAGCATCGACTGCCGGGGCCGGGGCAGCACCCAACCAAATCGGGGGGAGGGCGTCAGTATGCGCCGCGTAGGCATCGCCTGCAAGGCCGCCTGGACGCGCACGGAAAGTGCGTGGTGGGTCGGCGGCCTCTGGCTGAATCCGATGTTGTGGCAAGTACCAGATTCTCCGCAAGCTGAACCATGGGCTGCCAGACATCACATCGTTGGCTCCGCCAGGGTGGTGGCAGATGACGACAGGTGGCCGCGCACCCTGCCGCTAGACCTGTATAGGTCTAGCCTGAGGACTTGGGCCGTTGATCAACGCTTCTGGGCTCACTTGGTCCTGGACAGCGGATACGCGGTTTACAGATCCGCCCCGGTCCCTGGCGGTGGCTGCGCCCACGCGCCAGGGAGGTAGTTGTGACCCGCAATCGTCCACCGGCGGCCTGGTCGGCGGCGCGTGCCACAAACATGTCGCGTACCAAGAATTGCCACGAAGGGACAACCCGTGAAAATTGATCCGACAGTGTTCCGTGTCGAGGCCGGAGAACAGGTGGATCTGACCGAACGGCCAACTACCGTAAAGCCTTTCTATAAGTCGCACAAGAACTACAAGAAGAAGCTGAAGAAGACCGGTAAGAAACTAAAGTCACTACAACGTCTGCATTATGCCTCCGACCACTGGTCGTTGCTCGTGATCTTTCAAGGCATGGACGCCGCCGGCAAGGACGGCGCGATCCGCCACGTCATGTCCGGAATCAACCCGCAAGGCTGCCAGGTCTTCAGCTTCAAACAACCCACCGACCAGGAACTCGACCACGACTTTCTCTGGCGTACCAGCCGCTGCCTGCCCGAACGTGGCCGGATCGGTGTCTTCAACCGCTCCTACTACGAGGACGTCGTGATCGCCCGTGTCCACCCCGAAATCCTGCACGGTCATGGACTGCCTGAGGAGTTGATCGACGACGCGATGATCTGGGAACAGCGTTACCAATCCATCGGCGACCTCGAGAAGCACCTGCACCGCAACGGTACCCAGATCGTCAAGATCTTCCTGCACCTGTCCAAGGACGAGCAGGCCACACGGTTCCGAGCCCGCATCGACGATCCGGACAAGAACTGGAAGTTCAGCATCGCCGACATCCACGAACGGTCCTACTGGGACACATACATGACCGTCTACGGCGACTGTCTGAGTGCCACAAGCTCCGAACACGCCCCGTGGTATGTCGTCCCCGCCGACGACAAACACAACGCCCGACTGATCGTCTCCCAGATCCTCCTCGAGACGCTGTCCGACCTCAAGATGGCCTACCCCGAGACGACCGACGAACGCCATCAGGAACTGCTTTCGTTCCGCAGCCAACTCTGACCGGAGGGCCCACGTCGCGCTACCGACGACCACCAGATGACCGCGACGGTGCGCCCGACACGGCGTTCGCGGACTTCGAACTCGGCCAGCACGCGGCACTCACCACTGGCCTCGCACTGCCACGTGTGGAGGTGGGTACGGCCCCGGCGGGGGCTGATGTGGCGACCAGGTCATCGTTGCGGCCGGTTCGCGCCAAGGTGATGGCCCGGTCGACATGGGTGCGGGCCGGGGCGAGATGGGTGCGGGCCGGGTCGAGCTGCCCGGTGTCGAACGCGGTCCAGGCTGCCAGATTGTGCAGGTCGGCCAGCGCGCAGTGGAGCCGGCCGGTCACCCCGTCGGGGCCTCGACGCCGAGCAACCGCCGACAGCACCGTCACCAGGGCTTCGTGACAGGTACCGCCGCCGTACTGATGGTCAACCGCCCGTAGGTCCGGGTCGTGGTCCCGATCCGCGCGATATCGGCGCTGCCGAGACGGCTCGGTGTCGAGGTGGGCAAGCCATCGCCCTTGGTCGGTGTGACCGATCCGTTCGTATCAGGTCGGGTGTGACCGTGACGGGCCCTCAATCAATCTCTGACGAGAGATGCTCCACCTGTCGCTGATCTGGCACGATGCGGTGCATAGGTCGTGGATCGCGACCGGACACTGAGCCGCAGGCGGACATGATCATGCCGCGGTGCGGCGTTGAGCGCCCACCTCTCCGTGTCCGCTGGTCAGGCGCAAGGGTCGGTGTCCAGACTGTCAGTCGACTGCGGAAACCCGGGGTCGGGTGCAGCGTAGATTCAGCTCAACTCTCCACCGACTGGCAGGTGGCGGATGGACTGTCCACCCTTGCGGTTGTCGGACCGTCCGTATTTGCTCTCAAGCAGTGCCTCGAGTTTGCGAAGAGCGCCGTTGCACGCCTCGTCCATCGATGCCGCGTGGTGGGAGACGGCGACCGGCTGGTGTCCGGCGGGACGTGCTTCCAGCATGCATCGTTTGTCCGAGGCACCGGACTTCTCGGCGTTCTCATCGCTCAAGTGGATCTCCACGCGAGTGATCTGGTCTCCGAAACGGGCGAGCGCCGACTCCACGTCTGCCTCGATCCGTTGGACCAGGTCATCGTGGAAATCGACGTTCGTGTCCGTATTGACCTGAATCTGCATGACCCATCTCCTTGACGTCCAATATCTGACCGGTACCGTGCGGCATGGAACCGGGTGCTGCTACTGCGGGATGACGGTCACCGGACAGGGCGCATGCTGCACGCAGTGCTGGCTGACCGAACCGAGCAGGATGCCGGCGAAGGTGCCGTGCCCGCGACTGCCCACGACCAGCATTTGCGCCCCGGTAGCGGCATCCATCAGGACCTGGGTGGGATGACCCTGGACGACGCGTGTGCGGATTGTCACCGCCTGGCCCCCAGACCCGGCGACGCCGGCGACTGTTTCGGCGAGGGTCTTTTCGGTGATGGCCTGCAGGCTGTCGCTTCCGGCGAAAGAGGTTGGCGCCCACCCGTAGGCGTAGCCATACATTACCGGGTCCTGCCAGGCGGCAAAGGCTTCGACACTCGCCCCGGTCAGGCGTGCCTGCGATATCGCCCACCGCAGGGCTGTTTTCGAGCATTCCGAGCCGTCGACGCCGACGATGATGCATGCCGAGCGCTGCTCGCTGCTGAGATCGTGCATGTCACTCTCCTGAACGCTGGTGGCCGTGGCTCGTCACGCCGAGGCGGCATGGCCTGACGAGGGTAGGGCTGTCCTGTGTGTGCACCTGGTGTCGTTGACGTCGAGTCCGGTGGTCAGCCGACTGCGGCTACTTGGGCCAGGGGCTCCGCCGCACCAGGGGGCGGCCCAGGCCTTGCCGAACCCGACGGTGTTGCCCGCGGCGAGAAGGACAAGGACGATCAGGACAGCCCGTGAATGAGATGGTCGTCCGTGAACGGATTGGTCGTCGATGGCCACCGCAGCCCTCGATGGGCCAAGGACTCTTGAGTCGGGTTGCCGCCGTTGATCAATGCCTTCGCCGACTTGGTCGAGAGCTTGCCGAACACCTGGTCCAGCAAAGCTCATAGAAGTATGACATCCAACGCGAGCCGGATACCGGCGAGAAGGTGACGCGTGGCGATAGCGGTACAGGGATCCGCGGCGAGCGCCCGCCGGGCCATTGGCGCTCACACGGAATTCGGTGCGATCGGTCCGGGGTTCCTTGGTGGCGGTGACAGCAGACCTGGGAGGTTCGGCGTTGTCGCCCATCGCACTCACATTCCTCACGTTTCCTACACCAGGTTCGCACCGGGGTGAACACACACGGGCAGGGCAGAGAAGGCCGAAGACGGCGGTGTGGCTGGCGCCCACCGGGGACAGACGACGGTCTGTGGGCCTACGCCTGTGTCGGTTCCGGCGGGCGACCATCCGCACAGACACCACAGGGCCCAGGACCTTGTCACGGCGACGAGGCTGGTGACGGACCCGTGGTGGGGTTGCGCCAGTGTGCGTTGGTGATGAGGGTGTCGGCTCGTGCCGGTCCCCAACTGCCGGGTTCGTAAGGATAGGCGCGGTCGTGGTGGTCGAGGACAGGAGCGACGACCGCCCAGGCCGCCTCGACGTTTTCCGCACTCGTGAAAAGCGCGTCCTGGCCGGCCAAGGCATCGCCGAGGAGTCGTTCGTAGGGTTGTTCCTTGTTCGGCTGCGCGTTGAGCAGCGAGAGTTCACGTTGGTCACCGAGAAACTCCTCGCCGGGCCGCTTCACCCGGGCCGCGAGCGCGATCACCGGGTTGGGCGCGAGCCGGAAGCGCAGGTAGTTGGCGAGACCGTGCTCGGGGGTGGAGTCGTCGAAAAGGCGTTGAGGTGGTGGCTTCAGCTCGACCAGTACTTCCGCCGCCGTCTCAGCCAGGCACTTTCCGGACCTCAGGTACCAGGGAACACCGGACCAGCGCCATGAGTCGATGAAAAGCCTTACCGCGCAGAAGGTTTCCACGTCGGAGTCATTCGCCACGCCCGCTTCGTCGCGGTAGCCGGTGAACTGCCCGCGTACCACGTCGTCGGCGTCCAGTGGGCGCATCGCCTTGAAGATGTTGAACTTTTCGCGGCGTACTGCCCCGAAACCTTGGTAGGATGGCGGTTCCATGGCCAGCAGCGCGACGATCTGGAACACGTGGTTCTCGATCACGTCACGCAGGCAGCCCGCGGTCTCGTAGAAGGCGCCCCGCCCTTGGACGCCGAACTGCTCGGCAAGCGTGATCTGGACGCTGGCAATGTGGTTGCGGTTCCAGATCGGTTCCGAAAACGAGTTGGCGAATCGGAAGTAGAGCAGATTCAGGATCTCCTCCTTGCCGAGGAAGTGGTCGATGCGAAAGATCGAGTCCTCCGGGAAGACCGAACGCAGAGTCCGGTTCAACTCACGGGCAGAGGCGAGATCACGACCGAACGGCTTCTCGACGATGACCCGCGCGTCGCGGGCAAGGCCCGCAGCACCGAGTCCCATGGTCACCGTCGCGAACAGCGCAGGCGGGATCGCGAGGTAATGGGCTGGACGGTGGGCGCCCTCAAGCGCCCGGCCGAGCGCACTGAAGGTGTTGGGATCGCCGTAGTCGCCGTCCACGTAACTCAACAACGACAGCAGTCGTTCCAGCGCATCCGGGTCGTCGATGCCACCGTCGGACTGCTCGATGCTGTCCCGCACCCGTTCGGACAGGCGTGCCAGATCCCACTGCGAGTAGGCCACCCCGATCACCGGGACCGAAAGGCTACCTCGCTTCACCATCCGATACAGCGCGGGAAAGATCATCTTATACGCGAGGTCACCCGTCGCACCGAAGAACACGAACGCATCCGACGCTAGCGCGTTCCGACTGCGGTCACTCATGGTCAACGTCTCCTTCGCACTCGAAGCAGCACTTCGACTCTCACTGGACACCATCGCCTACAAGGTCGGTTGGTGGGCCGTGATCTGGTGGGGCGCGGCAGGAATGACCCACCCCCCTTGGGTCGAGTTCGCACGGACGGACGCCGTGCAGGTGGAGGTATACGTGGTGATCTCTGGGCAGGTCCAAGCCACGGCCATCGGTCGTGCGGTACAGCGAACCGTCGGCACCACGGTCGCTGCGGTCGCTGGTCTCACGGTCACCGTGACGTTCTCGCCCGACTGGTGTCCGTCCAGCGTCCACAACGTCGACACCACGTCGCGAGAGCACCGCCAACAAACCACGAGGAACACCACAACATGACCGCTACCCACGGCTAGTCGTCGGCCTCGCTGTGGTTGACGCGAGCGCAGGCCAGAACGAACCACGGGACGACCACGATGGCCGTGAGGATGCACAAGCCAAGCGGCCCGAGTTCGAGCAGTTGCACGCCGAGCACGATCACGACCACAAGCCCGAGTACGAGAAGCCCGGCGAGGCCCAAACCGGTCCGCACGAGGGATGAGTACCGCAGGCGCCATACGGGGCCGGTGTTCAGAGTTGCCGCAAGTGTCTTTGCCTTGTCGGTGAGTTCCCCTTCGATCTGGGCAAGGATTTCCTGTTCCCGGCGCGACAACTCCATGACGCTTCTCCCATCTTGTCGATCACAGGTCCAGTTCCTCGCGACACCGGTTGTCCTTCATCGTGGTTCGAGCCTCGACGACCTGGCTCGATGTTCGCGCAGCGGCTCGATGATGTCGGGCCAGGCGACGAAGCGCATGGACGGTTCGCCCGCGCGAGTCCGCCCGGTCATCGCGGGTCGGTTGAGTCGTACCGCCCCCTAATATCATCAGGAGTAGCATGCTGCGGATCGACACGGCCCGGCTGGTCGGATTGGCGCTCATCTGGAGGCGACGCTTGATGGGTGCCCGGCCGATCCCGGTCAGCAGGCAATAGCCCGTGGCGTCGTGTAGCACGACGACGCGCACCTTCTGTGCCCTTCCTCGGTGACCCGGAAGGATCGACCGGCCCGCAGACCGCCCGGCTAACGGTCATGCTGGGTCGCGGGTCGAAGGAGACGTCGCGGGGTTAGTAGCGCGGGCAGATCGTGACGAGAGGCCGGTGAGAGCCGCCTGCAGGCGAGTCCCGGGCTGCGGCGGATAGTCGCGGCGGCGGTATCACTCGACGCGATGAGTGTCCGCCCTTCTATCCTTAGACTGTAAGTGTGTCCAGGCCGTGGTCAAAGGGGTTCATCGGGCAAAGGTGGACACCGTCGAGTTGCCCGGGTCCGGAAACGGAGAGGCTGGACGGGCTTGATCGACCCTGGCGGGGCCTCACGGTCAGGCGGGCCGGGTGCGGGTGGACAGTTCGGAGGGAGCGCCGTGTAGCGCTCGGGTCAGGCTCACGCCGCTGGAGATGACGCCGATGTGGCTGAACGCCTGGGGGTAGTTGCCCAGGAAGGACCCGTCCGCTGGGTCGATCTGCTCGGGCAGCAGCCCGAGCGGGTTGGCCTTGGCACACAGGCTTTCGTACAGTTCAGCCGCGTCGTCGACGCGACCTTGTCCGACTAGGTTGTCGACCAGCCAGAAGCTGCACAGCAGGAAGGCGCCTTCGCGCCCGGGCAGCCCGTCGGGTGACTCGTCGGGCAGGTACCGGAACAGCAGGCCGCCCCCGGCGCCGAGCCGGTCGGTGATCGCGCGGGTGGTCGCGAGCATCCGCGGGTGGTCGGCGGGCAGGACGCGGCGCAGCGGCAGGGCGAGCAGGCTCGCGTCCAGCCCGCCGCCGGGTCCCAGGTGCTCGGTGAGGCTGCCGCGTTCCTCGTCCCATGCCTCATCCAGGATGCGCGCGCTCAGCTCGTCGGCGGTGTCGGCCCATCGGGTCACGTCACCGGGCAGGTGCAGCCGGGTCGCGAGCCGGGCTGCTCGGTCAAGGGCGACCTGGCACATGGCCACGGAGTAGGTGAACGGGCGGGCGGTGGAGCGCACCTCCCAGATGCCCTGGCCGGGCTGCCTCCACACCGTAGCGGCGGCCTCGGTGAGCCCAGCAAGGTGGGCCCAGAGCGTGTCGTCGACGTGACCGCCGCGGGCGGCCCACTGGTAGGCGCAGTCGAGGATCTCGCCGTATACGTCGTGCTGGACCTGGTCGGCAGCGCCGTTGCCCCAACGGACGGGCCCAGACCCCCGGTACCCGGCCAGGTCGTGGTCCACGTGCTCGGGCGGGGGTTCCTGTCCGTCGAGGTTGTAGAGCACGCGGGGTTTGCCGCCCTCGATGGCGTCCAGGACCCAGCCCAGGAAGCTGTCAGCTTCGGTGGTCAGCCCGATTCGGCGCAGCGCGTACACGGAGAAGGCCGCGTCGCGGATCCAGGTGTAGCGGTAGTCCCAGTTGCGGGCACCGCCGATCGATTCGGGCAGCGAGGAGGTGGGTGCCGCGACGATGGCACCGTTCTCGACGTTGTCGAGCAGCTTGAGTGTGATCGCCGAACGCCGCACCAGTGTGGTCTGCGGCCCGTCGTAGGAGATCCCGGCGGTCCAGCGGCGCCAGGTCACCGCCGTCTCGTCCAGCAGCCGACGGGGGTGGACGCGGTGCGCCCGGCGTGCGCCCGATTCCCACCGCAGCAGCAGCCAGAGGTCCTGACCGGCCTCGACCCGTACGGTCGTGTCGAGACCGTCCAGTGGCCGCTCGGACAGCAGGTGCAGTTCCAGGTCGGGCCGCGAGCAGCGCAGCCGCAGACCGCCGCCGTGGCGGTCGACGTCGGCGCCACCGCGGGGACGGACCGCGATCCGGAGCTCGACCCGCCCCTGCAGCACCCGGACATAGCGCAGCAGTTCGCCGCTCGCCGCGGGTGTGTCGACGGTGAGGTCGGCGCCGGGGCGCAGGATGAACGCGTCGGTCACCTCCACCAGGCCGGTCGCGCAGCGCATCTCGGTGACCAGCACCCCGGTGTCGGGCAGGTAGTACTGGCGGCTCGAGTGCACCGCCTCGGGGGCGAGGAGGAACTCGCCCCCGAGGCGGTGGTCGAGCAGCCCGCAGAAGATCGGGTCGCTGTCGAAGCGGGGAACGCACATCCAGCTGATCGAGCCGTCGCGGCCGACGAGGGCACTTCCTCGTCCGTCGCCGATCAGGCCGTGGTCGGCCAGCGGCAGGTAGCCGCCGACGCGCCGCAGTGGCCGGGCTGAGTTCATATCGTCGCCTTCTCGGGGTGTCGGGGTGACGCGGAGCGGCAGGGTGACGCCCACCGCGGCACTGACCGCGGATGCGGCGACGATGCCGACCTTGGCGAAGTCGACCCGCACGGAGGGTGCGGTGCAGGCGAGCTCAGCGATGCGGGATGAGGCGGTGACACCAATCCTGGCCTGCGCTCCCGTAGCGGTTCGACGATTGCTGTACGGGTCTGTCGACGCAGGGCCCATCTTCGGGACACGGTCAACCTCCACGTTCGGGACAATCCTGTGCGAGCAATCGGCCAAGAATCGAGGAATTCCTCCACGCGGCCGCCCACCTCGACAATTCCCCACGCGCGACGCGGTTAACAAGGCGCTGGTCTGGCTACTCTGCAGAGACCGGGTTGCCGGGATACGGCAACGACGGGGCGGAAGGGGCGGTCCGATGGCGACCGAACGTGGGTTCACGGCAGTGAACGTGGCCGCCATCACCGCCAACGCGGCCGCCGGCTCCGGCGTAGAGGCGTCGTCGCTACTCGACGGGTACATCGAGATGCTGGTCTCGGTGGGCGCGACCAACCGCCGACTGGCCCGTGACGAGCTAGACACCCGACGTGCCCTTGGGGCCGCCGCCGCCGAGCAGAACATCCCCCTGCGTGCCGTGGTCGACCTATACCTCACCGCGAACTTGCTGGTCTGGTCCGAGCTTCCCAGTGTCACCGGTGCGAGCGGCACCACGGTGCGCGCTATCACCGAGAGTGTGCTGCGTGCCGCTGCGGACGCCGTCGTCGCTCTCGCCGAAGGCTACGAGGCAACCCAGCGACTGGTGATGCGTCAGGAGGAGACGCGGCGCCGAGAGTTCATCGACGACCTGCTCAACGGTCGCAGCGATCTCGGCCGGATGGCCGAAACGGCGGAACGCTTCGGTCTGCAACTGGCCGGTCACCTGGCCGTCGCCGTCGCCCGCGCGGACCACGGCTTTGTCGACGGCGACCCTGTAACCCGCCGCGTCGAGTCCGCCATGCTGGCACGCTTCGGTACCCGCGATCTTCTCATTACCACCAAAGACGAGTTGTTGATCTGCGTCGCTGCCGGCACGTCCGCCGACCTGCTCGCGGAGTTCGCCCGGCAGGTGAAGTTCGGCATGGGAGCCGATGCCCACTGGCGTCTCGGGGTGGGCCGCACCCATGCCGGGCCTGGTGGCGCCGTACGCTCCTACGAAGAAGCCCGCAGAACGCTGGAACTGGCCGACTCGCTCTGCCTTACCGCCCAGGTGCTGTTCGCCGCCGACCTTCTCGTTTTCCAGGTACTGCTTCGTGACCGAGTCGCCATCACTGACCTGGTCACCACCGTGCTGGGGCCGCTGGAACAGGCGCGCGACGGCGCGCAACCGCTGTTGGACACCCTCGCGGGATACTTCGCCTCGGGTGGGGTCCACGCCGCCGCCGCCCGCTGGCTGCACCTCAGCGTCCGCGCCGTCACCTACCGCCTCGACCGGATCAAGCGGCTCACCGGACACGATGTGGCCGAGCCGACGCAGCGGTTCGCGCTGGAAGCGGCAGTGCTCGGGGCACGGCTGCTGGACTGGCCGCGTCAACCGTTGCCCTCGATCGACTGAGCGTACGAGCAGAGGTCGAATTGATGGTAACCCACACGCCAGACGTACTCGGCGCCGATCCCACGGTGATATTGCCGGGATCCGGAACGCGGAACCGGGCAAGCATGGCCGACCAGGTGCCTTACCCGTAAGTGGTAGTCGGAGCACGCTCAGGCAGAGTGGAATTGTCCTCTCGTTCGCGCACCTGGCAGGAGGCCGTCCCATGAGCCAGTGGCTGATCTGGTTGATCTTCGCCGTGGTGCTGGGTGTGGCCGAGGTCTTCACCCTCACCGCGGCGCTCGGAATGCTCAGCGGCGCCGCTCTGGTCACGGTGGGTTTCGCCGCCATCGGCCTTCCGCTGCCCGTGCAGCTGTTGGTGTTCGCCGTCGCCGCAACGGTCGGGATCCTGCTTGTCCGTCCGATCGCGCTGCGGCACATGCTCCAGCCTCAGGCGCAGCGGTTCGGAGTGGACGCACTGGTCGGCACGGCCGCATACGTCGTCTCAGAAGTGAGCGGGTCGGACGGCCGGGTTCGCATCGGTGGCGAGGAATGGACGGCCCGCACCTACGACCACACCCTTGTGATCCCCGCCGGTGCCACCGTCGCGGTCATGGAGATCAACGGCACCACGGCACTCGTCTACCCCCAGGAGTAACCCATGGAAATCTCCGCCTTCCTCATCGCCGGACTGCTCATCGCCCTGTTCGCGATCTTCACCGTGCTGCGGGCGGTGCGCATCGTGCCCCAGGCACGCGCTCGCAATGTCGAAAGACTCGGCCGCTACCACCGCACACTGAAGCCCGGCCTCAACTTCGTCATCCCCTACGTCGACCGTGTCTACCCAGTGATCGACCTGCGGGAACAGGTCGTCTCATTCCAACCACAGCCGGTGATTACCGAGGACAACCTGGTCGTCGAAATCGACACCGTCCTGTACTTCCAGGTCACCGATCCGCGCGCCGCGGCCTACGAGATCGCCAGCTTCCTGCAGGCTGTCGAACAACTCACCGTCACCACCCTGCGCAACGTCGTCGGCTCCATGGACCTGGAACGCACCCTCACCTCCCGCGACACCATCAACAACCAGCTGCGCGGCGTTCTCGACGAGGCCACCGGAAAATGGGGCCTGCGGGTCAACCGAGTCGAGATCAAGGCAATCGACCCGCCGCAGTCCATCAAGGACGCGATGGAAAAGCAGATGCGCGCCGAACGCGACAAGCGCGCCGCGATCCTTGGCGCAGAAGGGCAACGCCAGTCCCAGATCCTCACCGCCGAAGGCGACAAGCAGTCCGCCGTGCTCCGCGCCGAGGGCAACCGGACCGCAGCGATCCTCAACGCAGAAGGCCAGTCCCGCGCCATCGACGAAGTCTTCCAGGCCATTCACCGCAACGACCCCGATCCCAAAGTGCTCGCCTACCAGTACCTCCAGATGCTGCCCCAGCTAGCTCAGGGCCCGGGCAACACGTTCTGGGTCATCCCCAGCGAGGTCACCTCAGCGCTCCAAGGCGTGTCCCGCGCCTTCACCGAGGCCCTCCCCCCATCACCGGCCACGCGCGAAACTTCCTCCGACGGCATGGCCGCCCACGCCGCCAACGACGCGGCCCAGGCAGCGCAAGCCTCCGCGGAAGCGCTCGCCGACGCAGCCCAAGCCGACAGCCCCCACATCACACCCAGCACTACCGGCCCCGGCGCCAACGGAGACAGGAAACACCAGAACGACAACAACCCGATCGCTGTACCAACTCGATCGTGACCACAGACCGAGAGACCAATCGTGCATCACTCGGTCGACCGGATCGGTCTATCGGTGAAGAGACCAGGAACATCCACTCCGGCGCCGACGAGACGCACGGCAACCACCCAGAGGTGGCTATCGCGGTTCTGCGTCCTCGGATGGCCGACGCCGCGGAGCAACGATGGGAAGCCGACGGCGGCCGGACCCGCGATGTGGGCTGAATCGGCCCCGTGCCTGCCGGCGCCGATCGCTCGGCCGCTCCCGACTGACGGTTGTCACCTCTGGGTGCCAGCCTTACCACTCCAGACGAGAGGACGATAGCCATGACCCAACTCCAGCCGGAGAAGAGCACCAACCAGTTAGCGGTGTGGCGTGACCTGATCCAGGCGCTCGAACAGGTCGACACCGCATGGAAAGCCGTACAAGCACTCAGCACTGGCACCGCCGCGTCGTCCCAGCTACCAGCGAACCTGGCAGTGGCCTTGGTCAAGACCAGCCACCAGGCAACCGAGGCGGTCGTCGGAGTGACCGACATCCTCGTCGACCAGTACGACAACGGTGACACCTTCCGCAACATCGCCTCGGTGCTACGACAAGGCCTCAAACGGTGGCCAACGCGGTGACCACCTACCCTGCCCGGAACACCGACGCCGCAGGAACGGCCACGCGCCGGCGCCGTGAGCGCTGTGGAGAGCAGATCATTCATCATCATTGAATGGCACAGCCCATCGATCAACCACAACGATCTGTCGCTCCGCATCACCTGTGCCGGCACGCCACTCACCAATGATCGACAACAGCGTGTCGGAGCGGGATGAAACCCGCCGCGAAGCGCAGAGATCCCCTGGTCCCAGGTCGCCGCATGACTCCAGCGTCCATCTCGCTCAGCAGAGCCACTGCGGCGAGCGGCAATGCAACTCTTCGGACGTCGTCTTTGAGATCAATTTCCTTAAAGGCGCCGAAGCTTCACGACCTTGTACATGATGGGGAGGCCAGGCGGTGACTCGAACGACTGTGTCGGGTCACCGCGACGTGATGTGGGCGCGTTCGCTGTGCTGATGGTCGGGCAGGAGTCCGGCGACACCGGACGATATGGTCGAAGGTGTCGCGGCGGACGAGATGGCGAGCCAAGGATCCAATTCCTCAGATGACCGATGCCGTGTTCCTCACGATTCCGTTGCACGAGTGAGCTTAGCGTTGCACCGCATGGCGTTCCTCGTACCAGGCTGGCGGGGTTCGTCGGAATCGCGGTGCGTCGGTGTCACGATCGCAACCCGGACCGGGCATCGAAGCCTTGAATCCGGCGTCGGCGAGGACCTGAACACCCTGCGTGTCCACAGCAGCGGGTCGGGTAACCCGCTATCGCGGGCCCGGGCAAGGTCGGCGACTGAGCCTGGAACAGTGGCCCGCCGTCACACCACCGACAGACGACAAGGGGCGACCCGAAGGTGTGGTCGGACGGCATGACAACAACAATCAGTGAAGCTCACGTATCCGTGTAGGACTACGGCGGCGATCTTGCGTATTGGACCATTCAGCGATGCACCAATTGCCTCTGGGCCGGGACAACGACGTCGTCGCTGCGAAGGCGGCGGACTTGCGGACCGTTCTGATCCGGCGCGGTCCCTTGGGCTACCTGTGGGCTGATGACCCGCTGGTGCGTCGTGACGCCGACTAGGTGATCGACTCCCTGCTCGAACTGTTCAGCGGGCGCGCGCCCATTCGGCGAGGTCGAATAGACCGGAGTTGGGGGCGCTGTGGGTAGACAGCAGTGTGGTCAGGGTCCGGCGAACCTGCGGGTGCGCGCGGGCATGTTGGGGTGCGACCTGGCGGGCGGTCTGCAGGCTGACGTGGGCGTCCTCGTCGCGGCCGAGGTCGAGCTGGGCGCGGGCGAGGTCGATGAAGTAGTGCGAGCGTCGTTCCGCGGGAAGCTCGGACGGGGGGGTACCAGGACGAGGCGCGTTCGACGCCGACCGGGTCGCTGAGTTCGACGGCGACGGCAAGTCCGTGGATACCCACCGAGGCAGGGCCGAGAACCCTAGCCGCCAATGCCGCCAGGGGACACTCCACACCGGCAACGACCGTCCACCGCGCCCAGGCTACCTCCTTCCGACAAAACAATCCGCGAAAGGCATGTTTACGTGGTGCGTCTGGGCTGATTGCGGCGGTGCGTGAGGAGTGAAACCGCCATCCCGCCTGTAGACGACGACTCGCGTGCCGGGCGGGAACCAAAATCGGGCGTGATCACCTCGGCGATTTCCACGGCCTGAGGGGTCGACCAGTCGGTCCAACGGTCGAAGTATCGACGGTCAAGCCCGATGGTGTCCGCGGCCTTGGCGACGGGGTCGGGTGATCCGCGCATGCCTGTGTCCAGAGCGCGCTGGAACCAGATCGCTTGCTCGTTGCCGACGGGCACGGGCTCGCTCTTGTTCCATCCCCGCGCGGAGATCTGCTTGAAGAGACTGCGGGCGTGTTCGGCGTCAATCACGCCGAGAGTGCGGAAGCGAGTCACCAATGCTTTGATCGACACCCCCCAGTTCTCCTTGATCCGTGCAAGGGTCTGCAGGGTTACCCGACCGCCTAGGCGCTGGAGCTCGTCCAGCATCGCGTCACCCGGCGCGAGGAACGCCCCGGCGAACGCGTGTGCCTGTTTCTCGATCCGGCTCGCCTCGTCCGCCGTATCCGGTGCTCCGAGTCCGGCGTGCAAGGTCAGGTGCCCGAGTTCGTGGGCCACGGTCCAACGCTGGCGGTCCCCCGGGACGGGCGAGCCCTCGGCGGTCCATCGGCCAAGGCAGATCACACCGGTGAGGTTCGCGCGGACCGACAAGCCGATGTGGCGCCCGACCTCGTCGGACATCGGGAGAACCACACAACCCAGTCGTTCGGCGGCACGGATCGAATTGCCCACTACGTCACCCTCGTCGAGCCCGGCAGCGACGCGGACGTCAGCGGCAAGATCCTCGATGGCGGAAGGATCCATGAGGTCTCCGGTGAAGTGGGGAAGCGAGTCGGGCAGCAGCTTGAGTTCCAAGCCGACGATGGCTTCCATCGCGGTCGTGCACTCGTCGACGATCTGGTCGACGGTCCGCTTGGGAGCGTCAGCGTAAGCCCGCAGCCATGGTCGAGTGGTCGGCGCCAGCTCGACGGTCATAGTCAGGAACCGTGGCGTACAACCGAGTATCGCGGCGATGGTCGACAGGAGATCGTCGGTTATCGGCATCCGGCCGTTCTCCAGTTTGGACACCGAACCGGACGCTATGCCGACCATTTTCGCGAACTCGGCTTGCCCGAAACCCGCAACATGCCGCAGCCTTCGGATGCGCTGACCCACGAGTGCCTGCGACACCACGGTGAACCCCAGTCCTTCTTCGATCGCGTTGACGGTGGCAGGGCGCAGTCTGTCAGGATCCGATGCCGTCCGCAGACCCGCCCATGTCCTCCTCGTCTCCGAAGTCCAATCCCTCGTCGGTCGGCATGAACCCCCCGCTGAGCGGGCCCGAGACGCCAAGCGCCACGACCGAGCCAAGGCACAGACGCCCGGGGCTTCCGGGTTCGATACCAAGGATCTTCGCGATGACCACTTCGGCGATCAGGTCGTTGACATCGTAGATCCACGCGAACACCCAGTGCTCCGCCGGGAACAGACCCGGCTCCTCCTCGGCGCCAAGACTGGATTCCGACGACACCTCGACGACAAGAGCCTCGCTCGCGTCGCGCAGCGCTCGACGCAGGCGGTACCTGTGGTGCTCGCCGACGAGTTCGAGCCCGCCGCCACCTACCGGGCGGCAGTGCAGCCCAAGCCGGTTCGCGGCGTTGGCGATCACGTCCTTGGCAAGATCGCGCCGCAACGCGCTACGGGAATGGCCGCTGCCAAATGCCGGGTCGGCGTCGAGCGCGACGCCCACGCGGTGCCCTCGCTCATCGAAGGCCTCGCGCAGCTCGTGGGCGATCTCGTCCAGCAGCCCACGCTCACGCTCACTAGGAAGTGACATGGTCCGTGAGACTATTCCTCTGAATGTCACTCTGTCAAACAGGTGTGCGAGTCCGCGTGTCGCGCGCCCCGGCGCACTCCTGCAACACTTTGACCAGCGGAAACACGGGCCGAGCAGCCCTGTGCTCGCGGGCACGGGATGGCTAAGTCCCCGATCCTGGATCCGGTGGAGGCGAGGGGTGGCCGAGGAGAAGCTGCCGAAACGGAGGAAGGCTTGGGCGGTGGCGCGGGTGCCAGTGGAGCCGGTGGCATCGTGGGCGATGGCGCCGCACTGGGCGGTCGGATCAGGGCAGGTCTGGCGGCGAAACACGATGAACTGGCAGCCTTCACGGCCACGGTGAGTCGCCCGCTTGTGCGGACGTCTGGTCTACGAGGCCGGTGGTGTTGCTGTTCCGGGCGGCGGTGAGGCCGCTGCCCGAAGGGCCTGGGCGGCGGCGGTGTCACTGGTGAAGGTCGGGCGCTTAGCCTGGTTCGCGCGAACCGCGGTCACAAGCATCCGCGAACGTGCCGCCCCCACGCCCAAGCGTTTCCTCAGCGTCTCGGCCGAGATCGGTCGTCGGTGCTGGTCCCAGTGACGCGAGTCTTCGTGAAGCGCCCGCTCGATCAAGTCGTCGAACGTCCTGCTCGATCCGCGATCGTCCCGTCGCTCTTCCGCGGCGATTTCCAGCTCGGAATCCAGCACCTCCTCCGACCGGAGCTGGACACGCGGGTGCTCGTCTGCGGTTGAACCAAGACCTTCGCTGCCGGACTCCATGCTCGGTCGGTACGACGCGGCCATAGCCTGCAGAAGCCCAGGACTGACTTCCGCCCAACCGATCAACAACATCGGACCCACGGCATCGAACGCGGCCTTCCCGTACTCACCCACAGCGATCGGTCCGGCAACGTTCAACGCCAGAGTGACCAGGCTGGCAAAGACCAGGAGCCGACGAGCAGACCGCAACTGGGTGGCTGGTACCCCGGCAAGAGCCAGGTACCTCACAGCGAGCAGGAGCCCGAGGACCGACAGATCAATCGCGGGAGCCACCAACGGGGCCACCCACACCGGCACCCCCAACCGCAGGGCCAAGTCGAAGACGTTGCCGAAACCGAACAAGAACGTCAGACCGACGACCGTGCCCATGATCACCGTCACCGCTCGCACGACCGGAGGCGGACCAAGTTCAGACGCACGTCGGTTGAGGTCGAGGTTGGTCATCAGATCCCACCGCCATAGCTACCGACCTCGCACACTGGAGCCCGCCGATCCTGCCCGGCCCCGCCTGCAAGCCGCTGCGACAGCACCTCAAGTCTGAGGCTCCAGGCACCAGAAGTACTCCGGTCGACCCGCACTTGGTGGACCGACACCAACCGACACATGCGCGCCCGAGACGTGCCCGAGGGGACCGGCACACCGCACCAGCAGGCGGCATGATCCGACACCCGACGCTGGACGCGACCAGCAGGAACGGCCCGACTCGGCATCACTCGACACCGCCCAGCAGGTCGTCAAGTTGGCTCTTAACCAGCGGGTTCGGGGTTCGAGTCCCTGGCGGCGCACCACAGATCCCCAGGTCAACTTCCTTGTTGACCTGGGGATTTGCTGTTTCACGGAGATCTTGCCGGGTGTCCACTGTGGTCTGCTGCGGGCCCGAGGAGGGCCCGAGAAAGACGCGCCGACGCCCGAGGGATGATCAACGCGGTCTTCTCGGCCGCGTCCCGGGCGACCTGGGTGAGCACGTTGGTGTACAGGTTGCTGGTCGTGGTGATCGAGGCGTGTCGCAGCATGGTCTGAACAATCTTCATCTCCACCCCCGGCGGCCTGCTGGGCGAGGTGTAGTTGCAGGACCAGGACGGTGCCGGCGTCGAGGGCGACGGTCGCGGCGGAGTCGTCGGCCTTAGGCCGGGCGTGGCCGGTCTCCCACCCCTACTGCACGAGCCTGACCATCGACCGTGCACACGAAGAGGCCGACCGCGCCGCCGGCACACGTCTGCGCTGCCCGGTCCTGGTCCTGTGGTCCACCCGCGACGACCTCGAAGACCTCCACGGCGACCCCGTGGCCATCTGGCGGGTCTAGGCGGACGACCTCCGCGGCCACGGCACCGACTCCGGCCACCACGTCGCCGAAGAAGTGAGTCGGGAATGCCGGTTCGGCGTTTCGTGGGCAAGTGACAACGGGGTGGGGGCAGGTCCGTCCATTGCGGACTGATCTGCCACCACCCCGTTGTCCGGTGGTGTTGTCGTGTTACCTGCGGGTGATGGTGATGCGTGTCTGTGCTGCGTTGTTGTGGTAGTTGGGGTCCCTGGTGAACAGGGAGCCGGTGGCCGCGGTGATGGTCTGGCCGCCCACTGCGGAGTTGTCGGCGGTGACCGTGATCCGGTAGGTGATGGTCTGGCCTGATGCGATGGTGGGGGCGCCGAAGGCGACGGTGCGGTTGGAGTCGCTGAGGACGCCGCCGCCCGCGTTGGTGATGCGCAGGCCCTTGGGGACGGTGATGCCGGACAGGACGGTGGAGGCGGGGTTGGGTCCGGCGTTGCGGACGGTGAGGGTGACCGGGAACGCGGTGCCGACCTTGGCGCTGCCCTGCACGGTCAGGGTGGCGCTGAGGTCAGCCAGGGCCGGTCCGGGTGGTGCGGTGACGGTCTCGGTGAAGGTCGCCGTGGTCGTCACACCCGCGGTGGTGGCGGTGACAGTGACCGGGCCTGCCATCGCACCCGCGGTCAGGGTGGGTGCGATGGCCTGGCCGTTGGCCCCGGTGGTGGCGGTCGCGGTGCTGGAGCCGCCGGGGAAGGTGGCCGAGCCCGCGGTGACGGTGAAGGTGACCAGGGCACCGGCGAAGGGCTGTCCGGAGGTGCCGGTGACGCCGGCGATCAGCGGGGCGCCGAACGCGGTGCCGGTCTGGGCGGACTGCCCACTGCCGGAGACCGCGGTGATGGTGGCCGCGACCGCCGGGGAGACGGTCTCGGTGAACGTGACGGCGCCGGTGACGCCCGGGGTGGTGGCGGTGACCGTCACCGGGCCGGAGGTGGAGCCCGCGGTCAGGGTCGGCGCGGTGGCCTGGCCGTTGGCACCGGTGGTCACCGTGACGTTGCCGGCCCCGCCGGGGAACGCGGCGGATCCGGCGGTGACGGTGAAGGTCACCGGGCTGCCCACGGACGGCTGCCCGGCGGAGTTGGTGACGGTAGCCACCAGCGGGGTCGGGAAGGTGGTGCCCGCCGGGGTGGACTGGCCGCCGCCGGAAGTGGCGGTGATCGTGGCCGGGACCGCGGCGGTGACGGTCTCGGTGAAGACGGCCGACTCGGCCTCGCCCGCGGTGGCCACGACGGTCACCCCGCCGGGAGTGGCGCCCGCGGTCAGGGCGGGTGCGCTGGCCTGCCCGCCGGTCCCGGTGTTCACCGTGACATTGCCTGCCCCACCGGGGAAGCTCGCCGAGCCCTCGACGACGGAGAAGGTCACCGGGGTGCCCGCGGCGGCGGGCTGTCCGGTGGAGTCGGTGACCGCGACGACCAACGGCGCCGGGAACGGTCTCCCGGCCGGGGTGGACTGGCCGTCACCGGCGGTCGCCACGACGGTGACCGGGACCGCCGCGGTGACGGTCTCGGTGAACACCGCCGACCCGGGCACGCCGGATGTGGTCGCGGTGACCGTCACCGGACCAGGAACACTGCCCGCGGTCAGCAGCGGAGAGCTGGCGAAGCCGTCGGAGTCGGTGCCGACGGTGGCACTGGGGGAACCGCCGTAGAAGCTCGCCGAGCCGGAGGTCACGGTGAACGTCACCCCGGTGTAGGGGGAGGGCTGCCCGGTCGTGTCGGTGACCTTGGCGACCAACGGCGTGTAGAACCCGGTGCCCGCGGGCACGGACTGACCGCCACCGGAGTGTGCGGTGATCTTGGCCGGGACCGCGTCGGTGACGGTCTCGGTGAACGTCGCGGTGCCGGTGACCGGCGGTGCGGCGGCGGTGATGGTGACCGGGCCGGGGGTGGCCCCGGCGGTGAGGGCGGGTGAGGTGGCCCGGCCGTCGGGACCGGTGGTGGCGGTGGCGGTGCTCGCCCCGCCGGGGAAGGTGGCCGACCCGGAGGTGATCGTGAAGGTCACCGGCAGGCCCGGCGAAGGCTTGCCGAGGGTGTCGGTGACGGTCGCGGCCAAGGGCGCGGTGAACGGGGTGCCCGCCGGGGTGGACTGGCCGCCGCCGGAGGTCGCGCTGATGTCCTGGGGCACCGGCGCGGTGCTCGAGAGCGCGATGCCGACCGGGCTGACACCGACCGAGATGTCGGTGGTGCGGGTGTTGGTGGCGGTGTCGACCACGGACAGGGTTCCGGAGGTCTGGTTGGTCACGTACAGGCGCGCGCCGTCGGCGCTCAGGGCCGCGCTGCTGGTGAAGGTGCCGGTGGGCACCGTGGTCAAGACGGTGTTGGTGGCGGTGTCGATGACGATCACGCCGTTGCCGGACTGGCTAGTGACGTACGCGCGGGTGCCCGCGGCGTTGAACAGCACGCTCGTCGCCGAGGCCGGGGTGGGGATGGTGGCGGCGACGGTGTTGGTCGCGGTGTCGACCACGGTCACACTGTTGCGACCGCTCTGCGTGACGTAGACCTTGGTGCCGTCCGGGGTGACGTCGACGTCGTTGGTGCCGATGATGCCGCCGAGGGTGGCGGTGACGGCGCCGGTGGCGGTGTCGATCACCGACAGGTTGTTCGAGTTCGCCACGTAGAGGGTCGTGCCCGCCGGGTTGATGGCGATGCCGTTCGCGAGGTCCGGGACGGGCCCGAGGGTGGCGGTGACGGTGTTGGTGGCGGTGTCGATCACCGACACGGTCATGTCGAGGAGGCTGGTGGTGTAGACGCGGGTGCCTGCCGCGTTGATCGTCGCGTCGATTGGCAGCTGGCCGACCGGGATGGTCGCGGTGACCGTGTTCGTGGCGGTGCTGATCACCGACACGGTGTTGGAGCTGAAGTTGACGGCGTAGACCTGGGTGCCGTCAGGGGTGGCGAGCACCGTGAACGGGTTGGTACCCACCGGGATCGTGCCGACCACGGTGTTGGTCGCGAGGTCCACCCTGGACACCACGCCGAGGCTGGAGTTGCTGACGTACGCGGTCGTGGTGCCCGGCGGGTTCGCCAACGCGTTCGACGCGGGCACGACCAACCCGACAACGACGACACCCAGGACCGTCAACGCCGAGGACAGCAACGACCCAACACGCCGAGCACCCGACACCCGGGTCGGCGCGTCGTTCCCGGCCGACCGGACAGAACCGATGCCCGGACCGTCCTGCCCGGACCGACCGCTCACTTGCCCCGCCCGCCGTTGGGGCAATCGCAACAGCAGATCTCTAGCCCGCATAGGAATCCTCATCCTCGCGAAAAACCCGGACTGCGACCCAGCCCGGGAACGTCAGAATTGGCGACACCCCGCGCCGTGGATATCCGGACGACACAGGAACAGCAGCGGTTTCAGATGCGAGTGACACACCACGCCACTCGCGTCTGAACCCCATTCTGCAATCGCGAATGCACATGCGCTTGTTACCGACATCATCCCATTGGCTCAGTCGTTGATCCAAACGATACGGCGGTTAGGGTTTGCGAACCGCCCATTGCCAATTTCTGATACCCAGAGTTGTCCACACGACCGATTCCGCACCTGCTTGGCTACTTCTTCCGGATCGTGTGCGACCCAGGGTGGGCATCGCGGTGCCGATACCCCCGATCCCGCCGGCATCGAGGTGGTGATGGCGGCGAGGCCCAGCCGCTGTCGGCGGCTGGGCCTCGCCGAGGTCCTTAAGGCGAGATCGGGTATGGCTCGATCCAGGACGCTCAAGGACGCCGCTGGCGGGGTAGTCAGGGGTTGCAGTTGAGGATCTTCGCGCCGGAGGGGTCGGAGATGTGTTTGACCAGGCAGTTGTCGGTGTCGGGGCCGCCGTCGACGGTGCCGTAGCGCTGGAACTCGGTGACGGTGATGGTGTCGTTGCCCGCGTTGCCGTAGACCGCGGCCTCGGGGTTGGGCGGGTTGACCCAGACCAGGTTCGTGACCGTGATGGTGTCGCCGTCGTCCCCGCCGCTGATGGTGCCGAGGTCTCGGGAGACCTTGATGGAGTCGGCGCCCGGGCCGCCATCGAGACTGCCGCCGCGGTCGTTGTTGTCGACGGTAATCGTGTCGTTCTCGGTACCACCGCGCAGGGTGCCGGTGTTGGCCACGCCCGCAGGGGTGGTGATGGTGTCGTTGCCCGCGCCGCCGTCGACCACGGCGCGACTGGTGGTGGTCACGGCGATCGTGTCGACGCCCGCGCCGCCGAGGACCTGGGCGCCGGAGTCGTTGGTGGCGACGGTGATCGTGTCATCGCCGTCGTCGCCGCGCAGGATGTCGCCGTTGAGGTTCTGGGTCGCGGTGATCGTGTCGTTCCCGCCGTCACCGAACACGGTCGGCTTGGGGGTGCTGGTGTTGGCGGTCTGGTTGACCGTGATGACGTCGGGGTCCTCGTTGCCGTGGACGACACCCTCGTTGTTGTCGACGGTGATGGTGTCGACGCCGGGGCCGCCGAGGATCTGACCGGTGCCGATGTAGTTGGTGCGGACCTTGATGGTGTCCGCGCCGTCGTCGCCGTAGATGGTGCTGCTGTTGATCCCGGAGCTCGCGGTAACGGTGACGATGTCGTTGCCGAGATCCCCGTGGATGATCCCGGTCACGTAAGGGGTCTTGCCGTTCTCCGGGGTGGAGATCTTGTCGTCACCAGGGCCACCGTTGACGGTGCCGTAGTTGAGGCTGGTGAGGTTCAGCGTGTCGTCACCGGCCCCGCCGTTCACCACGCCCACGTTGTTGGTGGTAGTAACCGTGTCGTTGCCGTCCAAGGCGTTGACGGTGGTACCACCGCTGATCCCGTTGGCGCAGGCGATGGTGTCGTCGCCGTTGGTGCCGGTGATGGTGGTCCCGCTCTGCGTGGACCCGTTCACCGTGCAGGTGCTCGGACTCGCCATCGCGGACGTCGGGGCGAATAGCGCGAAGGCCGCCACCACCGCCACCGGGACAGCACGACGCAGAACAACAGCGGAATAGCTGATCCGCGAACGAGTGGGCCTCACAAAAGCCATCATAAGATGTTCCAATTCTGCAAGTAATACACCAAATGGGCACCGGACGGGCCCGCGGCGACGAGATGGAGTGACACTGGCACGGAAAGGTGAAGAAGGAAGGCGCTGATCACTAGCAGCAGCCCGCTCCGGCGCGCTACATCTACAAAAGCCAAGAACTGACGGTGAAGCCGGTGTTCCAGGAGACCAGGGCCGCGGTGCTGTCCCGCCTACCTCGGCGACTCACCTTCACCGAAACCACCGCCAGGTCCAAGAAGTGCCGGACCGCGATCTCCACCGTCCCAAGGGCGACGTCCGCGCGCTGTGCGTGGACTGGGTCGACCAGATCAGCGACACCGAGACCTACCGCCACCGCCTCTACATCCCCCGCGCCGAGGTGAGCGAGACCGACGAAGCACAGTGGAGACGAACCCAGGAAGCACGCTGGGGCACGAACTTCGCCGCACTCGCCCCACCTGCGGCTCCACCGTGCTCTCCGTCTGGCTCACCGATGACCCCGCGGTCGTCGACCTCTCGTCCCCTACCACTCTGCTCGCGGGCGAGGACGAGCAACGACGTCAGGCTTCAGGTGTCACGATGACGAACTCGATCGATGGCACGTCGGGAATCGACCCGTCCGTCACATGGTAGGCGGTGAAATACCGCCCATAGGCGTTTCGGGAGGGCCTCCAGAACCAGCGGCTGGCGGAGGAGAAGTCCTGGAAAACTCGTCCCTTGCCATCCTGCTTCAAGGTCATCGGACCGTTCTTGAGCTTGGCGCAAACACCCTCGCTGAACAACTTGTTGATCATAATGCAAGTCGAGGTCCCGACGTTCGCGAAGGTCTTGCCACTGCTGTGATGCTTCCACTGCTGCGCCTTGTTCGTGGCGTCACATGGAAGGAGGTCGAACCTGAGAAAGTGGTACTCGTTCTCGCCGCTGGTGACACACAGCGTTTCGTTCTCGAACGTTGTCGAGATCTGGAAAACAGCGTCGTCCGGCGGGATCTCGGCAGAAGCCGGTGACACCGCACCCCCGACCGACAACACCGCCGCGACCACAGCCGCACCCGCCAGGATGATCTTGCGCATGACACCTCCATGAACTAGCGAATCAACGCCATCACTATCGCGGCGCCATGTTCGAGACGTCACCACGAAACGGACTCGGTCACCGACCAGTGTGGAAAGTCCCCACCATCGAGTGAGGATTCTGTGACCTAATGTCAACCTGCCGAAACGGCGGGTAGCACACCCGTTTGCCACCGCGCGCGAAACCGACCGATATCCACGTGATCCGACCAACCAGCCACACCGGCGCCACCATGCCCACCTACGCCCTGCGGAGCCCAACCAACCGCTGAGCGGTAGTGGTCCCGTTGTCGGGGTGATGAGGGAGCGGGCGGCGGTCAGGAGTGTGCCGCAGAGCAGTCCGTGTGTCGTGGTGCCCGCGGCGGTGGCGCGCTGAGCTAAGGCGGTGCTCTGCGTCGGGTCGAGGACGACGCGGTGCAGGTGTATCCCGGTCTCGGGTCCTGGTTGGCCGTCGCGTGCGGCCAACGGCTCGATGACCGCCGGGCGCGGCCCGGTTCCGCGCTGGGATCGGACGGTGAGGAACGCTTCGATGTCGGTGTGGTCGTAGCGGGAACGCAGCCCGTCGTCGGCCGCCGCCGGGAGAGCAAGCGGGCCGGTGGGCGCGGGCGGGCGGTGGCCTTCGGACAGGGCGGTGTAGACGGACCACAGGAGGTGGTGCAGGGCGAGCATGCATGATCCGTCGCTGATCGTGTGCCCGGTGACCAGAACGACCGTGTGGCTCCCGTCGGCGTGCGGGTGGATGATGGCGCGGAACAGCGGTTCCCCGATCTCGAAGAACCGGGTGTCCGCGAGATCGAACCCCGGCGCGGCGATACTCAGGTCGGGTACGTCGGTGGTGTCCGCGCGCAGGATCAAGCCTTTGGCTGTCTGGGCCAGGCGGGCCGTGAGAACGGGATGCGCGACCGAGAGGCAACGGACCGCGCGGTGCAACACGGCCACGTCGAGGGAGCCGCGCACGGTCCAGGCGACCACCACCGGAGTCCCCGACATGGCCAGTCCTGCCTCACCCGCCGACAGCGAACGCTCAAGAATCACGACAGCTCCGTCGATCGAACACACATGACGTGGCGAGCGGGCAGAGGTGGACGTAACCGTTGTGCAGCAAAGAAGTGGAAGGCGGCAGCCTCGAATGAACTGTTCCTGATCTGGCGGTCCCAGGACGCTCTTGATTCCCGAGGGTGCCCGCGCGGTGCGCGGGCACCCGACTCCCCGCAGGCGTGCTACCTGCCCGAATCCGCAGACTCACCGGAGACGGGGTCGCTCGGGTTGGGGTCGTCGGTCGACGCGAGGACACAGTTCTCGGTTTCGGTGATGCGGGAGAAGTCGGGGTCGTCCACGTTGGGGTCGACCTCGGTGACCACGCGGTCACAGGACCAGACCACCCCCTCGAGGAAGTCGACGACGGTGGCGGGACCGTCGTAGTCGGTGGGTCCGCCCACGCACTGGCTCGCTGCGGTGAGGAGGTCGTTGTCGGTGACGACCTCACCGCACAAGTACTCGACCGGCTCTTGGGCGTGAGCGAGACCGGCAGCGGACACCGGGATGGCGACCAGGGCCACGGCGACCCCGAGTCGAGCGGCGGCGCGGGCGAACGAGGGAACATCGAGCATGGAGATCACCTTCGGGTGTCAGTGGCCGGGCCTGCCGGTGCGCCGGCGATGGCCCTGGGGCGGATGGTGTCGCGCGCGCCCGGGGGCACGCGGATGTCGGGGGGTGTGCTCAGACCTCTTCGAACGTGAAGAGGCCCGCATCGGTGGCGGTCGAGCCACTGGCCCGGTAGACGACCAGGTAGCGGTGGCCGTATTCCTCGCTGACGCCCCAGTAGTCCAGGTACGTGCCCTTGTGCGTGACCCGGCCCTGTGCGTCCTGGGTCCACTGCATGGGGCCCTTGACACCTCGTTGGCACAACCGCTGGAGGATGTCGAACAGGGCGATGCTCCGGGGGTGGGCGACGTTCTGGATGCAGCGGCCGTTGTCGGAACGCTTCCACAACTGCGCGGTGCTGCCGTCGCAGGGAAGCGCGGGGAACTTCCTGACCTTGGACGACGGGACAGGGAGGCTGCCCACGCACAGTCGCTCACTCTCGCCATTCCAGGACAACGTGATCCGGAACTGCTTACCTGCGGGCGGGACGTCCGCGTAGGCGGGCGAAACGGTGATCAAGGACAACCCCACCACACACGCGGCGAGAACCGCAGCGCGCGCACGTAGAGACTTGTTCGAACTCATGACACTCCCAGGTTTGCTTTATCAAAGCTGTTCGGAAACCGACTCGACGATGACCTGCGGTCATCAACCTCTCGCCCCGGGACGGCGCTCGGGCGAGGAGCGGAGGTGTCAGTCGAGGACGGCGAACGCGAACGGCGCTACGTTGTGCGGAGTCGTCCCGTCCGCGAGGTGGGCGAAACTGACGAATGGCCCATCGTGACGCTGGTAAGGGGCCCAGAACGTGCGGTTAATCGAAGATTTCGTTGGGAACTCCGCGTAGGCCGGTGACACCGCACCGCGATCGACAACGCCGCCGCGACCACAGCGGCGCCCGCCGGAGTGGTCTTGCGCATTGCGCCCTCCCTGAACTCGTGGATCAACGCGCCCCACTGTCGCGGCACCATGTCCCAGACGTCACCACGAATCAGGTTCTGTCACCGGCCAGAGTGGACGGTTCCCTCCACCGGGTGAGTAATTCGTGACATAGCGCCACTGTATGAAAACAGCGAGTAACACGCCGGTTCGCCACCACGCGCGAGCCGGCCATGTTTACTCGCAGTATCGGTCGACTGCGCCACACGGCCCGGCGGCCTGCGCGCTGACTGCGACCTCGCCGATATCACCGCGCCCGCAGCCGCAGCACATCCCGCACAGCGACCCAGGTAGTCGTATCCGTGGTCGCGCGGCTGGCGCCTTGCGTGAAGCTGAAGATCCCGGCTGACCCGTGGTCCACTGTGGATGTCAGCCGATCGTGTATACGCGCGGCGGCAGTGCCGTGGCCGGGTTTACCATCCGGTCGATATCGACTGACCGTGAGGATACTGATGTCCATACTCGCCAGGGCAACCGTCACCGCCGGCTTGATGTTCGTCTCGCTGGGGCTTCCGGCCACGGCCACACCAACGCTTGAAGACTTCCCGGACACGCCCTTCCTGATGCAATCAGTCGCGTTCAAGCAGTGCGCCACCATCGGCCCGTGGCAAACGCTGCAAAAGAAGTATCAGATCATCGGCACCGCGTGCGATGGCAACCAGTCGAACCAGCAGTGGTCCTACGACCGGAGTACGCGTCACATCGTCAGCCAGGACGAGAAATACCCCGACATGTGCGTCGTCGCACACGGCGGCCAGTTGATGCTCGACAAGTGCGACAATTCACTACCTTTCCCCGCCGAAAACCAGCAATGGGGAGTGAAGTTGATTGACGCCATCGAGAGCGACTACGACGTTCCCTGTGTCACCACCAAAGATGAGCAGTACATGACTCCGAATCCCGACAACTTCTGGAATACCGGAACAGCCGAAGGTACACACTCCTACCCAAGTAAAGACAACGTGATCAGCTTCCTGTCGTTCTGACCCGAATGACGGCTATGTGACACTTCAGACTTGCGCCGATCGTGCGCTTGCCGCGACCACGGCCGTGGCAGCGAGTTCGACGCCCCGCACTTGGTGGACCGACACCAGCGCCGACACGCACGCGCCCGAGCCGTGCCCGAGGGGACCGGCACACCGCACCAGCAGGCGGCATCATCCGACAGCCGGGGCTGGACGCGACCAGCAGAAACGACTCGGCGCGGCATCACTCGACACCGCCGACAGGTCGTCAAATTGGCTCTTAACCAGCGGGTTCGGGGTTCGAGTCCCTGGCGGCGCACCACAGATCCCCAGGTCAACTTCTCTGTTGACCTGGGGATTTGCTGTTCCCGGGGATCTTGCTGTGTGTCCACTGTGGTCTGCTGCGGGCCCGAGAAGACGCGGCGTGTGATTGTGCGCCTGTGCGGCCTCCCCCAGTCGCGTCGCGAGCAGGGCGACGGCGTGGTGATCACCGTTCGCTACCGTGGCGGGGCGATGCGACGAGGGGGCTGTGGTGGACACTCCGGCGGAGTTGGTGACCGATCTCGCCCGGCAGCAGTTGGGCGGGGGTGCGGCGGCGTTAGTCGCCAAGGCGCTCGCCGACCGGTCTGGGGGTGGCGACCAAGCACCGGAGCGGAGTGCCCGGGTGTTTCTCAGCGCGGTCACCGTCGCCGGGTTCCGCGGGGTGGGGCCGTCGTCGCGGCTGGCGCTGGTGCCCGCCAATGGGCTGACGATCGTGTTGGGGCGCAACGGTTCCGGCAAGTCCAGCTTCGCCGAGGCGCTGGAGCTGGCGCTGACCGGCGACACCTACCGGTGGAGTCGTCGGACCAAGATCTGGCGTGAGAACTGGCGCAACGTCCACCACGGTGAGTCGGCGATCCGTGCCGAGTTCGTCGAGGAAGGTGTAGGGTCGACCGTCGTCGGGGTCGACTGGGGTGACGGTGCGGGGCTGGCCGACCGGTCGGTCTGGGTGCGGCGTGGTGACGGCGAGCCGGAGGCCGGTGCCGGAGCGCTCGGGTGGGCGCGGGCGATCGAGCTCTACCGCCCATTGCTCTCCTACGACGAGGTCGGTGGCCTGCTCACCGACGGTCCGACGAGGCTGTTCGACAAGATCGACGCCGTCCTGGGCATCGATCGGATCACCGACGCGCAGAAAGAACTGGCTGACGAGGTCAAGCGGTTGCGCGCCCCGGTAAGCGAGATGACGGGCGAGCGGCGTGAGCTCAAGCAACTGCTGGAGGCCGTGGACGATCCTCGCGCCGAGCGGGTGCGCGCCGCGCTGGGCCGCCGCCGCGTGGACACCGCCGCGATCCGGGCGCTCGTCACCGGCACGGGCAGTGGCCAGCTCGAAGACCTGGTCGCGCTGCGCGCGCTGAGCGAGGCCGAGGTGCCGCCGGTGGCCGAGGTCGTCGGGGAGTTGCGCGCCGCCGCCGATGTGCTCGCCCGGAACGCCGTCGCCGTGGCCGACCAAGCCGAGGCGCGCTCCGCGCTGCTGCGGCAGGCGCTGGCCCTGCACACCGAGCACGGCGACGGCCCATGCCCGGTGTGCGGGCACGGCGTGCTCGACGAGGAGTGGAGCGCCCGCGCGCGGGCCGGACTGGCCGCCGAGGACAGGGACGCGACCGCGTACCGCGCGGCCCGGCGGCGGGTCGAGGACGCCGTGCGCCGGGCGACGGTGCTCATCGCGTCAGTGCCCCGACCGCCGTCGACCCCGCGCTTCGCCCTGCCCGCCGCGGCAGCGGCGACTTCCGCGTGGGAGGTGTGGGCGACAGCGCCGCAAGACCCGGTCCGGTTGGCAGAGCACCTCGACCGTGCGGGCGCGATCCTCACCGCCGCCGTGGCGGAGTTGCGCGACCAGGCCGGGCAGGCACTGGCGGGGGCCGAGGACACCTGGGCGCCGATCGCGGCCCGGGTAGCCGCCTGGTGCGACTTGGCCGACCGCGCCAACCAGGCTGAGCGCGAGACCGTCGACGCGGACGAGGCCGCGACCTTCCTGGCCGCCCAGGTGGGCAAGCTCCGCGACGAGCGCGTGGCCGAGATCAGCGGTCACGCCAAGACGGTGTGGGCCGCGCTGCGCCACGACGGCCACATCAACCTCGGCGACGTGCAGCTCACCGGGAAGGGCACCATGCGCCGGGTGCGGCTCGGCGTCGCCCTGGACGGCATCGGGGCCGAGGCCATCGGCGTCATGAGCCAGGGCGAACTGCACGCGCTGACCCTGGCCCTGTTCCTGCCCAGAGCGACCCGCCCGACGAGCCCGTTCCGGTTCCTCGTCCTCGACGACCCGGTCCAGGCCATGGACGCGGCCACGGTCGACGGGTTCGCCGGGGTGCTGGACAGGCTGGCGGCCAAACGCCAGGTCATCGTCCTCACCCACGACGACCGACTGCCCAACGCCGTGCGCACCCTCGGCATCAACGCCAACGTCCTTCGGGTGGAACGCGAACCCGGATCGGTGGTCACGGTCCACGAGAACCAGCGCTGAGCCCTCAGCCACCGACCTACCCGCCCAGCACAGCCCGGCAGTGTGCCACCCGAACCCACCTGGCCAACCGGGCGTGATCACCAGAAACGACCCGATCCACCACCACTCGACTCCACTCGGCCGGGCCTCGGGTCGGGCTCTCAACCAGTGGGTTCGTCCCTGTCGTTCGCGGCTGATGCTGCCGAGTGTCCACTGTGGTCGGTGGTGGGGTAGGTGGGGAGGTCGATGGCGTCGGATGGGGGGTTGGTGAACCGGGTGACAAGGCGAGTGGCTCTGGGGTTGGCGGCGAGGCCGGCAAGGGTGTTGAGGATCCGGATACCGGTGCGGGTTTTCGGCGACGCCAGCCGGGGCGCGAACCAGGACACCTTCTGGGCTTGGGTGACGTAGGGCCGCATCGTGGTTTCGTAGGCGCGGAAGGCATCCCGGTGGCCGGCGTGCCGATCGAGTTCGCCCGCGAGGACGTAGGCGCCGACGAGGGCGAGGCTGGTGCCCATCCCGCTGAGCGGGGACGCGCAGTAGCCCGCGTCTCCGACGACGGCGATCCGGCCGCGTGACCACTGCTTGAGGTGCATCTGCCCGATAGATTCGAAGTAGAAGTCCGGGGCGGCTTCCATGCCGTCCAGTACGCGCGGGGTTTCCCAGCCCGCGTCGGCGTAGTGGTGCCGCAAGAACCGCTTCTGGGCCGGGGCCGGCAGCCGGTCCAGTCCTTTTTGGATGGTGAGGAACGACAGCGACGCGCGGGTGGTGCCCTGGTTGTCCGGGCGGAGGAGGACGACGCGGCGGCCGGGGGCGTTGTACCAGCGGGCCCAGCTGCCGTCGGACTCGGTGCGGGCAATGGTGAAGTAAGCGGTGTAGAGACCGAAGGACCGGGTGCGGGCGATGTCGCCGAAGACCAGGTCGCGGGTGCGGGAGCGGAACCCGTCGGCCAGGACGACGAGGTCGAACCGGCGGTCGGGGCCGGCGCGGAAGGTGACGTCCACGCCGTCGCCGGTCTCGGTCAGGTCGGTGATCTGGTCACCGAAGACGTACTCGGTGTCGTCGCGGGTCCGCTGGTGGAGCAGGTCGGCGAGTTCGCCGCGCAGCAGTTCCAGCTCGGTGACGAACCCGTCGCCGCCGAGGGCGTCGCTGCCGAACGCGGCCCGGACGCGGTCGCGGCCGTCGACGAAGTGCAGGCCCGCTTCGTGGGTGACACGCTCACGCGCGGCCTGCTCCAGGCCCATGCGCTCGATGACGGTGCGGCCCGCGCCGCGCAGGTCGACCGTCTGCCCACCCGGACGCGGCCCGGTGGCGCGTTCGACCACGGTCGGGGTCATGCCGTACCGGTTGAGCCAGAAGGCCAGCGCGGGCCCGGCGATGCCGGCACCGGAGATCAAGACGCTACGGGGCACGAGACGTCCTCCTCACAGGAGATGGGGGTGTGCCGGTCAGCGGGAATTGGCGACGCTCGCAGGCGTGGCGGTCGCCGACGCGTCGGTGTCGTCAGGGCGGGCCCGGCGGGGGAACAGCGGCGAGATGAGCAGGAACAGCCCGATGATGATCGCCTGGACCACGAGGGCGTCGCGGAAGCTGCTGGTGGCCTGGCCGGTGAGCGCACCGGCGAAGAAGACGGTGCTGAACACCGCGACGCCGACCGAGCCGCCGATGGACTGGACCGCGGACAGGACCCCGGAGGCGGAGCCGACCTCGTCGTCGGCGACGGCACCGAGGACGGTGTTGAACACCGCGGCGATCACGATCCCCGCACCGATCCCGGCGACCACGCTGCCGGGCACGATCCGCCAGATCGTGAAGTCGGTCGTGTCGGCCAGGGCGAGCCACAGCCACGCGATCCCGGCGAACTGGACCACGGCGCCGGCCTGCAGCACCGCGCGGCCGAGTCTCGCGGCGAGCAGCCCGCCGCTGATGCCGCCGCCGACGGCCGTGCCCAGCGCGACCGGGAGGTTGCCCAGCCCGGCCTCCCCGGCGGTGAAGCCCTGCCCGATCTGCAGGAAGAACGTCAGCACCAGCTGGGTGCCGATCAGGCCACCGAAGAACAACGCGACCGCGACCAGCCCGACGGTGAACGCGGACTTGCCGAACAGGCTCGGCGTGACCAGCGGGGCACGGTCGTGGCGCACCACGCGACGCTGCCACAGCGCGAACGCCACGTAGCCGATCGCCGCCGCGGTGAGGGACAGCCAGGTCCACAGCGGCCACCCGGCGGACTGCCCTTCGTTGAGCGGCAGGACCAGCAGCGCGGACGCGGCGGCGACGAGGACGGCGCCGACGATGTCCACCCGCAGCGTCCGGGTCCGGCCACCGCGGGGCACCAGCCGCCACGACAGCAGGAGCGCGGCGAGGCCGACCGGCACGTTGACCAGGAACACCAGCCGCCAGCCGAGACCGAACAGGTCCCAGTCCACGAGCGCGCCACCCAGCACCGGGCCCAGCACCCCGCCGAGCCCGAGCACGGGACCGAACACGGCGAGGGCCTTGGTCAGGTCGCGCGGGGTGAGGTTGTCGCGCAGGATGCCCAGGCCCTGGGGCAGCATCATGGCCCCGGCCACGCCCTGGACCAGCCGGAAGGTGATCAGCAGGCCGACGCTCGGCGCGATCGCGCACAACAGCGACGCGGCGATGAACCCGACGAGTCCGACGAGGAACATCGGGCGGCGCCCGTAGCGGTCGCCCAGCCGCCCGCCCAGCACCAGGCCCGCGCCGAGGGTGAGCGCGTAGCCGCCGATCACCCACTGCAGTCCCACCGGGCTGGTCCCCAGGGACCGCTCCAGCGCCGGGCCCGCCACGTTGACGATCGTCGAGTCCAGCAGGTCCATCAGCTCGACGACGAGCACGGTGGCCAGCAGCCACCACATCGACCTCGGCCGGATCGTCTTCTCGGGCACAGCCATGTCTTCTCTCCGAACTGGATTGATCAGCGCGCCGCTCGGGCGGCGTCGATGCCGGGTCGCGCGGGCAGAACCGGTGGGACGAGAGGTCAGTCCCGGGGCAGGGAGTCTGCGGTGTCGGCGTAGATCCGCACGACCTCGGTCAAGAAGTTCTCCACCGCGTCCCGGTCGCCGGGGCTCAGCGCCGCGACCAGGCTCGCCACGCCGTGCAGCAGTGGGTCGATGTGCTCGAAGAGCCGCGTCATCGACTCCGGGACCGGCTCGACCAGCACCTTGCGGCGATCGGTGGCATGCGGACGGCGGACGATGTGCCCGGCCTTCTCCAGCCGGTCCACGATGTGCGTGCTCGCCGCGGTCGAGACCCGCAACCTGTCAGCAAGATCCTTCGCGGTCAGCGGACCCTCACTGGCGAGGTGCTCCATCGCCGACAAACCCGTGCCGTTGACACCCAGAACGCCACTCAGCCGCTTCTCGATCACCCGCGTCAACGCGCCCACCTCTTGCAGGCGCTCCATCAGCGGGTTGCCCACCCCCGGGGACCCGACCTGCCACTTGCCCGCGACACCATCCGCCCCCTCGGTGGGGTCAGTGCCTACACGCTGGGCATCACGGGGAGAAGTCATACCGGGAAGACTACTAGCTAAGTCACTAACTAGCTTAGTTATATTGTGTGACGACAGGCACCTGATCGGGACCTGCCCACTTGGAACTCCCGTCGTACTCGCCGCACCGCGCCGCCGGGCCTGGGGTGTGCCCAGGCCCGGGCGGAGGTCAGTTGATGCGCTTGATCTCGCCGCGGGCTCGGTAGAAGGAGCCGTTGGCTGAGGTCAGGACTTCGGAGACGACGTAGCGGGCGCCGGGGACCCGGATGTTCTTCGGGAACTGGACGCCCCAGGTCTGGTTGTAGCCGTCGGTGAGGACGTGGACTCGGACTCGGCCGCCGGTCTGGACGCATTCGACGATGACGCCGTCGGCGGGGGTCACGTGGGTGACGACCTCGACCTCGGCGGTGGCCTCGACCCGTTGGACGCTGCCCGCCTTGATGTCGCGGCGTTCGGGCAGTTGGCCCTGTTCTGCGGAGTGGACGGCGGCCGGGCTGGCGTCCAGGCAGGCCAGGGAGCCGTCGGTGGTGACCAGGTACAGGCGTTCGTCGCGGTACTGCATGGAGTAGGCGGAACCGCAGCCGGTGCCGAGTTTCCACAGGCGGGTGCCGTCGGCGGCGAAGCAGTACACAGAGGACTGGTTGTCGCCCGCGAAGACGAACTCGCCGTCGGGTGAGGTGGCGCAGGAGAACACGGCGGCGTCGCAGCGGTAGTTGCCGGTGACCTGGCCGTCGGCCTTGGCGAAGCGGTGCACCCAGCCGCGGCTGGTACCGGCGAACACCTCGGTGCGCTCCTGCCATCCAAAGAGGACACCGCCGGTGGTCTCGGCGTGCCACACCTGCTCGCCGCGCGCGGAGTAGTGGGCCACGCCGCGGGAATGCCCGTGGTACACGCCTTCCGCGGCGTTGCGCACCATCCACGCGCTGTCGCCGGAGCTGGGCCGCGACCACTGGAACTCGTCCTCGTGGTCGACGACGGTCACGCCACCCTGCCGATCGGAGACGCCCAGCACGCCGTCGTGGATGTCGAGCCAGTAGATGTCGACGTTGTCGGCGATCTCGTAGGCCACCCGGGGCACCTTCCCGCCCAGGTCGTAGACGTTGCCGTCGTCGCACCCGGCGTAGATCCAGAAGTCGTCGGCGACGATGCACTTGACCGCGTCCGGGAGGCCGAACCTGCCGGTGACGCGGCCGTCGTGGGTCAGGGTGTAGACGTCGCCGTTCTCGTTGCCCACCCAGGCCTGGTCCTCGCCGACGAAGATCCCGAACGCGGGCGCGCCGGAGGTGAAGCGCCACAGCACCGGGGCCTGGCGCGCGGTCGAGCGGGTGCTGACGATCTCCCGCCTGCTCACCGGCCTGCGCCCCCGCTCCCCCTTGACCGCGGGCGCGTACCCCTTGCGCACCTTCTCGCCGATCTTCTTCTCGGCCGCCTTGAGCGCCTTGCCGTGGTCGCTGAAGGACGCGGTCCTGACCTGCCCCTGCTCCCCGATCCGCCCGTAGGTGATGGTGACCTCGGCGTCCACGACGCGCACCTCGTAGAACTTGTGCGCGCCGCCCCCCGTCTCGGACAGCTCCAGATACGTCGTGGCGGACATGTGCTGATTCCTCTCTGCGTGAGCTGAAATCACACTATCGAGGGCCACCGACAGCCGATCGTGGTCGTTGCCCGAGTGCGGACGATCACCGACGCGGGCCTCGCCGGCGGATTGCTCCCGGCAGCACGCGGGCCCTTCAGACCAGGGCGAGGATGCGGGCGACGACGAGGTCCGGCTTCTCCAGGGTGAGCGTGTGGCTGGACTTGGGGATGACCTCGGCGTGGACGCGCTGGTTGAGCGGTGCGAGGCGGGCGACCACCTCATGGGACCGGTGGATGTTGCTGCGTTCGGCGAGGACGAGGTGGGTGGGGACGTTGATCGCGCGCAGTTCGTCGTCGGTGAAGAGGTGCTGGGGCGGCAGGTGCGCTTTGTACTTCAGCGCGGCGAAGAGCAAAGGGCGGAAGGTGTGGCGCACGTCCGGATCGCCCGAGGTGATCCGCCGGAGGACCGCCGAGGGCAGTAGCCAGCGGAAGATCTCGAGGAAGCTCCACAGGATGAACCGGGTGCCGATCCACGCGAATCCCCCCGGCTCGACGGCGATGACGCTCGCGAGCCGCTCGGAGGTCCGGGTCGCGAGGGTGAGCGCGAGGAAGCCACCGCGGGAGAGGCCGACCAGGTGGACCTTGTCGTGACCGAGACCGGTGAGGACGTCGGCCAGCCAGTCGGCCATGTCGTCGTCGGTCTCCAGCGGGTGGGTCTGGGTGGAGTGCCCCGGTTCGCCGATCGTGTCGACCGCGTACACGGGGTGGTGTTCGGCCAGGTCTGCGACGTAGGGGTACCAGGACAGCGACGAGCCCAGGTGGCCGGGCAGCAGCACGATCGGCGTGCCCGCCCCGGCGCCGCTCCGGCGCACGCGGGTCGGGCCGAAGCGCGTGTCGACGTCCAGTTCGACGGCCGGGACGGGCCACTTCCGCAGGATGGCCGCGTAGGCGGCGAAGTAGCGCTCGCGCGCCTTATCGTCGGCGAAATGTCCGAGCATCGGAACCTCCCCAGGTTTTTATGGTGCAACTGCACGATAACACTTCGTGGTCGCGACGGACAGCCCGGTCCCGTGTGGCACAGTGATCGAGTGCCGAAACGCGTTGACCACCAGGAGCGGAGGCGGGAGATCGCGGAGGCGCTCTTCCGGATCGCCGCCGCGCAAGGCCTGCAGGCGGTGACGTTGCGTGCGGTTGCCGCGGCGGCGGGTATCTCGATGAACCTGGTCCAGTACTACTTCCCGACCAAGGAGGAGATGCTGCGGTTCGCCTGGCAGCGGATCGCCGAACTGGGCGGTGAGCGCGCGGGGGCGGGCATCGTCGAAGCGCTGCGGACCGGGGACGAACGCGCCGTCCTGCGCGCGTACCTACTCGGCGTGCTACCGACCGACGAGCGTGGCCGGATGCTGTGCGCGGTCCAGATCGCGTACTTCGCGGTGGACGTCACCCGCGGCGGCCAAGACCCGGATCAGGAGGCGCTCCTTCCCCACCTGGTCAACGCGCTCACCGACCAGATCCGCCAAGCCCAAGCCCGGCAACGGATCCCGGCGCACCTCGACGCCCGACTGGAGGCCGACACCCTGGCGACCATGACCGCGGGCCTGCTCACCGGCATCCTGGTCGACACCTACGACACCGACCAGGCGACCACGATCATCGACTACCGACTCGACCAGTTGTTCTCCGGCATCCGAGCCGCAGCACCGTGACCGCTCGGTGAAACAGGCCGATGTGGACAGTCAGCGGGTGCTTCGCGACTCTAAGGCCATCCTCGGCTCCGAGTCAGGCACGGGTGTCCCGTCAGGGAGACCCCGTGGTGACGAACTCCAACGGGCGCCGGATAGTCCTGGCCAAACCATCCACTCCTACGTCGGTGCGGTGCCCGACCTGCGGGCCCGCGCCGTGCCCGATCCACCCCAGCGCTGCTCCCGGGTGTCACGGTCAGTCGTTCGGCCCCCGTCATGGCCACCGGCCTGACGGGGACCGGATCGGCTACTCGCAAGCCAGGCCGTCGTGGTTGCGGTCGAGATCGGGGCGGTAACCCGGTTCACCGACGTGCAGTGGCGCGGCACCGGCGGCTCGGGCCGCGTCGCAGTTCTTGTAGTAGACGTTGGCCGCGGGTTTGGTCACCTCAGGTTCAGCCCGCGGTGGCCCCGCCACCGGCGGGGGTTCGGGCGATGCGGTGGTGGGACTGGGTTTAGTGGCTGCCGGGGCCTTGTCCACTCGCAGCACGATTCGCGTGGTCCCGACCGCGCGTTCGACGGCGATCACCGTCCAGTTGCTCGCGACGATCACGTTGCGGCCATCGACCGACTGGTAGTCGACGGTGAAACCGAGGCCCGTCAGGGCGGTTCGCGCTTCTTCCGCGTTCTTGCCGACCAGGTCAGCAGGCACCTCGACCACCGCCGTGGTGGTCGGTGCGCTGGACACCGCCGTGGTGGTCGGTGCGCTGGACACCGCCGTGCTGGGCGGCGCGGCGATCGCCTGCCGAACACCCGGATCCGGACGACCGGCGATCCCCGCGACCACGAACAACCCCACCAGGAGCGCCCCCACAACCCAAAGCCACTTGCGCTTGCGCCCACGCCACCACGCCACTGCGTCCACCCCGTCGGAGCCCTTCTCTGCGGATCCCTGTCCGTCCGAGTGGATCGCCTGGCCGCTACCGGTCGTTACCACCTGTCATCGCGTTGTCACGTCGCCAGTCGCAAGATTGTCATGGCCGTCAATCCACAGTAGACAGACCATTCGCGAACTGGACCGCACATTGCAGGTGGTGGCCACCGCGGTGGTGACCCACCGGCGACGATCTCCGACTTCGGCACCTGCACGGACCTCTACACCCCGGCTTCGAGATCACGTCGTCCTGGAACGGCTCGGACACCGACTCCGCCACGAGCGACGGCACCTCGATGGCCGGCCCGCACGCGGCGGGTGCCGCCGCGCTGTGCCTGACGTCACACATCCGCGACTCTCCGGCGGCGTCGCAGGCCACCGTGGTCGGCAACACCACCCCGAACAAGATCACCGACCCGGCGCCGGATCGCCGAACGCGCGGATATTCGCGCGGCCGATCCCCAGTGCCGACCCACCTTTCGAGCCGGACCGCGGAACGGTGCGGAAAGGCCGAGTGACCTAGCATGCGCCACCGAGCCGGTGCCCGACCTGGTGGTCGGGGACCGGGCCATTGGTGCTGTCGGGCTCGCCTGGTTTAGTGGGCGCTCAGACGCGACTGGCGCATGACCGGCACCAGGGGCGCCGAGACGAGAGGGGCCGGGAGATGAGTCGGCGCGCGCGGCCGTCCAGCTGGGAGGAGTCGCTGGGGGCGGTGTTGGCGCCGCGGTCGTCCAACGAGGCGGACTGGTCGGGGCCGACGCCGTTGGCGGTGGAGTTGACGCTGGCCGGGGGCGCGGACCAGGTCCGGCCACTGCTCCGCGTGGTGCGGCCCGGCAAAACCGGGTGGGTCGGCGGTCGACTGCTCTGGAGCGATCTGGACTCCTTGATCTACCGGGGTGAACACCCCACCGCGCACATCCACTTGTTGCGGGAGTTCTATGCGCTCTACCAGGCGCACACGGCGCGATACGCGTACGGGGTCGTGAAGACGATCGATCTGGCCGAGTTCGAGTCGAGCAGGTTGTGGCCGCTGTTGGACGAGGCCGAGGAGATCGGGTTGCGGCTCGTCCACGGCAACTCCCGGCTGGGGCCGCTGGACCGGTACGACACCGCCGAGTTCTCGCTGGACGTCCGCGCCGACAGGCGCGGCGCGCTCGCGGTCAGCCCGGTGGTCCAGGTCGCCGACCCCGCGGTGGACGTGGCGACGATCCGGTTCATCGGGTCGAGCGGGCACGGGGTGGTCTACCTCGACCGGGCCGACCTGCTGGCGCACGACGACCACAACGACTGGCGGCTGCGGCTCGCCCGGCTCACCAAGCCGGTGCCCGCGGGCCTGCAGCAGCTCACCCAGGAGAACCGCCAACTCGCCGTCCCAGCCGCCGAGGCGACGCGGTTTCGCCAGCAGTACGTTCCCCGGCTGCGCAGGGCCGCCGCGGTGCACTCGTCGGACGGGTCGGTCGACCTGCCCGAGGTGTCCGCGCCCTCCCTGGTCCTGCGGGCCGACTACGGCGACGACCACGCCCTCGACCTGACCTGGGAGTGGGCCTACGAGGTCGGCGACACCGAGCTGCGGGTGCCGCTGGCCCCCGGCGACGACGACGGCTACCGGGACGAGGCCGCGGAGCGCTCCGTGCTCACCGGGCTGTCCTTCCCGTTCGACCGGTTCGGGCTGACCGACACCGACCACCTCGCGTTCAGCGGCCTGGACACGATGCGCTTCACCACCGAGGTGCTGCCGCTGCTGGCCGACCAGACCGAGGTCGACGTCGAGGTCCGAGGCGAGCCCGCCGACTACCGCGAGGCGAGCGACGCGGTGCGCATCGGGGTCTCGACCGCCGCGATCGCCGGTGAGACCGACTGGTTCGACCTCGGGATCACCATCACCGTCGCGGGCCGCCCGGTCCCGTTCGTCGACGTGTTCGCCGCGCTGAGCCGCGAGGAGTCGCACCTGCTGCTCCCCGACGGCACCTACTTCGCCCTGGACAAGCCAGAACTGCACACCCTGCGCGAGCTGATCGAAGAGGCGCGGGCGATGCGGGACTCGCCGCGGGGCGGGCTGCGGATCAGCCGCTTCCAGGCGGGGTTCTGGGACGAGCTGAGCGCGCTGGGTGTGGTCGACCAGCAGGCCGAGGAGTGGCAACGCCAGACCCAGGGCCTGTTGTCCCTCGACTCCGTGGCCGCGCCGCCGCTGCCCGCGGGCCTGCGAGCGCGCCTGCGGCCGTACCAGCTGTCGGGGTTCAGCTGGCTGGCCTTCCTGTGGGACAACGGACTCGGCGGGATCCTGGCCGATGACATGGGCCTGGGCAAGACCCTGCAAACCCTGGCGCTGATCTGCCACGCCCGCGCGGGCGCCCCCGGTGCCGCGCCGTTCCTGATCGTCGCACCGACCAGCGTGGTGGCCAACTGGGCGGCCGAGGCGGCCCGGTTCGCGCCGGGGCTGGCGGTCGCCACCATCACCGACACGCTGCGCCGCCGGGGCCAGTCCCTCGACGAGGCCGCGGCGGGCGCGGACGTCGTCATTACCTCGTACACCCTGTTCCGGCTCGACTTCGACGCCCACGCCCAGCACGACTGGTCGGCGCTGGTCCTCGACGAGGCACAGTTCGTCAAGAACCACCAGGCCAAGGTGCACCGGTGCGCGCGCGAGCTCAGCGCACCGTTCAAGCTCGCGATCACCGGCACGCCCATGGAGAACAACCTGATGGAGCTGTGGTCGCTGCTGTCGATCACCGCGCCCGGGCTGTTCCCCAGCCCAACCCGGTTCCAGGACTACTACGCCCGCCCGATCGAGAAGACGGGCGACGCGGAGCTGCTGGCCCGGCTCCGCCGACGCGTCCGCCCGCTGATCACCCGGCGCACCAAGGAACAGGTCGCGGTCGACCTGCCGCCGAAGCAGGAGCAGGTGGTGGAGGTCGAGCTGCACCCCAGGCACCGCAAGATCTACCAGACCCACCTGCAGCGCGAACGGCAGAAGGTGTTGGGGCTGCTGGGGAACGTGGACAAGCACCGGTTCACCATCCTGACCTCGCTGACCCTGCTGCGGCAGCTGAGCCTGCACGCGGGACTGGTCGACGACCAGTACGACCACGTCCCGTCGGTCAAGGTCGACGCCCTGGTCGAGCAGCTGGCGGACGTGGCCGGGGGCGGACACCGGGCGCTGGTCTTCAGCCAGTTCACCGGATTCTTGGCCAAGGTGCGAGAGCGGCTGAACGAAGAGGGTCTGGCGTACTGCTACCTCGACGGCAAGACCAGGAACCGCAAGCAGGTGCTCGCGACGTTCAAGGAGGGCACCGCACCGGTATTCCTGATCAGCCTGAAAGCGGGCGGTTTCGGCCTCAACCTGCAGGAGGCGGACTACTGCTTCCTGCTCGACCCGTGGTGGAACCCGGCAACCGAGGCGCAGGCCGTCGACCGGACACACCGCATCGGCCAGACCCGCACGGTCATGGTGTACCGGTTGGTGGCCAAGGACACCATCGAGGAGAAGGTGATGGCACTCAAGGCGAAGAAGGCCGAACTGTTCGCCAACGTCATGGACGACGGCGACTACTTCGACACGACGCTGACCGCCGAGGACCTGCGCTCGCTGTTCGAGCCGTCGGAACACACCTCCGGCTGACTCCGGTCACCAGGTAAGTGATGCGTTCATCGTTCATCTGTCTCCCCTGGCCGATAGGCCGACCGCGCTGGAACGAAACAGGTTGCCGTCCCCCACCAGACCGCAACGGTGAGCCCGACCCTGGTGGTACACAAGAGAATCCCGACCCGCTGGAACGCAACAAGATCCCAGCCCCGCTAGGAAGCAACAGGTTCCCGTCCCACGCTGGTACCGCAGCGGATAGGCCGACCACGCTGGAACGCAACGCCCGCTACGGATGCTCGATCTAGTGGACTCGCTTCGTGTGGGGGGAGAGTGCCGCTAAACTTGCCGTGGGTGGGGATGCCCTTACCCTGCCCTTTGCTCTCCACCGCGGTGCTCTAGGGGCCCCACA
>NZ_BSTR01000044.1 GCF_030269645.1 Actinokineospora sp. NBRC 105648 | reverse complement strand
GCGGTGGTGAAAAAAGGGCGGGTGAAGGGCATCCCCACCACACGGCAAGTTTAGCGGTGCTCTCCCCCCACACGAAGGCAGTCCACCCAATCGAGCACAAACGTAACGGGTCTTGCGTACCAGCGGGTGCGGCATTTAGAGACTAAGAGATTAAGGGCAAGAGCATGGGGACATGGTGGGGATCAGGTTGTCCATGACGAAGTCTTGAGCCCTCGGGTTGCTTTGGTTTGGGGGATTGGTTCGGTGAGCGAGCCAGTGTCGGTTTCCGGGCGCGGTGAGGACGTGCTTGCGGTTGTTCTGTGCGTCGGAGCGCGGGGTGTGAGTCAAACGGTTGGTCACCGCTCTCACTTCAGCCAGGTGGATGGCCTGTTCCACTAGCGTCGGATGCCATGCGAGCACTGCGATTCTCCGCCTACGGCCCCACGAGTGTGCTGGGTGTGGTCGACGTTCCCGAGCCGCACGCAGGCCCGGGGCAGGTCCGGGTGGCCGTCCGGGCTTCCGGAGTCACCCCCGCCGACACCTACCTGCGCTCTGGTCGGTTCCGGGACTGGATTCCGCTGCCGTTGCCGCACGTGCTCGGCATGGACGCCGCGGGCGTGGTGGACGAGGTCGGCGCGGGGGTTGCCGGGGTCCAGGTGGGGGACGCGGTGTTCGGCATCGTCGAGCTCGCCGGGCTGGGTGGTGCGAACGCGGAGTACGCGGTGTTGGCGACTTGGGCGCGGAAACCGGATTCGTTGAGCTGGGAACAGGCCGGTGGCGCCGCCGGGAACGTCGAGACCGCGACCCGCGCACTCGACCGGCTTGGCGTGGGTCCCGCCACGACACTGCTGATCGAGGGCGCTGCGGGTGGGGTCGGCACCGTGGCCATCCAACTCGCGGTGGCCCGCGGCGCGACGGTGATCGGGACGGCGGGGGCGGGCACCCAGGACTTCGTCGCCGGACTCGGGGCAACACCGACTCGCTACGGCCCTGGGCTGCGCGAGCGGGTTGAGGCCCTCGGCGGGGTGGACCTGGTCCTCGACTGCGCTGGATCCGGTTCACTGCCGGACCTGGTGGAGATCGCGGGCAGCCCGGAACGGGTCGTGACCATCGCGGACCTCAACGCCGCTGAGCACGGCGTCCACCTGTCCCAGTCAGCGGGTCAGCACGCAGACCCGCCCGCACCACACGGCTTGGCCGCCGCCGCGGCTCTCGCCGACGAAGGTCGGTTCACCATCCCGATCGCCGCCGTGTTCCCGCTGTCGAACGCGGCCGCCGCGCACGCGCTGAGCGAGACCGGCCACGCCCACGGGAAGATCGTCCTGACACCCTGAGCGATGGTCAGGAGGGGCAAGTGGTCTATCGGCCGAGTGCGTTGTTCCGGCGTACTCCGCAGGAGCGCGCGGATCAGTGGTTGTCCTGGAACCGCGCGGACCAAGCGTTCTTCGCCGCAGGCGCCTGCCACATCCTGGCGTTCGCATTCCTGGAAACTCATCCGGACAGCGAGTTCCACCCGGTCGGCCTGTGGGCGCACGACGACGAAAGCCCGCTCCACATCTACGTCACGGACGGCGAATGGGCATTCGACCACGACGGGTGGACACCACACGCTGAGCTGCTGGCGGTCACGCGAGCCACTGAACCTGGCAAGCGCTACCAGCCGCGGCGGGTCGAGCGGGACTTGACCCTGCTGTGCGAACGGTATCCGTACCGGGCCCGGCACCAGTTCGCCCACGATCCTTGGCAGCGCGCCCTGCATTACCTCGCACGCTTCCCACCGTCGCCTGGAGCAAGGCTTGGTGTTGGCGGCAGCGGGGTGGTTGCCGGCTGCTGAACCTGTCGGGCGCGGTCCACCCGGGTGAGTCGGCGCGGTGCTACTCGGGTTTCCCCTCGGCAGGTTCCGCGCCAACCTCGCCGAAGCGGGCGAGGGCTACCGCGCCCGCCACCGCGACGACGAAGCCCGCCACCGCTACCGGGGCGAAGCCGGGGCGGGTCTCGTCGCCGAGCATGGTGGTCCCGACCAGTGCCGGGACCACGGTCTCGCCGATCACCATCATCGCCGTCGCCGCCGTCACACCACCGCGCTGCAGGGCCGAGGCGTAGAACAGGAAGGCCAGCACGCCCGCGACCGGGACCGCGTAGGCGGCCGGGTCGGACACCAGGTCGGTCGCGCCCACCCCGCTGAGCACCCGGCTGGCGATCGCCACCAGACCGAACGCCAGGCCCGCCACCAACCCCAGCAGCGGCGTCCTGGCCCGGTCGGGCAGCCGTCCCGCGGCCATGCCCAGCAGCCCGAGCAGGGCGGCGGCCGCGACCAGCGACCAGTGGAACCCGAGGCCGACCTCAACCGCGCTCTCGCCGCCCTCGGCGGATACGCCGAGCACCGTCAGCCCCAGGCACACCACCGCCACCGCGACCCACTCGCGCCACCCCAGCACCGCGCCGACCAGCCAGGTCGCCAGGACCGCGGTCACCGCGAGGCTCGCCGCCAGGGACGCCTGCACCAGGAACAGCGGCAGCACCCGCAGCGCCAGGATCTGCAGCACGAAGCCCACCACGTCGAGGCCGAGGCCCACCACGAACCGCCACTGGCCCAGCAGCCGGACCAGTAGCCGGGGGTCGACGCCGCCGTCGGTGTCCACCGCCGAGCGCGCCGCGAGCGCCTGCATCACCGCCGCGACGCCGTAGCAAACCGCCGCCGACAACGCCGCCACCAGACCCCAGACCATGAGGTCAGACCCTACGGAGGCGCACCCCGGCCCGCCACGCCGACCGGGGTGCGCCCGGAGTCGCCGACCGCTGGTGGATTTCGCGCGCCCCGGGGATCTGTTGTGCGCCAAAGCCGCCGACCGGCTGCTGGTTCAGCGTTGGCAGGTCGAGCTGGTGCGGGGCGTCAGCAGCGTGCCCAGCGGCCGGGTGAGCGAGAGGCAGCGCGGTTTCTTGCGCTGCAAGAGCACCGATGCCTGACCGGGCGCGTCCACTGAGGAGTACGGTGCCATCACCGTCAACACCGGACCACGGCAGTTCGTGCTGGTGTAGAGCGCGGCGGACCGGTCGGTGTTGTTCTCTATTCGGCGCAGGGTGTGACCCAGCGGGTAGCACACCCCGTCGCGTGGATCGACCATGCCGGCGCCGCCGTCGGCGTCGTAGTAGACGAACGTGCCCCGCGCCGCGGCAGCGATCGGAGCTGTTTGGACTACCACGCCACCCGCGAGGAGCAGACCGGCCAGGATCCGGGAAACCGTACTCATGAGCACCCTTCGTCGACGAGGAAACGCTGTGCTCACAACCTTTCCCCATGATCAGCCCAGAGCCATGGCATTCCACCCCATCGTGGGCTCAGCCCGCGTGGCGGCCCTGCGCGCCCGCGGTGACCGCAGGGCGCGCGCGGCGGCGGACGAGCGCGAGCGCGGCGGCGAGCGCGGCCACCGCTTCGGCGATGGCGCTGAGGGTCTTCTCGGTGTACCAGGTGGGTTCGTACATGTTCGGCAGCGGGCCCAGGGCGCCTAGATCGACGTAGCGGTAGAGCAGGACCGCGGCCAGCGACCCGATCGAGACCAGCAGCGCGAACGCCGCGGCCGCCCGGTGGGCAGTGAGCAGGATCAGGACCGCGGCCAGCGCGGCGACGCCCGCCTCGATCCGGAAGACGGTGCCCTGGCTGATCGTGGCGGTGTTCGCGTCGTAGTCCCCCGCGACGCTGAAGTGCAGGTAGGAGTTGACGGCCAGACCGGCCGCGGCGACCACGCGGATGAACAAGGACATCAGGTTCTCCTGAGTTCTCGGGCCTGGCACCCGGCTCGGTGAACATCCAGGTGTGTTGAGTTTCGTCGCGGACTCCACTGTGGTCTGCGTCCATCACCCGAACGAGACCGCTGCCCCACCCATCGCGAACGGCCCGCTCACCGGGGAGCGGGCCGTTCGCGGATCGGTGTGGGCTAGGTCAGCTGGTTCGGTAGTCGATCGTGTGGGTGTAGACGAGGTTGCGGGTCGAGGCGGTGACGCTGAGGCCCCGGGCCGGGCGGACGGTCTTGAACCAGTGGCTGAAGGTGTCCGACCGGTAGGCGACCATGCTGCTGAACGTGCTTGCCGGGCCGTTGTCGACCTTGCGCCACAGGTCGATGAGCGACCCCGCGACCCGGCACTCGACCTGGTCGCCGTTCTCCACGTTGGTCCGGCCTGCGGGCTTGGACGAGTCGAACCACGCGGTGGTCATCAGGTCGATGGTGCCGCCGTCGGCCCAGTAGTAGCGGCCGTCGCCCTTGGTGTAGCCGGCGATGGCGTTGGCGAAGCCCTCGGTCCACGCGCACTTCGGGCCGGTGCGGGCGTGCAGGTAGTGCGGGCTCGGGCAGTCGGAGGTGGGCCAGTAGCCGTTGTAGAGCTGGTCCATGAAGGCGTGGCCGCTCTCGTGCAGGACCAGGTGCTCGGAGTCGGGGTCGGCGTCACCGAGCAGCACGTAGCGCTGGGCCTGGGGGACCGAGTTGTTGAACCGGGCGCCCTCGGTGCTGCCCGGCTGCCAGCGCAGGGAGATCTTGGTGCAGCCGCTGGTCTGCCGCGAGGTCCAGCAGTTGGTGCCCGACGCCCGGACGTACCAGAGCAGGTTGAGCGTGTCGAAGGCGTGCCAGCCGCGCATCTGCGTGCTCGGCGGCGCGATCGTGCCGAAGTCGAGGGTCGCCCCGGAGGCGACGTTGCCCTTCGCGGCGGTGTAGGTCGTGTAGGCCGACGTGCCCGCCAGGTCGGTGACCTGCCACAGGGAGCCCGCGGTCGAGAAGCTCACCCACACCGAGTACATCTGGGTGACCGGCGCGGTGAAGCAGAGCGAGTAGCCGCCGGTCTGGTAGTTGGTGAGGCCGCTCTGGTAGGTCACGGTGGCCGCTGCGGACGTGGTCTTGCCCTGCACGTACACCGGGACGTTGCGCGCCGCGATCCAGGCGCCGGTCTTGTCGGAGACGCTGAGGTAACCGGTGGCGCAGATCTGGCCCGCGGCCGCCGCGGCGGCGGGGGCCTGCGCGGCCAGCGGCGCCGCCTTCCCATTGGTGGCCACCCTGGCCGGGATCCGGGTGACGGCCGGGCCGCTGGTGCCGCCGAGGCCCGAGCGCGAGGTGCCGGGGGTGGCGCCGACGGTGAACTCGGTCGAGGCGTGCGCGGCGTGCTTGTCGTCCGCGCCCGCGACGTCGGCCTGGATCTGCGCGGGCCCGGCGGCGAGGGCGGTGACGCGCACGCTGACCGAGCGGCCCGTCGTGGTGAGGGCGAAGGTCTGCTCCGCGACCTGGTCGAGGCCGACCGGCCGCGGCGCCGAGAGGCCGGTGCCGCCGGTCTCCAGCCGCAGGCTCGCGGGCAGCCGGAGGGTGAGGCGGGCGCCGTCCACCCGGGTCTTGGCACCGAGGGCGACGCGCACCGTGGCCGACTCGCCGACCGCGGGCAGCCGGTCGAGCGCCACCGCCGCGGAGACGCAGCTCGGCAGTCCCTCGGCGAGCGCGTCGGCCTGGGCGGCGCACGCCGCGCCCGCTCCCGGCGCGGCCGAGCTCGAGGAGTCCAGCATGACGCAGAGCGCCCCGGCCGTCACCAGCGTGACGGCGTAGCGCAGGGTTTTCGATGACATCGGAAACCTTCCCGGAGCAGGCGCTCACGGATGCAGGGGAACCGCACGCGGAGCGTGCGGGGGACACCGCGGGAAATGGCTGTCGACGTGAACGGCGGGGGAAGTCCGGTTCGGCCATGTCCCTTGTGGGGGCGATTCACCGGAAACGGCGGTCGGCGTTCGCTTCCGCCGCCGTCCAGGTCGACAGGGGTTTTTCAATTCCGGCCAGAATGGAGATGGGGGACGCCGGCCGGAACGATTGCCAGGTTATCCACGGAAAATAGGGGCCGTCAAGGTTCGGTTCACTTGACGTCAGGGCATCATTAACAATGGCCCGCAGGGTTGATTTGCGCTTCGGTGCGGGAATATTTACCAGGTAGTCCGGGTATTTTTCCAGGTAGGACCGGACAGTCAGCCACGAGGTATTTCCTCGGTGGTCCACCCGGCGCGCCGGTGATCCACCCCCCGCACCGCGCCCACCTGCGACATTGCCCCGAACGGCGGAGTGAGCGACAGTGTTCGCCTACGGATGGCGGCCACGCGCTGGAGGACGGGCATGGCACAGGCGGTCACCCCCCTCGTCGGGCGCGCCGACGAGGTCCGGGCGCTGCTGGACCTGGTGGCGGGCCCACCCGCGGTGGTGCGGGTCGTGGGCGACGCCGGGGTCGGCAAGACCCGGCTGATCGAGGAGCTGCTGGCCCACCCGGCCCTGCGCGGCCGCCGCAAGCTCGTCGGCACCTGCCAGTCGCTGCGCGAGCCGCTGCCGCTGGCCCCGCTGGTCGACGCCCTGCTCTCGGACGACTCCGTGCCCTGGACCGACCAGCCGGACCCCGTCCTCGGCGCCCTGGTCCCGCTGCTGCCGGAGCTGGGTCCCCGGCTGCCCGCCCCCGCCGCGCCGCCGGACGACCCGAGGATGGAGCGGCACCGCCGCTACCGCGCGCTGCGGCACCTGCTGGCGCTCGCCGGTCCGGCGGTGCTCGTCCTCGACGACTTCCACTGGACCGACGACGCGACCGTGGAGTTCCTCCGGTTCCTGGTCGGCCACCTGCCGCCCGACCTCGCGCTGGTGCTGAGCCACCGCCCGGGTGAGCGGTCCTGGGGGATCACCCCGCCGCGCTCCGGGGTGGCCACCGGCGTGGTCCGGCTGGAGCCGCTGTCGATCACCGAGACGGCGGCGATGGCGCACGCGGTGGCGCGCTCCACCGGGCCCGCGCCCGCGGCCGCCCTGCTGCGGTTGACCGGAGGGCTCCCGTTCGCGATCGAGGAGGTGGTGCGGGCCGCGATCGAGCGCGCCGGGCCCGGCGCCGCCCCGTGGGAGACCCTGACCGGCGACAGCTCAGCCGACAACTACGTCTCGGACGGGTACCTCGAACTGATCGGCGGCAGGTTGGCGCCGCTGGACGGTGCCGCCCGCGGACTGGTCACCGCGGCGGCGGTGCTCGGGGTGCCCACGGCCGCCGCCGAGCTGTGCGCGGTCGCCGAGGTCCGCCCCGAAGTGGGTGAGGACGCGCTGGATCGGCTCGTCGTGTCCAGGCTGCTCCAGGAGTCCGACGGGCGCTACCGCTGCACGCACGACCTCGCTGGCCACGCCGTCATCCGCACTCTGACACCCAGCGCGCTGCGCAACCTGCACCGCCGGGCCGCCGCCGTCCTGCAGGCGGCGCCGGGGGAGCCGCGGCACATGCGCGTCGGCCACCACCTCAAGGCCGCGGGTGAGCACGCGGCCTGGCGCCGCAGCGTCGAGGCTGGCGTGGACCGGGCGATCGTGGTGGGCGACACCGGCGCCGCGCTCGCCGCGCTGCGGGAGCTGCTCGACACCACCGACGACCTCGCCGAGCGCCGGCGGCTGGCGGTCAAGCTGGGCCCGGTCGCCCTCTACGGCCTGGACTTCGCCGTGACCGAGCAGGTGCTGCGCGGGCTGCTGGCCACCGTCGGGCTGCCCGTCGAGGTCCGCGGCGAGCTGCGCAAGGACCTGGGCCTGCTGCTGGTCAACCAGGCGGGCGACGCGGCCGCGGGTTACCGCGAGCTCGAGGCGGCCGTCGGTGAGCTGCGCGCGTCCAGGCCCGACCTCGCCGCCCGGGTGATGTCCTGCTTGGCCAGCACGAACGCCTGCCACCAGCACGTGCGGGTCGGCCTGCGCTGGCTGCGCGAGGCGGACGCGCTGGCCGAGACCCTCGTCGACCCGGTCGCCCGGTTCGCGTTCCTGGTCAACAAGGCCTCCGCCCTGCTGGAGTGCGGCAGGCCCGAGGCGTGGTCGCTGGCCGAGGAGGTCCTGGCGACGCCCGCGGACTTCGAGCGCGGGCAGCACCTGGTGCGGGCCTGCTTCAACTTCGCCGAGGCCGCCTGCTGGCTGGGCCACTACCGGCGGGCCGGGGACGACATGGTGCGCGGCCGCGAGCTGGCCCGGGAGTTCGCGGCGCCGTTCACCGAGGAGCACCTGGGCGCGAACGACGTGCTGCTCGACTGGCTGCGCGGCGACTGGCAGGGCCTGCGCGAGCGGGCCGCGGCCGCCGACCACGTCGAGCTGCCGCGGATCGCGGCCGGGTACCGGCTGGTCGCGGGCGCGCTCGCGGCGGAGGCGGGGGACTCCGCCGACGCCCTGCGCCTGCTGCGGGGTTTGGTCGCGGGCACGCCGCCCGCGCCACCGGTGGCTGCCGCCGCGTACGTCCTCGTCGCCGAGTCGCGCCACCGCGGGCCGATCCGCGCCGAACCGGTGCCGGAGCTGGACGCGGCGTTGGAGGTCGTCCGGCGCACCGGCATGTGGGTCTGGGCCGCGGAGGTGACCCCGGTGGCGGTCGACCTGCTGTGCCGGGTGGACCGGTTCGGTGCCGCCGAGGACCTGCTCGAGGAGCACGCGGAGGGTGTGCGCGACCTGGACTGCCCTGCGGCGGACGCGGCCCTCGTCCTGGGCCGCGCCGTGCTCGGTCACCGGCGGGGCGACCTCGACGCGGCACTGGCCGGGTACGCCGAGGCGGAGGCGGCGTTCGCGGCGATGCCCCGCCGGTTCTGGTGGGCCCGGGCCCGACTCGGGCACGGGGAGTGCGCGCTGGCGGCGGGCCAGGACGGCGTACACCTCGTGCGCGACGCCGAGGCGGTCTTCGTCGAGCTCGGCGCGACCGTCCGGGTACGGCATTGCCACGACGTGCTGCGCGCCCATCAGGCCTTGCCCACCCGCAAACGCGGTCGCCCCGCCTACGGCGACCGACTCTCGCCGCGCGAGCGTGAGGTCGCGGGTCTGGCCGCGGCGAGCCGCAGCAACCGGGAGATCGCGTCCAGCCTCGGGCTGTCCGTCCGCACGGTGGAGCTGCACGTCGCCGCGGTGCTGCAGAAGCTGCGCGTGGGATCGCGCGTGGAGATAGCGGCCGTGCTGGCCGACGCCACCGCCGACCGCTAGCCCTCGTCAGGTCGTGGGTTGCCAGCCCAGGGCGGGGCCGAGGTGGGTGGCGATGTCGGTGAGGATCTGGACGTAGTCCGCGCGGTCGAAGGCGAACGGGAGCGCGAAGGCGACCTCCGAGACCTCGCGGAACGCCGCGTGCGCGTGCAGCCGGTCCGCGATCTCCGCCGAGGTGCCCACGATGTCCGGCGCGAACATCATCCGGCGCGGGCCCTGGGGCGTGGTGGTGCGCGGTGTGCGGCTTTCGGCGTACGCCAGGTACTTCGCCCGCTGCTCGGCGGTCGCCGAGTCGGTCGGGATCACCACGAGGCCCTGCGAGACGCGGGCCTTGTCGCCGTCGGGGTGGTGGGCGCGGAACTCCCGGATGTGGGACAGCTGGATCTCCGCGAAGTCCTCCGACTCCTCCGCCTGCACCACGCTGCTGGTCAGCAGGTTCATCCCGCTCTCACCGGCCCGGCGTGCCGAGCCGAGGCTGCCGCCGCCGTACCACAGCCTGCTGCCGAGGCCGGGGGAGTGCGGCTGCACGCGGTCGGAGAAGGCCTCGAAACCCTTGGTACCGCTGAAGGTCGACGCCCGTTCGCCGCGCACCAGGTCGAGCAGCCTGCGGACCCGGGTGTGGCTGAAGTCCTCGACGTCGGCGGTGTCCGGGTACAGCGCGTCCTTCACCTCGTCGTAGTTCATCGGCGGGCCGACGCTGACGCCCGGGTTCAACCGGCCGCCGGCGAGGATGTCCACTGTGGCCAGGTCCTCGGCCAGCCGCAGCGGGTTTTCCCAGCCCAGCGGGATCACGGCGGTGCCGAGGTGGATGCGGCTGGTGCGCTGGCTGGCCGCGGCGAGCACGGCCACCGGCGAGGAGATGCCGTACTGCAGGTGCCGGTGGCGGACCCACGCGCTGTCGAACCCGAGCCGTTCGCCCAGCTCGATGACCTCGAGCGTGGTCTCGTGCCCGGCGCGCGGGTCGGCCGGGTCGAACAACCCGATGGTGAGGAAGCCCAGCTTCCGCAACGGTTCCGCGCTCACACGTCCTCCACTGTCCGGGGACTGTCCATTCTGGCAGCGCTCCACCGGGTGGGCGCGCCGGTTCCACCAGGCGGACCGGGGTGGATCACGATCGCCGATCTATGCCCATCGGAGATTCCGAGGGGTGCCCGGGGTGCGCTTGCCCCTACGATTTCGGCGTGACCGTCACCATTTCCGCACCGGAGCTGCACGCCCGGATCGCCGACACCCGCCTGCTCGACGTCCGCTGGAGCCTGGGCGCGCCGGATGGTCGACCCGCCCACGCCGCGGGCCACATCCCGGGCGCGGTCTACGTCGACCTGGAGTCGACCCTGGCCGCCCACCCCGGTCCGGGCGACGGCCGCCACCCGCTGCCCACCCGCGCCGTCTTGCAGGAGGCCGTCCGCGCCTGGGGGATCAACGACGGCGACACGGTCGTGGTCTACGACGCCGCGGGCAACCTCGCGGCGGGTCGGGCGTGGTGGCTGCTGCGCAACGCGGGGCTGCGGGACGTGCGGCTGCTCGACGGCGGGCTCGCTGCCTGGACGGCCGCGGGCCACGCGCTGGAGACCGGCGAGGTCACCCCTGAGCCCGGCAACGCGACCCTCACCGACGGCGAACTCCCGACCATCGACATCGACGAGGCCGCCACTTGGCCCGGCGTGCTGCTCGACGCCCGCGCGGGGGAGCGGTACCGCGGGGAGGTCGAGCCGGTGGACCCGCGCGCGGGCCACATCCCCGGCGCGATCAGTGCCCCCACCAGCGAGAACCTGGCCGACGACGGCACCTTCCTGCCCGCCGACGCGCTGCGCGAGCGGTTCGCCGCACTCGGCGCGCGGCCGGGGGACCAGGTCGCGGTGTACTGCGGCTCCGGCGTCACCGCCGCGCACACGATCGCCGCGCTGCGGATCGCGGGCATCGATGCGGCCCTCTACCCGGGTTCGTGGTCCCAGTGGTCCAGCGACCCCGACCGCCCGGCCGCGACCGGTGCCCGGTGAGCCTCGCCGCGCTGACCGACGACCTCGCCGCCTGGTCCACCGATCCCGACGAGTTGACCAGGGTCTCGCTCGACCGCTCGGGCGCGATCCCCGACGGACTCCCTGATCTGGTCGTCTTCGCTCGCAGCGTCGACGACGTCCAGCGCACCGTCGCGCACGCCGCCACCCACGGCGTACCGGTCGTGCCGCGCGGCGCCGGTACCGGGGTGGCCGGTGGCGCGATCGCGGGCGCGGGCTCGATCGTGCTCGACCTGTCCGGCCTCGACCGGATCGTGGAGATCCGCCCCGACGAGGCGATCGCGGTGGTCGAGCCCGGCGTGGTCACCGCCGACCTCGACGACGCGGCGGGCACGCACGGCCTGCGGTACGCCCCTGACCCGGCGAGCGCCGCGATCTCCACCATCGGCGGGAACATCGCCACCAACGCGGGCGGCCTGCGGTGCGTGAAGTACGGGGTGACCCGCGACGCCGTGCTCGCCGTGGACGCGGTCCTGGGTGACGGCAGCCTGATCAGCACCGGCCGCCGCACGATCAAGGGCGTCACCGGGTACGACCTCACCAGCCTGCTGGTCGGCTCCGAGGGCACGCTCGGGGTGATCGTCGGCGCCACCCTGCGGCTGTCCCCGCTGCCAGTCTCGACCGCCACGGCAGGCGTCTTCTTCGCCACCGCCGAGGACGCCGTCGCGGCGATAACCTTGTTGCAGCGCAACGGGTTGCGGCCGTCCACCGCGGAGCTGATCGACCAGGCCACCCTCGTCGCGATCGACGAGGCGCAGGGCAGCGACCTGCACACCCGGGGCGAGGTCTTCCTGCTCCTGCAGACCGACGGCTACGGCGCCGAGGCCGAACTGGCCGCGGCCGAACGCCTGATCCGGCCGCTGGCCACCGCCTTCGAGGCCACCACCGACCCGGCCACGGCGGACCGGCTGGTGGCGACCCGCCGGGCCGCGCTCCCGGCCATCGAGCGGCACGGCCGGGTGCTGATCGAGGACATCGCGGTGCCCCGCTCGCGACTCGCCGAGACGGTCACCGCGGTGGCGGCGATCGCGGCGCGCACCGGCGTGCGGATCTTCGTGTTCGCGCACGCCGGGGACGGGAACCTGCACCCGATCGTGCTCGCCGACAGCGCCCCACCCGAGCAGGTCGAGCGGGCCGTCGCCGCGATCTTCGACCAGGCCCTCGCGGTGGGCGGCACGCTCACCGGCGAGCACGGCGTCGGCGTGCTCAAACGCCCCTGGCTCGCCGCCGAGCTGGGCGAACCGGTGCTCGACCTGCACCGGCGGGTCAAGGCCGTGTTCGACCCGGCCGGGATCCTCAACCCCGGCAAGGCCATCCAGTGACGGCCGGTTCCAGTGATGACGATTCGTGATGGCTCACCATCACGAACGCGCATTGGACCCGCGCGGACCCGTGCCCATAGTTTCGCCACTGCCGCCCTCGCGTGCCCTGCCCACCCACTACGGAGCCCTCGTGACCGCCACATACGACATCCCGCCCCACCTGGCCGCCCGCGCGACCGTCGTGGTGCTGCCCGGCCGCGGCGAGGACGCCGCCGTCTACCAGCGCCTCGGCCTGCGGCTGAGCTTCGACGCCTACCGGGTGCACGTCCTCGACGACCCGACCGGCGACCCGGCCGCCGCCACCGCGACCGTCAAGGCCCTGCTCGCCGACGAGGCCGCCCCGCACGTGCTGCTCGGCTCCGACACCGGCGCCCTGTTCGCGGCCCTGCTCGTCGCGGAGCGCAGTGTCACCGTGCAGGGCCTCGTCTTGGCGGGCCTGCCGGTCGGCCAGGCGTCCCAGGTCGAGCAGGACTGGGACGCGGAACTGGAAGCCCGCACCACCTGCCCGACCCACCGGGCCCGGCTCACCGACGACTCCGAGTTCCAGCGCGGTGCCCTGTGGACGGCCCCGCCCGCGGACTGGATCGAGCGCGCCAACCCGACGGCCATCCCGGTTCCGGTGCTCGGCGTGCACGGCGCAGCCGACACACTGTCCACAGTGGATGATGTGCGCGATTGGTACGGCCGGCTGCCGCATGGCGAACTGATCAGCCTCGCCGACACCGCCCACGACGCACTCAACAACCAGACCCACCGCACAGCCGCCGCCGTGGTCGTCCGCTTCCTGGAACGCTTGCGACTCGGCTCCGACCTCCCCACCATCGAACGCGTGGAGGCACTGTGACCCGCTACGTGGTCATCGGCGCAGGCGCGGTCGGCGCCACCACAGCCGCCGAACTGCACCTGACCGGCCGCGAAGTCGTACTGGTCGCCCGCGGCGCACACCTCGCCGCCCTGCGCGAGACCGGCCTGCGCTACATCCGCCCGGACGGCACAACGACGTTGCAACTGCCGGTGGTCGGCGAGCCCGCCGAACTGGAACTGCGGCCGGACGACGTGCTCGTCCTGGCCACCAAGACCCAGGACGCCGACACGGCACTCGCGGCCTGGGCCTGGCAACCGGTCGGCACCGGCGTCGCGGCTACCGAGCTCCCGGTCCTGACACTCCAAAATGGACTCGACAGCGAACGAAGTGCCCTGCGCCGCTTCAGCACAGTGTTCGGTGCTGTGTCATGGTCCCCCGCCACGCACGTAGCCCCTGGCGAGGTCATCTCACCGGCCGCACCGATCGCGGGCGTCTTCTGGGCAGGCAAGTACCCAACCGGCACAGACCCCCGCCTCGACACGATCGCGACCGACTTCACCGAGTCCAACCTGGGTTTCGAGATCGTGCCCGACATCGTGTCCTTCAAGGCGGGCAAGCTGATCTCGATCCTGCCCAACGCCCTGGACGCGCTCTACCCCGACTCACCCTTGCGCACCCGGGCGGGCGAACTCGTCCGACAGGAGGCCCGGGAAGTGCTCGCGGCGGCCGGCATCCGGGCTGCGAACGTGGCGGAGGAGAGCACGCAGGACCTCTCGGGATTCGTGTCCCAGCCAATCCCCGGCCACGAACGCATCGGACACTCCACGTGGCAGAGCCTGGTCAGGGGCGCCACCGTGGAATCGGAGTTCCTGAACGGCGAGATCGTCCTACTGGCCCGACTCCACGGACACGAGGCACCGGTCAACGCAGCGGTATTGGCACGGATCGGGCGTGCGGTGGCCCAGCGAACCCCGGCCCGCTCACTGGACGACAACGACCTGGTGACCATCCTGCCCGAACTGAACACGGTGCCCGAGCCGGCGTAGACGCCTCTGGAGAGAGCCCTAAATCTCTGAATCTCTCAATCTCTAAATGCCGAGCCCGCTGGTACGCAAGACCCGTTACGTTTGTGCTCGATTGGGTGGACTGCCTTCGTGTGGGGGGAGAGCACCGCTAAACTTGCCGTGTGGTGGGGATGCCCTTCACTCCACGCTTTTTCCCCACCGCGGTGCTCTAGGGGCCCCGCGCGAAGGCAGTCCAGCCAATCGAGCCCCGCTCTTGCTCGGGCAGCTCATGGGATGTGCTGCCCTGGGGTCGACGCCACGGGTGGCTTGTAGACATGGGTTGCCCGAGGAAAAGATAGGGGGCTCGATCTAGTGAACTCGCTTCGTGTGGGGCCCCTGGAGCACCGCGGTGGAGAGCAAAGGGCAGGGAAGGGCATCCCCACCCACGGCAAGTTTAGCGGCACTCTCCCCCCACACGAAGCGAGTCCACTAGATCGAGCATTCGTAGCGGGACTTGCGTTCCAGCGGGGTCGGCCTTTCCGCTGCGGTTTGGTGGGGGTGGGATTCAGTTGAGTTTGTGGGTGGGGCTGGTGGGGAGGCTCCACTGTGGACTATGGCCGTGGGCCGTGGGGTCAGGTGGGGCGGTGTAGGCCGAATCCGCTTCGGTGGAAGACCAGTGGTCTTTTGTGTTCGACGTGCGCTACCGCGTGCAGGCGGAGTAGGACGATGGTGTGGTCGCCTGCCTCTACCTGGTGGTGGATCGTGGTGTCGAACCAAGCGACACCGTCGGGCAGGGTTACTGCGCCGTTGTCGTCGGTGGTGGTGTCGAGGTTGGCGAAGCGGGTGTCGGCCGGGCCTGCGAGTTGGCGGGCGACTCGGTCGTGGTGGTCGGCCAGCACAGTCACGCCCAGGTGGTCTGCGCGGCGTAGTGCGGGCCAGGTTCGGGATGTGGTGCTGATGGCGAAGGAGACCAGGGGTGGGTCCAGGGACACCGAGGTGAACGAGCTGGCGGCGATGCCGACCACCTGGTTGTCCACGCGTGCGGCGACGGCGACGACGCCGGTTGGGAAGGCGCCGAAGGCGGCGCGCAGGACGCCCTGGTCGAGGTCCTGGGGGAGGCCCGCGAGTGCCGTGTCCGTTGTGCGTGGATCTCGGGTGACCTCGGTGGGACGACTCATCTTGTGCTCCTTCCGCTCCGAGTCCACCATCGCCCGGGGTGGGTGGGCGTGTCCAAGAGCCTTTCGCGATCACATCCCATGCGCAGGGGTTATGGGTTGGCAAGGGCCTCGGCCCGCGTTCTCACATGCCGGTCAGGCATATGGGATGGTGGCTCGATCAGCTCTAATCGGGACATGACGAACTCGCTCGACCTGGAACACTTGCGCACGCTCGTCGCGATCGCCGAGTGCGGCGGGTTCAGCAAGGCCGCCGCGGTGCGCCACATCAGCCAGCCGGCGCTGAGCCAGCACGTGCGGCTCCTCGAGCGTGGGCTCAAGCGCAAGCTGTTCGAGCGGGACGGGCGCAACATGCGCCTCACCCACGAGGGTGAGCGGGTACTGGCCGAGGCGCGGCGGATCGTCGAGGTCCACGACGCGTCGCTGCGCAGGTTGCAGGCGCGGCCCAGTCAGACGATCGTGGTCGGCTCCACCGAGCACAGCGCGGGGCAGATCCTGCCGGAGATGATCCGGGCGCTGCAGGCCGCGTTCCCCGACTGCGCGACCCGCTTCGAGATCGGCCGGTCGACCCAGCTGGCCGAGTCCGTCGGCAAGGGCACGGTCGACTTCGCCTTCGTGCTCGACCCGGGCGGGCAGGGCCCCGGGCACCTGGTCGGGCGGTTGCCGCTGGTCTGGTACACCGCGCGCGGCTGGCAGCCGCCCGGGCCGGGAGAGACCTGGCCGCTGATCGCCTTCGAGGAGCCGTGCGGCCTGCGCGAGCGGGCGCTCTCGATCCTGACCGGCGAGGGGCGCCACGTCGAGGTCACCGCGCAGTCGACGACGCTGGAGGGCGTCCTCGCCGGTGTCCGTGCCGGTCTCGGTGTCGCGCTGCTGCCGAGCACGGGCAGCCGCCCGCCGGGCCTGACCGTCTGCGGCGAGCTGCCCGACGCGGGCACGACCCACCTGCGGATGGTCGCCCGCCGGGGCCTGGCGTCCGAGGTGGAGCAGACCGCGCTCTCGGCCGGGGTGGAGTTCTTCGCCCAGCGCCCGCACCTGCAGCTCGTGCCCGCCGCGGACACCGTCGCCCAGGGGGCCTGACCAGTCGATCACAGCGCCTGACCCCGTGGACACCGTGCCTGACCCCGTCGACAACAGTGCCTGACCCCGTCGATAACGCGGACCTATCGGAACCCATCGCGCTCTTGTCTTGGACGCCCGCCCGGGCCGCGCCATACGTTCGAGCGGTGACCAGCGCACCTGCTTTCGACCAGAAGATCCCGGAGACCGCCTCGCCCGTGGTCGAGTTCATCAGCCTGTCGCACCTGAACCCGTCGACCGAGCTGAACCCGGTCCCGAGCCGGGGGATCGACCTGGCGTACTTCCGCACCTACGTCCGATCCCTGGAGGAGGGCGGGTACGACTACACGCTGCTGCCCTACGGCTCCAACTCCGCGGACTCGTTCGTCACCGCCGCGGCCGTCGGCCAGCTCACCGAGCACCTCAGGCCGATCGTCGCGCTGCGCCCGAACACGACCATCCCGCAGGTCGGCGCCCAGAAGCTCGCGACCCTCGACCAGCTCACCGAGGGCCGGGCGGTGGTCCACCTGATCTCCGGCGGCAGCGACGCCGAGCAGGCCCGGCACGGCGACTACCTGCCCAAGGACCGCCGCTACGCGCGCACCTCGGAGTACATCGACGTGCTGCGGCGCGCCTGGACCGAGCCGGCGCCGTTCAGCCACGAGGGCGAGTTCTACAAGTTCGACGACTTCGGCCCCGGCTTCGCGCCGTACGCAGGCCCCATCCCGATCTCCATCGGCGGCCAGTCGGACGAGGCGTTCCAGGTCGGCGGCGAGAAGGCCGACATCTTCAGCTTCTGGGGCGAGCCGCTCGACGACCTGCGCGCCGAGATCGAGCGCGTCCACGCGATCGCCGGGGCCGCGGGCCGCACCACGCTGCCGCGCATCTGGGTGACCTTCCGCCCGATCATCGCCAAGACCGACGAGCTGGCCTGGCAGAAGGCCCACGAGTACGTCGCCAAGATCGCCGACACCTTCGCCAAGTCCGCCTACGGCAAGCAGAGCCTGGTGCAGAAGGGCTCGCCGCAGAACGTCGGCTCGCAGCGGGCACTCTCGTTCGCGGAGAAGGCCGACCTCTACGACCGGGCGCTGTGGACCCGGACCGCCGCGGTCACCAACGCCGGTGGTGCCTCCACCGCGCTGGTGGGCTCGCCGGAGACGGTCGCGGCCGCGATCCTCGACTACGTCGACCGCGGCGCCGACCTGGTGAGCATCCGGGGCTACGACACGCTCGCCGACGCCGTGGACTACGGCAAGCACGTGCTTCCCCTGGTGCGCCAGGAACTCGCCCACCGCGCGGCGACCGGCACGCGCGGCACGCTCCAGGCCGAGCACCTCGGCAACTACGCCGAGCCGTACCGCCGCTACGCCACGGCGGGCCAGGCGTGACGAGCACCCCTGTCCTCGGCCTCCCCGTCCCGGACCTCACCGACGACGCGCTCGCGGCGGTCACGGCCGAGATCGCCGAGACCGCGGCGGAGTACGACCAGAGCGGCGCCGTGCCGGTGCGTGGTCTCGCCGCCGCGCACCGCGCGGGCCTGCTCACCGCCACCGTCGGAAAGCGTTATGGCGGAGCGGAAGCAGGCCCGCGGGACACCGCCCGCATCCTCACCGCACTCGGCGAGGGCGATCCGTCGGTGGCCTTGATCGCGGCGAACACGCTGATGGCGCACACGGCCCAGGCCGTCAACGCGCACTGGCCAGCGGCCCTCTACGACGACCTGCTGGAGCGCTCGATCGCGGGCCCGGCACCGGTCAACGCCATCCGGGCGGAGCCGGAACTGGGCGCCCCGGCCCGCGGCGGGCTGCCGAAGACGACGGCCCGGCGCAGCGCGTCCGGCTGGGTGCTCGACGGCCACAAGTCCTACGCCACCGGCGGTGCGGCCCTGGCCTACCACCTGGTGTGGGCGGTCGCCGACGAACCGGGTGGGAACCCGGACGCCCCGCGTGTCGGCCACGCGATCGTCCCCGGCGACCGGCCCGGCATCACCTGGCACGACACCTGGGACCACCTGGGCCTGCGCGCCTCCAACACCCACGACGTCCGCTACGAGGCGGTCCAGCTGCCTGCGGGGTCGTTCGTCGAGATCCCGCGCGGGCCCGACGGCGTCTACCGGGACCCGGCGGCCACGGCCGGACCGAGCAGCTTCGGTCACCCGGCCCTGTACATCGGTGTCGCGAGGGCGGCCCGGCAGGCGTTCGCGGACTTCGCCCGTTCGCGCGTGCCCACCGCGCTCGGCCGCCCCATCGCCACGACCGAGCGCATCCAGTCGGTCGCGGGGGAGATCGACCTGCAGATCGCCCAGGCGGAGACGTTGCTGCACGGCGCTTTGCTGCGCGTCGAGGCCGGGGACGAGACCGTCGTCCCCCAGCTCTCGGTGATCAAGGTGGCGATCGGCCGCGCCGCCGTCACGGCGGTGCAGACCGCGATCGCGGCCCTGGGCAATCCCGCGCTGTCCCGCCGGAACAGGCTGGAGCGCCACCTGCGTGACGTGCTGTGCGTCCGCGTCCACCCACCCCAGGAGGACGCCGCCCTGGTCGCGGCAGGCAAGCGGGTACTCCTCGCACCCAGTGCAGGTTGAGCTCTGCACGCGCCCAATCGGCCCCCGACGTGGTGGAACCGCTCTTACCGTGGTGAGAGCGGTTCTCCCGTTTCCTGTCCCTCGAAGACGGGCGGTTCGTAGGCCCGGACCGGTGGCACCGGTCCGTCGTAGCGGGTGACCGCCACCAGCACGTGGGCGCCGCTGGTGGCCTGGGTCAAGGTCGACGTGGCGACGTCCCGGGTCAGGACGTTCACGTTCCCGTTGACGCAGTCCGCGACGGATGGCGCACTCGGGTCGTACCAGGCCCCGGTGTGCATCTGGGCCACCCCCGGCAGCAGGGCGTCGGAGACGACGACGCCCGCCAGCAGGGTTCCCTGGGCGCTGCGCACAAGGGCCACGTCGCCGTCCGTCAGTCCCCGGGCCGCCGCGTCCGAGGGGTTCAGGCGCACCGCCTCCCGGCCGGCCACCTTGGTCGACTGGCTGGCGGCGCCCATGTCCAGTTGGCTGTGCAGTCGGTGCGAGGGCTGGTTGCACAACAGGTGCAGGTCGAACTCCGCCGCCAGTGTGGAACCCCACCACTGCGAAGGTTCCCGCCATTGCGCGTGTCCGGCGAAGTCCGGCAGGTCGAAGCCCGCCACCGTGGCCGAGAACAGCTCGATCCGCCCGCTCGGGGTTTCCAGCGGGTGGGATACCGGGTCCTCCCGGAACGAGGAGAAGACCGTGTCCTGATAGGGGATCTGCGGTAGGTCGACGCCACCATCGCGCCAGAACTCGGCGAATGACGGGGCGGGCGGTGAGCCAGGCGCGGCGCGCCAGGTCGAGTAGATCCGCTCCAACCACTGCGACGAGTCCAGCCCCTCGGCGAAGTCCGCGCCCAGTCGCGCGGCCAACTCCGTGTAGATCCAGAACTCCTCCCGGGCCTCCCCACGAGGTGGCACCGCGCGCGGCGAAGCGCGCAACCGGCTGTCGCCCGCCCCCGCTGCCAGGTCATCACGCTCCAATGTGGACGCCACCGGCAAGACCACGTCCGCGTGCCGGGCGGTCGGCGTCCAGTGCGTCTCGTGCACCACGAAGGTGTCCAGAGTGGACAAAGCGCGGCGCAGCCGCCGGAGGTCCTGGTGGTGGTGGAACGGGTTGCCGCCCGCCCAATACGCGAGCCGCGTCTCCGGCAGTCGCACGACACCGCCGTTGTACGGGATCTCGGTGCCGGGATTCAGGAGCAGGTCGCTGATCCGCGCGCACGGGATGAAGTCCGACACCGGGTTGCGCCCCTGCGGGAACGTCGGCAACGGCGGGCCCGCGACCCCGACCCCGTAGTCGCCCATCGACCCGAAACCGTGCGCGAATCCGCCGCCGGGCAAGCCGATCTGGCCGAGGAACGCCGCCAGCGTCAGCGCCGCGAACACCGCTTGTTCCCCGCGCTCGCCGCGCTGCAGCGAATACACGACGTTCACCAGCGTGCGACCGGCCGCCATCCGGCGGGCCAACGAGCGGATCACCGCCGCGGGCGTCCGGCTGATCCGCTCGGCCCACTCCGGCGTCTTGGCCACCCCGTCCACCGAGCCCAGCACGTACTGCCGTACCTCGTCGGCGCCGACCGTGTACCTCGCGAGGAACTCGTCATCGGCTAGGCCGTCCACGACCAGCACGTGCACGAGGGCGAGCATGACTGCGGTGTCCGTGGCGGGCATGACACCCACCCACTCGGCGCCGAGGTCGGTGAAGGCGTCGTCCCGCTGGGCGGACAGCGCCACCACCTCGGTCGTGCGCCCCACGGCCCGGGCGAAGTCCGACCCGACGTGCCGGGCGTGCCCGCCGGGCACCACCCACGTGTTCGACCGCCGCACACCGCCGAAACTCACCAGCAGGTCCGTGTGCGCGGCGATGTCCGCCCAGGACACGGGTTTGTGCCGCAGGTCGAGCGTGCCCCGCGCGCCGATCAGGTGCGGCAGCAGCACCATGCTCGCGCCCCGGCTGTAGTCGTTGACCGAGCGCGTGTAGCCGCCGATCCGGTTCAGGAACCGGTGCAGCTGGCTCTGCGCGTGGTGCAGCCTGCCCGCGCTGCCCCAGCCGTAGGACCCGCCGAAGATGGCCTGGTTGCCGAAGGTCGACCGCACCCGCTCCAGCTCACCCGCGACCAGGCCGAGCGCGGTGTCCCAGTCCACCTCGACGAAGGGTGTGTCACCGCGGCTGGAGTCCTTGCCCGGCCCGTGTTCGAGCCACGCGCGCCGCACACTCGGCCGGGTCACCCGCGAGCGGTGCCGGTGGCCGTCGGCGACGTTGCCGATCGCGGGCGCGGCGTCGGGGCCCTCGGGGTGGGCGGCCAGCACGTCACGGCCGTCGGCGGACACCTCCACCCGGTAGGTGCCCCAGTGCGAACTGGTACTCACCGCCCCGATGCTAGCCAGGCCCGCGGCCACCGTTGATAAGACTCCTGGATGGGATCCGATCCCCATTTCGTCTTGGACCCCGCGCGGGAGCCGCTCCTAGATTCGTCCCATCCCCCACCTCATTTCGACCCGTTTCGAGGAGAGAGCCCCGTGCAGACCTCACGCCGAGTCCGTCCACCCGGCCGCACATCGCGGATGATCGTCGGCCTGGCCGCCGTCATCGGCCTGGCCGCGTGTGCGCCCGGCGGTGCGGCGAGCTCGGGGGGCTCCGCCGAACCCAAGCAGGGCGGCGCCGTCACCTTCCTCATCGACTCGCTCGGTGACACCTGGATCCCGAACAACAGCGCCATCTCCAGCTTCCAGGGCCACATCTGGGGCCACCTCACCGACAAGCTCGTCTACGTCGACGAGAAGGGCGCGGTGAGCCCCTGGATCGCGCAGAGCTGGGAGCAGAACACCGACGCCACCCAGTTCACCCTCAAGCTGCGCTCGGGCGTCACGTTCTCCGACGGCACGCCGCTCGACGCCGCCGCCGTCGTGGCCAACCTCGACATCTGGTCCAAGGGCGACCCGACCCGGGGCATCAACCCCATCGGGCTGTTCCCGAAGACCTACAAGGCGTCCGAGGCCGTCGACGCGACCACGGTCAAGGTCACCTTCAACGCCCCGACCCTCGGCTTCATCCCCACCCTGGGCTACCACGGTTCGATCCTGATCTCGCCGAAGACCATCGCGCTGCCCGCCGCGCAGCAGGCCGACCTGTCCAACGACCTGGGCAGCGGCCCGTTCGTGGTGGCCTCCTGGAAGCAGGGCGACAGCGTCGTGCTCAAGAAGCGCGCCGACTACGACTGGGCGCCCAAGGCGCTGAGCCACCAGGGACCGGCCCGGTTGGACACGATCACCTACAAGCTCGTCGCGCAGCCCTCGGTGCGCACCGCCGCGGTCCAGTCCGGCCAGGCCGACGTCGCCTACAACCCGTCCCCGCAGGAGCTGGCCTCGTTCAAGGCCCAGGGCTTCACCACCGCGACCCCGCGCTACCTCGGCTTCGTCAACGGCTTCGCGGTGAACACCAAGGTCGCGCCGTTCGACGACCTGCGGGTCCGGCGGGCGCTGCAGCACGGCATCGACCGCAAGGAGATCATCTCGACGGTCTACACCGAGGACTGGCTGCCCGCGCAGTCGTTCTTCCAGAGCAACGTCCCCGGCTCGACCGACCACAGCGCCGACTTCGCCTTCGACGCGGCCAAGGCCAACGGCCTGCTCGACGAGGCGGGCTGGGCCAGGGGCGCCGACGGCCTGCGCGCCAAGGACGGCAAGCCGCTCGAGCTCACCCTCTACGCCAACCCCTACCTGGCCACCGCCAAGTCGGTCGACGAGCTGGTCGCCCAGCAGCTCAAGAAGATCGGCTTCAAGGTCGCCATCCAGGCCTTCGACGTGGTGACCTACGGCGAGCGGGTCAAGGTCAACAGCCCCAGCGTGGCCGCCTACGAGGTGACCCGCAGCTTCATCGACGCGGGCACGGTGGCCGGTGTGCTGACCGACGCCAACAAGGGCGAGAACTGGTTCGGCCTCGGTCAGAGCGACCCGAAGCTGGTCGAGCTGGCGACCGGGGTGGCCCGCGCCGCCACCGTGGAGTCCCGCGCGCCGCTGCTCGACCAGTTGCAGGGCCACGTGCTCCAGCAGGGCTACTTCGTCCCGCTCACCCAGATCGTGCAGCGGATCTACCTGCAGTCGCCGAAGGTGCACGGCGTGACCTACAACGGTTTGGCCTACGCCAACTACTACACCGCCTGGATCGGCTGACGGGGACGCCGTGAACCGGGACTACGCGAAGTACGCGCTGCGGCGCGTCCTGCAGGCCGTCGTCGTCATCCTGCTGGCGTACATGTTCACTTTCGTGGTGATCAGCGTGCTGCCCGGCGATCCGGTGACGAACACGTTGCGCAACCCGCAGAACGGGTTCACCGAGGAGGAGATCACCCGGATCGTGGCCTACTACGGGCTCGACCGACCGGTGTACGTCCAGCTGTGGTCGTCGTTGTCCCGGTTCGTGGTGGGCGACCTCGGGGTCTCGCTGCGCTCGGGCCTGCCGGTGACCCGGCAGGTGGGCGAGGTGCTCGGCTCCACTGTGGTCCTGGCGCTCTCGGCGCTGGGGGTGGCCCTGGTACTCGCGTTCGGCACCGCCTTCGGCGCGCAGTACCTGCCCAGGCGGGTCGGGCGGCTGCTGCGGGCCTTCCCGTCGCTGTTCCTGTCCATGCCGAACTTCGTGATCGGCCTGGTGCTGATCAACGTGTTCGCCTTCCAGCTGGGGCTGTTCCAGGTGATCGACTCCGAGGGCGGCCTGGCGACCTTCTTCGCCGCCGTCGCCCTGGGCATCCCGGTCTCGGCGCGGGTGACCGAGGTGCTCATCGCCAACCTCGACCACGAGGCGGGGGAGGAGTACGCCTCGGTCGCCCGCTCCCGCGGCCTGGGCCGGACCCGGCTGTTCCTGCGGCACCTGCTCAAGCCGTCGTCGCTGCCGGTGGTCACGGTGATCGCGCTGACCGTCGGCGAGCTGCTCGGCGGGGCGGTCATCACCGAGCAGATCTTCGGGCGCACCGGCATCGGCAGCCTGGTCGAGCGGTCGGTGACCACCCAGGACCTCCCGGTGCTGCAGGCGATCGTGACGCTGGCGGCGATCGTGTTCGTCGTGGTGAACCTGGTCGCCGACCTGGTGTACCCGCTGCTCGACCCCCGGGTGCGGCTCGGCGGCACGACCTCGGCCGCCCGACCGGAGCCGCGCGACCTGGCGGAGGTGGTCGCGCCGTGACCGCCCCCGCCCCCGCCCCTGTCGTCTCCACGACCGCGCTCCGGCGTTCGGCGGTCCGCCGGGTCCCACCCGCGGTCGTCATCTCGTTCGCGCTGGTGGCGTTCGTGCTGCTCTGGTCGGTCGTGCCCGGCCTGTTCACCAGCCACGACCCGGCCGTCGGCGTGCCCGCGGACAAGTTCCTCGGGCCGAGCGGCGCGCACTGGTTCGGCACCGACCACCTGGGCCGCGACCTGTTCGCGCGGGTCGTGCACGGCAGCGCGTCCTCGGTGAGCAGCGCGCTGATCGCGGTGGCCATCGCGGTCTTGGTCGGCGGCCTGATCGGGCTGGTCGCCGGGTTCGTCGGCGGCTGGACCGACACCGTGCTCGCCCGGCTGGTCGACGTGTTCCTGGCGATCCCGGAGTTCCTGCTCGCCGTCATCGTGGTCAGCTCGCTGGGCTTCGAGACCACCAACGCCGCCATCGCCACCGGTGTCTCGGCGGTGGGCATCTTCGCCAGGGTGATGCGGTCGGAGGTGCTCAAGACCGGCCGGGCCGTCTTCGTCGAGGCCGCCTACCTGCAGGGTGGGTCGCGGTGGCACATCCTCACCCGCCACGTGCTCCCCAACGCCTCCCGCTCGGTGCTCACCCTCGCGGTGCTCCAGTTCGGGTACTCGATCCTGATCATCGCCAGCCTGGCGTTCCTCGGCTACGGCGACCCGCCGCCCGCCTCGGACTGGGGCCTGCTCATCTCGGTGGGCAAGGACTACCCGCTGGCGCCGTGGCTGATCTACGCCCCCGCCCTCGTCATGATCGCCACCGTCCTCTCCGTGAACAGGATCAGCCGATGGCTCCGCAAGACCGACTGACCCTCGACCGGGTCGAGACCCCCGCGGCGACCCCCGACCTGCTGCGGGTCGAGGGCCTCTCCGTCGCCTACGGCGACAACCAGGTGGTCACCGACGTGGGCTTCGGGCTGCGGCGGGGCGAGAGCCTGGCGCTCATCGGCGAGTCCGGCTCCGGCAAGTCGACCATCGCCCGCGCGGTGCTGCGCCTGCTGCCGCGCGGCCTGGGCCGGGCGACCGGTCGGGTGGAGTTCGACGGCCACGACGTCCTCTCGTTGTCCGAGCGGCGGTTCCGCCCGCTGCGCGGCAGGCGGATCGGGTTCGTACCGCAGGACCCCGGCAACTCGCTCAACCCGGTCCGCACGATCGGCGCCCAGGCGAGGGAGGCCGCCGCCCTGCTCGGCGAGCTGAACCCGGCCGAGCGCAAGGACCTGATCCTGGAGACGTTCGCCCAGGTGGGGCTGGACGACCCGCGCCGGGTCCACGACTCCTACCCGCACCAGCTGTCCGGGGGCATGCTCCAGCGCGTCCTCATCGGACTCACCGTGCTGCCGCGGCCCGCGCTGATCGTCGCCGACGAGCCGACCTCGGCGCTGGACGTCACCATCCAGAAGCGCATCCTCGACCTGCTGTCGCGGCTGCGCCAGGACCTGGACATCAGCCTGCTGCTGATCACCCACGACCTGGCGATCGCCGCTGAGCGGGCCGACTCCCTGGTGGTCCTCAAGGACGGTGTCGTGCAGGAGGCGGGTGCCACCGCGGTGGTGTTCTCCGCGCCCACCTCGGAGTACGCCCGCAAGCTGCACGGCGACGTGCCCGCGCTCAACCCCGACCGCTACCGGCACCTGCGCGACCGGGTCCGGGAGAGCGGCCCGCCCAAGATCGAGGTCAGCGGGGTGACCAAGACGTTCACCGTCGAGGGCCGCGCGTTGACCGCCGTGGACGACGTGTCGTTCGTCGTCGAGCCGGGCACCACCCACGCGCTGGTGGGGGAGTCCGGCTCGGGCAAGACGACCACCATCCGGCTGCTGCTCGGGCTGGAGGAGCCCGACAGCGGCAGCATCAAGGTGGCGGGCGAGGAGGTGACCGGCCGGTCGCACGCGTCCCTGCGCTCGATCCGCAGGCACCTGCAACTGGTCTACCAGAACCCGTTCACCTCGCTCGATCCGAAGTGGACAGTCAAGCGCCTGGTCGGGGAGTCGCTCGACCGCTTCGGCGTCGGGACCCGGCAGGAGCGGGCCGAGCGGGTGCGCGCGGCGCTCGACTCCGTCGGGCTGGGTGCGCACCTACTCTCCCGCAGGCCCGCGGCTCTCTCCGGTGGTCAGCGGCAACGGGTCGCCCTCGCCCGGTCGCTGGTGCTGCGACCGGACGTGATCGTGCTCGACGAGCCGACCTCGGCGCTCGACGTCAGCGTCCAGGCGGGCATCGTCGAGGTGCTGCTGTCGCTGCAGGCCGAGCTCGGCCTGACCTACGTGTTCGTCTCGCACGACCTGGCGCTGGTGCGCCAGCTCGCGCACACCGTCTCGGTCGTGCACCGGGGTCGCGTCGTCGAGGGCGGCCCGGTCGCGACGGTCTTCGACAACCCCCGGCAGCCCTACACCCGGGCGCTCGTCGAGTCGATCCCGGCGCCGCGCCCGACCGTCGCGAATGGAGCGTCGTGACCACCGTCCCCTTCCGCCCCAAGCAGCGGCTCGGCTTCAACACCCGGGTGTCGTTCAGCGACGACGCGGGTCCGGCGCGGGGTCTGCGCGACGGTATCGAGCTGTTCGAGGCCGCCGAGGCGCTGGGCTACCAGTCCGGCTGGGTCTACCAGCGGCACTTCGACCACTACCTGTCCTCGCCGCTGCCGTTCCTCGCCGCCGTGGGGCAGCACACGCACCGCGTCTCGCTCGGGACCGCCGTCCTGCCCATGCGCTACCAGGACCCGATCCTGCTGGCCGAGGCCGCGGGCACCACCGACCTCCTGGTCGGCGGTCGCCTGGAGCTGACCGTGGCCACCGGCGCCAACGCCACCTGGGACGCGATCTTCGGCGCGGTCGACACCGACACCCGCGCCGAGGCCGAGCGCAGGCAGCAGCGGTTCCTGGCTGCGGTCGGCGGGGAGACCCTGCACATCGTCGACGGGCCGGGCCAGGGCGCGCCGGTGGGGACCGAGCTCAAGGTCACCCCGCACAACCCCGGCCTGCGGGCCCGTATCCGCCAGGGCGCGGCCAGCCTGGGCTCGGCGGTCCGGGCCGCCGAACTCGGCATCGGGCTGATGACCGGGACCGTGCTGCACGACCTGGCCGAGGGCGAGACCTTCGGGCAGTACCAGGCCCGGATCATCGAGGCCTACCGCACCACGTGGCGCGACAAGCACCAGACCGAGCCGCCCCCGGTCGCCGTGGCAGCCTCCATCCTGCCCGGCACGACCGCCGCGCTGCGGGACACCTACGCCGCCTACGACCTGCAACGGCGCACCGAGGGCATGGCCTCTTCGCGGCCCAAGGGCGCGTTGACCCCGGTCGTGACCGCGGACCTGCCAGCGGGCGTCCGCATCAGCCCGGTCTTCCACGGCACGCCGGACGAGGTCACCGAGGCGGTCTTGGCCGATCCCGGTCTGGCCGCCGCCGACGAGGTCGTCCTCTTCCTCCCGCCCGCGTTCGCGCTGCCCGCCAACGTCCGACTCCTCACCGACCTCGTCGAGACAGTCGCCCCAGCCCTGGGCTGGCACCGCTGACCTCCACCCGTCCGGGTCGACGAGAATGTCGGTGGGGTGAGGCATCCTCGGAAGGTGCGTGAGCTCGACAGCCGAGGAGGGCCGTGTGGATCAGGACACTGTGGGTCAGGACAATGTGGACCGGAACACTGTGGACGGGTCGGCTGGGCACGCCCGTACCGTGTTGCCCGCGGTCGCGCCGTTCGACTTCGGCGCGAGCCTGCGGTTCATCCGGGGTTTCCCTGCCATGGTGGGGGAGCAGGGCGCGAGCGACGACGTCCTGGTCCAGGCTGTACGGGCGAACGGGGTGGTGGTCGGCGCCCGACTGTCCGCCTCGGACGGTGGGTTGGCCTGCGAGCTGGAGTCCGCGGGCGAGATCACCGACAAGACCGTCGCCGTGGTCGCCGACCGGGTCAGCTTCCAGCTGGGACTGGCCGACGACCTGGGCGAGTTCTACGCGTTGGCCGAGCACGACGCGCCGTTCGCGGGTATCGCCCGGCGGTTGCGCGGCTATCACCAGGTGAAGTTCCCATCCCCGTTGGAGCTGTTCTGCTGGGCCCTGCTGTGCCAACGCGTGCCGCTGCCGGTGGCTCGTGGGATGAAGCAGGCGCTGGTGTCGCACTTCGACAACAAGATCACGGTGGCGGGCACGGCCTTCGCGGCGTTTCCTGACCTGGAACAGTTGCTGTCACTCGACCAGGACGTCCTCTTCGGACTCATCGGCAACGAGCGGAAAGCCGGATACCTGTACCGGGGGCTGCCCCGGTGGGCCGACCTCGACGAGGCGTTCCTGCGCACCGGCGACTACGACGAGGTCCAGGCGGCGCTCCAGGCGCTGCCGGGCGTCGGGCCGTGGTCGGCCACGTTCATCCTGATCCGGGGGCTGGGCCGGATGGAGCGCATGGCCCCGGACCGCGAGGGCCTGCGGGCCGCGAGCAAGGTCTACGGCCACCCGGTCGACGAGGCGGAGTTCACCAGGCTCGCCAGCCACTACGGCCCCTGGCAGGGCTACTGGGGCCACTACCTCCGCGTCGGCGGGTGACGATCACCGGAAGCCGAGTTGGGGGCGGGTCGGCCCGCCGAGGCCATGCCGGGCGTTCGGCAGGAGCTCGGGGGCCCGGGTGGGCCTCACGCCCGCGGGTCCGCCCCTCCCAAGCCCGGCTCTTGAGCACCAGGCCGGTCTTGGCCACGCCTGCGGTGCCTGCGGGGCCACCGCACCGTCTCCGCGACTGGGCCGGACTCGGCACCAGGTCAGGGCGTGCGGGTCGGGGGCGGGTCGGTCAGTCGTCGAGTTTGTCCAGGAGTCCGCGGAGGAGTTGTTCGTCGTCCTCGGCCAGGGCGCTGACGAACCTGGTCAGCACCGAGGCGCGGTCCGGCTCGCTCTCCAGCAGCTTGCCCATCCGCCACGCGGTGAGGGCGGACGGGTCGGCGGTGGCGGAGTAGCGGTAGGCGCGGCCGTCGCGGACGCGGGTGGCCAGGTGCTTGTCGTGCAGGCGGGTCAGGGTGGTCACGACGGTGCTGTAGGAGAGCGTGCCGCTGGGGTCGAGCCGGTCGCGCACCTCGGCCGGGGTCAGCGCCGTGGCGGCCTCGCCGAGCACCCGGAGGACCTCGGCCGCCAAGGCGCCGGGGAGGCGTCGGGAGGGCGGTCCGGCGGGCGCGTTGGGCACGGGCCGGATCGTACCTCCGCTGGTGGGAGGTGGTGCGGGGGTGGCGTGGCACACTTGATCATCCACACGGGAGGTTCGCGTGTTCGACCACTTCGCCTGGTCCGTCCTGGCGACCCCGGTCCTGGTGCTGCTCGGCGCCTGGCTGTTCGCCGACCGGCTGCGGCCGGATCTCGCGGCCCGGGTGTTCGCCTGGTCGGCGGTGGTCGCGGCCTGCGCGAGCACGGTGAACCTGGTCGTCTTCGGGCTCAAGGCGCTGGCCGAGCTGCCCGCGGTCGCGGCGCTGGGGGACTGGTCGGCGGCGGTGGTCGTCGCCGACACCGCACACGTACCGTGGGTGTCCTGGGTGTCGGCGGTGTGGGCGTGCGCCGCCGTGCTGGTCGTGGCCGTGCGGTGGACCCGGCGGCGCCGCCTGGTGCGCGCGGCCCGCGCCGAGGTCGACTGGCTCGAACCCGACGGCGATGTCGTGACGGTCGACGACGAGCGGATCGAGGCGTTCGCGCTGCCGGGCCGCCCCGGGCGGGTGGTCGTCACCACCGGGATGCTCGACGTCCTCGACGCGGACCAGCGCGCGACGGTGATCGCCCACGAGCGCGCCCACCTGGCGGGTGAGCACCACCGCCTGGTCTGGCTGAGCAGGCACGCCGCCACCGCCCACCCCGTGCTGTGGCCGGTCGCGCGCAAGGTCGCCTTCCTGGTCGAACGCGCCGCCGACGAGGCGGCCGCGCGCGAACTGGGCGACCGCCGCCGCGTCGCCCGCGCCATCGGCGTCGCGGCGTTGGCCGCCACGCGGTCCGGCCGCGGCGCCCTGGGGCGCGGCCTGCCCGCCGCGCTGGGGTCCGCGCCGGGGGCCGTCCCGCGGCGGGTCTCGGCGCTGATGGCACCGATCGGCGGTCTGCGCTGGCCGGGCCTGATCCCGGTCGCGCTGGCCGTGGGCACCGTGGTGTGGACCGGCGAGTGCGTCTACGACCTCCACGAGCTGCTGTCGCTGGCGTCGGCGCGCTGAGAAGGCGCGCTTTTCCGTCGCGGCGCGAGGACTTCACCGTGCGCAGGGTCTCGCACCCTTGACACGGCGTGACCTGCTTCTACATTCTAGTAGAAGCAAGTTTAGCCTTACCTAAGCTCGGGAGTGGTCATGGTGCGCGGTCGCATGTCGACGTTCGGTGATCCCTCCCGCGGCGTGCCCACGCGCGCGCCCGCCGAGTAGCCGACCCCGAGTTCTCCCGTCCGTCGACCGGTCGCCCGTGGTGGCCGGTCGATCGAGCATGCCCACCTGGTCCCCTGGAGGTTCTCGCAGATGTCCGGCAACCCCTTCGACGACGAGAACGGCGAGTTCCACGCCCTGGTCAACACCGAGGGCCAGTACTCGCTGTGGCCCGCGTTCGCGGAGGTGCCCGCGGGCTGGGCGGTCGCGCACGGCAACGCGAGCCGGCAGTCCTGTGTGGACTACATCGAGCACCACTGGACCGACCTGCGGCCCGCGAGCCTGGTCGCCGCGGTGGAGCGCCGCGGATGACCGTCCACCAGTGGATCACGCGCACCCACCCGGCCGAGGTGGCCGACCCGCTGGCCGCGGCGGCAGGCCTGGCGCGCCGGGCGGAGGGACCGTTCGTCGTCTACGAGCGCGGCGGGTGCTGGACGTTCGCCTCCGGCGTCGTGGCCGAACTGCGCGTGACCCGGCACGAGATCACCGTCACCCACGGCGGCCTGGTGCGCGCCGCGCCGCTCTCGGCCGACCCGATGGCCCAGGTGGCCACCCTGCTCGCCGAGCTGCCGGTGCCGTGGCGGCGGGCCTACGGCTGGGCCGCGTTCGAGTTGGCGCACCTGCTGCACGGCGCGGCCGAGGCCGCGGGCGACGGACCGCTGCTGCACCTGGTGGTGCCGTCGGCGGAGGTCCGGTTCCAGGGCGGGCGGGCCGAGCTCCTCGGGCCGGACGAGGGGGAGCTCGACCGGCTCGAGCGGGCGCTGGGCGCCCCGGCGGAGGCGTGGGGTGCGCCGAGGGTCGGGTTTGACCTGGCCGACGGCGACGACCCGCACTACCGCGAGGTCGTCGCTGCGGCGGTCGCCGAGATCCGGGCCGACCAGCTGCAGAAGGTCATCCTGTCCCGGGTCGTGCCGGTGCCGGTGCCGGTCGACCTCGTCGCCACCTACGTGGTGGGCAGGCGCGGCAACACCCCGGCCCGGTCGTTCCTGCTCGACCTCGGCGGTCTCCGGGCCGCCGGGTTCAGCCCGGAGACGGTGGTGGAGGTCGCCGCCGACGGCACGGTGTCCACCCAGCCGTTGGCGGGCACCCGCAAACTGGTCGGCGACGCCGCGGGCGACCTGGCCGGGCGCGTGGAGCTGCTCGGCGACCCCAAGGAGGTCTACGAGCACGCGATCTCGGTCCGGCTGGCCCAGGACGAGCTGCGCGCGCTGTGCCGCCCGGGCTCGGTGGGCGTCCAGGAGTTCATGACGGTCAAGGAGCGCGGCAGCGTCCAGCACCTGGCCTCCCGGGTGGGCGGCGAGCTCGCCGACGGCAACGGGCCCTGGCAGGCCTTCGCCGCGCTGTTCCCCGCGATCACCGCCTCCGGCATCCCGAAGCCGGAGGGCTTGGAGCTGATCTCCCGGCACGAGCAGCCGCGCGGCCTCTACAGCGGCGCGGTGCTGGCTGTCGACGCCGACGGCGGTTTGGACGCGGCGCTGGTGTTGCGCACGGTGTTCACCCAGGACGGGCGGACCTGGCTGCGCGCGGGCGCGGGCATCGTCGGTCTGTCCACTCCGGACCGCGAACTGGAGGAGACGCGCGAGAAGCTGCGCAGCATCTCCCGCTTCCTGGTCCCGGCGAACGCGGTCTCTGCGGAGACCACATCGGTGGCCCCGGTGGCTCCGATGGCTCCGATGGCTCCAGTCTCGACGGTGGCGGGGCTGCGGCACGTCGTGGCCGAGCTGACCGACGAGGAGCCCGAGGCGATCGACGCGCACGCCAACCTGTTCGAGCTCGGCTTGGAGTCCATCGCGCTGATGCGGATGGTGGGCACCTGGCGCCGGGCGGGCATCGAGGTGAACTTCGCCGAGCTGGCCGGGAACCCGACGCTGGACGGGTGGTCGAAGCTGCTCGTCGAGCGCGCGCCCACTGAACAGGCACCTGCCCACGTCACCGCCGAGCCCATCGCCGAGCCCACCGAGGAGCCCGCTGACTCGGCCGATTCCGCCGGTCCGGTCGATGAGACCTTCGACCTCGCCGTGCTGCAACACGCCTACTGGGTCGGCCGGACCCCCAGCCACCGCCTCGGCGGCGTCGCCGCGCACCTCTACACCGAGTTCGACGGCCACGGCGTCGACCCGGACCGGCTGCGCGCCGCGATCGAGGCGCTCGTCGCCCGCCACGAGATGCTGCGCGTCGTCGTCACCGACAACGGGCGGCAGCGCATCGCGGCGACCTCGGGCTGGCGCGGACTGGTCGTGCACGACCTGCGCGCGCTCACCGAGGACGAGCGGTCCGCCCACCTGGCAACGATCCGCGAGGGAAACTCGCACCGGTTGCTCGACATCGAGTCGGGCGAGGTCTTCGCGACCCAGCTGACGCTGCTGCCCGAGGGGCGCACCCGCCTGCACCTCGACGTCGACATGGTGGCCGCGGACGCGGTCAGCTACCGGATCATGCTCGCCGATCTCGCCGAGAGCTACGCCCGACCCGAGGTGGTCCGACCCGCGCCCGCCTACAGCTACCGGCAGTACCGGGCCGCGCGCCCACTCGCTCGGCGGGACGCCGCGCGGGAGTCCGCCCAGTGGTGGCGCGAACGCCTGCCCAACCTGCCTGGCGCGCCTGACCTGCCTGCCGCGGTTCGCCCGTCCACCGGTGTTCCCCGTGTCGCGCGCCGGGCCACGACGCTCTCGCCCGAGCAGCGGCGCGCGCTGGCCGAACGGGCGCGGGCGCACGGCATCACGCCCGCGATGGCCGTGGCCACCGCGTTCGCCGAGACCATCGGCCACTGGAGTGCCGACCCCCGGTTCTTGATCAACGTCCCGCTCTTCGACCGCGAGCCGGTGCACCCGGACGTGCCCGCGCTCGTCGGCGACTTCACCAGTTCCGTGCTGCTGGAGATCGACCTGTCGCGGCGGGCGTCGTTCGCCGACCGGGCCGCGCTGGTCCAGTCCCGGATGCACGCCGACGCCGCGCACGCCGACCACACCGGCGTCGAGGTGCTGCGCGACCTGACCCGGCTGCGCGGCGAGCAGGTGTTGGCACCGGTGGTGTTCACCAGTGCGCTGAGCCTGGGTGAGCTGTTCGACGAGGGTGCCCGGCGGTGCTTCGGCGACGCGGTGTGGATCATCTCGCAGGGCCCGCAGGTGCTGCTCGACGCCCAGGTGACTGAGCTCGACGGCGGCCTGCTGGTCAACTGGGACTCCCGCGACGAGGAGTTCGCCGACGGTGTCGTGGACGCGATGTTCACCGCCTTCGCCGAGCTCGTGCACGCGCTCGCCGCGGACTCGGACGCCTGGGCGACGCCAGTCCCCGACCTCCTCCCCGCGGCGCAGCGGCAACGACGGGCGGCGGTTAACGCCACCGACGGGCCGCGCAGCGGAAGGCTGCTACACGAGGGGTTCTTCGCGCGCGCGGCCGAAACGCCGCATGCGCCCGCGGTGCTCGGGGGTGAGCGGATCTCTTACGCGGAACTGGCCGACCGCGCGTTGCGGGTGGCGGCCACGCTCGTGGAGCGCGGTGTGCGGCCCGGCGACACGGTGGGGGTGACCCTGCCCAAGGGGCCGGACCAGGTCGTGGCGGTCCTCGGCGTGCTCGCCGCAGGCGCGGTGTACGTGCCGGTCGGTGTTGAGCAGCCCGAATCCCGCGCGCGTCGCATCGCCGCGCTGGCGGGGTATCGGGTGCTCATCGGGGAGACCGATGGCGCGCTGACGATCGCCGAGGCGTTGACGGCCAGCCCGCTGTCCGCTCCGGTCCTCGGTGACGAGGAACGCTTGGCGTACGTGCTGTTCACCTCCGGCTCGACCGGCGAGCCCAAGGGCGTCGAGGTGCCGCACCGGGCGGCGATGTCGACCATCGACGACCTGGTCGAGCGGTTCGGCATCGGCCCGGGCGACCGGGCGTTGGCGTTGTCCGCGCTGGACTTCGACCTGTCGGTGTTCGACCTGTTCGCCCCGCTGTCGGTCGGTGGCGCCGTGGTGACGGTGGCGCACGATCGGCGCGACGCCACGTCCTGGGCCGAGCTCGTCGCCGAGCACGGCGTGACAGTGCTCAACTGCGTGCCCGCGTTGCTCGACCTGCTGCTCGTCTCCGGTGTCGCGCTGGGCGACTCACTCCGGTTGGTGCTGCTCGGCGGAGACTGGGTTGGCGTCGACCTGCCGCCTCGGCTGGCCGCGGTAGTGCCGGGCTGTCGATTCGTGGCTCTGGGCGGCACCACCGAGACCGCCATCCACTCCACGGTGCGCGAGGTGGCGGGCCCGGTGCCGGACCACTGGCACGCGGTGCCCTACGGCACGCCGCTGCGTGGTGTGCGGTGCCGGGTCGTCGACGCGGTGGGCCGGGACTGCCCGGACTGGGTGCCCGGCGAACTGTGGATCGGCGGGGCCGGTGTCGCGCGCGGGTACCGGGGCGACCCCGAGCGCACCGCCGACCGGTTCGTCACCCACGAGGGGCTGCGCTGGTACCGCACCGGCGACGTGGCCCGCTACCAGGACGACGGCACGATCGAGTTCCTCGGCCGCCGCGACGACCAGGTCAAGATCCGGGGCTACCGGGTCGAACTGGGCGAGGTGGAGGCCGCGCTGCTGGCCGATCCGGCGGTCCGCGAGGCCGTCGCCGCGGTCGTCGGCGGTCCGCGGCCCAGCCTGGTCGCCGGGATCGTGCCCGCGCACGACGGGCCGGACCTCGCCGCCCTGGCGCGGCGGCTGCGCGGTGTTGTCCCGGCCCACATGGTGCCGGACCGGATCGCGCTGCTCGACGCGATTCCGTTGAGCACCAACGGGAAGGTCGATCGCAAGGCGGTGAGCGCGCTGGTCAGCGACCCCGCCCGCGACGACTCGGCCGGGCCGGAGACCCCGCTGGAGAAGGTCGTCGACCTCGCCTGGCGGCAGGTCCTCGGGCTGCCGCGGGTCGGCCGCGACGAGGAGTTGTTCGCCGTGGGCGGGGATTCCGTGGTCGCCACCGCCATCGTGTCCCGCCTGCGCGAGCTGCTCGACACCCGCGCGGTGTCGGTGCGGGCGCTGTTCGCCGCGCCCACGGTGGCCGGGTTCGCCGCCGAGTTGGTCCGCGCGCAGGAGCGCCCCGGGCGGCTGGAGGCGGTGGCCGAACTGGTGTGGGAGATCGAGTCCATGAGCGACGCCGAGGTGCTCGCCGCGGCAGGCGGAACGGGGGAGCAGGCGTGAACGGAGCATTGCTCGACGGGGCGGTCGGTTGGCCGCCGGAGGTGGCGGAGCGGTACCGGGCGATCGGGTACTGGCGCGGGGTGGCGCTGGGCGGACTGCTCACCGAGTGGGCCGAGCGGTTCGGGGACGCCGTCGCGGTCGTCGACGGGGCGCGGCGGATCTCGTACCGGGAGCTGGACCGGTCGGCCGACGTACTCGCCGCCGGGCTGCTGGCCCGCGGGATCCGGCGCGGCGACCGGGTGATCGTGCAGCTGCCGAACGTCGCGGAGTTCGTCGTCCTGCTCTTCGCGCTGGCCCGGGTCGGCGCGGTGCCGGTCATGGCGCTGCCCGCGCACCGGCGCACCGAGATCGCGCACCTGGCCGAGCTGTCCGGCGCCGTCGGTTACGTCATCCCCGACACCCACCAGGGTTTCGACCACCGGGAGCTGGCCGGGGAGATCCCTTCGGTCGCCGGGCACGTGCTCGTCGTCGGCGACCCCGGTCGGTTCGCCGCGTTCGACACCGTCGCGGGTGACCCCGCGGTGCTCGCCGGCCTGCCACCGGTGGACCCCGGCGACGTGGCGGTGCTGCTGATCTCCGGCGGCACCACCGGCAGGCCCAAGCTGATCACCCGCACACACGACGACTACGCCTACAACGCCCGGGCCAGCGCCGAGGTCTGCGGGCTGACCGCGGCCGACCGCTACCTGGTCAGCCTGCCGGTGGCGCACAACTTCCCGTTGGCGTGCCCGGGTCTGCTGGGTGTGCTCGGGGTCGGCGGCACGGCCGTGCTGTCGCCGGCGCCCAGTCCGGACGTCGCCTTCGAGCTGGTCGAGCGCGAGCGGATCACCGTCACCGCCCTGGTGCCGCCGATGGCCCGGCTGTGGGTCGACGCGGCGGCCTGGTCGGCGGGCGACCGCTCGAGCCTGCGGCTGCTGCAGGTCGGCGGGGCCAAGATGGACGCCGACCTGGCCAGGGCGATCCCGGGGGCGCTGGGGTGCCGGGCGCAGCAGGTGTTCGGCATGGCCGAGGGGCTGCTCAACTACACCCGCGACGACGACCCGGCCGAGCTGGTCGAGACCACGCAGGGCAGGCCGCTGAGCCCCGACGACGAGATCCGCGTCGTCGACGAGGACGGCCACGACGTGGCCCCCGGCACCGTCGGCGAGCTGCTCACCCGGGGTCCGTACACCCCGCGCGGCTACTACCGGGCCGAGCAGTACAACGCCACGGTCTTCACCCCCGACGGCTTCTTCCGCACCGGCGACCTGGTGCGGGCGCTGCCCAGCGGTCACCTCGTCGTGGAGGGCCGCGTCAAGGACGTGGTCAACCGCGGCGGCGAGAAGGTGCCCGCCACCGAACTGGAGGACCTGCTGCTGGCCCACCCGGCCGTGGCCCAGGCGGCGGTGATCGGCCTGCCCGACGAGCTGCTCGGCGAGCAGGTGTGCGCCGTCATCGTCGCGAGCGAGCAGGGGCCGCCCAAGCTCAAGGTGTTGAAGGCGCACCTGGTCGCGCTCGGCGTGGCGCGCTTCAAGCTGCCGGACCGGCTCGTCGTGCTCGACGAGTTCCCGCTGACCGCGGTCGGGAAGATCAGCAAGCGCGAGCTGGTCGAGCGCCTCTCCGGCGACTGAGTCCCACCCACACCCACACGACCACAGGGCCGGGGTCCGCGCCGCGCGCGACCGGGTCCGACGAGGAAGAGGCACGAGCGTGGCGACCCAGGACGGGCAAGCCGACATCGACACCCTGCGCCGCGAGCTGCTGCGGCGCAGGCTGGCCGAGCGCCAGCTGGCCGAGACACCCGCCGCGGCGCGACCCCCGGCGGCGGCTCGGCGGGAGCGCGGGCTGACGGCGGGGCAGCGGCGGATGTGGTCGCTGCAGCAGTTGGACCCGCTCTCGGTCGGCTACAACGTCCGGATCGCGGCCGACTTGGTCGGCCCGCTCGACGTCGATGCCCTCGCCGGGGCTGTGCGGGCGGTTGTCGCGCGGCACGACATCTTGCGCACCACCTATCAGATGGTCGACGACGGCGACGTGGTTCAGGTCGCGCACGCGGACTTGGCCCCCGTGCTCGACCTGCGCGACCTCACCGGGCTGCCCGAAGGCGCGCGGGAGTCTGAAGTGGACAGAGTGTGCCGGGAGCTGGGCGGCGCGCCGTTCGACCTCGCGGTGGACTCCCCGCTACGCGTCGGTGTGCTGACCACCGGGCCGAACTCCACGACGGTCGTCGTGGTCGCCCACCACATCGCCTGGGACGACGCGACCACCGCGGTCTTCTTCGGCGAGCTGCTGGAGCTGTACGCGCGTCCGGACGCCGTGTTGCCCCCGGCCCGCCAGTTCACCGATCTCGCGGGCGACAGTCCCGGCACCGCCGAAGGACTCACGTTCTGGCGGGACGCTCTTGCCGACCCGCCCGAGCCGCTGGAGTTGCCGCTGCTGGGGCAAGCGGAGTCCGGTGTGGACCAGCAGCGCCCGCTGCGCCCGGGCACCGCCGCCCGCGTCCGCGCACTCGCCAAGGCCGACGGCGCGTCCACGTTCATGGTGCTGCTGGCCGCCGTCACCGCCCTGCTGTACCGCTACACCGGTGCCCGCGACCTGGTGATCGGCGCTCCCGTGGTCAACCGCGACTTCGCGGGCGGCGCCGAGGTGGTCGGCTACCTGGGCAACACCATCCCGTTGCGCACCCGGGTCGAGGACGGCGACACCTTCGCCGACCTGCTCGCCCGCGCGAAGCGCACCTGTCTGGCCGCCTACGCCCACCAGGACGTCGACCTCGACGACGTGGCGCGCGCGGTCGACCCCGGCCGGGGGCGTGGTGACGCCGGGCTGTTCGACGTCGTCCTGTCCCTGCGCGCCCCGGTGCTGGAGCCGTTCCGCCAGGCCGGTTTCGCCGCCGTACGCAGGCACGTGCCGGGCCCCGACGCCCGGTTCGCCCTGACGCTGGCTGTCGAGACCGACGGCGACGACCTCGCCGTCGAGGCCAACCACCCGGCCACCCCGCACGGCACGGCCCTGGTCGCGCAGCTCCTCGGCCACCTGGACCTGCTCCTCGACACCGTCCTGGCCGCACCAGGGACCCTCGTCACCGACCTGCCCGTCCTCACCGACGACGAACGCGCCCGGCTACGCGCGTGGAACGACACGGTCGCCGAGGTCGCGGAACCCCTGCTGCCCGCGCTGTTCGCTCGACAGGTTGTGTCCACACCGGACGCTCGGGCCGTACTGGCCGCGGGCCGCGGGGTCACCTACGCCGAGCTCGACCGGCGCGCCGCCGCGCTCGCCAGGCTGCTGGTGGGGGAGGGCGTCGGCCCCGAGTCCGTGGTGGCGCTGGCCGTGCCGCGGTCGGTGGACATGGTCGTCGCCGTGCTGGCCGTGGCGAAGGCGGGCGCGGCGTACGTGCCCGTCGACCCGGAGTACCCGGCCGACCGAGTCCGGTTCATGCTGACCGACGCCCGGCCCGAGCTGTTGCTCACCACCCAGGACGCCCGGCTGCCCGCCACCCCCGGCTTGTCGACTGTCCTGCTCGACGCCCCCGACACCGCCGACCGGCTCGCCGGTTTCCCGCCGGGCGACCCGGAGACCGCCCTTCGGCCCGAGCACCCCGCGTACGTCATCTACACCTCAGGTTCCACCGGCGTGCCCAAGGGGGTCGTGGTCTCGCACGGTGCTCTGCGCAACCACCTCGCGTGGGCGGTGCGCCGGTTCGCCGGGCTGTCCGGGCACACCCTCGCGCACTCGTCGATCTCGTTCGACTTCACCGTCACGCCCCTGTTCGGCCCGTTGGTCACCGGCGGCTGCCTGGAGCTGTGCGGGGACTCGCCGGACGCGATCGCCGACGCGGTCGGCGCCGCGACGTTCCTCAAGATCACCCCGAGCCACCTGCCACTGCTGCCGTCGGTCCGCTTCGCAGACTCCGGGCCGCGCACGCTGGTGATCGCGGGCGAGGCGCTGCGCGGCGAGGCGCTCGACGGGTGGCGCGTGCCCCCGGGGCTGGAGGTGATCAACGAGTACGGCCCGACCGAGACCACCGTCGGCTGCCTGCTGCACACCGTGGAGGCCGTCGACGGTGTCGTCGCGCCTGGCCCGGTGCCGGTGGGATCGCCGGTGGACAACGTCACCTGCCACGTATTGGACAACCGGCTGCGACAGGTCCCGGTCGGCGTCGACGGCGAGCTGTACGTCGGCGGTGCGCAGGCCGCACGCGGCTACCTGAATCGACCGGAGTTGACGGCGGCGCGGTTCGTCGCCAACCCCTTCGGTGATGGGCGGCTCTACCGCACGGGGGACCGGGTCCGCCTGCTGCCCACCGGCACGCTGGAGTTCCGCGGGCGGGTGGACGAGCAGGTCAAGATCCGCGGCTACCGCGTCGAACCGGGCGAGGTCAGCGCCGTGCTCACCACGCACCCCGACGTCGACCGCGCCGCGGTGATCGCCCGGACCGATGGCCCCGGCGGGACCTATCTGGCCGCCTACGTCGTCGGCTCCCGAGACCTCGACCTCGGCGCGGTGCGCGCCCACGTCGCCTCGGTCCTGCCCGAGCACATGGTGCCCGCCGTGGTCATCCCGCTGCCGGAGATCCCGCTGTCCCCGTCCGGGAAGCTCGACCGGCGCGCGCTGCCCGCGCCGGACTTCGCCGCGGCCCCGGCTGCCGCTGCACCGGCTGCCACCGCCCCGGCGAGCGGGCTGGCGGCGGTGATCGCGGAGCTGTTCGCGGGGGTGCTGAACCAGGAGTCGATCGGGGTCGATGACTCGTTCTTCGAGCTCGGCGGCGACAGCATCGTCGCGATCCGCTTGGTGAGCCGGGCCCGCAAGGCCGGCCTGAAGATCACTCCGCGCGACGTGTTCGCCCACCGAACCCCGGCCAAGCTCGCTGCCGTCACCAAGCCCATCGCCGCCGCCTCGACCACCCGCGCCGCGGACGACGGGGTCGGCCCGGTCGAGCTGACGCCGATCATGCGTTCGTTCGCCGAGCGCGGACCCCTCGGCGACGGACACCGGATGTCGCTGCTGCTCGACGCCCCGGCCCCGATCGAGGAACCCCGACTGGTCCGTGCGCTGCAGGCCGTGCTGGACCGGCACGACGCCTTGCGCGCGCGGCTGACCCGGGGCGACGGCCTGCCCACACTGGAGTTCCAGCCGGTCGGCACTGTCCGGGCCGAGTCGGTGCTGCGCGCCGGTCAGTCTGATGTGGACACTGAGTTGAGCGCCGCGGCGGCCAGGTTGGCGCTGACGGCCGGCGTGGTCGTGCAGGCCGTGTGGTTCCCGGGTACGGCCCGGCTGCTCGTCGTCGCCCACCACCTCGTCGTGGACGGGGTGTCCTGGCGGGTGTTCGTGGAGGACCTCGCCGCCGCGTACCGAGACCAAGCGCTCGCCGCTGTGCCGACCTCGTTCCGCGCGTGGGCCAAGGGGCTCGCTGACCGGGCGGCCGATCGGGCGTCGGAGTCGGCGGTGTGGCGGTCCGTCCTCGACGGGCCAGACCCATTGTCGGGTAGGGCGTTGCGCTCGGACCACACTTGGTCGGATGTCCGCACGGTCACGGTTCGGTTGGACGCCGAGACCACCGACGCCGTGCTGACTTCCGTTCCCGCCCTGTTCTTCGCCGGTGTCGACGACGTCCTCTTGACCGCCCTCGGCGTCGCCGTCGGGTCGTGGGACAGCTCCGCGCGCTCGTTCAGCGTGCTGCTGGAAGGGCACGGCAGGCAGGAAGCCGCTGTTCCGGGCACCGATCTGTCCCGCACCATCGGCTGGTTCACCAGCCAGCACCCCGTGCGGCTGGACACCACCGGCGTCGACCTCGCCGCCGCGCTCGACGGCGGTCCCGCCGCGGGCACCCTGGTCAAGCGGATCAAGGAACACCTGCGTTCGCTGCCCGACCACGGCATCGGCTACGGAGTGCTGCGCCACCTGCGCGGTGACACCAACCTCGCCGTACTGCCCGCGCCCCGGATCGGCTTCAACTACCTAGGCAGGTTCGACGCCGCGGGCGAGGCCGGGTGGACCGTCCCGGCGGGCGGGCTCTCGGCCGCGTACGACCCGGCGATGCCACCGTTCACCGGCCTCGTGGTCAACGCCGTCACCGAGGACACCGCCGACGGTCCTTGCCTTGTCGCGCACTGGATGTACGCCGAAGGTGCGTTCGACCAGGCGGAGGTCGAGTCCCTCGCCGAGCACTGGCGCACGGCGCTGCGCGGGCTGGCCCGGCACGCCGCGGGCGGTGGGGCCGGTGGCCGCACGCCCTCGGACATGTCGCTGATCTCCCTGGACCAGAGCCAACTCGACGCCCTCGAAGCGAAATGGAAGCGCGCATGAGCCCCTCGGCGATCGAGGACATCCTCCCGCTGTCCCCGTTGCAGCAGGGCCTGCTGTTCCACTCGACGCTGGACGAGGACGGGACCGACGTCTACCTGGCACAGCTCGTGATCGACCTCGACGGCCCGTTCGACGCCGCCAGGATGCGCCGGGCGGTGGGCGCCCTGGTGCGCAGGCACACCGCGCTGCGCAGCGCGTTCGTCCGCGACGTGGGTGACCCGGTGCAGGTGGTGCTGCGCGAGGTCGACGTGCCGTGGGTGGAGCACGACCTCACCGGTGACCCGACCCGCGCGGACGAGATCATCGATGCCGACCGCCGCACCCGGTTCGACCTGGGTACGCCGCCCCTGTTGCGCGCCATGGTGTTGCGGCTCGGCGTCGAGCACCACCGGCTGGTGCTGACCAACCACCACATCGTGATGGACGGCTGGTCCACCCCGCTGCTCATGCGCGACCTGTTCGCCCTCTACGCCGCCGACGGCGCCGACCCCGGATTGCCGACCGCCCGGCCGTTCCGCGACCACCTCGGGTGGCTCGCCGGGCGTGACCAGGCGGCGGCGCGGACCGCCTGGGAGCGGTCGCTCGACAGCGTTACCGACGCCACCCTGCTCGTCCCCGACGCCGTGGGCCGTCCCGCCACCCTGCCAGACGAGGTCGTGGCGCACGTCCCCGCCGAGGAGCTGACCAGCCGGGCGCGTTCGCTCGGCGTCACGGTCAACACGCTCGTGCAGGTGGCCTGGGCGCTGCTCACCAGCCGCCTGACCGGTCGGGACGACGTGGTATTCGGCGCGACCGTGTCCGGCAGGCCCGCGGACCTGCCGGGCGTGGAGAACATGGTGGGCCTGTTCATCAACACCATCCCCGTCCGGGTGCGGCTGCGCCGGGACGAGACGGTCGCCGCGCTCGCGGCCCGCCTCCAGGTCGAGCAGGCGGACCTGCTCGACCACCAGCACGTCGGGCTCACCGACACCCAGCGGGCGGCGACGTCCTGGTCGGGCACCGGCGAGCTGTTCGACAGCCTGGTCGTGTTCGAGTCGTTCCCGTTCGACACCGGCGCCATCGACAGCGCGCTCGCCGCCTGCGGCCTGCGCGCCCGTCGCCCCGACCGCCCGATCTCCACCCACTACCCGCTGACCCTCATGGTGATGCCCTCCGCCACCGGGCTCGAGCTGACCCTCAAGCACCGCCCGGACGTCATCGACGCTGATGCGGCCACCCGGCTGCTCGACCAGCTGCGCCGAGTGCTGACCGCCGTTGCCGCCGACCCGGATGTCCGGGTGTCCTCGATCGAGGTGCTCTCCGCCGATGAGTCGGCCCGACTGCTGGCGCACGGCGCCCCGGTTCCGCTCGATGTCCCGGACACGACCCTGGTCGACTTGGTCGAGGCGCAGGTTGGCCGGACGCCGCACGCGGTCGCGGTCGTCTCCGGCGCGGATTCCCTCACCTACGCCGATCTCGACACCCGCGCCGAGGCGCTGGCCGGTGCCCTCGCCGCCCGCGGTGCGGGGCCTGGGAACCTGGTCGCGATCGCTCTGCCCCGCTCGGCCGACCTCGCCGTCGCCGCACTTGCGGTGCTCAAGACCGGTGCGGGCTACCTGCCGATCGACCCCGACTACCCGGCCGACCGGGTGCGATTCGTGCTCGAAGACGCCAAACCTGTCGCCATCGTGGCGAACGCCGACCTCGTCGATCTCGGCATTCCGCGGCTCGATCCCCAGGGCCACAACGGTTCTAGCCCTCGCGGGGTGATCAGTGCGGACGACACCGCCTACGTCATCTACACCTCCGGCTCGACCGGCACCCCCAAGGGCGCGGTCGTGCCGCATCGGGCCGTGGTCGCCCTGTTCGCCGCCGCCCGCGCGCGCTTCGACTTCGGCCCCGACGACGTGTGGACGCTGTTCCACTCCTTCGCGTTCGACTTCTCGGTGTGGGAGCTGTGGGGGCCGCTGCTGCACGGCGGCACGCTCGTGGTGGTCCCGCACGAGGTGTCCCGCTCGCCGGAGGACTTCCTCGACCTGCTCGACCGGCACCGCGTCACCGTGCTCAACCAGACACCGTCGGCGTTCTACCAGCTGGCCGCCGCCGACACCGGGCGCACGCTCGCGCTGCGCGTGGTCGTCTTCGGCGGCGAGGCGCTCGACCCGGGTCGGCTCGCCGACTGGCGCGCGCGACGCCCCGACGGGCCCGCGCTGGTGAACATGTACGGGATCACCGAGACCACTGTGCACGTCACGCACCGCCTGCTCGACGACGAAGCGCTGGCCGCGTCGGCCAGCGTCATCGGCCACGGCCTGCCGGGGTTCGCCGTCCACCTGCTCGACGGCGGGCTGCGGCCGGTGCCCGACGGCGTGCCCGGCGAGCTGTACTTGGGTGGTCCGCAGCTCGCGCACGGCTACCTCGGTCGCCCTGGGTTGACCGCGACCCGGTTCGTCGCCGACCCCTTCGGCACGCCAGGGCAGCGCCTCTACCGCTCCGGCGACCTCGCGCGCCGTACCCCGACCGGCGAGCTGGAGTTCCTCGGCCGGGCCGACGACCAGGTGAAGATCCGCGGGTTCCGGATCGAACCCGGCGAGGTCGAGTCGGTGCTGGCGAGCGCCCCCGGCGTGACCGGCGCGGCCGTCGTCGTGCGCACCGACGGGCCGGCAGGCGCGTACCTGGCGGGTTACGTCGTGGGTGCCTCGGCTGAGGCCGCCCGCGCTCACACCGCCGCTCTTCTCCCCGCGCACATGGTGCCTGCGGTGATCACAGTCTTGGACGTGCTTCCGTTGACCGCCAACGGAAAGCTCGATCGGCGCGCACTGCCCGCGCCGGTCCTCGCCCGCACCGCGAGCCGCGCGCCGCAGGACGACACCGAGCGGCTGCTGGCCGATCTGTTCGCCCAGGTGCTGCACCGGGACAGCGTCGGCGTGGACGACTCGTTCTTCGAGCTGGGCGGCGACAGCATCGTGGCGATCCAACTCGTCGGGCGCGCCCGCGCGGCGGGGCTGGTGCTCTCACCGCGGCAGGTTTTCGAACTGCGCACCGTGTCCGAACTCGCGGCCCTCGCGCGTCGCTCGGTCGAGCCGGAGACCCCCGACGAGTCCGACGCGGTCGGCGCGGTGGCGCTGACCCCGATCATGCGTGCGTTCCTCGAACGGGGCGGGCCCTTCGAGCGGTTCTCGCAGGCTGTCTTCGTGTCGACGGACGCCGGGCGGACCGATGTGGTGCGTGCGGTGCAGACCTTGCTCGACCACCACGACGTGCTGCGCGCCCGCGTGCCGGACCCCGTGGCCGAACTGGACATCCGTCCCATTGGGACGGTTCAGGCTGACGATGTCCTGACCCGTGCCACCGCGTCATTGCCCGAGGAGCACGCCGCCGCCGTGGCGCTGCTAGACCGGGCCGCCGGGATCCTGCTGCGCGCGACCTGGTTCGACGGCCAAGGCGTGCTCCTGACCTTCCACCACATCGCCACCGACGGCTACTCCTGCCGGGTGCTGGCCGAAGACTTCGCCACCGCCCTCACGGGCGATCCGCTGCCGCCCGTGCGCACCTCGTTCCGCGGCTGGGCACAGGACCTTGCCGACGTCGATCGCACCGCCGAAATGCCGCTGTGGCAGGACATCCTCGTCGGCGACGACCCAGTCCTGGGTGCCCGCAGGCTCGACCCGGCCCGCGACACCCGCGCCACGGTCCGCGAAACCGCGTTGACCGCGCCCGTGCCGCTGCTCGACGAGGTGACCGCTGCTTTTCACGCCCGAGTGGACGAGGTCCTGCTCGCCGCGCTCGGCCTCGCCGTCGCGCGGTGGCGCTCGACCACTTCGACAGTGGTGGCGATCGAGGCGCACGGCCGAGAGCAGCACCTCGTCCCCGGCGCCGACCTGTCGCGCACCGTCGGGTGGTTCAACACCCAGTACCCGGTCCGGCTCGACGCCACGGGCATCGATCTCGCCGAGGCGTTCGCGGGCGGCGGGCCGGTGTCCACAATGGTCAAGCGGGTCAAGCACCACCTGCGCGCCATCCCCGACAGCGGCATCGGCTACGGGCTGCTCCGGTTCCGCGACAACGCGCTCCCGGTGACCCCCGAGCCGCAGATCTTGGTCAACTTCGTCGGCCACGCCGAGCCGCCCGCCGCCGACCCGCTCGGCTTCGGCGACATCTCCTTCGGTGGCGTCGCCCCGGCCGCCGACCCGGACTTGCCCGCGGGAGCGGCGCTGGTGGCCAACCTCGCGATCATGCCGGGGCAACAGTTGTCCATGGCCCTGCGCTACGCACCCGGGGTGTTCACCGCTGAGGACGTGGCCGAACTTGCCGGTCTGTGGGCCGACGCGCTGGCCGCCATCGCCGAGCACGTGCGGCGCGGCGGCGGTGGTCGGACCCCGACTGACCTGCCGCTGGTCCAGGCGACTCAGACAGACATCGAGCGGTGGGAACGCCGCTACCCCGCGCTGCGCGACGTGTTGCCGCTCTCGCCGCTGCAAGAGGGGCTGCTGTTCCACGCGCGTTTCGACGCCGACGCTGTGGACTTCTACTCCGTGCAGCTCGTGGTCGATCTGCGTGGCCCCCTGAACGTCGACCGGCTCCGCACCGCCGCCGCCGACCTGGTGGACCGGCACCCCGTGCTGCGCACCGCCTTCGCCGACGACGCGGGCGATCCCGTGCAGATCGTGCTGGCGTCGGCCGCACCGACGATCACGTCCCTGGACCTGCGGGACACCGAGGCGTTGGCGGACTTCCTCGTCGCGGACCGCGAGGCGGGCTTCGACCTGACCGCGCCACCGCTGCTGCGCGTGACCCTGGTGCGGTTGGGCGAACACGACCACCGGCTCGTGGTGACCAACCACCACCTCGTGCTCGACGGTTGGTCGACGCCGCTGGTCGTGCGGGACCTGTTCGCCCTCTACGAGTCCGCGGCGGGGGAGCGGCCGCGCCCCTACCGCGACTTCCTCGCCTGGTTGGCGCGCCGCGACCACCAGGAGTCGCTGGCGGCGTGGGCCGGGGTGCTCGACGGGGTGGACGAGGCCACGTTGCTCGCCGGACCCGGTCGCCCGGACGGCGCCGTGCTGCCCGCCGAGGTCGTGGACGTCGTCCCGGCCGACCTCACCGCCCGGCTCACCGCTGCGGCCCGCGGCTGCGGCGTCACGCTCAACACGCTGCTGAGCACCGCGTGGGGTCTGGTGCTCGGGCACCTCACCGGGCGCGACGACGTGGTCTTCGGTGTCACCGTGTCGGGGCGCCCGCCGGAGCTGACCGGCGTGGAGCGGATGGTCGGCCTGTTCATCAACACCGTGCCGGTCCGGGTCCGCTGGTCGCCCGCCGAGTCCGGTCGCGCTGTCGCGACCCGGCTCCAGGACGCGCAGACCGCGGTTCTCGACCACCAGCACCTCGGGCTGACCGAGATCCAGCGGGTCACCGAGGTGGACGCGGGTCGGCTCTTCGACACGCTGATGGTCTTCGAGACCTTCCCGCTCGACCACGCGGGCCTGCTCGACCCGGACCTCAGCGGCGGTCTCACCGCCGAGGTGGGCTGGTCGCGCGGCTACACGCACTACCCGCTGACGCTCATGCTGATGCCCGACGGCGACGTGCTGCGGATCAAGCTGGAGTACCGCACCGACCTGTTCGACGCCGACACCGTGCGGACAGTGCTGGACAAGGTGTTCACCGCGCTCACCGCATTGGCCGAGCGACCCGACACCGCTGTCACGCGCATCGATCTGCTCGGGTCCGCGGAACGCGCGCTCGTCACCCGGCAGACCTCAGTTGTCAGCGATGGCAGGGTCATCCCGGACCTCTTGGCCGGGCACGACGCCGCCGCGCTGGCCGTGGTGTGCGGCGGGGTGTCGTTGACCTTCGGTGAGCTGGGCGCTTCCTCAGACCAGCTGGCCGCGCACCTGGTGGCCGTCGGCGTTGGGCCCGAGGTGCCGGTCGCCGTGGTGCTGCCGCGCTCGGTCCACGTCGTGGTGGCGATGTTGGCGGTGTGGAAGGCGGGCGGTGTCGTCGTCCCGGTGGACCCGGCCTACCCGGCGGAGCGGATCGCGACCGTCCTGGCTGAGGCCGCGCCCGCGGTGGCCGTCACCACGCGGACCGACCTCGGGATCCCGGTCGTTCACCCTGATCAGGAATCGTGGACTGGCACCGGTGTGCCGCTCGGCCCGGTGGGGCCGGACTCGGCCGCGTACATCGTGTTCACCTCAGGCTCGTCGGGGTGCCCCAAGGGTGTCGTGGCGACCCATGGCGGGGTCGTGAACCTGGCGTCGGCGCACCGCCGGGCCGTGATGGACCCAGTGGGTCGGGCGGTCCGGGTGCTCAACTCGCTGTCGTTCGCGTTCGACGGGTCGGTGGACCCGTTGGTGTGGATGTTGTCCGGGCACGAGATGCACGTGTTGCCCGATGACCTGATGGGCGACTCCGTCGGGATCGTCGGCTACGTGCGGGAGCACCGGGTGGACTTCTTGGACGTGCCGCCGTCGTTGCTGGAGTTGTTGGTGGCGGACGGTTTGCTGGCCGGTGAGCACCGGCCGTCGATCGTGGCCACCGGTGCCGAGGCCGTGGGACTCGCGCTGTGGACGGCACTGGCCGAGGCGGACGTAACCGGGCTGAACTTCTACGGTCCCACCGAGGCCACGGTCGACGCGCTGTGGACCATCATCACCGCCGACGCGGAACCGCACATCGGCCGACCGGTGGCGGGCACCACCGCCTACGTCCTCGACTCAGGTCTCAACCCGGTGCCGACGGGCGTGCCGGGGGAGTTGTACGTCGGTGGCGCGGGCGTCGCCCGGGGCTACGTCCACCGCCCCGCCGATACCGCGTCCAGGTTCGTGGCCGATCCGTTCGGCTCGGGCGGTCGGCTCTACCGCACCGGCGACCTGGTGCGCCGGACCGCGGCCGGGACCGTGGAGTTCCTGGGCCGTGCCGACGACCAGGTCAAGGTCCGCGGCCACCGTGTGGAGCCGGGCGAGGTCGAGTCCGTCCTCAGTGGACTTCACGGTGTCAACCAGGCGGTCGTCGTGGCCAGGAAGGACAACGGCACCCGGTTGGTCGCCTACCTGACCGGTCAGACCTCCCCGGAGGTCGTGCGCGCCGAGTTGGCGCGGCGGCTACCGGACTACCTCGTGCCCGCCGCCGTGGTGGTGCTGGCGGAGTTCCCGACCCTGCCCAACGGCAAGCTCGACCGCCGGGCGTTGCCCGAGCCGGACTACCGGGCCACGGCGTCCCGCCGCCCCGCGACGCCCACCGAGCACCGGCTGTGCGCGCTGTTCGCCGAGGTACTCGACCTGTCCGAGGTCGGGGCTGAAGACTCGTTCTTCGCCCTGGGCGGCCACTCGCTGCTGGCGACCCGGCTGATCTCCCGCATCCGCGCGGAGTTCGGCGGCGGCCTGTCGATCCGCGTGGTGTTCGACCACCCCGACGTGGCCGGGCTCGCCGCGCACCTCGACAGCCGTGCGGCCGTCGCCGCGCCTGCGTTGACCCCGAGGCCGCGACCGGCGCACGTGCCGCTGTCCCCGGCCCAGCGGCGGCTGTGGTTCCTGCACCGGCTCGACGGCCCGTCCGCCGCGTACAACCTGCCCTTCGCCGCGCGGCTGACCGGTTCCCTGGACGTCCCGGCGTTGCGCGCGGCGTTCGACGACGTGGCGGCCAGGCACGAGGTGCTGCGCACGACGTTCCCGGAGGTCGACGGGACCCCGGTACAACGCGTGCTCGGCACCGCCCCTTTCAACGCCACTGCCCCTTTCACTGTCCCCTTCACCGTGGTGGCCTCCAGCGAGAAGAGCCTGGCCCACGACCTGGCCGTCGCGGCCGGACACCCCATCGCCCTGGAGTCGGAGGTCCCGATCCGGGTCGCGCTGCTGCGCCTCGACGACCAGGACCACGTGCTTTCCCTGGTGCTGCACCACATCGCGGGCGACGAGTGGTCCACCGGCCCGCTGCTGGACGACTTGGCCACCGCCTACGCCGCACAGCGGCGCGGGCACGCCCCGGACTGGGCGCCGCTTCCCGTGCAGTACGCCGACCACACCCTCTGGCAGCACGAAGTCCTAGGTGACCCCGCCGACCCGGGCAGCGTGGTGTCCCGTGGGTTGGCGCACTGGGTCGAGACACTCGCGGGCGTCCCGGCGGCCATCACCCTGCCGACTGACCGACCGCGTCCGGCAGGTCCCGCCGCGAGCAGCGGCCGGGTGCGCGCGAAGGTCCCGGCCGAGACGATGGCCGCGGTGCGCGCCCTGCTCGCCGACACCGGCGCGAGCGAGCTGATGCTGGCCCACTCCGCCGTCGCCACCCTGCTGCACCGCCTCGGCGCGGGCACCGACATCCCGTTGGGCGCGCTGGTGTCCGGTCGGTCGGACCCGGCGCTGGACCGGCTCGTCGGGTTCTTCGTCAACACCGTCGTGCTGCGCGTCGACCTGGCGGGCGACCCGACCCCGCGCGAACTGCTGCGCCGGGTCCGGGACACGGCGCTGTCGGCCTACGCCCACGCCGACGTGCCGTTCGACAGCGTCGTCGAGGCGGTCAACCCCGACCGGTCGGCGGGCCACCCGCTGTTCCAGACGCTGGTCGACCACTGGATCCCCAGCTCCGGCACCACCGGTCTCGACGGCCTCGCGACCACGGTGATCGAGCCGGGATCCGGCACCCCGGCCAAGTTCGACCTCGGCTTCACCTTCACCGCCGACACCGACGGCGGCCTGCTCGGCTCGCTCGAGTACGACGCCGACCTGTTCGACCGCGCCACCGCCGAGGGCCTGCTCGACCGGCTCGGCCGGGTCTTCGCCGCACTGGCCGCCGCGCCGGACCAGCCGTTGTCCACTGTGGACGTCATGGTCGCCGGTGAACGGGATCTGCTTTTGCGGCAGTGGAACCAGCCGGTGACTGACGTGCCCGACGCGACGCTGGTCGACCTCTTCGCCGAACGGGTCGTCTTGGTCCCGCACACCGCGGCCGTCGTCTGCGGCACGGAGTCGTTGACCTTCGCCGAGTTGGACGCGCGTTCGGACGTCCTCGCGGCGCGGCTGGCCGCGTCGGGGGTCGGGTTGGAGACCCGGGTCGGGATCGTCCTGCCCCGGTCCGTCGAGGTCGTCGTTGCCCTGCTCGCGGTGTGGAAGGCGGGCGGCGTGGCCGTTCCGGTCGACCCCCGCCACCCGGCCGAGCGGATCGCGACCGTACTGGCCGAGGCCGCGCCCGCGGTCGTGCTGGCCACCCGGTCGACCGACGTCGCCGGACCCGTTCTCGTCCTGGACGAACCGTGGTCGGGAACCGCCACTCCGGTGCGCCCCCGACCCGGGTCCGCCGCCTACATCGTGTTCACCTCCGGCTCGACTGGGCGCCCCAAGGGCGTCGTCGCCACCCACCAGGGCGTGGTCAACCTGGCGGTGGCGCACCGCCGCGCGCTCGTGGAGCCGCTGGGCCGCCCGGTGCGGGTGCTCAACCTGATGTCCTTCGCCTTCGACGGGTCGGTGGACCCGCTGGTGTGGATGCTCGCCGGGCACACGATGCACGTGCTGCCCGAGGGGTCGATGGGTGATCCGGCCGCGATCGTGGGCTACGTCCGCGACCACCGGATCGACTACGTGGACGCGCCGCCGTCGCTGCTGGAGCTGATGGTCGCCGAGGGTTTGCTCGACCTCGCGCCCGCCGTGGTCGGTACCGGCGCCGAGGCCGTCGGCCCCGCGCTGTGGTCCCGGCTCGCCGCAGCGGAAGGGGTGACCGCGGTCAACTTCTACGGTCCGACCGAGTGCACGGTCGACGCGCTGTGGACCCGGATCACCCCGGACGTCGCGCCGCACATCGGCCGTCCACTGGCCAACACCAGGATCCACGTGCTGGACACCACGCTCGCGCCGGTCCCGGTCGGCGTGCCGGGGGAACTCTACGTCGCGGGCGCCGGTCTGGCCCGGGGCTACGCCGACCGCCCCGGTGAGAGTGCGGCCCGCTTCGTCGCCGACCCGTTCGGCTCCGGTGGCCGCATCTACCGCACCGGCGACCTGGTGCGCTGGACGGCCGCCGGGACCGTCGAGTTCCTCGGCCGGGTCGACGACCAGGTCAAGATCCGCGGCTACCGGGTCGAACCGGGTGAGGTCGAGGCCGCGCTCACGGCGTTCCCCGAGATCGCCCAGGCCGCGGTCGTCGCGCGCGCCGACAACGGGACCACCCGCCTCGTCGGCTACCTGACCGGTTCGGCCATCGACACCGGGCACCTCCGCGACGAGCTGGCGAAGTCCCTGCCCGACTACCTGGTGCCCGCGGCGCTCGTCGTGCTCGACGCGCTCCCGTTGACCCCCAACGGGAAACTCGACCGCCGCGCCCTGCCCGCGCCCGAGTTCACGGGTGCGGGGACCGAACCGCGCACCGAGGTCGAACGGCTCGTCGCGGCCCTGTTCGCCGAGGTGCTCGGGGTCGAGCGGGTCGGGGTGGACGACTCGTTCTTCGCCCTGGGTGGGCACTCGCTGCTCGCCGCGCGACTGGTCTCCCGGCTGCGCGCCGAGCTCGCCGCCGACGTGTCGATCCGGCAGGTGTTCGACGCCCCCACCGTCGCGGGTCTGGCAGCCCGCATCGGCACGGCCGACAACATTCCACTTCGGAATGTCCTCGCCCGCCGGGACCGCCCGGAGCGGATCCCGCTGTCACCCGCCCAGCTGCGGCTGTGGTTCCTGCACCGGCTCGACGGGCCGAGCGGCACCTACAACGTCCCCTACGTCGCGCGCCTGCAAGGGCCGCTCGACGTCGATGCCCTCCGTGCCGCCGCGCACGACGTGGTCGACCGCCACGAGATCCTGCGCACGGTTTACCCCGATGTGGGGGGAACGCCGTACCAGCACATCCTCACCGGCGCTGCCGTGCCGTTCGAGCTGATCGACGGTACGGACCCGACCGAATTCGTGTCGCGGCCGTTCGCGCTCGACACCCAGCCGCCGATCCGTCTCGCGTTGCTGCGCTCGGGGCCGGACGACCACGTGCTCGCGGTGGTCGTGCACCACATCGCCGGCGACGAGTGGTCCACCGCTCCGCTGCTGGGCGACCTCGCCGCGGCCTACGCGGCCCGACTGCGTGGCCAAACGCCGGACTGGGCGCCGCTTCCCCTGCAGTACACCGACTACACGCTCTGGCAGCGCGATCTGCTCGGCTCCGCGAACGACCACGACAGCCTTCTGTCCACCCGTCTGCGCTGGTGGGGCGACACCCTCGCCGGGCTCCCCGAGGCCGTGCCCGTGCCCACCGACCGCCCACGGTCCTCGACCACGGGCACCCGTGGCGGCGCCGTCCGGTTCACGGTCCCTGCCGACGTGGTCACCGGGCTGCGCACCCTGGGCCACGCCACCGGGGCCACTGACTTCATGATCGCCCAGGCCGCCGTGGCTGCGCTGCTGCACAAGCTCGGCGCGGGCACCGACATCCCGCTGGGCGCGCTGGTCGCGGGCCGCGACGAGGCGGCGCTGCACGAGCTGGTCGGGTTCTTCGTCAACACCGTGGTCCTGCGCACCGACCTGACCGGCGACCCGAGCGCGCACGAGCTGGTCACCCGGGTCCGGGGGGCCGCGCTGGACGCCTACGCCAACGCCGAGGCCCCGTTCGACCGGGTCGTCGAGGTGCTCAACCCCGAGCGCGCCGCGGGCAGGCACCCGCTGTTCCAGACCATGGTCGACTTCCGCCCGGCCGACGCGGGCAACCCCGGTCTGCCCGGGGTGACCGCCACCCCGGTGACCGGGGAACAGGAGACCGGCGCGAAGTTCGACCTGGCGGTCAACCTCACCCCGCGCCCGGACGGCGCGTTCGACGGGTCGGTCGAGTACGACGCCGACTTGTTCGACAAGTCCACTGTGGACATCATGGCGGAGCGGCTGGTCCGGGTCATGCGCGTGCTGGCCACCGCGCCGGGCACCCGGCTGTCCCGGCTCGACGTGCTCGCCCCGGCCGAACGGCACCGGCTCGTCGTGGGGTGGAACGACACCGCGACCCCGGTCCCGGACGCCACCGTGCCCGGTCTGTTCGCCGCGCAGGTCGCCCGCACCCCCGACGCGCTCGCCGTCGTGGACGGCGACCTCCGCCTGACCTACGCCGAGCTCGACCAGCGGGCCGACCTCGTGGCCCGCGCCCTCACCGCGCGCGGCGTGGCGCCCGAGCAGGTGGTGGGCGTCCACTTGGAACGCTCCGCCGACCTGGTCGCCGCGCTCATCGGCGTGCAGCGGATCGGCGCGGCGTTCGTGCCGCTCGAGCCCGCTTGGCCCGCCCGGCGGATCGCCGACATCCACGCCACCGCGCGGCTGCGCGCGGTGATCAGCGCGACCGGCGAGGGCCTGCCCGAGCTGGACGTGCCAGTGCTCGTCGGCGAGCCGCACGACCCCGGCACCCCGGCCGCCACCCCGGCGTTGCACCCGGACGGGTTGGCCTACGTTATCTACACCTCGGGCTCCACCGGGACGCCCAAGGGCGCGATGATCTGCCACCAGGCGATCGCGGCGCGGCTGCTGTGGCAGCGGGAGATGCTCGGGTTCGGCCCCGGCGACGCCGCGCTGTTCAAGGCACCGCTCGGGTTCGACATCTCCATCAACGAGATCTTCCTGCCGCTGGTGACCGGCGCGGCGGTCGTGGTGGCCGAACCGGGCGGGGAACGCGACGTCGAGTACCTGCTCGACCTGATCACCCGGCACCGGGTCAGCTTCACCTACCTGGTCGCCTCGATGCTGGACATGCTGCTGCAGCTGCCCGAAATCGCCGCCGTGCGCGCCTCGCTCAAGCACGTCTGGTGCGGGGGCGAGGCGCTGACCCCGGAGCTGTTCGACCGGTTCCGGGCCGGGCTGGACGCGGTCATGTACCACGGCTACGGCCCGGCCGAGGCCACCATCGGCGTGACCCACGAGTTCTACCGCGAAGGTGAGCAGCGGCACGGCATCAGCATCGGCAGGCCCAACCCGAACACCCGCGCGCACGTCCTCGACGCCGCGCTCAACCCGGTGCCCGTGGGCGTGCAGGGCGAGCTCTACACCGGCGGTCTCCCGCTGGGCCGCGGCTACGTCGGCGACCCGGCGCAGACCGCCGCCCGGTTCGTCGCCGACCCCTGGACCCCGGGGCAGCGGCTCTACCGCACCGGCGACCTCGCCCGGTGGACCGCCCGGGGCACGCTGGAGTTCCTGGGCCGGGTGGACCACCAGGTCAAGATCCGCGGCATGCGGGTCGAGCTCCAGGAGATCGAGGCCGCCCTGGGCGAGCACGACGCGGTCCGCCAAGCCGTCGTCACCACGGTGCGCGGCCCCGGCGGGGCGACCCTGCTCGCCGCCTACCTGGTGACCCACCCCGGCCAGGACCCGCGGGGCCTGGAGTCGTGGCTGGGCACCCGGCTGCCCGAGCACATGGTGCCCACGGCTTTCACCTACCTCGACGCGTTCCCGCTGATGCCCTCGGGCAAGGTCGACCGCCGGGCTCTCCCCGCACCCGAACTCGCGTCCGACGCGCCCGTACGGGCCCCCGTGAGCGGTGCGGAGGAGCGGCTCTGCGCCGTGTTCGCCGAGGTGCTGGGCCGGGACCTGGTCGCGCCGGACGACTCGTTCTTCGCGCTCGGCGGCGACAGCATCGCCTCCATCCAGCTCGTGTCGAAGGCCCGTGCCGCCGGTCTGCGGATCTCCCCGCGAGACGTGTTCGACCACCGGACCCCGGCCGCGCTCGCACTGGTGTCCGACTCCCGGTCCGAGACCGCCGCACCCGAACGGCTCGCACCAGTCGGGGACGTGCCGTTGACGCCGATCATGCGCGCAGTCCTCGCCCGCGACGGTCTACGCCGCCGGTACGCCCAGTCCGTGGTGCTCACCGCCCCCGACGACCTCGATGTCGAACGGCTGGCCCGTGCCGTGGACGTCTTGGTGCGCACCCACGACGTGCTCCGAGCCTCGATGGCCCGGGTGGACGGGGAATGGGTGATGACCATCCCGCCCGCCGGTGACACCGCCGGGCTCGTGCGTCGCGGCTCGGGTGACGTCCGGGCTGAACTCGACGCCGCCGCCGACCGGCTCGCCCCTGAGCGCGGCGTCGTGCTCCAGGTGGTCGCGATCGACCGTGGCCCGGTGCTGCTCGTCGCGCACCACCTCGTGGTGGACGGCGTGTCCTGGCGCATCCTGGTACCCGACCTGGTCGAGGCCTACCGCTCACTCCGGCTCGACCCGCCCGCGACCTCATTCCGACACTGGGCGCACGGTCTGGTCGCCGCCGCGGGCCGCCCCGAGCGCGTAGCCGAACTGCCGCAATGGCTTTCGGAGCCGGAAGAGCCACTGGGCTCGCGCCCGCTCGACCCGACGCGCGACACGATCGGTTCGCTGCGGTCGGTGCGTGTGCAGGTTCCCGTCGAAGTGTCAGACGCCTTGCTCACGACCGTGCCGGAGGCCTTCTATGCCGGGGTCGAGGACATCCTGTTGACCGCCCTGGGGCTTGCCGTCGCTTCCCGCAGGGCACGGCCGATCGTGTCCGTGGACCTGGAGGGCCACGGACGGGAAGAGCACGTCGTCCCCGGTGCCGAGCTTTCCCGCACGGTCGGGTGGTTCACCACGCAGTACCCGGTCCGCCTAGACCTCACCTCGGTCGACGTTGTCGACGCGTTCGCAGGCGGTGTCCAGGCGGGCGACGCGGTGAAGCTTGTCAAGGAGTCCTTGCGCGCGCTGCCCGACAGGGGCATCGGTTATGGCCTGCTGCGCCACCTCAACCTGGACACCGCTACCGAGTTGACCGCCCCGGCGCCGCAGATCCTGTTCAACTACCTCGGCCGCTACGGCACCGACGGCCAGACCGGGCCGTGGACGCAGTCCGCCGAGTTCGCTGACCTCGCGGGCGTCTCCGACCTGGACGCCCCCGCACCGGCCGCCCTGGAAGTCACCGCCCTGACCGAAGACATTCCCGCCGGACCTGTGCTGCGCTCGACTTGGTCCTATCCGGACGGTGTGTTCACCCACGACGAGGTGGTGGCGCTGGCCGACGCGTGGGCGCGGGCACTGCGCGCCCTGGTGGACCACACCCGCCGCGCGGGCGGCGGGCACACCCCGTCGGACATGCCGCTGGTGTCGATCGACCAGGGCAGGCTCGACGCCTTCGAGGCCAAGTGGGGCGCGCCGTGAGCCGGTCGAATATCGAGGAGGTACTGCCGCTCGCGCCGCTGCAAGAGGGCCTGCTGTTCCACGCCACCCTCGACACCGAGGACGTCTACACCGTCCAGACGGTCGTGGACCTCACCGGCCCGCTCGACCCGGCCCGGCTGCGATCGGCGGCGGAGGCGTTGATCGCGCGCCACGCCAACCTGCGGGCCGCGTTCGTCGCCGACCCGGCGGGCGCGGTGCAGGTCGTGCTGCGCCGGGTCGCCGTGCCGTGGACCGAGGTCGAGCTGACCGGGCCCGCGGTCGACGACGCGCTCGCCGCGGACCGAGCGGCCCCGTTCACCATGGACGAGCCGCCGCTAATCCGGTTCCTGCTCATCCGGACCGGTCCGGATAGGCACCGGCTGGTCCTGTCGAACCACCACATCCTGCTGGACGGCTGGTCCGCGCCGTTGCTGCTGCGCGATCTGTTCGCCATCTACGCGGGCATTCCGCTGCCCGCACCCCGCCCGTTCCGCGACTTCCTCTCCTGGCTCAACCGCCGGGACCGGGCCACCTCGCTGGATGTGTGGCGTGGTGTCCTGGACGGCCTGACGGAGCCGACGCTGCTCGCGCCGGTGGGCGAGCCGACCACGTCCGCGCGCACCGTCCGGATCCCGGTGCCCTTCGACGGTGTCGACCTAGTCGAGCGCGCCCGCGATCTGGGGGTCACCTTCAGCACGCTCGTGCATGCAGCCTGGGGAATCACGCTGGGCAGACTCACCGGGCGCGACGACGTCGTGTTCGGCGCCACCGTCTCGGGCAGGCCCGCCGACCTTCCCGGGGCCGAGGCGATGGTCGGACTGTTCATCAACACTGTCCCCGTCCGGCTCGACCTGCGGCCGGGGCGTTCGGTGGCAGAGCTACTAGGCATGCTGCACCAGACCCAGGCCGCGACGCTGGAACACCACCACCTCGGCCTCGCCGAGGTGCAGGCGCTCGCCGGAATTGGGCCGCTGTTCGACACCCTGGTGGTCGTCGAGTCCTACCCCGTCGACGACGACGGTATCGACCGGGTGCGCGACGCGCTCGACCTGCGAGTGTCCGCTGTGGACACCGAGGACGCGACCCACTACCCGCTGACGCTGACCGCCGTACCCGGTGAGCGCCTGTTGCTGGAGCACCGCGCCGACCTCGTGGCACCCCGCCGAGCGGCCGAGATCGCCGCGCGGTTGGCCGACGTGCTGACCGCGATCACCGCCGATCCCGCGCGCCCGGTTGGCCGGGTCGGTGGCTCGTCCCCGGCCGACCAGGTTCGCTGGAACGACCACGTGGTCGCGTTCCCCGAGGTTCTCGCCCTCGATTTGATCGCGGCGCAGGACCCCGCCGCCGTGGCTGTCGTCTGTGCGGGCGTGTCGCTGACCTTCGGCGAGCTGGGCGCGCTGGCGGACAGGTTGGCCGCACACCTGGTGTCCCTCGGTGTCGGTAGGGAGACCCGGGTCGCGGTGGTGTTGCCGCGGTCGGTGGACGTTGTCGTGGCGATGTTGGCGGTGTGGCGGGCCGGGGGAGTGGTGGTCCCGGTCGATCCCGTCTACCCGGCTGCCCGGGTTTCTGCGGTGCTGGCCGAGGCCACGCCCGCGATCGTGATCACGGCCCGCGACGACCTCGACGGCGTTCGGCCAGACCCGCGGACCTGGACCGGCACGGGCGTGCCGCTCGGTCCGCTGGGGCCGGACTCGGCCGCGTACATCGTGTTCACCTCGGGCTCCTCCGGTCGCCCCAAGGGTGTCGTGGCGACCCACGGCGGCTTGGCCAACCTCGCGCAAGCGCACCGCCGAGCGGTGATGGAGCCGCTGGGACGGGCGGTCCGGGTGCTCAACGCGTTGTCGTTCGCGTTCGACGGGTCGGTGGACCCGTTGGTGTGGATGTTGTCGGGGCACGAGATGCACGTGTTGCCCGACGATTTGATGGGCGACTCGGTCGAGATCGTCGGCTATGTGCGGGAGCACCGGGTGGACTTCTTGGACGTGCCGCCGTCGTTGCTGGAGTTGTTGGTGGCGGACGGTTTGCTGGCCGGCGAGCACCGGCCGTCCGTGGTCGCGACCGGAGCGGAAGCGGTCGGGGCGGCGCTCTGGGGCAACCTCGCGGGGGCCGGGGTGACCGGGCTAAACTTCTACGGTCCCACGGAGACCACGGTCGACGCGCTATGGACGCGCGTGCTGCCGGGCACCGCGCCGCACATCGGCCTCCCGATGGCCAACACCACGGCCTACGTCCTCGACTCGGCCCTCAACCCCGTGCCCGCGGGCGTGCCCGGTGAGCTGTACGTCGGCGGCGCGGGCGTGGCGCGCGGGTACGTGGGACGGCCGACCGAGACCGCGTCCCGGTTCGTCGCCGACCCGTTCGGGTCCGGTGGCAGGCTCTACCGGACCGGTGACCTGGTGCGGCACAACGCCTCCGGCACCATCGACTTCCTCGGCCGGGCCGACGACCAGGTGAAGGTCCGCGGCCACCGGGTCGAGCCGGGCGAGGTCGAATCTGTCTTGAGTGGACTTCCGGGGATCGGCCGGGCGGCGGTGGTCGTGCGGTCCGGCAGGCTCGTGGCCTACGTGGTCCGGTCGTCGGGTGCCGCTGACACCGACATCCGGGCCGGGCTCGCGGCGCTGCTGCCCGAGTACCTCGTACCTTCCGCGGTGGTGGTGCTGGCGGAGTTCCCGACCCTGCCCAACGGAAAGCTCGACCGGCGCGCCCTGCCCGCTCCCGATTTCGCCACCACGTCCACCCGGCAACCGGCCACCCCGGCGGAGAAGGCGCTGTGCGCCCTCTTCGCCGAGGTGCTCGACCTGCCGGAGGTCGGCCCCGACGACTCCTTCCTCGCCCTGGGCGGGCATTCATTGCTCGCTGCCCGGCTCGCTTCCCGGGCTCGTGCCGAACTGGGGACGGCGGTCGGTGTCCGGCTGATCCTCGACGGCCAGACCCCGGCGGGCATCGCGGCGCGATTGGGCACTCAGCAAAGTGACCGGGCGCTGGACACGGTCATGCCCCTGCGCGCCAACGGGAGCGCGCCACCGTTGTTCTGCGTGCACCCGGCGCTCGGGCTCGGCTGGGCCTACGCGGGCCTGCTGCCCCACCTGCCGGACCGGCCGGTGTTCGCCCTGCAGGCCACGGAGTTCACCGGCGAGCCCACGCTGCGCGAGGTCGCCGAGCGCTACGCCGCGGCCATCGCCGAGACCGCTCCGGCAGGCCCGGTGTGTCTGCTCGGGTGGTCGCTGGGCGGAGTGATCGCCCACGCGATCGCCTGCCTGCTCGAGCGGGCGGGCCGCGAGGTCCGCGCGCTCGTCCTGCTCGACAGCCACCCCACCACCGACCAGGAACCCGGTGAGGACACCGTCCCGGACGCGGTGCTCGCCGGACTCCCCGAAGCGCGGGCCCGCGACCTGGTCACGAGCCTGCGCACAGTGTCCACTGTGGACCGAGATGGCCCGCTCGACCGCTACCGGGGCGACCTCACGCTCGTCCGCGCCTCCGATGGCCAACCGCCAGACTGGGCTCCCCACGTCGCGGGCCGCGTGTCCGTGCGCGAGGTCGACTGGCCGCACGAGGACCTGATGGGCGCGGCGGCACTGCGCGACGTCGGTCCGATCGCCGCCGCCGCCCTCACCGACCAGCAGTAACCAGGCAAGAAAGCATGAGAGGCTCGAACGACATGGTGCACAACAACGGGACTGGCGTGGCGCGCCCGCTGTCCCGGAGGTTCTTCCTGACCGCGACCGGCGTGGGCGCGCTCACCGCCGGACTGGCGGCGTGCGGGAGCGGAGGTTCCGCCGGGTCCGCGCCCACCACCTCCGCGGGGCCCGCGGCGGGCGGCGGGGGCTTCCCGGTGACGATCGACGGTGCCGAGGGCAAGGCCGTCATCCCGGCCCGGCCCCAGCGCGTCGTCACGGTCGGCTTCATGCGCGACCTGGACGAGGCCGTCTCGCTCGGGGTGAACCCGCTCGCCACCACCCCGGCGTCCAACTTCGACTCCGGCCTGCCGCCGTGGGTCGAGGCCAAGCTGGGTGGTGCCAAGGTCGAGCAGCTGTCCTATGAGGACAGCCTGCCGTTCGAGAAGATCATCGCGCTCGGCCCGGACCTGATCCTGGCCACCGACAGCTACAGCCTGGCCGACGACTACGCCAACCTCAGCGCGATCGCGCCCACGCTGTCCTACGCCCAGGACGTCGCCGAGGACACCTGGCAGACCCGGGTCGGCCGGATCGGCACCGCGCTGGGCCGCGAGGACGAGGCCGACAAGCTGGTCGCCGAGGTCACCTCGAAGATCGACGCCGCGAAGAAGCAGCACGGGGCCGCGCTCGCGGGCAAGACGTTCACCTTCAACCTGCTCAACGCCGAGGGTGCCCTGGCCACCATCATCCTGCCCGCCGACGCCTCGGCCGCGTTCATCTCCCAGCTCGGGATGAAGCTGTCGGACAAGGTCACCGGCCTGCCGCAGTCCGGTCCGGCCGGGCGCGCGGTCGTGGCGCAGGAGAACACCGCCCTGCTCGACGCCGACGTGGTCCTGTTCTCCTTCCGCAACCCCGAGGAGCGGGCCAAGGTCGAGGCCGACCGCCTCTTCCAGGCCCTGCCCGCGGTCAAGCGCGGCGCCTACGTGCCGTTGGAGGTCGAGACCGCGCTGTCGCTGGCGTTCCCCTCCACGCTGAGCATCCCCTACGCGCTGGACAAGATCGTTCCGCTGCTGGTCCAGGCGGCGGGCAAGGCGTGAACCACCCCGCTCGACCCACGGAGGACCACTGATGACCGCACCGACCCTGGCTGAGGTCGTCGAGGGCGACGGCCCCGTGCTCGACCGCCTGCGCCGCGACCGCGCGGCCATCCGGGACCTGTTGCACGCCAAGGGAGCCGTGCTGCTGCGCGGCTTCGACATCGGTGGCCCGGACGGCCTCGCCGACGCCGTGCGCGCCCTGTCCGGCGAGCCGCTGACCTACACCGAGCAGTCCTCGCCGCGCAGCGTGATCAAGGGCAACGTCTACACCTCGACAGAGTACCCGCGGGCGGCGGAGATCCCGCTGCACAACGAGATGTCCTACCAGGCCGTGTGGCCGCTGACGCTGTTCTTCCACTGCGTCGAGCCGCCGCTGACCCAGGGCGCCACCCCGCTGGCGTCGGTCCGCGCGGTCTACGAGACCGTCGACCCGGACGTGCGGGCGGAGTTCGAGCGTCGCAAGTGGATGGTCGTGCGCAACTACGGCGAGGACGTCGGCCTGCGCTGGACCACCGTGTTCGGCACGGAGAGCCGCACCGAGGTCGAACGGCAGTGCGCGGCAGGCGGTATCACTCCCGAGTGGACAGACGAGGGTCTGCGCACCACAGCCGTCCGCGACGCCGTCCACACCCACCCGGTGACCGGCCTCCCGGTGTGGTTCAACCACATCGTGCTTTTCCACGAGAGCAGCCTCCCCGACGACGTACGGGAGGGCCTGCTAGACCTGTACGGCCAAGAAGGACTCCCCAACAACACCTACTACGGCGACAACACCCCAATCCCCGACGACGTGGTCGCCCACCTACGAGCCTGCTTCCGCACCGCGTCAACCCGCTTCGACTACCAGCGCGACGACTTGCTGGTGGTGGACAACATGTCAGTCGCTCACGGCCGCGAACCGTTCACCGGCCCCCGCAAGATCGCCGTGGCCATGGCCGAACCATCCAACGCCACCTGATCCACCGGCGAGTGGAGGTCGGGGCCGACCAGCTCAGCCCCGACCCTCACCCGCGCACTCTGGGGTTCGTGGTTCGTCCAACGGTGCCGGGTAGATCGCCGTGCACCATCTGCGGGACGAGGTCGACCGGACGGCGAGCGTCGGCGCCCGCCCGCCAGGCCCCGCCCTTGCCGCCGGCCCCCGATCGGGGCGTCGCGTCCAAGTCCACTCCCAGTGTGCTCGTGCACCCACCCAGGTGGGGGATCGGGTTGCACGGGTGATTCCTCGTCGGCGGGGCTAACGGGTTTGTGAGGTGTCGCGAACGCCGGGATAGTGCCCGCTTCGACAAAGGAAGGTCCATGAGTGCGACGAAGATCCGTGAATTGGGGTTGGCCGCGGCAGTGGCGATAGCCCTGTGCGTCGGGGTGTCACCCGCGGCCGCCGAGCAGGCGCCCGCCGCCGATAAGAGTGTGTCCACAAACGACATCGCGAAGATGTCGGTGGACTACAGCCGTGCCGCTGTGGCGAGCAACCCCGTGCTGGGGGAGTTGTTGCGCGGCCTCAAGCTCGACTACCTGAACCAGCTCGACCCGTCCAAGGTGTACACAATCGACCGGGGGAGCAACCGGGTCACCGTCGAGGACGCGGTGGCCACCCGCGCCCAGCTGGGGACCGCCGGGGTGTTCTTCGGCTTCGGCAGCGTCGTGGCCCAGATCAACGGGCGGGGCGCCGGGATCACCGGCAACGCGAAAACCGTCATCACCTGCCCGTTCGGGCCGCAGACCGCCGCCGTCTCGGGGTTCATGGCCTCCACGGTCTCGCGGGACCCGAGTCCGGTGGGCATCCGCCACGGATCGGTCTACCAGGACGACTTCCTCACCACCGGCGCGGAGGTCAACTTCGCCATCCTCAAGGTCCCCGGCGGGGCGCGGAACCCGATGAACCGCACCGCCATGGAGACCACGCACACCGGTTCGTGCGGCGCCGAGGTCAAGGTCCAGAACCTGGTATCGACTTGGCCGCCGTTGCGGGTCGACATGGCCGTCGACGACACCGGGTCGATGAGCAACGAGCTGGCGGGGGCCAAGTCCGCGCTCGCCGGGTTCATCGGCAGCCGCGGCGGCGAGGACTACGACCAGGTGCAGCGCGAGGTGTCCTACGAGCTGATCACCTTCAAGGACAGCCCGACGCTGGTGCTGCCCAACACCACGGACTCCGCCGCTGCCATCGCGGCCGTCAACGGCCTCTACGCCAGCGGCGGCGACGACTGCCCGGAGGACTCCGCAGGCGCGGTGAGCCTGGCGCTGGACCGCCTGACCGGTGACGAGGACAGCGCGGGCGAGATCGTGCTGGTCACCGACGCGTCCCCGCACAGCGGCGACATCGACGGCCTGATCGGCCGCGCCCGGGGCCTCGGTGTCCCGGTGCACGTCCTGCTCTCCGGCGACTGCGTCGCGGCGGGGGACACGCGTGCGGCGGCTGAGACACCGTCGGCGCGGGCGGTGTTCGAACGGCTGGCCCGCGAAACCGGCGGCCGGTACGTCTACCGGCCGGACGGGACGGCCGCGGACTACTCGGCCATCTTGCGGGAAATCTTCGACAACGCCGCGACCCCCGGCGCGGACTTGACGCTCGCCCCGGTCGCGGGCAACGGCCAGTCAACCCCCGCGGGAACCGCCTTCCCGACGGCACTGACCGCGTCGGTGCTCAACCCCACCTCGCAGCCCGTGGCGGGAACACCCGTCACCTTCACCCTCGCCGGTCCGGCCACCTTCCCCGGCGGCGCGACATCGGTGACGGTCACCTCGGGGACCGACGGCCGCGCGACCACGCCCGCCTTGACCGCGGGCATCACTCCCGGGGCAGTTACCGTGGTTGCGAGCGCACCGGGCACCACCTCGATCGCCACCTTCACCGAGACCGTCACCGCTGCCGTACCCCGCGCCATCGCCCCCACCTCGGGCGGCGGCCAGTCCACCCCGGCGGGCACTCCGTTCGCCGCGCCGCTCGTGGCCACGGTGACCGACACCATCGGGCAGCCCTCGGCGGGTACTCCCGTCACTTTCGCCACTACCGGCCCCGCCACATTCCCCGGCGGCGCGGCGACGGCGACCGCGACCACCGGCACTGACGGGCGGGCGACCTCACCCGTGTTGACGGCGGGACGCACGGCCGGGGGCGTCACCATCACGGCGAGCGCTCCGGGGATCGCGCCCGCGACATTCACCGGATCGGTTACCAACGCCGTACCGGCGTCCATCGCGGCTACCTCGGGTAGCGGTCAGTCCGCGACAGCGGGCACCTCGTTCGCCGCACCACTGGTCGCCACGGTCACGAACACCGCCGGTGGTCCGGCCGTCGACACGCCGGTCACCTTCACGGTCACCGCGGGTACAGCCGCTTTCGCGGGCGGTGCCACCGCCGCGACGGTGAACACTGGCACCAACGGGCAGGCCACCGCACCCACTTTGACCGCGGGGAGCACGACCGGGCTGGTCACCATCACGGCGACCACGCCTGGCGTGACGACACCGGCCACCTTCACCGGCAACGTCACCGCACCTCAGGGTCCGGCGAGGGCCGACATCGCCGTCAGCCTTTCCGCTCCCGCCACCGCGACGAGCGGGGCACCGTTTGTCGTGACGCTAACGGTCCGCAACAACGGCCCGGCCGCCGCGACCGCGATCCTCTCGGGCATCACGTTGCCCAAGGGCACGCGCGTCACCAACCCGGCGGGCGGCATAGTCACCGACCACGGGCGCGTCGTCGCGTTCTACCTCCCGACGCTCGCGTCCGGCACGTCGACTAGCTACGCCGTGACGGTCACCTCCGACCGGACGCTCACCGGTGCCCAGACCATCGCCGGGGCCGGTGCTTCGCTCGTGGTCCGCGACCCCGACTACCGCAACAACATCACCACCGCGCGGGTGGTCCTCCGCAAGTGACGGTGCGCCAACTGTCCACAGTGGCCTGATTGATCAGGCCACTATGGACAGTTCGGTCAGGACGTGTGTGCCACGATCGCGTCGAGGACGGTGTCCCAGGTCGCGCGCGGGGGCACCTCGTGTCCGACCCGGTCCAGTGCCAGCAGTCGAGCGCCGGGGATCTCCCGCGCGAGTGCTTCGCCGTGTTCGACGGGGAAGAGCGGGTCCTCGGTCCCGTGGATCACCAGTGTCGGCGCGGTGACCCGGTCCAGCCTCGGGCGGATCGGGTCACCGGCGCCGTGGTCGATGAGCCAGTTGTTCCGCACGCTCGAGGCCATGTCGAGGGTGCGGTCGACGACCCGCTCGGCCAGCGCGCGCTTCTCCGCCTCGTCCTGCGGGTGCGACCCGGCGAACGCGCGCAGGTCGTCGACGAGGTAGTCGACCACCGCGTCGCGGTCTGTCCAGTCCGGCTCCGGTGGTGGCGCGGCGAACCGTGCCCGCAACCGCGGCACCGGCCGGGGCAGGTCGTCGCCCGATCCGGACGTGGTGGACATCAGGGTCAGGCTCGAGACCCGGTCCGCGTGCTCGATGGCCAGGACCAGGGCGATCCCGCCACCCGCGGACAACCCGACCAGGTGCGCGCGGGCCAGGCCCAGCGCGTCGAGCAAACCCAGGGCGTCCCGCTCCAAGTCCGCGCCGGTGTAGCCGGGCGCGCCGGGCGGATAGGTGACCGAGCGGCCGTTGTCCCGCAGGTCGTAGCGGACGACCAGCCGCCCGGCGGCCGCGAGCCGCCGGCAGAACTCGTCCGGCCAGTGGTCCATCGACATCGACAGCCCGGCGATCAGCAGGACCGCCGGGGCGTCCGGCGCGCCGAAGGTCTGGAAGCACAGGTCGACTCCGTTGACTTGGACGTTCGTCTCGTTGCCCACGGGTCATGACTACCCCAGAAGGCCGACAGAACCCGGTCTCAGGCGGCCTTGACACCCGAGCGCGCTCGAGTCACACTGAATCTCAAGTCAGTGAATCCGAATTCATCGAAGTTCGATTCAGTTGTCACTCGAGAGGTTCAGGTGGTCTGACATGCACGCGGCCGTACTCAGCGCCTTCGGCGAACCGCCCCGCTTCGCGGAGTTCAGCGACCCGGAAGCAGGTGACGGGGAGTCCTTGATCGAGGTCCGGGCGGCCGCGCTGCACCGGGTCGACCGGGCGCGCGCGACGGGCGAGCACTACACCAGCGGCAATGCCGCTGACCTGCCACTCGTCTGCGGCCTCGACGGCGTCGGGATCGGCCCGGACGGTGGCCGGTACTACTTCGCGCTGCCGCGGACGCCGTTCGGCTCGATGGCGCAGCGCACCGTCGTGCCGACGTGGACGCGGGCCCCGCTGCCGAGCGGGCTCTCGGACGCCGAAGCCGCCGCGTTCATCAACCCGGGGATGGCCGCCTACCTCCCCCTCGTGTGGCGCGGGCAGCTCGCCGAGGGCGACACGGTGCTCGTACTGGGCGCGACCGGGGTGTGCGGGCGGCTCGCGATCCAGCTGGGCCGCCTCCTCGGCGCCGGGCGCGTGGTGGCCGCCGGCCGAGACCGGCAGGCCCTGGAGTCGCTGACCGACCTCGGCGCCGACGCGCTGATCCCGTTGGACTTACCCAAGGACAAGCTGATCCCGGCTTTCGCCGCGGCGGCGGGCGAGGACGGCTTCCAGGTCGTCGTCGACTACCTGTGGGGACCGCCAATGGCAGCCCTGCTCGCCGCGCTCACCCAGCACGAGTTCAAGCCGGTCGCCCGCGAGACCCGGATCGTGCAGGTCGGCGACCTAGCCGGCGCCACCGTCGAACTACCCGCGGCGGCGCTGCGCAGCGCCAGGGTGACGTTATCGGGCTCAGGTGGATTCGCCCCGCACGAGGTGCGCCTCAAGGCCTTCGGAAAGCTCTGCCGGTTCGCGGCTGCCGGCGCGATCAAGATCGCTGTGGAGGAGGTCCCGCTGGCGGAGGTGGAACAGGCTTGGCAACGGGGTGATCGAGACGGCCGCCGCCAGGTACTCATCCCGTAGGCGGGCAGTTCGCCGTAGAGGACTGCGCGCGAACGGTTGTGGTGGTGACCGCGGGAGGCCCTTGGCAGCGCGTCCTGGACGTGGCGATCATCGAGGGCGATGACCAGATCGCCCACCGTGCCAGCGCCGCAGGCCAGCCCGGCGCCCTCACCTGGCAGAGATCCTCCGGATCGGTGTCGTCTCGGTGCTGTGCAGATGTCCCCACTACAGTGGTTGAGAGAATGGTGATTCACTGAGCGTGCGTTCAACGAATGCCACCTGGCGTCGCCTATGCCGGTCGCGAGTGCCGGAGTCGACGCCGAGGGCAGGCTCCCGAAGGAGTGGCGATGGCCGAGGCGACACCGGTCCGAACCGGGCCCGGCACGGGGGCGGGGGAGGACCCGCCCGCCGGCGGCACCAGGAAGGCCAAGGCCGCCGCCACCGAGGCCGCGCTCAAGGCGGCGGCGCTGCGGGTCTTCGAGCGCAGCGGGTACCTCAACGCGAAGGTCACCGACATCACCGCGGCGGCCGAGCGGTCCGCGGGCTCGTTCTACAACCACTTCCCGCATAAGGAAGCGCTGCTCGAGGCGCTGCTGGCGGACTGGATCGCGGAGATGGGCAACGAGCTCACCACCCACACGGCGGTGCACGACCTCACCAACCGCGAACACCTGCGCTGGCACGTCGCCGTCCTGTGGAACACCTACGAGCGGCACCGACCGATCCTGATCGCGTTGCAGCAAGCGGCCCTGAGCAACGAGTCCTTCGCCAAGCGCGTGGTATCGCTACGATACGAAGAGACCGCGATGCTGCGCGCCCACCTCGACGACATGCGTGCTGCCGGGGTCCGCCTCGCGGGCCGCACCGTCGTGCTCGCCTCCGCGATCATCGCCCTACTAGAACAGTTCTGCCGAGTGTGGCTGCTGGAGGACACCGAGCCAATCACCCCGGACCTATCCGACGACGAGGCCATCGACACCCTCACCGACCTGCTGCTGTACGGCCTGCTCGGTCCCCCCGATCCATCGCGCCCTCAAGACTCCTGACAGCGCCGAAAGCCCCCGGTTTCGCCGAGAAACAAGCCCGACAGGACGGGGCGCCTAGGGCCTGTCCTCAAAGCTGGTGTGGGTGATCTGCTGTGATCTTGGGTTGTGGTGCGTAGGCATGAGCTGATTGACGAACAGTGGCGGGTCATCGAGCTGTTGCTGCCCGTTTCGGGGGCGGAGGGTCGTCCGCGGGTGGATGACCGTCGGGTGATCAACGGGATGTTGTTCAAGGCCAAGACAGGCGTGGCGGGATCTTCCGGAGCGCGATGGGCTGTGGAAGACGGTCTGTAACCGGTTCTGGCGCTGGTCGCGCACCGGTACCCTGTGCGCGCTGGTGGCGCAGGTGCGGCTGCTGGCCGGGGCGATCGTTGAACTGGACCGTGAGGTATCGGTCGATTCCAGCATCGTGCGGGCGCATCAGCACGCCGCCGCCCCGCACAGGGGGCGAGCGAATCCCGCGGCGGGCAGAGCGAGCCATGTGATCGTGCCGTCGGCCGGTCCCGTGGCGGAGTCACTACCAGGATC
>NZ_BSTR01000043.1 GCF_030269645.1 Actinokineospora sp. NBRC 105648 | reverse complement strand
CAGCACCCGGTCCGGTCGTGTCCGGGGGCGACCGCCGCCGGGGCGGGGCACCCGGATTCCCTCGATCACCGCCACGAACCGCGGACTGTCACCCCGCTGCCCCGCGGTGAGCAGCAACGACAACGGCTTGCGCCCCTGCTCACAGGCCAGGTGCAGCTTGCTGGTCCACCCGCCCCGCGACCTGCCCAGGCCATGATCTCCCTGCTCGTCCCCACCTGCCGGGGTATCGGGTGGTTCGACCTGCAGATCCCCCTTTTCCTGGCCCCGGCGGCATGCTGGTGGGCGCGGGTGATCGTGGAATCCACGCTGATGTCCCACACGACCTGCCCGTCGGCGTCGGCACGGGCCTGCAACGCGGTCAGGATCACCTGCCACACACCGGCCCGCTGCCACCGACCGAACAACCCGTAGACCGTCTGCCACGGCCCATACTCGGGCGGGACATCCCGCCACGGGGCACCGACCCGGACCCGCCACCGGATCCCGTCGATCAACTGCCTTCTGCTCCACTTCGGTGGACGGCCCGGCTTGCGACCGACAGGCAACAACGGGAACACCACAGCCCACTGCGCGTCGGTCAGATCAGCCCGGCCCGTCGCCGCCACGCTGGCCACGAGGTCTCCGGTATTGGGGTTCGCTTGGTCGCTTACCCGTCTACCGGAGACCTCGCCACGTCCCGGACACCGACACACCCAAGATCCACATCTGAAACACGACCTAGTCGTCGTCCCGGGACGGGGGGCGTTTGCGGGGGCTGACCACCGAGCGGGGGAGCAGCCTGCCCTTCCAGTCCAGCGGTGACGTCCGGCGCATGCCCTGCACCACCTCGTCGAAGGCGCGGGCCAGGTCCGGGTCGTGGTCGGTCTGCCCGCCGTACCAGGAGCGCTCGACGGAGTTGACGACCGTGCGCAGCGCCTGCTTGCTGCCCTCGTCCAGGCTGTGCTCTTTGACCAGCCTGCGGGCCGCCGTGCGGACGGTGTCGGTGTCCGCGGTGTCGGCTCCCCGGTCCCAGGACTCGGCCATCAGCTCGGTCCAGGCGGCCGAGGCGGCCGTGGGGTCGTGCGCGGTGAGGGTGTGCCGCCGCCTGCGCCTGCGCAGGTCGCGGACCACCGCCGGGACCGCGGCGGCGACCAGGATCACCCAGAGCGCGCTGAGCCACCAGGACACCGTCGCGAGCAGGAAGAACACCGCCAGCGCGGCGGCCCCGGCGGCCGTGGGGCCCGCGAACCGGACCCGGGCGAACACCGCCAAGCCCGCCAGCAGCAGGGCCAGCAGGCCGAAGCCGAGCCCGGCCCACGCCCGCCAGGACCAGGACTCGTCGACCGAGCCCGGGACCGGGGCGTTGGCGGCCGGGTCCTGGGTGTCGAGCTTGTCCTCCTTGGGTGCGGCGGTGGTGCTGGCCGAGTTGGTCGGCAGCTTCTCCTCCGAGGCCCCGGTCGAGGGGTTGGTGCTCGGGTCGGTGCTGACGTAGGGCGGCTCGTAGCTGCGGCCGTCCGACAGCGGCGTCGGGTCGAAGGTGATCCAGCCCTGGTCGGGGAAGAAGATCTCCACCCACGCGTGCGCGTCCTGGGTGGTGATCGACCGGTAGTCCCCGCTCTGGAAGCCCGCCGTGTAGCCGATCGCGACGCGCGAGGGGATGCCCGCCGCCCGGGCCAGGATGGCCATCGCGGAGGCGAACTGCTCGCAGTAGCCCACCTTGGCGTTGAAGAGGAACTCCTTGAGGGCGTCCTCGTCGCTGGAGAGCCCGGTCTGCGTCTTGTACTGGAAGCCGTTGGTGGTGGCGAAGTACTTCTGCAGCGCCACCGTCTTGTCGAACATCGTCCGCTCGCCGGAGGTGAGCCGGGTGGCCAGCTGCACGACCTCCGGGTCGATCCCCTCCGCGTTGCGGTACACCGAGCTGATCTGGTCAAAGTCGGTGCCGGACTGCCGCAGCTCCTCGGCGCTGGGCTGGGAGAGGTCGGCCTCCTCGACGTAGCGGCCCAGCTTGCGGGCGGTGCGGGAGTAGACCATCCCGCCCTCGGAGTCGTAGAACATCCCCTCCGGGATGTCGCGCATCCGGCGCGGGGTGCCGTAGACCGGCGCCCACAGGTCCTTGGAGTTGACCGGCTCGATGTCGACCTGGGTGATCGTCCCGGCGCCGTCGTCGCCCGGCGGCGCGGGCAGCTCGCTGTCGGCCGGGACGTTGTTGGGCAGCGCGTCGGCGGCGACCCAGCCGCCGTTGCGGTCGTAGCGGGGCAGGGTCATCGCGCGCAGGTAGCGGCTCTCGTTGCCCAGGCCGCGGACGCGGAACAGCTCGACGTTCGCCCCCTGGTCGAGCATGCCGCGCAGCGCGGTGAACGGCTTGAGCGCGAGGCCGCCGCCACCGCCGCCCTCGCCGCCGGTGCCGGGCAGGCTGCCGACCGTGCCGACGCCGGTGGCCAGCCCGCCGGTGAGCAGGCCGAGCACCAGGGCCACCGAGACCATGATCACCGGTGAGCCCACCCCCGCGCCGCCGCCGGGCATCGCGGGCCGGTTGCGCCAGAGCCGGTGGCGGTGGGTGCCGTCGACGGCCAGCAGCACGGCGAACGACCCCGCGCCGAGCAGGAACGACCACCAGGGCAGCAGCTGGTCGGCCAGCGAGGCGGGCACCGCGTACACGCAGAGCAGCACCAACCCGCAGGCCGCGGGCGTGCCCGCGGCGACCGCCAGGGTGTCGACCAGCACCGCGACCGCGCCGATCGCGATCACGACCATGCAGAGCACAGGGGCGGTGGCGGGCACCGGTGGCACGCCCAACCGCACCGTCTCCACCGAGGCGTTGAGGACGTCACCGAGCTCGCCGAACGCCGTGGGGCCGGGGATGAAGCCGAGGATCCCGCTGTGCGTGAACAGCGCGATGACCAGGAACAACAGCGCGAGGAGCTGGGCCAGCCCGACCAGCAGGGTCGGCGCGCGCACCGCGCGCAGGCCGAGGCCGACGGCGGTCACCACGATGACCGCGATGCCCGCGTAACCGAGCCAGCGGGCCCCGTCGATCACCCCGGCCAGCGCGGTCGAGGCGCACAGCGTGGTCAGCGCGGCGACCACCGGGGTGACGGTGGTGGACCACTGCGCCTGCTCGGCGGTCTGCTCGCTCATGTCCCCGCTCCCGCGATCATGGTGTCGCCCCGCCGGGTGCCGGTGCGGCAGACCCCGCCCCAGACCTGGGTCATCGGGATGTCCGGTCGGGCGATGGTGACCCCCCACCCGGCGCCGCTGAGCAGCGCGGCCGCGGCCCGCGGGTCGACGTCGGGGCCGTCGCCCGGGCCCCACGCCGGGGTGTCGAGCAGGATGGCCAAGCTGCGGGTGCCGCGGGTCCGGTAGCGGATCAGCTGGCTGATCGACTCCGGGGTGGCGGCACCGAGGATGGCGATCAGCTCCTGGCCGTGGCCGGGGTCGGCCGGGCAGGAGATGTCGCGCTGGTGCACCGGCTGCAGCGCGGCGAGCGCGTCGAGCACCGCGTCGTCGCTGTGGCCGCCCGGGCCGGTGTCGTCGACCAGGATGCCGCCGGTCTCGGTGACCAGCCGGATCTGCTGGCCGTAGCGGTGCAGGTGCACGCACACGCTCGCGGCGAAGGAGACCGCCCACTCCAGGCTGGCGGTCGCACCCGTGCCGCGGTGGCCGTAGACCCGGCGGTCGAGCAGCACCGTGGTCCCGCCGCGCCAGGGGCTCTCCTCGACCCGCACCATCATCTCGTCGCGCTTGGCGGTGGAGCGCCAGTGGACCTTGCGCAGGTCGTCGCCCTGGCGGTAAGGGCGCACGACCGCGTCGTCCTCGCCCTGGCCCGCGTTGAGCCGGACCGAGCCGTCGTCACCGGAGCCGAGACCGGAGCCGCCCGGGACGTTGGACAGCGGCACCACCCTGGGCACCACGATCAGCCGCGAGGTGCCCGCCAGCTCGCGCTCGAACTCGGCCAGGCCGAACGGGTCGGTCACGGTGGCCTTGAGCGGGCCGAGCTGCTGGATGCCGCGCAGCATCGGCTGCACGGAGTAGCGCAGCTGGGTGCCGGTCAGCCGGGGGAGGTGCTCGATGAGGAACCTGGGCTTGCCGCCCAGGGCGTAGGGGACGCCGTCGGAGACGAGCAGGCCCACCGTGGGCAGCCTGCCGGTGCTGCGGACCGCGAGGGCGACCTCGGTGCGGCCGCCGACCTGCACCCGGGCGGGGGAGATGTGCCGCTGGGCGTGCAGACCCACCCGCGTCATCGCGGTGAGGACACAGACGAGGAGCGGTAGCGCTACCACGAAGACCGACACGCGCAGCAGGTCGCGCTCGTTGAGCACCACCGAGCACAGTGCCGCCGCCAGCCCCGCCGCGAGCAGGCACCGACCCCGTGTGGTCAGCCCCGACAGTGCTGCGCGCATCCCGCCTCCGTCCTGACTTCGCTAGCGCCCGCGGTTCCCGGTCCACTGCGCGCCCAGGTCGGGCGTGGCCTGGGGGACCGGCACCCGCTGGATCAGGCCGCGCACCAGCTCGGCCGGGGAGCGGCGGGAGGCCTGCGCCTCGGGGGTGAGCACCAGCCGGTGGGCCAGCACCGGGATGGCGACCACGTGCAGGTCGTCGGGCACCACGAAGTCGCGGCCGGACAGCGCGGCCTGCGCCCGCGCGGCGCGCACCAGGTGCAGCGTCGACCGGGGCGAGGCGCCGATCCGGATCTCGGAGAGCCTGCGGGTGGCCGAGACCAGCTCGACGGCGTACCGGCGCACCTCCTGGGCGATCTGCACCGACCGGACCGTCTCGATGAGACCGCGCACCTGCTCGGCGTCGGACACCGGGCGCAGCGTCTTGAACACGTCGTGCGCGGCGTGCTCGTCGACCATGGCCAGCTCGGCCTGCGGGTCCGGGTAGCCGATGGACACCCGCGCGGTGAAGCGGTCGCGCTGCGCCTCGGGGAGGGCGTAGGTGCCCTCCATCTCGATCGGGTTCTGGGTGGCGATGACCATGAACGGCGCGTGCAGCTCGTAGGTCTTGGCGTCCACCGTGACCTGGTGCTCCTCCATGCACTCCAGCAGCGCGGACTGCGTCTTGGGGGAGGCCCGGTTGATCTCGTCGCCGACCACGATGTTGGCGAACACCGGCCCGGGGCGGAACTCGAACTCGTTGGTCTGCCGGTTGAAGATGGAGACGCCGGTGACATCGCTGGGCAGCAGGTCCGGGGTGAACTGGATCCGGCTCACCGAGCAGTCGATGGACCGGGCCAGCGCCTTGGCCAGCGAGGTCTTGCCGACCCCCGGCACGTCCTCGACCAGCAGGTGGCCCTCGGCCAGCAGCGCGACCAGCGCGATCCGCACCACCTCGGGCTTGCCGACCAGGACCCGCTCGACGTTGGCGGCGATCCGCTGCGCGGTGGCGTGCAGCTCGTCGAGCCTGCCGACCGGCCGCTGCTGGACCGGGGCCTGCGCCTCGTGCGGGGTCCCCTGGTACGGGCCGGTCGGGCCCGGGTAGGGCTCGCCGCCCGGCTGCGCTCCGTAGGGACTGCCCGGAAGAGCTGCTGGCGGGGTACTCGACGTCACGCGACCTCCTGGTGTATCTCGGCGGCTGTCCGGCTCCCCTGGGCGCCACCCGATCAGGGCGCGGCCAGGATCGGCGCGCCTCGACATCGCCGACCACGTCCCGTGGCCGCGACAGCCTGCCATGGAGTGTGTCAAACGAGGGCGAAGTACCCAACGGTTCAACAAACTCGACAGCCCCGCCGCGGACCGGTGGCCGCCCACCGGTCGGCGGGTGTCGTCGGCACCCGCGAAAGGTGGCCAGCGCAGCCGATCTTGCCAGGATAGGCCGGTGGCGACGCGGGCGGCCGACGTTGTCCACAGTTGGGCGGTCGGGATCTGCGGAAACCGCCTGCAGCCGGTGTTCCGGCCTGCCGGACGCCGTACGACCCAGCGCGCTCGCCACCTCTCGCGGGCCCGGGGTCGGGTCCATCGGGGGTGGGTGAATCGGCCTGGTGTTCACCCGGGATTGCCGGGCCGGGACTGGTCGACCCGGACGGTCGCGTCGCCTTGAGCGTCTGCGGCCTCGAGTCCGCCGTGGGGCCCGGGGGCGTCGGCCCGGCGGTCGGCCGGGGATGGGTGGGCGCATCCACTGGGCTGTTCCCGTGGTGCCGGTGCTCCGACCGGCCGCGTGGGCGCCCGCCGGTCTCTCACTCTCCGTGCTCGTACGACGACGGGACGCGCGCCACTCGAACGGGTGAGTTCCGGCTCGGCCCCACCGTGCCCCACCGCCACCCCACCCGGCGCCCCACCGTCCCCCACCGGACGCTCTGACATGCGGTTCGCGGGCTGTGGACGCCCTGCGGAGGGCCGATTCCCGCCCCGCTGAGGGGGTGTGCGGCAACCCGGCCCGGTCACTCCCCCCACCGCCCCCCACTTCGGGCGCCCGGCCTCTAGCTGGGAAAACGTCCGCGGGCCCGCTCCGGAGGCCGCGCGATTCGCGTTGACTGTGGTGAAAAGTGGGGTACTGTGGCGCCAAGTGGGGCAGACGGGGGCCTCGCGGCCGATCCGTTCGGTTCGGCGGGGAGGTGGGTATCGGATGTTCCTCGGTACGCACACCCCCAAGCTCGACGACAAGGGGCGGCTGACACTGCCAGCCAAGTTCCGGGAAGCGCTCGCGGGTGGGTTGATGGTCACGAAGGGTCAGGATCACTGCCTCTACGTGTTCCCGCGCGCGGAGTTCGAGGACATGGCGCGCAAGGTCGCCGCCGCACCCCTGACGAACGAGGCGGTCCGCGCCTACCAGCGGTACCTGTTCGCCGGAACGGACGAGCAGCGGCCGGATGGGCAGGGGCGGATCGCGGTCGCACCGGAGCTGCGCAAGTACGCGGGGCTGACCAAGGACTGCGTGGTCATCGGGGCGATCACCAGGTTGGAGATCTGGGACGCCCAGGCGTGGCAGGCCTACCTGGACGAGCACGAGGACAGCTACTCGCAAGCGCGGGAGGAGGTCCTGCCCGGCGTGTTCTGAGCAGTGGGGAACAGCAGGGACGCGGGTGCCGTGAGGCCTCGGTCCGCTCGCTTTCGGCCTTGGCACACCTTCCCCGGTGCCAAGTCCGACGAGCGGGCGGGGACCTGGCGGCACCCGGCCCGAGCCGGGCGGTGTTCGAGAGGGGGTGGTGGTGATGGCGGAGCAGCCGCGGCATGAGCCGGTGTTGGTGGACCGCATCCTCGAGCTGTTCGACCCCGCGCTCGCCGACCGCCCCGCTGTGCTGGTGGACGCGACCCTCGGCCTCGGCGGCCACTCCGACGCGCTGCTCTCGGCGTACCCGCGGCTCACGCTGATCGGGCTCGACCGCGACCCCAACGCGCTGGCGCTCTCGCGCGAGCGGCTGGCCCGGCACGGCGACCGGGTGCACTTCGTGCACACCGTCTACGACGGACTCCCGGACGCGCTGTCCGACCTCGGACTGTCCCGAGTGGAGGGTGTGCTGTTCGACCTGGGCGTGTCGTCGATGCAGCTCGACGTGGCCGACCGCGGGTTCGCCTACTCGCGGGACTCTCCTTTGGACATGCGGATGGACCCCACCACCGGGCCGACCGCCGCCGACGTGCTCAACACCTACTCCGCGGGCGAACTGGCCCGCGTCCTGCGCGAGTACGGCGAGGAGCGCTTCGCGGCGCGGATCGCCAAGGCCGTGGTGGCCGAACGCGACCGCGAACCGTTCACCACCAGCGCCCGCTTGGTGGAGCTGCTCTACGACGCGGTGCCCGCCGCGAGCAGGCGCACCGGCGGCCACCCCGCCAAGCGCACCTTCCAGGCGCTGCGCATCGAGGTGAACGCCGAGCTCGACGTGCTCCGCCGGGCCATCCCGGCGGCCCTCGGCGCCCTCGCCGTCGGCGGCCGCATCGTCGTCGAGGCCTACCAGTCGCTGGAGGACCGGATCGTCAAGCGGGCGATCACGGAGCTCGCCAAGTCCACCACGCCCCCCGGCCTGCCGGTCGAGCTGCCCGGCCACGGTCCGCACCTGCGCCTGCTCACCAGGGGTGCTGAGGTCGCCGACGAGAAAGAGATCGAACACAACCCCCGCGCCCAGTCGGTCCGACTGCGAGCCGCGGAACGCATCCGGGAGGCATCATGACCGCGCCAGCGCGCAGCACCAACGCCACGCGCACCGGCCGCCGCGCACCGGAGCAGCCCCAGCGCCGCGCCCGCAAGCAGGCCCCGCCCACGGACACCACTGACGTCACCGGCGCGGTCGGCACCGTCGACGCCCCGGTCAAGCCGTCGCGGACGGAGCGCACCACCGGTCGCCCCCGCACGGCCGCGGCCGAGCGCGCCTACGCCCGCCGCGCCCAGCGCGAGGGCACCCGCTCGCACGTGACGCCGTCGACGACCACCGCCGACGACGCGGGCTCCGGCCGCGCCTCGTTCGTGGTGCTGGTGATCGCCCTGCTCGCCGTGGGGGTCGCCGCCACCCTGTGGCTCACCACGCAGGCCATCGCCGACTCCTTCAAGCTGGAGACCGCGAAGCAGGAGGCCACTGTCCTCGCCGAGCAGGCCGCGCAGCTGCAGCAGGAGGTCACGAAGCAGGAGGCCGCGCCCGCACTGGCCGAACGCGCCCGCGCCCTGGGCATGGTCCCGGCGGGCGACGCCCCCAGACTCGTGGTCAACCCGGACGGCTCGGTGACGGTGGTCGGCGAGCCCAAGCCCGCCACGGTCCCGCCCGCACCGGTGGACCCGGTGATCCTGCCGCCCGCAGCGGGCCAGCCCACAGCGGGCCAGCCCGTTGAAGGCGCTGCCGCTGCTGGAGTGCCCGCGGCAGGCACGCCCGCGGGCGCCGCACCGGCTGTTGGTGTTCCGGCTGCTGGGGCCCCCGCGGCTGAAGCACCGGCCGGTGCCGCTCCTGCTGGTGGGGCCGCGTCCGCTGGTGGCACGCCTGCTGGAGCGAGCTCGCCCAACGCCGCCACCCCACCGCCGGCGGGCGGAGGCGGCTGATGCCCCGCCTGTCCCGACGAGCGCCTGCCCGGCGTCCGGCCCCGTGCCGGCACTGGACAGGCGCTTCGCCGTCTGAGGGACGGGTCACGCACTGTCCCGGTACGACCACGCGTCGAACACGAGTCCGATCGACGCCCGACGGCCGACGCCTCGCCACGGCCGTGGACATGGGCGCCCACACCGGCTTTGTTCGTGGGTGCGCGGGTCGGGTGGCGCGCGCGGTTGTGGACCAGGCGCCGGGACCCGGCTGGACGCTGTCGGCTCGCGCCGGTGGTACGAGGGCCGGTTCGGCGGTGGTGGCCGGACGTGGCGTGATGTCGATGGGGCGTGGGTGGTCGGCGGGGTCCCCGTGGGCGAGGGCAGTGCCGCGGTCTGCGGCTGAGGGCGGGGTTGCGGGCTGCCTCAGTGGGACTGCTGTTCGCGCGAGGGTCGGTGTGGCGACTGTGGGTGGGACTCGGGGAGTAGTGGGTGTGATCGCTGCTCGAAGGCGGGTCGGGTCGGTGCCTGTCGCTGGGTGCCGTGGGGATTCCATCGGGATGGCTGTTCCGGCGGGGCTAGGTCGTGGGCGTACGGGGGCGGATGTGGTTGTCGGGATGGCGGCGGACGCGGGGGCAGGGCGCGGGTGGGTGTCGTTGGCTCGTGATCGGTGGGTGGGAGTGCGGGTAGCGGGGGTGTACGGGGCGCCGGTGGGTGTGGTCGGTGCGGGGGCACCGGAGAGGGACGGAGTCGGTCGGGTGGACGGCATGAGCGGGGGCGGGCAGTAGTGGTCCAGGAGAGGCGTGGGACTCCGGCGCACGGCAAGCGGGGTGGGCCAGGATCGGCCACGGGGCGTGGCGGGACGGCCAAGCGGGCCGTGGGGGATCCGCGGGAGGCTCCGCAGGCCAGGCGTCGCGCGGGACGGGGCGAGCAGGACGGCGTGCCGCCAGTGCGCCGTGGTGCCCCGGCGCGGGGTGAGCGGGATGGTGCGCCGCAGGCCAGGCGCGGCGCGGGGCGGGACGGGGTGCCGCAGGGGAAGCGAGGGGCAGCGACCCGGGCGAAGCCGGACGGTGTGTCGCACGAGAAGCGGACTGCCGCTCCTCGCGCCAAGCGGGCGGGGGTGCCGCAGGGGAAGCGCGCCGCGGCGCCGAAGGTCAAGCGCGAGGGGGCGGGCCCCGGTCGGGTGCGGCGGGTCAGCAAGCGGGCGACCGGGACGGACCACCGGGTCCGGGTCGTGGTGTCGCGGTTCCTGCTGATCGCCTCGTTGGTGGCGGCCGGGTTGAAGCTGGTGCAGGTGCAGGGGTTCGAGGCCGAGGCGCTCGCGGCCAGGGCCGAGCGGCAGCGGGTGACCAAGATCCCGATCCCCGCCTCCCGGGGGTCCATCGTGGACCGCAACGGCGTCAAGCTCGCCTTCAGCGTGGAGACGCGCGCCCTGGCCTACCGGCCCAACGCCCAGCGGGCCGAGATCGAGGCGTTCAACAAGACCAAGCCGGCCAAGCCGTTGTCCTTCGAGCAGGAGACGGCCGACCTGGCCAAGGCCCTGGTGCACGAGCTCGGCCCGCGGGTGTCCGAACAGGACATGCTGGCCAAGCTCCGGTCGGACGACACGTTCGTCTACCTCGACCAGGACGTGGAGCCCGCCAAGGCGCGCGAGCTCAAGCAGGCGTTCCCCGCGCTCAACGTCGAGTACCGGGCCAAGCGCGAGTACCCGGGTGGCTACCTGGCCTCCAACATCGTCGGCTTCGCGAACTGGCGCAAGGACGAGCCGGACCAGCAGAAGCACAACCTGCACGGCCTGGTCGGCCTGGAGATGCTGCGGGACAACGACCTCGCGGGCAACCCGGGCAGCCAGCAGGTCGAGACCTCCGAGGGCACCGACGTGGTGATCCCGGGCAGCGAGCGCGACGTGGTCGCGGCGGTGAACGGGTCTGACCTGGAGCTGACCATCGACGCGGACCTGCAGTACTTCGTGCAGCAGAAGGCGGCCGAGTACGGCAAGCGCAGCGGTGCCAAGAGCGTCAGCGTTGTGGTGATGGACGCCAAGACCGGCGAGGTCTACGCGCTGGCCAACGACAAGGCGTTCGACCCCACGGCCGGTGGCCTCGACCCGAAGGTCACCGCGGACCCGTCGGTGACCACGCCCTACGAGCCCGGTTCGGTCAACAAGGTCGTCACGGCCATGGCCGCGCTGGAGTACGGGGTGACCACACCGGACGCGGTGACCTCGGTGCCGGGCTCGATCAAGGTGGCCGACCGGGTGGTCGGTGACGCCTGGGACCACGGCAGGCTGAACCTGACGACCACCGGCATCTTCGCCAAGTCGTCCAACGTGGGCACCCTGATGCTGGCCGACCAGGTCGGGCCGGACCGGTACGCCGCCCTGCTGGAACGGCTCGGCATCGGCAAGCGCACCGGCGTCGGGCTGCCCGGCGAGAGCCCGGGCAGGCTGCTGCCGCAGAGCCAGTGGTCGGGCAGCACCTTCGGCAACCTGCCGATCGGCCAGGGCCTGTCGATGACCGTGCTGCAGATGGCCGGGATGTACCAGGCCGTGGCCAACGACGGCGTGCGGGTGCCGCCGCGGATCATCAAGGCCAAGGTCGCCCCGGACGGCGCCGAGGTCGCGGAGCCGCGCCCGGAGGGCGTGCGCGTGGTGAGCCCCGAGACCGCCCGCGCGACGCGCGACATGCTGCGCGCCGTGACGCAGAAGGCGCCCAACCAGAACAGCGGCACGGCGCCCGCCGCCGCGGTGCCGGGCTACCAGATCTCGGGCAAGACCGGCACGGCGCAGCAGTTCGACGCCGCGATCGGCCGCTACAGCGACTCGAAGTACTGGATCACCTTCGCCGGGATCGTGCCCGCCGACAACCCCAGGTTCGTGGTGGGCATGGTCTACGACACCCCGGTGTACTCCACTCCGGACGGTCACTCGGCCGCGCCGTTCTTCCACGACGTGGCCACCTTCCTGACCCAGCGGTACAACATCCCGCTCTCGCGGGAGCAGACGCCGATCGTGCCGCTGGTCAAGCCATGACCGTCGCATGAGGACGGTGCCGGGCGGCGGGTCCGGCCGGGGGTCGGGCCCGCCGCAGGCGCAGGGGTTCGGGGTGCTGAACACGTGTTCGACTCTACCGGTCAAATCGACGTTCTGGCCTGCGAAAACAGCTATCACCCGGTCGTGCACGGTGCTTCCTGCGATCGGGTGGCGGCCGATACTGTCCGCGCCCTACCGCATGGGGTGCGGCTCGCGCTATCGAGGGCCCGCGCGGTCGCCCTGCGTGCGCAGGTAGCCTTCCGCGTCGTGCCCGCCAAGCTCGAAGGCAAGGCTGTCACAGCGCCGCCTCGCCCCACCCGGACCCAGCCCGTCCCGCTCGCGACGCTCGCCGCGCGCGCCGAGGCCGGGCTCTCGACGCCACGGGGCAGTGCCACCTCGGGGACCCCGGTGTCCGATGTGGCCGTCACGGGCGCGACGCTGCGCGCACAGCATGTCCTCCCAGGAGACCTCTTCGCCGCCCTGCCCGGTGCCCGGGCGCACGGTGCGGACTTCACCACCCAGGCCGCCGAGGCAGGCGCCGTGGCCGTCCTCACCGACGCCGCGGGCGCCCAGCGACCCGCCGTGCTCGCCGCGGGCCTGCCCGTGCTGGTGCACCCGGACCCGCGGGCCGCGCTCGGTCCCGTCGCCGCCTGGATCTACGGCGAGCCCTCGCTGGCGCTGTCAGTCCTCGGGGTGACGGGGACCTCGGGCAAGACCACGACCAGTTACATGGTCGAGTCCGGGTTGGCCGCCGCGGGCCGCACCACCGGTCTCATCGGCACCGTCGAGACCCGCATCGCGGGCGCCCGGATCGCCAGCGCGTTCACCACCCCCGAGGCCCCGGACCTGCAGGCGCTGCTCGCGGTGATGCTCGAGCGCGGCGTGACGCACGTGCCGATGGAGGTCTCCAGCCACGCGCTGCGGCTGGGCCGGGTGGCGGGCACCCGGTTCGCGGTCGGCGCGTTCACCAACCTCTCCCAGGACCACCTGGACTTCCACCCGGACATGGAGGACTACTTCCAGGCCAAGTCGCTGCTGTTCGACGGCCGGTCCGCCGCCGAGGTGGTCTGCGTCGACGGCGAGTGGGGCCGCCGCCTGGTCACCCCGGACACCGTCACCGTGGCCACCACCGGCCCGGCCGGGTGGACCGCCTCGGACGTGCGGGTCTCGCTCAGCGGCGAGCAGTCGTTCGTGATCCACACCCCGGACGGCCGCGTGCTGCCCGCGACGCTGCCGATGCCGGGCACCTTCAACATCGCCAACGCGCTGGTCGCCGCGGCGGTCCTGGACGCGACGGACGTGCCGGTCGAGGCGATCGTGGCCGGCCTGGCCGCGGTGCAGGTCCCCGGCCGGATGGAGCGGGTGGCGCTGGGCCAGGACTTCACCGCCGTCGTGGACTACTCGCACAAGCCCGAGGCGGTGGCCGTGGCGCTGGACGCCATGCGCGCGCGGACCGACGGCAAGGTGATCGCCGTCCTCGGCTGCGGTGGCGACCGCGACACCGCCAAGCGACCGCTGATGGGCGCGGCGGCGGCGCGGCGCAGCGACCTGCTGGTCGTCACCGACGACAATCCGCGCAGCGAGGACCCGGCCGCGATCCGGGCCGCCATGCGCGCCGGGGCCGAGGGGGTCCCGCGGGCCGAGCGAGGCGAGGTGATCGACATCGGGGACCGCAGGCAGGCCATCGCGACGGCGGTGGCGCGCGCGACCGCGGGCGACGTCGTCGTCATCGCGGGCAAGGGACACGAGAGCGGCCAGGAGGTCGCCGGGGTCGTCCACCCGTTCTCCGACCGCGACGAACTGGAGGCGGCCATCCGCGAACGACTGGGCCCGGTGACCGGATGATCCGGCTGACCCTGAGCGAGATCGCCGCCGCCGTCGGCGGCACCCTGCACCACGCCGACCCCGACACCGCGGTCACCGGCGGCGTCGAGTTCGACTCCCGGCAGCTGACCGAGGGCGGCCTGTTCGTCGCCCTGCCCGGCGACAAGGTGGACGGCCACGACTTCGCCGCGAAGGCCGTCGAGGCGGGCGCCGTCGCGGTCCTCGCCGCGCGGCCGGTCGACGCCCCCGCGGTGATCGTGCCGCCGGTCGCCGAGGCGCACTCCCGTTCGGTCGCGCTCACCGGCGACAAGGACGGCTCGGGAGCCGCCGTGCTGGCCGGGTTCGCCGCGCTCGCGCGCCTGGTCGCCGACCGGCTCACCGAGGCGGGTCTCACCGTCGTCGGGATCACCGGCTCGTCCGGCAAGACCTCCACCAAGGACCTGATCGCCCAGCTCCTGGCCCCGATGGGCCCCACCGTGGCGCCGCCGGGCTCGTTCAACAACGAGCTGGGCCACCCCTGGACGGTGCTGCGCGCCGACGAGCACACCCGCCACCTCGTGCTGGAGCTGTCCGCGCGCGGACCCGGCCACATCGCGGCGCTGTGCGACACCGCGCCGCCGCGGATCGGCGCGGTCCTCAACGTGGGCACCGCCCACCTCGGCGAGTTCGGCACCCGCGAGGACATCGCCCGCACCAAGGGCGAGCTCGTCGAGAAGCTGCCCGCCGACGGGGTGGCGGTCCTGAACGCCGACGACCCGCTGGTGGCCGCGATGGCCGAGCGGACCGGGGCCCGGGTGGTGCTGGTCGGCGAGGCCGAGGCGGCCCACGTGCGCGCTGTCGGGATCACCCTCGACGAGCAGGCCCGTGCGAGCTTCCGGCTGGTCACCGCGGGCGGTGAAGCCGACGTGGCGCTCGGGCTGCACGGTGCGCACCACGTCGGCAACGCTCTTACCGCCGCGGCGATCGCGCTCGAGTTGGGCGCGACAGTGCAAGAGGTGGCGGACAGGCTTTCTGACGCGCAGCGTGTTTCCGCTCGTCGGATGGAGGTGACCACGCGTGCCGACGGCGTCACGGTGGTCAACGACTCGTTCAACGCGAACCCCGAGTCGATGCGCGCCGCGCTCAAGACGTTGGCCACGATGGCCCGCGCAGGCAACCGGCGCCGGTCCTGGGCCGTCCTCGGGGTGATGGGCGAGCTGGGCGAGGAGTCGGTGCGGGGGCACGACGAGATCGGCAGGCTCGCCGTTCGACTGGACATCAACCGCTTGGTGGTGGTGGGCGACCAGGCCCGGGCCATGCACCAGGGGGCGAGCCTCGAGGGCTCGTGGGGAGAGGAGTCGGTGCTCGTGCCGGACGTCGATGCCGCGGTGGCGCTGTTGCGCGCCGAACTGGCACCCGGTGACGTTGTGCTCGTGAAGGCGTCCAAGGCCGCCGCCCTGTGGCGGGTGGCCGACGCGCTGCTGGTGGAGGACGCCCGGTGAAGAGCATCCTGATCGCCGCGGCGATCGCCATGGTCGTCGCGATCCTGCTGACGCCGTACCTGATCCGGGTCTTCTCCCGGCAGGGCTTCGGGCAGGAGATCCGCGAAGAGGGCCCGGAGGGCCACAAGAGCAAGCGCGGCACCCCGACCATGGGCGGCGTGGCGATCATCATCGCCATGTGGGCCGGGTACGGCGTCTCGCACATCGTCAACGCCATGTCCGCGCGCGGCGACTCGCCGACCGCGTCCGGGCTGCTGGTGCTGATGCTGGCCACCGGGCTGGGCCTGGTCGGCTTCCTGGACGACTTCATCAAGATCCGCAAGCAGCGCAACCTGGGGCTGAACAAGACCGCGAAGCTGGTCGGCCAGCTTGTGGTGGCGATCGCCTTCGCCGTGCTGGCGCTGCGCTTCCCCGACGAGCGGCAGCTGACCCCGGCCTCGGACAACCTGTCCTTCGTCCGCGACATCACCATCGTCTCCTTCGGCGGCATCGGCTTCATCGTCTTCTGCTACCTGGCGGTCTCGGCCTGGTCGAACGCGGTGAACTTCACCGACGGCCTCGACGGCCTCGCGGGCGGCTCGTCGGCGATGGTGCTGGGCACCTACGTGGTCATCTCGTTCTGGCAGTTCAGCCACGACTGCTCGCGGGTCCGCGAGGCGGCCTGCTTCGACGTGCGCGACCCGCTGGACCTGGCGATCGTGGCCGCGGCGGCGATGGGCGCCTGCATCGGCTTCCTGTGGTGGAACGCCGCGCCCGCGAAGATCTTCATGGGCGACACCGGCTCGCTCGCGCTCGGCGGTCTGGTGGCCGGGCTGTCCATGGCCACCCGCACCGAGCTGCTGATGATCGTGATCAGCGGCCTGTTCGTGGTCGAGATGGTCTCGGTGGTGCTGCAGATCGCGATCTTCCGCACCACCCGCCGACGGCTGTTCCGGATGGCCCCGTTCCACCACCACTTCGAGCTCGCCGGGTGGGCGGAAACCACGGTCATCATCCGGTTCTGGCTGCTCGCGGGGGTCTGCGCGATGTTCGGCCTGGGCCTGTTCTACGCCGACTGGCTCTCGGCGGGCGGCGGCGTGTGACCGAGCGGTACCGGGTGACCGAGCAGTACGGCGTGACCGAGCGGTACGACGGGCTGGTCGCCGGTCTTCGCGTGCTCGTGGCGGGGGCCGGGGTCACCGGCCGCTCGGTGGGGGCGGCGCTGCTCGACATGGGCGCCGCCGCGGTCACCATCACCGACGGGAACGCCGAGCGGCTGGCCGAGCTGGCCGACCTCGGCGCCGAGCTGGTCCCCGGGTTGACCACGCCCCCCGAGGGCACCGACCTGGTCGTGACCAGCCCGGGCTGGCGGCCGAGCAGCCCGCTGCTGGTGGCGGCCGCGGCGGCGGGTATCGAGGTCATCGGCGAGGTCGAGCTGGCCTGGCGGATGGGGGAGCGGCTGCCCACCCGGCCGACCTGGCTGGTGGTCACCGGCACGAACGGCAAGACCACCACCGTCGGCATGCTCGAGGCCATCCTGGAGGCGGCCGGCGCGAACGCGGTGGCCTGCGGCAACGTCGGGCTCACCGTGGTCGACGCGATCCGCTCCGGGCACGACGTGCTGGCCGTCGAGCTGTCGAGCTTCCAGCTGCACTGGCAGTCCTCGCTGCGCGCGGACGCCGCGGTGGTGCTCAACGTCGCCGAGGACCACCTCGACTGGCACGGCACCATCGAGGAGTACGCGCGGGCCAAGGGCCGCGCGTACGCGGGCGCCCGCACGGTCGTGCACAACACCGGTGACGAGTGGTCCGGCAAGCTCGCCGCCGAACACGCGGGCACCCGGGTCGGCTTCGGGCTCGGCGTGCCGCGCCCCGGCGAGCTCGGCGTGGTGGAGGACCTGCTGGTCGACCGCGCCTTCGTCACCGACCCGGCGCACGCGGCCGAGGAACTGGCCACCCTGTCCGACGTCCGGCCTGCGGGCCCGCACAACGTCGCCAACGCCTTGGCCGCCGCGGCCTTGGCGCGCGCGCACGGGGTGCCGCCGGAGGCCGTGCTCGCGGGGTTGCGCGCGTTCCAGCCGGGGGCGCACCGCGCGGTCCCGGTGGGCGAGTTCGGCGGGGTGCGCTACGTCGACGACTCCAAGGCGACCAACCCGCACGCGGCGGCGGGCTCGCTGCGCGCGTTCGAGTCGGTGGTGTGGATCGCGGGCGGACAGCTCAAGGGGGCCACCGTCGATGATCTTGTGCGGGAGGTCGGCGGCAGGCTGCGCGGTGTCGTCGTGCTGGGCGCCGACGCCCCGGTGTTCGGCGCGTCGCTGGCGCGACACGCCCCCGATGTCCCCGTCGAGCGGGTGGCGCCGGGAGACGATGACCCCATGATCGAAGCGGTTCGCGCGGCAGGCGCCATGGCACGTCCGGGTGACGTCGTGCTGCTCGCGCCCGCCGCCGCCTCCCTGGACATGTACCGCAGCTACGCCCACCGCGGCGAGGTCTTCACCGAGGCCGTGCTGCGGTTGGCGCGCGAGGACGACGGCGCCCCCGGGGCGCTGTGATGGCCGCGACCGACACCGCCGCGCGCCCGCGCCGGGCCGTGCGCGCGCTGGGCAGGCTGCACGCCGTCCGGATCGCGCTGACCGCGTGGCTGGGCAGGCCGCTGGCCTCGTTCCACCTGGTGCTGGCGGTCTTCGGCCTGCTCACCGTGCTCGGTCTGGTGATGGTGCTCTCCGCCTCCCCGGTGGCCTCGCTGAACACCCCGGGCTCCGGGCTCTACACGATCTTCAAGAAGCAGCTGCTCTACGTGCTGGTCGGCTCGGTGCTGTTCTGGCTCGCGCTGCGCGTGCCGCTGCCGCGCATCCGCCAGTTCAGCCCCACCGCGATGGTGATCGGCGTGCTGCTGCTGGTGGCCGTGCTGACCCCGCTGGGCGCCCGGCTCAACGGCACGCAGAGCTGGTTCAAGTTCGGCCCGTTCTCCTTCCAGCCGGTCGAGGTCTGCAAGCTGGCGCTGGCGCTGTGGGGCGCGCACGTGCTGGTGGTCAAGCGGACCGTGCTGCACAAGTACCGGCACCTGCTGGTCCCCGTGGTGCCGGTGGCGCTGCTGATGTTCGCGCTGGTGATGCTGCAGCCCGACCTCGGTGGCACGGTCACCCTGGGCGTGGTGCTGATCGCCCTGCTGTGGTTCGCGGGCGCCCCGCTGCGGCTCTTCGGCGCGCTCGCCGCGGGCGGGCTAGCGGGTGTGGCCCTCTTGGCCGTCGGTACCGCTTACCGGCTCGACCGCGTGGTGAGCTTCCTCAGCCCGGACGAAGACCTCAGCGGTAAGAGCTACCAGGCAGTGCAAGCGCAGTTGGCGCTGGCCGACGGCGGTCTGTTCGGACGTGGGCTCGGGCAGGGGCCGTCCAAGTTCAACTTCCTGCCGAACGTGCACAACGACTTCATCTTCGCGCTGATCGGTGACGAGCTGGGCTTCCTGGGTTGCGGGCTGGTGCTCGGGCTCTTCGCCATGCTCGCGGTGGTGGGCATGCGGATCGCCACCCGCAACATCGACCCGTGGATCCGGATGGTCGCCGCGACGCTGACCGTGTGGCTGGTGGCCCAGGCGGCGATCAACATCGGCTACGTGGTCGGGTTGCTGCCGGTCACCGGCATCACGCTGCCGCTGATCTCCTCCGGTGGCACCTCGGTGGTGGTGACCATGCTGGTGTTCGGCATCCTGGCCAACTGCGCGCGGCACGAGCCCGAGGCGGTCTCGGCGCTACGCTCACAGGGACCGGGCCGCTTCGGCAAGTTCATGCGGCTGCCCGCGCCGGACCCCTACCAGCCGCCGAAGAAGCGCAAGCCCGCGCGGCCGTCCGCCCCACCGCGGGGCGCCGACCGGCCGACCGGGCTGTCGCAGCGGCGGGGCGCGCCGCCCGCGGAGCACCGCGGCCGCGCGCCGGAGCGCAACGGATACGGACGGGCGGGTGGCGGTGCGCCCCTGGCCCGGCAGAAGGCAAGCCGCGGGAACCCGCGGACCGCTAAAGGAGGACGTCGTTGACCGTTGGTCCCACTGGTGGGAGTCAGCCGACCCGCAAGGGCCCGTGCGTGGTGATCGCGGGGGGTGGCACGGCCGGGCACATCGAGCCCGCGCTGGCGCTGGCCGACGCGGTCATGCGGTTGCGCCCGGACGCCCGCGTGGTCGCGCTGGGGACCGAGCGCGGCCTGGAGAAGACCATCGTGCCCGCTCGCGGGTACCCGTTGGAGATGATCCCGCCGGTCCCCATGCCCAGGAAGCCGAACGTCGACCTGCTCAAGCTGCCGCTCAAGGTGCGCGCGGCGGTCAAGACCACCCGTGAGGTGCTCGACCGGGTCGGCGCGGACGTGGTGGTCGGCTTCGGCGGCTACGTCGCGCTGCCCGCCTACCTCGCCGCCCGCGGCCGGGTGCCGATCGTGGTGCACGACTCGAACGCCAAGGTCGGCCTGGCCAACAAGGTCGGTGCCCGGTTCGCCGAGCGGGTCGCGGTCGCGGTGGCCGACTCGGGCCTGCCGGACGCCGAGGTGATCGGCATCCCGCTGCGCGAGTCGATCATCAACCTGGACCGGGCCGCGCTGCGGGCGCAGGCGCGGCAGTTCTTCGGGCTGCACCCGACCGCGCCGACGCTGCTTGTCTTCGGCGGGTCGCAGGGTGCCCGCTCGATCAACAACGCCGTCTCCGGCGCCGCGCGCGCGCTGGCCGACGCGGGCATCGGCGTGCTGCACGCGCACGGACCCAAGAACACCCTTGCGGTGCAAGAGGTTCCGGGTGCGCCCGCTTACGTCGCGGTGCCCTACTTGGAGCGCATGGACCTCGCGTACGCCGCCGCGGACGCCGCACTGTGCCGCTGCGGCGCGATGACGGTCGCGGAGGTGTCGGCGGTAGGACTGCCCGCCGTGTACGTCCCCCTCCCGCACGGCAACGGTGAGCAGGCTCTTAACGCTCGTCCGGTTGTCACCAACGGTGGCGCGTTCCTGGTCGACGACGCGGACCTGACGCCTGCCAAGGTCGCCGAGCTGGTCGTGCCGATGCTCTCCGACCGGGCGCGGCTGGCCTCGATGAGCGCCTCGGCCCAGGGCACCGGCCACCGCGAGGCGGCCGACGTGCTGGCCCGCATGGTGCTCGAGGCCGCCGCCAAGGGCCGCTCGTGACCGGCCCGCTGGAGCGGGCCCACCTGGTCGGCATCGGCGGGGCGGGGATGAGCGGCATCGCCCGCATCCTGCTCGCCCGCGGGCACGCGGTGTCCGGTTCCGACGCCAAGGAGACCCGCGCCTTCCTGACCCTGCGCGCCCAGGGCGCGCTGATCACGGTCGGGCAGGCGGCGGGGAACCTGGACCTGCTGCCCGGCGGGCCGACCGCGGTGGTCGTCTCCACCGCGATCAAGGAGTCCAACCCGGAGCTGGCCGAGGCGCGCAGGCGCGGGCTGACCGTGCTGCACCGCTCGCAGGCGCTGGCCGAGCTGATGGCCGACCACCGGGTCGCCTGCATCGCGGGCACGCACGGCAAGACCTCGACCACCTCGATGCTCACCGTGGCGCTGCAGCACTGCAGGCTCGACCCGTCGTTCGCCATCGGCGGCGACCTCAACGAGTCCGGGGCCAACGCCCACCACGGCTCGGGCGGGATCTTCGTCGCCGAGGCCGACGAGAGCGACGGCTCGTTCCTGGTGTTCGCGCCGTCGGTCGCGGTGGTCACCAACGTCGAGGCCGACCACCTCGACCACCACGGCACGGTCGAGGCGTACGTGTCGGTGTTCGACGCCTTCCTCGACCGGATCACCGCCGACGGGGTGCTGATCGCCTGCGCCGACGACCCGGGGTCGGCCGCGCTGGCCGACCGGGCCGCCGCCAAGGGCATCCGGGTCCGCCGCTACGGCCGCCAGGCCACCGGCGCCGACGACGCCACGCTGGTGGACTACCGGCCCGCCGACGGCGGGGGACTGGCCAGGGTCGCCATCGGCGGCCAAGAGGTCGAGCTCGGTGTCGCGGTGCCCGGCGAGCACATGGCGGGCAACGCGCTCGCCGCGCTGCTGGCCGGTCTGGAGCTGGGCGCGCCGCTGGCCGAGCTGGGCGAGGGCATCGCCGCGTTCGGCGGGGTCCGCAGGCGGTTCGAGTACAAGGGCACCGCCGCAGGCGTCCGGGTCTACGACGACTACGCCCACCACCCCACCGAGGTGGACGCGCAGCTGCGCGCGGTGCGGCCCGCCGCCGCGGGTGGCCGGGTCCTGGTGGTGTTCCAGCCGCACATGTACTCGCGCACTGAGACCTTCTCGGCCGAGTTCGGCGCGGCGCTCGCGCTGGCCGACGAGGTCGTGGTGCTCGACGTGTTCGGCGCCCGCGAGGAGCCCCGGCCCGGCGTGAGCGGCGCGCTCGTCGCCGAGGCGGTGCCGCTGCCCGCGGAACGGGTGCACTACGAGCCCGCGTTCGACCGGGTGCCCGCGCTGGTGGCCGACCTGGCCGCCGAGGGCGACCTGGTGCTCACCATGGGCGCGGGCGACGTCACCATGCTCGGCCCCGAGGTGCTGGCCGAGCTGGAGCGGCGGACGGCGGCGCGATGACCAGCACCGTCCCCGGCCGGGCGGGGCAGCGACCGCGGCGCGGGCCGCGGTCCACCGAGCGGGCCGTGCGCAAGAGGCGCACGCACCGCCGGTACCTCGTCCGCCGGTGGACGGTGCTCGGCTCGGTCTTGGCCGTGCTCGCGTTGGCGTACTCCATCTTCTTCACCTCCCTCTTGGGAGTGCGCGGCGTAGATGTCTTGGGTGTCAAGGAGCTGTCGGCCGACGACGTCCGCGCCGCGGCCGCGATCGAGCCGGGTACTCCGCTGGTGCGGCTGGACACCGACGAGATCGCCCAGCGGGTGCGCACGCTGCCCAGGGTCGGCTCGGTCGAGGTGCGCCGGTCCTACCCGGGCACGGTGGAGATCGCGATCTCCGAGCGCACCCCGGTCGCCGTGGTCGTGAGCCCCGACGGTGCCCACCTGCTCGACGCGGCAGGGGTCGACTACGGCGTGATCCCGGCTGCGCCACCCGGCCTGCCGCGGCTCACCGCCAAGGACGCCGCCGCCTCGACGGCCGCGGTGAGCGTGCTCGCCGGGATCCCGGCCCAGCTCACCGGGCAGGTCACCGCGGTGGCGGCCAACGGGACCAGCGACATCCGGCTGACCCTGGCCGACGGGCGCGTGGTCAAGTGGGGCGACGCGCGGGACACCGAGCGCAAGTCCGCGGTGCTGGGCCCGCTGCTGACCCGCCCGGGCAAGACCTACGACGTGGCCGCGCCGGACTTCCCGACGGTGTCCTGACCACCGTCCCGTGTGGACGGTGCGGATAATGCCTCGCGATCGTCGGTGCGGTGGGCCACACTCCGCGCCATGACCGACACCAGCACCCGGGTGGACCCGCCGTTCGACGGTGGCCAGCTCGAGCAGACCAGCGCGTTCCTCGACTTCCTGCGCGGCACCATCGCGCTCAAGTCGGCGGGCCTGTCCGAACAGGACGCCCACCGCCCGGTGCTGCCCTCGCCGCTGATGACGGTGGCGGGCCTGCTCTCGCACCTGCGCTGGGTCGAGGCGTACTGGTTCGACGTGGTGCTCGCGGGCAACCCCGACCGCGCGCCCTACAACGCCGAGCACCCCGACGGCGAGTTCGAGATCGCCGCCGAGCTGACCCTCGACCAGCTCTTGGCCGACTACGCCGAGCAGTGCGAGCGCAGCCGGGTGATCGCCGCGGGCCTGGGGCTCGACGACACGGTCGCCTTCCGCGGCGACAAGCGGCTCAACCTGCGCTGGGTGCTGCTGCACATGATCGAGGAGACCGGCAGGCACGCCGGGCACCTCGACGTGATCCGCGAGCTGCTGGACGGCACCACCGGCGAGTGAGCGCGGTCGGTGACCAACAACCGGCGCCCCGCACGGCGTGGCGGCTGGATCGCGGCCTGTCCTGTGCCTACCTTCCTTGCAGGTCCGGGGTTGACATAATTCTCACTCTCTGGTTGAGGTTGAGGGTTCTCCCGGATCGGGCACACGCAAGGACCACGAAAGGAAGGCGGCTTCGATGACGCCCCCGCACAACTACCTCGCCGTGATCAAGGTCGTCGGCATCGGTGGCGGCGGCGTGAACGCCGTCAACCGGATGATCGAGGTCGGCCTCAAGGGCGTCGAGTTCATCGCGGTGAACACCGACGCGCAGGCGCTGCTGATGTCCGACGCCGACGTCAAGCTCGACATCGGCCGCGAGCTGACCCGGGGTCTGGGCGCCGGCGCCAACCCGGAGGTCGGCCACCGCGCCGCCGAGGACCACCGCGAGGAGATCGAAGAGGTCATCAAGGGCGCCGACATGGTGTTCGTGACCGCGGGCGAGGGCGGCGGCACCGGCACCGGCGGCGCGCCGGTGGTGGCCTCGATCGCCCGCAAGCTCGGCGCGCTGACCATCGGCGTGGTGACCCGCCCGTTCTCCTTCGAGGGCAAGCGCCGCGCGAAGCAGGCCGAGGACGGCATCCAGGCGCTGCGCAACGAGTGCGACACGCTCATCGTGATCCCCAACGACCGGCTGCTGCAGCTCGGCGACGTCGGCGTGAGCCTGATGGACGCCTTCCGCTCGGCCGACGAGGTGCTGCTCTCCGGCGTGCAGGGCATCACCGACCTGATCACCACCCCCGGTCTGATCAACCTCGACTTCGCCGACGTCAAGAGCGTCATGTCCGGCGCGGGCAGCGCGCTGATGGGCATCGGCTCCGCGCGCGGTGAGGGCCGGGCGGTGCAGGCGGCCGAGAAGGCGATCAACTCGCCGCTGCTGGAGGCCTCGATGGACGGTGCGCACGGCGTGCTGCTGGCCATCGCGGGCGGCTCCGACCTCGGCCTGTTCGAGATCAACGAGTCCGCCTCGCTGGTGCAGGAGTCCGCGCACCCGGAGGCCAACATCATCTTCGGCACGGTCATCGACGACTCGCTCGGCGACGAGGTGCGGGTGACGGTGATCGCCGCCGGGTTCGACAGCGGCGGCCCGACGCACAAGAAGCTCGACCCCACCGGCTTCGGCTCCCGCGCGGCCACCGGCGCCACCGCGACCGGCGCCGCGGGCCAGGTCGGCGGGACCGGCACCCAGACCCAGCCGCCGGTGCAGGAGCAGCGCCAGGAGCAGGCCCCGCCGCAGCAGCGCGAGACGAGCTTCCCGCAGCAGAACTCCTACGGGCAGCAGCCGGACCAGTCGCAGCAGCAGGGCCAGCAGGCGCAGACGGGCTACCGCTCGAGCGGCTACCCGCCCGCGACCGCGCCGGTCCAGCAGACCCAGACCCACCAGCAGCCCGCGCACGCCGCCGCGCAGCCGCTGCCCAACGTGCGCGCCAGCCAGGGCAGCCTGCCCGGGCGCGCCGTCCCGGTGACCGAGGACCCCGACGACGAGGTCGACGTCCCCCCGTTCATGCGCAGGTAGTTCCCCGACCTGTGGCTCCCGCGAACCCCGGCGTTCCCCCGCCGGGGTTCGCTGTCGTGGTCTAGCAGCGGGCCCGCCGGGCTCGCCGGAGGGTGGAGGAGTTACGGGTGCGGATTCGCCGGGTGGTCACCACACGTGAGGGCGGCGCCTCGGAGCCGCCCTACGCCTCGTTCAACCTGGGCGACCACGTCGGGGACGCCCCCGCCGCGGTGGCCGCCAACCGCACCCGGCTGGCCGGTGAGCTGGGGCTCCCGGCCGACCGCCTGGTGTGGATGGAGCAGGTGCACGGCCGCACGGTCGGCGTGGTCGACGGACCGGTCGCGGGGCCGGTGGAGGCCACCGACGCGCTGGTGACCGCCGAGCCCGGGCTCGCGCTCGTGGTGCTGGTGGCCGACTGCGTGCCGGTGCTGCTGGCCGACCCGGAGGCCGGGGTGGTCGGTGCCGTGCACGCGGGCCGGGTCGGCGCGCGGGTGGGGGTGGTCCCCGCGGCCCTGGCGGCCATGGTCGAGGCGGGCGCCGACGTGCGCCGGGTCGAGGTGCTGCTGGGCCCGTCGGTGTGCGGCGACTGCTACGAGGTCCCGCAGGACATGCAGACCGACGTGGAGCGGCACCTGCCCGGCAGCGCGTGCCGGACCCGCAAGGGCACCCCGGGGATCGATCTGCGCGCGGGCCTGTGGCGCCAGCTCGCCGACGCCGGGGTGGCGCGGATCGGGCTCGACCCGCGGTGCACGAACGAGGAGCCCACGCTGTTCAGTCACCGCAGGGAGGGGACCACTGGGCGATTGGCCGCGGTCACCTGGGTGGAGCCGGAGCGGGGTCCGGTCTCGTGACCGACCGCGCCGCCGAGATCGCGGCCAACCTCGCCGACGTGCGCGCCCGGATCGCCGCCGCCTGCGCCTCGGCGGGTCGGTCGGTCGACGAGGTGCGGCTGCTGGCGGTCACCAAGACCTTCCCGGCCGAGGACGCCGCCGTGCTCACCGACCTCGGTGTGCTCGACCTCGCCGAGAACCGCGAGCAGGAGGCCGGGCCCAAGGCCGAGGCGGTGGCCGGGCTGCGCCCCGCGGTGGCGCCGCGCTGGCACATGGTCGGGCGGCTGCAGCGCAACAAGGCCCGCTCGGTCGTGCGCTGGGCCGCCGAGGTCCAGTCGGTCGACTCCGCCCGGCTGGCCGAGGCGCTGGGTCGCGCCACGGCGGCGGCGATCGCCGCGGGGGAGCGCGCCGGGGCGTTGGACGTGCTGCTGCAGGCCAGCGTCGACGGCGACCCGGCCCGCGGCGGCTGCCCGCTCGAGGACCTCCCGGCGCTCGCCGACGAGGTAATTCGTTCGGGTGATCTTCGCCTCCGCGGGATCATGGCCGTGGCGCCGCTGGGCATGGAACCCCGGGCGGCGTTCGATCGTTTGTCGGGTGCCGCGCGACGGGTCCGAGCTGGTCATCCGACGGCTGTGGAGCTCTCCTGCGGCATGAGTAACGATCTGGAAGTCGCCATCGACTACGGGTCGACGTGCGTGCGTGTCGGAACCGCCTTGCTCGGGAGCCGGAAGCTAGCCTCCCCATAGCAAAGAGAGGTTCCGGGTAGCAAGATCCCCGGGAGCGGGGGTTGGGACGTGCGCTGACGTGGTAGTCGACGCACGTTGGACCTTGCCGGGGAGTCGCGGAGGAACGCCATGAGTACGCTGCAGAAGCTGAAGGCCTACTTCGGGATGGTCCCGGCCGACGAGCTCGACGAGTACGAGGCCGACGACTACGACCGCCGCGGTTACGACCGCCGACCGGAGTACGCGGCCGACGACGAGTTCGACGACTACCCCGCGCGCAGGCGGTGGTTCGGCCAACGGGCCGAGCACGGCGGCGGCGGGGAGTTCGACGAGGACTACGAGCCCGCCGAGCGCAGGCCACGCCCGGCGTGGTCGGCACCGGCGGCGGGCCCCGACGCACAGACCCATGGAGCCCTCGCGATGGACCCCCGCCGTGACCCGGCGCCCCGGCACCGCCCGATCGACCAGCCGGTCAGCACCGGCTACCCGCTCGGTCGGGTGATCACGCTGCACCCGACCAGTTACAGCGAGGCGCGCACGATCGGCGAGCACTACCGGGACGGCCGCCCGGTGATCATGAATTTGACCGAGTTGGCCGACGCCGACGCCAAGCGGCTGGTCGACTTCGCCGCCGGGCTCGTCTTCGCCCTGCGCGGCTCGATGGACAAGGTCACGAACAAGGTGTTCTTGATCTCACCCCCCAACGCCGACCCCACCGCGGAGGACAAGCGGCGGTTGGCGGAGGGCGGGTACACCACCCGAAGCTAGGTGATGGCAGAGTTGAGCTGTGGAACCAGTGCTACTCGCCGTCTATTGGGTGTTGTTCGCCTTCTGGCTGTTGCTCACCGCGCGCGTCGTGGTGGAGCTCGTCCGCACGTTCGCCCGGGAGTGGCGTCCGGCGGGTGGGGTTGCGGTAACGCTGGAGACCATCTACACAGTGACCGATCCTCCGGTACGTCTTGTTCGTCGGCTCATCCCGACGATCCGGATCGGAGGCGTGGGCCTGGACCTATCGATTATGGTGCTGCTGTTGGTCGTATTCATTCTGATGCGACTGGCGTATCCCAGGTGACGGGGAAACCTGGGTGCCTGCAGCCCTGGAGTGCGTGAGGTGATCAGATGTCGTTGACCCCCGCTGACGTGCACAACGTCGCGTTCAGCAAGCCTCCCATTGGCAAGCGGGGCTACAACGAGGACGAGGTGGACGCGTTCCTCGACTTGGTCGAGGTGGAGCTCTCCCGCCTGATCGAGGAGAACAACGACCTGCGCGCGCAGGTCGAGCAGCTCGACGCGCAGCTCGAGTCGGCTCGCGCCGACCTCGACGACGCGCGCTCGGGTGCCGCTGTGGCACCCGCGCGCCAGGTCGAGGAGCCGCCGCGCCGCTTGCAGCCCGTTCCGCCGCCGAGCTCGTTGGAGCAGACCAGCCCCGGTGGCGGCGGTGATCACCACGTGCAGGCCGCCAAGGTCCTCGGGCTCGCCCAGGAGATGGCCGACCGGCTCACCGGTGAGGCCAAGGCCGAGGCGGACGGGATGCTCGCCGAGGCGCGGACCAAGTCCGAGCAGCTGCTGTCCGAGGCGCGCGCGAAGTCCGACACCATGGTCAACGAGGCCCGCACCCGGGCCGAGACCATGCTGAACGACGCGCGGACCCGGGCGGAGACGCTGGAGCGGCAGGCGCGCGAGAAGGCCACCACGCTGGAGCGCGACGCCCAGCGGCAGCACACCGAGATCATCGGCGCGGTGCAGGCGGAGCGCACCACGCTGGAGAAGAAGATCGACGAGCTGCGGACCTTCGAGCGTGAGTACCGCACCCGGCTCAAGACGTTCCTGGAGTCCAGCCTGCGCGAGCTCGGCGACCGCGGTTCCGCGGCGCCGACGACCGAGGGCCGGGCCGGGCAGCAGAGCGGCTACTCGTTCGGCCCCCGGGCCGAGGCGGGCTGACGGCTCACGGGGTCTCGGCGGGGCGGCTAGCGCCTCGCCGGGCCACCTGAGCCCGTCACGGGGCACCCGGTGCTGTTCATCGTCCTGTTGCTGGTGCTCGGCGCCCTCGGGCTGCTGGTCGCCGCGCTCACCACGGCCAACACGCTGTGGGCGTGGATCTCGGTCGCCGTCTCGCTGGTGGCCGCCGGGATCCTGGTCGTCGACTGGATCGGCAACCGCCGACGGGCACCGGCCGAGGCCGGTGCCACTGAGGTGGCCGAGCCGGTGGGTATCGCGAACACCGCTGGCTCTTCGGAGTCCTCGGTGGTGCTGCCGCCGGTCGACGAGTACCGGGCCGACGACTACGTCGAGGCTCGGCCGCCGGTACCGGTCGAGGTGCCCACGGCCCCCGCGCACGCGGAGGCCGAGGCGCCCATCGGGGTCGACGACCCCGACCGGGAGCCGCCCGAGGAGGCGACCGACGCCGCCGACCTGCTGGTGATCTCCGACCTGCGGGTGGACGTCCGGGTGCTCGACGAGCGTCCGCGTTACCACCTGCCCCGGTGCGCCTGGGTGGGCGGCAGGCCGACGATCACGCTGCCGGTCGCCGAGGCGCGCCAGTTGGGCTTCACGCCGTGCGCGTTCTGCGGTCCCGACGCGGTGTTGGCCGCGCGGCACCGCGAGGGTCGGGGCGCCCGGCAGCCGCGCCCGGAAACCACATGATCTTCAGCTGACGGCAGCGCGCGACCCGGGTGTCCCGTGATGTGGGCATGCTGGGAGCTGTGACAACCCGCACAGCCATCCCTGCCACGCCGAAGCTGGGGCCCGACTTCGCCCGGCTCTGGTCGGCCTCGGCCGTCACCAACCTGTGTGACGGCATCACCCTGGCCGCCGGGCCGCTGCTGGTCGCGAGCCTGACCGACGACCCGGCCGCCATCGGCGGTGCCGCGTTCGTCCAGCAGTTGCCGTGGCTGCTGTTCGCCATCCTCAGCGGCGTCCTGGTCGACCGGGTCGACCGGCGCAGGTTGATCATCACCGCCGACCTGCTGCGCGCCGTGGTGATCGGTGGCCCCGCGGTGGCCGTGGCGACCGGGAACGTGACGATCCCGCTGGTGTACACGGCGTTCTTCCTCATCGGCACGGCCGAGACGGTGGCCGACAGCGCGAGCAGCGCGCTGGTGCCCGCGATCGTCGCCCCGGACGCGCTGCCCAAGGCGAACGGCAGGCTCACCGCGGTCGTGGTGGTCGGGAACATGTTCGTCGCGCCGCCGGTCGGCGCGGCGCTGTTCGTGCTCGCCGCGGCGGTGCCGTTCGGCGTCAACGCGGGCCTGTTCGTCATCGGGGCGTTGCTGATGGCGACCGTGCGCTACCGGCCGCGGCCGCGCACCGAGCATGCCCGGGTGGCGATCCGCACCGAGATCGTCGAGGGCCTGCGCTGGGCGTGGTCGCACCGGCTGCTGCGGGCGATGGCGGTGTCGCTGTGCCTGATGAACATCGCGCTGATGGGCGCCTTGGCGGTCCTGGTGCTCTACGCGCGCGAGCAGCTCGGGCTGCCGGACGCGGCGTTCGGCCTGCTGATCGCCTCGACCGCGGTCGGCGGGCTGCTTGGCAGCGTGGTGGCGGCGCCGTTGCAGCGGCGGTTCGGCGACAGCCTGCTGGTCCGGATCGGGCTGCTCATCGAGACGGCCACCCACTTCGGCCTGGCGCTGACGCACAGCCCGTGGGTGGCGGGGACGATCTTCGCGGTATTCGGGCTGCACGGCGCGGTGTTCGGTGTGGTGCTGGTCTCGGCGCGGCAGCGTGCGGTGCCCGACCGGTTGCGCGGGCGGGTCGGCGGCGTCTACGCGTTGTTGATCAGCGGCGGCGCGGCGATCGGCTCGCTGGTCGGCGGGTTCGTCGCCCGCGGCTTCGGGGTCACCGCGCCGTTCTGGGCGGCCGGGGTGGCGATGGTCGTGCTGACCGCGTGCGTGTGGCGGACCTTCCGGCCCTCGATGTTCGCCGAGCCGACACCGGCCGTACACGACTGAGGGTCAGGGTGGGCGACATGCCGGTCGACGGGTACTGCGAGCGCACCGGGCCGGAGTTCTGGTCCGAGCCCGTCAACGCGCTGACCAACCTCGCCTTCCTGGTGGCGGCGTTCTTCGCCTACCGCTACGTCGTCCGGCGGGGCGCTCCGCGCTGCGTAGGCGCGCTCGTCGTGCTGCTCGTGGCGATCGGCCTGGGCAGCTTCGTCTTCCATACCGTCGCCACCCGGTGGGCGGCCGTGTTCGACACCGCACCGATCATCGCCTTCATGCTCACCTATGTGGTGATCTTTCCCCGGCTGTTCCTCGGGCTGCGGTGGCGGTGGGCGTGGCTGGGGGCGCCGCTGTTCGTGGCCTTCGCCGCGCTGACCGGTCTGGTGGTCCGCCTCGGTGGCGCCTACTTCCCGGCTCTGCTGGGCATGGTGGCGCTGGCGGTGATCACGGCGGTGCGCCGGGAGCGGCGGTACGCGCTGTGGTTCGCGGGGACCGCCGGGCTGTTCGCGGTGTCGCTGACCCTGCGCACGGTCGACAGCCGGGTGTGCGCGGCGTTCCCGCTGGGCACGCATTTCGCCTGGCACGTGCTCAACGCCGCGGTGCTCTACCTGCTGATCAGGGTCGCGGCGGACCGGGCGGCTGAGAACCGGTTTGCCACACCGGGTTAAACTCGTCGTACAGGCGCTGATCCGGCCATCACCGGGGAGCCTCCGGAGGAACAGGCGCGAGCCCCAGTAGAACCGGACGGGACCGGCCCGTCACAGCCGGCCGAGAGAGGTCACCGGAGTTCCGGTGGCAAGCGGGGTGGTACCGCGGCGCGCGGCGGCAACGGAAAGCCGTCGATCGTCGTCCCCGTGTGGGTCCGACCGATCCGTACGAGGAGTACCACCCATGGGCTACCCCAGGGCGTTCACCGGCGAGCCGACCGTGCCCGCCCAGCCGTCCTTCCCCCAGCTCGAGACCGCCGTCCTGGACCACTGGGCGGCCGACCGGACGTTCCAGGCCTCTGTGGACGCCCGGCCGGCGGGCGACAACGGCGCCAACGAGTACGTCTTCTACGACGGCCCGCCGTTCGCCAACGGCCTGCCGCACTACGGCCACCTGCTCACCGGCTACGTCAAGGACCTGGTGCCGCGCTACCAGACGATGCGCGGGCACCGGGTGGAGCGGCGGTTCGGCTGGGACACCCACGGCCTGCCCGCCGAGGTGGAGGCGGAGAAGCAGCTCGGGTTCTCGTCCAAGAGCGACATCGAGACCTTCGGGATCGAGAAGTTCAACGAGGTCTGCCGCACCTCGGTGCTGCGCTACGCCGACCAGTGGCGCGCCTACGTGACCCGGCAGGCCCGCTGGGTGGACTTCGACAACGACTACAAGACCCTCGACCTGGACTACATGGAGTCGGTCATGTGGGCCTTCAAGTCCTTGCACGACAAGGGCTTGGTCTACGAGGGCTTCCGGGTGCTCTGGTACTGCTGGCGGTGTGAGACGCCGCTGTCGAACACCGAGACCAAGATGGACGACACCTACCGCGACCGGCAGGACCCGGCCGTCACGGTGGGGCTGCCGCTGACCGCGCCGGGCACCGAGCTGGACGGTGTGCGGGCACTTGTGTGGACGACCACGCCGTGGACGCTGCCGTCCAACCTCGCCGCCGCCGTGCACCCGGACGTGGACTACGTGGTGGTCGAGTCCGGCGGCCAGCGCTACCTGCTCGCCGAGGCGCGGGTCGGCGCGTACGCCCGCGAGCTGGGCGAGGACGTGCCGGTTGTCGGGCGGTACAAGGGAAGCGACCTGATCGGCACCCGCTACACGCCGCCGTTCGACTTCTTCGTGGGGCGTACCAACGCCCACCAGGTGCTCGCCGCCGACTACGTCACCACCGAGGACGGCACCGGTGTCGTGCACATCGCGCCCGCCTTCGGTGAGGAGGACAAGGCCGTCACCGACGCCGCGGGCATCGAGGTCGTGGTCCCGGTCGACCCGCACGGCCGGTTCACCGCCGAGGTCCCGCCGTACGCGGGCACGCACGTCTTCGAGGCCAACAAGCAGATCATCCGCGACCTCAAGGACGCTGGCCTGCTGCTGCGGCACGAGACCTACGTGCACCCGTACCCGCACTGCTGGCGCTGCGACAACCCGCTGATCCAGCGGGCGGTGTCGTCCTGGTTCGTCGCGGTCAGCACGTTCAAGGACCGGATGGTCGAGCTGAACCAGCAGATCAACTGGGTGCCCGGGCACATCAAGGACGGCCAGTTCGGCAAGTGGCTGGAGAACGCGCGGGACTGGAACATCTCGCGCAACCGGTTCTGGGGCTCGCCGATCCCGGTGTGGGTCTCCGACGACCCGGACCACCCGCGGGTGGACGTCTACGGCTCGCTCGACGAGCTGGAGCGCGACTTCGGCGTGCGCCCGACCGACCTGCACCGGCCCTCGATCGACGAGCTCACCCGGCCCAACCCGGACGACCCGACCGGGGCCTCGACCATGCGCCGGGTGCCGGAGGTGCTGGACTGCTGGTTCGAGTCCGGCGCGATGTCCTTCGCCCAGGTGCACTACCCGTTCGAGAACCGCGAGTGGTTCGAGGACCACTACCCGGGCGACTTCATCGTCGAGTACAACGGCCAGACCCGCGGCTGGTTCTACACGATGCACGTGCTGGCGACCGCGCTGTTCGACCGGCCCGCGTTCCTCAACTGCGCCGCGCACGGGATCGTCTTGGGCGACGACGGGCAGAAGATGTCCAAGTCGCGCAAGAACTACCCGGACGTCAACGAGGTCTTCGACCGCGACGGCTCCGACGCCATGCGCTGGTTCCTGATGGCCAGCCCCATCCTGCGCGGTGGCGACCTGGTGGTCACCGAGCGCGGGATCCGCGACGCGGTGCGCCAGTCGGTGCTGCCGCTGTGGAACTCGTACTACTTCCTTGCCCTCTACGCCAACGCAGAGGGCAAGGAAGGCACGTGGCGCACGGATTCCACGCACGTGCTAGACCGGTACGTGCTGGCCAAGACCCGCCAGCTCGTGCAGTCGATGACCGGCGCGCTGGACTCCTACGACATCTCCGGGGCGTGTCAGACGGCGCGCGAGTACCTGGAGGTGCTGACCAACTGGTACGTCCGCCGCTCGCGGGACCGGTTCTGGGCGGGGGACACCGACGCGATCGACACCCTGCACACCGTGCTGGAGATCGTGGCCCGGCTGACCGCGCCGCTGCTGCCGCTGACGACCGAGGTGGTCTGGCGCGGGCTCACCGGCGGCCGCTCGGTGCACCTGGCCGACTGGCCGGACGTCGACTCGCTGCCCGCCGACGACGCGCTCGTCGCGGGCATGGACCGGGTGCGCCAGGTGTGCTCGGCGGCGCTCGCGCTGCGCAAGGCGAACAAGCTGCGGGTGCGGCTGCCGCTGGCGCGGCTGCTCGTCGCGGCTGAGGACTCGGCCGTGCTGGCGCCGTTCAGCGACCTGATCCGCGACGAGGTGAACGTCAAGGCGGTCGAGCTGACCACCGACGTCGCCGCGCACGGGCATTTCGAGCTGGCTGTCAACGCCCGCGCCTGCGGGCCGCGGCTGGGCGCGGACGTGCAGAAGGTGATCCGCTCGGTCAAGGCGGGCGAGTGGTCGACCACTGATTCCGGCGCGGTCGTGGCGGCGGGCATCGAGCTGCTCGACGGCGAGTACGAGCGGCGCCTGGTGGCCACCGACGCCGGTGCCACCGCGGAGCTGCCGGGCAGTTCCGGGCTGGTGGTCCTCGACACCGAGGTCACCCCGGAGCTGGCGGCCGAGGGCGTGGCCCGTGACCTGGTGCGGGTCGTGCAGCAGGCCCGGCGGGACGCCCGGCTCGACGTCTCCGACCGGGTGCTGATCACCGTCGACGCGCCCGCCGAGGTCGTCGAGGCGATCCAGGCGTACGAGGCCTTCCTGGCGGGGGAGACCCTGGCCGACGCGGTGGCCTACGGGGCGGCGAGCGCGTCCGAGGGCACCGTCGGCGACGGTCTGACCGTGCGGGTGGATGTGCGCAAGGCGTAACGGAGCTGTGTCGGGGCTGCGGCTTTCCGCGATCGGTCTGGTTGCGGGAAGCCGTTCCCTGGCATGGTGTTCGAAGCGCGATCGCCGCGCACTGGGGATGGTTCTGGGGGTAAGGCGTGTCCACAACACGCAAGCGCTGGATCTTGTCGTTGGGGGGCTTGGCCGTCGTCGTCTGCCTGGGGCTGGCGGTGTACGTGCTGCTGCCCGGCGACCCGCCGCGGCCTGCCGCGGCGACCGGCTCCACGGCCGTGACACCGACCCGCACCGCGGGCCAGGTGGGCACGGAGTTCGTCTCGGCGCTGTCCGCCCGCCGCTACCGGACGGCGGCCCAGCTGACCGACGACCCGGTGGCCGCCGAGGCCCAGCTGACCAAGGCGGACACCACGCTGCAGCCGAGTTCGCTGGTGGTGTCCGCGCCGCCCGCCACCGAGACCGCCACCGAGGCGACGCTGCAGCTCAAGTACGACTGGCAGTTGGCCTCCGGCGGGGTCTGGGAGTACGCGAGCGTGGTCACCCTGGTCAAGAAGGACACGCGGTGGCGGGTCAGGTGGGCACCGACCGCGGTGCACCCGAAGCTCGTCGAGGGCAGGCAGTTGGCCCTGCTCGCCCCGGTGCCGCGGGGTGCGGTGAACGCGGTGGTCGACCGGGACGGCAAACCCGTGCTGACCTGGCAGGCAGGCGGCCCGAAGGCGGTAGACCCGGCCTTCGCGCCGCTGCTGATGCCCGCGCTGCGCGGTAACGCCACCGGCGCCGCGCAGGACGAGGGGGCGGGAACGAACCGCGTCGCACTGGTGGACGCGGCGGGCAAGGAGGTGGAGAACCTGTTCGGGACCGTCGGTGCGCCGGTGTCGGTGGAGCCGAAGAAGTCGACGCTGAGCGTGCGCACGCAGGCAGCGGCCCAGGCGGCGGTCGACACCGTGTCCGCGCCCGCCTACCTGGTCGCCATCCAGCCCTCGACCGGCGGGATCTTGGCTGTCGCGCAGAACAGCGCGGCAGGCACGGCGCCCAAGGCGCTCAACGGGCTCTACCCGCCCGGGTCGACGTTCAAGGTCGTCACCGCCGCCGCTGTCCTGGGCGCGGGCACAGCGGGGGTCGACACCGTGCTGCCGTGCCCGGGTTCGCAGGTGATCGGCACCCGGACGATCCGCAACGCGGACTTCGAGCTGGGGCCGGTGCCGCTGCGCACGGCGTTCGCCAAGTCCTGCAACACGACCTTCGCCGCGTTGGCCGCCGGGCTGCCACTGGACGCACTGCCCAGGGCGGCCGCGCAGTTCGGGCTCGCGGCGGACTTCGAGATCCCCGGCCTGACCACCGAGACCGGCCGGGTGGACGCCGCGGCGGGGGTCCCGGCCCAGGTGGAGAACAGCATCGGACAGGGTACGGTGCAGGTGAGCCCGTTCGGGCTGGCGCTGATGGCCGCCACGGTGGCCAAGGGGTCGGCCGTGACCCCGGGGCTGTTCACCGACGTGCGCACGACGGTGAAGGTCGGGTACCAGGGGCCGTCCGGCGCGACCACCACCGCGCTGCGCACGATGATGCGCGAGGTGGTCACGGCGGGCCGCGGCGAGGCGCTGCGCCAGTACGGGGCGGTGGCGGGCAAGACCGGCACGGCGCAGTTCGGTGACGGCTCCACCGCGCACGGCTGGTTCGCGGGGTACCGCGGCGACGTGGCGTTCGCGGTGCTGGTGGAGGACGCGGGCGCGGCCGCGCCCGCGGTGGGGGTGACCGGGAAGTTCCTCGGCGCCCTGGGCTAACCGGGCAGCGCCGAGGCGAAGACGACCACATTGTCCCGATAGGACGATCGACGGCGGTCGAACGAACCGCCGCAGGTGATCAACCGGAGGGCCGCGCCGGGGACCGGGCCGTAGACGGCCCCGGTGGGGAAGGCGTCCTTCGGGTGGCGCTGGACGGTGTCGACGGCGAAGACCGCGTCGGCACCGTCCGAGCGCCGCACCACGATCCGGTCGCCGGGCCGCAGGTCGCCGAGCCGGAAGAACACCGCGGGCCCGGCCTTGGAGTCCACGTGCCCGGCCAGCACGGCCGGCCCGGGGTCGCCGGGCACCGGGCCGTCGGCGTACCACCCGGCGCGGGCGTAGTCCGCGGGTGGGAGCAGCTCGCCCGCCCCGCCCAGTCCGAGCGGGACCAGTTCGGACTCCTCGACGCCGATCGCCGCCACGCTGAGCCCGACCGGGCGCACGGTCGACACCGGGATCGGGCGCGGCCCCGCGAGGGTGGGCTGTTGTGCTTGCGGTGCAATGGTTTCCGGTGTCGTGCACGCGGTGAGGGCGCACACGAGCAACGTGAGGGGGATGCGGCTACGCAACTCGCCTGCCCAGTGCCCACGCGGCGAGCGCGGCCACCGGGAGCACGCCGAGCAGCCAGGTCGGGGAGTTGTCGGGCGCGGTGCCCCCGCCGCCGGTCTCCACGCCGAGCAGCGGCGTGGTCGCCGGGCCCGCGCTGTCGGTCAACGGCTTGGCGGTGAGCGCGCCGCCGGACTCGGTGACCAGCAGGGTCGTCGAGGTGCCCGGCCGGACGTCCACCTCGGCCACGCTGGCGGCCACGCTGTCGGCTGAGCCGCCGCGCAGGCGCAGCGGGTACCGGCCCTGGGCCAGTTGGGCGTAGGGCGTGGTCATGCCGTACGCGGCGCCGTCGGCCAGCGCGGGCCCCGTGCCGACCTCGGCGGTCACCTCGGCGGTCGCGCCCTGCACGACGCGCAGCCGCCCGGTGCCGGGGGCGGGCGCGGTCAGGTCGTCGATCACCAGGTCCCCGCGCAGCGCGCCGTCGGGGCCGGTGGCGAAGACCAGCAGCGAGTAGGCGGTGCCGCGGGCGATCTCCACGGTGGCGCTCAGCGCGGGCGGGGTCTCCGGTCCGGCGTCGGCGGGGCGCATCGCCACGGTGTAGGCGCCGGGCTTGAGCGCCGAGTACGGCGTCACCGCGCCGTAGCCCGCCTTGCGCACCACAACCTGTTCCGGGCCACCGAAAGCGGCCAGGTAGATGTCGACCGGCGGTGCCTTGGGGGAGAGGTGGCCGAGCCGGACCCAGCCCAGGTCGGCGCCGGGGGCGGGCTGGGCGGCGGCCGTGGGCGTCAGGGCGGCGAGCAGGGCCACCGCGGCGCCGAGGGGGTAGCGCAGGCGCATCCGGGTCCTTCCAGATCGGGAATGCTTGGTGGACAACGACTTCAGGGGGTGTCGAACGGGGTGAGCAGGCCCGCCGGTGAGCCTGCCGGGTAGCGCACGAGCACGCCGTCGGAGGTGCTGGTGACCGACTCCGGCCGGAAGACCCCGCGTTGGCCGGTGAAGAACAGCACGAGCTGCTCGGCTTGCTCGCCCGCCGCGGCCAGCAGCGCCTGCCTGCGCGGCTGGCCCGCCGCGTCCTCACCCGGCACCGCGGGCAGGGCCACGACGCGCACCGGGCGGGTCGAGCCGAGCGCGGAAAGCGTTGCCAGCAGCCGCGGGTCGGTGCGCCCCGCGCGCAGCGTGTCGAGCACCTCGCCGCCTGCGGCGATCCGCGCCGAGTCGGCGATCCGCTCCCCGGCCCGCGACCGGGCCCGCTGCTCGTCCATGGCGACGGTGCCCGCGCCCGCCGCGGCGGGCCGGTGGATCTCCACCAGGTCGGCGCCCGAGCCGAACACGGCCACGGTCTCCGCCGCGGCGGCGGCCGCGGCGAGCGCGGGCCTGCGCTCGAGGACGGGCCGCATCGCCGGGGTCACCAGCAACCACGACTGGGCCGAACAGGTGTCGGCGCAGTCGGCCGGTCGGGTGGTGGCCGCGACCGACCGGCCCGCGCGGATGAGCTCCACCCAGCTGATCCCGTCGGTCACCAGCGGTTCGGTGGGCAGGTTGGCGAGCAGCCAGAGCCGGGCCTGGGCCAGCGGTGCCGGGTCCGTGCGGGCGGCGACCGCCGCCCGGGCACCGGCGTACCAGGTCGGGACGGCCACGATGGCGATGACCAGGGCCGCCACCGCCACGGGCAGCCGCAGCGGCCGCGCCCAGGTGTGCCTGCCCGCTCGCGCGCGGTGACCCAGCGCGCGTTCCACCGTCCCGACCACCGCCAGCGCGGCGGGCGCCACGGCCAGCACGAGGGCTCCGGTACCCGGTCCGTTCGGGATCGCCGCCACCGCGGTCAGCGCCAGCACCCCGGCGGCCAGCGGCCGCAGCCGGAACGAGCCAAGCGCCGCGATCGCCGCGACCAGGCCGACCGCGCACAGGAACGGGTCCACCTCGAGCCAGTGCGCCGACGGCGGGCCCTCGGCGGCCAGCCGGATCCCGCTCAGCGCGGACGCCGCGCCCAGGCCGATACCCACGCCCAGGGTGAACAGGCAGGCGAGCATGAGCGACAGGCGCTTGCGCCGCCGCCGCCAGACCAACCAGGCCGCGGTCACCGCGAGCACCATGGTCAGCGGCGCGGTGATCACCGCGATCACCAGGCAGGTGACCGCCCACAGGTCCGGGGCGAGCCTGCGGTGCCTGCGCGGTGTCCACAGCAGGGCCAGCGCGCCCAGGGCCCAGGGCATCGCCACGTTCTCCGGCCGCACGCCCAGTTGCAGGCCCAGCGCCATCGGGGACACGGCGGTGATCGCGACCGCGGCGGCGGCCGTCGTGCGGGACAGGCCCATCCGCCGGGCGAGCACCCACAGCAGCACGGCTGTGCCGGCGGCCGCCAGGACCATCGGCTCGCGAACGGCGGCGAGCACGGCGGTGTGCCGCTCGTAGGCCTCGGTCGCCGCGGTGTAGGCGCCGACCTGCAGCCAGGCGAGCGGGGAGGCGACGGAGTCGACCAGGCCGCCCAGGGTGTCCACGGCGAACGCCTGGGCCACGTTGCGGCCCTCGCCCGCCTGGGCGGGGGCGTCGGCGGCGCCCAGGCGCAGCACGGCGGACCCACCCGCGAGGGCGGCCAGCGCGGCGACGGCGAGGATGTCGCGGTCGAGGGCCCTGGTGCGTGCCTCGGCCGCGGTGCGCCAGGAGCGCGCGGTCAACCGGTCCGAGGAGTCGGCGCTCCAGCGGTGTGAGGTCATGTGGCTGCCCGCTCGGCGGTCCCGGCCGGTGTGGTCGGGAGCGAGCCGGAACCTCCTTCGGTGGGCGATCCGGCGGAAGGTCGAACACCGCCGCGCGCTGCGGTCGACCCATGCTAGACCGGTGATCGAGCCATTGCGTAGTGCAACTTTCTGTGGCGAATGGCCAGGTCCTTACGGGTGATGCAGCAGTCCTGACTGGTCTGTTCGGGTGCATGCGCAGACCGTCCGGGTAGACCGGTCAAGGTCGACTCGGACTCGCCGCGGTGAGCGCTCTCCATACGACAGCGTATGGAAGTTCCATACGCTAGCGTATGGAACTGTGGTGGGGAGCAGGCGCGGCCGGGACGACTGGACGGCCATCGCGCTCGTGGCGCTGGCCGAGGGCGGTCTCGCCGCGGTGGCCGTGGAACCGCTGGCGGCCAGGGCGGGCGCCACGAAAGGCAGTCTCTACTGGCACTTCCCGACCCGGGACGCGCTCGTCGAGGCGACGCTGCTGCGCTGGGAGCGCGAGCACGCCGGGGCCGTGATCGAGTTCGCCGAGCGCGGGGCGGACCCGGGTGAGCGGTTGCGCCTGCTGTTCGAGGCCGTGTGGCGCCCGGAGTCGGCGCCGGAGGTCGAGCTCGCACTGCTCGCCTCGGCGGGGGAGCCGCTGGTGGCCGCCGTGCTGGCGCGGGTGGGCGAGCGGCGGGTCGACTACCTGGCGGCGCAGTACGGCCTGCTCGGGTTCACCCGCGCGCAGTCCAGGCGACGGGCGTTGACCGCTTACTCGATCTACCTTGGACAGGGGCAGCTGCACCGCGCGGCGCCCGAGCTGGTGCCCCGTTCCGCGGCCGCGCGGCGCGCGCACGTCGCCGACGTGTTGCGCGTGCTGCTGGTCGACCCGGTGGAGCACTGATGGCGTTCCGGTTCGCGGTGCGGGTCAAGCCCGGCGCGCGCCGGACCGCCGTGGGCGGGCGGTGGGGCGCGGGCGCGCTCGTGGTCGCCGTCGCCGCGCCCGCGGTGGAGGGCAAGGCCAACGAGGCGGTCCGGCGCGCGCTCGCCGAGGCGTTCGGTGTGCGCGGGCGGGACGTGCTGATCGTGGCCGGGGAACGCGGCCGGGACAAGGTGGTCGAGCTCGACCCGGAACCGCCGGGCGCACTGACCACATTGGACAGAATGCTGGCCGCGGCACCGTGACGGTGGTCCCATCCCGGTCGCGCCGGGGTTCCCGGTGCGACCGCGGTCCGCTCGGCAAGGGACAATGCTCGCTATCCGGGCGGACGACGGGGGAGGTGGCGTGGACGGACTGACCATGGCGCTGGGGATCGGGGCGGCCGTGCTGCTGCTGTCCGTGCTCGCGGTGCGGGTCTCGGTCCGGCTGGGCCTGCCCTCGCTGCTGCTCTACCTCGGGATCGGTGTGCTGATCGGCGAGGCGGGGCTGGGCATCCAGTTCTCCAACGCCGAGCTGACCCAGGCGCTAGGCCTGGCCGCGCTGGTGCTGATCCTCACCGAGGGCGGGCTCACCACCCGGTGGCACGAGGTCAAGGCCGCGCTGCTGCCCGGGATCGTGCTGTCCACAGTGGCCGTCGTGGTGACCATCGGGGTCACCGGCGCCGGGCTGCACTGGATCCTGGGCTTCGAGTGGCGCTACGCCCTGCTGTGGGGCGCGGTGCTCGCCTCGACCGACGCCGCGGCGGTGTTCAGCGTGCTGCGCGGGCTGTCGGTGTCGCGCAAGCTGGTCGGCTCCCTGGAGCTGGAGAGCGGCATGAACGACGCGCCCAGCTACATCGCCGTGGTGGTGCTGGCCTCGGTCGACCCGGTCGCCTGGAGCCTGCCGCTGACCGTGCTCTACGAGTTGGCCGCGGGCGCGCTCATCGGGCTCGGGCTGGGGTGGCTGGGCACGCACGCGCTGCGCCGGGCCGCCTTGCCCGCCACCGGTTTGTACCCGCTGGCCACCGTCGCGGTGTGCGTGCTGGCCTTCGCGGGCGGGCAGGCCGCGCACGCCTCCGGGCTGCTGGCCACCTACCTCGCCGCCCTGGTGCTGGGCAACTCCCGGCTGCCGCACCGCTCGGACACGGTCTCCTTCGCCGAGGGACTGGGCTGGCTGGCCCAGATCGGCCTGTTCGTCCTCTTGGGACTGTTCGCCTCGCCCTCGCGGCTGCTCGACGCGCTGGTGCCCGGCCTGGTCGCGGGCGCGGTGGTGACGCTGGTCGCCCGACCGCTGTCGGTGTGGCTGTCCACCGCGCCGTTCCGCGTCCCCTGGCGCGAACAGGTCTTCCTGTCCTGGGCGGGGCTGCGCGGCGCGGTGCCCATCGTGCTGGCGATGATCCCGCTCTCGCAGGGCGTGCCCGGCGCGCAGCGGCTCGTCGACGCGGTGTTCGTGCTGGTGATCGTGCTGACCCTGGTGCAGGGCGGCACCCTCGGCGTGCTGGCCAAGGCGCTCGGCCTGGAGACCGGCGCGCGGGCCAGGGAGGTCGAGGTCGACGTGGCCACCCTCGACGAGCTCGACGCCGAGCTGCTGCAGGTCGCCATCCCGCCCGGGTCGAAGCTGCACGGCGTCTACCTCTCCGAGCTGCGGCTGCCACCGGGTGCCACGGTGAGCCTGGTGGCCCGGGCCGGTGGCGCGTTCACCCCGGTCGGCACCACCCGGTTGCAGGAGAACGACCAGGTGCTGATCGTGGCCACCCAGCAGGCGCGCGAGGCCACCGAGACCCGCATCCGCGCGGTCGACCGGGCGGGCCGCTACGCGAAGTGGAAGGGCGAGACCGGCCGGGCGTGACGCTGCTCTCATCCCCCGGACGGGTGCTCGATCCCCGGGCGCGGGTCCGCTACTTTCATCCCGTAGGTCATGAGTGCCAGCGTCAAGCCCCGGTTTGCTGGCCGGCAACCCTCCTCCGCGGTGGGGTGCCCCGGGTGAAGACCTGGTCCTCCCGCGCAGTGCGGGACGGGCAAGCGCGGGCCCCACGGGGTCCCCAGGACCCTGGAGGTCAGCCGTGACGCTCGCCGTGCCCACCGCCCGCACCGAGGCCACCCCGCTGCCGGAGCCGCTGCTGCCCACCGTCGCCGGTGCCCGGCTGGTCGTGCCGCTGGTGGACGGGACCCGGACCGGCTACGCCAACCTCGACCACGCCGCCAGCGCGCCGTGCCTGGACACCGTGCGCGACGCCGTCGACGAGCTGCTGCCCTGGTACGCCAGCGTGCACCGCGGCGCCGGGTTCGCCTCCCAGGTCAGCACCAAGGTCTACGAGCAGGCCCGGCACGTGCTGCGCCGCTTCGTCGGCGCCCGCGGCACCGACGCGGTGGTGTTCACCCGCAACACCACCGACAGCCTGAACCTGCTGGCCAGGGCGCTGCCCAAGGACACATCGGTGGTGCTGTTCGACACCGAGCACCACGCCGCCCTGCTGCCCTGGCGCGGCCCCCGGGTGCGCCGGATCCAGACCCCCGCCGGCCCGGGCGACGCGGTCGTCGCGCTCGGCGACGCGCTCGCCGAGTGCCCCACCGGGCCCCGGCTGGTCGTGCTGACCGCCGCCTCCAACGTCACCGGCGAGGTGTGGCCGGTCGCCAGGCTGGCCGCGGTCGCCCGCGCCCACGGCGCCCGGGTGGTCCTCGACGCCGCCCAGCTCGCCCCGCACCGCCCGATCGACATCGGCGCGCTGGGGGTGGACTACGTGGTGCTCTCCGGGCACAAGGTCTACGCCCCGTTCGGCTGCGGCGCGCTGGTCGGGCGCGCGGACTGGCTCAAGGCGGCCGAGCCCTACCTGGTCGGCGGCGGGGCGACCGCGCAGGTCGTGGACTGGGGCGACCGGCTCGGCGTCGCCTGGTCGGCGGTGCCGGAGCGGCACGAGGCCGGCTCGCCCAACGTCGTCGGCGCGCACGCGCTGGCAGTGGCCTGCGAGACGCTGTCGCGCAACTGGGACGGGATCGTCACGCACGAGCGGGTGCTGCTGCGCAAGCTGCGCGCCGGGCTGGCCACCGTGCCCGGGCTGCGCTCGCTGAGCCTGTTCGGCTCGGACAGCGACCGGGTCGGGGTCGTCAGCTTCACCATCGACGGGATCGACGCGGGCCTGGCCGCGGCGGTGCTCTCCGCCGAGCACGGCATCGGGGTGCGCGACGGCGCCTTCTGCGCGCACATCGCCACCCGCAGGCTGCTGGGCCGGGTGGGCGCGCACGAGCAGCGGGCGCTGCGGGTCAGCGTCGGCCTGGGCACCACGGCCGAGCACGTGGACCGGCTGGTCGGCGCGCTGCGCGGCCTGGTCGCCGACGGACCGGGTGCCGAGTACGTGCTCGTCGACGGCCGCTGGGCGCCCGTGAACGACCCGCGACCGCTGCCCGCGTTCCTGCGCGAGGTGCGCTGACCGACCCGCCGGGGCCTGCGTGGACAATGGGCCCGGTGAGCATGGAACACGGCGACGATCCTGGTACCGACACCGAGCCGGAGGTGGTGGCCGAGCAAGCCGCCCCGGCACCGCCGAAGCGCCGGGGAGCGATCCTGCTGGTCACCGCGCTGGTGTGGTTCGCCCTCGACCTGGTCACCAAGGTCATCGTGACCGCCACGCTGGAAGGCCACGAGCCGGTCCGGCTGCTCGGCGGCGCGGTCTACCTGCAGCTGGTGCGCAACCCGGGCGCCGCGTTCTCGATGGCGACCGGGATGACCTGGCTGTTCACCCTCATCGCGACCGGGGTCGTGGTCGCCATCGTGTGGATCATGCCCAAGCTGCGCTCCACCGGCTGGGCCCTGGGCCTGGGCCTGGTGCTCGCGGGCGCGCTGGGCAACCTGGCCGACCGGGTGTTCCGCGCCCCGGCGGTCTTCCAGGGCCACGTGGTCGACTTCGTCTCGGTGTTCGCCCCCGACGGCGACTTCTTCCCGGTCTTCAACGTCGCCGACGCCGGGATCTCCGTCGGCGGCGTCCTGATCGTGCTGATGGCCCTGCTCGGCCGCGACTACGACGGCTCCCTGACCACGAAGAAGAAGGTGGCCGAGTGAGCGAGTCCCGCACACTGCCCGTACCCGACGGCCTCGACGGCATGCGCGTCGACGCCGGCCTGTCCAAGCTGCTCGGCCTGTCTCGCACGGTCGTCGTCGCCATCACCGAGTCCGGCGGCGTGCTGGTCGACGGCAGGCCCGCGGGCAAGTCCGACCGGCTGCTGGCGGGCTCCTGGCTGGAGGTCACGCTGCCCGAGCCGGAGCGGCCGGTGGAGCTCAAGGCGGTCGCGGTGGAGGGCCTGGAGATCATCTTCCAGGACGACGACGTGGTGGTCGTGGACAAGCCGGTCGGGGTCGCCGCGCACCCGAGCCCGGGCTGGAGCGGTCCGACGGTGATCGGCGGGCTGGCCGCCGCGGGGCTGCGGATCTCGACCTCGGGCGCTGCTGAGCGGCAAGGGGTCGTGCACCGGCTGGACGTGGGCACCACCGGGGTGATGGTGGTGGCCAAGAGCGAGCACGCTTACACGGTGCTGAAGCGGGCGTTCAAGGAACGGACCGTGGAGAAGCGCTATCACGCACTGGTGCAGGGGCATCCTGATCCCAGTGAGGGGACGATCGACGCGCCCATCGACCGGCACCCCCGGCACGATTACCGGTGGGCTGTGGTCGCGGGCGGGAAACCCAGCATCACGCACTATTCGACGATCGAGGCGTTCCGGGCCGCGTCGTTGTTGGACGTGAAGCTGGAGACCGGGCGGACGCACCAGATCCGGGTGCACTTCTCGGCGTTGCGGCACCCGTGCGTGGGGGACCTGACCTACGGGTCGGACCCGGCGTTGGCCAAGCGGCTGGGGCTGTCGCGGCAGTGGCTGCACGCCCGGTCGTTGGGGTTCCACCACCCTGCTGATGGGCAGTGGGTGGAGTTCTTCAGCGAGTACCCGGCTGATTTGGCTGGGGCGTTGGACGTGCTGGCGGCGGATTACTGAGTTTGCTTGTTTGTTCTGTGCGGCTGGATTGCGCCGGGGGCTGGATTGGGTGAAACTGCTTTGTTTGGGGCCCCTAAGAAAAGAGGCGCGGTGGGTAGAGCGGGTGGGAAAGGGATACCCACCGCCGAACTAGGCTAGCGCCTCTTTTCTCCCCAAACAAAGCAGTTTCACCCAATCCAGCACTTGGCGGGGTGGTTGGGGACTGAAGTCGTGTGGGGTTGCCTGGTTGGGGTTTAGCCCAGTGGGGCGTTGCGTGTGTATAGGTTTGTGCGTGCGTGCGTGCGTGCGTGCGTGCGTGCGTGCGTGCGTGGGCCGGGCCTGGGGTCGCAGGTGTGACGGGTCTGCGGGTGGGGAGCCTCTGCGTGTGCGTGGCGGGTGCTCTCCGGCTGATCAGGTGTCGACTGTCCAGGTGAGGGTCAGGGATTCCTCGTCGGGGCGGGGGCTCCAGCTGACCTTGGTGATCACGGTGTCCTCGGGGACCACGTAGACCGTGTGGCCGCCCGCCGTCTCGCCGGGCTGCACGCCGATGCGGTGCGGGGGCCTGGAGGACAGGGAGACCGGTGCCTTGGAGATCGGCTGGTTGTCCGGGGTGACCAGGACCAGGTACAGGTCGGGCAGAGTCGCGAACGGCACTGATCCCCGGTTGGTGAGCTCGGTGTGCACGACGATCGAGCGTTCGCCCGGTTGTAGGCGGTAGCCGGCGGCGGTGAAGAGGTAGTCGGCGGGGTCGACGACCTCCACCAGCTGGATGGCGAGGCGTTCGCCCTCCAGGCCGGAGGTCTCCAGGGTGGCGCCGACCTTGCCCTGGCGGGAGGCCATGACGCGGGTGGCGGGCTGGGTGCGGTCCATCGACCCGCCGGTCGACGGTGGTTGGTCGCCGCGTGCCCAGGTTGAGGTTTGGGGTGGGCCCCAGGTGCTGATGGGCTCGCTGGCCACCGGGAAGGGCTGGCTCGGGGGGCCGGTGGGCACTGGGAACGGGGTGCTGGGCGGGCCGGTGCGGACGGGGCCGCTGTGGTGGTACATCGGCGGCGGCGGGGAGAACGGCAGCGGTACCGGTTGGGGCTGGGGCGGGGGCTGCTGCTGGTAGCCGCCGGGGGCGGGTTGGCCGTAGTAGCCGACCGGGCCGGTCATCCTGGCCAGGGCCGCGCGCAGGCCGTGGGGGTCGCACTCGACGCCGACGAGCAGCGGGAGGCCCGCGCCGGAGAGCGCGACCAGGCGCGAGGCGACCTCGCGGGGGTCCATGCCCAGCCGCGCGGCGACCTCGTGCACCGCTGCCCTGCCCATTTCGGCGACCACACCGAGCAGGCGGGCATCAACCGGATCCGTCACGCCCGTGGACGCTACCCGGTCGCCCCGGTGAGCGCGCCGGAAGCCGGGCGGTGACACGGTGATCTTGGCCCTGGGTGATCATCCGCTCACACCGGGGCGTCGTCGAGCACCGCCGGGTGGCGGGGGTCGTCCACCCGGACCCCGACGTCGGCGGTGTGCAGCGGCCGCACCTGCGCGTCGTAGCGGGCGAAGGCGGGCAGGGCCCAGTGCTCCTCGGCGGGCAGCCGCCTGGCGAGGGCGGGGGCGGAGAGCCACAGGTGCGCCGACACCTCGTGCGGCAGGCCGCGGCCGAGGAGCAGCTCGCCGTCGAGCAGCAGGACGCCGCCCGGGGCGAGGTCCAGGTAGTCGGCCCGGGTGGCGCGGTCGGTGACCGCGTCCCAGCGGGCGGGCAGCACCCGCCCGGATCCGCCGCGGCCCAGCGGTGCCAGCACCTCCCGGCGCAGCGCCCCCTCGTCGAGCCACAGGTCGTACCGGGCGTCGGCGTCCTGCCTGCCCCGCTCGAACCGCAGCGACGCGGGGCGCAGGAAGTCGCCCGCGGACACCCGAAGGACCGGCCTGCCCAGCACCCGCAGCCGCGCCCCGACCTCGTCGGCGAGGGCGCCGGGGCCGGTGGGCGGGGCGCCGTCCAAGATCACCCGGGTCCACTCGGCACGCTCGCGCGCCTCGACCATCGCGGTCAGCTCACGGGCCAGCACATCGGGTGACACCGGTCGGAATCTCATGGCCCCAGTCTTGTCGGTCGGCTGTCCTACACTCGCGCCTTTCCCGTTGTACCAACACGTTCGAGACTCGCCGAGGGGGCCTCCCCAAGGTGATCTCGCCGGGAGATAGGTTGTCCGGGTGGCTGACTCCTTCGCTCATCTTCACGTGCACACCGAGTACTCGATGCTCGACGGGGCGGCCAAGCTCAAGGACATGTTCGCCGAGTGCGAGCGGCTGGGGATGACCTCGGTCGCGATCACCGACCACGGCCACACGAACGGCATCTACGACTTCTTCCGGCAGGCCAAGGCCGCGGGCATCAAGCCCGTCCTGGGCATCGAGGCCTACCTCGCGCCGGAGTCGCGGTTCAGCAAGCAGCGGGTCCGCTGGGGCGACCCGGGCCAGAAGAGCGACGACGTGTCCGGCTCCGGTGCCTACACCCACCAGACCATCTGGGCCCGCGACGCCACCGGCCTGGGCAACCTGATGAAGCTGTCCAGCCTGGCCTCGATGGAGGGGCAGCTGGGCAAGTGGCCGCGGATGGACCGCGAGCTGATCGCCGAGAACTCCGCCGGGCTGATGGCCACCACCGGGTGCCCCTCCGGCGACGTGCAGACCCGGCTGCGGCTGGGCCAGTTCGACGAGGCCGTGGCGGCCGCCGGGATGTGGCACGAGGTCTACGGCAAGGGCAACTTCTTCGTCGAGCTGATGGACCACGGGATCGAGATCGAGAGCCGGGTCCGCTCCGGCCTGGTCGACCTGGCCCGCAAGCTCGACATCCCGTTCGTGGTCACCAACGACTCGCACTACACGTTCAAGGGCGAGCGCGAGTCGCACGACGCGCTGCTGTGCGTGCAGACCGGCAAGACGCTGCAGGACCCGACCAGGTTCAAGTTCGACGGCGACGGCTACTACCTCAAGTCGCCGGAGGAGATGCGCGCGGTGGACGCCTCCGACCCCTGGCAGGAGGGGTGCCGCAACACCCTGCTGGTGGCCGAGAAGGTCGACATCGGCGGGATGTTCGAGTTCCGCAACCTGATGCCCAAGTTCCCCATCCCGGACGGCAAGACCGAGGACGAGTACTTCCGCGAGCAGGTCTGGGAGGGCATGCGCCGCCGGTTCCCGGACGGGATCGACGACGTGCACACCAAGCAGGTCGAGTTCGAGATCGGCGTCATCCTGCAGATGGGCTTCCCGGCCTACTTCCTGGTGGTCGCCGACCTGATCCAGTGGGCCAAGAACAACGGCATCCGGGTCGGCCCCGGCCGGGGGTCGGCCGCGGGCGCGCTGATCGCCTACGCGATGGGCATCACCGATCTGGACCCGCTGGCGCACGGGCTGATCTTCGAGCGGTTCCTCAACCCGGACCGGGTGAGCCCGCCGGACATCGACATCGACTTCGACGAGCGCCGCCGCGGCGACGTCATCCGCTACACCACCGAGAAGTGGGGCGCGGACAAGGTCGCCCAGGTCATCACCTTCGGCACGATCAAGGCCAAGGCGGCGATCAAGGACTCCGCCCGGGTGCTGTTCGGCCAGCCCGGCTACGCGATCGCGGACAAGATCTCCAAGGCGTACCCGCCCGCGGTGATGGCCAAGGACATCCCGCTCAACGGGCTGTTCGACCCGCAGCACAAGCGGTACAACGAGGCCACCGAGATCCGCGAGCTCTACAACTCCGACCCGCAGGTCAAGGAGATCATCGACACCGGCCGCGGCCTGGAGGGGCTGATCCGCAACGCCGGTGTGCACGCCTGCGCGGTCATCCTCTCGGCCGAGCCGCTGATGCAGACGATCCCGCTGTGGAAGCGCCCGCAGGACGGCTCGATCATCACCCAGTTCGACTACCCGACCTGCGAGTCGCTCGGGCTGCTGAAGATGGACTTCCTGGGGCTGCGCAACCTCACCGTCATCGACGACGCGCTGCGCAACATCGAGCGCAACGGCAAGCCGGTGCCCGACCTGGAGACCCTCGGCCTGGACGACAAGGCCACCTACGAGCTGCTCTCCCGCGGTGACACGCTCGGGGTGTTCCAGCTCGACGGCGGGCCCATGCGCGACCTGCTGCGCCTCATGCGCCCCGACAACTTCGAGGACATCTCCGCGGTCGGCGCGCTCTACCGGCCGGGCCCGATGGGCGCCAAGTCGCACACCAACTACGCGCTGCGCAAGAACAAGCAGCAGGAGATCACCCCGATCCACCCGTCGCTGGCCGAGGACCTGGCGGACATCCTCGGCACGACCTACGGCCTGATCGTCTACCAGGAGCAGGTCATGGCCATCGCGCAGAAGCTGGCGGGCTACACGCTCGGCCAAGCCGACCTGCTGCGCCGGGCGATGGGCAAGAAGAAGAAGGAGGTCCTGGACGCGGAGTTCGTCAACTTCTCCGGCGGCATGGAGAAGCGCGGCTTCCCGAAGGACGCGATCAAGACCCTGTGGGACATCCTGGTCCCGTTCGCCGACTACGCGTTCAACAAGGCGCACTCGGCGGCGTACGGCTTGGTGTCGTACTGGACCGCTTACCTGAAGGCGAACTACCCGGCCGAGTACATGGCCGGGCTGCTCACCAGCGTCCGCGACGACAAGGACAAGGCCGCGGTCTACCTCGCCGAGTGCCGCAAGATGGGCATCACGGTGCTGCCGCCGGACGTCAACGAGTCGGAGAAGGAGTTCGCCCCGGTCGGCGGCGACATCCGCTTCGGCCTCGGCGCGATCCGCAACGTCGGCGCCAACGTGGTCGACTCGATCATCAAGGCGCGCACCGAGAAGGGCGAGTTCGCCGACTTCTCCGACTACCTGCGCAAGGTCGACGCCTCCGGCTGCAACAAGAAGGTCGTCGAGTCGCTGATCAAGTCGGGCGCGTTCGACTCGCTCAAGCACCCGCGCAAGGGCCTGTTCCTGATCCACACCGACGCCATCGACGCGATCATGGAGACGAAGAAGGCCGAGGCGGTCGGCCAGTTCGACCTGTTCGGCGCGGCGGGCGGCGCGGACGAGAGCGTCTCCAGCGTCTTCGACGTCCGCGTCCCCGACGACGTGTGGGAGAGCAAGCACCAGCTGACGCTGGAGCGCGAGATGCTCGGCCTCTACGTCTCCGGTCACCCGCTCAACGGCGTGGAGCACATCCTCACCGCGCAGTCCGACACCTCCATCGCGGCCATCCTCGAGGGCGGCATCGGCGACGGCGCGCAGGTCGTGATCGGCGGCATCCTCGCCTCGGTCAACCGCCGGGTCAACCGCAACGGCGAGCCGTGGGCCTCCGCGCAGCTGGAGGACCTGGCCGGTGGCATCGAGGTGCTGTTCTTCCCCAAGACCTACGCGGTGATCGGCATGGGGGTGCTCGAGGACGCGATCGTGCTGGTCAAGGCCCGGGTGGCCAAGCGGGACGACCGCACCTCGCTGATCGCCAACGACCTGGCGGTGCCGGACCTGTCCAACGCCGCCGGGGCGCCGTTCCGGCTGAGCATGGCCGCCACCAAGTGCACGCCGCCGCTGGTGGCGCAGCTCAAGGACGTGCTGGGCAACCACCCGGGCACCACCGAGGTGCACCTCAAGCTGATCAACGGGCCGCGGCAGACCCTGCTCAAGCTCGACGACGCGCTGCGGGTCAGCCCGTCGCCGTCGCTGATGGGCGACCTCAAGGCGCTGCTCGGTCCGGGCTGCCTGTCCTAGCGCACCGTGCCCGGGTGATCACGGGTACGGTGTTCGGTGAACGGGGTTCACCGGCGTGGATGGGGGAGCGGTGTCGCTGCGCGAAGACGTGCTCAGGCTGGACGAGGGGTTCTTCCAGGACCCGTACGCGCTCTACGACGAGCTGCGCGAGACCGGGCCGGTGCGCCAGGTCCTGATGCCGCAGGGCGTCTACGCGTGGCTGGTCACCCGCTACGCCGACGCGCGCGCCGCGCTCGCCGATCCCCGGCTGAGCAAGGACGTCGCCGCCGCCGGGACGCTGATGCAGACCAACCGCGAACCGGGCAGCAGGCGGCCGGAGTTCGGCGGCGAGCTGGCCGCGCACATGCTCAACATGGACCCGCCCGACCACACCCGCCTGCGCAAGCTGGTGAACAGGGCGTTCACCGCGCGCGGGATCGAGCCGATGCGCGCCCGGGTCCAGCAGATCACCGACGGGCTGCTCGACGCCCTGGCCGAGCGCGGCGAGGTCGACCTGATCGCCGAGTTCGCCTTCCCGCTGCCGATGACGGTGATCTGCGAGCTGCTCGGCGTCCCCGACGCCGACCGCGAGTCCTTCCGCGGCTGGACCTCGACGGTCACCTCGACCGCGCCGTTCGAGCAGATCCAGGCCGCGGGCATGGCGATGGCCGAGTACCTGGTCAAGCTGCTGGCGCACAAGCGCACCGCGCCCGGCGACGACCTGCTGACCGCGCTGATCGAGACGAGTGAGGACGGCGACCGGCTCAGCGAGGTCGAGCTGGTGTCGATGACGTTCCTGCTGCTGCTGGCGGGCCACGAGACCACGGTCAACCTGATCAGCAACTCCGTGCTCGCGCTGCTGCGCAACCCCGAGCAGCTCGCCGCGCTGCGCGCCGACCCCGGCCTGCTGCCCGGCGCGATCGAGGAGTTCCTGCGCTACGAGGGCCCGATCAACCTCGCCACCATGCGCTACACCACCGAGCCGGTCGACTTCGACGGCATCGAGGTGCCCGCCAACGAGTTCGTGCTGGTGTCCCTCGGTGCCGCGAACCGCGACCCGGAGCGCTTCCCCGAGGCCGATCGACTGGACGTGGCCCGCGCGCCGTCGGCGCACCTGGCGTTCGGGCACGGGATCCACTACTGCGTGGGCGCGCCGCTGGCGCGGATGGAGGGGGAGATCGCGCTCGGCTCGCTGCTGCGCCGCTTCCCCGACCTGGCCCTCGCGGGCGACCCGGTGGAGCTGGTGTGGCGGGAGAGCACCATCGTCCGGGCGCTCGACACGCTGCCGGTGCGGCTATCCGCAACTCCTATCGACCCAGTCGAGGTGTAGTTAGCCGGGTTTATCTCCGCCAGGTCTCGCTAACGTGGCTCCCGCACGCGGTTTTCCGCCACCTAGCGGGGGAAGTCATGACCTTGCCCGACGCCGTGACCCGTCTCGACGCGAGCTTCTTCCAGGACCCCTACGAGATCTACGCCGAGCTGCGCACCGCGGGCCCGGTGCGCAAGGTGGTGCTCCCGCAGGGCACCCACGTGTGGATGGTGACCAACTACGCCGACGTCCGCGCCACGCTCGCGGACCTGCGGCTGAGCAACGACATCTCCCGCGCGCAGCCCGCCTTCGAGCACCACCGCGACCCCGACAAGCCCCCGGTGAAGTTCGACGCCGCGCTGTCCACGCACATGCTCAACTCCGACCCGCCCCAGCACACCCGCCTGCGCAAGCTGGTCACCAAGGCGTTCACCGCGCGCGGTGTGGGGCACCTGCGGCCGCGCATCGAGGAGCTCAGCACCGAGCTGCTCGACGGCCTGGCGGCGCGGGTCGCGGCGGGCGAGCGGGAGTTCGACCTGATCGCCGACTTCGCCTTCCCGCTGCCGATCACGGTGATCTGCGAGCTGCTCGGCGTCCCGGACACCGACCGCGACGCCTTCCGCGAGTGGGGTTCGACGATCCTGTCGGCCAGCCCGCCGGAGGTCATCCGCGACGCCCGCACGGCGATGGCGGAGTACATGGTCAGGCTGCTGGCGGGCAAGCGCGAGGAGCCCGGTGCGGACCTGCTGACCGCGCTGATCGACGCCCGCGACGACGGCGACCGGCTCAGCGACCGCGAGCTGGTGTCGATGACGTTCCTGCTGCTGCTGGCGGGCCACGAGACCACGGTCAACCTGATCGCCAGCGGGATGCTCTCGCTGCTGCAGGCCCCGGACCAGCTTGCCCTGCTGCGCTCGGACCTGGGTCTACTGCCCGGAGCCATCGAGGAGTTCCTGCGCTTCGAGGGGTCGGTGAACATCCCGACCGTCCGGCACACCCTGGAGCCGGTCGAGATCGGCGGCGTACCGATCCCGGCGGGCGAACTGGTGGTCGCCCCCCTGGCCGCGGCCAACCGCGACCCGAACAAGTTCCCCGACCCGGATCGGCTCGACATCACCCGCGCCCCCGCGGCCCACCTGGCCTTCGGCCACGGCGTGCACTTCTGCGTCGGCGCACCGTTGGCCCGGCTGGAGGGCGAGGTCGCCCTGGCGGGCCTGCTCTCGCGCTTCCCGAACATCTCCCTCGCCGCGGACCCCGCTGACCTGGTGTGGCACGAGAGCACGGTCGTCCGCGGATTGCACTCCTTGCCGGTACTGCTGTCCTGACTGATGGAGAACTAGCCGAGGGTGCCCGCGCTATGGTTGCCATGTGCGGGTGCTCTTGGTGTGGTCGTCAGGGTGCTCTGACTCCGGCGAAGCATGGACACAGTGATCATTGAGGGTGTGCGGATAGTTCGAGAAGGCATCCAGGGTTGGCCCGTGCTCCAAGGGGTCGCTGTCCCGGGCGACGTCGAGGTGCTGTCGGTCGAGATCGCTCGTGATGTCCGCGAGAAGGTGGCCGAGGCCATCGCGCGAGCCGCGCGGGTGGTGGGGTCGGCGCTGTCTTCGGCGCAGGTGGGAGGCGATGTGTCCTTTCTTGTTGCGCTTGGGCGGAACGTTACGCCGTACAACGCCCTCGGGGTGCTGAACCAGCGCAAGGATGGTCTTTGGGGTGCTGTCGAGAAATCTGGGTGTGCCGTGATCGACAAACTTGCCGCTCATCTGTCGAGCTGACTGACTGGCAATGGCGAGAAGAACCAAGCAGGCGCAGGTGATGCTGCTCCCGGAGGACGAGCGGGAGATCTATGACGCTGTCCTTGCGGTGCATCCTGCGGTCGCCCTTGTGGAAGACAGCGGGGCGTGGTCGAAAGACGACTGCCCGCCTGTTCGGGCTGAGGTTTCGGACTGCAGGGTGAATGCCATGATGTGGCATCGCGAGATGTTTCCTCAACTGTGTGTCACGGTGTCCGACGAAGGGCTCCTTCGGGGGCCCTCGGGCTATCCGCTGGTCCAGTGGCTCCGCAGCCGCGAGAAGACGCCGGGGGTGTTGAGTTCGGGGCGGTGGGCGGCGGTGTTCGACAGTGAAGACGTCGAGATGCAGAAGTTCGTCCGCAGTCTTTTCCGGATCCTCTTCCGGCTTACGGACAACCAGGCGAGCATGCTCCTCCCCGGTGGGGTGACCCGGGCGGCCTTGGAGTACCGGGTTGGTCCGCGTGCCCTGGGCGCAGCCAGGGCGGGGGAGTTGCGGTTGGTGTCCGGGGTGGCTCCGATGATCGCGAATCCTGTGGCCGAGTGAGCCTCGGTCCCTCCGCGTTGACGGGAGATCCGCAGGCGGAAATCCGCACGATGTCGTGGGTGAGAATCCCAGGGCATTCCCGCTGCGAAATTTCGGGGCCGTCGCCGAATTTGGTACGGGCGATCGGCAGGGATTCTCGGTCATCGGCGGCCTATGTGTCAACGGAGTCTCGTTCTGAATCTTGACGATGGGACTGTCTAGCGCCCTTCCTCGATTCCTCGGTGCGCGAAGGGCTTGATCTCGACGATCGGCGTCAGGTGTGTCTGGTGTCGCGAGTGGACTGACCTGGGTGGCGGGGTGGTGCGGTCCTCTGTGGATTCCGCAGGGCCCTGGTCGCCTGGGACACGGCTGACGGCGTGGGTGACACTCCGGCGCGGTGGCTGGTCAATGCCGGGGTTCGCGGGGTCGGTTGGGTAGCGTGGCGGCTGTGCGGGGGCAGGGTGAGCGTGAGGTAGCGGGGGTGGTGGCCGACCGGTTGCGGCGGGTGCGGCCCAGGTTGGTGCTGGTCGCTGCCCTGGGACCGGTGCTCGGCGCGGTGCTCACGGTGCTCTGGGGTGGGCAGCCGGGTTGGCTCGCTGTGCCGTTGGCGCTCGCCGGTGCCGGGGTCGCTTACTTCCGGTCACGGCGGTTTCGGCCGCGCCGGTGGCCGGTGGCCGGAGCCGTGCTCGGCGCGCTCAGTGGTGCCTACCTGACCCTTGTCTCCCCTTGGCTCGCGCCGATGGCTTTCGTGCTCGGTGGTTTGGGGTGGTTGGCCGCCGGGCGAGCTCGGGCGCAGGTGTTGCGGCCGTACACGCCTGAGTTGGCTGATTCGTTGGTTGAGGTTCCGTGGCAGGCGCGGGGGGCTCGCGGGCTGGAGCTGCTCGTCTCCCACGACCGGATCACGTTGTCCGGTGGGCGGGGGCCGTTCCGGTTGGTGCGGCCGATGGTGGCACTCAGTGGGGTAGGCGCCGTGGAGCAGGTGATGGTGGCCCGGCGGGCGACGTTGCCGCTGCCCGGGGTCGGGGAGTTGCGGGTGACGGTCACGCCGGGGCCCGCTGTGCGGATCATGGTGCCGCCGGGGGAGTGGATCCTGCCGACCGACCACGGCCGGGAGATCGCCCGGCTGGTCGCCCGCCGCAAGGAACTGGCCGGCATCGCGGCTCGGTAGCCTGCTCGGGTGAGCCCTGAGGAGTTGGTCGCGCTCGACCGAGCGCACGTGTGGCACCCGTACGGACCGATGCCGGGCACCCAGGACCCGCTGGTGGTCGAGTCCGCGCAAGGCGTGCGGCTGCGCCTGGCCGACGGTCGCGAGCTGGTAGACGGCATGTCATCGTGGTGGGCCGCGATCCACGGGTACCGCCACCCGGTGCTCGACGCCGCTGTCACGGACCAGCTCGGTCGGATGAGCCACGTGATGTTCGGCGGCCTCACCCACGAACCGGCGGTCCGCCTCGCGCAGCGCCTCGTGGAGATCACCCCGGACCCGCTCCAGCACGTCTTCCTGTGCGACTCCGGCTCGGTCGGCGTCGAGGTCGCGATCAAGATGGCCCTGCAGCACTGGCGCTCCCTCGGCCACGACCGCAAGACAAAACTCCTGACCTGGCGCGGCGGATACCACGGCGACACGTTCAACCCGATGTCCGTCTGCGACCCAGAAGGAGGCATGCACTCCCTCTGGCGCGGCGTCCTGCCGGTGCAACAGTTCGCAGACGCCCCACCCACGGCCTTCGAGCACGACTACGTCGCCCACCTGGCCGAACTCCTGGAAACCCACGCGGACGACCTGGCCGCCGTCATCATCGAGCCGGTAGTCCAAGGCGCGGGCGGAATGCGCTTCCACGACCCCCGCTACCTCCACGTGCTCCGCGAACTGACCCTGGCACACGACGTCCTACTGATCTTCGACGAGATCGCCACCGGCTTCGGCCGCACGGGAGAGCTGTTCGCCGCCGACCACGCGAACATCAGCCCGGACATCATGTGCGTCGGCAAGGCCCTGACCGGCGGATACCTCACCATGGCCGCGACCCTGTGCACCTCCCGAGTGGCCAACGGGATCTCGCAGGGCGAAGTCCCAGTGCTCGCCCACGGCCCGACCTTCATGGGCAACCCCCTAGCCGCATCGGTCGCCCTCGCCTCGATCGACCTCCTCCTGTCCCAGGACTGGCAGACCACGGTCAAACGAATCGAGTCCGAACTGACCCATGGCCTGGCCCCGGCACAAGACCTCCCCAACGTCCGAGACGTACGAGTCCTGGGCGCGATCGGAGTGGTGCAGTTGAACCACGAGGTCGACATGGCCAAGGCAACCAAGGCAGCAGTTGACAAGGGTGTCTGGCTAAGACCATTCAGAGACCTGATCTACACCATGCCCCCATTCATCAGCACAACCGAAGACATAGACACAATCACACAGGCAATCCTGGCAGCAGCCAGCGCATAGCCCCTGCCCCTGCCCCTCGCCCTTGTCCCTGTCCTTCGGTCTGAGTCTTTATTCTTTCAATCTCTAAATGCCGAGCCCGCTGGTACGCAACACCCGTTACGTTTGTGCTCGATTGGGTGGACTGCCTTCGTGTGGGGGGAGAGCACCGCTAAACTTGCCGTGTGGTGGGGATGCCCTTCACCCGCCCTTTTTTCGCCACCGCGGTGCTCTAGGGGCCCCACGCGAAGGCAGTCCGGCCAATCGAGCCCCGCTCTTACTCGGGCAGCTCGTGGGGTGTGCCGCACGCCGACCTACGGTCGACCTTGTTGGCGGCTCATCGCATGGGCTGCCCGATTTGCAAGCAGGGCTCGATCTAGTGAACTCGCTTCGTGCGGGGCCCCTAGAGCACCGCGGTGGAGAGAAAAGGGCAGGGTAAGGGCATCTCCACCCACGGCAAGTTTAGCGGCACTCTCCCCCCACACGAAGCGAGTCCACTAGATCGAGCATCCGTAACGGGACTTGCGTACCAGCGTGGTCGGCCTATCCGCTGCGGTATTAGGGGGGGCGAGGGCGACCTTTCCGCTATGGATGGCCGGGAAGCCCGAGGGGAGGGGGCAGGCTCGCGGGGAACGCTATCCCAATGCTGTTTCCAGTTCGGTATTCGTCGGTTCCACCAGCACATAACCGCTTGGCAGGACGACCACCGGGATGTTGTGCCGTCCTCCCGCGAGTTCTGCCGCTCGTTCTCGTGCCGCTGTGTCGTTCTCGACGTCTATGAGGGTGAACGGTACTTCGTTGCGGGTCAGCCAGGACTTGGCTCGCCTGCAGTCTCCACACCACTCAGCGCTGTAGATCACCACGGGTTCACTGGTCACGCTCCCAACGATAACGCCGGGGAGGCGGAGCCGAGGTTCCCTACCAGTTGCCAGGGGCTAGCCTGTTGCACCGTGAGTGTCCTCGTGATCACCGGGACCGGCACGGGCGTCGGCAAGACCGTCGTCACCGCCGGGATCGCCGCGCTCGCTCGGTCGGCGCGGCGTCGGGTGGCTGTGCTCAAGCCCGCTCAGACCGGGGTCGCGGCCGCCGAGCCGGGCGATCTGGCCGATGTCGTGCGGTTGGCCGGGGAGGTCACGACGCGCGAGCTGCGTCGGTTCGCCGAGCCGTTGGCGCCGGACACGGCCGCTCGTCGGGCCGGGATGCCGCCGGTTCGGCCCTCGGAGGTCGCCTCGGCGGCGGTGGAGCTCGATCAGGACCACGACCTGGTCCTCGTCGAGGGCGCCGGCGGGTTGTTGGTGCGGTTCGACCCCGATGGCGGCACGTTGGCCGACGTGGCGTGGGCGCTGGGGGCGGCGGTCGTCGTCGTCGCGCACGCGGGGTTGGGGACGCTGAACACCGCCGCGCTCACCGCTGAGGCGTTGCGCAGGCGTGGTGTCACCTGTGCCGGGATCGTGATCGGTTCCTGGCCCGCTGAACCCGATCTTGCGTCGCGGTGCAACGTGGAAGATCTGCCCGAGGTCGCCCAAGCCCCGCTGGTCGGGGCCTTTCCCGAGGGCTCTGGTGCGCTCTCCGCCACCGAGTTCGCCGAGGTCGCGCGCCGTGCGCTGGCGCCGTCGCTCGGTGGGGAGTTCGACGCGAAGGACTTCGCCGACGCGCATCCCGCGTGAGATTCATCGCTGATGGTTGTCAGTCACATGCGGCAGACTGGCCCCCGAACACGACCGTTGCAGTTGTAGGCAGTTCACAGGAGGAACCCCGTGACGGCAGCCGCCGAGCGCACCGACGACCGCGCGACCACCGACGTGCTCGCCGCTGCCCGTGAGCAGGTGCTCGACCGGGGTGTCGGCCTCACCGAGGAGCAGGTGCTCACCGTGCTGCGCCTGGCCGACGACCGCCTCGACGACCTGCTGGCGCTCGCGCACGAGGTCCGGATGAAGTGGTGCGGGCCCGAGGTCGAGGTCGAGGGCATCGTCAGCCTCAAGACCGGCGGCTGCCCGGAGGACTGCCACTTCTGCTCGCAGTCCGGCCGCTTCCCCAGCCCGGTCCGCTCGGCCTGGCTGGACATCCCCGGTCTGGTCAAGGCCGCCCGGCAGACCGCCGACGCGGGCGCCACCGAGTTCTGCATCGTCGCCGCCGTGCGCGGTCCGGACGCCCGGCTGCTCTCCCAGGTGCGCGAGGGCATCAAGGCGATCCGCGACTCCGGCAACAACATCCAGATCGCCTGCTCGCTGGGCATGCTCACCCAGGCCCAGGTCGACGAGCTGGTCGGCATGGGCGTGCACCGCTACAACCACAACCTCGAGACCGCGCGCTCGCACTTCCCGCAGGTGGTCACCACGCACTCCTGGGAGGAGCGCTGGGACACCCTGCGGATGGTGCGCGAGGCGGGCATGGAGGTCTGCTCCGGCGGCATCCTCGGCATGGGCGAGACCGACGAGCAGCGCGCCGAGTTCGCCGTGCAGCTGGCCGAGCTGGACCCGCACGAGGTCCCGATGAACTTCCTCATCCCGCAGCCGGGCACCCCCTACGAGCAGTACGAGCCGATCGCGGGCCGCGACGCGCTGCGCCTGGTGGCGGCGTTCCGGCTGGCCATGCCGCGCACGATGCTCCGCTTCGCGGGCGGCCGCGAGCTCACCCTGGGCGACCTGGGCGCCGAGAAGGGCATGCTGGGCGGGGTCAACGCGATCATCGTCGGCAACTACCTGACCAACCTCGGCCGTCCGGCCCAGCAGGACCTGGACATGCTCGCCGACCTGAAGATGCCGATCAAGGCGCTCAGCGACACGCTGTAGGGGAGGCGCAAGGTGTTCTGCGTGCACTGCGGTCTACCAGAGGCCGAGGGAGACCACCCGTCCTGCCGGGGCGCGCGAGCGGCCCTGGAGCCGCCGCGCTTCTGCCCCGAGTGCGCCCGGCGGATGGTGGTCCAGGTGATCCCGAGCGGGTGGTCCGCGCGCTGCAGCAGGCACGGCGAGACCACCAGCGCGGGCGTCCCGGCGCTGACGGACTAGTCTCGCGGGCGGGGCCGGCGCCGGTCCCGCCCAGCGCGTCAGCGGGAGGTCAGAACGTGACGGACGACCCGACCCGGTCCCCCCAGGCCGACGGTTCGGTACGCACGGTGACCCCACCCCCGGAGTACACCTACTGGAGCCCCCGCCCGGCCCGCGTGATCATCAAGCGCGACCTGCTGCCCGCCGTGAGCATGCTGTCCACGGTCGCCCTGTTCGGCCTCGCGGTCGGCTGGCTGTGGTCCAGGCTCGCGCCCGGCGTGCTGGTCCAGGTCCTCGAGGACGGCAAACCCGCCGCCCTGCGGACCGAGAGCTACCACCGCTTCGACGCCCTGGCCCTGTTCCTCCTGCTCACCCTCGCCGCGGGCGTCCTCACCGGCGCGGCGGCCTGGCTGCTGCGCGAACGCCGGGGCCCGGTCTTCCTGATAGCCACCGTCGGCGGCTCCGCCACCGCGGCCTGGATGGCCAACATCGTCGGCCTCGCCTGGGCACAGGGCAGGTTCCCCCTCCCAGCCTCCCCGGCGGTGGGCGACGTGCTGACCCTGGCCCCCAGGCTGGAGTCACCCTGGTTCGTCCTGGCCTGGCCCCTGGGCGCCACCCTCGCCTACGGCATAGCCGCGGCCTGGAACGGCCGAGACGACCTGGGCCGCAGACTCGGCTAGGACTTTTGGCCGACGTGGTTGCGCGAGTCCCTCACGGAGCCGCACCAGCCAGCCGACAGCATCCACCGGCCGCTCTGCACCAGACCCGCCCACCGCCGAAGCCGCACCGATCTGCCTGTCTGCTCGATTGGGTGGACTGTCTTTGTGTGGGGGAGGGCGACCGCCTAAGCTGCCCGGCGCGTGGGTGGATCCCTTCCCCACCCGCCCTCCCACCGGCGGTCGCCCAGGGGCCCCGCACAAAGACAGTCCACCCAATCGAGCACCACCACCAAAGCAAGCCCCGACGGCACACCGTCACAGCAAGCCCCGACGGCACACGCCCAAAGCAAGCCCGGTGGCACACGCCCACAGCAGATCCCGACGGCACACGCTCGACCAAGCACACGCAGGTAAGCCCAAAGCGAGTCCAGCCAAGCCCCGAAGCGATCAGTTCAGGCAGATCGGCGCGCTGAACTCCGACGGCGGCGCCGGTACCGCCCGCAGTGCCGAGATGATCCCCGCCTCCCGGTTCAGCAGCTTGCCCACCAGGCGCAGCCGGTGCAGCGGCCGCGTCTCCTCCAGCAGTCGCTGCCGGTCGTCCAGGCTCAGCAGACAATCCGCCGCCAGCGCGTGCGCCAGCTGCACGGTCTCGATGTCCGCGGCGGGCTCGCTCCAGTCCTCCCGCTGCCACGCCGCCGTGCAGTAGCGCCGGTGCGCGGACCGGGCCGACTCGGCCAGCAGCGACACCGAGTCGGCCGCCAGCGTCGGCTGCTCGGTGTCCGGGACCCACTCCACGGTGCCCATCAGGTACGGCGCCGAGGTGGCGTCGAGCTCCAGCAGCCGGAACCGGCGCTCGCCGGTGGTGACGATGTCGAAGCGGCCGTCGGGCAGGCGCTTGGCCTGGCGCAGTTCGGCCGAGCAACCGACCGCGCGCAGCTGCCCGATGTCGGTGACCTCGTGGTCGACCGAGGGGCGCAGCGCGATGACGCCGAAGCGCCGGTCGGGCAGGGCGCCGGTGACCAGGTCGACGGTCAGCTGGCGGTAGCGGGGTTCGAAGATGTGCAACGGCAGGTTCGCTCCGGGAAGCAGCACCGCCCGCAGCGGGAACAACGGAAGCGAATCAGGCACGCGACAACGCTACGACGAAGCGACTCGGCCCGCTGCCCGATTGCGGCGTCCGGCCTACTGCCCCTTGGGCGCGGCGGGTGGCTTGAGCACCGCGAACGGGTCCGTCACGGCCATCGTGCTGTCCGCGAAACGGAATTGGGCGGCGGGCCGCCCGCCCGCCCGGCCGGGCTTCGTGGTCTCGCCGGTGTGCTCCAGCAGGCCGCGCCGGGAGAGGACCCGTTGCAGGTTGGTGGCCGAGACCTTGTAGCCGAGAGCGGCGGAGTAGACCGAGCGCAGCGCCGAGACGGTGAACTCCGGTGGGGCCAGCGCGAAGCCGATGTTGGTGTAGGACAGCTTGGCGCGCAGCCGGTTGCGGGCGCGCAGCACGATGGCGCCGTGGTCGAACGCGGTCTCCGGCAGCGCGGACACCGGGTGCCAGGCGGTGTCGCCGGGCAGCTCGGGGTCCATGTGCGAGGGGACCAGGCTCAGGAACGCGGTGGCCACGACCCGCGGCCCGGGCACCCGGTCGGGCGCGCTGAAGACGGCCAGCTGCTCGACGTGTGAGACCTGCCGCACATCGACCTTCTCGGCCAGCTGGCGGCGGATCGAGGTCTCCACGTCCTCGTCCGCGCCGAGCCTGCCGCCCGGGAGTGACCACCGGTGCGCGTGCGGTTCCAGAGCGCGCTCCCACAGCAGCACCTGCAGTGATCCCTGCCTCACCTGCAGTACCGCGGCCAGCACTTCGTGGACGAGTGGGCTGGGGTCGGTGGTAGCATCGGTCATGTTTTCGATCCTAAGGCGAAAACCTCGGGATCGGAAATCGGACAACACGAGGAGGACCCGATGACCGCGGAGCTGATCGACCTGACCCCCTACGGCGGGGTCGAGGCGAACGCCGAGTGGCGGGACGAAGTGCGCGCGCTGGCGAAGAAGCGGGACGCTGTCCTGCTGGCGCACAACTACCAGCTCCCGGAGATCCAGGACATCGCCGACTTCACCGGCGACTCGCTCGCGCTGAGCCGGATCGCCGCGCAGAGCCCGGCGTCCACCATCGTCTTCTGCGGCGTGCACTTCATGGCCGAGACCGCGAAGATCCTCAGCCCGGAGAAGACGGTCCTCATCCCGGACGAGCGCGCGGGCTGCTCGCTGGCCGACTCGATCACCGGCGCCCAGCTGCGCGCCTGGAAGGCCGAGCACCCGGGCGCGGTGGTGGTGTCGTACGTGAACACCACGGCCGAGGTGAAGGCCGAGACCGACATCTGCTGCACCTCGTCCAACGCCGTCGACGTGGTCGCCTCGATCCCGGCCGACCGCGAGGTGCTGTTCCTGCCCGACCAGTTCCTCGGCGCGCACGTCAAGCGCGAGACCGGCCGGGAGAACATGCACATCTGGGCGGGGGAGTGCCACGTGCACGCGGGCATCAACGGCCCCGAGCTGGCCGAGCGCGCGGCGGCCAACCCCGACGCGGACCTGTTCATCCACCCGGAGTGCGGCTGCGCCACCTCGGCGCTCTACCTCGCCGGTGAGGGCATCGTCGCCAGCGACCGGGTCAAGATCCTCTCGACCGGCGACATGGTCACCCAGGCGCGCGCCACCAAGGCGAAGTCGGTCCTGGTGGCCACCGAGATCGGCATGCTGCACCAGCTGCGCAAGGCCGCCCCCGGCATCGAGTTCAACGCGGTGAACGACCGGGCCTCCTGCCGGTACATGAAGATGATCACCCCGGCGGCGCTGCTGCGCTCGCTGCGCGAGGGCCGCGACGAGGTGCACGTCGACGCCGAGACGGCCCGCCGGGCCCGCGGCGCGGTCCAGCGCATGATCGAGATCGGCAAGCCGGGCGGCGGCGAGTGAGCCCGCGCTGGGAGGCCAGGGCCGACCTGCTGGTCGTCGGCACCGGGGTCGCCGGCCTGACGGCGGCACTGCGCGCCCACGCGCTCGGCCTGCGCGTCCTGGTCGTCACCAAGGCCGCCGCCGAGGACGGCAACACCCGCTGGGCGCAGGGCGGGGTGGCCGTGGTGCTGCCCGACGAGCACGACGAGGGCGACACCGTCGAGCGGCACGTGGCCGACACGCTGGTCGCCGGCGCCGGCCTGTGCGACGAGGCCGCCGTGCGGGCGATCATCGCCGACGGCCCGGCGGCGGTCACCCGGCTGCGCGACCTGGGCGCGGTGTTCGACGCCGGGGCCGACGGGCACTTGGCCCGCACCCGGGAGGGCGGGCACAGCGCGTTCCGCGTGGTCCACTCGGGCGGCGACGCCACCGGGGCCGAGGTCGAACGGGCGCTGCTGGCGGCGACCCGCGACGGCCGCGTTCCGGTGCTGGAGAACCACATCGCCGTGCAGGCGCTGCGCACGGCGTCCGGGGCTGTCGCCGGGCTGCTGGTGCTCGACGCCTCCGGCGTGCCCGGTGTGCTGACCGCACCCGCCGTGCTGCTGGCCAGCGGCGGGCTGGGGCACCTGTACCAGGCGACCTCGAACCCCGAGGTCGCGACCGGCGACGGCCTCGCGCTGGCGCTGCGGGCAGGCGCGCCGGTGGCCGACATCGAGTTCGTCCAGTTCCACCCGACCGTGCTCTACACCGGTCAGGGCGCGCGCGGCCGGTGCCCGCTGGTCACCGAGGCCGTTCGCGGCGAGGGCGCGGTCCTGGTGGACGCCACTGGCGCACGCGTCATGGAAGGCGTGCACCCACTGGCCGATCTAGCCCCGCGCGACGTGGTCGCCGCCGCGATCACCCGGCACATGGCGCTGGAACGCGGCGGGATCGATGACCATGTCTTCCTCGACGCCACACACCTGTCCGGCGCGACCTTCCGGACCAGGTTCCCCACCGTGCACGCGGCCTGCGTCGCGGCAGGCGTCGACCCGGCCGTCGACCCGATCCCGGTGGCCCCCGCCGCCCACTTCGCCTGCGGTGGCGTGGTGTCCGATGTAGACGGACGAACTCCGGTCGCGGGCCTCTACGCGGCAGGCGAGGTCGCCAGCACCGGCCTGCACGGCGCGAACCGACTGGCCTCCAACAGCTTGCTGGAGGGCTTGGTCGTCGGCACCCGAGCCGCCGAGGCGGTCGCGGCCGACCTGGCCTGCGGGCTGCTCGCCGACCCGAGGCTCGCGGTGGTCCTCGACCTGCCGACCGCCCCGGTCGCCGACCGCGACTCACTGCAACGCGTCATGAGCCGCTACGCCGCCATCGGCCGCGAGGCCGAGGGCCTGGCGGTGGTCGGCTCGGTGCTCGACGTGTCCGCCGTGGACAGAGGGCTCAGCACCCGGGCACTGGTCGAGGACGCCGCCCTGACCCTGGTCGGCCGCGCCTTGATCGCCTCAGCCGCCGCCCGCACTGAGTCGCGCGGTTGCCACGTGCGCACCGACTTCCCGACCCGGGACGACGCTTGGCGCCGCAGCCTGCTGGTCCGGCTCAACCCCTCCGGCCAGCCGGTACTCGGCAGCCCGGACGCCCTACGAGGTGCCGCATGACCATCGACCAACAAGATCTGTCCCGCGTGATCGCCACGGCACTGGCCGAAGACCTGCGCTACGGCCCAGACGCGACAACGGAGGCAACGGTCCCGGCCGACGCGACCGCCGTGGCCGAACTGACGCCGCGCAAGGCGGGGGTACTGGCCGGCCTGCCAGTGGCCTTGGCCGTTTTCGCCGAAGTCGTCCCGGACCTGACCGTTGTGTCCACTGTGGAGGACGGATCGACAGCGGTCCCCGGCGTACCCGCGTTGGTGGTGCGCGGCAACACCCGCGCCCTGCTGACCGCCGAGCGAACGGCACTGAACTTCCTCTGCCACCTCTCCGGCGTCGCCACGGCGACAGCGGCGTGGGTGTCGGCCATCGTCGGAACCGGCGCCGCAGTCAGGGATTCCCGCAAGACCTTGCCCGGCCTGCGCCTACTGGAGAAGTACGCGGTCCGCTGCGGCGGAGGTGTGAACCACCGGATGGGCCTGGGCGACGCAATCCTGATCAAGGACAACCATGTGATCGCCGCAGGCTCGGTCGCCAAGGCCCTGGCGGCAGCGCGGGCGCACGCGCCTGAACTGCCGTGCGAGGTGGAAGTGGACAGTCTCGATCAGCTGGACGAGGCACTGGCTGAACGAGCGGAACTGGTGCTGCTGGACAACTTCACGGTCGACGGATGTGTGGAGGCGGTCCGACGGGCGGCGGGCACGGGAACACGACTGGAGGCCTCCGGCGGTTTGACGTTGGACGTGGCCAGGGCATACGCGGAGACCGGGGTCGACTACCTGGCGGTAGGCGGCCTAACCCACTCCTCACCGGCCCTGGACCTAGGAATGGACCTCCAAAGCCAGGGCTAGAGCCAGGCCCTCAATCTTTGTCCCTTGCTTCTCAATTCCTAAATGCCGAGCTCGCTGGTATGTAAGACCCGTTACGTTTGTGCTCGATTGGGTGGACTGCCTTCGTGTGGGGGGAGAGCACCGCTAAACTTGCCGTGTGGTGGGGATGCCCTTCACCCGCCCTTTTTTCACCACCGCGGTGCTCTAGGGGCCCCACGCGAAGGCAGTCCAGCCAATCGAGCCCCGCTCTTACTTGGGCAGCTCGTGGGGTGTGCCGCACACCGACCTACGGTCGACCGTCTTCGGCGGCTCATCGCTTGGGCTGCCCGATTTACAAGCAGGGCTCGATCTAGTGAACTCGCTTCGTGCGGGGCCCCTAGAGCACCGCGGTGGAGAGAAAAGGGCAGGGTAAGGGCATCCCCACCCACGGCAAGTTTAGCGGCACTCTCCCCCCACGCGAAGCGAGTCCACTAGATCGAGCATCCGTAACGGGACTTGCGTACCAGCGTGGTCGGCCTATCCGCTGCGGTTTGGTGGGTGGGGCGGGACAGGATTCGACCGGGGGTGGTGGAGCGGATTCTGCTTTGGTTGTGTGGGGTGGGTAGGGCGGAGACTCTGGTGGCGCTGGCGGTGGGATTGGGGTTGGGGTTGGGTGGATTGTGTTGTGGATATCGGGTTGATCGAGGGTTCGGTTCAGTTGTTGTCTTGTGACAATTTGACCAGGTCTGATAGTCCGTGCAGTAAGTCGTCTGGTTTTGGGGCGCGTGTCGGGTCCAATAGCCATTGCATGGCCAGGCCGTCGCACACTGCCAACACGAAACCTGCCACCGCCATGCAGCGGGGATCTTCCGCCGAAATCCCCGATCCGTAGGACCTCGCGACCATCTCTGCGATGCGGGTGCGGGTTCGGTGCTGTACCGCTGCCAGTTGTTCGCGCAGTGCCGGGTCGCGGTCTGCCTGGGCCAGTGCTTCCACGAAGCTGAGCAGGAGGGCTCGCTTGTCCTCCAGGTTGCGCAGCACGGTGGCCCAGGTCAGGTGTGCGCGGCCGATCGGGGTGGCGTTCGGGTCGGCCATGGCCACTTCGGCTAGTTGGGTGGTCCATTCCTCGAAGACGACGCCGAGGGCCTCGTTCAGCAGGCCTGCCTTGGAACCGAAGTGGTAGCCGATGGAGGCCAGGTTGGTGCCCGAGGTGGCGACGAGGTCGCGCGCGGTGATGTGCGCGTAGCCCTTGTCCTCCAGCAGTCTGCGTGCCGCGACGATGAGTTGTTCCCGATGTCCCACCCGTGGATCGTAGTTGCCCGTCGATCTATACGGATGTATAAATCGGTGCTGGTCGTCGTCTTGGGGAGGTACCGGTGTCCGATGTGGTCGAGTCGCTGCCTGCTGGGCCACGGTGGCCCAGGGCTGTGCAGACCGTCCTGTTCCTGCGCGCTCGGCACCGGTTCGGGCCGCGGTGGCGGGCTCGGTACGGGGACACCTTCACCGTTCAACTCGCGGCTGGGCGGACGGTTGTCGCGGTCACCAGGCCGGAGGACATCCGGGAGGTGTTCGCCGGGCGGCCGTCGGTGTTCCGGGCGGGGGAGGGCAACGGGATCCTGGCGCCGGTCATGGGGGAGCACTCGGTGCTGATCCTCGATGAGGACGAACACCTGCGTGCCCGCAAGCGGTTGATGCCCGCCTTCAACGGTGCCGCGCTGCGCGGGTACGCCGGGATGATGACCGAGCTGGCCGAGGAGGCTGCCGCCAAGTGGCCCATCGGCAGGCCGATCGCCGTCCACCAGCCGATGAACGCGGTGACCCTCGAGATCATCCTGCGCGTCGTGTTCGGCCTGTCCGAGGGGGAGCGGCTGGCCCGGCTCCGGCCGTTGATCACCAAGGTCACCTCGATCGGCCCGGTCTCGGTGCTGGGCTGGACGAACCCGAGGCTGGCGCGCTACTGGCCGTGGAGCCGGGACGTGGCCAACCTGCGCGCCGCCGACGAACTGCTCTACGCCGAGATCCGCGACCGGCGGGGACAACCGGGCCTGGCCGAGCGCGGGGACGTGCTGTCCCGGCTGCTCGCCGCAGACCCGGACGCGCCCGAGGCCGAGCTGCGCGACCACATGATGACCCTGCTCCTGGCCGGCCACGAGACCACCGCGACCGCGCTGGCCTGGTCGTTCCACGAACTCGCCCGCCACCCCGACGTCCAGCGCCGCGCCCAGGCCGCCGCCGACACCGGCGACGAGGACTACCTGCAGGCCGTGGCCAAGGAAGCCATGCGGCTGCGGCCGGTGATCTACAGCGTCGCCCGCCGACTGACCGAGCCGACCCTGGTGCGCGGGCACCTGTTACCCAAGGGCACGGTGGTCACGCCCAGCATCGGGCTCGTGCAGCAGGACCCCGACCACCACCCGGACCCGGCAGTCTTCCGCCCGGAGCGCTTCATCGGCGGCCAACCCGAAGCAGGCACCTGGATCCCCTTCGGCGGCGGCGTCCGCCGGTGCCTGGGAGCGGGCTTCTCCCTCCAGGAAGCCGCCGCCGTCCTCCGCGCGGTGCTGACCCGCTACGACCTGGAGCCGGTCGGGGCACCGGAACCGGCGAAGTCCCGCAACATCACCCTGGTGCCCGCCAAGGGAGCCCGGGTCATCGCCCGCCCACGCTCCACCGGTTGACCGCGTCGACCGGGTTGTCGTGTTCGTTCGGCAGCAGCGTCACACCCCAAGACTCCAGCTTGGCCAGACTGGCCCCGAAGGCCGGGTGCGCGGCGAGGGTCGGCTTCACCCAGGGGCCGACCAGCACGGGCAGCCGAAGTCCGATGGCCTCGTTGAGGACACCCAGGGCGTGGTTGTCGGAGATGCCCGCGGCCCACTTGTTGACGGTGTTGAAGGTCGCGGGGGCCACCAGGACGAGGTCGGCGGGCGGGAGTTTCCGCGGATCGTCCGGTCCGCGAGGCGCGCTGCGCACGGGGAAACCGGTCTGCTCCGCCAAGGCGTCCACGTCGACCCACTCGGCGGCAGTGGGCGTGAGGATGACGCAGATCGTCCACTCCGGCAGGGCCGCCACGAGTTCGCGGGTGGTCCGCACCGGGGGAGCGGCGCAGGCGACGATGTACAGCACCCCTCGCGTCATCCGACACCCGCACGCTCGGCGAGCGCACGCAGTCCCGGCGTGCGACTGCGCTGCTCACGGGTCAGGAGCGCACCCACGATCCCGAGCGCACGGGCGTTGCGCGAAACCGCCTGCGTTGCGAGGCGTTCCGCTTCGAGCAGGTGCAAGACGGCCAACCCGTCGTCGTTGTCGACCAGTGCCGTCTGACTGAGGTCGAGGTGGACCTGCGACCGCCGCCCCACCAGCGCGCTCGGCAGCCCGCCGATGTCCACCGCGTCGCCCAGCGCTCGTGCCCGAGTGGTGTCGCTCAGGTCCACGGCCACGGACAACTCGTGGATCGCCACATTCGTCGGCCCGAAGCCGGTCCAGAGCCAGTTGCCGTCCCGACCGAGGCCCGCGGCCAGGGCGCGCGCCGCACGAAGTGACTGCTGTGCACCGGTGTCCGATTCCGTGCGGGCGGCCAAGACCGCGGCCAGCAGCAGGAGGGACCCGTGGACCGCGGTGGTCCGGTGGTTATCCGAGTGCCTTGCGATCTCCTCGATGGCCTCGTCGACTACCCGTTGAGCGTCTGCGGTGTTCCCGCGGCACAGCAACGCACAGGCCACCTGATAGCGCGCTGCGCCGAGCAGACACGCGCGTTCGGTGTCCTCGGCCGCTGCCAGCGCGCGGTCGGCGCAAACCCACGCCAGGCCGGCGTCCCCGACCTTGGTGGCCAGTTTGGCGGCTGCGAGGTAGCCGGCGCAGCGGATGTCCGATGGCCCCACCAACCGGGGGACCAGGGTGGACAGCAGGCGGGCGGCACTGTCGTAGTCGGCCCGTTGGTAGCTGTCATGGGCGGCGCAGACCTCGCTGGACCGCGCGCCGACCTGGCTTGGATCGGCTCCGCTGAGCACGGCCCGACGAAGGTCGTCGAGAGCGGGCCCGCTCGAATGATCTGCCGGTGTTGCTGGATTTCGCGCGGGCGCGAGCAGATCATCGAGGTCTGCGGGGGCGAGGCTGAGTAGCGCGGCAAGCCGAGGGCGAGCCCACGGCTGTGGTGAGGTGTCGCTTGACTCCCAGCGGGCGACGGTCGTCCGGTCGACTCCCAGCCGCTCGGCCAGGGCTTCCTGGCTCAGACCGATCGACCGCCGGAGTGCTGCCAACCGCGCGCGCTTGCCGACCACGCTTTGCCGTCCTCGCAATCGCCTCGAACGTCCAGTGCGCCAACGGTAACTCGCTGCGTCGGTGAACGCCCTGGTCGCGGCGCTCGATGCGGCAACAGTGCAACGGAAGTGCCCTGGTTTCGCCGCTGCGCTCAGCGGTTGAGTCGACGTGGGCGCCGGCAGCGTGCCGAACGCCCGACGTGAGTTGAGAGGACACCCGTGAGCACCAGTATCAGCGTCAGCAGTTGGTTCACGATCGAATCACCCGGCGAGGTCCACTACACAGTCGACGAGGACCGGGTCTTCCTGCACTTCGGTGATGCCACGGAGCACTTGTCGGCCGAGCCGCGGCCCGGTGTGGAACTGGCGTTGACTGATGTCGGCCTCGACAACTTGATCGAGGTGGCGGCGAATGCGCGGGCGCTCATGCGTGAGTTGCGGGCGGACGAGGTCCCGGCTGGCTGATCCGGCCGACAGGCCTCCGTCCGAGAGGGCGGAGGCCTGTCGGCGGCGTCGAGATGACCGCGCCCGTCTAGGGCCTGTATCGAAGTTGCTGTGACTGCCTGACCTGGATTTTGGCGTTGTCGGGTGTGTCGGTGATCAAGAATGGGCGAGGTCTCCGGTAAAGGGTTCGTCGACCAAGAAGAACCTGAACACCG
>NZ_BSTR01000042.1 GCF_030269645.1 Actinokineospora sp. NBRC 105648 | reverse complement strand
GGGCCCCTAGGCGACCGCGTGGGGAAAAAGCGTGGGGAGAAGGGCATCCCCACCACTGAGGCAAGTTTAGCGGTCGCCTCCCCCCACACGAAGGCAGTCCACCCAATCGAGCACAAACGTAACGGGCATTGCGTACCAGCGGGCTCGACATTTAGAGAGAAAGAGGAAAGATCGACAAGAGAGAAGTCGAAGATCAAGAGATCGAGAGATCGAGAGATCGAGAAGCTGGTAGGTCGAGGGAACTATGGCCAGGTTGCGTTGCGGTTGCCGTTGGGCTCGTTCACCGCCACAGTGCGTCCCGGCGAAGTCTGTGCCGGTGTCCTCGGCTGAGCACGTAGGGTGACCCGGGGACCTGGTGGAGGGGCGGGGACAAGTGGCGCTACGGGTGGCGGTCGACTTCGGGACGTCCAGCACGTGTGTCGCTGTCTCGGTTGACGGTCGTGAGCCGCAGGTCGTCGTGGTCGACGGGCAGCCGCTGCTCACCTCCTCGGTCTACGTCGGCACCGATGGCACCCTGTTCGTCGGGCAGGAGGCAGAGCGGCAGGCCGCGCTCGATCCCTCCCGGTATGAGCCGCACCCGAAGCGCCGGATCGACGAGGCCGAGTTGCTGCTCGGGGACACCGTCTTGTCCATCAACACCGTCTTCCGGGCCGTCATCGGTCGTGCGGTCGCCGAGGCGCGGCGGGTTGCCGGTGGGGCGCCTGTCGACCAGCTCGTGCTGACCCATCCCGCTGACTGGGGCGGTATCCGGACGCAGGTGTTGCGCAAGGCCGCTGGTGGTCTCGCTGGCCGCGTGCTCACGGTGCCCGAACCGGTTGCCGCCGCTGTCTTCCACGCGGCCAGCTTTCCCGGGCCGCCGGGGGTGCACACCCTTGCCGTGCTCGATGTCGGTGGGGGCACCGTCGACGTCAGCGTCGTGCGGACCCAGTCCGCTCGGCCGCCGTACGCTCCCGGGTTCGCCGTGTTGGCCACCAAGGGGAACCCGTCGTTCGGCGGCGCCGATGTCGACCAGCTCCTGATGGAGCACATCGGTGCCACCGTGTCGTCCAGCGACCCGGACGCGTGGCGGTCGTTGGTGGAGGGGCGTGATCTGCCCGACCGGCGGCGCAGGCGGGTCTTGCGCCAGGACGTGCGCGGCGCCAAGGAGACCCTCTCGCGCCACCCGTACACCGACGTCCCGCTCCCGTCCCCGTTCCCCGACGCCCACCTCACCCGGACGGATCTGGAGAAGCTGATCGCGGTCCCGGTCGGTGCCGCCGTGGACCTGGTGCTGGCGACCGTCGCGGCCGCCGGGCTGGTGCCCGCGCAGCTGTCCGGGATCTTCCTCGTCGGTGGTTCCAGCCGGATCCCGTTGGTGGCCCAGCAGGTCGCCGAGCGCTGTGGCGTGGTGCCGGTGACCCTCGACCAGCCGGAGACCGTGGTGGCCCGGGGCGCCCTGCGCGCGGTCGCTCCCGAGCCCGAGCACACCGGTGTGATGGGCGCGCGGTCCATGGCCGACTACACCGCCCCGATCAACGATCGCCCGGGCGCCGGGCCGCGATCGCGGTCCACCGGACCGCGCCCCCAGCCGACCGGTCCCCGTCCGCGACCCGCCGGTCCCGGAGGCGTGGGCACCGGATCACGGCTCCCAGCGGTCTCGCCAGTCTCGGACCCGACCGCTCGGGTCATCGGTCAGGTGACCTCGCCCAACAGCACCAAGCAGATCAACCCCTACGACGTCCCCACGCCGAACCGGCGCAAGACCGCCCTGCTCGTCGGCGCGGGCGTGCTGGCCGTGGCCGCCGGTGTCGGGGTCACGCTGCTGCTCAACCAGGACGAGCCCGACCCCGGCCGGGTGGTCGCCCAGTACGAGTACCGCTTCGCCCTGCCCGAGGCTTGGAAGCAGACCGGTGGCAACCCCCAGGAGCTCAGCACCGAGCTCAAGCCGGTCGGCGCCGAGCAGGGTGCCGACCGAGTGCTGGTCGAGGAGCGCAGGCTCGCCTTCGACTCGGGCACCGACCGGCCGCGCGCGCTCGACCGGCTGCGCCGCGATTTCGAGCGCAACACCGCTTTCTCCGACTTCACCGATCCGGCCAGTTTCGCGGGGCGGGACGTGGTCTATTACCGGGAGCGGTTGGACGAGCGGAACGCTACCGTCGACTGGTACGTCCTGTTGCAGGGCAAGGTCCAGGTGAACGTCGGCTGCCAGTACACCGCCGACGGCCGGGACGGGGTGCAGCGGGCGTGCGAGTCGGTGGTGCGCTCGATGGTGGTGTCGGGCTGATGGCCGGAGGTGGGCGATGACCGGGCCGAACCAGGGGTTCGCCGAGGCGGTGGTGCGGTTCCGCGCCGAGCTCTCGGCGGCGGTCACCCGGGCGCGTCGCGCGTCGGCGGACGCGCGCGAGCAGGGGACCGCGTTCCGCCGCGAGACCGAGCGGTTGGCGGGCCAGGACCCGGCCCAGCGCGCGGCGGTCCGGCAGGCGCGACGGCCCGACCCCGAGGACGACGACTTCTCCCAGCACCAGATCCTGTTCCACGGCGGCTGACATTCACCAACGTGAACCCCGGTCCGGCCCGTCAAACTGGCGTTGACCTGCTGGTTCCCCGGTCGGGCGTTAACGGGAGCAACGACCTGTGGGCAACCCGCACCGAGGTGGAACCAAACCTGGCAGGGTCATCGTCGTAAGCGGCGTACGAACGAAGAAGGCGTACGACCCAACCACTAACCAGGGGGTTTCTCCCAATGTCCGGTTACGGAATCACGCCCGAAGAGATGGCCAAGGCCGCCGTCGACGTCGACAACGTCAACGAGGAGAGCCAGAACGCGCTCAAGAGCCTGGGCTCCGCTCTCCAGCCGCTGCACGACAACTGGGCCGGTAACGCGGCGCGCGCCTTCGCCACCCTGATGGAGCGCTACAACACCGACGCGACCAAGTTGCACAACGCGCTCGCCGCGATCTCCCAGCAGCTCAAGGAGAGCAACGAGGCCTACGTCCGCCAGGAGGAGGAGTCGTCCTCCTCGCTGTCCAACATCTCCAACGTCCTCGGCGGCTGAGCACTTCCTCGCTTCGGCACTGTGATTCCCCGCTCGTACCCAGACTTCTTTTCACACTTCAGGGAGAAACCCCATGTCCGGTGACATGATCAAGGTCAATTTCGCGGAGGTCGCGACGGCGTCGCAGTCGCTGTCCTCGACCTCGAGCCAGCTCGAGACCCTGCTCGGCGACCTCAAGTCGCGCCTGGCCCCGCTGGCCGCCGGCTACACCGGTGCCGCCTCGGAGGCCTGGAACGCCAAGCAGAAGGAGTGGGACAAGGCCTACGACGAGCTCAAGCAGGTCCTCTCCTCGATCGCGGTGGCCGTGCAGCAGTCCGGTGAGAACTACGAGGCCACCGAGCGCGCGAACGCCAGCAAGTGGGGCTGATCGCCGCCGAGCGCTAGGCACGCTCCCGACACCCGAGTGGGGCCCGGATCTCCGGGCCCGGCTCGGGTGTCGTCGTTCGTCCGCGGGGCGAGCGAACCTGAGTGGCCCAGGCCACTCGCGGGTGCCTCGCAGGGGGCGGTTTTGACCCCCCGGTACCCACCCGGTATCTTCTTACGTTGTTGTGCGGCGCGGGGCGTAAAGCTCGACTGGTCGAAGGCGAGTCGAGCAGCGTTGCGCGCCCCTGGACGGACCGGTTGTCCAGGGGTGATGCCCGCACAGGCACCCATGACGCATGTTGACGATGAGGTAGACCCGTGCCCACGTACAGCCCTAAGCCCGGCGAGGTGGACCGCGCCTGGCACGTGATTGACGCCGAGGACGTGGTGCTCGGCCGTCTCGCCACGCATGTCGCGACTCTGCTTCGCGGCAAGCACAAGCCCACCTACGCACCCCACATGGACACCGGCGACTTCGTCGTCATCGTCAACGCCGAGAAGGTCATCCTGACCGGCAACAAGCGGGACCAGGCGTTCGCTTACCGCCACAGCGGTTACCCCGGTGGTCTGCGCAAGCGCTCCTTCGGCGAGCTGCTCGACACCCGCCCCGACCGGCTGCTGGAGAAGGTCGTCAAGGGCATGCTGCCCAAGACCAAGCTCGGCCGTGCCCAGGGCAAGAAGCTCAAGGTCTACGCAGGCCCGGAGCACCCGCACACCGCCCAGCAGCCCAAGCCGTTCGAGATTGCGAAGGTCGTCAAGTGAGCGAGGACGTCGTGACCCCCGAGGTCGAGGAGACCCCCGAGACCCCCGAGGCTGTCGACACCGACACCGCGCAGGTCGAGACCGAGGCTGACGCCGAGGTCGCGGCGGACGACGCCGACGACACCGAGGCCGAGACCGCCGACGCCGGTGGCGTCGAGGTGGAGGTCGCCGTCGACGCTGACGACGCCGAGGACGATGGCGACGAGGCCCCGGTCGCGCTGCCGCACCTGACCTCCGAGACCGCCCAGACGGTCGGCCGCCGCAAGCAGGCCATCGTCCGCGTGCGGATCCTGCCGGGCAGCGGCAAGTTCCTGCTCAACGGCAAGACCCTCGAGGGCTACTTCCCGAACAAGGTCCACCAGCAGCTCATCCGCGAGCCGCTGGTGATCACCGAGAAGCCCGAGTCCTTCGACATCACCGCCCGGCTGCACGGCGGCGGCATCACCGGCCAGGCCGGTGCGCTGCGGCTGGCGATCGCCCGCGCGCTCATCGAGCTGGACAGCGAGGACCGCCCGGTCCTGAAGAAGGCAGGCTTCCTGACCCGTGACCCGCGGGCCAAGGAGCGCAAGAAGTACGGCCTGAAGAAGGCCCGCAAGGCGCCGCAGTACAGCAAGCGCTGACCTCGCGGTCAGTCGCGCACGACACCCAGCGGGAGCAGCAGGTTCGCCTTCGAACTGCTGCTCCCGCTGGCGTTCTCCCTCCCCAAACCCCACTCCCCAGCGCAGCGGAGGATGATCCGCCCATGGCACGACTGTTCGGCACGGACGGGGTGCGCGGACTCGCCAACTCCGACCTCACCCCGGAGCTGGCGCTCGCGATCGCCGCCTCGGCGGCCCGGGTGCTCGCCGCGCACGACTCCTCGCACCGGCCGGTAGCCGTCGTCGGGCGCGACCCGCGGGCCAGCGGCGAGATGCTGCAGGCAGCGGTGTGCGCGGGCCTGGCCTCGGCCGGTGCCGACGTCATGCAGGTGGGCGTGCTGCCCACGCCCGGGGTGGCGTTCCTGGTCGGTGACCTGGGCGCGGACCTGGGCGTGATGATCTCCGCCTCGCACAACCCGATGCCGGACAACGGCATCAAGATCTTCGCCGCGGGCGGCCACAAGCTCCCCGACTCGATCGAGGACGAGATCGAGGCCGGGTTGGCCGAGACCGCCGAGCGGCCGGTCGGCGCGGGTGTCGGCCGGATCTACGACATCGCCGACGCGCACGACCGCTACGTGGCCCACCTGCTCGCCGCCGTGCCGAACCGGCTGGACGGGCTCAAGGTCGTCGTCGACTGCGCCAACGGCGCCGCCTGGGCCGCCGCGCCGCGGGCCTTCCGCGAGGCGGGCGCCGAGGTCATCGCCATCCACGCGCTGCCCGACGGCGAGAACATCAACGAGGGCTGCGGCTCCACCCACCTCGACGACCTGCGCGCCGCGGTGCTGGCCGAGGGCGCCGACCTGGGCATCGCCCACGACGGCGACGCCGACCGCTGCCTGGCCGTCGACGCCGCGGGCGAGATCATCGACGGCGACCAGATCATGGCCGTGCTGGCCCTGGCGATGCGCGACGCGGGCGAGCTCACCGACGACAGCCTGGTCATCACCGTGATGAGCAACCTGGGCCTGCACCTGGCCATGCGCGACGCCGGGCTCAAGCTGCGGGTCACCGCCGTCGGCGACCGGTACGTGCTCGACGAGCTGCGGACCACCGGGCTGGCCCTGGGCGGCGAGCAGTCCGGGCACGTGCTCATCCCCCGGCACGCCACCACCGGCGACGGCCTGCTCACCGCCATGCACGTGATGGCCAGGGTGGCCGCCACCGGCCGGTCGCTGGCCGAGCTGGCGGGCGTGATGACCCGGCTCCCGCAGGTGCTGGTCAACGTCAAGGTCGCCGACAAGGCGGCGGTGGCCGCGTCCGCGGTGGTCAGCGCCGCGGTGCTGGCCGTCGAGGCCGAGCTGGGCGACAGCGGCCGGGTGCTGCTGCGCCCCTCGGGCACCGAGCAGCTGGTGCGGGTGATGGTCGAGGCCCCCAGCCAGGAGGCCGCCCAGACCGCCGCCGACCGGCTCGCCGCCGTGGTCGCGACCGCCTGATGAACATCGGCCTGAGCGAGTTCCTGCTCATCCTGGTGCTGCTGCTCCTGCTCTTCGGCGGTCTCTTCGCGACCTGGGTCGTGCGGCGCCGCCGTCGCTAAGATCGAGTCGGCGACGAGGGGGATCCGCTGATGGACATCGACATCGCCAGGCTGCTGATCATTCTCGGCCTGGCCTTGATCGTGCTGCTGGTGGTGCTGGCTGTGCGTTCCAGCCGCAACCGAAAGCGGCGGCAGGGTTATCCACCGGCCGGATTCCCGGGGCAGCCGGGCTATCCGCCGCCGGGCCACCCGGGTTATCCGCCGGTCCCGCCGGGCTATCCGCCCGCGGGGCAACCGGGTTATCCGCCGCAGGGTCCGCCGGGTTATCCGCCGCCCGCGCAGCCGGGTTATCCACAGTTCGGCCAGCCGGGCCCGGGAATTCCGCCGTCGGGGTACCGCCCGCCGGGCTGAATCGGCTGAGTTGTCCACAGGTCCGACCGACTCACCCCGAAATCCGGTCCGGCTCGGTAGGTTTCTCTTTGCGTACGCGACGGCACCGCAGGTCAGGGCCGTGCGTCGAAGCGGGGAAACCTGTCGAGGGGAAGAGGTCAGGGGGAGCGGTGGCGGTAGACGAGACCATGGCGATGGACCACGAGGTGGTGCGGTCCGCGGGGATGGACATGGCCGACCTGGCGGTGTCCCTGCAGGCAGTCCAGCGCTACGCCACCGGGGACGGGCTCAAGGCCGAGCACTTCGGCGGGACGCCCGACGGTGCCGACGCGTTCACCGCGTTCAACGGCGCCGTCCAGCGGCTGGCGGGCTCGGTCGGCAAGGCGCAGCAGTACTGCGCCGAGGCGTCCCAGCGGATCACCGACTCGGCCAAGGCGACCAAGACCACCGACGTCGACAACGCCTGGGGCCTGACCAAGGCCGGGGGGCAGTGACCGTGCCCGACGGCGGACGCTTCAGCCACGAGGTGCAGGACGCCCTGCAGACCCCGCCCGACGTGCACGCCGAGGACCACTCCGAGGCGATGCTGCGCGCGCTCGACTCGTTCAACACCCTGATGGGCAAGGACAAACTCGGCTTCCTGTACGACAAGTGGCGCAACCACGCCGCCTGCTTGCCCGCCAACAAGGGCAAGTGGAGCTCCCAGCCCGCGTTCGGCGACGGCTGGCAGGAGAAGACCGACCAGTCCGGTGGGCTGTGGAAGCTCAAGATCATCAACTGGGGCCTGATGTGGGGCGCCCGGGGCAGGCTGGACAACCTCGCCAAGGCGGCGGGTGCCGTCGACGGCGCGTCCGGCGCGGTGGTCACCAAGCTGCAGGGCGGCTGGAGCAGCAAGGCGGGCGAGGCCGCCGCCGGCAAGATCAACGACCTGCGGGCGGCGTCGATGGAGTACGCGACCCAGCTCGGCCAGCTGCGCGACCACATGGACGGCGCGCGCGGCAGCTCCCGTGAGGTCGTGCAGAAGCTGGCCCAGTTCGCCGACCAGTCCGACGTCGGCGGCAAGACGATCGCCGACCGGTACGCCGTGCTCGGCGAGGGCGGCGGCTTCTTCTCGCCGCGCGACATCTACTCGACCCACATCGACGAGATGGGCCGCATCCTGGAGAAGGGCACCTGGCGCACCGGGTTCTCCGCCAAGGAGGAGATCGACTTCGGCAGCTCTTTCGACCTCACCGCGTGGGGCCAGGTCGACCAGACGCCCGAGTCGCTGCACCAGCCCGGTCAGGTGCACCTGACCGACGGGCTCGACCGGTGGTCCGACCAGGTCTGCCGCGAGCTCAACGACTTCTGCGAGTGCTACTTCCTGACCATCGGGAACTTCCGGCGCCGGGTCGAGGAGACGATCAAGGCCGTGGAGACGGCCTGGGACACGCTCAACTCGGCCGCCACCGCGATGTCCGCCGACCCGTTCGGCAAGCTCACCCTGGCCGCGGCCACCCAGGCGCCGCCCGAGGAGGAGCCCAAGGAGAAGCCGCCGGAGAAGCCGGAGAAGAAGCCCGCGGACAGCCACCCCGGCGGCACGGACAGCAATGCCCACAACCCGGGCGGTGGGCAGGACACCGGCAACCCGAGCACGCCGCCGGTGCAGGCGCCGTCGACGCCGGACATGGCGACGCCCGAGGTCGAGGTGCCCCAGCCGACCGACCCGTCGGGCGCCACCGGTGATCCCCGGCCCGGCACACCCGCCCAGGGCAGCCCGGAGACCGTCACCATCACCGATGGCGACCGCACGATCGGCGTGCAGAGCCCCGACGGCCAGGGCCACGTCAAGGTCACCGTCGACGACGGCTCGGGCAAGCCCAAGACCTACGACCTCGACTTCGGCGCGGGTGCGAGCCCGGTCGTCGGTCCGGACGGCAAGCCCGTCGAGGGCGTGCTCGGGCCCGACGGCAAGCCGGTCACCGGTTCGTTCGGCCCGGACGGCAGCCCGGTCGACGGCGCCGCGGACGGCACTGCCGGTCCGGTCCGGACCCTGCCCGGTGAAGCGGTGCTGGGCCCTGACGGCAAGCCGGTCGAGCCGGGCGCCGTCGAGCACATCACCGCGGGTCCGGACGGCAAGGCCGTGATCCACGACGGTCCGCTGACCATCACCGCCGAGCGCGCCCCGGGCGACCCGGACACGGTCAAGATCACCGTCGACGACGGCTCCGGCACCCCGGTCAGCTACACCGTCGACTACGCCGACGCCGCGGGCTCATCGTCCACAGTGGATGGTGCAGCCCCGGCTGATCGCCAGGCGTTCGCCGCCCAGGTACCCCGGTCCGACGACTTCGCGAGCGGTCGCCAGGACGCGTTCGCCGCGAGTCAGGACGCTCTCGGCGACGGTCGGCAGGACGCGTTCAGCGCGCCGGGCCACGACGCTTCCGTTGCTGCTGCGGCAAACCAGGACGGCGCCGGTGGTCGTCAGGATGCCTTCAGCGCCGCCTCGGTCAGCCACGACGCGGCTGCGAGCTCCGCGACCGGCGGTGACGGCGGTCAGGCGACCTTCACCGCGGGCGACAGCTCGGGCGCGTGGGGTGCCGCGGGCAGTGTGTTCGACGATCCCGCCGACAGCGCCAACGACCACAACGGTGACACCCCGGCGGCCTCCGGATCCGGCGAGGCCGGGTTGTCCAGTGCGCAGGGCACTCCCGACGCGGACAACCAGGCAGGCGGGCAGAGCGGGTCCGGTGTCGGCGGCGGCATGATGGGCGGGGCCATGGGCGGCGGCGGCGGCAACTCCGGCGACGGCGAGCGCGCCGGGTCGCAGTGGCGCACCACCGGCAACCTGTTCGACGACGACTACGCCGAGGCCGAGGCGCGGATCAGCGGCAGCCTCGACGGCGGGCGGTGAGGGGCGCGCCATGGCCGACGAGATGACCCTGGAGACCCGGTTGATCCTCGCCCGCTACGAGGACATCACCGCCCAGTACACCGCCCGGGTGAACACCATCGGCGAGGAGTTCGCCGCCGAGCTGGCCCGGCACGACGCCGAGGCCGCCGAACGAGACCGGCTCGCCGCCGAGCGCCAGCCCGCGATCGAGGCGGCGCACCAGGCGGCCAAGGAGGAGTACCTGCGCGCCAAGGCCGAGGCCGAGGCGCGGCCGACCCCGTGGGTCCGGGAGAACAGGCCGCAGGTCTTGTCCTTCAGCACCGAGGACGACCCCGCTCCCGATCCCGTGCCCAGGCAGGCGGCGCCCGCGTTCACGCCACCCCCGGCGTTCACAGCTCCCGCCGGGTTCGCGCCGCCCGCCGCGGTGGAGTTACCGCAGGCGCCAGCTCCGGAGTCGTCTCGGGAGCACTACCTGTCGATCGGTTCCCAAGACGAGGACGCCACCCCGCCCCGTCCGCCGCGCCCGGCCCCACCACGCCGGGCCCCGGCGGCCGACGACCAGGAAGACGACGACTGGTCGGGCCGGAGCTGGGTGCGCTGACGTGCCGCCGAACCGCGCCCTCCGCCTGGAACACGAGGCGTTGACCGCGCTCACCCGGGAGGCCGCCGAGCTGCGGGCCGCGCTGGACGACGTCATCGCCTACGCCGAGGCCGACGACCTCGCCGCGCACCACTTCGGCCGCTTGGGCAACACGGCGGGTGCGGCGTTCACCCGGGTTCGCGCCGCCCTGCGTGAGTCGTTCGAGCGGGCGATCCCCGAGATCGAGACGATGACCGCGGCCGTCGCCGAGTCGGCCCACCGCATGGTGGAGACCGACGAGGACGCCGCCCGCCGCATCACCCAGGCCGGCCACCGATGACCACCGCCCGAGCGGAAATCCTTGGCAAGCAAGCGTTTTCGCCCATTGAACGCTTGGCCCTGGTCTTCGGAGGGGTCTCGGCCGGTGCTGCGGACTACGTGGATTGGCACCGCCCAACCCGCCGCGCCGTCACCTGGCCGGGATCCACGACTGCCCGGCCATCGCGCGGTGGGGTTCGACCTGCGCACGTGGCGGTGGTGCCGGGTGGCTCGGCGTGCGTGACCACCGTGGGTGGCTCGCTGGATCCGCGTCAGGGGAAAGTCGCACCGGTGGTCTTGTGATGAGCGCCGCCGCGATCCGTGCCGCCCTGGTCGAGCCGGCTGGTGCCGACTCGACGGACACCTCTGACGCCCGGCTCGCGGGCGCCCTCGAGCAGTGGCGCGCCCGACTGTCTACTCGCGACACCGGAGCGCTCTACGCGCGCTGGCGCGAGCACCCGGTCGCCCGGCGCGGCTGGGGCGAACAGCCCTGGGGTGTCGAGGACGACCGCCTGGTCGACGACCTGCGTGGCCTTGAGTTCTGGCGGATCCGGGCCAGTCGCGACAGGTTCGCCGCGCTCGCGACCGCCGCCGAGGCCATGCGCCGCAGCGCCGGGGCCTTGCGGGCTCGGGTAGCCGACACCTGGGACGGCGCCGCCGCCGATGCGGCCGCCGCGCGCTTCGACCACCTCGCGAGTGCCGCGCACGCCTGGCAGGACGGCTTGACCCAGGTGTCCGCCTCGCTCGACGGCGCCCGCGCGGTGACCTCGACGGTGCTGCGCCGCTGGTCCGAGGAGACCGGCGCGCTCCGCGACATCGCCGTCGACGACCTGGCCACCCGGCAGACCCAGCTAGACCGGCTGGACGCCGCCCTGGCCACCGCGGGTCCGGAACGGCTTCGCGGCCCCGGCATCGATCTCAACCGAGGTGGCCCCCCGTGGCCCACCTCGGAGATCACCGCCTACCTCGACGACTTCTGCGCCCGCTACGACGTCGTGATCCGCCGCATCCGTCGAGACCTGCGGGCAGTGCACGAGGCCACGGCCCGGACATGGCAGACGTTCACCGACACCCTGGGCGAGATCGACCCCGACCCGTTCGCTGCGCTGACCCGTAAGTCCACAGTGGATAGTCGGGGTCGGCTGACCATCGACGACGACGGGCACCGGGTCACCATCGACGCGGGACCCACCCTGGGCATCACCGTCGACCACGGCACGGGGACCCCGAAGACCTATGTCATCGACCCGCCGCAAACCGCAGCCGACGCCGCGTCGAGCGGGGTAGGCGGCCTCCCAGTCAACGGTGCCGCTGGTGGGGAAAGTGCTGGCGCAGAAGGCATTCGCGTCGAACGCGGTGCCGAGGCTGTTCGCCCCGGCGGCTCCCCAGACCCTGGTGGGGCGGGTGGCCCAGGTGGCGGGGGAGGCGGCGGAACTGACGGTGGCGGGTCGGGCGGCGGCAGTGGCGGGACGGGCGGAGGTGGAACGGGCGGTGGCGGTGCGCGTGCCCACGAGGCCCCACTCCTACCGGGCGCCGCGACCGGGGCGGAGGCACCCGCGCACCCCGATCCACGCCAGTCCGATCCACGGCAGTCCGCCGTGGCCGCCGCCAGTCCGCAGGCCCAAGGTGGTGCCGGGCAGGGCGGCATGATGGGGATGGGCGGCATGGGCGCGGGCGGCGGGCAGGGCGGCGGCGACACCGAACGCAAGTCCAGCCAATGGCGCCTCACCGGCACCCTCTTCGACGCCGACGACCCCGCGGCCACCTTCGACGGCATCGTCGGACAAGACCCGGGTCGCGGCCGCTAACGACCTCGTGGATGGTTGGGTGGGGCCGCGCGACGACGTTGACTGGTTGTGGCGGGTCACCGTGGCGTTGCGTGGTCATCGTGCTGATGGTCGGACAGAAGTGCGGCGACGGCCCGGACGGTGTGGTCGAAGGTGTCGCGGCGCACGGGGTGGCGGGCGAGGGATCGCCGGTTCTTCAGGTGGCCGATGCCGTGTTCGACGCGGATCCGTGGTGATGAGTGGGCTTTGCGGTGATGAGTGGGCTTTGCGTTGCTCCGCATGGCGTTCCTCGTACCAGGCCGGCGGGTTCCGACGGAACTTGCGGTGCGATGGCGTGTGCACCGCACCGCCGGTCCGCGCGCCGAGGCCCTGATACCCGGCGTCGGCGAGGATCCGGATACCCCGCGCCCCGGGCAGCAGTTCGGGTGGCCCGCTGTCACGGGCTCGGGTGATGTCGACGACCGAGCCGGGCACGGTGGCCCCGCGGAACAACACCCTGCCCCCGGGATCGGTGACAATCATGGTCTTGACGGCGTTCCGCCTGCTCTTGCCCGAGACGAACCGGTCCCGGTCAACGGTGTTCGCCGCGCGACGACGCACCCGTACCCCGGTGGCACCACATGATCGCGTCCGATCCTGTGGCGCCCAGGTGGTCGACACCTCGGCCAAGGTCCGCGGCCGCCGGGTAGTCGCCGCCCCGGCATCCGCGCTCGGCCAGGATCGGACGGATCTCGTCGACCGCCTGTGTGACGGTCGACCAACCCACCCCCAACCACACGGCCGGCACGTCGTGGGGGACACCATGGCGAAGATGCACCAGAGTGGCCAACAGCCGGTCGAGGAACACCAACCGGTACCTCGCGCCCGCGCGCAGCCGTGGCCGAGCCGCACATCGCGCGTCCCCACGGGCCTGCCAGACCGGGCCGACCCCCGCCACCAGATCCGCGATCACCTGGGCCGACAGGCCCGTCACCCGACGACTCGACACCACCGCCGCACACCCCACACCAAGATCATCTCGCGCGGCCCCCCAGCCATGCACGAGGTCGTAAGCACCGTCTCGCAACTGTTGTGAGTCGCGAGGACGGAGTCCTTGTTGGTTGTTGCGGTCAGGCGGTGCGGGCGAGGTCGGCGACTCCTGCGACGGGGTTGGTCAGGGTCGGAACCGCGTGCGGTCCGCGGTCCCGGGTCAGGCGCGGTGGATGGACTGGGCGAAGGTGAAGACCTGGTCCGGGTCGTAGCGGCGGGCCACGCTGTTCAGGCGGTTGATGTTGGAGCCGTAGTAGGCCAGGCCCCAGTCGGGCATGGCGGCCTCGATGTAGTTCACGTAGCCGCCGCGGGCGCCCAGGCGGGCCAGGGCGTCGCGGACCTCGGCGACCGCCCTGGCGGCCTCGGGCTGTTTGTCCACGGTGGTCTTCTGGTAGATCTGGGCGGTGGCCAACGCCTTGCGGTGCGGGAAGGGGGTGGCCGTCGGGTCCACTCTGGACACGGCGCCGCCGAGGGAGTCCAGTAGCAGGTCCATGTCGGTGCGGCCGACGAGCAGGTCGGCGAGGGCGTTCGGGTCGGCGACCGCGGTGGGGAGCACGCGCGAGGACGCCACGAAGGTCTCGCGGGGGAGCGACTCGGGGCCGCACTGGGCGATCGAGCGGTTGGCGCAACCGGCGAAATAGCGCATGGCGTCGAGGTAGGCGCGCTGGCTCACCGAGCGGCCGGAGGGCTTGCCCGCGCGAGCGACCAAGCGGTCCAGCAGCGGGTTCAGGCCCGACTGCGGCCCGACGAAGCACCCGTTGACCCGGCACTTCGTGGCCGCGCCGCCGGTGATGACCACGTTGGACCACAGCTCGTCCGGGGCGCTCGCCGTCCACTCCTGCCAGGCGCCGACCACGTCGGCGACCGAGCCCTCCGGGTAGGTGAGCTGGAAGACCGCCAGGCTGGGCGCGGGGACCGTGGCGAAGGTGAACGAGGTGACGATGCCGAAGTTCCCGCCGCCACCACCGCGCAGCGCCCAGAACAGGTCGGGCTCGCTGCTCTCGGACGCGGTGCGGATCGTGCCCTCGGCCGTGACCACCTCGGCGGACACCAGGTTGTCGCAGGTCAGGCCGTACTTGCGGGTGAGCACCCCGATGCCGCCGCCCAGGGTGAGCCCGCCGATGCCGACCGTCGGGCAGCTGCCCGCGGGCAGTGCCCGGCCCGCGGCGGCCAGCGCGGCGTAGACCTCGATCAGCCGAGCGCCCGCGCCGACCACGGCTGTGCCGTCGGCGCGGACGTCCACAGCGGACATGCCGCCCAGGTCGACGACCAGGCCGCCGTCGGGGGCCGAGTAGCCCGTGTAGCTGTGCCCGCCGCTGCGGGCCGCCACCGGCAGGCGCGCGTCGCGCGCCAGGCTGACGCACGCCTGGACGTGCTCGGTCTTCGAACAGGTCGCCACCGCGGCGGGTGCCTGCTTGTCGAACAGCGGGTTGTACGAGCGGCGGGCCGTGTCGTAGCCGTCCTGGCCGATCCGGTGCAGGCCGCCGCCCAGCCGCGACCGCAGTCCCTCCCAGTCGGGCGGGACCGCGGCGGGGCGGGTGGTCGGCTGGTTGGTCACGCTGCTCCCGGGGGCGGTGGTCGGTTGGGGACCCCGTGGTGCCGTCCCCCCGGAACACGATGCCGCGGTCGCCGCCGCCGTGCTGATGCCCGCCGCCCGCAGAAATGTTCTCCTGCTGATCAAGTCCCCGACCTTCCACCCGCGAGGACCTGATCTCAGCACCGCGGGAGCCCGACTGCTAGCCGTGTCCGTTCCCAGTAGACACCGGCGAGGGTTGTTTTTCCCAGCCCGAAACCGATCTCCCCGAGGCCCGCAGCACCGCCGCCACCAGCGATTGGGCCGAATGGACGCTCGGTAACACCGCGGCGAGGTAGCCGTCCGGCCGCACGAGCGCCGCCCCGTCCGGACCGATCCGCAGCGCGGCCGCCACGTCGTCGGGCACCCGCAGCACGGTGATGTCCTGACCGACCCCGTGCGGGTTGGACCAGGAGGCGACCGCCTGCTCCGTTCGACCGACCTGGACCGCCGACTCGGCTGCCCGCGCGGGCGACGGGGTGGCCACTCGGCCCGCAGGATCGGCCAGGACCCGCTGCGGGGACCCATCCGTGCTGGGCGGTCCCAAGGTGGGTACGCCGGTGGTCGAACGGGTGGTGCCTGCCCCGTCGTGCAGCGCCGAGTGCGGCTGGGTGGCGTTCGTCGAGGGCTCGGGACCGGGTGCCGGCTGCCCGGGGGCACCGTCGAGTTCGGGCAGGGCGGCGTCGCGGGCGGCCAGCACGGTGAAGCGGAGACCCAGGTGGTCGCGCAGCCGGGTGCCGCCGGGCATCGGCAGGTCGGGCAACAGGACACCGGCCAGCGGCGGCCTGGGCTGCCCGGCCGCCCGGGGGAAGGCCGCCAGCTCCGCCGCCGGCGCCGGTGTGGTCAGCGGCGAGTCCAGGTACCAGAACGGCTCGGACAGCTTGCCGGAGTCGATGTCGGCGCGAACCGCCGGATCGGTGACGCTGCGCTCCAGCACCTCCCGCCTGCGGGCCCACTCGTCGTCGTCGGCGGGGCACAGGAAGCGCATGGTGGTGCCGGTGACCCGCAGGTTCTCGTCGGTGGCCGGGCCGCGTTCGAGGTCGTAGGAGGCCAGCAGCCCGGGACCGCCCCAGCCGCGGCGGACGGCGGCGATCTTCCACGCCGCGTTCTCCACGTCGGCCAGGCCGGAGTTCATGCCGCGGGCGCCGAACGGGCTCATGATGTGCGCCGAGTCGCCGCAGAGCAGCACCCGGCCGACCGCCAGGCGCGGCACCCGGCGCTGGTGGAACCGGTAGAGCGAGGCCCACACCAGCTCGTAGTCGATGTCGCCGAGCACCTTGCGGATGCGCACGTGCAGCTCGCCGCTCTCCTGCTCGGCCGCCAGGTCGTAGTCGACCGGCACCTGCCAGTCGATCCGCCAGACCGAGTCCGGCTGCGGGTGCAGCAGGGCCTGGCGGCCCGGGTTCCACTCCGGGTCGAAGTAGAACCGCCGCTCGGGCACCGGGTAGGCGAAGTCGGCGCGGATGTCGGTGATCAGGAACTTGTCGTCGAAGGAGTGCCCGTCGAAGCTGAGCCCGAGCAGCTTGCGGATGGTCGAGCGGCTGCCGTCCGCGGCGATGCAGTGCGTGCCGCGCACGGTGTAGTCACCCTCGGGACCCTCGAGCCGCAGGGTCACACCGTCCTCGTCCTGGTCGATGTCGACGGCCCTCGTCGAGTACCGCAGGTCGATCAGCGGCTCGGCCAGCACCCGCTGCTCCAGGACGTGCTCGATGCTGTTCTGCGGGGTGTTGACGAACGGCGGGAAGTGCCCGGGCGCGGGCTCGACGAGGTTCATCGTGACGACCTCGTGCTCGCGGTAGAAGATCCGGCCCGAGTACCAGGTGACCCCGGCCTCGACCACCGGCCAGCCCGCCTCGACCCGGTGCAGCACGTCGAGCACGTCGCGCTGCACGCAGATCGCCCGGCTGCCCTCCAGCAGCCGCCCGGGCAGCGCGTCGACGACGATGGTGGGGACGCCGTGCCTGGCCAGGACCAGCGCGCCCGCCATCCCCACCGGACCGGCGCCGACGACCAGGACCGGCTCGCTCACTCCCCCTCCTGCAGCGCCGCCCACACCTCGCGGTCGCGTTCGGCGGTCCAGACGACCGGCCAGTCGTGCCCGCCGAGCTCGTCCCAGTAGCGCTGCACGTCGAAGGGCAGGCAGTGCTCGAAGATCGGCCAGCGGCCGTACTCCGGCTCCAGCGCGGTGTGCGTGGCGCGGAACGCCTCGCCGACGGTGCCGCCGCGACCGTGCACCTCGCCGACGATCCGGCGCAGCTCGTCGAGGAAGTGCCTGCTCTGCGCGACCGCGGCGTCCACCGCCGCCCGGCCCCGGGCCACCGCGCCGCGGCCACCGACCAGCGTCTCGGCCCCGAACGCGCCGATGTTGTCCAAAGTGGACGTCGCCCAGTCGTCGTGGAAGGCGTCGCCGGTGTAGAGCGCGGCCTGCGCCTCGACCAGGTCGCCCGCGAACAGGATCTTCTGCTGCGGCAGCCAGGCGACGATGTCGCCCGCGGTGTGCCCGCGGCCGCAGTGGGCGAGCACCAGGTCGCCCCGGGTGCCGCCGAGCGGGATGACCATCCGGTCGGTGAAGGTCAGCGTCGGCCAGGTCAGCCCGGGGATGCTCGCGGGCTCCTCGAACAGCCGCGGCATCCGCCCGAACTCGCTGGCCCAGTCCGCCTCCCCGCGCTCGGCGATCAGCGCGCGGGTGGTCTCGTGGGTGACGATCTCCTGGGCGTCGAAGGCGCTGGCACCCAGCACGCGGACCGCGTGGTAGTGGCTCAGCACCAGGTAGCGGACTGGCTTGTCGGTGCGCTCGCGCAGCAGGTCGAGCCACCGGCGCGCCGCCACCGGTGTCGCCCGGGCCTCGAAGCAGACCAGGAAGTCCTCGCCCTCGATGGCACCCACGTTGGGGTCGCCCTCGGCGGTCAGCGCGTAGACGCCGTCCGCGAGCTCGGTGAAGGTCTCGACTTTGCGCTCGAGGTCGGCGCTGGATGCGAATGCTTTCGTCACGACCGCAACACTGCCACCGGTCGGCGCCTCGGTACAGGGTCGGCCCGCGACCGGTGGACGACTCACGGCATTGTGGACAACCTCGCGGTCAGCGCAGGTCGGACAGGGCCTCGGTCACCTCGGCGGCGCTGAACCGAGCCGGGTCGAACTCGGCCGCGTCGGCGATCCCGAGCCACCTGAGCAGCTCGGCGTGGTCCTCGTGGGCCGGGTCCGCCAGCGTCTCGACGAGCCCGGCGTAGCCCCACAGGCCGCCGCAGTCCTCCGGGGGCGCCGCGCGCCTGCCCCCGGTGCACCGGGGGTAGGCGACGTCGGGCCGCCGGTCGAGCACCTTCTCGACCAGGATGTCGTGGGCCCAGCTGTCCCCGAAGTCGTACCGGTAGCCGAACCTCGCCCCAGCGCCCGGGGCGACCTGCTCCAGCGTCACCGAGGTCGTGGCCGGGTGCCCGAGCCCCTGCTCCGGCACGCCGAACTCGCCGAACGGGGTCTCGAACTCGTGCAGGTGGCTGTCGTCCCAGTCGAACGAGCGCTGGATCACCTGGTGCAGCCCGGCGAGGGTGGTGTCGGCGGGAACCTCCAGCCTGCGCCAGATCGGCGGCTTGGCACCGGATAGGCCGATCTTGAGCTGGTACACCGGGGCCTGCCCGGACGACCGCCGCCGGGGCGGCTTCCGGTAGGGCAGGACGACGGCGTCCGGCACCTCCGCCGCGAGGTCCTCCGGCCAGGGCAGGGTGGCCAAGCGGGCGCGCAGCAGCACCGACAGGGTGCTGTAGCCAGGGCCGTCCTCCTCGTCCTCCGAGAGCTCGGCGAGCCCCTCGGTCAGGTCGCGGTCCAGCCGGGCGTCCAAGGCCTGTTCCAGCAGCAGCCGGTACTCGGCCGGACTGATCGCCTCAGGCCGGAGGTCTCCACTCGCCGCGATGGCCCGCACGATGTCGGGGAGCTCACGCGCACCGGTGAGGAAGACGCCCTGCGCCACGCCGTCTGGGTCAACGGCCACCAGGACGGCGTGCGACCGCCGCGCCCGGTGGAACACGCCAACGAGCATCGACGGGGCCGCGTGCCCGCTCGTGAGCCGCACCAGATCCGTCGCTCGGACCGGCGTCGCCAGCTCAGCGGCCCAGGCGGGCTCGGGCGCGCCCGAGCGGACGAGCCGGCCGGCAGCCGCGGCAGCGGCTTCGGACGAACGGGCGTCCCCTGCGATGGCGCCGAGGCAGAGCAGCAGCGCCACCGCGCCGACGCCGCCGCGGGCCTCGATGTCCGGTATGAGTACCTGCACGAGAGCGTCGGCGAACGCCTCCGCCGCGAGCGTCCCGATACTGAGGAACGAGGCCGCGATCAGCTCGGTGTCCAGTGGGTCCGGCGATGTCGCCAGCGCCGCCCCGGTCTTGAGCAGCTCGTCGATCAGAGCGCTCACTCGTGTGGGCAGCCCCTGGCAGTCAGGGCAGTCGCACGCCTCTTGACCTCCCTCCACCAGCCTGGGGCCGCCAACTGGCTTGTGAGCGGTCTTGCGACCTTTGCTGCGCGGGCTCATAGCCCGATTGTCCTCGGCGTCGAACCCCCGCGCGTGACCGGCGTGTCAGTCAGGGCTGGCGGACGGCGGTTTCGCGCGGAGCGCCGTTGACGCGCACGATCGGTAGCCGGAGCGCACCCGGCGCCTCGGCCGGGACCGCGGGCCGGATCGGGGCGACCGGGGTGAGTCGTTCGTAGGCGGCCCCCTGCCGGGGACGTGGGTCCGCGTCGCCCTTGTTGGGCCAAAGCGAGAACGCGCGCTCGGCCTGGGCGGTGATCGTCAGCGACGGGTTCACGCCCAGGTTCGCGGTGATCGCGGAACCGTCGACCACGGAGATACCTGGGTAGTCGTAGACGCGGTGGTAGGGATCGATCACGCCGTCCTCGGCGCTGCCGCCCATCGCGCAGCCGCCGATGAAGTGCGCGGTGATCGGGACGTCGACCAGGTCGCCCCAGGTGCCGCCCGCCATGCCGCCGATGTGCTTGGCGGTGAGCTGGTTGGCCTCGTGCCCGGCCGGGATGAACGACGGGTTGGGTTCGCCGTGGCCCTGCCTGGAGGTGTACCGGCGCCGCCCGAACAGCCCGCGCCGGGTGTAGGTGGTGATCGAGTTGTCCAGGCTCTGCATGACGAGCAAGATCACCGTCCGCTCGCTCCACCGGTAGCCCTGCAGCAGCTGTGCGGTCTGCACCGGGTGCCGGAGCATGAACCGGAGCGCCTGCCGGTACCGCGGGACGGGCGACGCGCCGTCGGTGGCGATCGTCTGCAGCAGGCTCATCGCGTTGCTGCCCTTGCCGTAGCGCACCGGTTCGATGTGCGTCGTCTCGTCCGGGTGGATCGAGGACGTGATCGCCACACCGCGGCTGTAGTCGTGTTCGGGGTCGACCGAGGTGCGGCCCGCGCCGAGGATCGCCTCGGAGTTGGTGCGGGTCAGCTCGCCCAGCCGCGCGGAAAGCCTCGGCAGGGTGCCGGAATCACGCATGTCGTGCAAGAGGTTCTGCGTGCCCCACGTGCCCGCCGCTAGGACTACCTGCCCTGCGGTGATGGTGGAGCGGAACTTCTTCGACCGCGTACCGGTCTTGCGCACGTCGATCTCGTAAGAGCCATCCCCGCGCGGGCGCACGCTGGTGACGGTGGTGAGCGGGATGACCTGCGCCCCACCCTTCTCCGCGAGGTACAGGTAGTTCTTGACCAATGTGTTCTTGGCCCCCACCCGGCACCCGGTCATGCACGACCCGCACTCGGTGCACCCCGTGCGTTCCGGTCCCGCGCCGCCGAAGTACGGGTCGGCCGCCCGCTTGCCCGCCGCGCCGAAGTACACGCCCACCGGGGTCGGGTGGTAGGTGTCGGCCACGCCCATGTCGGCCGCGACCTTGCGCATCACCTCGTCCGACGGCGTCACCGTCGGGTTGGTGACCACGCCGAGCATCCGGGACGCCTGGTCGTAGTGCGGGCCGAGCTCGGACTCCCAGTCGGTGATGTGCGCCCACTGGCGGTCGGCGTAGAACGGCTTGAGCGGCCGGTAGAGCGTGTTCGCGTACACCAGCGACCCGCCGCCGACCCCCGCGCCCGCGAGCACCAGGACGTCCTTGAGCAGGTGGATGCGCTGGATGCCGAAGCACCCGAGCCGCGGCGCCCACAGGTAGTTCCGGATGTCCCAGGACGTCTTGGCGAACTCGTCGTCGGCGAACCGGCGACCGGCCTCCACCACCGCGACCCGGTAGCCCTTCTCGGTCAGCCGCAGTGCGGCGACGCTGCCGCCGAAGCCCGAGCCGACCACGACGACGTCGAAGTCCGGCTTGTTACCGGTGAGTTGCGCGCCCATGGACTGAGGTTATGCGCTGGTCGGGACCCCGGCTAGGGTCCGAACGGATTTTTCTGTGACCTGGAGTAACAGTCCAGGTCGCTCCTGAGCAGCCCGAGCAGAACCAGGTCCCGCCGCACGCCCCCGCGCAGCTGTGCGCCGCGCACGATGCCCTCTTCGCGCAACCCAGCTGCGGTTAGCGCTCGCCGGGCGGCAGCGTTGTCCACGTCTGTCGCGGCCTCTACGCGATCCAGGTCGGTGGTGGCGAAGAGGTGCTCGATCAACAGCCGCAAGGACCCCACACCCGCGCCTCGCCCACGCGCGGCGGGCAAGAGCGCGATACCGAGGTTCCACGCCGCGCACGCCCGGGTGCGGCCCCAGCCGACCTGGTGCCAACTCAGCTGGCCGAGCAGCTCACTGGTCGGCGAGTCGAGCAAGACGGCCCTGACCAACCCGACCGGCGGCGCCTGCGGGCGGTCGTCGGGGTCGACGTCGAACGCCGAGTCCCAGCCCGCGGCCATCAGCTCGGCGTCGCCGTCGGCGGGCACGGCCAGGGTCAGCCCACCCGCCGCGGCGAGGACCCGCCTCACGAGCGGACCGTCAGGCCGACCTTCTGGAACTCCTTGAGGTCGGAGTAGCCGGTCTTGGCCATCGACCTGCGCAGCGCGCCGAACAGGTTGACCAGGCCGTCGGCGTCCGCGGACGGGCCGAACAGCAGCGTCTTGAGGTCGACCTCGATGTCCTCGGCCACCGGCAGCACCCGGCTGCGCGGCAGCGACGGGTGGGCCGCCGCCGAGGTCCAGTACAGGCCCCGACCGGGCGCCTCGGCGGCCAGCGCGAGCGGCGCGCCGAGCATGACCGCGTCGGCGCCGCAGGCGATCGACTTGGCGATGTCGCCGCTGGCGTGCACGTCGCCGTCGGCGATCACGTGCACGTACCGGCCGCCGGTCTCGTCGAGGTAGTCCCGCCGGGCGGCGGCGGCGTCGACGATCGCGGTGGCCATCGGGACCCCGATGCCCAGCGAGCTGTCGGTCGTGGTGACGCCGTCGCAGTGCCCGTAGCCGACGATCACGCCCGCCGCGCCCGTGCGCATGAGGTGCATCGCAGTGCGGTAGTCGTGCACCCCGCCCGCGATCACCGGCACGTCCAGGTCGGCGATGAAGCTCTTGAGGTTCAGCGGGGCGTCGGAGTCGTTGGAGTCGCGGGCCACGTGCTCGGCGGAGACGATCGTGCCCTGCACCACCAGGATCTCCACGCCCGCGGCCAGCAGGTCGGGGGTCAGCTCGGAGGCCCGCTGCGGGCTCACCCGGACCGCCACGGTCACCCCGGAGTCGCGGACCTGCTTGACCGCCTCGGTGATCAGGTCGATCCGCAGCGGCGCGGCGTGCAGCTCCTGCAGCACCCGCACCAGCGCGGCCGGGTCCTCGCCCTCCTCGGCGGCGGCGACCAGCCGGGCCAGCGTCTCCTCGACGTTCGGGTGCCGCGCCCACAGGCCCTCGGCGTTGAGCACCCCGAGCCCGCCCAGCTCGCCGACGGCCACCGCGGTGGCGGGCGAGACGATCGCGTCGGTCGGGTGGGTGACCAGCGGGATGTCGAACCGGTAGGCGTCGATCTGCCAGGTGGTGGAGACGTCCTTGGACGAGCGGGTGCGCCGCGACGGCACGATCTCCACCTCGTCGAGCCCGAAGGCGCGCCGGGCCGTCCGGCCCATGCCGATGTCGACAAGATCCCGCACTGGGGGTGTTCCTTTCGGGAAGCGCTAAGAGGTCAGCGAGTGGTGTAGTTCGGCGCTTCGACGGTCATCGTGATGTCGTGCGGGTGGCTCTCCTTGAGCCCCGCGGCCGTGATCCGGATGAGCTGCGCCCGCTGCAGGTCGGCGATGGTGCGCGAGCCGGTGAAGCCCATGCCCGCGCGCAGGCCGCCGACGAGCTGGAACACCACCTGCGAGAGCGGGCCGCGGAAGGGCACCCGCCCCTCGATGCCCTCGGGGACGAGCTTGTCGTCGGAGAGCACGTCGTCCTGGGCGTAGCGGTCCTTGGAGTAGCTCTTGGCCTCGCCGCGCGACTTCATCGCGCCCAGCGAGCCCATGCCCCGGTAGCTCTTGAACTGCTTCCCGTTGACCAGGACCAGCTCGCCCGGCGCCTCGGCGGTGCCCGCAAGCAGGCTGCCCAGCATGACCGAGCTGGCGCCCGCGGCGATGGCCTTGGCGATGTCGCCCGAGTACTGGATGCCGCCGTCGCCGATGACCGGGATCCGGGCCGGACCCGCGGCGAGCGAGGCCTCGTAGATGGCGGTGATCTGCGGCACGCCGACGCCCGCGACCACGCGGGTGGTGCAGATCGAGCCGGGGCCGACGCCGACCTTCACCCCGTCCGCGCCCGCGTCGACCATGGCCTGCGCGCCCGCGCGGGTGGCGACGTTGCCGCCGACGACGTCCACCGCGTCGCCGAGCTCCTTCTTCAGCCGGGCGACGATGTCGAGGACCGCGCGGGAGTGCCCGTGCGCGGTGTCGACCATCAACACGTCCACCCCGGCGTCGAACAGGGTCATCGCGCGCTTGTAGCCGTCCTCGCCGACGCCGACCGCGGCGCCGCAGATCAGCCTGCCGTCCGGGTCCTTGGTGGCGTTGGGGTACTGCTCGGTCTTGACGAAGTCCTTGACGGTGATCAGGCCGCGCAGCTTGCCCTCGCCGTCGACGATCGGCAGCTTCTCCACCTTGTGCCTGCGCAGCAGGCCCAGCGCGGCCTCGGCGGAGACCCCGACCTGCGCGGTGACCAGCGGGCCCTTGGTCATGACCTCGCTGACCAGGCGGGTGTGGTCGACCTCGAAGCGCATGTCCCGGTTGGTGATGATGCCGACCAGGGTGCCCTCGGCGTCGGTGACCGGCAGACCGGAGATCCGGTAGCGGGCGCACATCGAGTCGACCTCGGCGAGGGTGTCGCCGGGGGAGCAGGTGACCGGGTCGGTGACCATGCCCGCCTCGGACCGCTTGACCGTCTCGGCCTGCCGGGCCTGCTCCTCGATCGAGAGGTTGCGCTGCAGGATGCCGATGCCGCCCTGGCGGGCCATCGCGATGGCCATCCGGGCCTCGGTGACGGTGTCCATGGCCGCCGAGGCGAGCGGGATGCGCAGCGTGACGTTGCGCGAGATCCGGGTCGCGGTGTCGACCGTGCTGGGGATCACATCGGACTGCGCGGGCTGCAGCAGGACGTCGTCGAAGGTGAGCCCGAGGGTGGCGAACTTGGGCGGAACCCCGTCGGCGTTGAGCTCGCTGGTCATGGTGGGTGGCGGACCTTCCTGCGGGGCGTGCGGACCCGGTGGCCGAGCCGGGGGTTCGGGGGTGGCCTGCTACCGCGCCGTTGGCCCGCGTGCACGCGCGGCCGGGCCGGTTCGCCCATGGTATCCGGGCAGTCCCTTGGCCCCGCCCGGTACCGTGCGTGGTCGTGGCGCATGACGCAGTTCCCCCCAACCCGCTCCCCGGTGGCCCGTGGGACGAACGCCCCGCCGGGGACCCGCGCGGGGCGCTGCCGCCCGACCCGTTCGCGGGCGACCCGGACGATCCCGCCCGGGCGCTCGACGAGCCCGATGACGAGGCAGGCCCGCCGATGAGCCACGAGGAACGCGAAGAGCTGCTCGCCGACCTGACCGACCTCGCGGTCTACCAGGCGCTGCTCCAGTCGCGCGGGGTGCGCGGCATCGTGGTCGACTGCGGTGAGTGCGAGGAGCCGCACTACCACGACTGGGCGCTGCTGGCGGCGAGCCTCGAGCAGCTGCTCAACGACGGCAAGATGCGCCCGCACGAGCCCGCGTTCGACCCGGACCCGTCGGCCTACGTCAGCTGGGAGTACTGCCGGGGCTACGCGGACGGCGTCACCGCCAGCGAGAACGAGAACGCCCTCTAAGAGGCTTGCGCGGCAGGAAGAGACCTACAGACACCAGGAAGGGCCCGCCGGACATCCGGCGGGCCCTTCCTGCGTGCTGCTACGGGCTGGTGGTAGTCGTACCGGTCTCGGTGAGCGGTTGACCCTGCCCCGACTCCACAGGGCTGCTGCCGGGCTCGTTGACCCGCGGTGCCTCGCTCTGCGGCTGCGTCGGTGTGTCCGAGGGCTCCGGCGCGGTAGTCGTCGTGGGCTGCGTCGTGGGCTCGGTGGTCGGCGCGGGCGGGGTCGTCGTCGGCTGGGTGGTCACGGGGGGCACCGGGACGACGGTCACCTGCACGGAGGACGGCTGCTGCGTCGTGGGCGCGGGCGGGGCGGTGCTCGGCGAGGCCGAAGGCGGCAGCTGCACGCCGTTCGCGGGGGCGCCGGGCAGCTGGGAGACCAGGTCGGCGTGGGTGGCGGCCAGTTCGGCGGCGCCATCCTCGTTCGCGATGGCGGGGAGCCCCTTCTGGGCGTCCTCGAGCTTGGACTTCGCCTCGGCGACCTTGCCCTCGGCGAGGGCGGTCTGGGCGATGTCGAGGTCCTGGCGCACGGAGGCGGCGGCCTCGACGGAACGGGCGTGGTCGGCGTAGAGGACCTTGGTCAGGCCCCACAGGGTGTCGCCGGGCTGGGCGTCGCGGGCGGCCAGACCCGCGCCGGTGAAGGCGATGGCCAGCACGGCGGCCGCGGCGGCGAACGGCACGAGCAGCCGGGGTCTGCGCCGCTTGCGGTGCTTGGCGGCGAACACGGTGGCCACCGCCAGCTTGGTGTCGACCAGCTCGCCGATGGGCGTCGAGTCGACCTCGTCGCGCCAGGAGGTGAGCAGGGCCGCGAGGTCGTCGTCGCGGATGTCGTCGGGCAGGTCCGAGTCGAGGCCGCCCAGGCCACCGGTACCGCGGTCACCGCGCACGGCGGCTCCGAGGGCGTCGAGGAAGGCGTCGTCGGCGTGCACGCGGGAGATGTCGACCGCGTCGTCGGAGTCCTCGAGGTCGGCGAGCTGGTCGAGGTCGTACTCGTCGTCGAGCCGGAGACCGGACCCGAACGCGACCGGGGTCACGTTGGAGTGCTCACCGCGGGCGGGGGGCGACGATGTCACCTCGTCCACACCGCGCTCATCGCGATCGCTCTGATCGGGCACTCAGGCCACCTCCTCCGCCGACAAAGTCTTCCGCAACCGGGCAAGTGCCCGGTGTTGAGCCACCCGAACCGCGCCGGGCGTCGACCCCACCGCCTCCGCGGTCTCCTCGGCTGACAGGCCGACCACCACGCGCAGCACCACGATCTCGCGCTGCTTGTCCGGCAGTACCCGCAGCAGTTCGCTCATCCGCCTCGACAACTCGCCTTGCATGGCCCGTTGCTCGGGCCCCGCCTCGGTCTCCGGTTCGTCGGGTACGTCGGCGACGGGCTCCGATCGGTTACGCGCCGAGGCGCGGTGCGCGTCGGCGACCTTGTGCGCGGCGATCCCGTACACGAAGGCCAGGAATGGGCGGCCTTGGTCGCGGTAGCCGGGCAGGGCCGTCAACACCGCGAGACACACCTCCTGTGCCACGTCGTCCGCCGAGGCGAACGATCGCTCCTGCCTACCGACGCGGGCGCGGCAGTACCGCACCACGAGGGGCCGAACAGACGCGAGCACGCGTTCGACCGCTCGAGGATCACCCTCGACGGCAGCGCTCACCGACGCGTCCAGTCCGTCCCCCAATGTGGTCATCGCAGAATGCAGCCCTGGTGTTACGAATGTGGTCAACTCAAGGACACCGAACCGAGTCCGTTCCCCGGCTCGATGACCACCGTACCGCCCTGTTCGGTGGCCCCGCGGGGGCTGTGGTGGACGACGGCGCCGCGGCTGGGCGCCGCGGTGGCGGCAGTGGCACAGGACACAGTAGCTGGCGCGCGAGCGCCCCGGGAGTCCGATCTGCCCGGGTGGGCACGCACGACGAGCCGTGCGTGCCCGTTCCGCAACGGGCACGCACGGCTCGTCGCCGACGCTGTGGTCCCTAGGAGACCAGGCCGCGCCGGAACCCATGAGCCACCGCCTGTGCGCGGTCGCGCACGCCCAGCTTGCGGAAGAGCCGCCGGGCGTGGGTTTTCACGGTGTCCTCCGACAGGTAGAGCTCGCGGCCGATCTGGCCGTTGCTCTTGCCCTGGCTCATGCCGCGCAACACCTGGAGCTCGCGGTCGGTGAGCTGGACACCTGGGTCGGAGGGTTGGCGGGGTGCCGGTACCGAGGTGCTGGCCAGCGTGTGCGCGAGCGCGGCGACCAGCTCGGGACGCGAGGCGTCCCAGCGGAGGTAGCCGCGAGCGCCGCCCGCGATGGCCGCGGCGATGCTGCCCGCGTCGTCGGGTGCGCCGAAGACGATGACGTTCGCCTGCGGGTTGGCGGAGACGAGCCGACGAGTGGCTTCGACCCCGGTCGGGACAGCGCGCTGAGTGCCGACGAGGACGACATCGACCGGCTGCCGGGAGAAGCGGGCGAGCAACTCGTCACCGTGCGCTACGCAGTCGATGCGACTGACCCCTGGTACAGCAGACATGACACGGGTCAAGCCCTCCCGCACGCTGCGGCGGTCGTCGCAGATCAAGACCGTCGTCACGGGGACTCCTTCCTGCAGCCGAGTGACGTTCCATTTCCCCTATCGGACGCCACGGCCCGAACCTTGACACGATTCGGTGGTAAATCTGTCAACCAATCCACCGGATGACCGTCTCGGTGGGTTCACCTGTTCGGAGCAAGATCAAAACCCGAGGTCGGGAGCCATGGCGAGCCGAGGGCCAGCCGCCTGCCCTCGGGGTCGGAGTGTCGTAACACACAGTGCAGGGTCGCGGACGCTTCAGTCCGGTGTGCGGACGCCCGGTCCGGGTCGAGGTCGGCCAGCACCAGGGCGCTCGGCCAGCGCAGCGGCCGGAGCCCGTGCGTGATCGATTCCGACCGGCAACCGGAGATCAGCTCCAGCGCCTCGGCGCGCTCTCCCGCGGCCGCCAGCGCGGCCCCCAGCACGAGCGCCGACTTGACCCGGTGGCGAACCGATCCCGATCTGGCCGCAGCCGCGGCGGCCGCCCGCGCCCGCGCCACCGCCGCGCTCGCCGCACCGGCCACCAGCTCGATCTCGGCGGCCACCCAGCCCCGCCGGACGACCGCGCGCCACCCCGCGTCGGGCGAGGCCGACTCGATTCCGAAGAGCGCCCGCGCCTCGCCGACCCGGCCGAGCCCGACCGCGTCGGCGGCGAGCCCCAGCAGGACGTCCGAGCGGGCCGCCCGGGCGTCGGCGCCGTCCCGGCCGAGGCCGTCCGGGCGCTCGTGGTGATCTTGCCGGGATTGCCCGGTGGTCAACAGCCCGGCCTCGGCGAGCCTGCGCAGGCCGTGGCCGTCGAGGGCCCGCGCGGCGGCGTGCCCGCCGAGCTGCCTGCGGTGCGAGGCGAGGGTCGCCGCGGCCAGCGCGGCGATCACCGGGTCGCTCCCACCGACCAGCGGGGCCAGCACCGCGACCGCAGCGGCGTAGTCGCCGCGACCACCGAGAGCTACCGCCGCCAGCCAAGCCTCCCCGCGCGCCAAACCCTCCGTCTGGGGGACGTCACCTGGTCGGGAACCGAAGGCGGCGTCCCACGGCGACGCACGAACGGGGTCACTCACGCGGCTGAATCCGGTTCACCCAGGACGTGGGCCCCGATCCGCCCCAGCGCGCCGGCGAGGTCGTCGAGCCGCTCGGCCCGTTCGGGCAGGTCGACCTCGGCCCACCCGGGACCGCAGGCGAACAGGCGCGAGCGCCTGCCCGTGCGCGGCACCGCGACCAGCGAGTCGGCGTCGGCGTTGCCCGCCAACTGCGCCCACACGACGACCGCGGCGGGCGCGGTCCGGCGGACGGCGGTGGCCAGGGCGGCGCCGGGGACGGCCGCACCGAGCATCAGGGTGCCGATGTCGTGCTGGGCGAGGGCGGCACGCAGGACGTAGAGCGGGAGGCTGTGCGTCTCGCCTGGGGCGCAGCACAGCAGTACTGGGCGGGCGTTGCGGGGCGCGGGCACCGGCGGGGTCGCGCGCACCATGGCCGCCAGCACGCACTCGTTGACCAGGTGCTCGACCTCCACGCAGTCGCCTGCGTGGGCCCAGCGCGCCGCGATGGCGTTGAGCACCGGCCGCACCACCCCGTCCCAGGCCTCGACGACCCCGCCGACCTCGATGGCCTCGCCGATCAGCCGTTGCACGGCGCGGTCGTCCATGGCCATCGCCGCCCGGACCAGCCCGCGCGCGGCGGGCGAACCGCCCGGCAGCGGGAGCCCGCGGCCACCGGGGCGGCGGACCGGCGTGGGCTCGTGGTCCAGGCTCTCCGGACCAGGGGCGTGATCAGGGGCGTGATCTCGGCTCCCCAGACCGTCCTGGTCCGCCACGGGGGTCCGCAAGGCGTACTGGGCGGCCTCGGCGGGCGCGGCCCCCTTGAGCAGCGCGCGGCGCATGGTCTCCAGCCGGGCGATGTCGGCGGGGCCGTAGCGGCGGTGCGTCCCGGTGGCGTGGTCGGCGGGTCCCAGGCCGTACCGGCGGTCCCAGGTCCGCAGCGTCGACGGGGCCACGCCGAGCCTGCGCGCGACCGCCGCGACCGGCAATGTGGGCTCCGATATCGGCCCGTCCGCCCGCGGTGACCCACCCTCGGTAGGTCCACCTGGTCGCACGGCGTCGGATTTGGTCACCACACACCCATCGTCGGGTGACCAGGGGTGTCCGGCAACCGGATAGTTGACCACGCTGCGTCGACCGGGTGATGCCGATCGGCTGAATCGGGCAACCAAAGAGTCGATCACCCTTGAACAAGTATTGGCGCGGTTCTAGCGTGTAACCCGCTGCACCGAATGGAGTATTGACTCCGACATCCACTCGTCAGGAGGCGGCCACCATGGCGGACACTCGCAGGCTTCCCGGTCCGAACGCCGACGTGTGGGACTGGCAGCTCGACGGTTCGTGCAGAGGCATGGACAGCGCGTTCTTCTTCCATCCCGACGGCGAGCGCGGGCCTGCCAGGGCGCGCCGGGAGGCCAAGGCCAAGGCGATCTGCCAGGCCTGCCCCGTGCTGTCGCTGTGCCGCAGCCACGCGCTCGCCGTGCACGAGCCGTACGGGATCTGGGGCGGGCTCTCCGAGTCCGAGCGGGAGGCGATCATCAAGACCGAGAAGCGCACGCTGGCCGTGGCGAAGTAGCCCCGGACGCGGGAAGGGCCCGGTCGGCGAGCGACCGGGCCCTTCCCCGTGCGGTGGGTAGTGCGGTGGATCAGTGACCGTGGCCGTGCCCGTGCCCGGTGGCGGCGGGCTCGTCGGCCTTCTTCTCCACGACCGCGCTCTCGGTGGTGAGCACCATGCGGGCGATGGAGGCGGCGTTGGCCACCGCGGAGCGGGTGACCTTGACCGGGTCCACGACACCGTCGGCGAGCAGGTCGCCGTAGGTGAGCTTGGCGGCGTTGAAGCCCTGGCCCCACGGGAGCTCGCGGACCTTGTTCACCACGACCGCGCCCTCCTGGCCGCCGTTCGCGGCGATCCAGAACAGCGGCGCGGACAGCGCCTCGCGGACGATGGCGACACCGGTCGCCTCGTCGCCGGTGAGGCCGAGGTTGCCCTCGAGCTCCTTGGCGACCTGGACCAGCGCGGCGCCGCCGCCGGGGACGATGCCCTCCTCGACGGCCGCCTTCGTGGCCGCCACGGCGTCCTCGATGCGGTGCTTGCGCTCGGAGAGCTCGGTCTCGGTGGCCGCGCCGACCTTGATGACCGCGACCCCGCCGGAGAGCTTGGCCAGCCGCTCCTGCAGCTTCTCGCGGTCCCAGTCGGAGTCGGTGGCCTCGATCTCCTTGCGCAGCTGCTCGGCGCGCCCGGCGATGTCGGCCTTGCTGCCGCCGCCCTCGACCAGGGTGGTCTCGTCCTTGGTGACCACGACGCGGCGGGCGGTGCCCAGCGTGTCGAGGGTCGCCTCGGACAGCTTCAGACCGACCTCGGCCGCGATGACCTGACCGCCGGTGACGGTGGCGAGGTCGTCGAGGAACGCCTTGCGGCGGTCGCCGAAGAACGGCGCCTTGACCGCCACGGCCTTGATCGTCTTGCGCAGGGCGTTGACCACCAGGGTGGACAGCGCCTCGCCGTCGACGTCCTCGGCCACGATCAGCACGGACTTGCCGCTCTCGGCGATCTTCTCCAGGATCGGCAGCAGATCGGCCAGCGCGGAGATCTTCTCGCGGTGCAGCAGGACGTAGGTGTCCTCCAGCACTGCCTCCTGCGACTCCAGGTCGGTCGCGAAGTGCGCGGAGACGTAGCCCTTGTCGAACTGCACGCCCTCGGTGATGACGAGCTCGGTGGCCAGCGTGGAGGACTCCTCCACGGTGATCACACCGTCCTCGCCGACCTTCTCGATGGCCTCGCCGAGCAGCGCGCCGATCGAGGCGTCGCGCGAGGCGACGGTGCCCACCTGGGCGATGTTGTCGCGGCCCTTGACCGGGGTGGCCTTGGCCTTGAGCGAGGCGACCACCGCGTCGGCGGCGGCCTGGATGCCCTTGCCGATCGCGGTCGGGTTCGCACCGGCGGCGACGTTGCGCAGGCCGACGCGCACCAGCGCCTGGGCCAGCACGGTCGCGGTGGTGGTGCCGTCACCGGCGACGTCGTTGGTCTTGGTGGCGACGTTCTTGGCGAGCTGGGCGCCGAGGTTCTCGAACGAGTCCTCGAGCTCGATCTCGCGGGCGATGGTCACACCGTCGTTGGTGACGGTGGGGCCGCCGAACTTCTTGGCGAGCACGACGTGCCGCCCACGCGGGCCGAGGGTGACCTTGACCGCGTCGGCGAGCTTGTTGACACCGCGCTCGAGCGCCCGACGAGCGTCCTCGTCGAAGCTGATCTGCTTGGGCATTGCTCCCTCTATCTGTTTGCGTTGCGAAGCGAGCAACGCCCCGGCGGCCCCGAACGGGGCTGCCGGGGCGTTTTCAGCCAGGTCAGCGGGCCCGTCTTAGTTGACGACGGCCAGCACGTCGCGCGCGGAGAGGATCAGGTACTCCTCGCCGTTGTACTTGACCTCGGTGCCGCCGTACTTGGAGTAGATGACGACGTCACCGACCGCCACGTCCACCGGGACGCGGTTGCCCTTGTCGTCGATCCGGCCCGGGCCAACGGCCAGGACCTTGCCCTCCTGGGGCTTCTCCTTGGCGGTGTCGGGGATGACCAGACCGGAGGCGGTCGTGGCCTCGGCCTCGCTCGCCTGGACGACGATCTTGTCCTCGAGCGGCTTGATGTTCACGCTCACCGCTGTGACCTCCACGGGTCGTCGAAAGCGTTGGCAGGTACAAGGCGCGGCGTCCGGATTGGACACCACGCCGACGGCTCCTGCCACCCCGCCGTCGCGGGTGCCGGGGCGGTACCGGTGCCGTACGACTAGCACTCTACCGACGCGACTGCTAACGCCGCAACGGGGTCCCACGGCGAGCCCTGACCTGGCAGGTTCGGCGATCCGCTGGTACTGCGGCAGCGGGCTGCTCGCCCGCGTCAAACGGGAGGCCCGGTCCCGGCGGGCGGGCTAGGTTGGGGCGGTGATCACCACCGCGAGTCCTCACCACTTCGAGCGGATCCGGGAGGTCTCGTGGGCGGCTGGGGAGATGTTCCGCGAGGTCGGGATGGACGAGATCGCCGACATGCCCACGCCGCCGGATGAGGTGTTGGGTGCGTTCGCCGACGAGCACCGGGCCTGGGTGTGGATCGAGTCGCTGGTGGTGGCCGGGTTCCTGTTGGCCGAGGAGGTCGGTGGGTGTGCGCACGTGGCGGAGGTGAGCGTGCACCCGGACTACCGGGGGCGCGGGTTCGGTGGCCACCTGCTCACCCACGTGGGGGCGTGGGCGTGGGGACAGGGGATGCCCGCGGTGACGCTGACGACCTTCCGGGACGTGCCGTGGAACGCGCCGTACTACGAGCGGTTGGGGTTTCGGGTGGTTGAGCCGTCCGAGGCGTTGCGGGAGGTGGTGGCGCGGGAGGCGCTGATCGGGCTTGATCCCGCGCTGCGGGTCTGCATGCGCCGCGACGTCCGGTGACGGTGGCGATCGGCTAGGGGTGTCTCGTAACTGATCTTGTTGTTGATGTGTCGGGGGTTGGTCAGGTGGTGGGGCGAGGTTGTGGAGGAAGGCGATCCTGGCTGCGGTAGTGGCCAGGGTGTGGGCGGCTCGGCGGTAGCCCTTCGTGTCGGCGAGGGCGTGTTCGAGGCGGGCGGGACGCGTGTGTGGGTGGTGTTCAGTTCGGTCTTCCAGTCGGGCGGTGGCGGTGGTTCTTCGACTTCGCAGCCAAGCGGTGGTCCCGGGTCGGGACCTGATCGACCCGGGGCTGGCGGACCGGGCCCAGCGCCAACAGCGGGCCGATGGTGTCGATCACCCGGTGCGCCGCGGAGTGCGATACCCCGAACAACAACCCGATCTGACGCATCGTGAGGTTTGTGCGCCAGCGCGCGGAACCGCCCGGGCGTGAGCCCGGTGAACGCGACGATCCACTCCGACCGCGATGCCGAGATCACCCGCACCACACCATGATCACCACCGGAGATCCGCGCTGTGAGTGACGAGACATCCCTTAGCCCAGCGCCGCGTGCACTGCCTCGCGGCCCAGGCGGACCGCGCGTCGCAGCAGGACCGTGTCGCGGGTCAGGCGGGGGACTTCGGGGGAGTCCGCGGGTGGGCGGATCTCCAGGATGGACGCGTGCCCGGCCAGGTCGGCGTCGTCGGCGAGTTGGCGGGTGTGGCGGGACTCCCAGGCCGCCAGGGCGCCGGGGGCCGCTCGCCGGAGGTAGCGCGACACCAGGACCGTCTCCAGGCGGGACGGCGGTACCGCGGACCAGCCGACCGGGCGGGTGCGCAGCACCACCACGTCGGTGGCGCCGTCGGCGATCGGGGTGCGGAACGGGATCGCCTCGGCCAGGCCCGCGTCCACCCACCGCCTGCCGCCTAGGGGGACGGGGCGGCCGGACAGCAGCGGCAGCCCCGTGGACGCGCGCAGCGCCAGTTGCAGGGTGCGCTGGTCGACCACGTACGGGCGCAGGTCCACCGCCGCCCCGGTGTCGGCGTCGGTGGCCATCGGGTGGAACGTGGTGGGGTTGGCCAGGATGGCCGCGAAGTCCATCGGGACCGCCTCGTACACCACCTGGACCAGGTGCTCGGTGTCCACGACCCGGCGCAGGCGCCAGGGGTTGGTGACCCGGCGCATGATGGTCGGGTCGGACCAGCCGATCGTGCCGACCTGGGCTTGTCCACCGAGGAACCACGCGCCGTTGAGGGCGCCCGCCGACGCGCCGTAGACGGCGTCGAAGGCGTTGGCGAGGCCGAGGTCGTCGAGGCCCGCGACCATGCCGCCCGCGAACGCGCCCCGGCTGCCGCCGCCCTCGATCGCCAGGGCGAGCCGCCTGCCGTCGTCGCGGGAGCCAGTGGCCAGGCGGTGGCGCAGCAGTTCGAGTACAGGGTGCACGAGGCCGAACGTAGCGCCCGCCGCCACGCGGTGGGCGGGGCCGGTGGGTGCTCACCGCCGACACCTGGGGTACGTCAGGAACTCACCGGAGGCTCACCCGGACGTGGGTCGGGGGCCACTGGGGCGGTGGAGGGTGCCCCGGTAACCCCGAACCGGGAGGTCCCACCACCGATGAACACCACCCGACGCTCGATCCTGCTGGGCGGTGCCGCCGCGGTCGGGCTGACCGCCGTGGCCACCCTGCCCGCCCTGGCCGTGCCGGAGCGCAAGCTCGCCGACCCGTTCACCCTCGGCCTGGCCTCGGGCGACCCGTCCGCCGACGGTGTCGTGCTGTGGACCCGCCTCGCGCCGGACCCGCTGGCGCTCGACGGGCTCGGCGGCATGCCCGCCCGGCCGGTGCCCGTGCTCTGGCAGGTCGCCACCGACGAGCGGTTCCGGCACGTCGTGCGCACCGGTGTCGAGTTCGCCCGCCCGGAGGCCGGGCACAGCGTGCACGTCGAGCTCGCGGGCCTGCGCCCGGGCACGGAGTACTTCTACCGCTTCCGCGTGCAGGACCACCTCTCCCCGATCGGTCGCACGCGCACCGCTCCCGCGCCGCACACCCTGACCGGCGCGCTGACCATGTGCTTCGCCTCGTGCGCGCACTACGGCGAGGGCTTCTTCACCGCTTACCGCAGGCTCGCCGAGGACCAGCCCGACCTGGTGCTGCACCTGGGCGACTACCAGTACGAGTACGCCGCCAAGGCCGCCGACGTGCGCGTGGTGGTCGGCCCGGAGACGCGCACGCTGGCCGACTACCGGCTGCGGCACGCCCAGTACAAGACCGACGCCGACCTGCAGGAGGCGCACCGCGTCGCCCCATGGCTGGTCGTATTTGACGATCATGAAGTCGAGAACAACTGGGCCGACGAGGTTCCCGAGCAGCCCGACCCGGAGTTCCCGGCCCGCCGGGCGGCGGCGTTCCAGGCGTACTACGAGAACATGCCGCTGCGCCGGTCCGCCCGGCCGCGGGGGATCGACATGCAGCTCTACCGGCGGGTGCGGTGGGGCGCGCTGGCCAACTTCCACCTGCTCGACACCCGCCAGTACCGCGACGACCAGGCCTGCGGTGACGGCACCAAGGTCGACTGCGCCGAGCGCCTCGACCCGGTCCGGACGATCACCGGGGTCGAGCAGGAGCGCTGGCTGCTCGACGGTCTGCGCTCGTCGCGGTCGCGGTGGGACATCCTCGGGCAGCAGGTGTTCTTCGCCCAGCGCGACCTCACCGCGGGCGAGAAGCAGGGCTTCAGCATGGACGCCTGGGACGGCTACCAGGCCAGTCGCGACCGAGTGGCCGAGGCGCTGGGGCACACCCGCAACGGCGTGGTGCTCACCGGTGATGTGCACCGGCACTGGGCGGGCGAGGTCAAGCAGGGCTACGACCGGCCCGACTCGCGCACCGTCGGCACGGAGCTGGTCACGACCTCGATCACCTCGACCGGGGACGGCGGCGACGACACCAACGCCGGTGTGCTGGCCGAGAACCCGCACCTGAAGTTCTACAAGAACCGCCGCGGCTACGTGCGCACCCGCTTCACCGCCCGGGAGCTGCGGGCGGACTTCCGGGTGCTGCCCTACGTGCGCACCGCGGGCGCCGAGGTGAGCACGGCGGCGAGCTTCGTCGTCGAGGACCGGGTGCCCACCCTGAACCAGTCCTAGGGCTCGGACGGCGTTGCCCGGGTCGACCCCGGGCAACGCCGGTGCTCAGACCGAGATCGTCGACACCGGCAGCGCCGGGTTCGCCGAGAGGTCCAAAGAGGACGGTTCGACCCCGGCGGCCACGAGGTGCGCGCCCAGCGCGGCGATCATGGCGCCGTTGTCGGTGCACAGCCTGGGTTTCGGCACGCGCAGGGTGATCCCGGCCTTCGCGCAGCGCTCGGCGGCCAGCTGCTTGAGCCGTGAGTTCGCCGCCACGCCACCGGAGACCACCAGCGTGTCGATGTCGAACTCGGTGGCCGCGCGCACGGCCTTGGCGGTGAGCACGTCGGCCACGGCCTCCTGGAACGACGCCGCGACGTCGTCCACCGGGACCTCTTCACCGTCGCGCTCGCGGGCCTCCACCCAGCGGGCGACGGCCGTCTTCAACCCCGAGAACGAGAAGTCGAACTTGGCGTCCCGCGGCCCGGTCAGCCCGCGCGGGAACGCGATGGCAGAAGGGTTTCCGCGCTGCGCGGCCTTGTCGATCGGGGGACCGCCCGGGTAGGGAAGGCCGATCACGCGGGCGACCTTGTCGTAGGCCTCGCCCGCGGCGTCGTCGATGGTGGAGCCGATCTCGGTGATCTTCCCGGCCAGGTCGTCCACCCGCAGCAGCTGGCTGTGGCCGCCGGAGACCAGCAGCGCCAGCGCGGGCGAGGGCAGCGGGCCGTGCTCGAGGGTGTCGGCGGCGACGTGGCCCGCGAGGTGGTTGGCGCCGTAGAGCGGCACGCCCAGCGACATCGCGTACGCCTTCGCCGCCGAGACGCCCACCAGCAGCGCGCCCGCCAGGCCGGGTCCGCAGGTGACCGCGATGGCGTCCACATCGGACAGCCCGAGCCCCGCGGTCTCGAACGCGCGGCGCATGGTGGGGACCATCGCCTCCAGGTGCGCGCGGCTGGCCACCTCGGGCACCACGCCGCCGAAGCGGACGTGCTGCTCGACGCTGGAGGCGACCTCGTCGGCCAGCAGCTCCAGGCCGCCGTCGGCGCCGAGCTCGACGATGCCGACACCGGTCTCGTCGCAGGAGCTCTCGATGCCCAGGATGATCGTCACGTGGTCTCCTCCACCCGAGCGGGCCGGGCCATGGTGTACGCGTCGGCGCCGGAGGGCTGGTAGTAGCGGCGGCGCAGGCCCACCGTGGTGAACCCGTGCGCCTGGTAGAGCGCGATGGCGCCCGCGTTGTCCGTGCGGACCTCCAGGAACACCTGCGCGGCGACCTCGTCGGCGCGGGCGAGCAGGGCGCGCAGCAGCTCGCGGCCGATGCCCTTGCGGTGCCAGACCGGGTCGACGCCGATGGTGTGCACGCTGGCCTCGGTGTCCCCGGGCGGACCCGCCACCGACAGGCCCGCGTAGCCGACCAGCAGCTCGTCGGCGTAGGCGCCCAGGTAGTAGTGGCCCCAGTCGAGCTCCGAGGCGAACGCGGACTCGCTCCACGGGTCCTCGCCCGCGAACAGGATCCGCTCCAGCTCAGCGCACCGGCGCAGGTCTGCGCGCTGCAGCGGGGCTATCCGGACACTCATCCCGGGCTCACCCGCTTGCGCGCGCCAGGCTCGACCGCGTCGGGCCTGCGCAGGTAGAGCGGGGTGAGCGGGCCGGGTTCCGCGGTGAGGTCCGCGGCGGCGACCAGGCCGAGCGGGCTCGGGTGCTCGGGGCCGACCGCGGGCAGCCCGAAGTCGAAGACCCGCGCCCCGGCGACCCGGGTGACACCCAGCTCGGCGACTGGTACCTCGGCGGGCGGTGTGACCGACGGGCCGGCCACCCGGGAGCCGTCGGCGGCGTAGGCGGCCCAGTAGACCTCGCGGCGGCGCGCGTCGGTGACCACCAGCAGCGGCCCGCCCGGGGGGTCGGCGGCCGCGTCGGCGGCGATGGCGTCGAGCGAGCAGACCGGGTACACCGGCCGGTCGAGGCTGTGGCCGAGGGCGGCGGCGGTGACCATGCCCGCGCGCAGCCCGGTGAACGGGCCCGGCCCGACCCCGCACACCACGGCGTCGACCTGGGCCAGCGTGCGGCCCGCCGCGGCCAGCGCGTCGCGCAGGTGGGGGCTGAGCAGCTCACCGTGGGCGCGGGCGTCGACGGTCACGCGCGCGGCGAGCAGCCGCGCGGACCCGTCGACCAGTTCGACGACGCCGGCGGTGACCGCGGGGGTGGCGGTGTCGACCGCGAGTACCAGCACGGTCGACAAGGGTACGAGGCTGGTCCCGGCGGCTGTCAGTGGACCGGTTGGACGCGCTTGCGGCGGTTCACCGCGATGCTCTCCACGGCGAACGCGCAGAACAGCGCGAGCAGCCCGCCCGCGGCCAGCGTGCCGCCGACCTTGGTGATCTTCGCCTTGGGCAGCTTCTCCGGTTCGGCGGGCGCGGTGACCACGCTGACCGTGACCCAGGTGCTCGGCGGCGCGCCGAGGGTCTCCTGCTTGCTGTTGAGGGCCTTGCGGATCAGCTCGAAGGCGTCCGCGCCCAGCTGCTTGGCCCGGGCCGCGGAGGCGCCCTCGACCTTGGCGGTCATGAACGGGCCCTCGCGGCTGATCTCGACCGCGTCCTTGGGCTGGGTGGCCAGCTTGCCCGCCGAGACGTGCGTCTCCTCGATCAGCATGATGGTGATGGTGGACAGCGTCGGGGCGAAGGCCAGCAGCGAGTTGGTCTGCTCGAGCTGGCTGGGCGGGCGCACGATCCGGCCGTCCTTGGGCGCGAGCATCACCACGGTGCCGGTCCACTGGTAGCCCACCGGGGTGGAGATGTAGAAGTAGCCCGCCGCCACCGCGGTGATCAACAGCAGCGGGACGAGCACCAGCCAGCGCCGCACCAGCAGCTCGAACAGCTTCCCGAAGTACACGCCGACTCCAACCAGAGGTCTCCCGAGTCTGACTATCGCGCCGTGGGGTCCGCGTGTAACACGGGTTCACGCTGTGCGACGGAGTTCACCGGTTCCGTGTCAGCGCCCGCCACTAGGGTTGGCCGGGTGCTGCTGCCCACGCTCGCCACGCCCACCGGGCGCGCCGCGGTCCGCTTCGGCGCCGACGCCCTCACCCACGCCGACCTGGCCGGGTCCGCCCGGGCGGTCGCCGCCGCGGTGTCCGGGACCACGCGGGTCGCGGTCTGGGCCACGCCGAGCCCGCACACCTGCCTGGCCGTGGTGGGCGGGCTGGCCGCCGGGGTCGCGGTGGTGCCGATCAACCCCAAGATCGGTGAGCGGGAGCTGGCGCACATCGTCGCCGACAGCGAGCCGGAGCTGGTGCTGACCGCGCCCGGGGTGGAGCTGCCGCCCGCGCTGGCCGCGCTGCGCCGGGTGGACGTCGACCCGGCCGCCCGGCTCGACGGCGACCTGCCCGCCGAGGCCGACCCGGAGGCGCCCGCGTTCGTCGTCTACACCTCGGGCACCACCGGCCCGCCCAAGGGCGTGCTGCTGCCCCGCCGGGCGATCGCGACGAACCTGGACGCGCTGGCCGCGGCCTGGGAGTGGACCGCCGAGGACACCGTGGTGCACGCGCTGCCGCTGTTCCACGTGCACGGGCTGATCCTGGGTGTGCTCGGCCCGCTGCGCCGCGGCGGCGCGGTGCGCCACATCGGGCGCTTCGACTCGGCCGCGATCGGTCGCGAGCTGGCCGACGGCGCGACGGTCGTGTTCGGCGTCCCGACGATGTACCACCGGCTCGCCGCCGACTGCGAGGCCGACGCGGACCTGGCGGCGGCGATCGGCCGGGCGCGGCTGCTGGTGTCCGGGTCGGCGGCGCTGCCCGCCACCGACCACGCGCGGATCACCGCGGCCACCGGGCAGCGGGTTGTCGAGCGGTACGGGATGACCGAGACGCTGATGAACTGCAGCGTGCGGGCCGCGGGTGACCGCAGGCCGGGGACCGTCGGGCTGCCGGTGGACGGCGTGGCCGTGCGGCTGGTCGACGACGCCGGTGCGCCGTTCACCGAGCCCGGGGTGGTGGGCGAGATCGAGGTGCGCGGGCCGAACCTGTTCCTGGGCTACCTCAACCGCCCGGACGCCACCGCCGAGGCGCTGCGCGACGGGTGGTTCCGCACCGGCGACATGGCGGTGCTGGAGCCGGACGGGTACCTGCGGATCGTCGGGCGGCGGGCCACCGACCTGATCAAGAGCGGCGGTTACAAGATCGGCGCGGGGGAGATCGAGAACGCCCTGCTGGAGCACCCGGGGGTCGCCGAGGTGGCGGTCACCGGCGAGCCCGACGAGGACCTGGGCGAGCGGATCGTGGCCTGGGTGGTGCCGGTCGACGCGCGGCCCGCGCTCGAGGAGCTGGCCGACCACGTGTCCCGGCTGCTCGCCCCGCACAAGCGGCCGCGGGTCGTGCACTACCTGGAGTCGTTGCCGCGCAACGAGATGGGCAAGGTCACCAAGCGAGCCCTGGGTGGCTGAGGGCGCCCGCTCGGTGCTGGCGTCGCTCGCCACCGGGTTCGTTGAGTTCACTGTGGACAGTGGGTCGCGGTACGGCCCGGACGGCCCGTTGGACTGGCCGGGCTACGGCGCGGCGCGGGCGCGTGCCGCCGAGCGCTCCGGGGAGACCGAGTCCGTGGTGTGCGGCACCGGTCGGGTCGGCGGGGTCGCCGCCGTGCTGGTGGCGTTCGACTTCCGCTTCTTGGGCGGGTCCGTGGGCACCGCGACCGGCGACCGGATCGAGCACGCGTTCACCCACGCGCGGGAGACCCGGACGCCCCTGGTGGCGCTGCTGGCCACCGGCGGCAGCCGGATGCACGAGGGAATGCTGTCACTGCGCCAGTTGCAGCGGATCGCTCGGGCCTCGGCGCTGCTGCACCAGGCGGGTGTGCCGCAGGTTTCGGTGCTGCGCGACCCGACGACCGGCGGCCTGTGGGCCTCACTCGGTGCCGGAGCGGACGTGGTGCTCGCCCTGCCGGGCGCCCAGGTCGGTTTCGCGGGCGCCCGGGTGCGGCCCGAGGACGGCGTCGCCTACACTGCGGAGGGGCAGTTCGCCGCGGGCCATGTCGACGCGTTGTGCTCGGCCGCCGACCTCGCCGAAACCGTGTCGGAGTGGTTGACCCTGCTGGGTTCTGGCTCTCCCGGACCCGCGGACGTGCCGAACGCGTTGGGCACCGAGACCCCGGCGGAGTCCGGTTGGGCCGCCGTCCAGTTGACCCGTTCGGCACGCAGGCCGCGCGCGGCGGCGTACCTGGACGACTACTTCGACCTGCGGCGCTCGATTTCGGGCGACCGGGCGGGCGGCGTCGACCCGGGGATGTTGTGCGGCATTGGTATGCGTGGCACGCGGGCCATCGCCTTCGCCGCGCAGACCGGTACGGCCACCACTCCCGCGGGTTTCCGCACGGCCTCCCGGCTGATCCGCCTGGCCGATCGGCTCGGCATCCCGGTACTGACCCTTGTGGACACTCCGGGCGCGGCGAACGACGCGGCCGCCGAGCGGGCGGGGGTCGGGTCGGCCATCGCCGAGCTGTTCGGCACCGTCGCCGCCGCGCGGGTCCCGGTGACGACGCTGGTGGTCGGTGAGGGCGGCTCGGGTGGCGCGCTGGCGCTGGCCGCGCCGGACCGGACGTGGATCACCCCGGACGCGTACTTCTCCGTGATAGCACCGGAACTGGCGGCGGCGATCCTCAAGCGGCCGGTGTCGGAGGCCCCCGCGCTGGCCGACCGGTTGCGACTGCGGCCCGCGGACCTGCTGGAGCTGGGGGTCGTCCGCGGGATCGTCTGACGGCTCGCGGGTCAGCGCCGCACGATGCGGGCGTGGGTGACGGTCTCGGACGTGACCAGCTCCACGCACTCGTAGGCACCGAGGCCGGCGCCCAGGTCGTCGAACAGGCGCTCGCCCGCACCCGCCAGCAGGGGCGTGATCACCAGGTTCAGCTCGTCGATGAGCCCGGCCCGCAGGTACTGCCGGACCGTCCCGGGACCGCCGCCGACGCGCACGTCCTTGCCGTCCGCGGCCTCGAAGGCCAGGCGCAGCGCGGTTTCCGGGCCGTCGGGCACGAAGTGGAACGTGGTGCCGCCGTCCATGGCGAACGACGGGCGGGGGTGGTGGGTCAGCACGAACACGTCGTGCCGGTAGGGCGGGGTGTCGCCCCACCAGCCGGTCCACGAGTGGTCCGGCCACGGGCCGCGGACCGGGCCGAACATGTTGCGCCCCATGATGGTCGCGCCGACGTTGTCGTCGCCCGCGCGGGCGCGCTCCTGGTCGAACCCCTCGCTGCCGCCGTCGAGCCCCCGCATCTCGTGGCCGAACCGGGTGGCGAACATCCAGGCGTGCAGGCCGTCGACACCGTCGCCGAACGGCGCGTCCGCCCGCTGGTTGGTCCCGGTGGCGTACCCGTCCAGCGTGACGGTGAAGTTGTGCACCCGCAGCCTGGCCATGACCACCCCTCCCTGGTGATTGCACTCTGCAAGCACTAGGCGCTACCGTAGGCGAGGGTGGTTGTGGAACGCAAGCACCGGGTCGGAGGACGGGTCATGCGCGGGACGCCGCGATCGGGCTGCCCGATCAACGCCACGGTCGAGGCCCTGGGCGACCAGTGGAGCCTGCTCGTGGTGCGCGACATCATGTTCGGCGGCCGCAGGCACTTCCGCGAACTGCTCGCGGGCTCCGAGGAGGGCATCGCCTCCAACATCCTCGCCGACCGCCTCAAGCGTTTGGTGGCAGGCGGCCTGCTCACCCGAGACGACGCCCGACGCGGCCAACGGGCCACCTACAGCCTGACCGACCAGGCCATCGACCTGGTCCCGGTCTTCGCCCACCTCGGCGCATGGGGCACCAGGCACCGGCCGACCACCGAGCGCCTGCGGGTCCGGGCGGAGCTGCTGGAGGCGGGCGGCCCGGACCTGTGGGCCGCCTACATGGCCGAACTGCGCCACGTCCATCTCGGCACGCCACTCCCCGAGAACAGCGGCCCCACGGTGACTGAACGCCTCGCCCAGGCCTACCGCCAGGCCCATCCCGACGGCTGACCTCGGCACAGGGGTCTCGCGCCGAACGAGGCCGGGAGGCGCACCTGCCCCAGGTGCGCCTCCTGGCAGGCGACTACGGCCTGCGGAAGCGCCACCGCTGGTTGGGGCCGCCGTGGCAGTCCCACTGGATCACGTTCGCGCCGTTGCTCGGACTCGCCCCGGAGACGTCCAGGCACTTGTCACTGTGCGCCACACGCACCTGGTAGACGTCCGGCCCCGACGCCACCAGCCGCCACCGCTGGTTGGGACCGCCGTGGCAGCTCCACTGGATCACCCGGGCCCCGTTGCTCGGACTGGCACCGGAAACGTCGAGGCACTTGTCGCTGTGCTCGACCTGGACCTGGTAGTTGCCACCGCCGACCGACGTCAGCCACCACCGCTGGTTGGGACCGCCGTGGCAGCTCCACTGGATCACCTGGGCGCCGTTGTCCGGGTTGGCGCCGGAGACGTCCAGACACTTGTCACTGCTCTGCACCACCACCTCGTACCGCACGCCCGGCACGGGAGACTCCCGCACGTCGGCGCCCGCCGGGACCGCGCTGAGCAGCGCCCCCACGGCCAAGACCGCACTGAAAACGAATGCGCGCAATCGCATGTCGACTCCCCAGTCGTCCGGATGAGACAGTCCCATCCGGACTCACCATGGCGCACAACAGCTTGTGGTCCGATACCCCGGTGGGCTTCGTTCCGGCCCCGTTCGGGGGTTAGCGCACAGTGACCGCCAAGGCTGGCCGCAGGCTGTCCAGCACCACCGCCATCACACCGCCGCCACCACGCCACCGCCACACCGCCGCCCCGGCCACCCCGCCATTGCGGCACTGCCACCACACCACGGCCGCCGCCACCACCACCACCAAACCGCAGCGGATAGGCCGAATCCGCTGGCACCCAAGTGAATGCCGCCCCCCAGCAAACCGCAGCGGTGAGGCCGAATTCGGTGGCACCCAAGTGAATCCCGCCCCCCAGCAAACCGCAGCGGTGAGGCCGACCCCGCTGGTACGCAAGTCCCGTTACGGATGCTCGATCTAGTGGACTCGCTTCGTGTGGGGGGAGAGTGCCGCTAAACTTGCCGTGGGTGGGGATGCCCTTACCCTGCCCTTTTCTCTCCACCGCGGTGCTCTAGGGGCCCCACACGAAGCGAGTTCACTAGATCGAGCCCCCTATCTTTTCCTCGGGCAACCCCAGCGATGAGCCACCATGCAGGTCGACCGTAGGTCGGCGTGCGGCACACCCCACGAGCTGCCCGAGTAAGAGCGGGGCTCGATTGGCTGGACTGCCTTCGCGTGGGGCCCCTAGAGCACCGCGGTGGGGAAAAAGCGTGGGGTGAAGGGCATCCCCACACACGGCAAGTTTAGCGGCACTCTCCCCCCACACGAAGGCAGTCCACCCAATCGAGCACAAACGTAACGGGTGTTGCGTACCAGCGGGCGCGGATTAGGGATTAGGGATCAGAGATTAGAGATTCAAGACTTAGGATCTATTTTGAGGTGGAAAGAGTTCAGGTGGTGCGGAGGGGAAGGTGCTGCTTCTAGGCTCGCGATTGGCTTAGCGGGGCCCACGCAGAGCGTTCAGCCCAATCGCCGTGCGGTTCGATGGTGGCCAGTCTGCTGTCGTCTGGCCTGCGGTCGAGGCGGATCAGCAGGTGGTCCTCGGACAGGCGGTTCGCGCTGCCCTCGCCCCACTCGACCACGACCACCGACTCGACCAGTTCGCTGTCGAGGTCCAGGTCGTCCAGTTCGGCGAGGTCGCCGCCGAGTCGGTAGGCGTCGACGTGCACCATCGGGATCCCGCGTTGGCCTGCGCGGTGCTCGCGGGCGATGACGAATGTCGGGCTGCTCACCCGCCCCAGCACTCCCAGGCCCGCTGCGATGCCCTTCGCCAGCACGGTCTTCCCGGCTCCGAGTGGGCCCGCGAGCAGGACCAGGTCGCCCGCGCGCAGTACCTCGCCCAGGGCCCGGCCGAACGCCAGTGTGTCCTCGGCCGTGCGCAGTTCGGTTGTCTCAGCCACGGTTCCACCACCTCTTCCGCCCTGCGCCTCGACCGGCGGCGCAGTCGCGTAGCAGCGTAGTCAGTTCCGCGTTGACCAGTTCCGGCTGCTCCACCATGACCATGTGACCGGCGCCGCGGACGCGTACCAGCCGGGAGTCTGGTAGCTCGGCGTTGATCCGTTCGGCGTGGCTGAACGGGGTCATCCAGTCGTGGTCGCCGGAGAGGACGAGTACGTGGCAGTGCCGCAGTCCGGCCAGTGCGGCGTAGCGGTCGTGGCTGCCGAGGGTGTCGATGAAGTCGGCCAGCACCCGTACCGGGGTCACGTTGAGCATGTCGACCAGGAAGTCGACCAGCCGCGGGCTGACCTCGTTCGCGCCGAAGCCGATGGTGCGGGTGGCCCGTCGGGTCAGCTGGCCGCCCGCGGCGCGGATCAGCTCGACCATCCCGGGCTGCCACTCGGCGAACTGGCCGACGATGCGGGTGAACGGGTTGTACTTCGACAGCAGCGGTCGCGGCAGCCCGCTCTTGCCGACCTCGCCCGCGGCCGTGCCGATCAACGCCACCCCGCGCACCCGGTCGGCGAACAGGTCCGGGTGCCGCTCGGCCAGGCCCATCACCACCATGCCGCCCATCGAGTGCCCGATGAGGACCAGCGGGCCGTCCGGCGCGACCGCGCGGATGACCTCGTCGAGGTCGGCGGCGAGCTGGTCGATGCTGCTGGTGGTGGCGTTCGCCCGGCCGGAGCGGCCGTGGCTGCGGTGGTCGTAGAGCACCAGCCGCACCCGCGGGTCGGTGAGCTCGGCCAGGTCGCGGCGCTGGAAGTGCCACGCCAGCCTGCTCATCGCGAACCCGTGCACCAGGATCACCGTCAGGACGGGCTCTCCGCCGTCCGCCGGGTCCACTTCCTCCACCGACAGCGCCAACCCGTCGGTGGCGGCGACGCTGAACGCGCGGTCGGGCTTCAGCTGGCCCAGTGGTTCGTCGGCGTACGGGTCGTCCGCGGTCGAGCGCTTCCGCGTCACACCAACGGCCACTGCCGCCACCGCCGCCAAGACGCCCGCGCCCGCGGCGACTTTGCCCGCCCGGTTCACCGGACGTACCTGCGCGCCAGTCGCGGGCGGTGCATGCCCGTGACGATCTCGTAGTCGATGGTGCCGATCGTCTCGGCCCACTCGGTCGCGGTGGGTTCGCCGTGCTCGCCGGAGCCGAACAGCACCACCTCGTCGCCCAGTGCCACCGGGTCGTCGCCGCAGTCGACGACGATCTGGTCCATGCACACCCGGCCGCGCTGCGGCCTGCGCACCCCGCCGACCAGCACCTCCATCCGGTTGGACAGCAGCCGTGGGATCCCGTCGGCGTAGCCGACCGGGACCAGGGCCAGCGTGGTGTCCCGCTCGGCCGTCCATGACTGTCCATATGAGACCGACTCGCCCGCGGCCACCCGCTTGACCAGTGCGACGCTCGACCGGAAGGACATGATCGGCCGCAGGTCCTCGCGCTGCGCCAAGGGGTTCAGGCCGTACATGGCGATGCCCAGCCGCACCATGTCGAAGTGCAGGTCGGGGCGGTTCAGCGTGGCCGCGGAGTTCGCCAGGTGCCTGCGCGGGGTGACCCCCGCCGCGAGCGCGGCGTGGTAGGCGTCGTCGAAGCGCTTGGCCTGCAGGTCGATCGACGGGTGCCCGGGCTCGTCCGCGCACGCCAGGTGCGACCACACCGCGTACACCTCGTTGTTCGAGGCGGCCGCCGCCCGCACCAGCTCCGCCCACCGCGCGGGCGGGCACCCGTTGCGGCACAGGCCGGTGTCGACCTTGAGGTGCAGCCGGGCGCCGCGCAGCCCGCGCAGTTGGTCCACATCGGACACCGCGACGTCGATGCCCGCCTCGACCGCGGCGGACAGGTCGGCGCCCGCGACGTCCAACCAGGACAGGATCGGCGCGGTGATCCCGGCCGCGCGCAGGGCCAGTGCCTCGTCGAGCGAGCACGAGCCGAGCCAGGTGGCGCCTGCCTCGAGGGCCGCGCGGGCGATCGGGACGGCGCCGTGGCCGTAGCCGTCGGCCTTGACCACGGCCATCGACTCGGCGCCCGCGGCGCGGTCGACGAGCAGCGCGACGTTGTGCCGCAGCAGGCCGAGGTCGATGGTCACCTCGGCGCGAGGGGGTGGGTGAGCAGCCATAACACTGTTTATGGTCGCACAGGCGCGACCACGGCACGGATCGCCGCGGGCAGCGCGGCCACGATGGCCGACGCGGGCGCGGGCGCGCCGCGCGCCGCCAGTTCCCCCGCTCGCACGTGGACGAACGCCGCGCACCCGGCCGCCACGACCGGGTCGAGCCCGGCGGCGAGCAGCGCGCCGACCACGCCGGAGAGCACGTCGCCGGAGCCCGCGGTGGCCAGCCAGTGCGACCGCGCCGGGTTCACCAGCACCCGGCCGTCCGGTCCCGCCACGACCGTCGCGTGTCCCTTGAGGAGCACGGTGGCGTTGAGCTCGGCGGCCAGCGCGCGGGCGGCGGCGGGCCGGTCGGCGCCCAGCTCGATGCCCAGCGGCTCGGCGATCCGGGCGAACTCGCGGTCGTGCGGGGTGAGCAGCACTGCCGCGTCCGGGTCGCGGGCGTCCCACAGCTCGGGGTGGTTGGCCAGCAGGGTGATCCCGTCGGCGTCCACGCAGGTCGTCACGCCCGCGCCGAGCACGTGGGCGAGCACGTCCCGCGCGGCCTTGCCGGTGCCCATGCCCGGCCCGGCGACCCAGGCCTGCACCCGGCCCGCGTCGCCCACCGACCCGGTCGCGATCACCTCGGGCCACCGCCTCCGGACCTCGTCGGCGGCCGAGCCCGCGTACCGGGTCAGCCCGGAGGTCGCGAGCACCGCGGCACCCACCGAGAGCACCGCCGCGCCGGGGTAGGTCGAGGAACCGGCCGCGATCCCGACGACGCCCTGGGTGTACTTGTCGTCCTCGGCGCCCGGCAGTGGCCAGTGCGCGGCGACATCGGCCCGGTCGAGCACCTGGAGGTCCGGTTCGGACAGCTCCAGCCCCAGTTCGACCAGGTGGACCTCGCCGCAGCGGGCACCCGCGAGGAAGTGCACCGGCTTGTACGCGCCGAAGGTCACCGTCACCTCGGCCTGGACCGCGGGTCCGTCGACCGCGCCGGTGTCCGGGTCGACACCGCTGGGCAGGTCGACGGCCACGACCGGCGCCCGCACCCGGGCCACGACCGCGGCGGCGTCCGGGCGCAGCGGACCGCGCGCGGACAGGCCCACGATCCCGTCGACGACCAGGTCGGCGAAGTCCACGTCCTCGACCGTGCCCACCCGGCCACCGGCCCGCTTGAGCGCCGCCAAGCCCTCGGCGTGCGCGCGCTCGGGCGCCAGCAGCACCGCGGTGACCCCGACCGAGCGGCGTCGCAGGAAAGCACCTGCCCACAGGGCGTCGCCACCGTTGTTGCCCGCGCCGACGAGCAGGACCACCCGCCGACCGGCCACACCGCCGGTGCGGGAGTCGAGCAGGCGCGCCGCGTGCAGCGCCACGCCGTGCGCGGCCCGGCGCATCAGGGCACCCGGTGCGGTCTTGGCCAGGACGAGGTCTTCGGCGTCCCGGACGCGACCGGTGGTCCAAGCGGCCCGCATGCGACTCCCCAACTCGACTGCTACTCGACGGTGACAGACTTCGCCAGGTTGCGCGGCTTGTCCACGTCGTACCCGCGCGACCGCGCGATCTCGGCGGCCAGGATCTGCAGCGGCACCGTCGACACCAGCGGCTGCAACAGCGTAGGAACCGCGGGCACCTCGATCAGCTCGTCGGCGAACGGGAGCACGGTCTCGTCGCCCTCCTCGGCGATCACGATCGTGCGCGCGCCGCGGGCCTGGATCTCGCTGATGTTGGACACCAGCTTCGAGTGCAGCACCGCCCGCCCCTTGGGCGACGGCATTACCACCACGACCGGCAGCCCCGGCTCGATCAGCGCGATCGGGCCGTGCTTGAGCTCGCCCGCGGCGAAGCCCTCGGCGTGCATGTAGGCGAGCTCCTTGAGCTTGAGCGCGCCCTCCAGGGCCACCGGGTAGCCCACGTGCCTGCCCAGGAACAGCACGGCCTTGGCGTCGGAGAGCTCCCGGCCCAGTTCCTGTACCCGCGCGGTGCAGCCGAGCACCCGGCGCACCGCCTCGGGCATGGCCTCCAGCTCGTGGAACTCGCGGGCCACCTCGTCGGGGTACTTGGTCCCGCGCGCCTGCGCCAAGGCCAAGCCGACCAGGTAGTTCGCCGCGATCTGGGCGAGGAACGCCTTGGTCGAGGCGACCCCGATCTCGGGTCCGGCGTGGGTGTAGAGCACCGCGTCGGACTCGCGCGGGATCTGGGCGCCGTTGGTGTTGCAGACGGCCAGCACGCGGGCCTTCTGCTCGCGGGCGTGCCGCACGGCCTCCAGAGTGTCGGCGGTCTCACCGGACTGGGACACCGCCACGACCAGGGTGTCGCGGTCGAGCACCGGGTCGCGGTAGCGGAACTCCGAGGCCAGCTCGACCTCGACCGGGAGCCGGGTCCAGTGCTCGATGGCGTACTTGGCGACCAGGCCGGAGTGGTAGGCCGAGCCGCAGGCGACGACGAAGACCTTGTCCACGTCGCGCAGGTCCTGGTCGGACAGGCGCTGCTCGTCGAGCACGATCCGGCCGCCGACGAAGTGCCCGCGCAGGGTGTCGGCCAGGGCCGTGGGCTGCTCGTCGATCTCCTTGAGCATGAAGTACTCGTGGCCGCCCTTCTCGGCGGCGGAGAGGTCCCAGTCCACGGTGAACGGCTTGACCGGCGCGGTCTCGCCGTGGAAGTCGACCACCTCGTAGCCCGCGCGGGTGATCACCACCAGCTGGTCCTGGCCCAGCTCGACGGCCTCGCGGGTGTGCTCGATGAACGCGGCCACGTCCGAGGCGACGAAGGTCTCACCCTCGCCGATGCCGACAACCAGGGGCGACGACCGGCGCGCGGCGACGATCAGGTCCGGCTCGTCGGCGTGCGTCACGACCAGGGTGAACGCGCCCTCCAGCCGCCTGCACACGCCGCGCACGCTGGCGGGCAGGTCACCCGCGGTGTCGCCCTCGGCGTAGGCGCGGGCGACCAGGTGCGCGGCGGTCTCGGAGTCGGTGTCGCTGGCGAACTCGATCCCGGCGGCCTCCAGCTCGGCGCGCAGCGCGATGAAGTTCTCGATGATCCCGTTGTGCACCACCGCGACCCGGCCGCTGACGTCGCGGTGCGGGTGGGAGTTGCGGTCGACCGGCGCGCCGTGCGTGGCCCACCGGGTGTGGCCCATGCCCGCGGTGCCCGCGAACCCGTCGCGACCCACCTCGTCGAGCCGGGCCTCCAGGTTGGCCAGCCTGCCCGCCTTGCGCTCGACGGCCAGCCCGCCGTCGGCGATCACCGCCACACCGGCCGAGTCGTACCCTCGGTACTCGAGCCTGCGCAGGCCGTCGAGCACCACGTCGAGGGCCGGACGATGACCCACATATCCCACGATTCCGCACACGCGCACCAGGGTAGCCGGCGCTTCGCCCGCCGAGTCTCTCGACCACCGACACACCAGCCGGGCCGGGTGCGCGGCGGCACGCCGAGTCGACCGGGCACCGATAGGCTGCGCCCATGGCAGCCAAGGCCAAGCACCTCGTCGACGCCCTCTCCCGCCCCGGTCCGCACCAGGTCCTGCGCGGCGACCTGGCCCTCGTCGGGATGCCCGGGCTCGTGTTCACCCCCCGCTCGGGTCTCGGTCTGCCCGCCATCGCCTTCGGCCACGGCTGGCTGCAGCCACCGCTGCGCTACCGCGGCCTGTTCCGGCACCTGGCGTCCTGGGGCCTGGTCGTGGCGGTCCCGGGCACGCACACCGGGCCGCTGGGCTCCCACCGCCTGCTGGCCGCCGACCTGCGCACCGCGCTGGACGTGTGCACCGGCGTGCGGCTGGGCGACGGCGCCATCAGCGTCGACCCGGACAAGCTCGGCCTGGCGGGCCACTCCACCGGCGCGGGCAGCGCCGCGCTCGCGGCGGCCGACGACTCCCGGGTGCGCGCGGTGGCCCTGCTGGCGGCGTCGCAGACCAGGCCCTTCGCCACCGACGCGGCGGCGCGGTGCGAGATGCCGTCCCTGCACGTGCTCGCGGGCAACGACCTGGTCGCCCCGCCCGCGGGCAACGGTGAGCTGATCGCCCGCTCGTGGGCCGGCCCCACCCGGGTGCGCACGATCGAGAAGGCGTCGCACCTGGGCTTCACCGAGGGGCGGCACTGGAGCAACCTGCTGGTGCACGGCAAGGCCGAGCACGCCACCCAGCGGCTCACCCGCGCCCTGCTGACCGCGTTCTTCCTCTACCACCTGACCAACCAGGACGACTACCTGCCGCTGGTCGACGAGGACGTCAAGGGCGCGGAGCTCGCGCCCGACCTCGCGGTCAGGTAGCCGCTCGCCCGGGGAACGCCAGCACCCAACGCTTCTGCCACGGGGTCTCGACCGCCCGCGGGTCGTGGTGGGCGCGCGTCCAGGCGACCGCGTCCGCTGGTGCCACCCCGCTGAGGATGGCCAGGCAGGCGATCACCGTCCCGGTCCGGCCGATCCCGCCACCGCAGGCGATCTCGACGTCCGCGCCCGCCAGCGCCCGACCGTGCGCCGCGCGGATCAGCCGGACGGCGAGCGCGTTGTCTTGCGGCAGTAGGAAATCCGGCCACGGGATCCAGTCGTGCGACCACGCCAGGCTCGTCGAGTGCCGCTCCCGCAAGCGTTTGCCGCCCAGGTAGAGCCCGTAGTCGGGGATGCCGGCCGGGGACGGGTTCCGCAATCCCCGGCCGCGCACCCACGAACCATCCGGTAGCTGCAAGGCACCGGGTAACGCCATTCAGAGCTCCAACCCGGAAAGGACCATCACCTGCTCTTCGGTGAAGTCGTTCATCGCCGAGCGGAGACCCTCACGCCCGTTGCCCGACCCCTTCACGCCACCGTAGGGCATCTGGTCGGCCCGGTAGGACGGGACGTCGCCGATGATCACGCCGCCCACCTCCAGCTCCGCGGTCGCGCGGAACGCGGTCTGCAGGTCGCGGGTGAACACGCCGGCCTGGAGGCCGTAGTCCGTGCTGTTCGCGATCTCGAACGCCTCGTCGACGGTGTCCACCACCGACACGACCAGCACCGGCCCGAACACCTCCTCGCACGACACCTTCGCCGTCGCGGGAACGCCGCTCAGCACCGTCGGCGCCACCGTCGCGCCGGTGCGCTTGCCGCCGGTGAGCAGCTGCGCGCCCGCGCCGACGGCCTCGTCGATCCAGTCCGCCACGCGTTCGGCGTTGCCCTCGTCGATCAGCGGGCCCACGTCCACCGACGGGTCGTGCGGGTCGCCGGTCTTGAGCGCCTCCACCGCCGACACCAGCTTCGGGATGAACTCCTCGGCCAGCGAGCGGTGCACCACGACCCGCTGCACGGAGATGCAGGACTGGCCCGCCTGGTAGTTGCCGAAGGTCGCGATCCGGGACGCCGCCCAGTCCAGGTCTGTCCAATCAGGACAGATAATGGCCGCGCTGTTGCTGCCCAGCTCCATCACCACGTGCTTGCCCGGCGCGGACCTCATGATCCCCCAGCCGACCCCGGTCGACCCGGTGAACGAGATCACCGGCAGCCGGGGGTCCTCGACCAGCGCGGCCATCGCCGACCCGCGCACCGGCAGCACCGAGAAGGCACCTTCCGGCAGGTCGGTCTCGGCCAGGATCTCGCCGAGCAGCAGCGCCGAGAGCGGGGTGGCCGACGCGGGCTTGACGATCACCGGCGCGCCCACCGCCAGCGCGGGCGCGACCTTGTGCGCCACCAGGTTCAGCGGGAAGTTGAACGGCGCCACCGCCAGCACCGGTCCGCGCGGCCGCCGCCGGATCAGGCCGAGCCTGCCCTCGCCGCTCGCGTCGGTGTCCAACCGCTGCAGCTCGCCGACGTGCCTGCGCGCCTCCTCGGCGGCGAAGCGGAACACCGACACCGCCCGGCCGACCTCGGCGGTCGACCACTTCATCGGCTTGCCGTTCTCCGCGGTGATCGTCTCGGCGATCTCCTCGGTGCGCTCGGCCAGCGCCTGCGACACGTGCTCCAGCGCGGCCGCGCGCCGGTGCGCGGGCAGCGACCGGAACTGCTTGGCCACCCCGGCCGCCGCCGCGACCGCGCGCTCGACGTGCTCGGGGGTGGGCACGGACACGGTGGCGACGTCGGTCCCGTCGAAGGGATGCCGCACGTCCAGGGTCTCTTCGCTGGTCTCCGGCCTGCCCGCGACCCAGAACGGGCGCGGCTTGGCCACCACGGCGTCTTCGTCCTCGCTCATGCCCCAACCGTAGGCCGGGACCGGGCGGAAGGCTTGCTCAGGAGCGCAGGATAGGATGGTCGTGGCTGACCGAAGTTGGTGACTAGGGTTCCGCCGCTTCCCGCGGGTCTGGTTCGAGCGTCACGGAAGCCCGCGCCCCGTGGGCGGGTGGGCACCTCCGGGAGAGAAACCCAGGGAGGGACCGGTCGGCACCCAGTGCTGTTCGCTGCGTGCCGAGACCGAGTTCCCGTTCTCGCGCTCCCGGCTGCTACCCGAAGGTTGAGGCCAAGATGACCGATCGCCCCGTCCTCGTCGTGGACTACGGCGCCCAGTACGCCCAGTTGATCGCCCGCCGGGTGCGCGAGGCGCAGGTCTACTCCGAGGTGGTCCCGCACACCACCACCGTGGCCGACCTGCTCGCCAAGGACCCGGTCGCCATCGTCCTGTCCGGCGGTCCCTCGAGCGTCTACGCCGAGGGCGCTCCCGCCGTCGACCCCGCCCTCTTCGACGCGGGCGTCCCGGTCTTCGGCATCTGCTACGGCTTCCAGGCCATGGCCCGCGCGCTGGGCGGCACCGTCGAGCACACCGGCACCCGCGAGTACGGCCGCACCGACCTGGGCGCCGCCGAGGGCGTCCTGCACGACGGCCTCCCCGCGCGCCACCCGGTGTGGATGAGCCACGGCGACTGCGTCACCAAGGCGCCCGAGGGCTTCACCGTCACCGCGTCCAGCGAGGGCGCGCCGGTCGCCGCCTTCGAGGACACCGAGCGGCGCTTCGCCGGTGTGCAGTACCACCCCGAGGTGCACCACTCCCCGCACGGCCAGGAGGTGCTGCGCCGGTTCCTGCACGACGTGGCGGGCATCCGTCCACAGTGGACCACCGCGTCCATCGTGGACGAGCAGGTGGCCCGGATCCGGGCCCAGGTCGGCGACGGCCGGGCGATCTGCGGCCTGTCCGGCGGGGTCGACTCCGCGGTGGCCGCCGCCCTGGTGCAGCGCGCCATCGGCGACCGGTTGACCTGCGTGTTCGTCGACCACGGCCTGCTGCGCGCGGGCGAGCGGGCCCAGGTCGAGCGCGACTACGTCAGCGCCACCGGGGTCCGGCTGGTCACCGTCGACGCCCGCGAGCGCTTCCTCGGCGCGCTGGCCGGGGTGACCGACCCGGAGCAGAAGCGCAAGATCATCGGCCGGGAGTTCATCCGGGTCTTCGAGCAGGCCGAGCTGGACCTGCAGGCCGAGGCGGGCGGCGACAAGTACCGCTTCCTGGTGCAGGGCACGCTCTACCCGGACGTGGTCGAATCCGGCGGCGGCACCGGCGCGGCCAACATCAAGAGCCACCACAACGTCGGCGGGCTGCCCGAGGACCTGGAGTTCGAGCTGGTCGAGCCGCTGCGCGCGCTGTTCAAGGACGAGGTTCGCCGGGTCGGCACCGAGCTGGGCCTGCCGGAGACGATCGTGGCGCGCCAGCCCTTCCCCGGGCCGGGCCTGGGCATCCGGATCATCGGCGAGGTCAACGCCGAGCGCCTGGAGATCCTGCGCGCGGCCGACGCGATCGCCCGCGAGGAGCTCACCGCGGCGGGCCTGGACCGCTCGATCTGGCAGTGCCCGGTGGTGCTGCTGGCCGACGTCCGCAGCGTCGGCGTGCAGGGCGACGGCCGCACCTACGGCCACCCGGTCGTGCTGCGCCCGGTGTCCAGCGAGGACGCCATGACCGCCGACTGGACCCGGCTGCCCTACGAGGTGCTCGAACGGGTCTCCACCCGGATCACCAACGAGGTCGCCGAGGTCAACCGGGTCGTGCTGGACGTGACGAGCAAGCCGCCGGGCACCATCGAGTGGGAGTGAGCCGCTGAGTGGGAGCGAGCCGCTGAGTGGGAGTGCGGCGCGCGAACGGCCCGGTCACCGAGGTGACCGGGCCGTTCGGTTGGTGAGCGGCGAGCGGGGCCTACCCGCGCTTGCCCTTGCGCAGCGACGCCCCCAGCAGGAGCAGCCCCACCAGCACCGCGCCACCGGCCAGCAGCCAGCGGGGGTCGATCGTCGGCACCCAGATCCGGCCGTCGGTCAGCACGTAGGCCGAGGCGAACAGGGTGATCACCCCGAAGAACATGGTCAGGAAGTCGGGCCGCCTGCGCGTCACCCTGGTCTCGTCAGCCACGTCGCACCTTCACTGATCCGGGGCCGTGCACCTCGGCGTCGACCTTGATCTGGAGTCCGCCCTCGCCGTCGGCGCCGAGGTCGGTCTTGCTCAGCTCGGGGCTCGCGCCGCCCTGCTGCTCGCCCAGGCAGTCGACGTCGCCGACCCCGACCGAGCAGTACACCTCGACATCGGCGTCGCGCGGCACGATCACCGTCACGTCACCCACGCCGACCTCGGCCCTGGTGTGCAGCTCGCCGGTCGCGGGCAGCCCGGTCAGGTCGACCTCGATCGACCCGATGTCGCGGTCGTAGGTGTCGTTGACCTGGTCGATGGTCAGCGGCCGGACCGTGAGGTCGCCGACCCCGTCGGGGGAGAAGCCGTTGGGCCACAGCGCGGTCAGCGCGATGCCCAGCGCCGCGACCGGCATCGCCAGCCCGATCAGGCCGCGGCCGCCGCGGAAGAACGACCCGACGACCATGCCCGCGCCCAGGATGCCCAGCACCACACCCAGGATGTGGCGCACCGAGACCCACGCGCCGCCGTACGGCTCGACGATCACCGCTGCGCCCACGAACAGGAACGCCGCCGCCAGCGTGATCGCGCCGACCTTGGACCGCTTGCGCGGGGCGGGCGGCTCGGGCTCCGGGGTCGAACTCGGCTCCGGCAGGTCCCAGGCGAACGGCGCCGCGCCCAGCGGGTCCCACGCGGGGGGCTCGGTGGGGTAGACGTGGCTCTCGGTGGGCGCGGCCTGCGTGGGCGCGCTCGCCGTCGGCATCGTCATCGTGGGCGCCCCGGTCGGCATGCCCGTGGGCATCCCGGTGGTGGGCGGCATCGCCGTGGTCGGCTGCTCGGCCGCCACGGGTGTGCCTGGTGTGCCGAGGTGTCCCCGTGTGCGGTGCAGCAGGTAGACGAGACCCGCCGCGACGGCCACCCCCAGCCACCCGCTGAAGTCGTGGTCGAGGAAGGCGCTGAACGCGACGACCACGCCGATGCCCAGCGCGATGGTGAACGCGGTGGAGCTGGAGCTGCGGCCCTTGCCGAGCACCGACTCGACGGGGGAGACCTCGTCGTCGACCTCGGCGAAGAACAGCCAGCCCAGCAGGTAGAACACGACACCGGCACCACCGTAGAAGGTGGCCACCACGAACCCGACCCGGGCGATGACCGGGTCGATGCCGTAGCGGTTGCCGATGGCGGCCGCGACGCCCGCCACCTTGCGGCCCTGGCGGGGCCGCCGGGGGCGGGTCGCCCAGAAGTCCTTGAGCGTGTCCTCCACGCCCTTGGCGCCGTGCGCCTGGTTCGATGTGCCACTCACGACTACAACGATCGCTCCCGACCCGGTCCCCGTGCATCCGGGAACGACCCTGACTTTGCGCTCAGGGTCCATCCCCGATGTGGCGCCGACCGCGCCGTGTGAGCATTCTGGTGTGGAAGCAGCACTCCAGGAGCACGGGCCGGTGGAGGCGGGGATCGAGCGGACGTCCGGTGGCACGGTGGCGGTGCCCGGCCAGGGTGGGGTGACCCGCCGCCGGTCGGGCCGGACCGTCGCGGGCGTCGCCGGTGGTCTCGCCGACCACCTGGGCGTCCAGGTGCTCTACGTCCGGATCGCCTTCGCCCTGCTCGCCGCGCTCAGCGGCGCCGGGGTGGTCGGCTACGGGCTGCTGTGGATCTTCGTGCCGCAGGCGCCCGCCGAGGAGAACCCGTCCAACGTCTCCACCCGCGAGCGGCAGCAGGCGTTCGGCCTGATCGCCCTGGGCGTGGGCCTGACCATCGGCGCGGGCACGCTGTCCGGCCTGGTCAACGGCTGGGCCGCGGGCGCGATCGCGCTCACCCTGGTCGGCGCGGTCCTGGTCTGGCGGGAAGCCGACCAGTCCCAGCGCAAGCGGGTCAAGGGCGCGGTCATGGGTGGTGGGGGCCGCTCCGCGCTCGTCCGGGTGCTCAGCGGCGCGGCGCTGGTGGCCACCGGCATCACGATCTTCCTGATCGGCAGCGTCGGCCTCGACTCGGTGCAGTTCGCGCTGCTCGCGGTGGTCGCCGCGCTGGTCGGGGTGGCCGTGCTGACCGTGCCGTGGTGGCTGCGCCTGGTCCGCGACCTGGGCGAGGAGCGCCGGGCGCGGATCCGCACCGAGGAGCGCGCGGAGATCGCCGCGCACCTGCACGACTCGGTCCTGCAGACCCTCGCGCTCATCCAGAAGCAGGCCGAGGCCCCGCGCGAGGTGCTGCGCCTGGCCCGCGGCCAGGAGCGGCAGCTGCGCAGCTGGCTCTACGGCCCCACCGGCTACGGCCGCTCGCTGCCCGACGGCTCGCCGACCGGCCTGCTCTCCGAGGCCGTGGCCCGTGCCTCCGGCGAGGTGGAGGACACCTTCGCGATCAAGGTCCAGCACGTGGTGGTCGGCGAGTGCGAACTCGACGAGCGGCTGATGGCCGTGGTGATGGCCGCCCGCGAGGCGATGGTCAACGCGGCCAAGCACGCCGGGGTCGCCGAGGTCTCGGTCTACGCCGAGGTCGAGGCCGAGAAGGTCACCGTGTTCGTGCGCGACCGCGGCAAGGGCTTCGACCCCGACGGCGTCCCGGCCGACCGGCACGGCCTCGCCGACTCGATCCGCGGCCGGATGGAGCGCAACGGCGGCGAGATCACGCTGCGCACCGCACCGGGTGACGGGACCGAGGTACAGCTGCACATGCCGCGTGCGAAAGTGACCACATGAGTGAGCAGCCGGAGAACCAGCCCAGGCGCCCGGTCCGGGTCTACCTGGTCGACGACCACAGCATGTTCCGCGCGGGCGTGCGCGCCGAGCTCGACACCCTCACCGACGACATCACGGTCGTGGGGGAGGCGGGCACCGTCGGGGAGGCGGTCGCAGGCATCGGCCACCTGCGCCCCGACGTGGTCCTGCTCGACGTCCACATGCCCGACGGCGGCGGCGCGGAGGTGCTCCGGCAGGCCCGCAAGGCGTTCCCCGAGGTGGTGTTCCTGGCCCTGTCGGTCTCCGACGCGGCCGAGGACGTCATCGCGGTGATCCGCGCGGGTGCGCGGGGGTACGTCACCAAGACGATCTCCAGCCAGGAACTGGTCACCGCGGTGCTGCGCGTCGCCGAGGGCGACGCGGTGTTCTCCCCGCGGCTCGCCGGGTTCGTGCTCGACGCCTTCGCCGACCGCCCGGGCGCGGCGCCGATCAGCGACCCCGAGCTCGACCTGCTCACCCCGCGTGAGCGCGACGTCCTGCGGCTGCTCGCGCGGGGGTACGCGTACAAGGAGATCGCCTCGGAGCTGTTCATCTCGGTGAAGACGGTGGAGACGCACGTGTCGAGCGTGCTGCGCAAGACCCAGCTGTCCAACCGCTACGAGCTCTCCCGCTGGGCCTCCGACCGCCGCCTGGTCTGATCGGCCGGTCTGATCGGCCGGTCCGACCGGTCAGGCGACGAAGAGCACGGACGTGATCCGGTCGTTCCAGTCCACGGCGAGGTCCACCGGCATGATCTTGGTCAGCCCGGTGGACAGCGTCCCGGACTTCTCGATCCGGTTGGCCAGGAACGAGTGCGACGCGCCGGGCTCCAGGACGAACGAGGCACCCTCGAAGTCCGCGTCCTCGAACAGCTTCACCCGGTGCGCGGAGTGGTTGTAGACCGAGGACACCCGGTCGCTCCAGTTGCTCCCCAGCGCGCCCAGGTTCTCCAGGTCGACCCGGGTCCGCAGCACCGCTCCCCGCTTGAGCCGGTTGCCGAACTCGTGCTCGTAGAGGTACAGCGCGCCACCCTCACCGGTCCGCCGGAGCGCGGCGTCGTCGAGGGTGTGCTGGTCGGTGTCCTCCGAGGACTCGTACCACTCATAGCCCTTGTCCGCGTAGCCCATCGTCGTCTCCCCCCGCCGAGTTGATCATGCTCGGGAGATCAGACCACGGTTGGGCCCGGCGGCCGACCCGGTTCACCCGGGTGTCGTGACCACCGCTGCTCAGCCGCCTTCTCGGTGGCCGCTCACGGTGCCTTGGCGAGCACGGCCGTCGGGTCCTCCGCCAGCACCGGCGACGGCGCCTTCCGCTGCCACCGGGTCATCCCGACCCCGACCAGCACCACGAGCATCCCCGCGATCACCCGGACGTTCAGCCCCTCGTTCAGGAACGCCGCCCCCAGCAGCACCGACACGACCGGCAGCAGGTAGCCCACGGTGGTCGCGTTGGTCGCGCCCTCGTCGGCGATCAGCCGGTAGTTGATGGCGAAGGCGAAGCCGGTCCCGAACACCCCCAGGATGCTGACCGCCACGATCACCGTCACGCTCAGGTGCACCGACCCCGTGCCGCCGACCGGCAGCGCGAGCGCGCTCAGGCCGGTCGCGGTGACCAGCTGCGCCGCGGACAGGGCGATCGGCGTCGTCCCCCGGCCGGACAGCACGCGGCCGATGTAGGCGTAGGCGACCGCGTAGCTCGCGGCGGCGGCCAGGATCGCCAGCGCCCCCCAGCTCGCCAGCCCCGCCTGCTGCCACGGCGCGAAGATCAGCAGCGTGCCGCCGAACCCGAGCAGCAGGCCGCCGAGCCGGACCGGGCGCAGGCCGCGTTCGGTGCCGATGGCCAGGCCGATGAGCAGCGCCCACAGCGGCGTGGTGGCGTTGAGCACCCCGGCGACCCCCGAGTCCACCGTGCGCTCACCCACCCCGAACAGCACGAACGGCAGCGCGTTGCCGAAGAAGGCGGCGAAGAGCAGGTGCGCCCACACCTTGCGGTCGCGCGGCAGCCTGCTGCGGGCCGAGTAGCAGAGCACGAGGACCACCACGGCGCCGAGCGCGCAGCGGACGAAGCTGATCTGCACCGGGTTCAGCCCGTGCAGCGCGAGCTTGATCCACAGGAAGCTCGACCCCCAGAGCAGGGCCAGCACGCCCATCCTGACCAGGGTTCCCTTGCCGCCGCTGAGCACCGTTGTCCTCCTGTCGGGTCGTCCCCTCCGAAACGATGACTCAGAGCTATCAACAGCACAAGTGAAATGTCGTAGACCAACCGTTAAGCTCTGCTACATGCTTGACGTACGACGGATGCAGGTCCTGCGCGCGGTGGTCACCAGCGGGTCGGTCACCGCCGCCGCGACCAACCTCGGCTACACCCCATCGGCGATCAGCCAGCAGGTCGCCGCGCTGGAGAAGCAGGCCGGGCTCGCCCTGCTCGAGCGGGTCGGCCGCGGTGTCCAGCCGACCGCGGCCGGGCGGCTGCTCACCGAGCACGCCGCGATCATCAGCCGCTACGTCGCCGAGGCCGAGACCGCGCTGGCCGACCTGCGCGCGGGTCGCACCGGGCGGCTGGCCATCCGCTACTTCGCCACCGCGGGCGCCGCCCTGGTCCCGCCCGCGCTGGCCCGGCTGCGCCGCGAGCACCCCGGCGTCCAGCTCGACCTGAAGCTGTTCGACCCGGAGGACCCGCTGCCCGAGGTCGAGCAGGGCCGCGCCGACCTGGCGATCGTGGTGCACCCCCGGCAGACGGTGCCGCGCGGGATCCAGATGACCCACCTGCTCGACGACCCGTACCGCGCGGTCCTGCCGGTCGGCCACCGGCTGGCCGCGAAGCGGGTGATCGACCTGGCCGAGCTCGCCGAGGAGCCGTGGGTGGGCAACGAGTGGCCGTCCGGGCCGTGCGAGCAGATCATCTACGACGCCTGCGGCGCCGCCGGGTTCACGCCCGACATCGTGGTCGAGAGCGAGGACTATACGAACGCGCAGGGCTTCGTGGCCGCCGGGCTGGGGATCAGCCTGATCCCGCTGATGGGCCTGGCCAACCGGCACCCCGGGGTGGTCGTGCGCCGCCTGCGCCACCCGGAGCCGGTGCGCGTGATCCACGCGGCCGTGCGCGAGTCGTCCCTGGAACAGCCCGCCCTGCTCGACCTGCTCGACGCCCTGCGCGACGCGGCCCGCAGCCGGTCCTAGGCCCTGGCCAGCGAGTCCGGTGCACGGGCCGCTCGTCCGTGCGGTCGGAGCCGTGCGGCCGCTGATCGCGCGGGCCGCACCCGCGAACCACCGCGCCTGCGGGGTCAGCCGCCGTTGCGGCCCTGCTCGTAGTTGTCGATCTTGATCTTGCCGTCCTGCTCGACCAGCGCGAAGGAGTAGGGCTCGACGGAGGTCTTGCCCTTCTTGTTGGTGAACTTGATCTCCGCGGCCACCCGGTTGCCCTCGGCGCGCGCGGACACCAGCTGCACGGCGGCCTGGTCGTCGTAGAACTTCGCGAAGCTGTCGTAGCCGCGCGACTTGACCTGCGCCTTGTCGGTCAGCATCGCCCAGGCGGCCTGCGGGTTGCCGGGCAGCAGTCCGTAGTAGTCGCGCAGCGCGGCCTCGAACTGCGCCGGGGTCGGCCCGGCGGGCGTGGTCGTCGTAGTGGTCGTTTCTTCGGTTGTCGTGGTCGTGGTGGTGGTCTTCTTCGGGGTCGTCGTCACCTTCGGCGTGGTGGTCGGCGCGGGTGCCGTCGTGCTCGTCAGCGTGGAACCACCGGCCTGCGGCGAGTTGTTGCTCGACATCAGGCTCGCGACCAGGACGCCCACCAGCGCCGCGGCGACGATGGCCAGCACCGTCAGCAGCACCGACCGCGCGTCGTGCTTCTTCTTCTCCGGTGGCGGCGGCTGCTGCCGTGGCGGCCGCATCCCACCGGGGGGCGTGCGCGGCGCCGACGCGGCTCGCATGGCACCCGACGGCGGCCCCATCGGCGGCTGCTGCCGCAGCGGGACCGGCCCGGACGGCACCGGCTCGGTGAACGGGTTCATGTCCAGCCGGGTGCCCAGCGGTAGCGGGCCGGACGGGCGCACCGGCGGCTTGGACGAGGGCACCGTGCGCTGGTCGCTCATCGACGGCAGCGGCCTGCCCGCCGCCACCGCGGCCAGCGCGTCCTTGGCCGCGGTCATCGTCGGGCGCTCCAGCGGGTCGGCCCGCAGCAGCTGCATGAGCAGCGCGGTCAGCGGCCCGGCCTGCCGCGGCGGGACGACCTTGCCCGCGGCAACCGCGTAAAGCAGCGCGAGGGTGTTCTCGCTCAACCCGAACGGGGAGTGTCCCTCCACCGCCGTGTACAGCGTCGACCCCAGCGAGAACACGTCCGCCGCGGCGGTCGGCTGCTCGCCCTTGGCCACCTCCGGCGCCAGGTACGCGGGCGTGCCCGCGAGCATCCCGGTGGCGGTCACGGTGATGTCGCCGGTGGCCCGGGAGATGCCGAAGTCGGTGATCTTGACCGTGCCGTCCTCGCCGAGCAGCACGTTGGCGGGCTTGACGTCGCGGTGCACGATGCCCGCCGCGTGCGCGGCGACCAGCGCGGCGGCGATCTGGGTGCCGATCCGGGCCGCCTCCACCGGCGGCAGCGTCTCCCGCTCGTTGAGCACCGTCGCCAGGCTCTTCGACGGCAGGTACTCCATGATCAGCCAGGGCTCGTTGTCGTGCTCGGCCACGTCGTAGACGGTGATCGCGTTCGGGTGCGCCAGCCGCGCGGCGATCCGGCCCTCGCGCATCGCCCGCTGCCGGGCCTCCTCGGCCTGGTCGGCCGAGAGCCCGGGCTGCGACAGCAACTGCTTGACGGCCACGGTGCGGTGCAGCCGCTCGTCGCGCGCCTGCCAGACCACGCCCATGGCCCCGCTGCCGATGCGCGCGCCGAGCCGGTAGCGGCCCGCCACCATGATCTGCTCGCTGCTCATTGCCGCTCCCGGCTCACTGGGGGTTGTTGGTGACGGTGGTGGTCGTGGTCGGCTCGGTGCTGGTGGCCGACGGCGCCGTGGTGGTCGTCGTGGTCTGCGGGGGCTTGCTGGTGGTCGTCGTCGTGGTGGTGACCGAGGTGGTGGTCGTGGTCGGCGCGACCGAGGTCGCCTTGGGCGCGGTGGTGGTGGGCACCGGCACGCCCTTGTTGGTCGTGGTCTCGACGACCTGCGACGGCTCCGTCGTGGTGACCGGAGTGACCACAGAGCTGGGCAGGTTGACCCCCGGGGTCTGGTTCTCGCCGGGTTCCTTGTCGTTCCGGTTGAACATCAGCAGCGCGCCCACGGTGAGGATCGCGGCGAGGCCCACCCCCGCTACCACCAGCGGCATCCGCGAGCGCGGCGGCAGCGGTGCCGGGGCCATCGCGGGCCTGCTGCCGCCGGTGGGGGTCGGCCGGGCCGGGCGGGCCGGGGTGGGCCGCACGACCGAGGTCGGGTCGGCGGCCGGGTGGACCACCAGCCGGGTGGCCGCCTCGACCGGGGCGGCCGCGACCAGCGGGACGTCCGGGTCGTCGCCGCGGGCGACCGCGGCGAGCATGTCGCGCGCCTTGGCCGCGGTGGGCCGGGTGTCGACGTCGGAGGCCAGCAGCGCGACCAGCACGGTGGTCAGCGGGCCGGACTGGGTCGGCGGGTTGGTCTTGCCGGAGGCGACCGCGTGCAGCAGCCCCAGGGTGTTCTCCGACAGGCCGAACGGCGGCTCGCCCTCGGTCGCGGCGTAGAGCGTGGAGCCCAGCGAGAACACGTCGGAGGCGGCCGAGGGGTCCCGGCCGACGGCCACCTCGGGGGCCAGGTAGGCCGGGGTGCCCGCGATCAGGCCGGTCTTGGTGACCGTCACGTCGTCGGTGGCCCGGGAGATGCCGAAGTCGGTGATCTTCACCGAGCCGTCGTCACCGAGCAGGATGTTGCCCGGCTTGATGTCGCGGTGCACGATCCCGGCCGCGTGCGCGGCGGCCAGCGCGGCCGCGACCTGGGCGCCGATCCGGGCCACCTCGGTCGGCTCCAGCGGCCCGCGCTCGTTGAGCGCGATCGCCAGGCTGTCCGACGGCAGGTACTCCATGATCAGGCACGGCACGCCGTCCTCGTCGACCACGTCGAACACCGCGATCGCGTTCGGGTGGTGCAGGCGCGCGGCGATCCGGCCCTCGCGCATGCAGCGGGCCACCGCCTCGTCGGCCTCGTCCGGGGGCAGCCCCGGTGGCAGCAGCAGCTTCTTGACCGCCACCGGGCGGTTCAGCCGCTCGTCCAAGGCCTGCCACACCACGCCCATGGCGCCGCTGCCGATCCGACGCTCCAGCCGGTAGCGCCCGGCGACCAGCCGGCCCTCGTCGCTCATCCCGACCGGAACCTCCCTTGCCCGCGAACCGCCTCGCGGGCTTTTTCTTCGTCATCGGCGCTGTCCACGGCCCCGTGCGCGTCCGCCGACCGGCGTCGGGACGCCGCCTTCGGACCGGGGTTGGCCGACCGGTCCAGGCTAGGCGTTCACTCAGCGCGCATGAACGCAGTCCCGCTACCCACCGGGACAGGACGGCAGCGGCTACATATTGTCACAATCGTCCCCCGGTCGGGGGTGTTCTGGACTTCAGTCCAGCTGGGCGGACACCAGTTCGGCCCCGACGATGCGCTGCGGTGCCGATTTGGTGACCGTCAGTAGCTGCTGAACCCGCAGGTGAGACCCGTCCGACAGCTGCATTCGGATCACCGCGAGTACGCCGTCCGGCCGCTCGACGACGTTGAGCACCTCGATCCTCGTCACATCGGTCCACGAGCCGAGGAAGTCGTTGAGCGTGGTGCCCAGCAGGTCGGCGGCCACCAGGTCGAACGCGCCGCGCGGGTTGACCTCGATCAACCGGTAGTACTCCAGCACCAGCTCGCGGCTGGAGGTGACCCGGCGACCGGGCACCTGACCGGAGCGGGCCGGGCTGGTGTCGTTCGAGCGGGCGCCGCGCGGCGGCGTGCTGGAGGTGGGCGCGGGCGCCATGCTCAGGTTGCCGGACGCGGCGCCGGTGGCGGGCGGGGCCATCCCCGACTGGTCGTCACCCGATTTGCCACCCGATGTGGTGACGGCACGGTTGAGCTCGTGCGGCAGCAGCGCGCGCTCGCCGGTGATCTGCAGTCCCGGTCGAACGCTCGGCGCCTCCTGCGCGCCCTGGCGCTCGCGGGCGATGACAGTGGCGGTGGCGATCGCGCCGCAGAGGGTGACCACGGCCAGACCCAGACCGGTGAGCTTCGCCAGCTGGGCGGTCCGGGACCCGGCCTTGCCCGGCTCCGGTTCGGGCGCGTCGGCCAGTCGCGTCGCGGCCTCCGGTGCCACCGGCGGCTCCGCCGGGTCCGGGTCCGCGGGCAGGTCGAGCACGGGGTGCCGCCGGATCAGCTCGGTGACGTGTACCGAGCCGGAGCGCACCCGCCGCCTGCCGGTCGTCGGACGATCCACTGCCGCTTTCCTCCGCTTGAGTCGCTCGTCGGGGCAACTCGTACCGTGCTGCCGGGTGCTCACACCACTCTTTCTCGGCGAGTCACCCGATCGAGGCGATAGGCGGCGGCAGGATTCACTCGAAAAGAGTAATCGTCACGCTGGGCGGCGACTGAATCCCGCTGGGTCGGGTGCGATCGGCCCAATGGGGCAGGCCACGCGGTCCATCCGTGGGTGCGCCGCTTGGCCATCCGGTCCTACCAGCCGAAACATGAAGATGATGACACGTCAAGACGTCTCTTTCTCCGCCGTGATGCGGGGATCGGCCCCGTGGGAGAAGGTCAGCTCCCGGGTCTCGGTGGTCACCGACCCGTCCTTGCCCACCACCCGCAGCACCGCCCGGGTGCGCGCCCTGGCCGGGTCGATCACCAGCTGCTGCACCTCCACCCGGTCCACCTCGGCGTAGCGCTGGGCGATCTGGTCCTGCCCGCCCCGGCGCAGCTGCCCGCTGGTGAGCGCGTACGCCGCGTCGGGGTCGTGGGTGACCGCCCGGTAGTAGGCCTCGGTCCGGTCGCCCATCGCGGTGGCGTCGTTGGGCACCACCACGAGCATCGGCGTCACCACCGTGCTGCGCGTGGCCGTGCTCGGCTTGCTCCGCGCGACCGGGTCCTCCGAGGTCTGCTCGGAGGACGGGGACTCGGACGTGGGCCCCGGCTCCTCGGCCCGCGCGGTCCCCGGCGGTTCGCTCGCCGCGGTGAGCGCCTCCGGCGGTGGCGTGGTCGTCGTGGCGGTGACCGCCCGCGCGCTCGACTCGGGCGCGGGCGGGGGCGCCACGGTTCGCTCCGGTGCGACGTCGGTGAACGGCAGCGGCAGGCCGCTCGGCAGACCGGGCAGCGCCTCGATCACGTCCGGCCTGCGCGGGCCGCTCATCAGGGTGACTGCCGCGTAGGTCAGGCCCACCACCACCATGACCGCCGCGGTGACCGCGAACCACGCCGCGCGCCGCCAGGAGCTCGGCGGGGTCACCGAGGCCGGGATGGTGCCGAGGTCGAACTTGGCCAGCCCGGTGGCGGGCCCGTCCGGGCCGGTCCCGATGACCGGCAGCACGTCGGTGTCGTCGTCGGACCGCGGCCTGCCGCGCCCGAGCGCGTCGGCTGCCCGGCCGGCGCGGTGCCTGCCCGGCTCGTCCCTGGTAACCGCCATCTGGTGAGTACTCCTGTCGTGCCCGGCCGGTACCGCGTCCCCGGCCGCCGTGGTGGTCAGCTGGTGTCGACGACCTGGAACTCCTCCGCCAGCCGCCCGGGTGGCAACCCGTGCCGGGCGGCCGCGGCGGTGAAGTGCGCGCGCATGCCCGCCTCCAGCCCGGGGTTGTCGCCGACCTGGGAGACGTGCGCGCGCAGGGCCGCCATCCGGCGGGTGAAGTGCTCGGTGATGTCCACGGCGTGGTCGCGCAGCCGCTCGGGGGCGTCGGCGAGCCACAGCTCGGGCACCGTCCACGGCGCCAGGCCCTCGTCGCGCAGGAGGGCGGGGTGCGCGTTGGGGTTGCGCGCGTCGGGGTAGACCGCGGCGAAGGTGGCCGCGCCCACGGCGCGGTGGTCGGGGTGGGCGGTCGCCACCATCGCCCAGTTGATCTCCGGGGACCAGGTGAGCACCCGGTCCGGCCGGACCTGGCGGATCACCCGGGTCAGGTCGCGGCGCAGCGCGATGGTCGGTTCCACGGTGCCGTCGGCGTGCTCGAGGAAGATCACCTCGGTGACGCCGACCTCGGCCGCGGCGGCGCGCTGCTCGGCGCGCCGGACCGCGGCCACCTCCTCGGCCGGGCGGGAGCCGTCGCCGCTGGCCTCGCCGGAGGTGCACAGGCAGTAGGTCACCGCGATGCCCGCGGCGGTCCACACGGCCACCGTTCCCGCGGCCCCGAAGTCCACGTCGTCGGGGTGCGCGCAGACCACCAGCGCCGTGCGCACGTCGTCGCGGGGAGTAACGCCATTCACGCCGGAAAGACTAAGCGGTCCCACCGTTTTCGTAGGCCCAGGAACGGATCTGGGCCTTACACCACTCTTTTGCGTGAACCTTGACGCGCTCGCTCAGCGGTCGCCGCGGTACTTGGCGCGGGTGATCGAGAGCGACTGGCCCGCCCAGGCGCCCGAACCCGCCGCCAGCAGGATCGCCAGCACGTCCAGGAAGCCGTCGCCGGTGCTGAACAGCGCCGCCAGCACCGCGCCCGCGGTGGTGATGCCGGCGACGGGCCACCGGCTCCGCACGTAGTGCGCCACCGGGGACCCGCTCGCCCCCTTCTTGCTCGCGGCCGAGTTCAGCAGCGCCAGGTACGCGGCGTTGCCCACCGCGGCGACCAGGCCGACGATGACGACGATGAAAGCGATCAGCTCCATGGGCACAGTCTGCCCCAGCGGCGCCGATCCGGAATGGGGGATTCCCCCTAGTCGGACCCCGGTTCGCCGGGGTCAGCGGCCGAGCTTGCCGCGGCCGAGGTCCAGCAGCGCCATCGCCAGCGTCCGCCCGGCCGGGCCGAGCTCGCGGTAGCGGGCCACCACGTCCATCTCGCGGTTGACCACGATCCGCGGTCCGCCCGCGGCCATCCGCGCCGCGCCGATCGTGCGGGAGACCTCGGCGCGGCGTTTCACCAGCCGCAGGATCTCCTGGTCCAGCAGGTCTATCTCCTTGCGCAGCTCGGCCACCTCCTCCGGGGCGGGCAGCTCGGTGCTGGGCTTGGTCTGGCCTGCCTGGTCTTCGGTGATGGGGCTCATCGTCGTCCTCGGTGTGTCGTGGAGCTCCGGACCCCTGGAGCCAGCGAAGCCCCGGGGTCCGAGGACTCCGGGGCTTCGTCGTGGTCTGGTGTGCGGCTACACAACCACGGGAGCCGGAGTCCGGTTCCCGTAAAAAAAGCTGACGTGGCGCTGCACGGGTCGAGTCTCGCACAGCGCGGGCGGGCGCGTCGAGCGGTGGGTCCTAGTCCGTGGGAGCGCGCCGTCGTCGTCTTCGTCGGTGGTCACCGGTACGGTTGACGACACGATGGAAGCTCTCTTCGACCTCCCCACCCAGCCCAGCACCCCGGACCCGCGAGCGGGCACGGCCGCGCTCGTCGACGACCTCAACGACCAGCAGCGCGCGGCCGTCGAGCACGCCGGCACCCCGCTGCTCGTGGTCGCGGGCGCGGGCTCGGGCAAGACCAGGGTGCTCACCCGCCGGATCGCCTACCTGCTGGCCGAGCGCCACGTGCACCCCGGCCAGGTCATGGCGATCACCTTCACCAACAAGGCCGCCGCCGAGATGCGGGAGCGGGTCGCCGACCTGGTCGGGCGGCGCGCCAACGCGATGTGGGTGTCGACCTTCCACTCCATGTGCGTGCGGGTGCTGCGCCGCGAGGCCAAGACCCTGGGCATGACCTCCAGCTTCTCCATCTACGACGCCGACGACTCGCGCAGGCTGATCACCCTGGTCGCCCGCGACCTCGACCTCGACCCGAAGCGCTACGCCGCGCGCACCCTGTCGGTGCACATCTCGAACCTGAAGAACGAGCTGGTCGACGCCGAGACGGCCGCGGCGAACGCCACCAACGACCTGGAGCGCCGGGTCGCCGAGGTCTACACCGAGTACCAGCGCAGGCTGGGCCAGGCCAACGCGATGGACTTCGACGACCTGATCATGCGCACGGTCGAGCTGCTGCAGACCTTCCCGGACGTGGCCGAGTACTACCACCGGCGCTTCCGGCACGTGCTGGTCGACGAGTACCAGGACACCAACCACGCGCAGTACACGCTGGTCCGCGAGCTGGTCGGCAAGGGCACCGACGGCCCGGCGGCTCTGCCGCCCGCCGAACTGTGCGTCGTCGGCGACGCCGACCAGTCGATCTACGCCTTCCGCGGCGCCACCATCCGCAACATCGTGGAGTTCGAACGGGACTACCCGAACGCCACCACGATCATGCTGGAGCAGAACTACCGCTCCACCCAGACCATCCTCAGCGCCGCCAACGCGGTGATCTCGCGCAACGCGGGCCGCCGCGACAAGCGCCTGTGGACGGCCATGGGCGACGGCGAGAAGATCGTCGCCTACGTCGGCGACAACGAGCACGACGAGGCAGGCTTCGTCGCGGGCGAGATCGACCGCCTGGTCGACAGCGGCGCCGCGAACAACAGTGACGTGGCGGTCTTCTACCGCACCAACAACCAGTCCCGGGTGTTCGAGGAGATCTTCATCCGCCTCGGCCTGCCCTACCGGGTCGTCGGCGGCGTCCGCTTCTACGAACGCCGCGAGATCAGGGACGCGCTGGCATACCTGAGGGTGCTGGCCAACCCGGAGGACACGGTCAGCCTGCGCCGGGTCCTCAACGTGCCCAAGCGCGGCATCGGCGACCGCGCCGAGGCCTGCGTGTCAGCCCACGCCGACCGCGAGCGCGTCTCCTTCGCCGCCGCGCTGCGCGCCGCCACCGAGGGCAAGGTGGCCATGCTCAACCCGCGCTCCCAGCGCGCGATCGCCGGCTTCGTCGAACTCCTCGACGGCCTGCGCCGTTTCGTCGACGACGGCCAAGACGTCGCCGAGGTCCTGGACGCGGTCCTCGACCAGACCGGCTACCGCGCCGAGCTGGAGGCCAGCGACGACCCGCAGGACGCCTCCCGCCTGGAGAACCTCAACGAGCTGGTCACCGTCGCCCGCGAGTTCACCGAACTCCCCGCCCCGGCGGCCGACGACGCCCCCGACGACACCGCCCCGGTCGAGCCCACCGGCCCGATCGCGGGATCCCTGGCCGCCTTCCTGGAACGCGTCTCCCTCGTCGCCGACGCCGACTCCCTCCCCGACGCGGACGAGGAATCCGGCGGCGTGGTCACCCTGATGACCCTGCACACGGCCAAGGGCCTGGAATACCCGGTCGTCTTCGCCACCGGCTGGGAAGACGGGATCTTCCCGCACATGCGCGCCCTCAGCGATCCGGTGGAACTGGCGGAGGAACGCCGCTTGGCCTACGTCGGCATCACCCGCGCCCGCGAACGCCTCTACCTCTCCCGCGCCCTGGTCCGCTCCGCCTGGGGCCAGCCGATGACCAACCCGGCCTCCCGCTTCTTCGACGAGATCCCGGCAGAACTCCTGGACTGGCGCAGACTGGGCCCCGAGCGCTCCGCCCCGATCCGCAACACCACCTGGGGCAACCGCTCCAGCGAGTCGGTCCAGGCCAACAGACTGCGCTCGTCCCCGACCAAGGGCTGGCAGGACACCCCCGCCCTGACCCTCAACGTCGGCGACCGCGTCAACCACGACAAGTACGGCCTGGGCACGGTGATCGCCTCAGACGGACAAGGCCCACGCGCCACCGCGACCATCGACTTCGGCACCTCGGGAACCATCCGCCTGATGCTCATCGGCAGCGTCCCCATGGTCAAGCTGTAGCCCACCACCGAGCCCGACCAATACCCCACCAGCCTGACCGCCAGTCCGTCAGGCAGGTGGGGTATTTCGTTGCCCCAAGCCCAAGCCCAAGCCCAAGCCCAAGCCCAAGCCCAAGCCCAAGCCCAAGCCCAGCTTCAGCCACAGAGTCCCCGCGATCCCCACTCAAGCGCCGCCAGCCCAGCCCAGCCCCTCAAGCCTCCCGGCCCCAAGCCCCGCGTAGCCCTGCCTCAGGCCACAAGCCCCCCAGCCACAAAGCCCTCAAGCCCAGCCCACACCCCCTCAGGCCCTCCACCCCTCATCCCCAAAGTCATTGAGCTGGAACAGCACCCGCCCATCCGTCCTGCTCGATTGGGTGGAGTGGCTGGCGAGTTCAGGCGGTGGAAGCATCTGCTTCGAGGAGTTCGGTGAATACCTCGCTGGGCTTCTTCCAGTCGTGGATCTTACGGGGTCGGTCGTTGATCTCCGCGGCGATGGCGGCGAGGTAGGTGGGGTCGCTGGTGATCTCGACACCTGTGGGCAGGTACTCGCGGACGATGCGGTTGAGGTTCTCGTTGCTGCCGCGTTCCCACGGTGAGTGCGGGTGGGCGAAGTACACCGGCAACCCTGTCGCGGTAACGTCCCTGTGTAGAGCCATTTCCGACCCGCAGTCCCAGGTCGACGACCGCTTCACCGTGGCCGGGAGGTCGCCGACGGCGGCGATGACCGCCTGGGTCACCGTGAGCGAGTCCCGACCGGTCAGCGGGACCAGGATCAGGAACCGGCTGGTGCGTTCCACCAGGGTCGCCACCGCCGACGTGCCGCCCTTCCCGATCACCAGATCCCCCTCCCAGTGACCAGGCACAGCACGGCCTTCGACCTCGTCGGGGCGTT
>NZ_BSTR01000041.1 GCF_030269645.1 Actinokineospora sp. NBRC 105648 | reverse complement strand
ACCCACTGGGTGAACTGGCGACGCACCCACCAAGCACGCTCACGCTGGTTCCACAAACGCACCAGACTCGCCCGCGACATCGAGAACACCCAGGTCAGCTAACAAATGGCGGCTGCCGTACTAGGCGCCGTTCACGCGCGGCACACCGCCGGTTCCGTGAGACATCGGTGTTCCAGCGATCGGATCACCTGACGTCCAGGGTGGACCCGGTGTGGGTCAGCGCGTGCTGCGTTCCAGTTCCGCGCGGAGCCGTTCGAACGCGGCTCGCTCGTGCGCGGTGAGGCCTGGCGCGGGGGTGTCGGGGCCTGGTGGGGGCGCGATGAGCAGGGCGGTGGGCACGGTGCAGAAGTAGATCGCGGGCGCGTGCGCCGAGCCCGCGTGCTTCAGGAGGATCAGCAAGGTCTTGCCCACGGCCCTGCACAGGCGCCGAGTGCGGTCGCGCATGGGGTTTCCCTTCGCCTGCGGGGGCGGACGGGCGTGCCCGCCCGCCCCCGTCGGTCACGTCAGAAACCGAAGGCCAGCAGTACCCGGCCGGGGATCCCGTAGAACGAGTAGTAACCGGACTGGACGTACATCATCCCGTTGGCCACGACCGTGCCGCCGTTGCCGGAGATCGAGCCCCCGGACGCGGTCGGACCGTTCACGCCGGTGTACGGGCGGACCGTGTCGTACTCCCAGACCTGCTGCCCGTCGGTGGAGCGGAAGATCCGCATCTTGCCGTCCGTGGCGCCCTCGTAGACCAGGCCCGGCGTGCTGGTGACCGCCGAGAGGTAGGCGGGCGTGCAGTTGGCCGGGAAGGCGGCCGCCCCACCGGTGGAGCACCCGTTCGCCGGGGCGGGCTTGCTCCAGATGATGGTGCCGTTCGCCGGGTTCAGCGCGAACAGGGTGCCCGGGTTGGCCTTCCAGGTCGCCACGTACAGCCGCTGCCCGTCGTAGCTCGACCCCCACTCGATGCCGGAGAACCCGCCGTTGGGGTCCGGGACGGCCACCTGCTGCTGCCAGACGACCTGCCCGGTGATCGCGTCGAAGGCGTGGTAGACGCCGCTCTTCTGGCCGATGCCGACCATCAGCCGGTTGTTGGCGTAGAACAGGTTCGGCGAGGCGCCGAAGTCGTAGTCGAGGTTGGTGCCGTCGGCCAGGCCCTCGCAGTGCGGTTGGGGGGCGGGCAGCAGGCACCCGACCGTCCAGGTGTCGGCCGCGGTCATCTTCTGCTTCCACTTGACCTGGCCGGTGGCGGAGTTGAGGGCGAACACCGTGTCCGCGTCACCGGTGGTGGTCGTGTAGTTGTTGCCCGATCCGAAGTAGAGGGTGCCGTGGACCGGGTCCAGGATCGGGCTGCTCCACACCGGCGCCCCGGACGGGCCGAACCGCGGGTGGCCGTCCGGCCCGGGCGGCAGCGGACCCGACTCGGGAACGGTGTAGTAGCGCCAGACGACCGCGCCGGTGTCGAGGTTGAGCGAGACCATCTGACCGCGGAAGCTGCAGCACGGGTAGTTCGGGTCGGCCGAGGCCTTGGCCTCGCTGCTGGACACCCCGATGTACACCCGGTTGCCGTTGATCAGCGGCGACCCGGTCAGGGCCGCCAGCGGGTGGTCGGACACCTTGGTCGCCCAGGCCAGGGTGCCGGTGTTCTTGTCCACCCCGTACACCCAGCCCCGGTAGTCGCCGAAGACCACCTTGTCGCCCGAGACGGAAGGCCCGTCGCGCAGCGGGTTCGGGTTCGCCGAGCTCGCCGGGCCCGCCACCGCCGAGACGTCGTAGCTCCACTTGGTGGCCCCGGTGTTCGCGTCCAGGGCGTACATCTTCGCGTCGCGCGACCCGACGTAGAGCGTGCCGTCCACGACGGCGGGCTGGCTGCTGGTGGCGGGTCCGTCGACGTCGGGGAAGACGAACGACCACTTGAGGTGCAGGTTGGCCACCGAGGTGGCGGTGAACTGGGTCTCCAGCGGGTTGAACCGGCTGCCGATGAAGTCCTTCTGCCACCCCGGCCAGTTGCTCGGGATGCGGGGGCCGCCGCTCGACCCGACTGCCGACGCGGTCCCGCCCGCGCCGGTGAGCGCGGCCCCCAGGACGAGCACCGCGCCCGCGCATAACGCGGACAGCCTTTGGAAACGCTTTGTGCGCACTGCTTTCCCCCATTCGCTGCGATTGCGAGGACGCCGCCGATGATCTTGGCCGCGGCGTCGACCTATGCTCTCCCAGGGCCGCGCACATCCGAACCGGGTGAATTCCGAAACAGCGGCGTCCCGCCGCACCGGATACCGCGGGTAATGTCGACCAGGCCTGGGCAACCGGCCCGGGACCAGGGCGGGCGGCGGCGCCCACCACTCGGGCAGACGGTGCGCGGACCACCCTCGACCAGCTAATATCCACTGGTGCGCCCCGATGACGATGCCTTCCTGACCCGAATCGGCGTCGTCTCGCGCCGGCTCAAGAGCGAGGCCGAGCGACGCCTGATGGAACACGGCGTCCACGCCGGGCAGCAGTTCATCCTCGGCTGCCTCTGGGAGCGCGACGGGCTCACCCCGGGCGAGATCGCGGGCCTGATCGAGGTCGAGGCGCCCACGGTCACCCGGGCCGTCCAGCGGATGACCAACTCCGGCCTGCTCCGGGTGGCGGCCGACGAGTCCGACGGCAGGCGGGTGCGGGTCTGGCTGACCCGCAAGGGCCGGGACCTGCGCGACTCGGTCCCCCAGGTCACCCGCGGGCTGCAGCAGGACGCGCTGGCCCTGTTGTCCGACGAGGAGCAGCACTCGCTGCTCGACCTGCTCGACCGCGTGGACCGCGCGCTGAGCGGGGAGGCGACCAACCCCAAGACCCGCGCCCGGGGCGACACGGCCTGAGCCGCCGTCGCCGCGAGCGCGGCGACGAGACGGAGCGACCCGATGACCGCGGCCCGGATGACCGAGCTGGACCTGCTGCCCTTCCTGCGCGCGCACGAGTGCTTCCGGCGCGACTTCACCCGCTTGCACGACCTGGTGACCCGTGGCGCGCCACCACCGCGGGTTGTCCGAGCGCTGGTCGAGCACTGGGAGAACCTCTCGGCCGTGCTGGTCCACCACCACGAGAACGAGGACGCGGTGATCCTGCCGCGCGTGCACGCGCGGTTCCCGGCGGCCGCGGTCCGGGAGTTGACCGCCGAGCACGAGCGCTTGGACGACCTGCTCGGCCAAGTGGGACCGGCTTTGGTCGCAGCCGGGCGCGACCACGCCGAGGCGGCCCGGGTCGTCGGAGCGGCACGGGCGCTGCTGGTGGCCCACCTCGATGCCGAGGAGCGGGTGTTGGTGCCGCTGTTCGCCGAGTGCTTCACCGCCGCCGAGTGGGCGGAGATGGAGGCGCGCACCACCCGCGACCTGGAGGCGGCCGGGCTGTTCCCGTTCCTGCTGCCGTGGATCACCGAGGGGTTCGACGACGCGGTCCTGGCGGGCACGCTGAGCGGGTTCCCGGCCGAGGCGGGCGAGCGGTTCCACACGTCCTGGCGCCGCGACTACGAGCGCCGGTGCGCGCTGCTGTGGGCGGACGCGTGACCGCGCCCGGCACGGTCCTGGTCACCGGGGCCACCTCGGGGATCGGGCTGGCGGCGGCCGGGCAGCTGGCCGCCGCCGGGTGGACGGTCCTGGTGCACGGGCGCACACCGGAGCGGGCGGCTCTGGCGTGCGCCCAGCTGGCGGGCAATGACCTGGCGGGCAATGAGTCGACAGGCAACGGGCCGGCGGGCAACGGGCCGGCGGGCGAGCTGGTGCCGGTGCACGCGGACCTGTCCGCCCTGGCCGAGGTCCGGCGGCTCGCCGACTCGATCGGCACGACGGTGGCGCTGGTCAACAACGCGGGTGTGTTCACCCCGAGCGCCATCGCCGAGCAGCGGCGCGTCAGCGCCGACGGCCACGAACTGACCTGGGCGGTGAACTACCTGGCGCCGTTCGCGTTGACGACCGCGCTGGCCGGGCGGCTCGGCGCGGTCGTCAACGTCACCTCGGGCATGCACGTGCGGGCCGAGCCGCACTGGGCCGACCCGGACCTGGTCGAGGGCTGGGACCGGGTCCGGGCCTACGGCCAGTCGAAACTGGCGCTGACCGCGTTCTCCGCCGAGCTCGGCGCCCGGTGGCCCGCGGTCCCGGTGACGGCGGTGAACCCGGGCTACGTCGACACCCCGCTGGTGCGGGCGGCCTTCGGCGGTCCGGCGGGCGACGTCTCGGTGGGGGCGGCGCACGTCGTCGCGCCGCTGCTGGGCGGCTCGCCGGTGGGCGGGTACGTCGAGCTCGGGGTGCGCGCGGTGCCGCACCCGCTGGTCGAGGACAGCGAGGGGCGCGCCCGGCTGTGGGCGCTCACCGAGCGCCTGCTGGCAGCTCGCCCGGTCTGACCCGGCGAGTCGCCGCCTGGGCCCGCCCCAGGCGGCGCAGTGCCTGCTCGGGTCCGGGCAGACCGTCTCAGCCCAGTGTCAGGTCGGCCAGGACGCTGGCCAGCGCGCCGACCTGGTCGAGGTCGCTGCGGCAGGGGAACAGGATCAGTTCGTCGCAGCCCGCCTCGGCGTAGCCATGTGCGGCCTCGGCCACGGCCGCCGCGTCGGTCAGCGCGCTCGCCGCGACGAACGCCGCGGGCGCGCCGAGGAACGAGTAGTAGTCGGTCAGGTGCGCGTCGGCCGCCGCGCGGGCGCCTGGACCGAGGCAGAAGTAGCCGATCGACATCAGCCGGGGCTCGCCGGTTCGGCCGTGCGCGGCCCACGACTCCCTGACCCGCTCGGCGAACCCGGCGAAGAGCCGGGGTCCGCCGCCCGCGCCGATCCACCCCTGCGCGAGCCGCCCGACGCGGTCGAACACCGCGTCCGCGCGCCCGCCGAGCACGATCGGGATCTCCGGCTGCGCGGGCGCCGGTCCCACCGTGCCCGGTCCGGACGCGGTCCAGCCCGCCCGCAGCGCGGTGACGATCGCCTCGCTCCGCCGACCGCGGTCGTCGTACGGCGCGCCCGTCGCGGCGAAGTCGTCCGCCCGCCCGCCCGCGCCCAGTCCCACCACCAGCCTTCCGCCGGAGAGGCGGTCGAGGGTCGCCAGGCGCTTGGCCAGCAGCGGCGGGCTCCCGTGGTACCCGGCGACGAGCACGGTGGTGGCCAGCCGGATCGTCGTGGTCGCACCCGCGGCGACCGACAGCGCCGTCAGCGCGTCGCCGTTGTCGTAGACCAGGCGGTCGAGCGCGCCGAGGGAGGCGAAGCCCGACTCCTCCGCCCGCCGCGCCCAGTCGGCGACGGCCGGGCCGTCGAACCCGGGCACCGTCACCGGCAGACCTATCCCGATCTCCATGCCGCCTCTTTCCGTCGTATTAACCGCATCCGAACCGCGACGATAGCGACGATTTCCTCGACACGAATACGGCACAATCCCGTTTCGCCGGACAATGAATCCGACCGCGTTTCGTCCTGCCCCAAGCCGCCTTGACGCCACCGGAACCAGTGGGCATGCTGGGCGAACCGGAGAATCCCCGGTCTCGCACATCCGATCAATTCCGAGAACCTGTCGTCACATTTTAGTGATGCCTTTTTCCGGGTTCTCGGAATGATACCGAGAGGCGCTTCGACATGGTTCGCGTCGCGATCGTCTACTACAGCGCGGGCGGCACCGTCGCCGCGCTCGCCGCCGCCGTGGCCGCGGGTGCGACCGCGACGGGGGCGCAGACCCGCTCGTGCGCGCTCACCGAGGACGGCCCGGCCCCGGCCGCCGCGCTGGCCGCGCTCGACTGGGCCGACGGCCTGGTGCTGGGCACGCCCGCGTGCTTCGGCAACGTGGCCACGCCGCTCAAGCGGCTGATCGACGCCACCGTCCCGCTGTGGCGGGCGGGCGCGCTGGCGGACAAGGTCGTCGGCGGCTTCACCGCCGCGGGGTCACCGCACGGCGGGCACGAGAGCACGCTGCTCGCGCTGTTCCAGACCGTTTACCACTGGGGCAGCCTGATCGTCCCCGCCGGCTACACCGACCCGTCGCTGCGCGCGGCGGGTGGCAACCCGTACGGGGTCTCCGTGCGGGCGAGCCGGGACGACGCGGTGGGCGAACCCGCACTGGCCGCGGCCGCCTACCTGGGCGGGCGCGTCGCGAGGTTCGCCGCCGCCGTGCGCCGGGTGCCGGTGACCGTCGGCTGAGCGGCCGCCGCGGATCGAGAACACATCCCACGAGGACCGGGAGGTCGTTGGTCGTGTCGAGAACCATCAGGGTCGGCGTGCTGGGCGCGGGCTGGGGAGCGGGACTGCACCTGGAGGGGTTCCACCGGACCCCGGGGGTGGAGCTGACCGCGATCCACAGCCGGACCGGGGAACGCGCGCGGCGGCGCGCCGCCGAGTACGGGATCGGGCTGGTGGCCGACTCGGTGGCCGAGCTGGTCGAGGCGGTCGACGTGGTGTCGGTGGCCACCCCGCCGGACGCGCACCTCGAGCCGGTGCGGCTGGCCGCGGCCGCGGGCAGGCACGTGCTCTGCGACAAGCCGCTGGCCGCCGACCTGGACTCCGCGCGGTCCATTGTGGACGCGGTGACCAGCGCGGGGGTGCGGCACGCCAGCGGGTTCATCTGGCGCGACGACGCCGGGCTGCGCCGGGTGCGCGACCTGGTCGCCGATGGCGCGATCGGGAAGCTGGTGGAGATCCAGTCCAGCTGCCCGCTCGGTGTGCCGCCGCTGCCCGCCACCTGGATGTACCAGGCGGACAGCGGCGGCGGGGCGCTGGCCCAGCACGGCAGCCACGTGATCGACCGGGCCAGGTGGCTGGTCGGCTCGGAGCTGACCAGGGTGCGCGGGCGGCTGACCCACGACCTGACCGAGGCGGTCGCCCCCGAGCGGTTCCACGACATCACCGACGCGTTCGACTGGGCCCGGCGCAACGCGGGCGCGCCCGCCGACGGCCCGCGGGTACCGGTCACCGCCGACACCGGCTACGAGTTCAGCGGCGACTTCGCCAACGGTGTCCGGGCCCGGTTCTGGGAGGCCTGGCACCTGCCCGGGCCGGTCGACGACGAGGTCGTCCTGCACGGCGAACGCGGCGCGCTGCACTGGCGGGGTCCCGCCGGGGTGTGGCTGCACCGGCCCGGTCGGGACGCGGAGCGGGTCGAGGTGGCCGACTCCACCGCCTCGGGGGCGAACACCCCGCGCGAGGCGGGGCTGGTCAAGTGGGCGGCGCTGGCCGGGGCGTTCGTCGAGGCGATCGCCACCGGGACCGACACCGGGCACCCGACCGTGCTCGACGCCTGGCACGTGGCGGCGGTCTCCGACGCGGTGCGCCGCAGCCACGACTCCGGCGGCTGGGAGGACGTGGCATGAGCGCGGCGGGCTACCGGGTGCTGTTCATGCTACGCGTGCGCCCGGGTGGCGACGAGGCGTTCCTCGCCGCCTACGAGCGGGTCCGGTGGGCGGTGGCGGGCACACCGGGTCACCTCGGCGACCAGCTTTGTCAGTCCACAGAGGACCCGGAGCAGTGGCTGATCACCAGCCAGTGGCGGTCGGAAGCGGACTTCCTGGACTGGGAGCGCACACCGGGGCACCGCGACCTGGCGGCGCCGATGCTCGAACTGGTCACCGAACGGCGGTCGCTGCGCTACGCGGTGGTGCACGAGACCGTGTTGCCGAACGGGGCACCGCGATGAGCGCGGTACTGGTGGCGGGAGCAGGCATCGGCGGCATGGCAACCGCGATCGCCCTGCGCCGCAAGGGTTTCGACGTGACGCTGCTGGAGCAGGCCGACGAGGTGCGCGACGGCGGAGCGGCGCTGGGCGTGCAGTCCAACGCCGCCGGTGCGCTGCGCGCGCTGGGCGTGGCCGAGCCGGCGCTCTCGGTCGGGGTGCCCGTGCGGGAGTACACGCTGCGCTCGTGGCGCGGCCGGGTACTGGCCCGCTGGTCGCTCGCCGACCTCGCCGACGAACTGGGCGCGCCGAGTGTGACCGTGCCGCGCCACGTGCTGACCACGGCGCTGCGCTCGGCGCTGCCGGACGACGTGGTGCGCGTGGGCACGCGGGTGGAGCGGGTGACCGAGGACGCGAGCGGTGTCGTCGCGCACCTCCCCGGCGGCGAGCGCGTGCGCGGAGACCTGCTCGTCGGCGCGGACGGTCTGCACTCCGTCGTCCGCTCCCACGTGGCCGGACCGACCGGGCCGCCGCGGCACGCCGGCTACAACGCCTGGCGCGGCAAGGCCCCGGTCGCGGTGGCACCGGTGGCCGAGGGCACCGCCATCCACCTACTCGGCACCGGGCGCACGGTGGGCTGCTGGCCACTGCCCGACGGTCGAACCTATTGGGTCGCAACGCTCGCGGGCGGCGCCGACGACCGGCCGAGCGCGGCGGGGCTGCGGTCGGCGCTCGCTGGGGCCGCCGAGCCGGTCGCCCGGGTCATCGCCAGCACACCACCGGAATCGCTGCTGCGCACGCCGATCCACGACCGCGACCCGCTCACCGACTGGCACACCGGCCGGGTCGCGCTGCTGGGCGACGCGGCGCACCCGATGCAGCCGACCACCGGCCAAGGCGCCGGGCAGGCGCTGCTCGACGCGCTGGCCCTGGCCGAAGCGCTGACCGGGGTGGACATCACCGACCCGGCGGCCTGCCGGAGCGCCCTGGCCGCCTACCAGCGCACCCGGGCCGAGGCCGCCGCCGGGCACGTGGCCGAGGCCCGCGGCATCGGTCGGATGCACCACGTCGGCTCCCCCGTCGCCGCGGGCATCCGCAACACCGTCCTGACCCTCACCCCGCGCCGGGTGTGGCAGCAGCGCGCCCGCGCCCGGCTCGACGAGCTGGCGCTGCTGTCGGCCGCTGCCGTGCCTACCGAGCAAGGAGAACGCTGATGGAAGGAGAAAGCCGATGGAACGCCACGCACTGACCTTCCCGGTGCGACCGGGGACCGAGGATCGGGTCCGGCGGGTGCTGGGCTCCTACCCGCGCCCGGAGACCGAGATCGGCGGCGGCGCCCGGCTGCTGGGTACGTCGGTCTTCCTCTGGGCCAACCGGGTGCTGCGGGTGCTCGACGTCACCGGGCCGCTCCCGGTGGTGATGCGGCACCTGTCCGAGCAGCCCGCCATCCGGCGCACCGAGCAGGAGCTCAACCCGCTGCTGGTGGAACCGCGTGACCTGACCGACCCGCAGGCTGCTCGGGCGTTCTTCACCCGCGCCATGATGCGCCGGGTAGTGCACCGGGTGACCGACCCCGAGCTGCTGACCGACGGTGGCGGGCGGACCCGGATCGCGTTGCGCTACCCAGTTCGCGAGGGGCGCGGCGGCGACCTGGCCGAGGTGCTCTCGGCCGCGCGGTCGCTGTCGGTCGGCTCGCCGCGGCAGACGGTGTTGGCCAGCACCACGGTCTTCCAGCACACGGACTTCGTGGTGCGCGTGGCCGAGTTCGCTTGCGGGCTCGACGAGGCCGCCGCGCACCTGGGCCGCACCGTGGTCGGGGCGCCCGGCAGCGCGGCGGTCGACGAGCTGCTCCAGCCCGGCTGGCAGATCGGCACCGAGGCCGGGTTCGCCCGGTTCTTCGCCGAGCAGCGGTTGAGCCTGGTCACCGACCGGCGCGCCGAGGGGGTGCCGCGATGACCGGCGGACCGCCGGGGCGCCCCGGTTCGGCGCCCGGCCCAGCCCCGGACCTGTCCGCCTGGACGGTGGGCGTCGTCGGTCTGGGCACCATGGGCGGCGGGATGGCGGCCCGGCTGGCCGACACCGGCGCGCGGCTGCGGCTGCACAACCGGACCGCGGGACGCGCGGCCGGGTTGGCGGGTCGTCCTCGGGTCACCGAGGTCGCGACCCCGGCGGAGGCGGCCCTCGGGGCGCACCTGGTGCTCGTGTCGGTGGCCGACGACGACGCGTTGGCCGAGGTGGTCACCGGCCCGGAGGGGGTGTCTGCGGCGGATCCGCCGTTGGTGGTCAACGCCACCACGGTCTCCCCCGAGGTGGTCCGGGCGCTGGGCGAACGCGTCCCGCTGCTCGACGCGGGCGTGCTCGGCAACGGTGAGCACGCCCGGTCCGGGCAGCTGCGCTGGTACGTCGGCGGCGACGCGGCCCTGCTGGACCGGGCCCGGCCGGTGCTCGACGCCCTCGGCAGGCAGGTGCTGCACCTGGGCCCGGCGGGCACCGGGATGGCGCTCAAGATCGCGCTGAACCTGTTGATGGGCATCGAGATGCAGGCGCTGGCCGAGGTGGCCGCGCTGGCCGAGGGCGCGGGCCTGGACCGGACCACGACGCTCGACGCGGTGGCCGAGAGCGGGTTCGCCGCGCCGGTCATGCGGTACAAGGCGGCCCGGATGGCGCGCCGGTCCTACGACCGGCCGGACTTCCGGTTGCGGCTGATGGCCAAGGACCTCGCCCTGGCCGCGGCCCAGATGGACGCCGCCGGGCTGGTGCTGCCGGTGACCAGGGCCGCCGCGGACACGCACGCGAGCGCCGCGGGCACCGACCTGGCCGACCAGGACTGCGCGGCGATAGCCGAGGTCTTCGGCGACCCGGTGGAGGCGGGCCGGTGATCGTCGACGTGCACGGGCACATCAGCCCGCCGGAGTCGCTGCGGCGGTTCCCGATGCCGCCTTCGCTGGGCGACGTCGAGGGCATGGTCGAGCGGAAGCTGGCCGCGGGCATCGACCTGACGCTGGTCGGCAGCCCGGTCGGCGCGGGGGCGATGGTGCCGGTGCCCGGGGTGGACAACTACGCCCAGGGCACCGACGCGCTGCGCGCCTTCCACGACTGGCTGGCGTCGCGGGTGACGGCCTTCCCCGAGCACCTGCGGGCGCTGGTCTACGCCAACCCCTTCGGCGGCACCGAGCACCTGGGCGCGGCCGCGCAGACCTATGTGGACGGTGGGTTCGTCGGCTTCGTGGTGAACACCAGCGTCGCGGGCCGCTACCTCGACGACCCGGCGGCCGAGGAGTTCTTCGCCATGGCGGCCGAACTGGACGCGCCGGTGCTGCTGCACGCGCCCGCCCAGCCCGCGGCGGGCACGGGGCTGGCCGACTTCCGCCACATCGAGCAGCTGGGCCGGTTCTGCGACGTCACGATCGGGGTGGCCTGCCTGGTGCTCGGCGGGGTGCTGGAGCGCCACCCCGGGCTGCGGCTGGTCGCCACCGCGGCGGGCGGGGCGCTGGCCCTGCTCGCCGAGAAGCTGGACCTGGTGCACCGGCCGCCGCACTGGGCGGCGCCCGGCGGCCCACCCACCCGGCCACTGCCGCTGAGCGCGCCGCCGAGCGCGTACCTGCGGCGGATCTGGGTCGACACGTCCTCACCCAGCCCGGTCGCGCTGGCGGCCAACCTGGCGACCTTCGGCGCCGACCGGCTGCTGCTGGGGACGGACTCGCCGCCGCTGGTGGGCATGGAGGTACCCGTGCTGTCCGCGATCGGTGCGCTCGCGGTCGACGACGACGAGCGCGCGGCCATCCTCGGCGGCACCGCCGCGGAGCTGTTCGGTCTGTGAGCCAAGGAGACAACGATGATCGACAACGACAAGGCGCCCGAGGCGGCGCACAGCAGGCGGTCCGACCGCCACGCGCACCTGGTCAACGAGGCCGACATTCCCGCCGACCGCAGGCGGGGCGGCGAGATCCGCACCCTGCTCAGCCCGCGCAACGCGGCGTCGGTGTCGGGGTTCATGGGGGTGGCCCGGCTGGAGCCGGGTGAGCGCATCGCCGAGCACTACCACCCGTACTCCGAGGAGTTCCTCTACCTGGTGGCGGGTGATCTCGTGGTGGACCTCGACGGCGAGCCGTGGCCACTGCGCCCGGGGGACGCGCTGCTGGTGCCCCCGGGCACCCGGCACCGGCTGCGCAACGTCGGCGACACGCCGGTGCGGTGCGTGTTCCAGCTCGGTCCGCTGGCGCCGCGGCCGGAGCTCGGCCACGTCGACACCGAGGCGGCGTCGTGACCGTCCGGGTGGCGGTGACCGGGATCGGTGTGGTGGCCCCGGGCGCGATCGGGGTGCGGGCGTTCTGGGACCTGCTGACCTCGGGCCGGACCGCGACCCGCGCCATCACGCTGTTCGACCCGGCGGGGTTCCGCTCCCGCATCGCGGCCGAGGTCGACTTCGACCCGCTCGCGGCGGGCCTGGACGCCGCGACCGCCGACCGGGTCGACCGGCACGTGCAGCTGGGGCTGGTGGCCGCCCGGGAGGCGGTGGCCGACGCGGGCGTCGAGCTCGGCGCGGTCGACCCCTGGCGGACCGGGGTGTGCGTGGGCACCGCGGTCGGCTCCACGATCCGGCTCGAGGAGGAGTACGTGGCCGTCTCCGGCGGCGGCGCCGACTGGCTGGTGGACCCCGCGCTCGGGCACCAGGACCTCTACCGGGCGCTGGTGCCGAGCACGCTGGCGGCGGAGGTGGCGACCGCGCACGGCGCGGGTGGGCCGGTGCAGACCATCTCCACCGGTTGCACCTCCGGGCTCGACGCGGTCGGCTACGGCGCCCGGATGATCGAGGAGGGCCGGGCCGACGTCGTGCTCGCGGGTGCCGCCGACGCGCCCATCTCACCGATCACGGTGGCCTGCTTCGACGCGATCAAGGCCACCAGCACCCGCAACGACGACCCCGGGCGCGCCTCGCGCCCGTTCGACGCCACCCGGGACGGCTTCGTCCTCGGCGAGGGCGCGGCGGTGCTGGTGCTGGAGGAGCTCGGGCACGCGCGCCGCCGCGGCGCCTCGGTCTACTGCGAGGTGGGCGGGTTCGCCACCTTCGGCAACGCCTACCACATGACCGGGCTGACCGCGGGCGGCGTCGAGATGGCCCGGGCGATCACCGTCGCGCTGGAGCGGGCCGGGGCCCGGCCGGACGAGGTGCGCTACGTCAACGCGCACGGGTCGAGCACCAAGCAGAACGACCGGCACGAGACCGCCGCGGTCAAGCGGAGCCTGGGTGAGCACGCCAGGCGGGTGCCGATGAGCTCGATCAAGTCGATGATCGGGCACTCGCTCGGCGCGATCGGCAGCCTCGAGCTGGCGGCCTGCGTGCTGGCGGGCGCCCGCGGTGTGGTGCCGCCCACCGCCAACTACGAGTACCCCGACCCGGAGTGCGACCTGGACTACGTGCCCAACACCGCCCGGGAGTGGGACACCGACCTGGTGCTCAGCGTCGGCAGCGGCTTCGGCGGCTTCCAGTCCGCGGTCGTGCTGGACCGGGCCGGGCGGCGGGCCCGGTGAGCGGGACCGACCGGACGGCGGTGATCACCGGCCTGGGGGTGGTGGCCCCCACCGGCCTGGACACCGCGGCGTTCTGGCGATCGGCGTTGGCAGGCGTCGACGGGGTCGGGCGGATCACCCGGTTCGACCCGGCGCGCTACCCGGTGCGCAGGGCCGGGGAGGTGGTCGGCTTCGATCCTCGGTCCTCTGTGGAGGCTCGGGTGCTGGTGCAGACCGACCTGTGGACGCATTTCGCCCTCGCGGCCACCCAGCAAGCTCTCACCGAGGCCGCGCTCGACCCGGCCGCGGGCAGCGGCTTCGAGATCGGGGTGACCACCTCGGCCTCCTCGGGCGGCAACGCCTTCGGCCAGCGCGAGATCGAGGCGCTGTGGGCCAGGGGGCCGCGGTTCGTCGGGCCGTACCAGTCGATCGCCTGGTTCTACGCGGCTTCCACCGGTCAGATCTCGATCAACCGGGGGCTGCGCGGGCCGTGCGCGGTGGTCAGCAGCGAGGCCGCTGGTGGGCTGGACGCGCTGGGGCACAGCCGGGGGGTGATCCGGGCGGGCGGGCGGGTCCAGGTCACCGGCGGCACCGAGGCGCCGGTGAGCCCGTACGCGCTGACCTGCCAGCTGAAGTCGGACCTTCTGTCCACATCGGACTACCGACCGTTCTCCCGGCACGCGCGGGGCTACCTGCCGGGTGAGGGCGGCGCGGTGCTGGTGGTGGAGGAGGCGGGGCACGCGGCGGCACGCGGGGCGCGGCCGCTGGCCCGGATCGCCGGACACGCGGCGACCTTCGCGGGTCCACCCGGCGACGGCGTCGGGTGGACCCGCGGCGCCGACGCGGTGGCCGCGGCGATCCGGTTCGCCCTGGCCGACGCCGACATCTCGGCGACCCAGGTGGACGCGGTCTTCGCCGATGGGATGGGCGTGCCCGCCGCGGACGCCGCCGAGGTGGCCGGACTGCGCGCGGCGCTCGGCCCGCGGGCGGCCCGGGTCCCGGTGACGGCGGTGAAGGCGGGTCTCGGCCGCGCCTACTCCGGCGCCGCCGCGCTCGAGGCCACCGCCGCGGTGCTGGCGCTGCGCGACGGGCTGGTGCCACCGACCCCCGGTCTGGCGGCGGCCGACGTCGACCACGACATCGACCTGGTCACCGGCGGGGCGCGGGCGGCCGACCTGCGGCACGTGCTGGTGCTCGCCCGCGGCTACGGCGGGTTCACCTCGGCGCTGGTGCTCGCGGCCGCGGGCTGACGGACACGGCATGAGAACACATCGAGAGGGAGCGACGATGACAAGCACACGACCCGACGGGTTGACCGACGAGGTGACCCCGATCGAGCTGGCGGCCCTGCTGGCCAAGGGCACCGGCGAACGGATCGAGCTGGACCGGCTGACCGACGAGCTGACCTTCGACGAGCTCGGTGTCGACTCGCTGGCGCTGCTGGGGGTGATCACCGTGCTGGAGCGCGACCGCGGGGTGGTGCTGCCCGACGACGCCCAGCAGATCACCGCCGTGCGCGAGTTCCTCGGCGTGGTCAACAGCGCGCTGGCGAAGGTGGTGTGAGGTGGCCGGGCACACCCGCAGCGAGATCGTGATCGACGCGCCGATGGACCTGGTGTGGGCGCGCACCAACGACGTGGCGGGCTGGCCGGAGCTGTTCACCGAGTACGCCGCGGCCGAGGTGCTCGACGAGCGCGACGGCGTGGTCCGGTTCCGGCTGACCATGCACCCCGACGAGCAGGGCCGGGTCTGGTCGTGGGTGTCCGAGCGCAGGCCGGACCCGCTGACCCGGACGGTGACCGCGCGGCGGGTCGAGCCGGGCCCGTTCGAGTACATGGAGCTGCGCTGGACCTACGAGCCGGTGCCCGGGGGCGTGCTGCTGCGCTGGGAGCAGGACTTCGCGATGCGGCCGGACGCGCCGGTCGACGACGCCGGGATGACCGAGCGGATCACCGTCAACGGCGCCGCCCAGCTGGCGGTGATCCGGGACCGGCTGGAGGCCGAGGCCCGGGTGTCCGGCCCGGGGCGGCAGGGGTGACCGCGGTGGCGCTCGACCCGGTCGGCGCGGCCCGTGCGCTGGCCGCGGACCTCGCGGCCGGGGCGCTGGAGGTGGAACGGGCCAGGCGGTTGCCCCCGGCCCTGGTGACCCGGCTGCGCGCGGCGGGCCTGTTCACCCTCGGGCTGCCGCGCTCCCTCGGGGGCCTGGAGAGCCCCGCCGGGCAGATCATCGACGCCGTCGAGGCGGTGGCCCGCGCCGACGCCTCGGTCGGCTGGGCGGTGCTGATCGGCAACACCTCGGCGTTCCTGGCCTGGCTCGACCCGGCGGTGGCCAAGACGTTCACCGCGGGCCCGACCGGGACGGTGCTGGCCGGGTCGATGGCGCCGTCGGCCCGGGGCGAGGTGGTGGACGGCGGGGCGGCCTACCGGGTCACCGGCCGGTGGGCCTTCGCCAGCGGCTGCACCCACGCGGACGTGGTGATGGGCGGGTTCGTGGTGACCGAGGACGGGGTGCCGGGCCGGACCGCGCACGGGGCACCGCTGCTGCGGGTGGCGTTCCTGCGCGCCGACCAGGTGGAGGTGCACGACACCTGGCGGGTCGCGGGCCTGGCGGGCACCGGCAGCCACGACATCTCGGTGGCCGACGTGGTGGTGCCCGCCGAGCACACCGCGGTCCCGTTCGCCGAGCGGTCGGTCGAGCCGGGAGCGCTCTACCGGTTGACGCCCTACACCGTGCTGATGGTGCTGTTCGCGGGCTTCCCGCTCGGGGTGGCCGGGCGCGCGCTGGACGAGCTGGAGTCGTTGGCGGGCACCAAACGCCGGGTCGGGTCGGGTCGCCCGCTGATCGAGGACCCCGGCGTGGCCACCGCGGTGGTCGCCGACCGGGCGGCGCTCGACGCCGCCGGGCTGCTGGTGCGGGACCGGGCCGAGCGGGTGTGGGCTCGGGTGGCGGCGGGCGGCGAGCCGACGCCCGCCGAGCGCGCTGACCTGGCCTCGGCGACGCTGCACGCCTTCGACGTCGGCCGGGAGGTCGTCAGCCGGTGCTTCACCGCGGCGGGCGCGTCCGCGCTGGCCGAGGACGCGCCGCTGCAGCGTTGTCTGCGCGACCTGCACGCCGCCGGACAGCACATCGCGTTCTCGGCCGACTCCCGGATCAGGGTGGCCAGGACGCGGCTCGGACTCGTCGTGCCGCCCGCGATGTTCGCGGTATGAGCGGCCTGGACAGGGGAGGAACCACCGTGCCCGTGCACACCGCGCCCGACTGGGCGCTGGAGGCCGCCAAGCCGATCGCGGCCGACCTGGCCGACCGGGTGGCCGACATCGAGGCGGCCAGGACGCTGCCCACCGACCTGGTGGAGCGCTTCCGCGCGGCCGGGCTGTTCAGCCTCGCGCTGCCGCGGTCGCTGGGCGGCCCGGAGTGCGCGCCGCTGGCCGTGCTCGACACGGTGGCCGAGGTGTCCCGGGCGGACGCCTCGGCGGGCTGGAGCCTGCTGATCGGGCAGGGCTCCGGTTTCCTGGCCTGGCTGGACCCGGCGGTGGCCGGGCGCCTGCTGGCGGGCACGCCGAACCCGGTCATCGCCAGCTCGATGGCACCGGCCGGGCGGGGCGTGCCGACCGACAACGGTTTCGTGCTCGACGGGCGGTGGCCCTACGTCAGCGGGTGCCTGCACAGCGACTGGGTCCTGCTGGCCTTCGCGGTGGCCGATCCCAGTGGTGAACCGGTCAGCGGGCCGGGCGGGGCGCCGGTAGTGCGGATGGCGTTCGTGCCGTCCGGGGAGCTCGCGGTGCTCGACACCTGGCGCGCGGCCGGGTTGCGCGGCACCGGTAGCCACGACGTGGCCGCGCGGGAGGTGCGGGTGCCCGCCGAGCTCGTCATCGACCCGCTGTTCGAGCGGGCCAAGGTGGGTGGTCCGCTCTACGGCGCGTCGATGTTCAGCTTCCTCATGATGATGATGGCGGGCTTCCCGCTCGGGGTCGGCAGGCGGGCGCTCGACGAGTTCGCCGCCACCGCGCGGCGCAAGACCAAACCCGGCACCGACGTCCCGCTGGCCGAGGACGAGGGCGTCCAGCACGACCTGGTGCTGGCCGAGACCTCGCTGCGCGCGGCCAGGGCGCTGCTGGTGGCGGCGATCGGGGACGTGGTCGAGGCGGTGGGCCGCGACGCGGCCGACCCGCCGGTCCGCGCCCGGCTGGCCGCGGCGGTCGTGCACGCCATGACGACGGCGCGGGAGGTGGTGCAGACCGCGTTCCACGCCTGCGGCGCGAGCGCGCTCTACTCCTCGCACCCGTTGCAGCGCTGCTTCCGCGACATCCACGCCGCGGCGGCGCACGTGGCCTTCAGCCAGGACAGCGTGCGCCGCCTGGGGCGCATCGAGCTCGGGCTGCCCGCACCCACGTTCCTCGTCTGACCGACGACCGTCCACTTCAGACGATGTGGACCGGAAGGAGACCCATGAAGCACACGCTGATCGTGGCCAGGATCGCCGACGGGGCCGAACGGGCCGTCGCGGACATCTTCGCCGCCTCCGACGAGACCGAGCTGCCCGGGCGGATCGGGGTCCGGTCCCGGACGCTGTTCGGCTTCCACGGCCTGTACCTGCACCTGATCACCGCTGACGACGACGTCCGGTCGACCGTCGAGCACAGCAGGCAGGACCCGCTGTTCCGGCGGGTGAGCGAGGACCTGCGCCCGCACATCGCCCCGTACGACCCGCGGACCTGGCGCTCCCCCGCCGACGCGATGGCCACGCCCTTCTACCACTGGGAGAACCAGGAGGTGACCGGGTCATGAGCACGCCCACCAAGACGGGGAACCCGCCCGCGGGTCTGGCCGACCGCGGCGTGGTCATGCGGGTGATGTTCGGCGCGTGGCTGCAGCAGGCGCTGTACGTGGCGGCCAAGCTGGACGTGGCCGACGCGCTGGCCGACGGCCCGCGCGCGGCCGCGGACCTCGCGGACGCGGTGGGGGCGGACCCGACCGCGCTGACCCGGTTCCTGCGCGGGCTGGGCGCGGTCGGGGTGTTCGACGAGCCCGCGCCCGGGGTGTTCGCGCTCAACGGCCCGGCCGAGTACCTGCGATCGGACACAGTGGACACCCACAAGTACATCGCCATCCTGCACGGGGAAGAGGCCTACGCCGCGTGCGCCGAGGCGCTGCACACCGCGCGGACCGGGAAACCCGCGTTCGACAAGGTGTACGGCACGACGTACTTCGATTACCTGGCCGAGAACCCGGGCGCGCGCTCCACCTTCGACCAGGCGATGGGTCGCGAGACCGCGGTGCCCCAGGTGGTGGCGGGCTGCGACTTCGGCGACGTGGGTGTGGTGGTCGACGTCGGCGGCGGCACCGGCGCGCTGCTGGCCGCGGTGCTGGGCGACCGGAACGGCTTGCGCGGCGTGCTGTTCGACCTGCCCGCCGCCGTCGCCGCGGCCACGGCGAACGTGGCCCGGCTCGGCTTGGCCGACCGGGTCGAGGTGGTCGGCGGCGACGCGTTCGAGGCGTTCCCACCGGGCGGCGACGTCTACAGCATCTCCCGGGTGCTGCACGACTTCGACGACGAGCAGGTGCTCACCGTCCTCGGCAACGCGCACCGGGCCATGCGGCCGGGCGCGCGCCTGTTCGTCTTCGACGCGCTGCTGCCGGACCGGCCGGGGTTCAACCCGGGCCGGTTCGCCGACCTGGGGATGCTGATGGTCCTGGGTGGCCGCTACCGCACACAGGCGGAGCTGTGCGGGCTCGTCGAGCGCGCGGGCCTGCGGGTGGTCGCGGTCCGCCACGCCGAGGGCGGCGACCCGCGGGCGGAGAGCGTCATCGAGGCGACCCGCGACTGACCCCGGTGCCGGGCGCGACAGCGGCCCTGGAGTCCACTGTGGACTCCAGGGCCGCCGCGCCGCGCCGGTGGGTCAGGACACCCCGCCGGTGACGTGGACGATCTCGCCGGTGATGCTCTGGTTCGCCTGCGAGGCCAGGAAGACCACGGTGTCGGCGACGTGCGTGGACAGCGGCAGCCTGCCGGTGGGCAGCCTGCCGGTCTGCTCGTCCATCAGCGCCTGCGGGATCTCGAAGGGCAGGTCCTTGCCGTCGATCACCCAGCCGGGCAGCACGACGTTGACCAGGATGCCGTCGCCGCCGACCTCCCAGGCCAGGCTGCGGCTGGCGCCGTGGATGCCGGACTTGGCCGCGGTGTAGGCGACCGAGCCGACCATCCCGCGCTCCACCAGGGAGGTGGACAGGTTGACGACGCGCCCGGATCCACTGGTGCGCAACGCGGGTAGCGCCGCGTAGAGCACCCGCAGGTAGCCGGTCAGGTTCGCCTCGACCAGCGCCTCCCACGCGGGCCGGTCGCTGGTCTCGAAGCGCGCCGGACCCTCGGTCGGGCTGTGGTCGGCCCAGCGGACGGCGTTGTTCACCAGCACGTCGAGCCCGCCCCAGTGCTCGACCACGGTCCGCACCAGGGCCTCGGGCGCGGCCGGGTCCTCGAGGTCGAACGGTGTGACGAACGCCTGCCCGCCCGCCTGCTCGACCCGCGCGGCGACCTTGTCGGCGGCGTCCCGGTTGTTCTTGTAGGTCAACGCGACCCGGGCGCCCTCCCGGCCGAACGCCACGGCGGTCGCCGCGCCGATGTTGGACGATCCGCCGGTGACGAGCACGGCGCGATCGCTCAGTCCGAAGTCCATGCGAGCTCCTTCACGAAGATAGTTACCCGACTAACTATATGCTAGCCTCGGGGCCGGAGTCGACCAGCCGGACTGGGGAGAATCGGATGACGGTCAAGACACTCGTGGCCTACTACAGCGCCACCGGCACGGTCCGCCGACTGGCCGAGGCGGTCGCCGAGGGCGCCGCGAAGGCGGGCTCGGACGTGCGGCTGCGCCGCCTCGCCGAGACCGCGCCCGCCGCCGTGGTCGCGCAACGCGCTGACTGGCAAGGGAATCTGGACACCAGCGCGCACCTGGAGCCGCCGACGCACGACGACCTGCGCTGGGCGGACGCGGTGCTGCTCGGCACGCCGACCCGCTACGGCAACCTCGCGTCGCCGCTCACCGCGTTCCTGGAGACCACCGGTCCACTGTGGTTCGCCGCGGAGCTGGCCGACAAGGTGGCGGGCGGTTTCACCAGCGCGGGCAGCGCGCACGGCGGGCACGAGTCCACGCTCTTGGCCCTGTCACACGTCTTCCACCACTGGGGTGCGATCTACGTTCCGGCGGGCTACGTCGGCGACGTCCTCCAGTCCGCTGGAAACCCCTACGGTGTATCAGCCCTGGCGGGCCACGACACCCCTGGACCGTCCGAAGTGGAGCTATCGGCCGCGCGCGCCTACGGTGCCCGGGTCGCCGCGGTCGCCACCCGGCTCACCCGCTCGGGGGAGCACGCGGGATGACCGCGGCCGAGCCCGCGGCCTCGGTCACCGACTCGCGCACGAGCCGCTGGGGCGCGGTCGTGGCAGCCGGGCTGGCGGTGTTCGTCAGCACCGTGGACATGAACGTCGTCGGCGTGGCGCTGCCGACGCTCGGGCAGCGGTTCGGCGCGGGCCCGGGGGCGGTCCAGTGGGTGGTGCTGGCCTACGTGCTGCCGCTGGTCGCCCTGGTGCTGCCGGTCGGCCGGTGGGCCGACGGGGCGGGGACCCGGCCCGCGTTCCTGTTGGCGGTGCTGGGTTTCGGAGCCGCGAGCGTGCTGGTGGCGGCCAGTACCGGACTGCCCGTGATGATCGTCGCCCGCGGCGTGCAAGGGGTGTTCGGGGCCCTGGTGGCGGCGCTGGTGATGTCGGTGATCGGCCGGTCGGTGCGCCCGGCCGACGCCGGGCGGGCGATGGGGCTGGTGGCCGCGGTCGGCCCGCTCGGCGGCGCGGTCGGCCCGGCGCTGGGCGGTGTGCTGATCGCCGAGTTCGGCTGGCGCTCGGTGTTCCTGATCAACGTGCCGGTGTGCCTGGCCGCGGCCTGGCTGGGTCTGCGCTCGATCCCGGCGGGCGACGGCGGCCTGCCCGCGCCGCGCCGCTCGTGGCTCGCCGACGCCCTGCTGCTCGGCGCCGCGGGGTCCGCGCTGATCCTCGGGCTGCAGGAGCTGGGCAGGCCGGGCGCGCGGCCGCCGTGGGCCTTCGCCCTGCCGGTCGTGGCCGTCGGCGCGGTCGCGCTGTGGGTCAGGCGGCCCGCGGCCCGACCGGTCCGCGCGGTGCTGGCCGACTCCCCGGTGCGCGGCTGGCTGCTGGCCCTGCTGGCGGGCGGCGTGGTCAGCGGGGCACTGGGCTTCCTCACCCCGTACCTGTTGGCGGGGACGCTGCGCGTGCCCACCGCGCAGGTGGGTTTGGTCATGCTGGCCATGCCCGCCGGGATGGTGCTGTGCGCACCGCTGGGCGGGGTGCTGGGCGACCGCTGGGGGCAGCGCCGCACGGCGCTGGCGGGCACCTGCCTGATGCTGGTGGGCGCCGCGCTGCTGGTCCCGGCCGCGACCGACTGGGGGCCGACCGGGGTCGCCTGGCGGCTGCTGCTGGTCGGCGCCGGGTCGGGTTTGCTGGCCGCCCCGGCGCAGGCGGCGATCATGACCGGGGTGCCGCCCGCGCGCACGGCCACCGCGGGCGCGCTGTCCGCCCTGCTGCTCAACGTCGGGTTCGCCCTGGGGCCCGCGCTGGGCTCGATGACCTGGGGGCTGCGCGGGAACTCCGCGACCGGGATGGCCACCGCGTTCGCCACCGCAGCCGTCGCCGCGGCGGTCTCCACCGCCTGCGTCACCCTGGTCCGGGGGCGGCGGGCCCGCAACGGCGCTCCCCACGCCACCCGGCACTCCCCCTGAGCCGGTCGGGCCCGCACCCCGGGTGGACGACCAGGGCTTTCCGCGTCGCGGTCGCCCTGGTCGTCCACTTAATGTCCGGCGCGGCCGCCCATTTGCGATCGGCCGCCGCGAACTCGTTCCGTGCTAGTCTGCTGTGATCCGGCTCGCGGGCCGGACACCGCGACACAGGCGCTTGGGGGCGGCACGCGGCGAGATGGGGGAAGAACGTGGCTGTTCTGCGAGCATTGGGGAATTGTTCCGCCGCGTGGCCGATCACCGCCAAGCGGATTCGTCCGTTCGGCGCACCGGCTCAGCCTGGGGAAATCGGCGAGACCGGTCCGCGGATCGAGTGCGGCTCACCACCAACCGGCGATAAATCGACGGGACCCGTACCGACGATATCAATGACCTGACGTCGAAACGGCTTTCTGGGAGGCCTGATGGCTGAGCTGACGACCGCACCGACCACCGGCTCCCCGGGGGCGCGGTGACCAGGGTGGACGACACCGTCCTGCACGAACTGGTGCAGCTGGCCAAGTCCTCGCGCAACGAGCTGGCCAAGGAGTTGGCCAAGGTCGACCTCTACATCGGCCAGGAGCAGGTGCTGCTCGCGCTGTGGCGCCACGACGGCCTCAGCCAGGCCGAGCTCGCCGAGCGGGTGCAAGCCGTGCCGCCCACGGTCACCAAGATGCTGCAGCGCATGGAACGCGGCGGCTTGGTCCGCCGGGAGCGCGCCGACGGCCGGGGGCGGGTCAGCCGGGTCTTCCTCACCGAGGCGGGCCGGGCGCTGCGCGCCGACATCGAGCGGCTCTGGGCGGTGGTCGAGTCCCGGCTCACCGCCCGCCTCGACGACCGGGAGCGCGCCGCGCTGCGCCACCTGCTGCGCAAGGCGCACGGCCGGACCGAACCGGCGACCATGTCCGGAATGGTCGATTACCCGGCTAATTAGTTGGCTAACGGGAACCACTCCCGCTTTCTTTCCGAGACCGGAACTGTTTCGCATCCATCAAGTTCTGGAAATCCTGCCGGAACGCACCCTTGTCATCGGCCTGCGGATCGGGTTCCATAGGCGGAGTCGGCATCGTCACCACGTCGCGTGGTGACACATGGGGGGCATGCGTTCGACAACGCGGTCGAGTCGCGTTCACTTTCTTTCGGCCGGCCTGAATTTCTTCCTATCACTTGGACGGAGGTCGGTGGAATGACGCATGCGATCGGTAGCGAAAACGGTACCGGGTCCGGTTGGCTCCGGTGTGATTCCTGTGACGATATCTCGTTCTGGCGAAAGTGGAATCGCAAGCAGGGTGTGTGCCCGTCCTGCGGGCACCACGCGGCGCTGGACCCGCGGGCCCGGATCGCGACCCTGCTCGACCGGGGCAGCTTCGCGCCGGTGGCGTTCGGCGACGGCCTGCTGGACCCGCTCGGCTTCGTGGACCGCGTCCCCTACCCCGAGCGGCTGGCGGCGGCGCGCGAGCGCACCGGCGAGCAGGAGGCGGTGGTGGTCGGCACCGGCCGGATCGGGGGCGTGGCCACCGCGCTGGCGGTGCTCGACTTCCGGTTCCTGGGCGGCAGCCTGGGGGTCGGGGTGGGTGAGCGGCTGACCGGCCTGCTCGAGCACGCGCTGGTCGAGCGCCTGCCGCTGGTGCTGGTCACCGCCTCCGGCGGGGCCCGGATGCAGGAGGGGGTGCTGTCCCTGATGCAGATGGCCAAGGTCAGCCAGGCGATGGCGGCGATGCGCGCGGCCGGGCTGGGCACCGTGTCGGTGATCACCGACCCGACCTACGGCGGGGTCGCGGCGTCCTTCGCCACCCAGTCCGACGTGCTCCTGGCCGAACCGGGCGCCCGGCTGGGGTTCGCCGGACCGCGGGTGATCCGGCAGACCATCGGCGCGACGCTGCCGCCGGGGCTGCAGACCGCGGAGTACCTGCACGCCACCGGGATGCTCGACCAGGTGGTGCCGCGGTCGCGGCTGCGCGACGTGCTCGCCGAACTGCTCGACCTGGTGGCGGTCGACCGGCGCGTCACCGCACCCGCCCGGCCGCCGCGGGTCCTCGCCGACCGGCCGGTCCGCGCCGACACCCCCCGGGACGGCTGGTCCACGGTGCGGATCGCGCGCGACCGCGACCGGCCGACCGCGCGGGAGTACCTGGCCCGGATGTGCGAGTCGTTCGTCGAACTGCACGGCGACCGGGTGGGCGGCGACTCGGCCACCGTGGTGGGTGGCCTCGCCCGGCTGGGTGGGCGCTCGGTCGTGGTGGTCGGCACGCAGAAGGGGCACACGAGCGCCGAGCTGACCGCGACCTCGTTCGGCATGGCCGGTCCGGACGGGTACCGCAAGGCGCTGCGGCTCTTCGCGCTGGCCGAGCGGCTCGGGCTGCCGGTGGTCACCCTGGTCGACACCCCGGGCGCGCACCCCGGTCCGGTGGCCGAGCGGGGCGGGCAGGCACTGGTGATCGCCGAGTCGATCCTGGCCCTGACCACCCTGCGGGTGCCCGTGGTGGCGGCGGTGGTCGGCGAGGGCGGCAGCGGCGGCGCGCTGGCGCTGGCGGTCGCCGACCAGGTGCTGATGAGCGAGCACGCGGTGTACTCGGTCATCTCGCCGGAGGGCTGCGCGGCGATCCTGTGGGGTCCGGGGCAGGCCGAGCAGGCGGCCAACGCGCTGCGGCTGACCGCCCCCGACCTGGTGGCGCTCGGCGTGGTGGACCGGGTGGTGCCCGAGCCGGACGGCGGGACGCAGGCAGACCACGCCGAGGCGGCGGCGCTGCTGGCCGCGGCGCTGGAGCGCGCCCTGTCCGGGCTCGCCGAACTCCCCCGGGCCGAGCTCGTCGCGCGGCGCCGGGACCGGTTGCGGCGACTGGGCGCCGCACCGGGTGCAGTTGAGCGGACCGAGACCGTGGGGGTGGCATCGTGAGGCAGACGCAGGACGGCGAGGCACTGGTGGCCGCACTGGGGCGGGAGGCGGAGCGCCTGGTGGCCGCTCGGCCGGGAGGGCTGCGCCGGGTGCGCGTGCGCTCGGGCGAGGTGGCCGTGGAACTGGAGTGGGACCCGGCGCCCGCCGGGGTGCCGGTGGTGGACCAGGTGCCCGAGGCGGCGGAGCCCGCCGCGACCGCCGCGGTGCTGGCGCCGATGGTCGGGACCTTCTACCAGGGACCGGAACCGGGGGCGGCGCCGTTCGTGCGGGTCGGCGACGTGGTCGCCGAGGGCGCGGTGGTCGGGATCGTCGAGGCGATGAAGATGATGAACAAGGTGCTCGCCGACCAGGCTGGCACCGTGGCCGCGGTCCCGGTCCGCGACGGCGAGCCGGTCGAGTTCGGCCAGCCGCTGCTCCTGCTGGAGCGGGCGGGGGTGAGCTGACCGTGTTCCGCAAAGTGCTGATCGCCAACCGCGGTGAGGTCGCGCTGCGCGTGGCGCGGACCTGCCGGGAACTCGGGGTCGCCTCGGTGGCTGTGTACTCCACTGCCGACCGTGGCACCGCGGTGACCCGGTTCGCCGACGAGTCCGTCCACATCGGACCTCCGGCCGCCGGGCGGAGCTACCTCAGCGCCCCCGCGCTGCTGGAGGCCGCGCGGCGCACCGGCGCCGACGCCGTGCACCCCGGTTACGGGTTCCTGTCCGAGGACCCGGACTTCGCCGAGGCGTGCGCGCACGAGGGGATCACCTTCATCGGCCCGGACTGGCCGGTACTGGCGCGCCTGGGCGACAAGGCCGCGGCCCGGGAGTTGATGGCCGCGGCCGGGCTGCCGGTGCTGCCAGGCGGTTCGCAGCCGTGCGCGGACGAGGCCGACTGCGCCAGGACAGCGGCGGACACCGGCTACCCGGTGATCGTCAAGGCGATCGCGGGCGGTGGCGGCCGGGGCATGGCCATCGCGCACGACCCGGCGGAGATCTCGGTCGCGTTCCGCGAGACCCGGGCCACCGCGGAGCTGCTCTACGGGGACGACCGGGTCTTCGTCGAGCGGTACCTGCCCCGCGCGCGGCACGTCGAGGTTCAGGTCCTCGGCGACCGGTTCGGCGCGGCGGTGCACCTGGGCGATCGCGACTGCTCGGTGCAGCGCAGGCACCAGAAGCTAGTCGAGGAGACGCCCGCGCCCGGCTTGTGCGAGCACACCCGGGCGGCGATGGCCGAGGCCGCGGTGCGCGGCGTGCGTGCGGCCGGGCTGGTCGGCGCGGCGACGGTGGAGTTCCTGGTGGACGCCGAGCAGCGGTTCTACTTCATGGAGGTCAACGCGCGGCTGCAGGTGGAGCACCCGGTGACCGAGATGACCACCGGGGTGGACGTGGTGGAGTGCCAACTGCGGGTCGCCGCCGGGGAACCGCTGCCGATCACCCAGGAGCGGGTGCGGCCGCGCGGCGCGTCGGTGGAGTGCCGGATCAACGCCGAGGACCCCGAGCAGGACTTCCGGGCCACCCCCGGCGCGCTGACCGAGTTCCACCTGCCGAGTGGACCGTTCGTCCGCGTCGACACGCACTTCGCCCCGGGTGACCAGGTGCCGCCGTTCTACGACCCGCTGCTGGCCAAGGTGGTCACCTGGGGGCCGACCCGGGCCCGCGCGATCGGGCGGATGGTGCGGGCGCTGGGCGAGGTGCGGGTCGCCGGACCGGGGATCCGGCACAACGTCGACCTGCTCACGGCCGTCCTGTCGGACCCGGACTTCCTGGCCGGGACGCACTCCACGCACCTGCTCGACGAGCTGCGGGACCGCCTGCGCACGGGTGTGGGGGCGCGGTGAGCGGGGTGCTGCCCGCGATGGCCGAGCCGTACCCGAGCGCCCCCGCGCCGCGGGAACCCGAGGCGGACCCGCCCGACGCCCGCCCCGGCCGCCGACCGCCCGGTCGGCCGCGCAGCGAGCGGGCCGGTCAGGCGATCATCCTGGCCACGCTGGAGATGCTGGTGGAGGGCGAGTCCATCGACTCGCTGTCGATGGAGGCGGTCGCGGCGCGCGCCGGGGTGGGCAAGGCGACGCTGTACCGGCGCTGGTCGAACAAACGGGCGCTGATCTCCTACGCCCTGGAGTCGCTCTACGAGCCGATCGAGGCGGTCGAGTGCGGGTCGGTGCGCCAGGACCTGATCGCCGCGCTGACCGAGCTGTGCCGCTGGCTGGTGGAGACGACCTCCGGCAGGCTGCTCCCGCACCTGGTCAGCGGCGGGCGGCGGGCCCCGGAGCTCTACGAGCGCTACCTGCGGGCGGTAGTGGAGCCTCGACGGGAGGCCATCCGCGGGATCCTGTTCCGCGGTGTGCGCGACCGGCAGCTGGACCCCGACCTGGACGTGGAGACGACGTTGGGGGTGCTGTTCGGGTCCGTGCTGTCGTGCGTGGCGGTGACGACCGACTTCACCGAGTGCGTCGGCGGTGTGGACGGGGCGGGCGGGGTGGCCGAGCGGACGGTGGACCTCGTGCTGTTCGGCGCGCTGCCCGCGACCTGAGGTCGGCGGTGTGGGTCGCCGGGCGACCCACACCGCCGCGCTCAGCCCGCGGTGACGGCCTCGATCATGCTGTCCACCCTGGGGCTGGTGCCGACCGGACCGTCCCAGCTGCGGACCGCGCGCAGGCCGGACCGCTCCAGCAGCCCGTGCAGCTCCCGCTCGGTGCGGTCCTGCCCGCCGAGCACGACGAGCATGTGCAGGTCGGCCAGCATCGCCGGGTGGAAGCCGCTCTCGTCGGGCAGCAGGTGGTCGACCACGAGCACCCGGCCACCGGGGGCCATCGCCTTGCGGACGGCGGTGAGCAGCTCCACCGCGCGGTCGTCGTCCCAGTTGTGCAGCACCCGGGAGACCACGTAGACGTCCGCCCCCTGGGGCACGGAGTCGAAGAAGCTCGCGCCGATCACCTCGCACCGGTCGGCGACCCCGGCCCCGGCGAGGTGCGCGGGGGCCTCCTCGACACCCGCGGGCAGGTCTTGCAGGACGCCGCTCAGGTGCGGGTGCTCGACGAGCACCTGCGCGATCAGCGTGCCGATCCCGCCGCCGATGTCCGCGACGACCCGCGCGTCGGAGAAGTCGAACTCGGCGAGCACCTCGGGCGGCCGGTCGGTCACGCCCATTGTCCGGTTGAAGATCTCATTGTATTCCGGGTGGGTGGCCAGGTATTCGAAGAAGGGCTCACCGAAAACGTGGTCGAAAGCCGGTTCCCCGGTGCGGACGGTGTGCAGGACATCGCCCCACGCGCGGAAGGTCTCCCCGCCGTGCAGCATGACGCCCCAGCGCAGCGTCCGCGGCTCGTCGGTGCGCAGGGTCCGGCCCAGGTCGGTGAGGCCGAACGCCCGGTCCGGGTGGGCGGCGAGGACACCGAGCCCGGCCAGCGCCCGGCAGAACCGGTAGAGCGCGCCCTCGTGCGCGCCGGTGGCCCGGGCCAGCTCGGCGATCCCCACCGGCGCGTCGGCCAGGTGGTCGGCGATGCCCAGGGCGGCCGCGACGTGGATCGACTGGCTGATCCACGGGCCACCCATGAGGTGCAGCCGCAGCATCCGCTCGTGCGGCGCCTCGGCGCCGTGGTCGCTTTCTTCAGCGGTCATCGAATTCCTCCCCAGGTCGTTGTCATTCAAGACAAGCAGAGCCCGGGAAGGCGGGTCAAGACGACCTTGTCAATTCGGAGGGCAATACGCTACGCCGTTGTTCTGCATTCGGTGAATCATTCCTGAACGGTCCCGTAATGGTGCTCCGGGGTCCTGGGGACGATGCCGTCGAGGAAGGTGGAGACGAAGTCGTCGGCGAAGCGCGACATGGGGTAGTCGCTGGTGGGCTTGAGCCAGCGGACGGAGAGCCACAGGGCGTCGCGCAGCATGCGGTAGAGCACGCGCGGGGGGATGTCGTCGCGGAAGGCACCGGTCTCGCCGCCCGCCTCGAGGACCGTGATCCAGGTCTTCTGGATCGAGTGGGCGGCGACCCGGATGTGGTCGTAGCCCGCCAGGGAAGCCAGGTAGGCGCCGCTGTTCTGGTAGATCTCGGTGGCGTGCGGGTGCGCCTCGATGACCGCCAGCGAACCGCGGACCAGCTCGGTCAGCTCGGTGCGCGGGTCGTGGCCGGCGGCCATGACCTGGTCGTAGCGGACGGCCAGGTCGTCGAGGTAGCTGGTGACGATGGCGCTCACCATCTCGTCCTTGGACTTGAAGTGGTGGTACAGGCTCCCGGACAGGATCCCCACCGCGTCGGCTATCTCGCGGACCGTGGTCGCCACGATCCCCTTGCTGGCGAACAGGTCCGCCGCGTGGTGCAGGATGACCGTGCGCCGATCCGTTGGCCCCGCCATTGTCGCCCCCTTCGCGACCCGCGTTCGCCGGGCCACCCCTCGCTACCAATCAAGCGCTTGTTATACCACATTGGTAACTATCCCAACAGGGCCGCGCCAGCCCTTGACGTGGCGTGGAACACCTTCCTAGGGTACCCGACCAAGCGCTTGCTACGACCTCGTGGCAGGCACAAGCGAGGAGGTCGGCCCGTGCGGAAGCGACTTGGCGTACTTCTGGTGGCGACGGCGCTCTCCGCGACCGCCTGCGCCGCGGACACCGGCGAGCAGGCGGCGCAGCCCACCGACTCGAGTTCCCCCTACCGCATCGTGCAGCTGCTCGGGCAGAACCAGGCCGGTCCGGCGGCGCTGAACGCGAAGGCGGCGGCCCAGGCGTCCAAGGCCGCGGTGGCCGTGCTCAACGAGCAGGGCGGCATCATGGGGCACAAGGTGGAGCTGGAGATCATCGACGACGGTGGTGACCCGACCACCGCGGTCACCAAGCTGCAGGCCCGGCTCAACAGCGGCCCCAAGCCCAACCTGATCCTGCCCGGCAACACCAGCGCCGAGGCGCTGCCGATGGCCCCGATCATCACCGAGGCGGGCGTGTTCTCCGTGCAGCAGGCGTCATCGGACGCGCTGGACAACCCGGCGAAGTTCCCCTACCTGTTCAAGACCCCGCCGATCCCGGCCACCTGGGCCAAGGCGTTCGCCGACTACGCCAAGGGCAAGGGCATCAGCAAGGTCGCGATGATCGCGGGCAAGGACGCCTTCGCCCAGGCCACCGTCGCGGCCACCAAGAAGGCGCTCGCCGACGCCGGGCTCACCCTGACCGGCGAGGAGACCTACACCGCCGAGGACCTGGACATGACCGCCCAGCTGGAGCGGCTGCGCGCGGGCAACCCGGAGCTGGTGTTCATGCAGGGCGCGGGCGCCGCCGTCGGCTACGTGCTGGAGAGCAGGCGCAAGATCGGCTGGACGGACACCCCGCTGGTCGCCGACTCCACCTCGGCGGTCACCTCGCTGCTGAACAAGGCGGCCCCGGACGGCCTGGTCGGCACCCCCTCGGTGCAGAACGTGTCGCTGCAGGTGCTCGCGGGCGCGGTCAAGGGCGGCAAGGCCCCCAACCCGGACTCGCTGGGCAAGATGATCGCGGCGCTGAAGAAGGAGGGCGACATCACCCTGCCGCTCAACGCCTACTTCGCCTACGACGGCATCATGCTGGCCGCCAAGGCGGCGGAGGAGACCAAGACCATCACCGACGCCAAGGCGCAGTCGCAGTGGCTGGAGAAGCTGACCTCCAGCCAGACCGGCGGCTGGGCACTGGCCGGCTACACCTACACGGCCCAGTCCCACGGCCCCGGCGTCGACCCGGCGACGGTGGCGATCGTCCCGGCCTCGACCCTCACCGACGGCCAGTTCTCAGGATGACCCTGCACGACAAGGCGGTCGTCGTCACCGGAGCGGGCCGAGGTCTCGGCGCGGCCTACGCGGTGGCGGCGGCCGCCGCGGGCGCTTCGGTGGTCGTCAACGACATCGACCAGGACGCGGCCGCCAAGGTCGCCTCCGACATCGGCCGGGCGGGCGGGCGAGCCGTCGCCCACCCGGCCGACATCACCGACTGGGACGCGGCCGAGGGCCTGATCTCCCTCTGTGTCAGCGAGTTCGGCGCAATCGACGGTCTGGTCAACAACGCCGGCGTCTTCACGTTGGCACTACCGTGGGAACAGGACCCAACCGAGGCACGCCGACTCATCGAGGTCAACCTCCTCGGCACCCTCGCTTGCGGCACACACGCGCTTCGGCACATGGTGGCCCGAGGCAGCGGAACCGTCGTGAACGTGACCTCGGGCGAACAGATGGGCAAGACCGCGACAGCGGTCTACGGCGCGACCAAGGCGGCAGTGGCGACATTGACCTACTCCTGGTCCCTCGACGCACGCGACCACGGGGTCCGGGTGAACGCGGTCTCCCCCAACGCCCACACCCGGATGGCCGATACCTACCAGGCGTTCCGAGGTTCGGCAGGCACGCAGAACGTCGGCCTGGCACCGGAGGTGAACGCGCCATTGGTGGTGTACCTGCTATCGGACCTGAGCTCGGCAGTGACCGGACAGGTGGTCCGGCTCAACGGGTCCGACCTGATGCTGTGCACCCACCCGGCGGTCCTCGACCCGGTCCTGACCCGTCCAGGGTGGACGATTGAGGCGCTGGCCGAGGCGTTCGCGGGGGAACTGGCGGAGCACCTGCAACCAGTCGGCATCCAGCGAGTCCGCACGGCACCACTGCCGTGAACCGAGTCTGCGTGAGCGGCATGGCAGCCCTGACCTGGCCGTTGTCCGAAGAACTGTCGATGTACCAACGACTCGGCGCAGACCTGGTCGGACTACCCGCGACAAAACTGGCGACCCACGGCTGGCCAGCGGCACTGGGCGAGATCACACTGTCCGAAGTAGAGGTCGAATACCTGGTACACGCTTGCCAGTCCGACCCGAACGACGAAGTGGGCTGGGTCCGCGAGGTCCGGTCGATGCTCACGGCACTGGACCAGGCAGCGAAGCTGGGAGCAAGAACGCTGTACCTGACCGTCGGCCCGTCGGGCAGCCTGACCTGGGAACAGGCAGCGACCCTCTTCGTCGGCCGGATGCGACCGGTCGTGGAACGCGCCGGCGAACTCGGGATCGCGTTGGCACTCGAGAACACGTCACCGGTCCGATCCGACCTCAGCTTCATCCACACGGTCCGCGACGCCGCAGAGCTGGCACGGGTCTTGGACGTGGGACTGTGCGTCGACCTGTACTGCTGCTGGCAGGAACGGGACCTGATGACCACACTGGGAGCGGCGGTCGAGCGGATCAAACTGGTCCAGGTCAGCGACTTCCGCCTGGGCACCATGGCATTCCCGAACCGTTGGGTGCCAGGTGATGGAGACCTACCGCTGACCCGGTTGTTGGCTGACGTGCTGGGGATCGGGTATGGGGGTGTTGTGGACATCGAACTGATCGGACCGGCGATCGAAGCAGAAGGCCCGGAGAACGCACTACGCCGAGCACTCGCATGGACCACAGCCCAACTGGCCTAGCCAGCAGTCCCCATACTCCATTTCGTTCCCCTCCTTCCCCTCCTTCCTGCCCCCTGCGCCTCGCCCCTGCACCGCACCGCCCTGCCCTTCACCTGCCTTGCCTCCCCCTCACCTCACCTCACCTGCCCTGCCCCTCCCCTGCCTTTGCCCCCCTGCCCTGCCCTCCGCTGCCCCCACCCATCCGCAGCGGATAGGCCGACCCGGCTGGTACGCAAGTCCCGTTACGGATGCTCGATCTAGTGGACTTGCTTCGTGTGGGGGGAGAGTGCCGCTAAACTTGCCGTGGGTGGGGATGCCCTTACCTGCCCTTTTCTCTCCACCGCGGTGCTCTAGGGGCCCCGCACGAAGCGAGTTCACTAGATCGAGCCCCCTATCTTTTCCTCGGGCAGCCCCAGCGACGAGCCGCCGAAGACGGTCGACCATAGGTCGGTGTGCGGCACACCCCACGAGCTGCCCGAGTAAGAGCGGGGCTCGATTGGCTGGACTGCCTTCGCGCGGGGCCCCTAGAGCACCGCGGTGGTGAAAAAAGGGCGGGTGAAGGGCATCCCCACCACACGGCAAGTTTAGCGGTGCTCTCCCCCCACACGAAGGCAGTCCACCCAATCGAGCATGTCCGTAGCGGGCGTTGCGTACCAGCGGGCTCGGCATTTAGAGATTTGAGGACAAGAGATAAAGACAAGAGAACAGATGTATAACAATAGGCGACAGGAGGTGGCAGGGGGGCAGGAGGTAGTGGGGGTTGTTGGTCAGGACAGTCGTTCTAGGATTAGGGCCATTCCTTGGCCGCCTGCGGTGCACATGGTCACCAGGCCGAATTGGCCATCTTTGGCTCGTAGGCCGTTGATCAGCGTGGTTGTCATCCTGGCGCCGGTTTGGCCGTAGGGGTGGCCCAGCGCGATGGCGCCGCCGTGCACGTTCACCAGGTCCAGATCCAGCTTCAGGTCGTCCACACTCGGTAGCACCTGCGCGGCAAAGGCCTCGTTGATCTCGACCAAGTCCAGGTCCGAGACCGACATTCCGGCGTTGGCCAGGGCTCGTCGGGTTGCCTCTACCGGGCCCAGGCCCATGATCTCGGGGGACAGCGCCGATACGCCGCTGGCCACGATCCTGGCCAGTGGTGTCACGCCCAGTTCTGCGGCGCGCACGTCCGAGAGCACCACCAGTGCGGCTGCGCCGTCGTTGAGGCCGCAGCAGTTTCCCGCTGTGACTGTTCCGTCAGCACGGAACACCGGCTTGAGTCCGGACAAGGACTCCACCGTGATGCCGGGGCGTGGTCCGTCGTCGGTGCTGACCACGGTTCCGTCGGGCAGGGTGACGGGGGTGATGTCCGTGGTGAAGAAGCCGGACGCGATCGCGGCTTGGGCGCGTTGTTGGCTCAGGGCCGCGAATTCGTCCTGTGCTCGCCTGCTGATGCCGCGCAGTGTGGCCACGTTCTCGGCTGTCTGGCCCATGGCGAGGTAGACGTCGGGAACGTTGCCGTCGGCGCGCGGGTCGGTCCACTCGGGACTGTTGAGTGCCGTTCGCGCGGAAGCGTCGGCGAACATGGGGTTCTTGGTGTCTGGCATGCCGTCGGCCTTGCCCCGGTTGAAGCGGGACACCGCCTCCGCTCCTGCGGCGATGAAGGCGTGGCCCTCGCCCGCGCGGATGGCGTGCAGGGCCATGCGGGTGGCTTGGAGGCTGGACGCGCAGTAGCGCTGCACGGTCGTGCCCGGCACGTCGTCGAGTCCGAGGCCCACGGCGACCACGCGGGCCAGGCCGTAGCCCTGTTCGCCTGCGGGCTGGGCGGTGCCCAGGGCCAGGTCGTCCAAGGTGTGCGGATCCAACTCCGGCACCCGGGCCAGTGCGGCGCGGACCATGGCGATGGCGAGGTCGTCGGCGCGCATGTCGGTGAGGGAACCCTTGAAGGCGCGGCCGATCGGTGAGCGGGTGGCGGCGGCGATCACGGCTTCGGGCATGGGGTACTCCTTCGCGGGGGACTCAGGCTGGGGCGCCGAGCCGGAACTTCTGGATCTTGCCGCTGGGTGTGCGGGGCAGTTCGGTCACGAAGGTGACCCGGCGCGGGACCTTGTAGTTCGCCATGGTCGCCCGGCAGTGCTCGATGAGTTCGGCCTCGGTGGGCACCGCGCCCGGCTCGGCTACGACGTAAGCGTGGCCGACTTCGCCGAGGCGGTCATCGGGCATGCCGACCACGGCGACCTCGGCGACGGCCGGGTGGTCGCTGAGCATGCGCTCGACCTCGGCGGGGTAGACGTTGAAGCCGCCGACGACGTACATGTCCTTGAGGCGGTCGGTGATCCGCAGGTAGCCCTCGGTGTCGAGCCAACCGACGTCGCCGGTGTGCAGCCAGCCGTCCGGGTCGATGGCGGCGGCGGTGGCGACCGGGTCCTCGAAGTAGCCGAGCATCACGTTGTAGCCGCGCACGACGACCTCACCGTGTTCGCCTGGCGGCAACGAGTTTCCCAGACCATCCACAATGGCCACCTCGGTGCCCGGGATCGCCTTGCCGCAACTGGTGGACAGCCGTTCGGCGTCGGTGTCCGGCGGGCACACGGTGGCGGTGCCGCAGGTCTCGGTGAGCCCGTAGGCGGTCACCACGTCCCGGAAGCCCAGCCGCTCGCGCATGCTCACCAGCAGTGGCACGGGCACGACGGTGGCGCCGGTGACCGCGAGCCGCACCGAGCCCAGGTCGTGGTCAGCCAGCTTCGGATGGGCCAGGATCGAGGTGAAAACCGTTGGCGCGCCAGGGAAGACCGTGATCCGTTCGCGCTCGACCAGCTCCAGCGCGCCCACGACGTCGAAGACCCGCATCGGGACGATGGTCGCCCGCTTGACCAGGCAGGCCAGCAGGCCCGCGCGGTAGCCGAAGCTGTGGAAGAACGGGTTGATCAGCAGGTACCGGTCGCCCGCGCGCAGCCCGACGCCGTCCGACCAGGCCTCGTCCACGCGCAGGTCGGCCAGGTGGGTCACCATGGCGCCCTTGGGGTAGCCGGTGGTGCCGGAGGTGAACAGGATGTCGGCGACGTCGTCGGGCCGCAGGGCTGCGATCCGCTCATCCACAGTGGACTCGGGGACCGTCTCGGCGCCGGCGAGGAAGTGCTCGTACCCGATCGCGGCCGGGTCGTCGACGTCGTCGAGGGTCACCACGGTGTGCAGGTCGGGCAGGCCGGGCACCGGCAGCCGGTCGGTCGGCGGCTCGGGGCTGCTGTCGCGGACCATGGCCAGGTAGTCGTTGCCGAGAAAGCCGTCGTCGAGCAGCAGCACGCTCGCTCGGACCTTGGCCAGCGCGTAGCGGGCCTCGGCGCCCTTGAACCGGGTGTTGACCGGAACCAGCACCCCGCCCGCGGCCAGGATGCCCAGCGCGGCGACCACCCAGCGGCCGGAGTTGGGCGCCCACACCGCAGCCCGGTCGCCCGGCAGCAACCCGCGGGCGATCGCGGCCCGGGCGAACCGGGTGACGGCGGCGTCGAGGTCGGCGAAGGTCAGCCGGAGGTCGCCGTCCACCACGGCCTCCACGCCGGCCGAGTCGACCGCCGCCGCCCGCAGGCACGCCGGGATCGTGCTGAAGCCTCCGCTGTCCGACACGTGCGCCTCCCGCTGTGCTGACTGTCCGCCGGACCGATCCTAGCGAGCCAACCAAGCGCTTGCTAGTCTAGTCGGGTCGCCATTGTCCGCACGTCCTGGAGGATGACCGCATGGCCGAGGCCTACATCGTCGAGGCGGTCCGCACACCGGTCACCCGCAAGGGTGGCGCGCTGGCGGCGGTGCACTCCGCCGACCTGGGCGCGCACGTGCTGGCGGGCCTGATGACCCGGTCCGGAGTGGACCCGGCGGCGGTGGACGACGTCGTGCTGGGCTGCGTGGACACGATCGGCTCGCAGGCGGGCTGCGTCGCGCGCACGGCGTGGCTGGCCGCCGGTCTGCCGGACGAGGTGCCCGGGGTGACGGTGGACCGGCAGTGCGGGTCGTCCCAGCAGGCCGTGCACTTCGCCGCCCAAGCGGTGCTCAGCGGCACCGCGGACATCGTGGTCGCAGGCGGCGTGCAGAACATGAGCGCGATCCCGATCTCCGCGGCCATGTGGGCCGGGCAGCAGTACGGCTTCCCGGACCCGTTCAGCGGCTCGGTCGGCTGGCGGCGGCGCTACGGCGACACCGAGGTCTCGCAGTTCCAGTCGGCCGAGATGATCGCCCGGAAGTGGGGCATCAGCCGGGCCGACATGGAGGAGTTCGCGCTGCGCAGCCACCAGCGCGCGGTCGCGGCGATCGACGGCGGCCGGTTCGACCGGGAGGTCCTGCCGCTGGGCGAGGCCACTGTGGACACCTGCCCGCGCCGCGACACCTCGCTGGCGAAGATGGCCGCGCTGGCCCCGCTGGCCGAGGGCGGACAGGTCACCGCCGCCGTGGCCAGCCAGATCAGCGATGGCGCGGCGGCGCTGCTGGTGATGTCGGAGCGCGCGGTGCGCGAGCACGGCGTCACCCCGCGCGCCCGGATCCACTACCTGTCGGTGCGCGGCGCGGACCCGGTCTGGATGCTCACCGCGCCGATCCCGGCCACCGCACGCGCCCTGGCGCGCACCGGGCTGAGCATCGACGACATCGACCTGGTGGAGATCAACGAGGCGTTCGCCTCGGTGGCGCAGGCCTGGCTCAGGGAGTCCGGCGCCGATCCCGACCGGGTGAACGTGAACGGCGGCGGCATTGCGCTCGGTCACCCGCTGGGCGCGACCGGCGCCCGGCTGATGACCAGCCTGCTGCACGAGCTGGAGCGCACCGGCGGCCGCTACGGGTTGCAGACCATGTGCGAGGGCGGCGGCCAGGCCAACGTGACGATCATCGAGCGCCTCGGATGAGCGCGCTGGCGGGCCGGGTCGTCATCGTCACCGGTGGCACCAAGGGCATCGGCGCGGCGATCGCCCGGCGCTTCCTCGCCGAGGGCGCGGACGTCGTGGTGTGCGGGCGCACCGAGCCGGACGAGCTGCCCACAGTGGACTCGCGGACAGTGGGCTCGCGGACAGTGGGCTCGCGGACAGCGGTGTTCGTCCAGGCCGACGTGCGGCAGCCCGATCAGGCGGCGGCACTGGTGCGGGCGGCGGTGGACCGGTTCGGCAGGCTCGACGTCCTGATCAACAACGCGGGCGGCGCACCACCCGCGGACACCGCGACGGTCTCGCCCCGGTTCATCTCGGCGGTGGTGACGCTCAACCTGCTGGCCCCCTACTACACGGCGCAGCCCGCGTACGCGGTCATGCGCCACCAGCCCGAGGGCGGCCAGATCATCAACATCGGCAGCGTCGCGGGCCGCTCCCCCGCCCCCGACTCGGCCGCGTACTCGGCGGCCAAGGCGGGGCTGACGATGCTGACCAGAGCCCTGGCCATGGACCTGGCCCCCGAGGTGCGGGTCAACCAGGTGACGGTCGGACTGGTGCACACCGAGCTGTCCCACCTGAGCTACGGCGACGAGGCCGGGCAGCGGCGGGTGGCCGAGGCGATCCCCCTCGGCCGGATGGCCACCCCCGAGGACATCGCCGCCGCGTGCGCCCTGCTGGCCTCCCCCGACGCCGCCTACGTGACCGGCGCCGACCTGCTCGTCGACGGCGGTGGCGAGATCCCCGCGCGGCACACCGCCGCGCAGCCGAGCCCCGCTCTGGAGACCACTGCCCTGGACACCACCACCCAGCACGGCGCCACCCAGCAGAGCACCGACCCGCGCCCATGACGTTCCGCGAACTGCACGGCCTGGACCTGCGCATCAGCTACGCCGACACCGATCCGGCGGGCATCCTCTACTTCGGTGCGTGGTTCCCGTGGATGGAGCGGGTGCAGACCGAATGGCTGTTCCTGCGGGGGTTTCGGCAGGACACGCTGGAGGAGCGGTTCGGGTGGCGCACGATCACGCGGGCAGCCGAGTGCGAGTACCTGGCACCGGTGCGGCTGTTCGACCCGATCCACGTGGGCCTGGGAATCGGGCACCTGGGGACGACGTCATTGCGGTGGGAACTGCGGATGACGCGTGATGGGGAGCTGGTGGGGCGCGGGTCCATGACGTTGGTGACGACGGATGCCAGTGGGGTGCCGGTGGCCGTGCCCGCTGCCTTGCGCACCTTGGTCGCGGAATGACCGTGAGCGGGGGTCGGGCACGTCGATCGGTGGCGGGTTGGCCGGTCAACCGATGGTGATTCTCCGGTGGGACATTCGCCAGGTGGTGTCGGTGCGGCGGAGCTGATCTTGGTAGGTGCCCATGCCTACCAGGTGTGGGGTGCTGGTCGTGGAGGTGTAGAAGCGCCAGTAGGACATGGCGGTCGCGTGATCTCCGTCGGGAACAACCGAGGTACCCGAGACGATGTGCCGGGTGGCGCTGCCGGGACCCTGCACTCCCCCGGCCCGCCGCTGCCGCACGCCCTCGGCGATCTCCAGGCGGCCGGTGCGGGTTTGGGCTGGTACCGCGAGGTCCCCGGTCATCTCCCACACCGCGTCCGCGGTGAACAGGTCCAGGTAGTCGTCGATGTCGCCCTCGTCGGCGAGCTGGGCGACCCGGGCGATCAGATCGGTGATCAGGATCATGTCAGCGGCGGTCACAGGCTTTCGCCAATCTTCCCGCGCAGCAAGGAGTTTGTACCGAAGAGGTGTTGGTTCGCCTTGGCGCGCTTGAGGTAGAGGTGTGCGTCGTGCTCGAAGGTGAAGCCGATGCCGCCGTGCAGCTGCACCGACTCCGCTGCCACCGCCATCAGGGCATCCGTGCACACCACTTTGGCCAAGGGCGCGACTGAAGCAAGTTCATCGGTGCCCACGGCCCGCACCGCGTACCAGGCCGTGGCTCGGGCGCCCGCCACGAGCACAGCGAGGTCGGCGCAACGGTGTTTTAGAGCTTGGAAGGAGCCGATCGGCTTGCCGAACTGGTGCCGGACCTTCAGGTACTCGACCGTGTCGGCCAGGCAGGTCTCCGCCGCCGCGGCCGATTCCGCCGCCAGGGCGACGTGCAGCAGGTCGGTCACCACGGCCGCCGGGCCGATCAGCGTGGCAGGCACGTCGGTCAGGTCGATCTCGGCGAGCGCCCGGGTGTGGTCGAGCGCCACTCGACGCCGTCGAACGACCGACGTTGTGTCTACTGTGTACAGATCATCACCCGCCACCACCAGCAGGACGTCCACGTCCGCGCCGTGGATGACGTGCTGCTTGGAGCCGGTGATCCTGCCCTGGTCGACCGTGGTCGGTTCGCGGTCAGCCAGGGCGATGGAGACCGACAGCCCGTCCTCGCCGATCCTGGCCAGGAGGTCGTCGGCGCCGCACTGGTCGAGGACCGCGCAGGCGACCAGGGTGGTCAGCGAGGGCGAAGGCACCAGCCTGCGCCCGAACTCCTCTATCACCACCGCGGCGTCACCGAAGTCCATGCCCAAGCCGCCGCAGCGTTCAGGGACCAGCAGTGCCGCCAGGCCAAGCTCGTCGACCGTGCGGCGCCACAAGTCCTTGTCGTACCCCGGATCCAGCGCCATCGCCGTGCGGATGTCGGCGTTGTCGTCGAGGAACTTCGCTACCGTGGCGCGCATCTCGCGCTGTTCGGTGGCGCGCATCGGGTCGTCCATCGCGGGCCTCACCGGGGCAGGCCGAGGAGGCGCTCGGCGATGATGTTGCGCTGGACCTCGTTGGTACCGCCGTAGATCGTGTCGGAACGGGTGTAGAGGAACAGCCGTTGCGCATCGGTCAGCTCGTAGGGTGGCCCGTCGGTCACCAGGGCGCCGGATCCCGCGACGTCGACGGCCAGTTCGCCGAGGTCGCGGTGCCAGACCGCCCACTGCAACTTGGAGATCGAGCCCTCCACCCCCGGCACACCAGCGGCCGCCATGGTGTGGATCGCGCTGTAGCGCAACACTTTCAGCCCGATCCAAGCTTCGGTGACGCGGGTCCGGAGCTCTGGGTCGTCGAGGGCGCCGGTGCTCCGCGCGAGCTCGACGACCGCCGAGAGCTCGCGCTCGAAGCCAACCTGCTGCCCCAGGGTCGCCACCCCGCGTTCGAAGGCCAGCGTGGCCATGGCGACCTTCCAGCCCTCGCCCTCGGCGCCGATCCGGTTGTCCACCGCGGTGACCGCGCCGTCGAAGAAGACCTCGTTGAACTCCGACGTGCCGGTGATCTGGGTGATCGGCCTGATCTCGATCCCCGGCTGGTCCATCGGCACCAGCAGGTAGGACAGGCCGCGGTGCCGGGACTCGGCCGGATCGGTGCGGGCGAGGACGAAGCACCAGTCGGCCAGGTGGGCCAGCGAGGTCCACACCTTCTGGCCGGTGATCTCGTACTGGTCGCCGCGGCGGACCGCCCTGGTGCGCACGCCCGCCAGGTCCGAGCCCGCGCCCGGTTCGGAATATCCTTGGCACCACAGGACTTCACCGCTGAGGATGCCGGGCAGGAGCCTGGCCCGCTGCTCGGGTGTGCCGAAGGCGAGCAGCGTCGGACCGACCAGCTGCTCGCTCATGTGGCCCAGCCTGCCGGGCGCGCCCGCGCGGGCGCACTCCTCGTGGAAGATCACCTGCTGGACCAGCGACAGACCGCGACCGCCGTGCTCGACCGGCCAGCCCAGACCGATCCAGCCCGCCTCGCCGAGCCGGCGCTCCCAGGCCATCCGCCGCTCATGCGCCTCGTGCTCGTGCCCCGGCCCGCCCGCGCCGACGACGTCGGCGAAGTCGCCGCCCAGGTTCGCCTCGAGCCAACCGCGGACCTCCGCGCGGAACTCCTCGTCGGTCACGGCTCAGGCCCCGTAGACCGGGGTCGGCGGCTCGGCGCGGTCAAGCAGCGCGGTGATCACCAGGCCCAGTTCGCCCGCCTGCCAACGGGTTTCGCGGGTGGCGGGCTTGCCGTGCCGCCAGCCGTCGGCCAGCGACACCTCGCCGCCGGCGATCTCGAAGACCTGGCCGGTGACGCCCGCGGCCTCGTCGCTGCCCAGCCAGGCGACCAGCGGGGAGACGTTGGCCGGGTCCATCGCGTCGAACCCGGTGTCCGGCTTGGCCATCGCCTCGGCGAACACCGCCTCGGTCATCGGGGTGCGCGCCGACGGGGCGATGGCGTTGACCACCACGCCGTAGCGGGCCAGTTCCACCGCGGCGATCTGGGTGAGCACCGCGATGCCCGCCTTGGCCGCGGCGTAGTTGCCCTGGCCGACGCTGCCCATCAGGCCCGCGCCGGAGGAGGTGTTGACCACCCGCGCGGCCACCGGCTCGCCCGCCTTCGACCGGTCGCGCCAGTACGCGGCGGCGTGCCGCAGCGGGGCGAAGTGGCCCTTGAGGTCGACCTTGAGGACCAGGTCCCACTCCTGCTCGGTCATCGTCACGAGCATCCGGTCGCGGTTGATCCCGGCGTTGCTGACCAGCGTGTCCAGGCTGCCGTAGGCGTCCACGGCGATCCGCACCAGCTCGGCGGCGTAGTCCCAGTCGGACACGTCGCCGGTGCTGGTGACGGCGTCGCCGCCCAGACCGCGGACCTCGTCGGCGACGTCCTGCACGGCGGACCCGACGTCGTTGAGCACCAGCCGGGCACCCTGGCGGGCGAACTCCAGCGCGTGTGCGCGCCCGAGCCCCTGCCCCGCACCGGTCACGATCACCGACCGCCCCTCGCACACCCTGTCCATCGGCCCACCTCGCTCCACCGGTCCACCCAGTCCTACTCAGTCCACTCGCGATCGCTGTCCGGCCAGCCAAGCACAGGACGGGTTGACCACGCAAGCAAGCGCTTGGTAGATAGCTGTCCACACCCGATCGAGTGAGGGAGCCGGATGGCCATGTTCCGCGCGATGCGCCATCCCCAGTTCCGCTTCCTGTGGGGCTCGGTCCTGCTGGTGCAGCTCGGCTACTGGTTCGCCACGATCGCGTTCCAGTGGGAGGTCGCGCGCCGCACCGGCAACGACCCACTGGCGCTGGGCGTGCTCTACTTCGCCGCCTTCGCGCCCTACCTGCTGTTCTCCCTGCCCGCGGGCGCGCTCGCCGACAGCCGAGACCGGCGGGCACTGCTGTTGACGGCGCAGGTCTGCTCGATCGCCCTGGCCACGACCTGCGTCGTGCTGTCGCGGTTGGACGCGACGCCCACCCTCGCTGTGCTCGGGCTGGCGTTCCTCGCGGGCTGCGTCATCACCGTCGTCTCCCCCACCAACCAGGCGCTCACCGCCAACTCGGTGCCCGCCGTCGATCTCGCCAGCGCGGTGCCGCTCCAGTCGATGGGCCTCAACCTCGCCCGGATTGCCGGACCCGCGCTGGCCGGGCCGGTGCTGCTGTTCGCGGGGTCGACCGCCGCGTTCAGCGTGTACGCGCTGACCTGCGTGGCCGCGACCGCGCTCGCCTGGCGGCTCGTGGTGCGACCCCGCCCGATCGTGGTGCCGGGCGAGGGACTGCGGCGCCGGGTGCTCGCGGGCGTCGCGCATGCCCGGGACCGGCCGCCCGCGTTGGCCGCGCTGCTGACGGTGGCGGTGACCTCGGTGTTCGGGTCGGCTTTCCAGTCACAGCTGCCGGTACTGGGCGCGCAGGTCGCTGGCGAGAGCGGATTCCTGGTCCTCGTCGTGGCAGGCGGAGTGGGTTCGCTGGCGGGAGTGGTGGCGGTGGCGAGCCGCGCCCGGCAGGCGACGCTGGTGTCGGCGGCACTCCAGTTGGCGGTCCTGGGCGCGGCCGTCGGGGTGCTGGGCGTGGTGCGGTCGTTCGCGGGGATGGCGGTGCTGATGGCGGTGGCGGGCGGGCTGACGTTCTCGATCATGACCTCGATCAACGGCATGCTCCAGCGGCTGGTGGCCGACGCGCACCGGGGCCGGGTGCTGAGCCTGTACTTCCTCTGCTGGGGCGGGCTGCTGCCGTTCGGCGGGCTGGGCCTCGGGGTGCTGCTGCGGGTGGCGGGGGCGCCGGTCGCGTTCGCGGTCACGGGCGCGGTGGCGGTCGTCGCCGGACTCTCGATCGCCGCACGGTCGGGTTGACGGCGGTCTGACCTGCGCCTATTCTCCAACCAAGCGCTTGCTTGACGATGGGAGGCCCGGTTGTCCGACTTCGGTTCCCGCCCCGGTGTCGCGGTCGTGACCGGGGGCACCGGCGGCATCGGCGCGGCGGTCTGCCGGTTGCTGAGCGAGCGGGGCTGCACCGTCGTGCTGACCTACCGCGCCAACGCCGATGCCGCGCGCGCCCTGGTCGCCGAGGGGGTCGCGGTCGTCGCGCACCAGGTGGACCTGACCGACACCGACCGGGTCGCGGAGGTCGTCGGCAGGTTGCCGGAGGTGCACACGGTCGTGCACGCGGCCGGGCCGCACATCCCGATGGTGCACCTGTCGAAGGTCACGCCCGCGCGGTACGCGGACCAACTCCAGCAAGAGGCGGCGGCGTTCTTCACCGTGGTGAGCGCGGTGCTGCCCGCGTTGCGCCGGAGCCGGGGCAACGTGGTCGCCGTGACCACCGCGGCGACCACCCGCTACCCGATTCGCGATGGGCTGTCGTCGGGCACCAAGGCCGCCGTGGAGTCGCTGGTGCGGGCGTTCGCGGCCGAGGAGGGGCGGTTCGGGGTGCGCTTCAACAGCGTCGGCCCGGGCATGCTGACCGACGGCATGGCAGAGCGCCTGATCAGCTCCGGCGACCTGGACGCCCGCGCGTTGGCGACGGCCGAGGCCTCGATCCCGTTGCGGCGCTTCGGTTCCGCGGTGGACGTCGCCGAGGCGGTGGCGTTCCTGGCCTCGGACCGGGCGGGCTTCGTCAGCGGGCAGAAACTCGACGTGGACGGCGGATATGGCGTCTGAGCACACGATTCGCGAGGAAACGATGACACCCTCTTTCACCTTCACCCCCGGCGACGTCGTGCTGGTCACCGGCGCGGGCAGCGGCATCGGCCGGGCCACCGCCCTGCACGCCGCCGAGGTCGGCTTGACCGTGGCGGCGTGGGACATCAATGCCGCGGGTGTGGCCGACACGGTCGCCGAGGTCGAGCGGCTGGGCGGTACCGCACTGGCGGTGACGGCCGATGTGAGCGTGCCCGAGCAGATCGAGCGGGGGCTCGCGGCGAGCCGGGAGCTGGGCACGATCCGACACCTGGTCAACAACGCGGGCCCGTCGTCGGCCGTGGACCTGGACTTCGACGAGGCGATGCTGCTGTCCGTGGGCAGCATGCGCCGCATGGTGGACGCTTGGCTCGCACCCGCACCCGCCGGGGCGACACTGGTGAACATCGCGTCGGTGGCGGGCAACGTGATCGGGACGGCGTCGGACTGGTACTGCGCGGGCAAGGCCGCGATCACCGGCTACACCAGGCACCTGGCGGCCTACCGCAGCGACGAGGTCCGCGCGAACGCGGTGGCACCGGGGATGACCGACACCCCGCGACTCACCGGATTCGCGGCGAGCCCCGTGGGCCAGCGAGCACTGGAGCGGATCCCGTTGCACCGCATGGCAACCCCGGACGACATCGCGTGGGCGGTGCTGTTCCTGTTGTCCCCGCTGGCTTCCTACATCAACGGCGTGTTCCTACCGGTGGACGGCGGCTGGACGGTCACCCAGTGACCGAGGCGACGGACAAGGCCGCGATCACCGAGGCAGTCCTGCGCTACTGCCGAGGCGTGGACCGCCTGGACATGGACCTGGTCCGCTCGGCCTACCACCCGGGCGGGATCGACCACCACACCGGGTTCTCCGGCCCGATCGAGGAGTACGTGGAGTGGGTTTCCACTGCCCTGCAACGGTTCGCGGGGACGATGCACACCGTCGGGAACCAGCTGATCGAACTGCGCGGGAACCGGGCCCTGTGCGAGACCTACGGGACGGCGGCGCACTGGGGTCCCCCACCCGACGACCCACGGCGCAACTTTACCAGCGGCTTCCGCTACGTGGACCTGATGTCGCGTGTGGATGGTCGATGGGCGATCGACGAACGCTGGGCCATCCGCGAGTGGACCCGCTCGGACGCGGGACGGCTGATGGCGAAGGAGGGCGAGGGCCCGTCCGGCAGCCGGGACCGGGAAGATCCCCTGTACCGGGCACGGGCCCTGCTCACCCGTTAGCCGGTGATGGGCCGAAACTGGCTGTCGGCGGCACTGGCCAGGAAGGCCGTCCAAGCCGCGCCCGGGAAGGCGATCGGTCCGACGGCCGGGCTCTTGCTGTCCCGGACCATGGCACCGTTGTCGAGTGGGGCGACCTCGACACAGTTGCCGGTTGCGGTGCTGAAGCTGCTCTTTCGCCACGTTGCGGTAGTCATCGACAAGTCCTTTGTCAGGTCGAATGGTGTGGGTTCGGCTCCCGAAGGCCGGTCAGCCTGCGTGGTCGAACTCGCCGTTGGCGGCACCGGTCACGAACGCCGTCCATGCGGTGGGCGGCACCGTGATAGGCCCGGCGGCGGGGTACTTGCTGTCCCGGACCATGGCACCGTTGTCGAGTGGGGCGACCTCGACACAGTTGCCGGTGCCAGTGCTGTAGCTGCTCTTGCGCCATTTGGGGTCGGGATGGGAATCGTTGGTCATCTCAGGTCCTTGATCACGTCGTGGATGAGGTCCAGTGATTCTCGGGGGGCCATTGCCTGACTCTGCACGGATGCGAGAGCGTGCAGGTAGCTGCGGATCACACCGCCACGCTCATGCACCGTCCACGAGGTCACCCCATCAACATAGACGGCCTCGGGGTCGGTTTCGTCGGGCCACTGGATGATCACGAAAGACTCGCCGAGAGCGGCGTGCGCATCGGCGGTGAAGGGGACGACCTGCACGGTGACGTCATGCTCGCCGACAAGCCGAGCGACGTGGCTCAACTGCTCGCGCAAGACACCAGGGCCGCCGATCTGTTGGCGGATCGCAGCCTCCCCGATGATCGCGGTCAGGCGGAGCCCTTCCAGCACACGCTTCTGGCGGCGCATCCGCAGCTCCAGGTAGCGGTCGATGTCAGCTACGCGGATGTGCGGCGATACCCCGGTGATGACACGTTCGGCGTAGTCACGGGTTTGCAGGAGGCCAGGAATAACCTGCCCCTCGTACGTGCGGATCCAGGAGGCGTCGGCCTCCAACTCGATGAGCATCTGCACGGCCTCGGACAGGATGTCGCCGTAGTCCTGCCACCACCCCGGCGCGTCGGCCTTGCGCCGCAGTTCGTCCAGCTGTGCGGCGGCTTCGGCGGGGATGCCGAGCACCTGCACCGTGTCGGCCAGGACCGCCGGGGACAGCCGGGACTTGCCGGACTCGATCTTCGACCAGGACGCCTGGTGGATGCCGATCCGGCCCGCCAGCTCCGTGCCGGACAGGCCGCTCTCCACCCGATAGGCGCCCAGGCGGCTACCCAGCCGTCGACTCCGCACCGTTGGTCGCACCGTTTGCCCTCCATCGTCCGCTGCCGCTGTCCAACCGCACGATCACCCAATTGGGCCACTTCCCGGCGAGCATAATGCCTGCCATCCTCACTATCATCCAGGGGCTGGCTGAAATCAGCCTAGATCACTCGAGCAGGGAGACCGACATGACCACTGCGTCCACCCGTCCAGCCCACCCGTTGGACGTGCTGGTGCGGGACCCGTCATCGAGGCCGCCGATGGGCGGGGAGGCGGAGTTCGCGGCGATGGTGGCCGACCTGGTCGCGACGGAGGTGCCGCGGGTGTTCGCGGTGGTGCAGGAGTACGGGGAGCGCGTCGACGCGCGGATCGTGGCGTGAGGGTTGGCGTTCGAGAGCCACGCGGAGGTGGCCTCGGTGGATCGGAGCATGCGGATGAGCCTGTCGGCGCCGGAAGGCGCGGTGCGGGCGTTCAACCTGGGTACCCACATCCGGGCCCGGCTCGTGTGGGTCGGTGGCGGCTGACCGCTACTCGAACCAGGTCCACTGCCATGGTTCGATGGTGCGTGCCGGGCCGGAGAGCAGTGGGCGCTCGATATCGTTGTGCGGCAACGGTTCTAGCGCGTCGATGCGGCGTGTGACCTCGGCCGGGTCGCCGTCGAGGTAGTAGAGCGTGATGCGCAGCGTCGAGGTGACTGGGGTTCGTGTGCCGTCGTCGGCCTCCGTGGTGACGTCTTCGCTGCGGAAGATCCAGCCGCCCGCCACGCCGTCGACGGCCAGCACCTGCGGGATGCGGGTGCGGGCGTACCAGTCGAACAGCTCAGCGGCGTCCGGGCCGTCCGGGCTGTCCACTTCGGTCACCGTGATGTACACGCCTCGGTTGGGACGAAAGGGAAGGGCGTCCGGGGTGATCCGGACACGCGGGTGGGCGAAGCCCTGGATGGGGCGGAAGAAGCCCATCAGCGGGCGGGTCGTCCAGCGCAGGTCCTGCCTGCGGCCCTGCTGGATCGTGGTGTCGGCCAGCGCCTGCCACTCGCGGATGCTCGCGTCGGCGGGCTCGGCGAACCAGTACATCGCGACGTAGTGCGCGCGGGCCAGCACCGGGTCGGGCGCCGAGCCCAGGGCCGCGCACTCCGGGGAGCGGACCCAGCGGTCGCCGTGCAGGACACCGGGCAGCGCGAGGTTCTGCGGGCGGTGGTCGAGCTGGTGCCAGTCGTTGTAGTCGGGGTGCCGGGCCGGGTCGGTGACGCTGGGGAACGAGAAGAAGACCCGGGTGGCCGTGGTGGGCGTGGTCATGACCGTCCTCTCGGCAACCTGACAACCAAACCTAACAAGCGCTTGACCAAACCTAGCAGCGTTTCCTAGTGTCGAACAAGCGCTTGGTCACACCGGGAGGACCACATGGACGAGCCGACAGCGGCACTGGCCACCGCCGCCCGACGGGTGGTGGACGCCGTCGTTCGCGCCGGTGGCGCGGTGGGCGATCGGTCGGCCGACCTGGCCGAAACCCTGCACGCGGTGGCCGACGAGCTGGACAAGCTCGCCCCGCCGCTGGCGGACCGGATGGCCGCGATGTGGCAGCCGCTCGACTCCCGCCCGCATAACATGGTCACCGGCTGGGAGAACCCGCTGGCGCCGCCAGTGGCGATCGACCGCGCCGAAGATGGGTCCGTCACCGGCTCGATGGCGCTCGGCCTGCCTTACCAGGGGCCGCCCGGCCACCTGCACGGCGGGATGTCCGCGCTGGTCATGGACCACGTGCTGGGGCTGGCGAACATCTGGGCGGGCAACAGCGGGATGACCGCCCGGCTCACCCTGACCTTCCACCGGCCGCTGCCGCTGTTCACCGAGTTGGCCGTGACCGGCAGGCAGGTGGCGGTGGACGGCCGCAAGATCCACTCGACCGGCGCCATCGGGACCGACGACGGACCGGGCGTGACGGCGGAGGGGCTGTTCATCACACCGCGATCGTCCCGATAGCACTGTCTAGAGAGGACATGTAGTGCGCTTTGGCTTGATTCCGTCGATCGTGGTGCAGCTGCCCGGCGCCAGCGACCCGTGGGAGGCCGACGGCAGCGGCGACGACCTGGTGCGGATCGCGGAGGCGGCGGACACCCTGGGGTTCCACCACATCACGTGCAGTGAGCACACCGTCGTACCCGTGGACATCGCGGCGGTGCGGGGTGGCACGTACTGGGATCCGTTGGCGACGTTGAGTTTCCTCGCCGCGCGCACCCGACGGATCCGGCTGGCCACAAACGTCCTGGTGCTCGGCTACCACCACCCACTGGAGTTGGTGAAGCGCTACGGAACACTCGACCGACTCAGCGGCGGACGCGTGCTGCTCGGCCTCGGCGTCGGAACGTTGGAGCAGGAGTTCGACCTGCTGGGCGCGGAGTTCACCGATCGCGGCCCACGCGCGGACGACGCGCTGCGCGCTCTGCGCGCGTCATGGGGCAGGCCAGAACCATCATACGACGGCCCGTACTACTCCTTCCGAGACCTCCTGGTCGAGCCACACGCGCCGCGGACCGACGTTCCACTGTGGATCGGCGGCCGAACCCGGAGATCCCTGCGCCGAGCCGTCGAGCTCGGCAACGGGTGGATGCCGTTCGGCTTGTCAGGTGCGGAAATCACTCAGATGCTGGCCACTTTCGATCTACCCCAAGACTTTGACGTCATTCTCCAGACACCACGCCTGGACCCGCTGGGCGATCCGGACCGCACCCGGTCGCACATCGCGGCTGCCGCCGAGGCGGGCGCGTCCATGGCCAACGTCAGTGTCAGCGGCACGAGCCGAACGCAGGTGCTCGACCAGCTGCACGCACTCAGCGAGCTCTACCCGGAAGCGATGGAGGAGCCATGACCGACGACCGGATCGCCGCCCTGGAGCGCAGACTCGCCGAGGTCGAGGACCGGTTGGCACTCCTGCAGATCGTGGCCGCCTACGGCCCGGCCGTGGACAGCGGTTCGGCGGAGGCAACCGCCGCCCTGTGGACCGAAGACGGTGTTTACGACACGTTCCCCGTCGTGTTGGCGGGAAAGGCGGCCATCGCGGGGATGGTCACCGGCGAGCTGCACCAGGGTTTGATCAACTCAGGCGCGGCTCACCTGATCGGCATTCCGCACATCGAGCTCGCCGGGGACACAGCGGTGGTCACGACGTACTCGCAATTGGTACTGCGCGACAACGAAACCGACAGCTACCGCAGCTGGCGCACCGGCGTGAACCGCTGGGAGTTCGCCCGCACCCCGCAGGGTTGGCGAGTGACCCGCCGGGTCAACCGCCAGCTCGACGGCACCCCGGAGGGCCGCGCGATCTTGGGCGCGGCCGTGACCGCGAGCGACTCCCGGGGCTACGGCCATGGTTCAAGGGTGGGTGGGTAGGTTCGTCCAACCCTTGCCGTCGGCGCGCCCGTACCAGCCGGAGGCGGCGAGGGTGCCGCCGTCGACCGGGATGGTGTGACCGGTGACGAAGCGGGCGTCGTCGGAGGCAAGGAACTCGACTACGGCCGCGTAGTCGTCGGGAGTACCAAATCGTCCTAACGGGACCCAGCTCTGGATCAGATCTGGATCGCGGCCGCGCAGCATGAGCGCCGCCGGGGTCTGCGGGGTGTCGGCGAGGTCGGGCGCGATCGCGTTGACCCGGATGCCGTGCTGGGCCACGTCGACCGCCAGGCTCTTGGTGAACGCCACGACACCGGCGTTGAAGGCGGCGTACGGCGCGGCATAGGGGATGCCGCGGAAGGCCTCGACGGTGGCGTTGTTGATCACCGCACCGGAGCCGTTGGCGATCATGGCGGGGAGCAGGGTGTGACACATGCGCAGCACGTGCAGGAGGTTGAGCTCATAGAGCTGCTGCCACTGCTCTTCGGTGCTGTGCAGGAAAGTTCTTGCGGCAGGGCGGAAATCACCGACGTTGTTCACCAGCGCGTCGACCAAGCCATCCTTTTGGGACAGTGCGGTGTCGCGGACCCGATCGACGACCGCCCGGTCGCGGATGTCGCCGATCACCAGCACACACCGGCCTCCTGCCGCATCGATCTCGGCCCGCGCCATCTCGGCGGCGTCGGCGTCGATGTCGTTGAGCACCACGATCGCACCCGCGGCCGCGAGGCGCCTGCTGATCCCACCGCCGATGCCGAGCGCTCCCCCGGTCACCACCGCGACCCGGTCGTGGAGCCGTCCGCTCATGCGTTTCTCCTTACGGGCGTACCGGGCCACCAGGTCGGCCAACCCGGCGCTCATCGCAGGCCGAGGCGGTCGGCGCAGGCGGACAGCTCGTCCCGGGCCTCGGTAAGGTCGGAGGTGGGCGTGGTGGTGAGCAGGACGCGGTCCGCGCCCAGCTCGGCCAGTCGCGCGGACTTCTCCGGTGTGATCCGACCCGCGAGGTGACCGAGGGTCAGCTCGAGGGCGTCGGGGTCGCGTCCGGCCCGCTCGGCCTCGACGCGCATGAGCTGGACCAGTTCGCGCAGTTCCTCGCCCGCGACGCCCAGTGGTTGCAACCCATCACCCCGCCGCCCGGCGCGGCGGGCGGCGGCCTTGGAGTGGCCGCCGATGTGCAGCGGAACCCCCTGCGGGCGAACAGGTTTGGGGTAGCTCATGGCGTTGGCGAACCGGAAGAACTCCCCGTCATGCGAGGTCGGCCCGTCGGCCCAGAGAGCACGCAGGACGTCGATCTGCTCGTCGGCCCGCCTCCCGCGAGTGGCGAAGTCGGTGCCGCACGCCTCGATCTCCTCGCGCATCCAGCCCATACCCAAGCACAGGCGGAGGCGACCACCGGAGAGCGCGTCAACGGTCGCGATCCGCTTGGCGAGCCCCACAGGGTGGTGGTTGGGCAGGACGAGCACGCCGGTGGCCAACCCGATCCGCTCGGTGCCGCCCGCAAGGAAGGCGAGCAGGTCGAGGGGGTCGGGGATGGGACAGTCGTCGGGCAGCTCCATCCGACCGGAACCGGCGTAGGGGTAGACGCTTTCGTACCCGGCCACCACGACGGTGTGCTCGACCACCACGACCGACTCGAACCCGCACTCCTCGGCGTGCCGGGTGAAGCCCATGATCCACCGGGGGTCGGCGGTGGTACCCGCGCCAACGGGAGCCAGGACCGCGTAGTGCATGGACACCTCCGACAGCAAAGCAAGCATTTGCTTGGTTGAAGGGTAGCTGCTGGGGGCGAGGGTGGCAATGAGGGCAGACTGGGCGGCGCGAATGGGTGGACTGGAGACGGGCGGAAAGAGTTGGACCGCTTTGCGGGAGCAGCCCCGGCTGGCGTGGGGAGTAGGGCCTGGGCCGCTTGAGTCGTCGCTCGAGTTTTTGAGCGTGGGCTCGCCTTGGCGTTGCCGTCTTCGTTGCCCGAGTGAGGACGGGGGCTCGATCTAGTGAACTCACTTCGTGCGGGGCCCCTAGAGCACCGCGGTGGGGAAAAAGCGTGGGGTGAAGGGCATCCCCACCACACGGCAAGTTTAGCGGTGCTCTCCCCCCACACGAAGCGAGTCCACTAGATCGAGCATCCGTAGCGGGGCCGGCGGTACCAGCGTGGTCGGGACCCTGTTGTGTGCCAGCGGGGTCGGGATCCTGTTGTGTGCCAGCGGGGTCGGGATCCACTTGTGTGCCGGCGGGGTGGGCCTATCGGGACCGCAGTGTCCGGAACAGCCCCGCAGGTGCGGAGAGGGGCTTGGTGGGCTGGGGCGTTGGCGGCGACAACAGTGTTCACCTTCACTTCGCTCCCACCTCAGTCGATCGGCCGTCCAGGGCTCGGCTCCGGCCAAGGCGTGTTGAGTTGCTCCCGGATCTCCACTAGGCGGCGGGCCAGGGTGGGGGCCGTTTCTTCCAGGTGGGTGGTGTCAGTGTGCAGGTCGAGGAACTGCGACCAGAGAACCGCCCGACTCTGTTCCATCAGTTCCACCGCTCGGCCCAGGTCGCCTTTCTCGGTCGCCACGGCTGTGGCATCGCCGGTCAACGTAGTGATGCCGGCGAGCACTCGCTCCTGGTCGCGACGGGTCACTCCGCGCCAGGTCAGCAGGGGGAGCAGGGAGATGGCGGTGGCGTACCCGTCCACAGCGGACACCGATCCCTCGCTGGTGGCCGCCTCTGCCCAGCGGCCCGCCGCCTTCAGGCGGACTGCCACCGGGGCGGCCTGGGCCTCGGCGGCTGATCGCCAGGCGGCGATGGCTCGGGCCCTGTCGTCCTCGGCCCCGCGCGTCCACAGTCCCAACCCCAGGTTCGACTGGTAGGCGGCTCGGCCCGGGTGGCCCGGCGGGACCAAGTCGACCGCGTCCGACACCGCCGCGATGGCGGCGTCGAGGTCCGCGGGGTCGCCCGCCAGCTCGTACCGGACCGCCAACGCGTTCTGCAGGTTGGACAGCACTGCGGGCCGCGCCGGGTGGTCCGCGGACAGCAGCTCCAGTGCGGCCCGCCCGGCGTCGACAGCCGTCTTGATATCCGCCGGGTCGCCTGTTCGCTCGAACCGCAAGGACGCCGTGTTGCCCAAAGTGGATAGGTACTTGGCTCGTTCTGGATGGCCGACCGGTGTCACCTCCACCGCGGCCCGGGCGGCGACCACGGCATCGTCGAGGTCGGTCGGGTGATCCGCGTGTGGCGCGCGAACCGCCAACGCAGTGGCCACATTGGACAGGTAGACAGCCAGGTACGGGTCGTCGGAATCCGCCAGCGCCACCGCCGACCGGCACGCTTCGATCGCCTCGTCCAGGTCGCGCAGGCCGCCGGAGCGGTCGAAGCGGAGTCGGAGGGCGCCGCCCAGGTTGGCCAGCAAACGCACGCGACGATCGCCCGAATCGGCGGCGATCGCCGCCCTACCTGCGGCGATCGCCTCGTGCAGGTCCTCCGGATCTCCGGTCAGTTCGAAACGGGATACCAGGGTTCCGCTCAGGGTGGACAGTGCATCGGGCCCGCCAGCCGCCGCCACCGCCGCCCGGCAGGCATCGACCGCCTGGTCCGCATGACTCTTCTGTCCTGTGTGGATAGATCTGTCGCGCAACAGCAGAGCGAGGTCGACCATGCGCGACAGCAGCTCTGGGCCACCGAGAGCAATCACATCGGTCAGGGCCGCGATCGCCGCCTCCAGGTCGGCCAGTGCGGACGAGCGCCGCGCGCGGGACAGCAGGGCCGCGCTGAGGTTCACCAGGTACCTGTCGCGATACGGGTCAGCCGGGTCAGCCAACGCGGCCCGGAGGATCTCGACGGCCTCGTCGATCGCCGCCGGGTCGCCGCCCTGCAACGCGAGCACCGCCCACTGGGTGCCACTCGCCGGGAGCACACCGGGGCCAGAGCCGATGTCCAGGTGGCCGCGGATCTCAAGCGGGGTCAAGTCGACGTCCTTCTCCGCGAGGAAGGAGAACAGCCGCACGGCCACGGCCAAGTCGTCCGCCTGCTCCGTGGCCTGGAAGCGGCACCAGTGCAGCAGCGCGACGGCCTGGAACACGTCGACGTAGACCTCTTCCTCTGTGTCCTGGTCCAGCACCGTCGCCAACAACGCACCCGCTTCGGCGACCGCGGCGTCGCCCAGCACGGCGTCGGCGTCACCCGCGAAGTAGTCCGCAACCCGTTGCCGCAGCGCGTCAAGGTCGGTCACGATGGCCCAACTCCCTGTTCAGCAGGCGGCCAACCTCAAGTAGCCGCGCGCCGAGCGCTGGATCGGCCGTGGTCACCGCCGTCAGGTCCGGCGCGGCATCAAGGAGTTGGCTCCATAGCACCGACCGCCCCGACTCCAGCAATTCGACGGATAGACTTGACTGTCCACTGTGTATAGCCCAGGCGCCCGCATCCGTGGCCAGGCCTAGGGCAGCGGCCAAGTGCCGTTCCCGGGACCGGCGGTCCAAGCCGTGCCAGGACGTCACGCCCAGCAGGCGAACCGCCTCGGTGAAGCCCGCCACCGCCTCCGGCACCCTGCCCGCCCCGCCCGCCACCTCACCTCGCCTGCGCGCCGCGACCATCCTGATCAACGGGGGCGCGGTGCGCACGCCCGCGGCTTGCCTCAAGAGCGCCAGAGACTCGGTGAGCACGTCCTCGGCACCGGTCACCGCAGCGAGCGCGGCCAACGCGACACCGAGGTCGGCCTGGTGCAGGGCCAGATCGGGTTGGTCGGCCGTGGTCCGCTCGACCGCCCGCCGGGCCCACTCGACCGACTCCTCGAGGACCGCGCTCTCGCCGGTGGCGTAGTACAGGCTGAGCAGGGTCATCGCCAGGTTCGCACACAGCGCGGCGTGATCGTGCGCGCCGGGCAGCACGGCCGCGACCGCGTCGCGCATGGCCTGAACAGCCTCGATGAGATCATCGGACACAGTGGACTCCACACCGGGCGAAGCCAAGAATGGCAACAAGTCTGCTGGTTCGCCGGACCGACGGAGTAGTGCGTTGCCGAGGTTGCTGAGTCTGCCGGCGAAGGCGGGGGCAGTCGGCGGCGTCGTGCGCGCGGCCTCCCGCGCGGCGTCGACAGCCTCGTCCAGGTCGGCGAGCTGGGCTGATTGTCCGTAGCGGCTCTGCAGGACGCCGGTCAGGGTCGACCACCACGCCGCGCGTTCCGGGCTCTTCACGGGCGCTACCGCAACTGCGGCCCGCGCGCACACTACGGCCTCATCGATGTCCTCGATCGAACCGAGGTCTTCAAAGCGGGAACGTAGAACCGCGCTGAGGTTGGCAAGTCTGCGGGCCAGTGCGGGGCTACCCGGCGCGGTGACACCGACCGCACGACGAGCCGCGGCCACCGCCTCTTCCAGATCGGCGGGTCGACCCGTGAGTTCGTGGCGGGAACCGAGCACCACCGAGAGGTTCGACTCGTGAGCGGCCCGGTCCTCGTTCGTACGGGCCAGTTCCACGGCCGCGCGAGCCACCTCGACCGCCTCCTCGAGGTCGGCCGGATCAGCGGTCCACGGGAAGCGGGCCCACTGCGCGGTGGCCAGGATTCCCAGGTATGTCGGGTATTCGGGGTGCTCACGCGCAACGGACCCGAGTGCCGAACGGGCCAACTCGACAGCCTCGTCCAGGTCTGCGACCGCACCGCGGTCCTCGAACCGAGCCTGAACAGCCTGGGCGAGCAGGGCCCTGATCCGCGGCCCGTCCATGTTGTCCAGCCGAGCCAGCTCAACGCCCTGCCTGGCGAGGACTACCGCCTCATCGACATCGGCGGCGGTGCCTTGGCGCTCGTAGCGGGAAAGCATGGCCTGCCCGAGGTTCGCGACGCAGCTGGGTCGGTGCGGGCTCAGGTCTGGTGTGCCCTGGAGTGCTTGGCGCAGAATGTTTATCGCGGCGGCCAGGTCTTCCTCGTCCGCGGTCGCGGTGAAGCGGTCGTGCAGCAGGTCGCCCAGGTTCGACCGGTACACCTCCCGATGCGCCCCCTTTCCCACGGCCACGGCGGCCCGCGCGGTCTCGATGGCGGCGTCGAGCTCGGCGAGGTCTTGGTGGAGTCGGTAACGGGCACCGTGGACGCCCGACAGGCAAGACAACGCGCCCGCGTGGTCGCCCTCGGATTCGGTCTCCCGCACCGCCTTCCGCGCGGCCACGAGCGCCTCGTCCAGATCCGCTACCGAACCCGTTCTGTCGTACCGGGTGCGCAGGGCGAGTCCGAGCGCCGACCACGTGTCGCCAATCGGATCGGTCACGGCGCGCGCGGTGCTGATCGCCTCGTCGAGGTCGGCCAACTCGCCGTGCGCCTCGAATCGGGTGACCAAGGCCGTGACCAAGTTCGTCAGCACGATGGCGTTCGTCGCCGCCGGGTCGTCCGGGTCGCCGACCGCCGCACGGTACTGCGCGACGGCGGTGTCGAGATCGGCGACCTCGCCCCGGCTCTCATAGCGGGCGCGCAGCACAGCGGCTGAGGTGGCCAGCACACCGCCCCGCGAGCGCGATCCCGGCTCGGCGGCAGCCACCGCACGGGCAGCCACCGCGATTGCCTCATCGAGGTCTACTTCCCGCCCCGCAAGCACAAAGCGCTCGCACAGGGCAGCCGCGAGGTTCCCACTCCTGGCAGCGATCGTCGGATCGGCGTCAGCGGACTCCCGGAGCCTGTCCACGGCGACATCGAGGACATCGGCATCACCATCGGCCAGGTAGAGCAGGAACTCGGCCACCCCCGCATCCTCACCGAGCACGTCCCGCAGTTCGACAGGCACACTGTCCGGGGCAAGGTCCCAAACCTCGGTGAACAGGGAGATCGCCCGCTCCAGTTCGACCTCGGCCTCGTCCGCCGGTAGCAAATCTACACGCAGCCAGTGCAACCAGGCGACTGCGACGACAGCCTCGACATCAGGTTCGGCAGCCGCGAACAGATTCTCCGCTTCCCGCAACGCTTCGGGGCCGAGCACGACCGCCGGGTCCTCGGCGAACCGCTCGACCCGCGACTCCACCAGGCGCAGCCACCGCGCGCGGTCCGCGCTCATGGGCCGGTGTGGGTGAACGGGAGCCAGTCGTCCATCGAGCGCCCGCTGTCACGCAACGCGCGAACCGCACTGTGCAGGGCCGTGGCCGAACGATCGGGAGTGAACTCCCCATCCACCACCAGCTCCGGGTAGACGGCGGTGGTGACCTCCGCCGCGATCGCGGGGTCAACCGACCACAGGGTGCCCACGACGTGCCGATACCCGGTATAGCTGAGCGCCGCGGCGAGGGTGATCACCTCGTCGGGGAGGTCGACGCCACCCGTCGCGGTCCGACACGCCGACAAGAAGGCGAAGTCACCGCCGTGGCGGGCCGCACTGAGCAGCGCGATGGTGAGAGTCCCGTCAGACAAGAGAAATCCGGCGGCGGATGGGTCATTGAGGTCCTGGTGACCGTGGCAGCTCAGGTGGACCCGACGATGATCGGCCATGGCAGCCCGCACAGCCGCGACGGTAGCGGCGGAGCCACCGATGCTGGTGAGACCGTGCGGGAAGGTCTCACGCAGGAAGTCGTACTCGCGCGCGACATCGCTCGCCAGATCAACCTGGTCGAGAACGTCTGGCACACTGACGAAAAGCAGCGGGCTATCATCCTTTTCGGACGGCTCAGTCAGACCGGCGAGTGCCCGCAAGGTAGGTGTGTACGAAGACACGACCCGGTCCAGGACAGTACGACCACTACCGTCGAAGTGGTAACCGGCACCGTGCAGCGGCAACAGCGTGAGCAGACCGGTCGGGCACCACCACACCCGGGCGTGATCCCTGGGCAAGGCGCCCAAAACCGGTTCGGCGACAGTGTCCCAGAGCCACTCCACGGTCGCTCGCAGAATGCGTTCGCGCTCCGCCAACCAGTCGGCGCGGGCACGCAGCGCAGCCGCGAATGAGAGATCCGCGACGGCGTGGTCCCCCAGGACGGTCAAAAAGGCCGCCGTGCGCTCCGCGACCTCAGCCGCCGTGAGGCGGGGCAGCTCGACCACCTCGACCCCGGCGGTGGTGACAACCAGCGCGTCACAGCGCCAGCGACTCACGTTGACCACGACCACCGGCCCGTTGACCGCCGCACCCAACAACGACTCCAGTGGCGGCGGGCGGAGGAAGTCCTGGAAACCCTCGATCCGGCGGACCTGCTCGACCAGGTCGTCCCACTCCCTGGCCAGCGCCATCCGCCGGTCGACCTCCCGCGCGTGGCTGTCCCGCTCCGCAGCGACCACGTCCCCGACACCGCCTGTTCCGTCTCCGGTACCGCCGTCACCATATACTGTACGGCCGGCGACCGGCACCATTCGGAGGCGCGCGTGGACAGGCTCGGCACCATCCCTCTGCACCTCACCGAGGCGGCCAAGTCCTTCGAGGCGGCACCGAGCGGAATCCCCCTCGGCCTGATCGAACTCGGCGGCTGGCGGGTCCGCCAGCTCGACCCGGTCCCCACGGACCTGGCCGGACACGCCGCTTATCTGGTACGAGCGCACTACAACTTCGCCATCGAGCCAGAAGTACCCGCACCGGCCTGGGCCGAGATCAAGTTCGAGTTCCCGATTCCGGGCGTCACAGTGCTAGACGCCATCCCCCGCGCGATAACGAGACCGATACCCGCGACCACCTACGACCTGAACGCGCACCTCGACTTCATCCCAGGCACAGGCGCGATCCCACTACCGGCACTCGAGCCCCGGATCGACTGCACCGGCATCGGCACCGACTCCATCCAGTGGACCCACACCGGCGGCGTCCCCACCGGCGCACACACCGCGTGTTTCGTGCTGCTCACACCGCCGGACATGGTCGAGGTACCGGTGGTGGCATCGGGGAGCTACCACGTGTCAATAGATCCGGCACTGAAAATGCGCCCGACCGGCCGAAAGGACGCTTTCGTCCTCCCCTTGCCCACAGTACCGAAGCCTGCAATAGCCGAGCCCACAGCGCCGGAGACGTTGCAGGACAACGGTTCCAAGGCAGTGCCAACGAACGGTTCCGATACACGGGTCTTCGTGTCCTACGCACACGAGTCACCAGAGCACAAGGCAGCGGTAGCAACCCTCTGCGACCTCCTCCGAACAGAGGGCATCACGGTGCACTACGACCGCCAGAACCTCGACGTCCGCCGGAACTGGGACTCCTGGATCAACACCCAGATCATGCGAGCCGACTACGTGCTCACGGTCGCCTCGCCGTCCTACTTGGCCGCAGGCAACGGAACTCTCCCACCCGGCAAGAACCTCGGCGTCCTCTTCGAATACCGCAGACTGGCCGACCTACTGCACCGCCAGCCAGACCAGTGGACCCCCAAGGTCCTACCGGTGGTCCTGCCAGGCCGATCCCCCGACGAGATCCCACTGAGCTTCCTACCGGGCATCGCCGACTACTACCAGGTAGACCCCCTGACAACAGCAGGCGCAAAAAGCCTACTGCGCGTCCTACGGTCAACCAGAACCCAGTAACCACAACAATAGCAGCGGAGAGGCCGCCCCACTACTACTACTACCACCACCAGACCTCAGCGGAAGGGCCGACCCCGCTGGTTCCGCAGCGGTGAGGCCGACCCCGCTGGTACCGGCGGCCCCGCTACGGATGCTCGATCTAGTGGACTCGCTTCGTGTGGGGGGAGAGCACCGCTAAACTTGCCTGGTAGTGGGGATGCCCTTCACCCCACGCTCTTTCCCCACCGCGGTGCTCTAGGGGCCCCACACGAAGCGAGTTCACTAGATCGAGCCCACGCTTCTAACCCGGGCAACGAAGACGGCAACGCGAAAACGAGCAACCCAGGCAACGCAGGAGCGAGCCCACTAGATCGAGAACATCACGGACGCAGCACCCGAGGATCCGCGTGCAACCGCTCCCCCAACCGAACAGTGATGAACTCGTTGTTGTCCGGCTTCCCAGGCGTCCGCCCAGAAGAGAACGGGAAGTTGTTGTCGTTCAGCACAGCCAGCGTCCGGTCATCGAGGATCGCCACATCCTCAATGGTCTGGAACGGAAAGGTGAACGGATCCGCGAAGCCACCCACGTGCCGCGGGTTGGCGAGATTCAGCAGGTCCGCCACCAGCGTCTTGTCCAGCTTCCCATCGTGGTCGCGGTCCCGCTTGTCCGCCAGGTAGATCTTCTTCACCTTGGCGGTCGCCCCCTGACCGCCGTCCCGCTCGATGACCAGCAGCCGGTCGCGGTCCACAGTGGTCACGTCGCCGATCGCGTAGGCCGGGTCGTCGAGCTGGTAGGTCCACCGCCGGTCCGTGTACGCCCCTCGGACGAGGTCGAACTCGTTGAGCCGCAACGACCCCGCCGAGTCGCCCGCGACGACGCCTTCGAGCAGCGCGTTGAGCGTGCGCCGGTCGGGCGAGAGGGCGAGGCCCTCGAAACCCTTGCTGCTCAACAGGTTCGGCGTCCCGGCCGGGTTCTCCGGCGCGAACACGCCGGGCAGCGGCACCGGCGGTGCCAGGAGCCGACCCGCGCGGTCGAAGTGCAGCAGGTACGGACCGAACTCGTCGCCGATCCAGTAGCTGCCGTCGGCGGCCCGCACGATCGACTCGACGTCGAAGTCGGCGCCGGTGAGCACCCGGTCCGGGCGGGTGAGCGGGAACGGGACCTTGCGGTTCGGGTCGGTCAGGTTGACCCCGCCCAGCACGTCCACCGCGCCGGAGCGGAAGTCCGGGCCGATCCGGTGCAGGCGCAGCACGAAGTCGGCGCTGTTGGCCTTGGTGCCGTAGCCGTTGTCGGACAACACCTCGAAGGTGCCGTCGGGGTTGCCGACGATGCCGCTGAAGCCCTGCACCGGCTGGTCGGCGAACGGCGGCGTGATGCCGTTGACCGGCGCGGTGCCGAGGAGGGAGCCGGACGGGTCGCTCGCGGAGACGTAGGTCTCGGCGGGTAGGGCCGCGAACTGGGTCAGCGCAGCGCGGCCCGGGCCACCCCGGTCCGATTCGGGCGCGGCGGAACTGGGCACGGCGAGCGAGCACACCGCGAACGCGGCGAGCCCGATGGCCAGCGGTCTCCTCATGCGTGATCCGATCTCTGCGGCGCGGGCCCACACCGGGCGCGCGATCGTCCGCACGCTAGGGGTCGCGGGTGAACGCGGAGTGGATCGCGGGACGCCGTTTTCGCTCCGTGGGAGGATTCGCCGATGAGCGAACCGCTGGCCGACCACGTCCGGGACTTCGCCGCGGGCGGCTACCCGGTGTCGGTGGTCGTCCCGGCGGTGTGCGCGGACTGCGGCGGCACCGAGTTCCGGGTCGCCGTCGACGACACCGAGGGCTGCGCCGAACGATTGTGCGTCGCGTGCGGGGCTTTCGCGCCGATCGCCGACAGCGCGGAGCACGCGGGCGAACTCGTGGAGTGCGAATGCCCTTGCGGGGGCAACACGTTCGCCGTGGCAGTCGGCTTCGCCCTGCACGCCGATGGTGAGGTCCGGTGGATCAGCCTGGGCCTGCGCTGCCGAACCGACGGCACCTCCGGCGTCTACGCCGACTGGAAGATCGACTACGCCCCCTCCCGCCACCTCCTGGGCTGATCCGGCACCGGGAACGAGAGACTCGGAGGGCGAGTCGGAACGGGGGACCGATCGGTGCGGAGGACCAGCCGGGCCGATGGGCTGGGTCCGTGGTGGCGTGGAATCGCGCTCCCGGGCTCTGGGGCGTTGGCGGGTCGTCGGGGTGAGGAGTGTGGATGGGGCCGGAGGTCGGCGCGGAGTTCGGCGGGTACCGGATCGACGGGGTGCTCGGGCGGGGCGGGATGGGGGTGGTCTTCCGCGCCTGGCAGTGGCGGATGAGTCGGGCGGTGGCGCTGAAGGTGCTGCCGCCCGAGTTCGCCGCCGACCCCGGCTACCGGGAGCGCTTCGGCCGCGAGGCGGCGGCGTTGGCCCGGCTGGACTCGCCGCACGTGGTCGCCGTCTTCGACCACGGGGCCGTCGACGGGTCGCTGTACCTGGCGATGCAGCTGGTCAACGGGCCGGACCTGGCGACCGTCCTCAAGGCCGGGCCACTGCCGCCCGCGCGGGCGCTCACGATCGTCGACCAGGTCGCCGCCGCGCTCGGGGACGCGCACGCGGTCGGGGTGGTGCACCGCGATGTCAAGACCAGCAACGTCCTGCTGCGCCCGCTCGCCGAGCACCACGACGCCGACCACGCGTACCTGTGCGACTTCGGCATCGCCCGCTCGGCCGAGGTCGCCGGGTCCGAGACGTCCGGGCTGATCGGCACCGTCGGTTACCTCGCCCCGGAACGCCTGCGGGGTGAGCCCGCCACCCCGGCCGCCGACGTGTACGCGTTGGGCTGCCTGCTCTGGGCGGCGTTGACCGGCAAGGTCCCGTTCACCGGCACCCAGGCCGCGGTGATCACCGCGCACCTGCACGCTCAGAGCCCGCGCCTGGTCGCGGACGACGCGCGGACCGACGCGCTCAACTCACTGCTGGCGGGCATGCTGGCCAAGGACCCGGCGACGCGGCCGACGGTGCGGGACGTCCGCGCGCGGATCAGGGAGATCCAACGCGACGCCCCTTCCCAGGCGGTTCCCGCAGTTCAGACCGGGCGTGGCCGGTTCCGCGCTGGTGCTCGCCGCGCGGTTCAGGGTCGGTGGACGAAGATCGCGATCGCGGTGGCCGCCGTGGCGGCGCTGGGCATCGGCGCCGCGCTGATCCTGCGTCCGGAAGGCGCGTCACCCACTGACCGGGTCGCGCGCAGTACGCCTGCCGGGCTCACCTGCACGCCGGTGTCGTCGACCAACCAGGAGGTGCGCGCCCAGGTCGTGTGCGCCCCGGGACCCGACGTCGGCGACCTGCGGATCGCGGCGCTGGACGACCCGACCGCCGCCGCCGACTACCTGCGCACCGCGGGCGGCGCCGACCCGGCGGGCCTGAGCCCGGGGCGCTGCCCGACCGACCTGCCCACCCGCGAGACCTGGAAACGCGACGGCCACCACGGCACCCTGGTGTGCGTCGTCCTCGGCGACAACACCCGCTACGCGTGGACCGACGAGACCCAGTCGACGGTCTCGATCCTGGACGGGCGCCCCACCGTCTCCTACCCCCGCGACAGCGACCCGGTAGCCGACTTCTTCACCGCCATGCGCTTCGGCTGAGCCGCTAGCGGCCGTGTTGCCAGCGGTCGTCGAGGGCCTCCGGGGATGAGCCTGGGGCGCCGAAGAGGTAGCCGTAGGCGAGGGTTTGGTCGTCGTCGAAGTAGATGGTCGGGGACTTGTCGTCGGCGGTGGTGAAGGTGATGAACTGGCCGGTGATGTCACCGCCGGTGCTGTGGTTCCAGGCGCGGACTTGGACTGTGCCGGGGACCTTGCCGCCGCCGGCGGCGTTCTCGGTGCGTTGCTTGATCAGGTCTGCCCTGGTCGCCGCCAGGGCGAAGGTGAGCATGCCGCCGTCGGTCAGTGGGCACTTGACCATCTCGGTGGTGCCCGCGGCGACCGGGACCTGTTGGCACTGCGGCTTTTCGGCGTTGATCACCTGGTTCTCGGCGAACGCCCACAGCACCCCTGAGGTGAACGCGGGGCCGGGTAGGTCGGGGCGTGCCAAGCCGCCGAACTGGAGGGCGTCGTAGGTGGTGAGGATCGGGGTCAAGCCGCCCCGGTCGGTGGTGAGGTTGGCGCTGACCGGGCGCGGGCTGTCGATGTCCCAACGGATCGTGGCCGCGCCCGACTCGATCTCGGCCATGGCGAAGCCCGCGCCCTGCTGTTCGGCCCGGGCGGAGCGGACGGCACCGGTCTCGGGGACCTCGGACCGGCGGGTCTCGGCCAAGCGGGACGGCGCGTCGTAGGTGGTCAGGGTCAGGGTGGAGGTGCCAATGTCGCAGGAGACCCGTTCCACCTCGCTCGGGCGGGCCGGGAGTTGGGCGCAGCGGAGGGCGTCGTCGAGCAGGCGGGCGCCCAGCGCGCGGTAGCGCGCGGCGACCTGATCGGTGGCGTAGCGGTCCGGGGGCGGGGCGGGGGGCTGTTCGGTATCGCGGTTGAGCAGGAACACTCCCCCGCCCACGAGGGCCAGCACCGCGACGATGACGATCGGGAGCCACACCACCCGCGTGCGCGTGGGGGTAGGGACGTCTTCCCAGGTGACCCGGTGGGCGGCTGCGTAGTTCCCCAGTGGGGGTGCGGTGTCGGCCAACTGCGCGGCCGGTTCGACCCTGCTCGTCGGCGCGTCTTGGACGTGTTCGGTTGCCTGTTCGATTGCTACCGCCCGGGTGGACTCGTCGGTCTGCGTCTGCTCGTGGTCGGTCAGGAGACGGGTCAAGGGTTTGGCGGGTGCCAGGAACGCCCGAAGGGCCCACTGGACCTCGATAGCCGGCACCGAGGTCCAGTGGGCGACCACAGAGGCGATATCCGATTCGGTGGACAGCGCGGCGAGCTCCGGCGAACCCGCCACCGCCGCGAGTGCGTCCACTTCTCTTGCGGTGAAACGGTTCCCGGTCTCCCGCAGCGCCGCGCGGAGGGCGACCGGGTCGGTCAGGGCGTGCCTGCCGAAGCGCCGGACCACCTCGGTCAGTCGATCGTCCACAGTGGCCTCACGCGTCCGGGTCGGCCCAGAAGGCGCGCAGCACCTGCTGGTCGTCGGTGGTCGCCTGCATCAGCACCGCCACCCCGGTGGCGTCCTCGTCGAAGTACAGCCGGGAGAGTTGGTGCTCCGGGTCGAGGAAGCGCACCCGCGCACCGTCGCCCTTGCGCGGCGTGCCCACCGGGATGCCGGTCCGGATCCCGGGCTTGCCGGGCACGTACTCCCAGCGCAGGCTGCGCACCGACCCCGGCAGAGCACTCGGGTTGTCGTTGATCAGCACACCGCGCAGGGCGTCGAGCTGTTGCGGGTCAAGGAGTTTGCGGAAACTGGCCGCGATCCCGCTACCCAGGTCGCACAGGACGCTCTCCTGCACGCCCACCTGTGGGTCGGCCACCTCGCACTTGACGCCCGCGCGGTCCAGGTACGGTTCGGCCACCTTGAGCAGCGCCGGGTCGGTGAACGCCGCGCGCGGGGTCGTGGCGCTCGAGGTGTTCGTGGTGCTGCTGGTCGGCGGTGTGGTCGTCGTTGTCGGCGCGACCGTGGTAGTCGGTGCGGCGGCGGTCGGCTCGACGGGACCCGACGCCGTGTCGCGGTTGGCGGAGAACACAACCACGGTGCCGACGGCGCCGAGCAACACCACGACGAGCGCGGCGATCAAGAGGGTGCGGTTGGAGTTCGACTGCTTGGCAACAGGTTCCGCACCCCGGGGGAGGTAGCCCAGCGCGGCGCCGAGTTGGTCGACAGCCCACTCCGCACGGTCTCCGGTGGTGCCGCGCAACGCTTCCGCGCGAGCCTCCTGCGGGCGCGCGCCCGCCTCCACAGCCGCGCGCAGCCGTTCGACGGCACCTGAGGCGGAGACACCGGCCAGGTCGGCGATGTCGGCGTCCGGGGGTGGGGTGGCCAGGCTGCGCAGCGCGCCGGTGAGGGCGATCGGGTCGGCGAGGGTGGCGCGGCCGTGGCGGTCGACGACCTCTTCGAGCGCGGTCAGGGTGGTCATGGCGGTCAGTAGACCGCACCGCGCTTCAGGCGCGCTTCAGGCCCTGCGACCATGCCCCACATGGCGGTAGAGGTTCGGCTGCTCGGGGCGGTCGAGTTGGTGGTCGACGGCACCGCGGCCGGGCCCGCGGGCGTGCGGCCGCGTGCGGTGCTGGCCGTGCTCGCGGCGTCCGGGGACACGCCCGTACCGGGCGACCGGTTGGCCGAGGCGGTCTACTCCGACACCGGGCGGCCCGCTACCCGGACCACGGTCCAGGTTCACGTTCACACGGTGCGGCAGGCATTGGGAAAACACGGGGCCCTGCTGCGGCACACGCCTGCCGGCTATCTGTTGACCGGTGCGGTGGTCGATGTCCGCGCAGCCGAGGACGCGGTGGCCCTGGCCCGCGCCGCCGATCGGGCGGGTGACGCAACCGGAGCCGCTTTCGGTTACCGGCAAGCGCTTTCGTTGTGGCGCGGGCAGTTCTGCGCGGACTTGCCCGACCACGCGGCGCTCGACCCGGCGCGGGCGCTCTACGCGGAGTTGCGTTGGGAGGCAGTGGAAGCACGGGTGGCGGCCGACCTGCGCGCGGGTTCGGCGACACAGCTGGTGCACGAGTTGGAGGGGCTGGTCGCGGACAACCCGCTGCGGGAAAGGCTGTGGGGACATCTGATGGCGGCGCTGTACCTGGCGGGGCGGCAGTCGGACGCGCTCGACCGCTACCGACAGGCGCGTCGGGTGCTCGCGGACGAGGCCGGGGTGGATCCGGGCTCCGCGCTGCGCGACCTGGAGCGCGCGGTGCTGGCGCACGCGGGGACGGCGACGGTGCTGCGGGTGGTCGCCCCGGGGCCGCCGTCGTCCGGCAGACCCATGCTGACCTGGGTCGACGGGACCGGGCGGGCGCGCGTGCGGGAGTTGCCCGCTGCCGGTCGGGTGTTGATCGGGCGCGACGCGGCGGCGGAGGTGGCACTGCACCACGACGGCGCGGTGTCGCGCGAGCACGCGGCGATCACGGTCGTCGGCGGGCGCGCGGTGGTGGCGGACCTGGGGTCGCGCAACGGCACGTTCCACAACGGGCGACGACTGACCGGGGAGGTGTTGGTCCGTCCGGGTGACCTGATCCGTTGTGGAGACACGGTTGTCGCCATCACCGCGGGCCCGACCGGCGCGGTCGACGGCACGACGACGCGTGACGGTGATCACCGTGATCCAATCGAGTGATCAGGGCGGGGACCTGCCAGGTGGCACAGACGGATCCGGCTGAGCGGGCGACTGTGGGCACATGGACATCTTCGGCACCACGGTCGGCCTGCTGAGCACGGCGGGCGCGTTCCTCGCGGGTCGGCGCAGCGCGCTGGGGCGGGAGGTGCGCGGGCCGAAGTGGAGCCTGGTGATCTGGTACGCGGTGTGCGCGCAGTTCCCGGTGGTGCAGGTGGTGGGGGAGCTCGCGCGGTTGGGGCGGTGTGCTTGGGGGGCTTGGGTTCGGCGGTCTGGTGGGTTGCGGTCTCGTGTCGCCGGATCGGCCCTTGGTCGATTACGTGGATTGCGCCTCGGTCGATTGGGTGAAGGGCCCTTGGGCCGATGGCGCCTGGGGCGATTGGGTGGATGGCCCCTGGGTTTACCCGGGCTGAGACGGTGGTGCTCGATTGGGTGGACTGCCTTCGTGTGGGGCCCCTAGAGCACCGCGGTGGTGAAAAAAGGGCGGGTGAAGGGCATCCCCACCACACGGCAAGTTTAGCGGTGCTCTCCCCCCACACGAAGGCAGTCCACCCAATCGAGCAGGGAGGTTGTGGGCCTTGCTTTCCAGCGGGGGCGGGATTCTGGAACGTTCCAGCGGGGATGGGGAGACGGGTGTATGCGGTGGGAGGGGTCTATAGGGGGGGTCCGGTGGGTCCGGAGCAGGGTCGGGAACGGGGTCGGTAGCAGGGTCTGAAGCGGGTCCGGAACGGGGTTTGATGCGGGGTCCGGAACGGGGTCTGAAGCGGGGTCCGAAACGGGTTTGATACGGGGGTGGGAGCGGGGTCCGGAGTGGGGGTGGGGGTCCGGGTAAGTGGGTGAGTGGGGCGGGGCTATTCGCTTGGCCGGAGGCATCGGTGGACCACGACCATCCTCAATGGAGGTGCGGGGTCGGGTGGTGGCGCTATCGGACAGTGCATCAAGTGGATCGTTACGGGGCATCAGGTGGATCGTTGTGGGTGAGCGGGTGGTGCGGGGTGGCGGCTGTGGCCACCTTGGACGGGTCCGGTCTGCACCCGCGGCTGGGGCGAGCACGGCTGGCTCGGGTGGAGGGGGCTCGGGGGCGGCTGGAGGGGTGCGCGGAGTGGGTGTCCGCGGGTTGTCCGGGGGCGGTCGGGTGGGGAATCTGGGATGTCGTGGAAATGACCGTGTCGGTCGGGTGTAGATGATCGTTTGGTGGGTATATCCCGCTCGTCCTCGTGCGTAGCGGAATCGCCTGGTCTTGAGCCTCGCGTGTTAAGCAGCAGCACGGGGGCTCAATCAAGCCGGCAGCTGGGCCACTCGAGTGGCCCAGCTGCCGGTGAGGCCCGGGTCCCGGGTCAGTCCAGCGTGTGGTGCCGGGCTACCAGGGTGGCCGCCAGGTCGCGCAGCTTGACGTTGATGTTCTGCGAGGTGCGGCGCAGGGTGTCGAACGCCTCGTCCGCGCCGATGCCGCGGCGGGCCATCAGGATGCCCTTGGCCTGGCCGATGACGTCTCGGCTGTCCAGGGCGTCGCGCAGCTGCTCGATCCGCAGCTGCTCGCGGGTGAGTCCCTCGGCGGTGGCCAGGGCGAGCGAGGCGTGCGTGGCCAGCAGCAGCAGCGCGTCCCGGTCGGCCTGGTCGAAGGCGCCGGGGGCGCGTGAGTAGGCGTTGAGGGCGCCGGAGAGGCGGGGGACTCGGGCGTCGGGCAGTAAGGAAGCGGCGGCCAGGGAGTGGAACCCGAGCTCGGCCGCGGCGGGGCCGAACCGGGGCCAGCGGCGGTCGGCGGCGAGCTCGGGGCTGTGCGCCGCGGCGGGCCCGGACGGGCGGGCGCACTCGACGCAGGCGCCCTCGCCGTGTTCGTACTGGAGTTGGTCGAGCTGGTCGGCGATCCCGTCGGTGAACGCGGGGGTGTGGAACGCGCCGTCCGGGGCGCGCAAGGTGACGCTGACCAGGTCGGCGCCGACGACCACGTCCCTGGTCGTGTGCACGACCCGCTCCAGGACGTCGGCCACCGAGCCCGCGCCGAGCAGGGCCTGGGTGAGGGCCAGGAGCTGGCCCACCAGGTCATCGCTCATCGTCGCCGCCCGTCCGGGGCAGGGTGAAGCGGAACCGGGTGCCCTCGGTGTGGCCGGTGTCGAGCCAGATGGTGCCGCCGTGGAACTCGACGATCTTGCGGCACATCGCCAGGCCGATGCCGGTGCCCGGGTAGGCGTCCTTGCCGTGCAGCCGCTGGAAGATCACGAAGACCCGGTCGGCGAACTGCTCCTCGATGCCCAGGCCGTTGTCGGTGACCGAGAACAGCCACCGGTCGCCGTCGGCCTCGGCGCCGACCTCGACGCGCGGGCGGTCCGGGCCGCGGAACTTGACCGCGTTGCCGATGAGGTTCTGGAACACCGCGGTGAGCAGGGCGGCCTCGCCGTGCACGGTGGGCAGCTCGCCGAGCACGACCTCGGCGTCGGCCGCGGCGATCGCGTCGGCCAGGTTGGCGGTGGCCTGCCGGGCGAGCTCGGTGCTGTCGACGTCGACGTGCTTGCCGGTGTGCCTGCCGACCCGGCTGAACGCGAGCAGGTCGTTGATCAGCACCTGCATCCGCTTGGCGCCGTCGACGGCGAAGGCGATGTACTGCTTGGCGCTGTCGTCGAGCCGCTCGCTGTAGCGGCGTTCGAGCAGCTGGCAGAAGCTGGCCACCTTGCGCAGCGGCTCCTGCAGGTCGTGCGAGGCGACGTAGGCGAACTGCTCGAGCTCGGTGTTGGACCGGCGCAGGTTCTCCCCGGCCGCGTCCAGCGCGGCGTTGCGCTCCTCGGCCCGCTCCAGCTCACCGAGGATGCGCAGCCGCATGCCGTCGACGTCGCGGCCGAGTGAGACCAGCTCGGCCGGACCGGACACCGCGACCTGGTGGCCGAAGTCGCCACCCGCGACCGTGCGCACGTGCCCGGTGAGCCGGGAGAGCGGCCGCACGACGCTGGCGCTGAAGGCGATCACCGCCGCGGCGACCACGAGCAGCAGGCCGCCGAGGGTGATCACGCAGGTGGTCGCCAGCCGGGACGCGGCACCGTTGAGGTCGCCGCGCGCGTCGGCTCGGGCGATCTCGAGCGTGCCCTGCAGGCGCCCCAGCACGCCGCGGATGGTGTCGAAGCGCTGTTTGCCCAGCTCGGCCGAGGGCCCCGGGCCGCCCGCCTGGGCCGCGGCGATGGCGGGCTCGGCGTAGTCGGCGCGCCAGGCCGCCACGGTCCGGTCGAGGTCGTCGAGCTCGGCGCGCAGCCCGGGGACGTCGGCCGTGGCGTTGCCGATGAGGACCTGCGCGGCGTCCTGGCGGGGGCGACCGTCGCGGTAGGGTTCGAGGAACTCGCCGCGCGCGCTGAGCACGAGGCCCCGGACGCCGGTCTCCTGGTCGATCAGCGCCGTGCCCAACTGCTGGGTGGCCACGACGGCGGGGCCGATAGTGTCAAGCAGCCGCGTGCGGGCCCTGGTCAGGTCGGCCACCGCCACGCCGACGGCGACGATCGCGGCGAGCAGGACGGCGACCACGACCAGTGACGACAACATCGCCCACCGGCGCAACGACCAGCGCGGCCGGGATGGTTCGGGACTCATTGCTCAGACTTCCTGGTTGGTCGGCGCGGCGCGCGGGTGACCGTGTCTCCCGGGCCGCATCGCGGGCGGAAGGCTGTGGTCTCAACCATCCAGTGCGCAGATGATAGCCGTGCCGCCGCGCACGGCTAGGCGTGCCAGCGGACCGGTTCGAATTCGGGACACCACCCCGAAGACCGAACCCCGTTCGGTCGTCGCGTCAGATTTTGTCCGAACGGGTAAGCAGTCGGTGTCCACCCCGATGATCAAGGGAGCTTCATGCCAGGCGCGTCGTACAGCCTCGAGGGCGACCCCGCCACCGTCCTGCCCACGCTGCGCGCCTGGCTGCGCGAGCAGCTGGTGACGCTGAGCGAGGACGCGGTCGCCGTGGTGGCGCTGGTGGGCACGGAGCTGGCGAGCAACGCACTGGAGCACGCCCAGCCGCCGCGCTCGCTGCGAGTGAGCCAGGACACCACGGTGCTCCTGGAGGTCGACGACGGCGGCCCGGCCGAGCGACCGAGCCCGGGCTACGGCCTGATGATCGTCGACCGGCTGAGCCACTGGGGCGTCCGGATGCGCGAGACCGGCAAGACGGTCTGGGCGCACATCCCGGTCGACCAGGCGTGACTGTCGGATCGGCCTGGCAGCTGCGCCGGGGAGCGGAGGTGCTGGGCGAGATCACGGTGACCGAGTCCGACTTCCCCTGGCTGTCCGGCCGGTTCGCGCGCGAGCGGGGTTCGCCGAGGTCCGGGACCTGTTCACCCGGGAGTGGGCCCTGCTGGAGGCCGACGGGGACCCGGCGGAGTGGGAGCGGGTGTACGCCCAGATCACCGACACCCTGACCCTGGTGGGCCCGACGGGCCCGGTGGACTACCTGTTGCACGTCGAGGGCGACCAGGCCTGGTTCCGCTGGGCCGAACCCACGCCGGACTCAGACTGACGGGACCAACCGGGCACCGTCGGCGACACACAGGCCGAGCCGAGAACGACGCGCGCTCAGACCGACGTCTTGCGCGGCCACAGCTTGACGGCACCGAACAACGCCGCCCCACCGAGCACGAGCCAGAGCACCGGCACCAGCGGCCCCAACTCCGGACGCGCGCGAGCGGGCGTGAAGGAGTCGGTGGGCCTGCCATCGGACTCTAGGCGGTTCATCGGCACCGGCGTCCCGACATCAGCCGGGGTCAACGCCGAGGCAAAGCTGCTGTACGGGTGACTGCGCCCCCCGATCACCACATCGGCCTGACAACTCCAGGCAGCTCCGAGCACCAACCAGTTGCGCGAACACGTCACATTGGTCGCATAGGCATCGACACTTCGCTGATTCCCGTCACGCTCGGCACCGAAAACGATGTAACACCACACCATCGCGTATACGCAGGCGACGACGAGCAGGGCCACGTAACGCCGTCTCTTGACCACGACACTGTTTGTACACCAGAGCGGGCGACGCGTCAGACTTGGCTCCCTGCAAGGGAACTAGGCCAATCGGGGAAGTTCAGCGGAAATCAGACCCACGAATAGACCAATGGCACCAGCAGGTAGCACCGAACACAGCCCAACCACCCGCTCTTCACCAACCGGCCCCCAACGACCCCAAGGCAGCATCACCTCCCACCGCCTCCCCACCATCCCCGATCCCCACTCGCGAGTCCCTATTTTCAAGTTACCAATCGCAAGTCCCCAGTCCCGCACATCCGACCCGCGCACCCGGTCCCGACCCTAATCTCTTGATCTTTCAATCTTTAGTCTCATTCCCGCTGGTACCGGCAGCCCCGCTACGGATGTGCTCGATTGGGTGGACTGCCTTCGTGTGGGGGGAGGCGACCGCTAAACTTGACCTGTGGTGGGGATGCCCTTCTCCCCACGCTTTTTCCCCACGCGGTTGCCTAGTACGGCAGCCGCCATTTGTTAGCTGACCTGGGTGTTCTCGATGTCGCGGGCGAGTCTGGTGCGTTTGTGGAACCAGCGTGAGCGTGCTTGGTGGGTGCGTCGCCAGTTCACCCAGTGGGTT
>NZ_BSTR01000040.1 GCF_030269645.1 Actinokineospora sp. NBRC 105648 | reverse complement strand
GAAAAAAGGGCGGGTGAAGGGCATTCCCCACCACCGGTCAAGTTTAGCGGTGCTCTCCCCCCACACGAAGCGAGTCCACTAGATCGAGCATCCGTAGCGGGGCCGGCGGTACCAGCGGGGTCGGCCTGCCGCTGCGGTACCAGTGGGGGTCGGTGTCACCGCTGCGGTACCAGCGGGATCGGCCTTCCCGCTGCGGTATCAGTGGGGGTCGGCGTCGCCGCTGCGGTATTGGCGGGGTCGGCTTTTCGCTGCGGTGTGGTGGTGGCGGTCAGTGGGGTGCCGACCCAGGTCTTGCCGTCGGTACCCGGTAGCCAGGTGCCCAGTGGGGTCACTCGGTCGGCCAGTCGCTGTGCCGAGGTGTGGTGGGGGGACCACTGCTCGTCCACTCGCATGCCTGCTCGGATCGTGTCCGCCACTGTTGGGGGGACCGTGGTCGCCTGCTTCAGGTGCGGTGGGTCGCCGATGATCACGGCTCGGCGGGAGCGCCACAGTGCGCCTACCGCCGACTGCGGGGGTGCTTGGTCTGCCTCGTCGACCAGTAGCCAGCCCAGTGCTTCGCGGCCCAGGTGGCCGAACAGTTGGCGGAATGAGGCGAAGGTCGTGGACACGACCGGGACGATGAAGAACAGGGCTCGCCATGCTGCCAGGGCTGCGTCCTGGGGCAGGGTGGTTGGGGCGTCGCCGTTGAGGATGTCGGTGGCGGCTTGCAGGCTCTGTCGGAGTTGGCGGGGTACGTGCCCGAGGAATTCCTTGTGCAGTCGCAGTGCGGCGAGGAACAGTTCGGTACGCGCTGTGTTCCAGGCCGGGTCCGTCCACAGCGCGCTCTTCTCGCGGTGTCGCTGGTCCTGCCACCAGCGCTCGTCTGGGTAGTGCTCGCCCAATGTGGCGCGGTCGGTGGTGGTGGCGGTGCGGAGACGTCGTACCTGGCGGTGGAGGCGGTCCGCTTGGTTTTGGGCTGCCGCTCGTACGCGGTCTGTGCGGTCGGCGGTTTCGGTGAGTGCGTCCGCGTGCTGCTCGGCCAGCCGTAGGTCGTGTTCGGCTTTGGTGATCTCGGCGGCGAGTTCTTGGTCATGTGCGTGCCACGCGCGGGTGGATCGGCCGAGGGTTCGCAGCCAGGTGAATAGACCCGGGCGCGATCGGCCGTGTTGGTTACGGCGTTCGACGCGGTGGAGGCGTTCGGTGTCGCGTTGCCGGACGACTCGTTGGGCCTCGTCGAGGTTGCCGCGCGCGGTGGCCGCTACCTGGCTCGCCCGATCCAGTTTGTCCTGGTAGACCCGCAGGTCCCGTTCGGCAGCGGGTAGGTCGGTCATCCTGGCGTACGCGGCCGAGCGCTCCTGCTGCATCGCTGTCGTCCGGTCCAGCGCCCGCTGGAAGTCCGCCACGGCGGCTCGCCAGGGGCGGGTCGGGCCGGTCTCCTCCAGTCCCTTGAGGACTGACAGCACGGCGCTCGGGCCGTCGTGGGAGAAGGCGTCGATGAACGCGGTGCGGTTGGCCCGGGTGTCCAGCCGGGCGGTCATCAGTGCCCAGGCGGGGCGGTCGGGTCCGTCCGCGGAGAGCAGCGTCGTGGCGATCCCGGGGAAGTAGTCCAGGTCGTCGACGGTGGTGTGCCACTGCTCGTCGACCGCCGTGCGCGCCAGGATCTCGTCGGTGGCGTTCTGGATGGCGCCGTTGTTGGTCGAGGCGATCACCAGCTCGAAACCGGTGAGCTCCGGGATCCACTGGTGCGCCACCCGGGTGTGCTCGCCCGCCTGCCACGTCCGGCTGCCGCCGAAGGCCCGTGCGGGCTCGGTGAGCTCGGCCAGCCGCCGGGCGCGTTCGACCACCACGGCCGCGATCAGGTCGCGCAGCACGGCGGTCTTGCCGGTGCCTGGTGGCCCGTTCACCCCGAGGATGCCCGCGCCGGTCGAACGCATCCGCAGCGCGGCGTCGACGGCGAGTTGCCGGCTGGACACCAGTGGGTGCTCGGCCCGCGCGGGCCAGCGGCCCAATGGCACCCTGCGCGGCTCGGTCTCGGCGAGAACGGCGCCGAGAGTGGACCGGACATCGATGTGCCTGCCGGTGTCGACCTGGTCGGCGGGGGAGAGGTAGTCGCGCAGGGCGGCGCCGAGGCCGCCCGCGCGGGCCAGGTCGGCGATGTCGGCCAGATCGTCGGCGATCAGGCTGTTGAGGGGGTCGGCCCGCTCGGGGCGGTCGGCCCGCCGGGCGGTGACGGCCTCGCCGCGCACCCGGATCTCTTCGCTGCGCACCCGGATCTCGCTGTGCGGCGGCGACGTGCCAACCGCGGTCGCCTGGACGGCGAGTGCGAGCAGCGCCCGCAGCCCGGCCTGGTCGACGGGGGAGCCACCCACCTGGTCGTCCACCTGCCGCGCGAAGAGCCGCTGGACGTCGCCGAAGCCGTCCAGCCAGGTGTTGCCCGCCTTGCGGGTGGCCGCGCGGCCGGTGGCCCAAGCGGAGCTGGACAGCACGGCCGAGCCGGTGCGCACGGTGCCGTCCTGGGTGACCACGAGCGCGGCGAGCGCGCTGTCACCGTGCACCGCCTCGGTGAAACCGTTGCCGTCGGCGGGAAACGCGGCGGCGAGCGCCTCGACCGCCGCCTGCCGCGGGTGGACGCCGAGGTAGACGGTGTGCCGCCACACCTGCCCTCGGGGCGACCTGACCTGGGCCAGTTCGTGCCCCGGCTCCCAGGGCAGCGGGTGGTCGGGGGAGACCGCGAAGACCCGCCGCCGGTCGACCCGGTCCACCGGCTGTGGGTGGAGCACCTCGATCGCGCGCCAGAACCGCAGCACCCGGGCACGCTCCGCGTCGGCCTGCGCCACCAGCAGCGCTCCGTTCCCTCTTCGAGTGAACTCCTTCGCCGGGCAAGATAGCTGATGGTAGCCATTGCGCTACCGGCGCGCCGGGGTAAAGCCCCGGCCAAGGTTCGATAATGTCTCGACAAATGGTAATTCGACGGTCCCGTTAATCGTCCGGTGACATATCAATGCGCGATAATGTGAACGGTATGGCAGGTCGCGGAAAGTGTCCGCCGAGTGGGTCAAAATAGGTCAATCCGGCCGTCCGTGCCGGTACTGGCAATTGTTACCCCCCGGTTGACGTGCGACGAGGGTCGGGCAAGGGACTTTCTTCGTTGACGCGGTTATTCGGGACTCATATATTCAGCCTCCGAGTTCCCGGTATTCCCTGCATGCCCGAGGAGTTTGGCGTGAAAAGAAAAGTCGGCATCTACCTGGCCGCCGTAGGCTTGGCGGCCGTATCCGTCCAGGTGGTGATGAACGCCGCCGAGGCGGCCCCCACCGCGCAGCCCGCGTCGCCCACCCCCGCCGCGCTGGCCCTCGCCGCCGCCGACCAGGCCGCGGCTTCCGGTCTGGACGCGCTGGTCAAGGGTCCGGACGAGGCCTACGCGCGTGACCAGGTCACCCCGTTCGTCAACAACCTGTACTCGGTGAGCTACCAGCGCACGTACCGGGGCCTGCCGGTGGTGGGTGGCGACGCGACCGTGCTGGCCGACGGCCAGGGCCGCGTGCAGGCCATCATGGCCGCGACCAAGTCGAAGGTGGCCGTCCCGTCCACCTCCGCGCGGGTCGACAAGGCCGCCGCCGAGCGGACCTCGAAGGCGTTGCAGGCCAAGACCGACACGGTCGCGTCCAGCCGCCTCGTGGTCAAGGTCGTCAACGACGCGCCGAAGCTGGCGTGGGAGCACGTGCTGGTCGGCAGCTCCAAGGAGGGTGGCCCGAGCCACCTCAACGTCTGGGTCGACGCCAACACCGGCGCCGTGCTGGACAAGGTCGAGGACGCCGCCCACGGCACCGTCAACGGTGAGTGGAACGGCACTGTCCCCATCGACACGACCAACTCCGGTGGCACCTACCGGCTGGTGGACCCGAACCGCCCCGGTCTGCAGTGCGCGGACTACACCGGCGGCACGGTGTTCTCCAAGTCGTCCGACACCTGGGGCACCGGCTCGGAGACGAGCAAGGAGACCGGCTGCGGTGAGCTGATGTACGCCGCGCAGCAGGAGTCGAACATGCTGCGCGACTGGCTGGGCCGCAACGGGCACACCGGTTCGGGCCGCAGCTGGCCCGCGAAGGTGGGGCTGAACGAGCAGAACGCGTACTGGGACGGCTCGCAGATCACCATCGGCAAGAACTCCGTCGGCAAGTGGATCGCCTCGATGGACGTGGTGGGCCACGAGTACGGCCACGGTCTGGACCAGAACACCCCGGGCGGCACCTCCTCGGAGTCGGGTCTGGGTGAGGGCACCGGCGACATCTTCGGCGCGCTGACCGAGGCCTACGCGAACAACGCGAAGGACACCCCGGACTACCTGGTCGGCGAGTCGATCAACCTCGTCGGCAGCGGCCCGATCCGCAACATGTACAACCCGTCGCAGGTCGGCAACAACCCGAACTGCTACAGCGCGTCCATCCCGAGCACCGAGGTGCACGCGGCCGCGGGCCCGCTGAACCACTGGTTCTACCTGCTGGCCGAGGGCAACAACCCCGGCGGCGGCAAGCCCACCAGCCCCATCTGCTCCGGCGGGCCCGCTTCGGTCACCGGTGTGGGCATCAAGGACGCAGGCCGGATCTTCTACGGTGCCATGCTGCTCAAGACCAGCGGCATGACCTACAAGAAGTACCGCGTCGCCACCCTGACCGCGGCCAAGAGCCTCGACTCCAGCTGCAACCTCTACAACCGCACCAAGGCCGCGTGGGACGCCATCACCCTGCCCGCGCAGTCCGGTGAGCCCACCTGCACCGGTACCCCGAACAGCGAGTTCAGCCTCGCGGTGAACCCGTCCTCGGGCACCGTGCAGCCCGGCGAGTCGGCCACCGCCACGGTGTCGACGACCACCACCTCGGGCACCGCGCAGACCGTGGCGCTGACCGCCACCGGCCAGCCCAGCGGCGTGACCGTCACCTTCAACCCGGCCTCGGTCCAGTCCGGCGCCTCCTCGACGGTGAACATCGCCACCGGCGCGCGCACCGCGGCGGGCACCTACACGATCACCATCAAGGGCACCGGCACCGCCACCAACCACACGGTGACCTACACGCTGACCGTCGGCGGCCAGCCGCCCGTCAACGACTTCTCGATCGCGGTCAACCCGACCACGGCGACCGTCGACGCGGGCAACTCGGCCACCACCTCGGTGAGCACCGCCACCACCGCGGGCAGCGCCCAGTCGCTCACCCTCGCGGCCAAGGGCCTGCCCGCGGGCGCCACCGCGAGCTTCAACCCGAGCACGATCAACTCGGGTGAGTCGGCCACGCTGACCATCGCCACCTCGTCCACCACCCCGGCGGGCAGTTACGCGGTGACCGTCAGCGGTACCGGCACCGTGTCGCACACGACCACCTTCACCCTCGTGGTCAACGGCGGCACCCCGCCGGGCGGCTGCGGCGGTCTGCAGGAGTGGAGTGCCTCGCAGGCCTACGTGCCCGACGACCTGGTGTCCTTCGGCGGCCACAAGTGGAAGTCCACCTGGTACTCCACCGGTGCCGAGCCCGGCGCGCCCGGCTCGTGGGCCGTCTGGCAGGACCAGGGCGCCTGCTGACCCAGGTCCCCGTGACCTGATCGGCTGATCGCCTGACGAAGACCGGCGGCTGTCCACGCATCGCGCGTGGGCAGCCGCCTTCGTCTCGTTCGGGGCGCCGGGTCAGTGGCCGTGGCGGGCCAGCCACCGGCGCCGGTGGTCGGCCAGCGCGCGGGCCGCGTCGGTCGCGGTATCGCCGGGAACCCTTTCACCGCAGCACTCCCGCAGCGTCGCGACCCCGCCGTGGGCGAACCGCCGGCCGTGCGCGGTGAGGTCGTCGCCCGCCAGCAAGGTGCGGGCGGCCCCCAGCGCGGCCGAGCGCCACCGGGCGAACTCGCGGTCGGCGTGCGCGCCCGGGGCCACCAGTCTGCGGCGGCGCCAGAAGCCGGTGACGCCGAGGAAGGCGTAGACCCCGTGCAGCAGACCCACCGCGGGCCGCGGGTCGTCGCGCCACGGCGCGTAGTAGCGGGTCGCGCCGCCGACCTCGACCAGCGGGTGGATGTCCATCAGCGCGGCCAGCTTGGCGTGCTGCGCCTCGTGCGCGAGGGTGACCGCCAACGACTCCGGGTCGGCGTTGAAGGTCAGGAACACGCACCCCAGCGCGTCCGGGACGGTGGCGCTGTTCGTGCGCGTCGACCGGGCGGGCATCGGGGTGAGCGTGGTGATCACCGCCGCCAGCTCGGCCGCCCGGCGGGGATCGGTGCGGGTCACCAGGTCCCACGCCGCGCGCAGCAGCGCGGCGCACGCGGGCAGGTCGACCTCGGCGGCCAGCTCCAGTCCCGGCGGGAGGATGCCCGCGGGCCACGTGGCGATGGTGAACGCGACCCCGCCGCCGACCCCGATCACGGGAAAGGCCTTCCACTGCAACAGATCTGTTCGAGCCGGTCCGCCGAACACGCCGGTCAGCGACCCGAGTGAGGGCAGCACGCCGTGCCCGCCCCGCGGCAGGTCGACCTCGACCGGGACGCCCGCCCGAACCGCCGCGGCGGCCGCGACGAAGCCGAGTTCCGCCGCGCGGGAGCCGTCGAGCACGGCCTGGGTCGCCCACGCACCGACCACCGGGTCGTCCAGCACGCGCCGCACCGCGCCGGGCGCCTGGCGGCCCAGCGCGGCCAGCAGGTCGTAGGCGCGCCTGCCCCGGTCGTCTCCGATCGCGGCCAACCGGATCGCCGCCAGGGTCCGGCTGCGCCGAGCCGACACCAGGGCGCGCACGCACGCGACCCCGCCGCCGCCGCGGGCGAGCCGCTCGAAACAGCCCGGTGCGAGCGCGAAGAGCTGTGGTGTCACGCCAGGCCGCCGAGGTCCGCCGCCAGGCGGTACCGGACGTGGTTGGTGAAGCGGAACAGGTCGGGGCAGTACACCGAGGGGTTCGCGAAACCGGTACCCGCGCGGTACCGGTGCGCCGGTTGCCCGCCGCCGCAGACCTCGAACACCGGGCACCCGCGGCACCGCGCCGCGGGCGCGGGCGCGCCGAAGGCCAGCGCGGCGTCGAACGGGTCCGTCTCGACGTGCAGGCCGGTGGCGCCCGCGCCCGAGTACGCCGCGGCCAGGATGTCCGAGCGCTCCAGCGACCCGTCGGTCTCGATCACCAACTGGGGCGGCGGCTCGGTGCCCAGGCCCTCGACCGCGGAGCCCGCGCCCAGCCACAGCCCGATGGCGGCGTCGAACAATCGCACCGCCGTGGTTTTCCCGGGGGTGGCGTACCAGTGGTCGAACACCGCGATCAGCCAGTCCGCGTAAGGCGTCGCCGACGATTCCGGAAGCCGCCCCGGCGGCGGGTCGGTCCACGTTCCGTGCGGTAGCAGGAAATCGACGGTCGGCGGTCGGAACTCGACCAGCGCCGCATAGGTCTCCACCGGATCGTTGGCCAGGTCGATCACGCACAGCAATCCCGCGAACAACTCCGGGTATTCCGCGCGCAACAGTTCCACGGCGGTTCGCACCCGGTCATGACTTCCCTCGCCGTGGTGCCCACGGCGATGTCGGTCGTGCGCGGGCGCGGCACCGTCGAGGCTCACGCCCACCCGGATGTCGTGCCGGCCGAACAGGTCCAGGAATCGGCGGTCGAGTCGCACGCCGTTCGTTTGCACGGTAATCCGCGTTCGGGCCGGAATCCGGGCCCGGGCGTCCACCGCCAGCTCGCCGATGAACCGCGCGCCCGCCAGCAGCGGCTCGCCGCCGTGCAGCACCAGCTCGACCTCGGCCAGCCCGTGCGCCCGCGCGTGGTCGGCGATCCGCGACACCACCTGGGCCGCGGTCCGCGCCGACATCGCCCGCACCCGGCCGCGCCAGCGCTGGTCGGCCATCTCGAAGACGTAGCAGTAGTCGCAGGCCAGGTCGCACCGGCCGTGCACCTTGACCACGAACTGTCTGAACGCGGGTGTCACTGTCCCCTCCCCGGGCGGGGTGACCGCCGAAAATCCACCACCGACCATGGAATCATCAGGGTTGGCCGCGCAGCGCCGTCCGTATGGTGTATTCAGTTCGAGTTCGGCGACACGCCCTGGACAAAAAGGGGACACAGCCATGGCGGAGAACGAGGCAGCCGCACCGGACCCGGTCGAGGTGACCGGGTTGCTCGACATCGACGGTATCGACCTCGCGGTCCTCGCCGAGCTCCCGGATTCGGTGTTCCACAGCGCGCTGCGCCGCATCCTGGCCGACCGCGCGGGTCAGCCCGACCGGTTCGCCGCATTCCAGAATTCGCTCTGACGCACTGGGCCGATCGAGTGATTCCCCCGGTTCGCCCCGAACGGATCGGCGGTACGGTCGATCCGCAGGAGGGGGAGACGTGGCGAATGGGTTCGTGAGGAGCAGTCCGCCGATGGCGACCGATCGGGCAAGGGTGTGCGTCGCGTTCCCGGCCGCGCCGCGGTGCGACCACGTGGACACCGCGGCCAACCTGGCGGTGGTGCTGGCGCTGGCGGGCAGGCGCGTGCTGGTCGTGGACTGGTCGGGTGCGGAGCGGCCGGTGCGCGAGTACCTGGAGCCCTTCGCCGACGGCCGGGAGCCGTGCCCGGACGAGCTGTGGGCCGGGGTGCGCGAGGTGGCCACCGCCGGGGTCGCCGGGGCGCTCTCTTTCGGCGTGCTGCGCCACTTCACCGTGCACGGCGCGGAATCCGGCACGATCGCCCTGGTCGCCGCCGAGTCCGACCTGCCGCTCGGGCTGGACCTGTCCCGGGCCGCGCCGACCGCGCTGTCGGTGCTGCGCCGGGAGCTGGGCGCGGCGGGCTACGACGACGTGCTGCTGGTCATGCCCACCGTCGGACCGGACGACGTCGCCGAGGCCGCCGCGGTGGCGAGCGCGGTGGGGGACACCGTGCTGGTCGCCATCGCGCCGAACCCGCGCTCGGTCGCGGACGCCGCGGCGGTCACCGAGGTGATCCGCGGCTCGGCGCCGATCGCGGTCACCGTGCTGCCGGTGCTGACCAGGGTGCACGACGAGAAAGGGCCGCGGCTGTTCCGCGAGGTCCGCGCGACCGCGGCCCGCACGTTCGTGGTCCTGTTCGCCGAGCAGGCCGACCGGGTGCCGCTGCGCCGGTGCGTGGAGCTGCCTCTGTTGCCCTACCAGGAGATCCTGCCGATCCTGAGCACTGTCGCGGAGCCCGCCGACAGCCCGCTGTGGGGGGAGTACCGCGAGCTGGCCACCGCGGTGACCGGCGAACCGGCCCAACCGTGGCGGACGGTTCCCGTCCGCGTCCGCGAGGGCTACCGCACGTCCGCGCGGCTCGCGCCCGCCGGGTCACCGCGGCAGGTGGTCGTCGTCGCCCCGCCCGAGCTGCGCGCCTGGGTCGCCTGGGCGCGCACGCACCTGACCCGGGTCGGCGCCGAGGTCATCGAGGCGGCCGAGCCGCCCGCCCCCACGACCGACCCAGCCACCACCGACTCCGCCACAACCGACCCAGCCACCACCGACCCAGCCACGACCGACCCGGCGCCGACGGTGCTGCGGCTGCACGCGGGCGACTGCCCGCCCGGCGGCGGGGCCGACGTCGTCGACCTGCGGGTCCCCGAGCAGCCCTACGACCCCGCCGAGCCCGGTGCGCCGGACACCCCGGCGGACACCTTCCGCCGCACCATGTTGACCAAGCTCGGCTTCCTCGGCCTGCGCGGCCCGCAGGCCGGGCGGTCCACCCGGTTCCCGTGGTCGGCGCCGCGGGTCCAGCGGCTCCCCGCCGCGTCGCGCACGGTCGACATCGACGACCCGGACGTCCGGGCGCTGCGCGAGGCGCTGGTCGACCGGAGCGCACAGCGGGCGGTCGTGGTGATCGACGGTCCCCCCGGCACCTGCAAGACCGCGCTGGCCCGCGCCTACGCGGCGCACTACGCCTGGGACTACCAGGGGGTCTGGTGGATCTCCGCGCACGACCGCCGGTCGCTGCTGCGCTCACTGGCGGGCTTGGCCCGCGCGCTGGAGCCGGAACGGGAGGCGGCGAGCCTCTACGGCAGCACCGCCGCCCTGTCCTGGGTCGTCGAGCCCGCCCGCGGCCGCTTCCTGCTGGTCTACGACGGCGACTCGGACCTGGGCAAGCTCGCCGCCGACGGGCTGCTGCCCGATGAGCTGGGTGACGTGCACGTGCTGGTCACCGCGAGCGAGGAGCCCACCGGCGTCCCGGTGGTCGCCCGGCTCGGGCTCGGCCCGCTGCGCCCCGGCCAGGCGGCGGCCCGGCTGATCGCGACCACCCCGGAGCTCGCCCCCGACGCCGCCGCCGAGGTCGCCGCGGCGCTGGGCCACTGGCCACTGGCGATCAGCCTGGCGGGCGCCTGGCTGGCCGAGACCGCCGAGCACTACCGCGGCCAGGGCCACGACGACGTCAGCGCCGCCGCCGACGCGCACACCGCGCTGGTGGCCGCGATCGGCCGCCACCCCGGGCTCGCGCCGACCGCGGTGATGGTCTCGGTCGTGCGCGACACCCTGCACTCGCTCGAGCTCGACGAGCTCACCGGCGGTGGCGGGCTCGGCGCGGTCGCGGTGCTGCTGGCCGAGTGCTTCCACACGCTCTCGCCGCTGGGCGCCCGGCTGGAGCTGGTGCAGTCCCGCGAGCTGCTGTCCGCGCTCGCCCGCCACCTCGACCCCCAGGGGCAGGGCCTGCTCTTCGACAGCGCGCAGATCGACCGCGCGCTGCGGCTGGGGGAACGCTACGAGCTGATCCAGGTCGACTGGGGCCTGCGCGGCACCGTCCAGGTCGACCCGGCCATCCGGGCGGTGCTCGCCGAGCTGGCCGATCCCGAGCACGTGGCCCGGGTCGCCGAGCTGGTGCTGGACACCCTCGCCGAGTTCGCCCCGGTCGAGTCGGCCCCGGCGGCCGCCCGGACCCGCTTCCGCGCCCTGTTCGACCACGTCGAGTGCTCCGGCGCGCTGGCCAGCGGCAGGCCGCAGGTCCGCCGCTGGCTGGTCAACCAGGCCCACTACCACTACGACACCGGCAACGCCGCGACCTGGGCGGAGACCCTGGCGCACGGTGACGACCTGCTGGCCCGCTGGGACGCCTGGTACCCGGCGGAGGACCCGCTGCGGCTGCGGCTGATGGGCCAGCTGGCCAACCTGGAGCGCGCCCTGGGCGACGCCGAGCGGGCCTGGAAGCTCGACGCCGAGGCCCTGGGCGCCTACCAGCGCGGGTTCGGCGCCGAGACCCCCGCCGCGTTGACCGCGGCCCGCGGTGTCGGTGGTGACGTGCGCGGCCTGGGCGGCTACCTCGACGCGCTCGCCGAGGACGAGCGCAGCTTCCCCGGCTTCGTCCGCGAGTTCGGCGAGGACCACCCGCAGACCCGCCGCGCGGCCAACAACCTGGCCGCCTCGCTGTACCTGTCCGGGGCCACCGCCCGGGCGCTGGTCCTCGAGCGGGACAACCACCGCAGGCTGGTCCGGCTCTTCGGCGCGGCGCACGAGCTGGCCGAGTGGTCCGCGGTCCGGGTCGCGATCTACGAGCGCGACCTCGACCTCGGCAGGCCCGCGGCCCGGCTCAGCGCCATCGAGAACCGGCTGCGCGGGCGCGGCGGCGCGCTGCGGCGGCTGCGCTGGGTGGTCGAGTGGCAGTGGAGCATGGCCCTGCGCGACCAGGGCAGCCTCACCCGCGCCCGGGACCGCTTCACCAGCGCGCACAAGGGTTTGCGCGCGCTGCTGCCCGAGGACCACCCGGACATCACCGCGGTCATGCTGACCGGCGCGTCGATCCGGCGCCGCTCGGGCATCGACCTGGTGGAGGCCCGCGAGCAGGCCGCGACCGCGCTGGCCCGGCTCGACGAGCGGCGGTTCCCGGCGGCGCACCCGATCCGGGCGCTCGCCGAGCTCGGTGTCGGGCTGGCGACCGCGGCGGCCGGTGACCGCGCCGCGGGCCGGGACCTGGTGCGGCGGGCCCACGACGCGCTGCACGACCGGCTCGACCGGATGCACCCGTGGACGCTCGCCGCCGCACTGGACCTGGCGGTGCTCACCGCCGCCGGGGGTGAGCTGGAGACCGCGCGGGGGCTGACCGAGGAGGCGCTGGAGGACCTGCTGGACGCCTTCGGCGCGGACCACCCGCACGCCGCCGTCGCGCGGGACAACCTGGAGTTGGCCGAGCTCGGCGAGCACGCGCACTGGAGGGAGATCGATGTCGACATCCCGCACACCTGAGGCGACCGGGTGGCAGAGCCGGGTCGACGACCGGGTCGACCCGGACGACGCCGCCATGGCCGCGGTGCTCGCCGACTGCGAGGAGCTGATGGCGCGCACCCCCGAGCTGGACTACCTCGCCTACGTCGGCCTCGGCACCCCGCTGGTCGAGCTGGTCCGCACCGGCGTCCCGGCGGGCACCCCCGGCGCCCCGCCCAGCGGCAGCCTCGCCGAGGCGTTCAAGCGGCTGGCCAAGCAGATGGCGCTGCGGGTCTGGCACCTCGACCGCGAGCTGCAGGTGGCCCGCACCGGCAGGTTGATCCGCACGGTCCTGCACTCCGAGGGGCACGCGCTGTTCTACGACATGGTGCGCCCCGGCGTGGAGTTCCTCGGGGTGGTCACGCTGACCGACCACCCGGACAGCGACCAGCGGGTGTGGGCAGGCGACCGCGCGGTCGCCGCGCTGGCGGACAAGCTCCGGGCCCGCGCCGAGCTCAAGTCGGTCAACTACGGCTCGTTCGAGGCCCCGTTCGACGGCACCGCGCCGCAGGTGCCCGCCACCGGCGGGGTCGAGGACCGGCTGCGCGCCGCGGTCGGGCCGGTGGGGCTGCACTTCGCCTCGTACTGGGCCGGGGACCGGTCGGTGGTCCTGGACTGCCTCGACGACCCCGAGCTGGCGGCCGACCACGTCGGCATCACCCCGGCGGCCCGGCGCGGCTTCCACCTGCGCTTCGCCCGCGACCTGCGCACGCTGGCCACCGAGCTCAAGCAGACCTGCGGGGGAGCGCTGCGCGGCAGGCTGAACCGGGTGGTGCTCGACGTCGAACAGGGCGCCGTCTACTACCTGCGGCTGCCCGCCCAGCGCTACGTCACGGCCGTGACGATCCGCCAGCCGATGGTCTCCCTCGCCGGGGAAACCGTTGGCAGACTGGCGAAAACCCTGCTCGACCCGGCCCTTCGAACGGATTGAAACCGATCATGGCGCTCGCTATCGTCAACGGGGCGCACCCCGCTCGGGCGACCCGCCCGGTCGGCCCGGCTAGCGGCGAGGACGCCATGGTCGCAGGACACCGGAGGCCCGGGAGATGACCGGCGGGGTCACGCCACCGCGCAGGTCACAGCTGCGGCCACTGCTGCGGCCGCTGTCGTTGCTGGCGACCGCCGCCGCGGGCTGGCTCGTCGCCGCCGGTGCCGGGTTGACCGGTGCGGCGCACTCGCCGGTGTACTCCTGGGTGATCACCGCGCTGCTGGGCCTCGGCCTCTACGCGGCGGCGTTCGGCATCGACCTGTCCGAGGCGCGGGCGCACCTGCGCACCGTGCTGCTGGCGGTCACCGTCGGCGTGCTGGCCAAGGTCGCGCTGATCGCCGGGGTCATGCTGCTGTTCTTCGACGACGACCCGCGGGTGGTGCTGCTCGCCGTCGCGGTGGCCCAGATCGACCCGCTGTCGGTGGCCGCGCTGCGCGACCGGTCCCGGCTCTCGCCCGCTGGGCGCTCGTTGCTCTCGGCGTGGGCGTCGTTCGACGACCCGGTCACCGTGCTGCTCACCGCGTACCTGGCGGCTTTCGTGCTGCCCGGCGACGGCGCCACCGGGCTGGGCGTGCTCGACACCGGGGTGGTCGCGGTGCTGTTGAACCTGGGGCTCAACCTGGTGTTCGCGGCCGCGGTCGCCGCGCTGTGGTGGGCTTTCCGCGCCCGCGCGCGCCGCAGGCGGGAACCGCTCACACCCGCGCGCCGCCGGGTGCTGGTCGTGCTGACCACCGTGCTGGTGCTCGGCCTGGCGGTGTTCGCCGTGGCCAACGCGCTGCTGCTCGGGTTGGCGTTCGTCGGTCTGGTGGTGCGCCCGGCGATCGGCCCGGTCATCGACCGGCTGGCCGCGATCGCCCTGTACGCGGGCACGTTCGCGATCGGCGTGGTGCTGGTCAACGGGGTCGGCTGGGTGCCGGGCCTGGTGCTGGGGGTGGCCGCGTTCCTGGCCCAGGCGGTGATCGCGCTGGTGCTGCCGGCCACCGGGCTGGCCCGCGGCGACCGGCTCGGACTCGCGCTGGCGCAGCAGAACGGGCTCACCGCCATCGTGTTGGCGCTGCTGCTGGAACCGGTGTACCCGGGCGCGGCCGGGACGGTGGCCTTCGCAGTGCTGGTGATCAACGCCGGGCACGGGCTGGCCAACGCCCGCTACAACCGCCCGCCGCCCGCGCCGGACGGCCCCGGACCCGCGCCGCGGCCCGCGCCCGCCGATCCGCCCGCGGCCCCGGAACAGGCGCCCGCCAGCCTGGTCATGCCGTTCCGGCCACCCGAAGCGCGGCCTTCCTGACGTCGGCCGCCAGGCTGCCCAGCGACTCGGTCGCCCGCTCGATCGGGGTGACCGCGCCGATCGCGCCCGCCCGCCGCGGTGCCAGCGCGGCCAGCGGCGCCAGCTCCGAGACCGCGACGTGGTCGGTCATCGCCTCGTAGACGTCGCAGATCTCGCGCAGGTCGGCCGCGCTGCCGCGGTCGGGCTCGGCCTGGAACCACTCGGCCACCCGGCCCCGGAACTGGCGCACGAACCGGCTGAACACGTCCGCGGCGCCCAGGGCCAGCCGCACCCGGGACTCGCCGAGCAGTGGCCGCAGCGTGGCCGCGGCGTCGTAACCGGTGCGGCGGAACGACTCGGCGACCCGGTCGTCGAACCGGGTCAGCTCCACCAGCAGCTGCTCGGCCCGCTCGAACAGCGCGGCTACCGAGTCGGGCAGCGTCTCGGGCCGCGCGGGCCGCTCGGTGGCTTCCGTGAGCCTGCCGGCCACCCGGTCGGCCACCTCCTCGGCCAGCGCGCGCAGGTCCGGTTCCCGGCTGCCCGCGCTGATGCCCGCGACGACCCGCGTGAGGTCCTTGACCTGCGCGGAAAGCCGGTCCAGCGGGTCACTCTCCCCTTGCGGCGCAAGGGCGAGCACGTTGTGCAGCGCGGCGGCCAGGTCGGTGCCGAAGGAACCCCGGTGCACCAGCGGTTCGGCACCCAGCAGGTCGCCCGCCGCCGCGGCGGCGGTGCTGCTCGGGTTGCCCACGGTGACCAGCAGCCGCGGGCCGGGTACCGCGGCCACCCAGTCGCGCACCCGGTCGACGTCCTTTGTGGACAGCAGGGCGCGCAGCACCAGCACCGCGCAGCCGTCCTCCCGCCCGGCCGAGCTGACCCGCAGCTCCACCCGGGCCCCGGGCGCGCCGGGCAGCACCTGCTCCTCGCGCACCTGCCACCCCCGCTGGGCGGCGACCCGGCGGACCTCCTCGGCCACCGTGTCGATCGTCGGCGGGGTCAGCTCGTAGGCCGCCTGGTAGAGCAGTTCGTCGGTGATCGGTGCCGGTGCCCCCGCGCCGGCGTCGGCCAGCAGGAACGCCTGGTGCAGCAGCCGGGCCACCGCGCGGGCGTTGCCCTTGGTGAAGTCGCGGATGGTGCGCTCGGCACCGGCGCTGAACGGCGCGAACTCGCGCCTGCCGAAGGTGCGCTCGTGCGAGGTCAGGATGAACTCGACGATGTCGGCCTCGGTGAAGCCGCCGAGCCGCAGGTGGTGGGTGATCCGCACGCTGACCCGCTGCGGCAGGTACGGCATGAAGTCCGGCAGCCCGCACAGGATGAAGCAGGCGCCCGACCGGCCCGCCGCCTCCAGCAGCGTGCGGAACGCCTCCATCAGCTGTTCCTCGGGACCGTTGCTGCGCGCGAAGATCCCGCTGACCTCGTCCACGGCGAGCACGAACCGCCGGTCGCGGCCGCCGAGCAGCAGCGCCAGCACCGACAGCGCCTCGATCGCGGCCAGGTCGTCGTCGATGCGCTTGTGCACGCCCCGGTTGCGCAGGTGGTGCCCGGGCTCGCCGCCCATCAGCCAGTCCCACACCGGTTTGCTCAGGCCGTCCTCGAGCAGCAGCGACATCGCGGTGGTGAACGCCGGGTCGTCGGTGACCGCGGCCAGCGTCTGCTGCACCTTGCGGGTGAGCCCGCTCTCCAGCAGGTCGTAGCGGCGCGCCATCCGGCTGACGTCGGCCGGGTCGGCCAGCTCCGAGGGCGGGATGTCGGCGTCGGCCATGGCCTGCTCGACCGCGTCGAGGTAGTAGAGCTGGACCTGGCGGACCAGCTCGGCCTCGGTGACCTCGGCGAGGAACTGCCGGAACAGGCTGAGGAAACCACCGCGCGCGGCCACCAGGTAGAGCGCGCGGACGTCCTCGTCCAGCACGGTGCGGGCGTGGTCGACCATCCGGATCGCCAGGTGCGTCTTGCCGACGCCGTAGTCGCCGGACAGGACGATGGTGACGCCGACGCCGCGCCGCGGGCCCTCGTCGGCCTGCTGGTCGCCGACCTGGGCGCCGCCGAGGTAGTCGTCGAGGTGGCGGAACGCGTCCTCGCGGGCGCCGGTGCGCACCGCGACCTCGGCCCGGTCCGGGTAGTGCCCGATCAGGCCGGTGTCGGCGACCGCCATCGGGCGGAACGGGTTCCTGCGCCACGCCTGCGCGCCACCGCTCATGTCACTGCCCTCGCCGTCGTCCGGGGTGCTCATCAGTCGAGGAACCGCTGGAAGTCCGAAATCGTGACCACGTCGGTCGCGGTGTAGCCCGCGCCCGCGTCCAGCCGCGCCTGGTAGGTCTTGAACAGCACTTCCTGCAGGCGTTTCACCGAGCGGCAGCGCCTGGGCAGGAACGTGAACGCGTCCTCGTGCACGTACGGGAAGGTACCGCGCTCGGCGGCCCGCGTCAGGCGATCGTCCACGAACAGCCGCACCTCGTGCGCCTGGATCTGACGCAGTGTGACCACCGTTGGTGGCAGCCTGGTCGAGGGCGCCTGGCGGATGTGCGCGATGTGCTCGGGGAAGAACCGGTCGGACTCGGCCAGGAACACCACCCGCGGCGAACCGCAGGCGTAGGCGTACTCGGTGACCTCGTCGACCAGGTCGCCCGGGCTGGGCAGCAGCACGACCACGGCCGTGCGCGCGGCCAGCACGGTGTGCAGCCTGCGCAGCAGCCACGGGTAGCCGCGCGAGTCCGCCGCGGAGTGCTCCGCGCCCGGTTTGAGCAGGTGGAGCTCGTGCAGCCGGGAGAGCAGCTCGGCGCCCACACCGGCTATCCGCTCCTTGCGCGAGAGGGCGTCCCTGGGGTCGAAGACCGACGGCAGCACCGGGGCCAGGTCCAGCACGGTCGTGCGCAGGCCGAGCTCGTCGAGCCGGTCCCGCAGGTGGGCCGCGCACCGGTTGACCAAGGCGCTCTTGCCCGAGCCGGTGCGGCCCACCACCAGGACGAAGCCGCCGTGCTCGCGCGCGCCGGGAACGTCGAACGCCGCGGTGAACTCCTTGAAGGCGCCGCCACCGCCGCAGATGTCGACGTAGAGGTGCTCGTGCTCGGCGACCAGGTGCGGCTGCAGCACCCCGACCTCGTAGTGCTCGAGCGCGGGCAGGGCGAACGGGTTGACCGGTGCGCCGTTCATCGCCGCCATTCCACCCTCACCCCCGACGGCTGGGACTCCGACGGTCGAGCCTACCGATACTGGGTCGTGATCTCCCGGCCATCGTTACCCACCGCCACCCGCATGGCGCAAACCGGCGCGCCGGGGAACCACCCGGGGGAGTCCGAACGAGAGTGTCCACTGTGGAGCTCACGCGGGCTTGTGGCCGATTCCCGCCAGGATGAGCGAGTGGTTGGGCTCGGGGAAGGCGAGCTCCGGCTGCCCGGGCGCGGCGTACTCCGGGTGCCACAGCGGGGTCCAGGTCAACCCCGGCTCCAGCAGCGCGAAGTCGCCGAAGAGCCGGGCGATCTCGGCCCGCGCCCGCCAGATGACCGGGTTGCCGGAGTCGTCGTAGAGCTGCTTGAGGGTGCCCAGGCTGTGCTCCAGGTCCGTCGGCACGCCCTCGTCGGTGACCTGCGAGATCGCCAGGTAGGAGTCCGGCGGCAGCAGGTCGCGGTAGCGGGCCACCGCGGCCGGGCCGAGGTCCGCCCCGCTGGGGTCGGGCTGGCGCACGTGCAGCACCGCGATCAGCAGCAGCGCCACCGGCTGGTCCGGGTCGATGATCCCGGTGCCCAGGACCTCGTCCCACAGCACGGCGGGCGCGCGCAGGTCGGCGGTGACCACCGCGTGCCTGGCGTCGTCGCCGGTGCGCTCGAGCAGCACCTGGGAGTGCGCGACCGCCACCGGGTCGTTGTCGACGTAGACGACCCGCGCCCGCCCGGGCGCGGACTCCTCGGCCACCTGGTGGGTGCTGCCCATGGTGGGGATCCCGGAGCCGATGTCGACGAACTGGCGCACCCCCAGCTCGACCAGCCGCCGCACGGCGCGGTAAAGGAACTGCCGGTTCGCTCGCGCGATCGAGCGCAGCAGCGGGAACTTGGCGAGCAGCCGCTCGGCGAGCTCGCGGTCGACCGCCCAGTTCGCGTCACCGCCGAGCAGGTAGTCGTAGACCCGGGCGATGCTGGGTCGGTCCAGGTCGATGGGCCGGGGCCGGTACGGCTCGTGCTCCGATTCCACGCCACGTCCTCTGCGTCCGCCGGATCTGCCTGCCTCGGTCCCGCCAAGCCTAGTGCGCGGTGCCCGCGAGTCATATCCGACCTTCAGGGGGAAGTGCGCCGTGCAATCGTTCCCGCCACTTCGCCAGGAATTCCAGACTGCCCCGGCGGTCCAGAGCGCGGGCGCTGAGAAATTCCCATTGCACCTCGTACCTGGCTATCTCCGGTTTTCGGTTGAGGTAGAGGGCGGCGCCGACGTGTTCGACGTAGGCGACGTCCGGCGCTTTTCCCGGCATGTCCAGCAGGGTGAACGACACGGGGACGGTCGCGGTCGCCTGGAACGGCAGGATCCGCACGGCGACATTCGGGAATTCGTCCTGCAGGTGGATCAGCGACTCCACCTGGTCGAGCGCCACGGCCACCCGGTGCGCCTGCTCGATCCGGTGGAAGGCGCCCTCGCCGATCAGGTACTCGTAGCGCGACTTCGGGTTCTTGGCGAACATCTCCCGCCGCTGCAGGCGGTTGCGGATCTGCGGGAAGACGCTGGGCCTCGGGTGGTCGTGGTCCAGCGGGAACATCGCGATCATGTGCGCCTCGCCCTGCAGCGGACCGGGGATCTCCTCGCTGTGCCAGCCGCGGATGCGCACCGCGACCCGCTCGAAGGTGAGGAACCGCTTGAAGTAGGCCGGGATCAGCGGCCGGGCGTTGATCGCCAGCCGCTGCTCCTGCGCCTGGGCGAGCAGTTCCCACCACTGGGCCGCGGCCTCGGGCTCGACCTCGAGGCAGTCGATCAGCCGGTGCAGGTCGCCCGGGTCGATCCGGGTGCGCCCGGCCTCGATCTTGTTCATCTTCGACTGGCTGAACCCCAGCATGACCGCGATGTGGTGCTGGCTGTGCCGGTGTCGCTTGCGGGCGTCCCGGATCAGCTGGCCGAGCTCGCCGCGCGGCTCGGTCACCGGGCCCACCGCCCGGCCGGGACACCGCGCGGGTCAGCGGTTCGCGCTGAGGAAGTTCGCGGTGCGGAAGGCGATCCAGGCGCTGGTGCGGAACCGGAGCACCGCGGCGCCGGGGCGCTTGGTGTCGCGCACGCCGACGACCTCGGCGTTCCCCCGGTTGACCGCGACGCAGTTGCCGCCGTCGGGGCCGCAGCGGCTCGCCGTGCGCCAGCCGTCGGCGTTGGGTTCGAAGCGGGAAAGCGCGCTGGCGCGCGGCTCGCGGATGTCCATGGGAACCCCCGGAGTGCCGTGGACTGAGCGGATGTGATTAATACTGTCCTAGGAATAATCACGTCGCAAGCCGACCGGGGAGTGTTCACCTGCCATGGATGACGATCCGCTCGAAGCGGTGACATCGCGGTTAGTCCTTCTCTCTGCTTCGCTCCCCGGTCGCGGTGTGCCCGCGGGGAAGCCGGTACCTGCGCGCGCCGGGGGCGCGCCATGAGCGAGGGACCCGCCCCGTTACGCGGATCGCGCCGCGCGGACCTGGGGCGGGAGTTGGCGGTGCGCTTCAGGAGGGGTGAGTCCGTCGGCGCGCTGGCCGAGTCGGTCGGTCGGTCCACCTCGTTGGTGCGCAGGCTGTTGACCGAGGCGGGCATCGTCGCCCCGGGGTGGCCCGCGTGCCTGGGCGTCCCGGAACCGGAACTGGCGGCGGTCCTGGCCGCGCGGTACCTGGCGGGCACCTCGATGGAAAACCTGGCCAGGGAGACCGGGATCGACCGGCGGGCGGTGCGGCGCCTGCTCGAGCGCGCCGAGGCCGCACCGCCGCCGCGGTCGGACCGGTCGAGGTTGACCGACACTGAGCTCATCGACTCCTACCGCCGGGGCGCGAGCCTGCGCGACCTGGCCGACCGTTCCGGGATGTCCTACGCCCGGGTCCGCGAGACGCTGCTCGCGGCCGGGATCACCTTGCGCGCGCGCGGGAACCCCTCGTCGACCCGGCGCGCCGACGGACGAGCCTGAGCGAGCCAGTGGCCAGCAGCGCCACCGATCCGCCCGCCACGTCCCAGGCGAGCCAGGTGAGCGCGCCGATCCCCAGTGCCAGCAAGGTGAACACCGGTCCGCGCGACGCGCGGCGCCACCACGACGGTGGCCGCGGTGCCCGGTGCCTGCCCGGTTCCACCGGCCCCCGCAGCAGGACCACGCACCACACCGGGGCGCGGGCGCGGTCTTCCCCCGGCGGTAAGACAACCTGATTGGGCGACGTCACCACGGGGTTCGCCGGTGGCGCCGCGGCCTCTTCGCCGCGTACGATCCACATCAAGGAATATTCCTCCACTAGCGTGATCAATTCCGATGGCCGCGGCTCTGCCAAGGGAACGCGGCCATCGGCATGTGTAACTCTGCACAGCCGATCATACGGGTCGCCGGCTATCCCCGACGAGCGGCCGACGAATGGGCGCAATCCTGCGGTGAGCGGTCAACGCGCCGGTATGGCCGTGGTACGCGGGATTGTCCAGGATTTGTCCTGCTACCCGGCGGTAAACGGGCCGAATCGGTCATCCCGTGGCGGAAAGTGTATTAATCGCGGCGCGCATTGGGCCATGTGGGGGCATTCGACTCCGATCGAGTGAACATTGATTTGTGCTCCGCTCGCGGGGGTGCGCACCAGCGGCACGACGGTGATCAACGGGGGCCGGCGGCGGCCAGACCTCTCGTCCGCGCGGCACTTGTCCAATCAATGGAACGCCGGTGCCCGCGTCGGTACCATCAGCCGTTCAGCCCAGCCCGAGCGCGCCCGCCCCGCTCAGTGCGGTTGACAGTTCCCAGTTGACCGGCACGGTTGGTCGATAGCGCACTTCCATCCTCGTTTCGCGATTGGCCGGACGGCGCGACGCGCCCGGAGACTGGTCCGCGACATCGCGCGGCCCTGCTGGGCGCGGCGCGGTCGAGACCCCGGCCGCCATCCGAGCGCGCCCCCGGGCGTGTTCACGAGACATGAGGAGTGCACGTGCCTCTGTTCGGAGGAAGACGATTCGGGGCGGGACGATCGAGGGCGAAGCGGGGTGCGGCCGCCCTGGCCGGTGCCGTGGCGCTGCTCGTCGGTGGCACGGCGGGCGCCGCGGGCGGACCGGTGGGCGGACCGGCGGGCCATGGCTTCGGCGACTGGCCGACCTGGACCGGTGACAAGTCCGGGTCGCGGCACAACGCCGCGGAGTTCCGGATCACCCCGCGCACGGTGGGCAAGCTGAGCCTCAAGTGGGCGTTCGCCTACCCCAAGAACGGGTTCCCGGCCAAGAGCCAGCCCGCGGTGGTCGGCGACGCGATCTACTTCGGCAGTCCGGACGGGAAGTTCCACGCCCTCGACGCCAAGACCGGTACCGCGCGGTGGAGCTTCGACCTCGACCCCGGCAGCACCTCCATCGACGGGCCGACCGTGGCCCGCGGCCGGGTCTACTTCGGTGACACCAACGGCGTCATCTACGCGCTCGACCAGCGCACCGGGCGCAAGCTGTGGGCCAAGGACACCGAGCCGCACGTGGCCGGGATGCACACCAGCTCCCCGCTCTACCACGACGGGCACATCTACGTCGGCGCCTCCAGCGGCGAGAACATCAACCCCGACCGCAACTACCCGTGCTGCACCTTCCGCGGCCACGTCGACTCGCTCGACGCCGACACCGGTGAGCTGACCTGGCGCTACTACACGGTTCCCGAGCCGAAGAACGTCGGGACCTGGCCCAGCGGCGCCACCCGCTACGAGCCCTCGGGCGCGGGGGTGTGGAGCTCGCCGGTGGTCGACGAGCGCACCGGCACCCTCTACGTCGGGACCGGCAACCTCTACTCCGGCACCACCGGCGACTTCGACTCGCTGCTGGCACTCGACGCCCGCACCGGCGCGGTGCGCTGGAAGCAGCAGGTGACCAAGGCCGACACCTGGCGGCTGCTGTGCGGCTTCCCGGACAGCGAGGGCTACTGCCCGGGGCAGAAGGACGGCACCGCGCTGGACTACGACCTGGGGGCGACGCCGACGCTGTTCCAGTCGCGCGGCAGGCAGTTCGTGGGCATCGGGCAGAAGAGCGGGGTGTTCCACGCCTTCGACGCGCGCACCGGCGCGGTGTCCTGGCGCCGCCAGCTGTCCACCCCGATGCCCGGCGGCGGGCTCTCCGGCATCCAGTGGGGGAGCAGCTTCGACGGCCGCAACGTCTACATGGCCACCAACCGCGGCAACCCGGGCACCGTGTTCGCGCTGAACCCGGCCAACGGCGACGTCGTGTGGCAGACCCCCAACCCCGCCAACGGGTGCACCACCGGCGGCGCGGCGAAGTTCCCCACCGTGTGCGGCCTGGCGCACACCCCCGCCGTGACCACCACGCCCGGGCTGCTCTACGAGGGCAGCAACGACGGGAAGATGCGGGTCTACGACACCAAGGACGGCAAGGTCGTCTGGGAGTTCGACACGATCCGCGACTTCCCGGGCGTCAACGGGCTGACCGGGACCGGGAGCGCGATCTCCGGCAACGGCGGCGCGGTGGTCGCCAACGGCATGCTCTACGTCCAGTCGGGCTACTGGCCCGGCTACCCCAGTGACCACGGCAACGTCCTGCTGGCGTTCGGGCTCTGACCCACCTGCCCCCACCCGCCGGACCCCAGTCGCCCCCGCACCGGTTCCCGGCCCCGGCGCGGGGGCGCACCCGCCTGAGGAGTCCTGATGAGAAAACGGAGACTCGGCAGCGCCGCACTGGCCTGCCTGCTGACCGCACTGCCCCCGACCGCCGCCGGGGCGGCCGGGCCGCCCACCCCCGGGCACGTACCCATCACGGTCACCGTGACCGAGGGCACCAACCTCGCCGTCGCGGTGTCCCCGCGTGACGGGTCGTTCGTGATGGACGTGCAAGGGAAACTGTTCTCGGTGCCCCGCGCGGGGGGCGCCGCCACGCCGATCGGATCCGACTTCCTCGACCCGTTCTGGCCCTCGTTCTCCCCGGACGGCAGCCAGTTGGTCGTGCAGTCCTTCGCCGACGGCTTCTTCCACCTCCGCACCGTCAGCCCGGACGGGCGGACCACCCGGCAGCTGACCCGCGGCGAGTCCGACGACCTGTACCCCGCGTGGTCGCCGGACGGCACCCGGATCGCGTTCACCTCGGACCGCTCGGGCAACCAGGACATCTGGACCGTCGACCTGCGCGGCGGCGAGCCGCGGCGCGTCACCACGGCGGCCACGGCCGAGTCCCAGCCCACTTGGGCGCCAGACGGTGCCAGCATCGCCTACGTCCAGGGCAACACGCTGGAGAGCGTCGACCTCGCCACGGGGACCGTGCGGACGCTTCTGCCCGCGGCGCAAGGGTTTGTCGCGGCACCGTCGTGGTCGCCGGACGGGCGCAGGCTCGCCTTCCTGCGCTCCGGTCAGGGTGGTCGGGCGTTGCAGGTGCTTGAGGCGGGCAGTGTGCGCCCGGTGGGCACCTTCACCGACGTCTTCCCGTTCCCGCCGCGCTGGCTCTCGCCGGACCAGCTGACCTACGGTGCCAACGGCAAGATCGTCGTCACCGACGCTACGCACGGGACCAGTCGAACGGTGCCGTTCGCCGCCACCTTCACCCTCGACCGGGACCGCTACCGGCCCAAGGAACGCGACTTCGACACCCGGGCGCCGCAGCCGGTGCGCGGCATCGTCGGGCCCGCGCTGTCCCCAGACGGCCGGACGGTCGTGTTCAAGGCGCTCAACGACCTGTGGTCGCTGCCCATCGGTGGCACGCCCCGGCGGCTGACCGACGACCAGTTCTACGAGATCGACCCGGCCTGGTCACGCGATGGCACCCGGATCGCCTACGCCTCCGACAAGGCGGGCACCGAAGACCTCTACGTGCGCGAGGTGGCCACCGGGGCCGAACGGCGGGTCACCGCGCTGCCCGGTGCCGAGTTCGCGCCCGCCTGGTCGCCCGACGGGAAGACCCTGGCGTTCCAGGACACCGCGAACCAGACGTCCACTGTGGACATCTCCACCGGTGCCGTGCGGCTGGTGCTGGGGGAGACGTTCAGCGTACCGGGCAAACCGAGCTGGTCACCCGACGGCAAGGTGCTCGCGCTCACGGTGACCGCCGCGGAGCACAACCGGATCCTGTTGGCAGACCTCGCGGCGGGCACTACCCGGACGGTCGAACCCGCGCCGTCCGGATCGGTGTCGACGCGCGGTGATGACGGGCCGGTGTGGTCGCCGGACGGCAGGCTGCTGGCGTTCTCGATGAACAGCACGATCTGGGTGCTGCCGGTCGACCCGACGGGCACCCCGACCGGCCCGGCCCGTCAGGTGACCCGGGAGGCGAGCGACGCGCCCACCTGGAGCGGCGACTCGAAGACGTTGCTGTACCTGAACAACGGCAGGCTCAAGACGACCACAGTGGACGGATCGGTGGTGCGCGAGGTCCCGGTCGGCCTCACCTTCACCCAGGACCGGCCGACCACCCGCACGGTCGTGCACGCCGGTCGGCTGTGGGACGGCGTGCACCCGGAACCGCGCACCGACGTGGACATCCTGGTGGTGGGCAACCGGATCCAGCGCGTCGAGCCGCACCGCGCGGACCGGCCCCGGGCGGGCTGGCGGTTCGTCGACGCGAGCGGGTTGACGGTCACCCCGGGTCTGGTGGACGTGCACAACCACCAGGAGATGCGGTCGAAGTCCTACGGCGACCGCCAGGGCAGGCTGCTGCTGTCCTTCGGCATCACCGCGACCCGCTCGACCGGCGACCCGGCGTACCGGGCGCTGGAGGGCCGCGAGTCGCTCAGCTCGGGTGCCCGGGTCGGGCCGCGCTTCTTCATGACCGGTGAGATGCTGGAGGGCACCCGGGTCGACTGGGAGTTCGCCCGCCCGGTGCGCGACGAGCAGCAGCTGGGGCTGGAGCTCTCGCGGGTCCGCGAACTGGACTACGACCTGGTCAAGACCTACGAGCGGTTCCGCGTCGACTGGCAGGCCCAGGTCGCCGACCGCGCCCACCGGTGGGGCGTCCCGACCACGTCGCACTACCTGTTCCCCGCGATCGGGCACGGCGTGGACATGAAGGAGCACATCGCCGCGCCGTCCAAGTGGGGCTTCGGGTTCGCCCGCGAGGCGTCGCCGGGCGGGGTGTACGAGGACGTGATCCAGTTGGCCGCGCGCGGCGGGATGCCGTTCAGCAGCACGCTCTTCAGTGCGAGCTCGCTGCTGGCCGACGACTCCGCGATCGAGTCCGATCCGCGCGTGCGGACCTTGTTCACCGGTGTCGAGCAGCAGATCTTGCACGCGAAGGTGTTGTGCGCCCTGGGAACGGGTCCCTGCGGCTTCCTCGACGGCACCGCGGAGCAGGCGCGCCGCGACGTGTCGGTGATCAAGCGGCTGATCGACGCGGGCGGCACAGTCCTGACGGGCACCGACGCCCCGCTCGACACCACAGCGGTGGCCGTGCACCTGAACCTGCGGGCGATGGTGAAGTACGGGCTGACCCCGTTCCAGGCGTTGCAGAGCGCGACCTTGCTGCCCGCGCGGCAGTTGGGCGTCGCGGACGACCTGGGCAGTGTGGAGCCGGGCAAGCTGGCCGACCTGTCCTTCGTGGAAGGCGATCCGTCAGTGGACGTGGCAGCGTTGGCGAAGGTGCGGATGGTGATGCGGAACGGGACCCTGCACACGGTCGAGGACCTGTTGGCACCATTCAAGCACTGACGTCGGGTGGCGGGGCCGATCACGGTCCCGCCACCTGCTACTCGCCCGTCGCCACGATGACCAGTTCGTCGGTCCTGGGGTCCACGTACACCGAGGCCGACCACCGGTCCCGCTTGAACGCCGCGTCCAACGCCGGACTGGTGCTGAACGGTCCGGCGGGTAGGTGCGCGGCCATCCCGTCGACGACCTCCGGCTTGCTGTCGCCCGCGACCGGTGCGTACGCCGTGGTCAGCTGGGTGGCCTTGGTGTGCGTCAGCTTCACGACCGCGTCGATCCAATAGGTCGACGGGCCCGGTGTGTCCGGGTCGCCGTAGGTGCCCGACATCCACCGGACCGACTCGGGGGTGCCCAGCAGCGGGAACCGCGTGAGCAGCGGGTCCAGGTCCGAGCGCAGTTCACCCGTGCCGGACTTGCGCGCCTGGCCGTCGCTGTGCGTGCCCGCCCGCTCTCCCGGACCCGCCGCCTGGCAGGACGCCAACGACAGCGCGATCACCACGGCCGCGCCAAGCCGTGCCGGCACCGCTCGCACCAGCACCGCCCCTCGGGGTAGACCACCCCGCAAGACAGACCTACGCCCTCGGCAAGATCCCTCGCGCGACAGAAGACGCCACGAGCACCTCAGCCCTACGTTCACCAGGTATCCCTTCTGCACCGCGGAGAACTGTGAAACACGCACTCCTGGCTGTCGCCCTCGCCGCCACCCTAGCCACCCCGGCAACTGCCACCCCCACCGTCACCTGGCACGACTGCCGCACCACCCCCGACGACGAGATCGGCGCGCAGCTGCACGATGCGGGCGCACAGTGCGCCGAGATCGAAGTGCCCGTCGACCACCGAGACCCCAAGGGCCGCAAGCTGTCCATCGCGATCGCCCGTCGTCCGGCCACCTCGAACCGGCTCGGCACCCTGCTGGTCAACACCGGCGGTCCCGGCCCGTCGCGGGACGGCGTGGTACTGCTCGCCGCGGGCTTGCCACCCGCGCCTGCCGGGGCCCCGGAGGTCGCCGCCCACTACGACCTGGTCGGTGTGGACCCGCGCTTCTTCGGCCGCAGCAACCCCTTGGAGTGCGGCTGGCCCACGGACCGCTACCTGCGCAGCGCCCAGTTCGCCAGCCCGGACCGCCTCTCGTTCGACCGGAGTGTGCGGGTCGCGCGCGACCTCGCGGCCCGGTGTGAACCGAAGCGGAACGTGCTGCCCTATGTGTCCACCCGCGACATCGCGCGTGACCTGGACATGGTGCGTGCGGCGTTGGGGGAGCGGCGCGTTTCCTACCTCGGTTGGTCGTACGGCGGCTACCTCGGCGCGGTCTACCTCCAGATGTTCCCGGATCACGTTGACCGAGTCGTGCTGGACAGCACCATCGGCCCCGACGCGCAGGGGCCGGCCCTGACCCGCGAAGCCGGTCCGGCCACCGCCGCGGCCCTGGCCGACTGGGCGCGGTGGGCCGCTCGGCACGACGAACAGTACAACCTCGGCCGCACGCCCGACCGGGTGCTGGGCACGGTCGACCAGATCAACCGCGCGGCCGCCCGCGAGCCGCTGCGCGTCGGCGAGTACCGGATCGATGCGTCGATGGTCCCGGGTCTGCTGTTGACCGTCGACGACACCGAATCGTCCTATGTGGAGCTGAGTGCCCAGGTGCGGGTGCTGCGCGACGCCGCCCGGCGGCTGCCGGTGACCCCGACTCCCGACCAGGCGGCCAAACTGGCCCTCTACGCCACCCCCGAGGTGATCCCCGAGTTCGGCTTCAGCGCCGCGACCGCGAACCAGTGCGCCGACCGGGCCGCCGTCCGCGACCCCGAGGCGTACTACCGCGACATCCAAGCGCACCGGGCCGCCGAGCCGCTCTACGGACCGCTGACCCGCGACATCACCCCGTGCGCGTTCTGGCCGACCCGACCCGTCGAACCGCCGACCAGCTTCACCACCGGCCACCCGGCCCTCCTCGTCGGCGCGGCCGGTGACCCGGTGACCCCGTACCCGGGGCAGCGGGCCATGCGCCACGCGCTCCCCGGGTCGCGGATGATCACCCTGGACAGCGCTTTCCGGCACGGTGTCTACCTCTTCGACGCCAACCCCTGTGTCGACGACAGCGTCAACGGCTACCTGCTCGGCGGTGCGCTCCCCGACGCCGACCGGACCTGCGCACGCACCTCGCCGGGGCGGACCAAACCTGCCTCGTAGGCGGTGACCACCGCCTGCACCCGGTCGCGGACCCGCAGCTTGGCCAGCAGGTGGCTGACGTGGGTCTTCACCGTCCCCTCGGCCAGTACCAGGTGCTCGGCGACCTCCGCGTTCGACCACCCGCGGGCCAGCGCCACCAGCACGTCGCGCTCGCGCCCGGTCAACCCCTCGACCGCCCGCGCGGCGACCGGGTCGTATCCGGGCGCGAGCCGGTCGAGCAGCCTGCGGGTGGTCGACGCGGCCAGCACGGCGTCCCCCGCGCACACCGAGCGCAGCGCGCCGAGCAGCTCCTCCGGCGCGGCGTCCTTGAGCAGGAAGGCGTCCGCCCCGGCCCGGATCGCGGCCAGCGCGTTCTCGTCGAGGTCGTAGGTGGTCAGCACGACGACCCTGGGCGGGTTCGGCAGCGCGGTCACCAGCCGGGTGGCCGCCACGCCGTCGAGCACCGGCATCCGCACGTCCATCACCACGAGGTCCGGGCGCAGCCGCTCGGCCTGCGCGACGCCTTCGGCGCCGTCGGCGGCCTCGCCCACCACGGTCAGGTCGGGCTGGGAGTCGATCACCATCCGCAACCCGGCGCGGATCAGGGCGTGGTCCTCGACCAGCAGGACCCGCACGGGCACCCGCGCGCTCACCCCGGCACCGGGATCCGGGCGCGCAGGACCCGCCCGCCGCCGGGACGCGGCGCCAGCGTGACAGTCCCGTGGTAGGCGCCCGCCCGCTCGCGCATGCCGCGCACCCCGTACCCGGGGGTGGCCGGGGCACTCGGCGCGGGGCCGTCGTCGGCGACCTCGATCTCCAGTCGTCCCGGTCCCCAGCGCAGCGCTACCTCGGCGCTGGCGGCCGGTCCGGCGTGTTTGAGCACGTTGGTCAGTCCTTCCTGGACGATCCGGTAGGCGACCAGGCCGAGTCCCGGGTCGACAGGGCCAGGTGGTGGTCGCATCGCCAAGCGCACGTCCAGACCGCCCGCGCGGACTCGGTCCACCAGTGCGGGGATGTCGTCGATGCCCAGCGCGTCACCAGGTCCGTCGCGCAGCACGCCGAGGACCCGCCGGGTCTCCCCGAGCGCCTGCCGGGCGTGCTCGGCGATGGTGGCCAGCGCGGCGCGCCCGGCCGCGGGGTCCGGGGCGTAGCGGCCGCCGTCGGCCTGGGCGATCACCACCGCGAGCGAGTGCGCCACGATGTCGTGCACCTCGCGGGCGACCCGGTTGCGCTCGGCCAGCACCGCGAGCCGGTCGCGCTGCTCCCGCTCGACCTCCAGCAGCCGGGCCCGCTCGGCCAGGGCGTCCACCTGGCCGCGGCGCACCCGGTGCAGCGCGCCGAGTGCCCAGGCCGCGAGCACCGAGGCGCCAAGGAAGGCGCCGGTGATGACGTGCGCGGACACCGTCTGGGCCAACCGCGGCCAGCTGAGCCCACCCAGGCAGGCGCCGACCAGTCCGGCCAGCAGGACCAGCCGGGCGGCCCGCGCCGAACCGCCGACCGCGACGGCGTAGACCGCCATCGGCACGGCGAGGTTCGCGGGCACCGCGCCGACGGTGTCGCGCAGGGTGGCCCACTGTACAAACGCGACAGTCCCGACGACCACCGCGCAGCCGACCGGCCTGCGCCTGCGCACCGCCAGCGGCAGCGACAATCCCAGTGTGACGAGGAAGTAGTCCGGCCCGGCGTGCACGATCAGTCCGAAGAGGACGGACGAGGTCGCGAGCGCGGCCGCGGTGACCACGTCGACCAGCGGTGCCCGCCGCGCCAACCACGCCTCAACCCGTGCGCCGACCACGCCGCCACCCTAGTGCGGCCCAGCGCCACCGCGCCCCCTCCTGACGGCTGACATCCGGCCGGATCCGCTACGCCGCAGGACTTAGCCCAACCGGTCCAACCGCCTGCCGGGCGCGTCCGGCCGGGTACCGCCGCGCCGCCGTACGGTGTTCTCGCCCATGACGGCCCGGGTGCTGGTAGGGTTGTTTGTGTCGAGCAGGCACACACGGGCACTCAGCCCGCGCGGTCCTCGACGTGACCCGTTCGCGCATGGCGCGGGACGCGGCCCCCCTTCCACTGGAGTGCCGTCGTCCACCCTGGACATCTCGACGGTTCAGCCGTCCCACCAGCCCCCCAGGCCGCAGGCTCGGGGCTGCCCGCGATCGGGTCGACCGGACACGAGGGAGAACGCATGGCACGGGGAACGGTCGCGTGGTTCAACGGCACCAAGGGCTTCGGCTTCATCACCCCCGCGGACGGCGGGGCCGAGCTGTTCGTGCACCGTTCTGAGCTGGGCGACCTCCTCGGGCTCGAGGACAAGCAGGAGGTCGAGTTCACCGTCGGCGAGGGGCGCAAGGGGCCGCAGGCCCAGGCCGTCCGCCTCGTCTGAACCCGGCGGCGCCCCCAGCGGGGGTGCCTTGTCCCACCGCCAGACAGATTGGAACCCGGATGACCCGAGCCACCCCGCACCGCCCCAGGCACGAGACCGGTGACTTCGCCAAGGCCAAGGCCGAGGCGACGCGCGCCGAGGGCGCCGAGCGCGTCAAGGCCGCCCGCACCGTCGCCGACAACTCGATCGACGCAGGCGACCAGAGCGCCCTGCTGGCCATGCTCGGGTTGCCCGAGCGCGCCGAGCAGGGGCCGGACGAGGCGGCGGTGCTCGGCCGAGCACTGGGCCGCTACGTCCGCGCCGTCGCCGAGGCGGTCGGGGTGCCGGTGGAGGGCACGAGCTTCGAGGTCACCGACACGGCCACCGCGTACCTGGCCCTCTCCCGCCGCAGGCCCGAGCGCCCCGACCAGGACCTGATGCTGGTCTGGAACGAGCGCCAGGGCTGGGCGGTCTCGGTCGAGGTGGCCTCCCCGGTGGTCCTGGCCCGGCTCGACGGCGACGTCGTCGCCGCACCGCGCACGGTCGCCGAGTTCGTCAGCACCTCGATCGCCCGCGGCGGCCCGCACCGGACGCTGGTCGCCGTCCCCCCACCCGCCAACCGCCTGCACCTGGCCGAGCGCATGGACCACCATGTCGGCTCGGCCTCCGCGGACTATTCCCCGGTCGTCCCCTTCGGGCAGCCGAGTCAGGAAACACGATGAGCACCACCCAGTTGAGCACCACCGACATGAGCACCACCGTGGTCGAGCACGACCACCGGACGCCGGCGATCCCGCTGTTCAGCCACCCCGCGGTGGCCTACCACGTGGAGAACGCCACGGCCGAGCGGATGGCCGTCCCGGTCTTCCACGGCCCGGTGGACGAGGTCCCGCAGCCCCGCGGTGTCGTGCGGACGCGGCCGACCTCGACCGACCGCCGCACCCGCCGCTCCTGATCCCGTCGCGCCTGCCGCTGTCGAGCACGCGAGCAGGCGCGGCCCCGGTCAAGTAAGAGTCTCGCGCCGATCAGGCGTCGGCGTGCGCGTCGGTCGACGCGCCGGTCGGCGCCTCGACGTCGCGGGCCCTGGCCAGCAGGGTGACCCCGACGGCGGCGACGGCCCCGCACGCGGCCGCCAGCACGATCTCCAGGCTGGACGCGGCCAGGTCCTCGTTGAGGAACACCACCCCGATCGCGGTGGCGGTCGCCGGGTTGACCAGGTTCGTCACCGCCAGCGGCGCGCCGAGGCCGTGCCGGTAGGACCGCTGCGTGAGCACGGTCGCGGCGATCGCGAAGGCACCGATGGCCAGCACGGTCAGGATGGTCACCGGCCGCGGCAGCACCGCCAGGCCCTCGGCCTGCAGGTGCACGACCGTGGTCTGGCACAGCGCCGAGCACACCGCGAAGGCCACGCCACCCCCGACCGCCTCCCACACCGTCGACGCGCCCGCGCGCCTGCCGCGCAGGCCGAGCAGGGTGACCACGACCGTGGTGGCGGTGAGCAGCCCGGTCAGCTGGGTGCTGGTGAGCGTGCCCGCGTGGCCCCCGGTGGCGATGATCAGGGTCAGCCCGGTCAGCCCGACCACGGTGCAGGCCATCCCGGCCAGTTCCAGCCCGGTCACCCGGCGGTGCGCCGAGCTCGCGGCCAACGGCACCGCGATGACCAGGGTGAGCACGCCCAGCGGCTGGATCAGCGAGAGCGGGCCGAAGCCGAGGGAGACCACGTGCAGGGCCGCGCCCAGCACGTTGAGGGCCTGGGCGGCCCACCAGATCGGCACCCGGGTCAGCTCCCGGACGCTGAGGTGGCCGTGCCGGGCCTGGATGAGCGCCGCGGTCGCGTAGATGATCGCCACCCCGACGCAGAGGACGATCGTGATGATCAAGTCGGTCATGGCGACAGTGGTTCCCGGTCCTTCTCGGTTCGTCCGACCGAGCGGGTTGATCCAGCGTCGGCACGCATCCCCGACGATAGCCCGACACCCTGGGTGACCGAGCCGTTTCCGGACAACCCGCAGGTCCGCCGCCGGGTGCCGATCGGCTCAACTGATCAACACCCGGCGGCCGGGCACCTCACCCGCCGTGTTCGATCGCGTCGAGCCTGCGGCGCAGGTGGGCGCGTTCGGGTTCGGTGCCGGCCGACTCCAGCGCCTCCCGATAGGCCGCCGCGGCCTCCGGCCACCGGCCGAGCCTGCCGAGCAGGTCGGCGCGGGCCATCGGGTACGGGTGGTAGGACCGCAGGCGCGGCTCGTCCGCGAGGTCGTCCAGCAGGGCCAATCCCGCCGCGGGCCCGTCCCGCATCGCCACCGCCACCGCGCGGTTGAGGGCGACCACCGGGGACGGGGCCAGCGTCATCAGCACGTCGTAGAGCGCCACCACCTGGGGCCAGTCCGTGGTCGGCACGTCCGCGGCCTCGTCGTGCAGCGCGGCGATGGCGGCCTGCACCCCGTACCGGCCCGCCGGGCCGCCGGTGAGCGCGGCCAGCACCAGGACCCGACCCTCCTCGATCATCGGGCGGTCCCACTTCCCGCGGTCTTGGTCCTGGAGTAGGACCAAGTGGTCCTGCGGAGTGACCCGTGCGTCCCGGCGGGCGTGCACCAGCAGCATCAGCGCCAGCAGGCCCGCGACCTCCCGCTCGTCGGGCAGCAGGGCGCGCAGGATCCTGGCCAACCGGATCGCTTCCTCGGCCAGGTCGAGCCGCTGCAGCCGCGGGCCGGAACTGGCCGCGTAGCCCTCGGTGAAGATCGAGTAGACGACCTGGAGCACCCCGGGCAGCCGGGCGGGCAGCTCGTCCGGACCGGGGACCCGGAACGGGATGCGGGCCTCGCGGATCTTCTTCTTCGCCCGCACGATCCGCTTGGCCATGGTCGCGGTCGGCACGAGGAACGCGCGGGCCACCTCGGGGGTGGTCAGCCCCGCGAGGCACCGCAGGGTCAGCGCGGTGTGGTCCTCGGCGGCCAGCGCGGGGTGCGCGCAGGTGAAGAACAGCTGCAACCGCTCGTCCGGCAACCCGCCGTCGGCGTCCGCGGCGGGCACCGGCCCCGCCCGGTCCGCCTCGACCTGCAGGATCGCCAACCGGGCCGCGTAGGCCTGGTCGCGCCGGAGCCGGTCGACGGCCTTGCGCCGGGCCGTGGTCATCAGCCACGCCCCCGGCCGCGGCGGCACGCCGTCGACCGGCCAGTGCACCAGCGCCGCCTCGATCGCCTCGGCGGTGACCTCCTCGGCCAGGTCCAGGTCGCCGAAGCGCCGGGTGAGCGCGGCCAGCAGCAGGCCGCGCTCCTCCCGGAACACCGCGGCGACCGCGTCCACGCCCGGCCCGTCCACGCCCGGCCCGTCGCCGTGCGCGCCGCGCTCGTCCACCGCGCTCAGCCGCCGAAGTCGGCGATCGGGCGCACCACGACCGAGCCGCTGCCGCGCGCCCCCGGGCAGCGGGCCGCCCAGTCCAGCGCCACGTCCAGGTCCGGCACGTCGATCACGTAGAAGCCCCCGAGCACCTCGCGGGTCTCGGCGAACGGGCCGTCGGTGACCGTGCGCGCGCCGTCCGGGCCGACCCGCACCGTGGTCGCGGTGACCAGGTCGGCCAGCGACTCGCCGGACACCCAGATCCCGGCCCCGCGGACCTCCTCGTCGTAGGCCTGCCAGTCCGCGACCGTGCACTCGGCCGCGCCGCCGTTGTCGTCCACCGCACCGGAGTTGATCAGCAGTAGGTACTTCATGGTCCACCTCGTCGCTCTCGCCATCATGGGTCTCGCGGTCGTACAGCACCACTACGAACGGCACCCGCCCGGATGGACACGCCCCCCGCCCGGTCGCCTCCAGTACGGTGATCGTCACACGCGGCCACGAGGGGGAAGCGGGATGTCCGACGTATCGAACGTGCTGGGCGGCCACGCGCACTCGGTCGTGCAGGCCAACAACATCACCGGTGACGTGCACTTCCACGCGCCGGTGCCCGCCGCCCGGGTGCCGAGGATGGTCCCGCCCGCCAGCCGCCACTTCACCAACCAGGTCTGCGCGCTCGACGAGGCCGACCGGCACTGGCGCGCCGCGCCCGACGACCGGCCGCTCGTGCTGGTCGTCGTCGGGCTGCCCGGTGTCGGCAAGACCGAGGTCGCCCGCCGGTGGCTGCGCGACCACGCCGAGGAGTTCCCGGACGGCCTGTTCGGTGCCGACCTGTCCGCCGGTGTGCGGGAGAACGGCCTGGAGAGCACGGTCCTGCGCGAGTTCCTGCTCGCGGTGGGCCGCGAGCCGGGCGCGATCCCCGACACCGCCGCGAGCCGCGCGCTCGCGTTCGGCGAGTGGTCGGCGGACAAGCGCGTCGCGGTGCTGGTCGACGACGCGCTGACGGCGAGCCAGGTCCGGATGCTCATGCCGAGGGGCGGCCGCTCGGTGGTCGTGGTGACCGTGCCCGCGCGCCTGGTCGGACTGGGTGTCCGGGAAGTGGTCGCCGAGATCGAGCTGACGCCGCTGGAGGACTCCGCCGCGCGTGAGCTGCTGGGCCGGATCGCCACCGCGGACCGGGTGCGCGCCGAGCCCGCGGCTGTCGCCGAGCTGATCGCGTTCTGCGCGGGCCTGCCGATCGCCTTGTGCGTGGTGGGCGCGACGCTGGCCGCGTACCCGCACCGGCCGATCGCCCGGCTGGTGCGCGAGGTGCGTGATCGGCGCGAGGGCCTCGCGCCGCTGTCCAGGACCGCCGACGCGTCGGTCGCCGCGGTGTTCGACAGCGCCAGCGAGCGGCTCGGTGACACCGCCCGGCGCTGCTACCAGCTCCTCGGCGTGCACCCCGGTCCCGGCGATGTGCACGTCGACACCGTCGCCGCCGTGCTCGGGCTCGCCGAGTGGGACGCCCGGGACGCCGTCGACGAGCTGCTCGCCACCGGCCTGGCCCAGGAGGGCCGCGGCGAACGGCTGAGCCTGCACGACCTGGTCCGCCTGCACGCGCTGTCCAAGGCCGAGCAGGACGGCGTCGCTGCCAGGTTGCTCGCCGCGGTGGACGACTTCTACCACCGGGTCGGCGTTGCGGCGGGCCACGCGGTGATGCCGGGACGGCCCTGGCGCGACCTGCTGGCGCCGCACCTGGCCGCGTTCGACGACCAGGTCCCGGAGGACGCCGCCGCCTGGCTCGCCGCCGAGCGGGTAAACCTGCTGACCACGGTGCGCCGCGCCGCCGAGTCGGCGCACCCCGCGCGGGCCTGGGAGCTGGCGCTGCTGCTGTGGCCGGTGCACGAACGCGGCAAGTACCTCGACGACCTGGCGACCGCGAGCGCCCTCGGTGCCGAGGCCGCGCACCGGGAGGGCCTGGTCGGTGTCGAGGCGGTGTTGCGCACCCAAGAGGGGTTCGCGGCCCTGCACGGCGGAGACCCGGACACCGCGTACGCGCTGTTCAGCACCGCCGTCGACCTGGCGGCCGACCTCCCGGCGGCCTTGGCCACCGCGGTCGAGTCGCTGGGCTTGGCCGCGCTCGCCCTCGGCCGCCCGGACGCCGCCGAACTGTTGCGCCGCAACGTAGACCTGGCCACCGCGACCGGCGACGAACGCCGGATCGCGCTCGCCCGGATGCACCTCGCCAAGGCTGTCGAACCCGCGGAAGCGGTGCGGTTGCTGACCGCGGCCCGCGAGCGGTTCGTCGACGGGACCGGGGACGCGCACAACGTCGCCAAGTGCGATCTCCTGCTCGGCGTCGCGCTCACCTCGGCGGGGGAGTACGAGCGGGCGTCGGCGTGCCTGTCGGCCGCGCACCGCTTGACACGGGAGCTGGCCCGGCCGTTCGACGAGGCGCACGCCTTGACCGCGGTCGGCGACCTCGCGGCGGCGCGGGGCGAGGTCACCGCGGCCGTCGAGGAGTACCGGCGCGCCCTGGTCGTCGCCGAGTCGTTCGGCTACGAGCCGCGTGCCCGCGAGCTGCGGGCCAGGCTGTCGTCGCTAGGGCACGACCCAGAAGGTGACGTCGAAGCCGGCCGCTCCACAGTGGACTGACAGTCGGTCGGGCAATGTGGCGAGTGGACCCTGTGTGCACAACCACTGGTGCACAAGGGAAGCACCGACGCGTCCGTGCTCGCCGAGTCCGTCGACGCGGACCCGCTCCCCGGCCCGCGTCAGCACCTCCCAGCTGTCCGCGGCCACCGGGGCGGTCGCCAGGGCGCAGCCGGGCAGGCGCCGCAGCAGGTCCGCCGCGAGCGCGGGGTCGGGAGCCACCACGATCTCGGCGAGCTCCAGCTCCCGCCGGGTCGGCTCCTCGGTGTCGACCACGAGGTGCGTCCCCTCGGGCAGCGGACCACCGGCCGCCAGCAGCACCGCGGCGTACCGGGTGACCACCGCCCGGCCCACCGCACGGTCCACCCGCACCAGCTGGGCCCCCGGTTCGGCGGCGTCGGTCCGCGGCACCGGGACGGCCCGCACCTGCACCGGGTGCGCGGGCTCGGGCAGGTCCATGGCCCGGTAGAGCTCCGAGCGCAGCACGGCCGCCGACCGGTCGGGCACCGACGTCGCCAGGTCGGTCAGCCCGGCGAGCGCACCGGGCCGGTGCGCGCCGACCGCCGCGTCGAGCTGGTCGGCGAGGTCGGACGCGGTCAGCCTGGGCGCCACCGCCAGGAACCGCCCGATCGGCGAGTCCGCGGCCACGGTGTGCGCGGGCGCGGTCGCCAGCAGGACCGGCCTGCCCAGCGCGGCGCCGTAGAAGGTCACCGAACCGTGGTCGCCGACCACGACGTCGGCCGCCACCAGGGCGGCCCGCCAGCCCTCGTCCGGCGGGAGCAGCGCGACCCCGGCGCGGGCGCACCGCGCCAGCCAGCGGTCGACCTGCCACGGCGAGTGCCACGCCCGGATGTTCGGGTGCAGCGCCAGCACCACCCGGTGCCCGTCCACGGCCAGCCCGGCGAACCGCTCCACCAGCCCGGCGCCCAGCGCGAACAGCGAGTCCGGCCCCCAGGTCGAGCTCAGCACCACGAGCCGCTGACCGGCGCGCACCCCGAGCGCCCGCCGGTACACCCCGCGCAGCGGCCCGCTGGCGACCATCCGGTCCAGGCACGGGTCGCCCGCCACCACGCTCACCCCGACCGCGGGCGGGCACGAGCGGGCCAAGCGCGCCCGCTGTTCCTCGTGCGAGAGGACCAGGACGTCCGGGATGAGCCTGCCCTGGTCGTCGAGAAGCCACTCCGGCGAAAGGCCGAAAACCGCGTTCCCATTCCCGGATTCGGTGTCCAGGAACTTGTTGTAGCCCATTCCGTGCGGCAGGACCACCAGCGGTGTCCCGGCCGCGCGCAGCCTGCCGCCGAGGCTCGCGCTGATCACCAGATCGGCCCGGTAGTCGGCGGCCGAGTCCCACGGGCGGACCGCCATCCCGCGGTCGACGAGGAATTGCTCGGTGCCCGCGGTGAACGCCGAGGTCCCGGGGATGGTGAACGCCACCCGCACCCGGTCGTCGTCGGCGACCAGGTCGAGCACGTCGAGCAGGCGGGTCGCCGCGGTGACGTTGTGCACCACCGCGAGCACCGCGCGCTGGGTGCCGACGGTGGCCCACCCGCCCGGGTCGAGCCGGTCCGACTCGATCACGCGCGGGGCCACCGGGCCAACCTACCCGGTCGGGTGAGCGGACTAGCGCACCGTGACGGTCGCCGTCATGTACTGGTGGATGGTGCAGATGTACGGGAACTCGCCCGCCTTGGTGAAGGTGTAGCTGTAGGTGGCGCCGCCGGCGAGGTCGTCGGACTTGAAGCTGCCGTCGTTCGCCTTGACGTTGTGCTTGGCGCTGTCGAGGAACTTCCAGGTCACCTTGGTCCCGACGGCCACCGTCAGCGCCGCCGGGGTGAAGGTGAACTGCTTGACCTCCACCGTCGCCTCCCCGCTGGCCACCTGCCCGGCGGCGGAGGACGCGGGCGCGGCCGACCCGGCGGGGGTCGACGTCCCACTGCCGCCGCACCCGGCCGCGGTCAGCAGCAGGGCCGCCGCCAGCACCCGTCGGACCCGACCGGTCTCCACTGTTGCGCGCACTGCTGCCTCTTCCCTGGTGATCGGACCTGCGGACCGGCTGGATCGTCGTGGCCCAGGCTGGCGCATCGCGCGGTCGTCCCGGCCCCCGTGGCGGGCAGGTCCACCCGATGGTGTGGTCACTGAGCGGACCGCGCGCGCCGGATGGTGTGTCGCTGGAACAGGGGGCTCCAGTTCGGTGATTGCGGCACTGCGTCGAATATCTCCGATCCCTTGTCACCCGCACGGGCTAATCAGTGATTGTTTGACTTCCCGATATTGATCGCTAATTGCCACCGACTGGCAACAGTGCCAAGGTGAATCGCATTTAATTCCGAGCCGAATGCCATTCTGTCTCGAATAACCGACTGTCCGATTCCCCAACGAAGTCGGTCCGCGTCCTGAGCGGGCCGGCGAAGGGATGGAGCATGTCAACACCGCACCCCACTCGCCGTCGACGACGGGTGGCTGTCGCGCTGGTCGCGGCAGGCAGCACGGTGCTCACCGGGGCGCTGGTCGGGCTCGCGCCCGGCACGGCCACCGCGTCGAGCCACCGCGAGGCACCCCTGATCGCGGGCGACCCGCCCGCCGACAACACCGACGTGTACGCGTTCGTCAGCCCGGACAAGCCGGACACCGTCACCCTGATCGCCAACTGGTACCCGTTCCAGGAGCCCAACGGCGGTCCGAACTTCTACCCGTGGGCCACCGACGCCCACTACGACATCAACATCGACAACGACGGCGACGCGAAGGCCGACCTCACCTACCGGTGGACCTTCCGCACCGACGACCGCCGGGGCAAGAACACCTTCCTCTACGACAACGGGCCGGTCACCTCCCTCGACGACCCGAACCTGCTGTTCCGGCAGACCTACACCCTGCAGGTCATCGACCGCTACGGCCACGAGAGCACGGTCATCCGCGACGGCAAGGTCGCCCCGTCGAACACCGGCGCGGCCTCCATGCCCGACTACGGCGCCCTGCGCGACCAGGCCACAGTGGACGTGCCCGGTGGCGGTAAGACCTACGTCGGCCAGGCGGACGACTCGTTCTTCCTGGACCTGCGGGTCTTCGACCTGCTCTACGGCGGCAACCTCTCCGAGGTCGGCCAGGACACCCTGGCCGGCTACAGCGTGAACACGATCGCGCTGCAGCTGCCCAAGTCCGCGGTCGTGCTCAGGGGCAACCCGACCCGCAACCCGGTCATCGGGGTGTGGAGCGACACCGAGCGCAAGTCGATGTTCATCAGCCCGGGGGAGTCGCACGCCTTCGGCCCGTACGTGCAGGTCTCGCGGCTGGGCAACCCCCTGGTCAACGAGGTCGTCGTGCCCGCCGGGCTCAAGGACAAGTTCAACGCGCTCACCCCGGACCAGGACCGCAAGGTCCCGGACCTGGTGAACCGGGTGACCGACCCGGAACTGCCCAAGCTCATCCAGGGCATCTACGGGCTGCCCGCGCCCGCCACCCCGCGCAACGACCTGGTGGAGATCTTCCTGACCGGGATCACCACCAAGGCGGGCGGGCCGATCGCGGCCGACCTCAACTCGCAGCTGAACAACGCCGACGTCGACCCGAAGCGGTTCAACCCCTCCGAGCAGCTCCGGCTCAACGTCTCGATCCCGCCCGCGGCGAGCCCCAACCGGCTCGGCGTGCTCGCCAACGACCTGCAGGGCTTCCCGAACGGGCGCAGGTTGACCGATGACGTGCTCGACATCGCCGTGCAGGCCGTCGAGGGCGCCGCGGTCAGCGGCATCGTCCCGGCGCTGGCGGCCGGGGACAAGGTGAACGCGAACGACAAGCCGTTCGGCACCGTGTTCCCCTACGTCGCGCTGCCGGGCAACACCGCGGTCAACCAGTCGTCCGGGGACGCCGCCGCGGTGCCCGCGGGCGGCGGTTCGGGTCACTTCCCGTTCCAGTCGCTGCTCGGCGGCCTGGTCGCCGCCGTGCTCATCGGCTCGGGCGTCGCGCTCTTCCGGCGCCGTCCCGAGTGGACACCCGCGGTCGCGTAGTCCGCACCAGCCCCGGGGCCGCGAGCCGCGGTCCCGGGGCACCCCGCCCGCCCTGTCGGAGGTTCCCCGCATGTCTCCCACACCCGGCCGCAGGCGCGTGCTCGCCGTGGCCGTGATCGTCGCGGGCGTCGGCCTGCTCGGTGCCACGGTGGCGACCCTGGTCGCCCCGGCCGACCCCGCGCCGGCGCCCACCGCCACCGCCGACCGCCCGCCGCTCGAGCGCACCATCGCCACCGCGCAGGACAAGCTGCGCCGCACCCCGCGCGACCCGGCCACCTGGGCGCTGCTCGGCACCGCCTACATCGAGCAGGCCAGGGTCACCGGCGACGCCACCTACTACCCCAAGGCCCAGGGCGCGCTGGAGAAGTCCCTCGCCCAGCAGGCCGACGGCAACGGACCCGCGCTGATCGGTCTGGGCGCGCTGGCCAACGCCCGGCACGAGTTCGGCACCGCCCGCGACTGGGGCGAGCGCGCCCGGGTCGCCGCGCCGGACACCGCCGAGGTGTACGGGGTGCTCGCCGACGCCTACACCCAGCTCGGCCAGGCCGAGCAGGCCACCGCCGCCGTGCAGCGGATGCTCGACCTCGAACCGGGCGTCGCCTCGTTCACCCGGGCCGCCTACGACCTCGAGCTGCACGGTCGCGTGGACGACGCCCGCGAGGCGCTGGACCGGGCGCTGGCCGCCTCGGTGAGCGTCGCCGACGCGTCGTTCTGCCGCTACCACCTCGGTGAGCTCGCCTTCGACAGCGGCAAGCTCGACGAGGCCGAGGCGCACTACGCCGACGGCCTGCGCGCCGATCCGACCAACGCCGCGCTGCTGCAGGGCCGGGCCAAGGTCGCCGCCGCCCGCGGGCGCACCGACGAGGCGATCGCCGGGTACCGGGACCTGGTCGCCAGGGTGCCGCTGCCGCAGTACCTGCACGAGTACGCGCTCCTGCTCACCGCCGCCGGGCAGCCCGCCGACAGCCAGTTCGCGGTGCTGGACAAACAGCGCACGCTCGCGCAGGCGTCGGGCGCGGTCGACGACCTCGCCGACTCGGTCGTGGCCGCCGACCGCGGCGACGCCGCCACCGCGCTGCGCCTGGCCGAGGCCGAGTGGGGGCGCAGGCAGAACGTGCTCGTCGCCGACGCCATGGCCTGGGCGCTGCACCTCAACGGCCGGGACGCGGAGGCACTGTCCTATGCGGACAAGGCGGCCGCGCTCGGTTGGCGCAACGCCACGTTCCTGTTCCACCGGGGCGTGATCCTCGCCGGCCTCGGGCGCGCGGGGGATGCGGTGTCCACTTTGGAAGAAGCGCTGCGGGTGAACCCGGACTTCTCGTTGCTGCACGGCCCCGAGGCGCAGCGCGCCCTGACCGAACTGCGAGGACCGCGGTGAGGCGCTTGGCACTGCTGCTGTTGCTGTGCGCGGGCGCCCTGCTCGCCGCCCCGGGCACGGCCTCGGCGCACCCGCTGGGGAACTTCACCGTCAACCACTACAACGGCCTGACCCTGCACCCGGACCGGGTCGACCTGCGCGCCGTGGTCGACCTCGCCGAGATCCCGACCGTGCAGGAGCCGATCGGGCCCGACTACGCCCGAGAGCAGTGCGGGGAACTGGCACGCGCGGTCACCGTGACCGTCGCGGGCAAGGCGGTTCCGTGGGCTGTGCCGAGCGTGGTCCTGGAGTCTCCACCGGGCGAGGCCGGGCTGCCCACCACCCGGCTGACGTGCGAACTGACCGGTCCGGCCACTATGGACAGTGCGACGACCGTCACGATCACCGACACCTTCCGCGGCGACCGGATCGGCTGGCACGAGATCACCGCCCGCGGCGAGGGTGTGGCGCTGACCGGGTCGCCGGTGCCCGACCGCACCGTCAGCGATGAGCTGCGCGCCTACCCGGCAGACCTGTTGGCCGATCCGCTGAACGTGCGCACGGCCACGCTGGATGTGCGGCCGGGCAACGGTTCCGGCGTCGCCGGATCGGTGTCCACGGGATCGAGCTGGCTGGACGCCGGGCTGGCGAAGGTCACCGGGTTCTTCACCGGGCTCGCGGGGACCCGGGAGCTGACGCCGTTTGTCGGGGTGCTCGCCGTGCTGCTGTCGCTGCTGTTGGGTGCCTCGCACGCGATGCTTCCGGGCCACGGCAAGACCGTCATCGCGGCGTACCTGGCGGGCAAGCACGGCACCACCCGCGACGCGCTCACCGTCGGCGCGACGGTGACGGTCACCCACACCGCGGGCGTCTTGGTGCTGGGCCTGCTGATCAGCGCGTCGAGCGCCATCGCGGGGGAGAGCGTGCTGAGCTGGCTGGGCGTGGCCAGCGGTGTGCTGGTCGCCGCCATCGGCGCCGGACTGCTGCGCTCGGCGTTGCGCGACCGCACGCGGGGGACGGTGCTGTCCAGCCCGGTTCCGGCGCTGGTCGGCGCCGGTGCCCCGGCCGGTGTGGGCGTGGTCCCGGACCTCGATCCGCGGCCGGGTTCTGGTTCTGGCCATGAACACGGCTCCGGTTCGGACCACGGGCATGGTTCGCCCCTCGGTTCCGGTTCCGGTTCCGGCTTCGGTCACGGGCACGGGCACGGCCATGGGCATGGACACGGTCACGCGCACGGTCATGGGCAGCGGATCGGGCGGTCCGGCCTGATCGGGATGGGCGTCGCCGGTGGGTTGGTGCCCAGTCCGTCGGCCCTGGTCGTGCTGCTCGGCGCGGTGGGCCTGGGGCGGACGTGGTTCGGCGTGCTGCTGGTCCTGGGCTACGGCCTCGGCATGGCGGGCACCCTGACCCTGGTCGGCATCCTGCTCGTGCGCTTCCGCGACCGGTTGGAACGGGTGGAGCGGCTCAACGGCCTGCGGTCACGGGTCGCCCGGTTCAGCGCGTTCCTGCCGGTGGTCACCGCCCTGCTCGTCCTCGTCGTCGGCGTCGGACTGGCCGCCCGCGCGGCCTCCGGGATCGGATAGCCATGCGCACCACCACCCTCGCGGTCGCCACCCTGCTCACCCTCGCGGCGTGCTCGGCCACTCCCGACCCCGGTCCCCGGTTCGACGACCAGGCGCAGGCGGAGCTGACCTGCCTCAACCACCAGAGCGCCGCACCCGGCCCCCGCTACACCGATCCGGCGCAGCGCAGGACCGAGGAGACCCTCGCGGTGCTGCGCTACTACACCGCCAACACCGCCAAGCCCTACTGCGACAACCAACCCGCCACCACCACCGACCGCGACTGGGCCAAGCTCTACGTCGACCTCGGCGCCGACCCGGCACTGGTGGCCACCCTGCTGAAGTGAAGTTGTCAGGATGGCCCTGACGCCCGTAAGGTAACCCCTGACGCGAAGCGGAGGGGTCAGATGTCGATCGCCAGTTGCTCGTTCTGCCGCAAACCCAACACCGAGGTCACCACCCTGGTAGCAGGCCCAGGAGTCTTCATCTGCGACGGCTGCGTGGCGCTCGCCGCCCAGGTCATCGCCGGGACCCGGGTGGCCGAGTCGGCGGAGTCGTCGGGGTCGCCGGTGGCGCCGTGGGAGTTGGAACTGTCCCTGGAGGCGGTACTCGCGACCCTGGGCTCGGTGGCCGCGGCGGGCGCCCAGGCGGAGCGAAACCTGGGACTGTGGGTGGCGAAGGCCCGGACCTTGGGAGCGACCTGGTCGCAGGTGGGAGAAGCGTTGGGGATGACCCGGCAGTCGGCCTGGGAACGCTTCGCCAGCGGGGACTAGCGGGTCAGAGCAGGGTCGGATTGCCCCAGGCCAACTCCGGCAACCGACTGACCTGGGCCGTTCGGGTGCCTGCGCGCAACGGCGAAGACGACACACTCGGGCGGTACATCTCCAGCCGCAACCGCATAGCTCCGGTGACATCCACCTCGACCATCCTCGGCTTTCGGTAGGACGCCTGGTGTTCCGGGTGCTCTCGACCGTCCAGGTAGACCGCGAACCGCCCCACCTGGAACGCTTCGGCGGCATCGTCGAGCACCCCCACGACCGACGTCAGCCTGCGGTAGGCCCCAGCAAGGTCGACCTCCACGAAACCTCGCGCCTGCGGTGTGACCGAGGAGGGGCGCAACACGATGCTGTCGTCGTAGTGCACACCATCGATCCACGCATCGCTGGGCCGCACGTCCCAGCCGCTGGCCACCCACTGGGACCGGTCGGTCAGCAGCAGTTGCGACCTGGTGGGAGTGGTAGCCAATCCATCCCGCCACACACCCCGTTCGGGCATCGGGTACCGGGCGTGCCCGGTGATCGCGCCGACCAACCTCGACACGCCCTCCTGGGTGAACGACTCGACCTTGAAGATCGTTGTGGAGTGCGGCGCGAGGAACGCCGGGATGTCGTCGACCGTGTGTCCTGGTAGCACGACCGGCAGGATCTGGGCTGTCCCACTGCGCAGGTTCTTCACCAGGAGGTTGGTGATGAACGCTGATTCGAACTGCGCCTGCCGCCCTTCGTCCGGTGGTGCTGTGCCCTCCGCTTGGCGGCGGTACGCGGGTGAGGCGATGACCAGGATGAAGTCCGCTTCGCTGAAGTGCTTGGTCGCCCACAGCACCTTGTCCCGGCGCCTGCCCTCCTCCCACTGGTCGAGTTCCACTGCCAACCCCAGGTGGACGCGAAGGAATGTCGCGAACAGACGTACCACTGTGTCGTGTTGCTCTGACTCACGTGCGTAGGCGATGACCACCTTGGGCGCTCCGCGATCGGACATCGACGCTCCCGCTCCTCGAACCCGGTACTGCCAACCGACAGGAATTGTGGACGACACACCGGATCCCAGGGGTAGTGATCAGCCGGGTATGACCGAAGACTGTCCGACTTTTGTCACGCCGCACGCCTGTTTCGACGTGGGCCCGGCAACTTACGATCATGACCGCCCGGTGACCGGTCCGAAGGAGCGATGACACGCGTGTACGAGTACGACGTGTTCATCAGCTACCAACGCGAGGGCAACCTCATTCCGGCCTGGGTACGCACACACCTCTACCCGCGCCTGTTGGAGGTGTTGCACGACAATCTCGACCGGGACGTGAAGGTCTTCTTCGACGAGAAGCTGCCCGGTGGCGTCAAAGTGCCTTCGGCGCTGCGCAGCGCCCTGCAGCGAACCCGAGTCCTGCTCGCCGTCTGCTCGCCGAGGTACTTCCTTAACGAGTGGTGCCTCGCCGAGTGGCACTCCATGGCGCGGCGAGAGGAAATGGTCGGGATGACATCGTCGGAGCAATCACACGGCTTGATCTACCCGGTCATCTTCTGCGATTCCGAGAACTTCCCCAACTACGCGCACGAGCGCAGGCTGCAGGACCTCAAGACGTGGAACTTGCCCTATCCGCAGTTCCAGGACACCGTGGAGTACCTCGGGTTCCACCGCGAGGTCCAGCGGATCGCCGAGGAGCTGGTGGACCTCCTCGAACGGGTGCCGGAATGGCGACCCGACTGGCCAGTTGACACACCAGAGCCCGGCCCGCCCACAACCCCCAAGCTGCCGAGGTTCTGACGCATGCAGGGAACCGTGGTCACTTTCTACTCCTACAAGGGCGGTGTCGGCCGCAGCTTCACGCTGGCCAATATCGCCATCCTGCTGGCCCGGTGGGGCTACCGGGTGCTGTGCGTGGACTGGGACCTCGAAGCCCCAGGGCTGCACGAGTACTTCGAGCCGATGCTCAGTGCCCCACCGGCCGGTGGTGTCGTCGATCTGGTCGACGACTTCCTCGCGGGCAAGACGCGTCCGGTCGACCGCGCGGCCCGGTTGCGAGACGTCGGCGCACTCGACTTCCTCGCTGCGGGGCGGCACGACGCCCACTACCCGGGCCGGGTTCAGGACATCGACTGGGAACGGCTGTACGAGATGGGCTTCGGCGACTACCTCGAACGATGCCGCGAGCAGTGGACGGCCGACTACGACTTCGTGCTGCTGGACAGTCGCACCGGCGTCTCCGACATCGGTGGTATCTGCACCGCACAGCTCCCGGACCGCCTCGTCGTGCTGTTCACCGCCAACATGCAAAGCGTTCGGGGCGCCGTCGACATCGCTCGACGTGCCAACGTCGCCCGCGACCGGTTGCCCTTCGACCGACCCGGGCTCACGGTCCTTCCCGTGCTGTCCAGGTTCGACTCCCGTGAGGAGTACGACCGGTCGGAGGAATGGAGGCGCATCTGTCTGCAGGAGACCAAGCCGCTGTTCGACAACTGGCTCTACTCGAACGTCGAGCCGGATGTGATGGCCCGACATCTGACCCTGCCCTACGTGTCCTACTGGAGCTTCGGTGAACAGCTCCCGGTCAGTTCCGAGGCCAATCCCAGTTCGGACCAGATCAGCTTCGCGTTGGAGACCGTCGCGGCCGTCGTGGCGCACCACTTCGACCGCACGGACCTGTTGGCGGAGAACCGTGACGCCTACGTCGCCGCCGCGCGACCTGAGCGGGTGGACTTCGACCTGGACCTGCGGGTGAGCAGTCCACGTTCCACATTGGACGTATTGGACGCGCTGATCACCGAGCTGCGCGAGCTCGGTGTGCGGGTGGAGCGCTCGTTGTCCGGAGACCGGTCACTGCTCGCGAGGCCGGAGGACGACGCGCGCCACCTGTGCCTGGTCATCGACGAGGAGGTGAGCCGGTGGCAGAAGGCGGAGGTCGAACTGTTCCTGCACCGGACTCTCGGTCAAGACCGCAGGGTCATCCCCGTGCTCACCGAGCACGCGCAGCCCAACACCCTGCCCGGCTACATCGGGAACTTGCGTTACCTGCGACTCGGACCCTCCCGAGGCCCGGCCGAGGTGGCACGCGACTTGGCTGACCAGCTCAACCGCACGTCCGGGTTGGTGGACACCGAGGACGTCGACATCGCGGGCGTGCTGAAGCAAGCCGTTCGAGCGCGGCTGCGCCCGGCGCTGTGGGCCTTGGTGGACGAGGTCGTCCTGGGCCTGTCCGCGGCCGTGGGTGCCGGGGACGACGTGCGTGGTCAGGAACTCGCTACCGACCTGGCTCTGACGATCAAGCCCCGTTCCGGTCCCGGTGAGGATCGGGTGGGTGTGCCTGCGCCGACGCGTGCCGCGATCGAATGGGTCGTGCGAGTACTCGGCACCCGCGCCACCAGTGGAGGTGCTCGTCGCGACGCCACCGATTCCACGCGGGCATGAGCCCGGCCTGGGCTCACGGAAGTACCGCCCGCCGCGACCACGCGGTCGGGCGACCACCTTGCGGAAGGACCTAGAATGACAGATCGTCTGGGGCACAAGCAGATCGCGGCGATGTTCACGCTGATGTCGTTGTCGCGCGAGGTGTCCAACCCGGAGCTGCAAGACCTGGTTGGGTTCACCCTAGTCGGTGCGGACCGCAGGCGCCTCAACGACCTCCAGTTGGTCGCCAGCCGCAAACAGGGTCGGCTCTTCGTCCACGAACTGACCGACAGCGGGTGGGCGTGGTGCGACGAGGAGCTGGGGGCGGGTGAGGCTCCTGCTCCCCGCAGCAGCCTCGGTGTCGCGCTGTACATCCTGCTGGGTGGCTTGGACCGGTATCTCCGACGGGAGAAGTTGCGCTTGGCTGACGTGTTCACCCCCGACGTCGAGTTGACGGCCGACGAGATCGAGAGCCGCATCCGAACCGCGTACCGCAAACTCGCCCCCTCGCCGCGCGATTGGGTAGGACTCGTCGACCTGCGGCCGATGTTGGGTGACGCGCCGACCCGCGACGTTGACGCCGTCCTGAAGGAGCTGAGCCGAACGGGTCAGGCGCACCTGATCCCGGAGGCGAACCGCAAGACGATCACGGCTGCCGACCGCGACGCCGCCGTCCGCATCGGCGGCGAGGACAACCACTTGCTCTCCATCGAGGCGTCATGACCGAGCAACTGGCAGTGCTCGGGACAGTCCGCTTCGACTGGGCCGACACCCCGGACCACGTGTGGCGCGACTCCCCGTACCACGTGGACGGTCTGCACACCGACGTCGCCGCCGCGATCGACTCGGGTATCGCCGATGCCGCGGCCAGTGACGGCCCCAGCCCGATCGGGCTGGTCCTGCAAGGGCAGAAGGGCGTCGGCAAGACCCACCTCCTCGGGCTTGTCCGCAGGCAGACGCACAGCGCGGGCGGCTACTTCTTCCTCAACGACCTCACCGCTGGTGATGCCTTCTGGGAGAACACGGCCGAGGCGCTGCGCCGTGGGCTGTCCCGGTCCGATGACTCCGGCGACTCGCAGCTAGCCAGCTTCCTGCGCCGGGTCTGCGAGCGCGGCGCCGTCGATCCCCGGTCGACCACCGCGATCCTGAGTGGACACAAACTCGACCGCAAGGATGTCGACGCGTTCATCGCGGGCTTGCGCACCCTCGACCGCGAGCTCGCCACGGCGAGTGCCGACACCGCGCGTGCCCTGGTGCTCTCCGCGAACCAGGACGAGCGCACCAACTACATCGGCGACGACTACCTGGGCGGATTCGAGGAGTCGAAGGACGGCGAGCGGCGCAAGTGGGGCATCCAGCCGCGGCCGAAGTCCGTGTTGGCCCAGGTGCACGACATCACCAGGCTCCTGGCGCTGACCGGTCCGATCGTCATCGCCGTGGACCAACTCGACACGCTGGTCGCGCGGTCGGCTCTGCAGACCCAGAAAGTCAGCTCCGGCGGCGAGGGCGATCTGCTGGTCGCCCAGATCGCGGACGGCCTGATGCGGCTGCGCGAGGTGACCCGGCGGACTGTGACGGTGCTCGCCTGTCTGCCCACCACCTGGCTGCAGATCAAGACCAAGGCCGCCGAAAGCGTTCCCGACCGCTTTCGCGAACTCACGACCCTGGGCCGGGTCACCGACGGCCGACTCGGCCACGCGTTGGTCGAGCGACGGCTGGGGGTGGCCTACAAGAACATGGGTTTCGAGCCGCCGTACTCGACGTGGCCGGTGGCGCCCTCGGCGTTCGAGGGCGCCTGGGAGGAGCTCACCCCGCGCGAGGTGCTCAAACGCATCGGTGCGCACATCGATGCCTGCCTGCGCAGTGGTGAGGTGCGTGAGCTGACCACATTCGATGATCACGCGCCCCGCCCGGTGCCCTCGGTGCGTCCGGCGCCGAAGTCCGATGGTTTCGCCGAGTTCGACCGCACCTTCGACAAGCTGCGCGCCGCGGCCAAGGTCAAGGCGCTGATGCACAAGGACACTGAGGACAAGGTAATGCCAGGCCTGCTGTCCGCGGCGCTGCGGGCGTGGATCACCGAGGTCGGCGACGACAACATGGAGTGGGAGTGCGAGAAGCGGAACCGGGGAAGCGAGCTGCACGCTTGGCTGACCCGGACCGTGGATGAGGCGTCCGACCTCGTGGAGCACTGGGCGTTCCGGGTGATCGGCGCCGACCACCACCCCGTCGCCGCGTTGCACCGCTTTCGGAAGGCTCGTTCGGCGGCAGGACTGCGGCAAGGTGCCGATGACCGGCACCTGATCCTGGTTCGCGACGCGTCGTGGTCGAAGGGCCGCACGACCCAGGCAGAACTGAAGTCGTTCGAGGCCGTGGGCGGGCGGCGATTGAAGTTCTCCGAATCGGATGTGCGCACGTTTTGGGCGCTCAACGAGATGTTCGCCAAGGGGGGCACCAAGCTGCACGAGTGGCTGGTCCAGCGTCGACCTGCCAGTCGCTCCGAGTTGCTGTCCGCAGTGCTGCCGGAGGTTTCGTCGGGGCACCCAAAAGAAGGGACGCACCCCCCGCCGGGTGAGGGGGAGATCACGTTGGGGAGGGTGATCGGGACTGGGGAGCCGGTGCGGCTGGAGCTTTCTGCGTTGCGGAAGCATGCTGTGGTGTTCGCTGGCTCCGGGTCGGGTAAGACGGTTCTCCTGCGGCGGATCGTCGAGGAGTGTGCGCTGCTCGGTGTCTCGGCGATCGTGTTGGACCCCAACAACGACCTCTCCCGGCTCGGTGACGCCTGGCCGGAGGCGCCGGGTGCCTGGGGGCCGGGGGACGCCGAGGCGGCGCAGCGGTACCTGGCTGAGACCGATGTGGTGGTGTGGACGCCGGGGCGGGCGAGTGGGCGGCCGTTGGCCTTCCAGCCGTTGCCGGACTTCGCGGGGGTTCTTGATGACGACGACGAGTTCGGTGCCGCCGTGGAGGTGGCGGTGGCGACGTTGGCGCCGCAGGTTCGGTTGACCGGGAGCACGGTCAAGGCGAACATCGGGCTCGCCGTGCTCCGGCAGGCCGTGGTCCACCACGCTCGGACCGGGTCGCGCAGTTTGCCCGCGCTCATCGAGGTTCTGGCCGATCTACCTGAGGGTGTGAGCACGCTCAACGACGCCCGGCGGGTTGCCGCTGATCTCGCGGAGGCGCTCAAGGCGGCGATGGTGAACGACCCCTTGTTCGCCGGGGGTGGTGAACCTGTTGACCCGGGGTTGCTGCTCGCCCCTCGGGAGGGAAAGCGGGCGCGGGTTTCGGTGATCAGCTTCGTGGGGTTGCCGGGGGAGGAGCAGCGGCAGAACTTCGTCAACCAGTTGCAGATGGAGCTCTTCGCCTGGGTGAAGCGGAACCCGGCTGGCGACCGGCCGTTGGGGGCACTGTTCGTGATGGACGAGGCGCAAACCCTTGCCGCGTCCGGGTCTCTGTCGGCGAGTACGCGCAGCACCATCGTGCTCGCGTCGCAGGCGCGCAAGTACGGGCTGGGACTGCTGTTCGCCACACAGGCGCCGAAGGGGCTGCACAACCAGGTCGTGGGCAACGCGATGACCCAGTTCTTCGGCAGGCTCAACAGCCCGGCCCAGATCGCCGCCGCCACCGAGCTGGCCCGGGCCAAGGGGAGTCCGGTCACCGACATCTCCCGGCTGGAACGCGCCCAGTTCTACGTCTCGGGCGAGGCATTCGGCTTCCGGCAGGTGACCACCCCGCTCTGCCTGACCCACCACCCGGCCAGCCCGCTGCGGCTGGAGGAGGTGATCGAGCGCGCCCGCGGGTGAGCCACCACGTCGAGCGGGACCGCGCGGGATGCGCTTGGCTGGGTCACCCGACCGGAAGGAACCCACCGTGCCCGTGACCAAGGTCCTCGCCGTCGTCCCGGTGTCCGACTTCGACACCGCGCTCACCTGGTACGAGTCGCTGTTCGGGGTCGGGCCGAGTGCCCGCCCGATGCCCGGCCTGGCCGACTGGCACGTGTTCGACACGGCCTGGGTGCAGGTGTTCACCGACCCGGAGCGGGCCGGGCGCACGTTCCTCAACTTCGCCGTCGACGACCTCGCCGAGCACGCGGCCACCCTCGCGGCCCGGGGTATCACGCTCGGTGAGACCACGACGACGGCCAAGAACGCCACGCTCGGCTCGGTGGTCGACCCGTCGGGGAACACGATCACCTTCATCGAGAACCCGTCGACTTGACCGACCCGGCCGCGCTGGTGGTGATCCAGCCCTCCTACGGCAGCCCAGAGGTCCGCAGGCACTGGGCCGACACGCTCGACACCGAGGTCCCCTTCGCCGAACCCCACTACGCCGACGCGCTGCGCGCCGAGGACCTGAGCAGGCTGCGCGCCCTGCACCCGTCCGGCTCCGCGCGGTTCTGGGGCACCACGGAGCGGCACGACCACCGGGTCGACCGGCTGAGCACCGGCGACGTGGCGGTGCTGACCGGTGCCAAGCACGTGCGGGCCATCGGTCGGATCGGCCACCTCGTGCGGGCCCCCGAGTTCGCCCGCAGGCTGTGGACACCGGACCCGGCCCGGTGCCTGTGGAGCAATGTCTACAGCCTCACCGACTACCGCCGCGTCCAGGTTCCCTACGAGGTGGTCTGGGCGTTGCCCGGGTTCACCGCCGGCGACAACTTCATGGGGTTGCGCCTGCTCACCCCCGAGAAGAGCGCCGTGATCATCGCGGGCCTGGACGCGGCGACCCGCTGATCACCCCGGCACGAGCTCAGTCCACGGCGGGCGCGAACACCCAGTGCCGCAGCAGCGCGAACCGCAGGCCGCCCGCCACCGCGCCTGCCACGACCAGCACGGCCATCTCGTCCACCGTCCCGCCGCCCGCCCCCACCAGGCTCACCGCCCCGGTGGTGATCACCAGTCCCAGGACGGTGATCGCCATGCTCTTCAGGTGCCTGCGCACGCCGATCGCGCCGTCCACCCCGAAGGTCACCCGCCCGTTCGCCGCCGTGCCGGTGACCGTGGTCAGCACGGTCGCGAGCACGTTGGCACCGGTGGCGGGCAGCACCGTCCGGAACAGCAGGTAGACGGCCAGGAACAGCACCGTGTTGGCCACGCTCACCGCGGCGAACCGGACCAGGTGCCGCGGCAGCGCGACGGTCGGGACGAGGCTGGTCCGGGGCGCGATGACGGTCATGGCCCAACAGTGCGCCCTCATCCTCCGTGGGTCCTTTGACCCCGCTGTGCCCTTCCTGTGCGCCGGTGTGCTTCTTGCGCGCGGTCACAGCGCGGCGAGGTTGGCCCTGATCTCGTCCGCGTCGGCGGGCAGGTCGAGGTCGGCGAGCGCGGTCAGCGCCCGCCGCCAGGCCTGGCGGGCCCGGTCGTGGTCGCCGAGGGCCCGGTGGATGTGGCCCAGGTGGTCCAGCAGCGCCGGTTCCGCGGCCCGGTCGCCGGTGGCGCGGGTCGCCTCGAGCGCCTGCCCGAGGTACTCGGCGGCCGAGCTGTACTCCCGCCGGACCCGCTGCGGGCGGTCGTTGGCCTCCTCGTGCCTGGCCCGCACCAGGTGCATGGTGCCCAGGTCGGTGAGTGCGCGGGTCAGACCCACCTGGTCGCCGGTGTCGCCCGCGGCGCGCACCGCCTGCCCGTGCAGTGCCTTGGCGTCGCTGCACTGACCGCAGGTGCGCAGGTACGGGTGCAGGAGCGCGGACAGCGACACCGTGTAGTCGGTTAAGCCGGTGATGCCCGCGGCCTGGGCGGCCACCGCGAGCAGGTTGGGCAGTTCGGCCTCCAGCCAGGTCACCGCGCTCGCCTTCCCGGCGAACGGGCGGGCGGGCGCGGGTACGGCGCCGTGGCGGCGCACCTCCCGCGGGTACGCCACGCGCGTGGCGGCCGCCGCCGTGCGGACGTAGTGGTCGAGCAGGCGGGCCAGCGCCGCCCGCCTGCGCGGCGGCGGGTCGGTCTGGACCACGAGCCGGGCCGCGTGCGCGCGGACCAGGTCGTGCATCCGGTACCGGCCCGGCTTGCGCTGCTGCACCAGGTGCGCGTCGACCAGGTCCTCCAGCAACCGCCCGGCGTCGTCGGTCGGGACCCGGGTGAGGGCGGCGGCCGCTGCCACGTCGATGTCGGGGCCGGGGTGCAGGCCCAGCAGGCGGAACATCCGCTGCCGGGGGCGGTCGAGGTGGGCGTAGGAGAGGTCGAAGGCGGCCGTGACGCTGCGGTCGCCCGCGGCCAGTTCGGTGAGCCGCCGGTGCTCGTCGCGCAACCGCTCCGCCAGGTGGTCCACGGTCCAGGCCGACCGGTGGCGCAACCGGGCCGCGGCGACCCGGATCGCCAGCGGGAGGCGCGCGCACAGCTCGACGATCTCGGCCACCCGGTCCGGCCGCGCGGCGGCGACCGGGTCGTGGTCCGTCGCGCGGGTGAACAGCGTGATCGCGTCCGCCCGCGAGAACACGTCCAGCGACACCGCGCGGGTGTCGTCGAGCCCGGCCAGCCTGCGCCTGCTCGTCACCAGCACCAGGCAGCCCGGCCCGGCGGGCAGCAGCGGGCGCACCTGGGACTCGTGCGCGGCGTTGTCCAGCACGGTGAGCACCCGCTTGCCCGCCACCCGCCCGCGCCACAGCGCGGCGCGCTCGTCCAGCGTGGCCGGGATCTGCTCGCCGGTCAGGCCGATCGCCCGCAGCACCCGGTCGAGCGCGTCGAAGGGCTCGACCGGGTCCCGGCCCTCGGTGAACCCGCACAGGTCCACGAACAGCTGCCCGTCCGGGTAGTGCGGCGCGAGCCGGTGCGCGGCGTGCACCGCCAGCGCGCTCTTGCCGACACCGGCCATCCCGTCGATCGCGCACACCGTCACGGTGGCGGCGGACCGCGCGGACAGCAGCACCGCGAGTTCAGCGGAGCGGCCGGTGAAGGTGGCGAGGTCGGCGGGCAGCTGCGCGGGCGCGGGCGCCCGGGGGTGGCACCGCGGCACCGGCTCGGTCTCGGGTCCGGACAGGATCGCCTGCTGCACCCGGCGCAGCGCCCCGCCCGGTTCCAGGCCCAGCTCCTCGACCAGCAGCCGCCGGGTGCGGCTGAAGACCTCCAGCGCCTCGGCCTGCCGACCGGACCGGGACAGCCCGAGCATCAGCAGCCCGACCAGGCGCTCCCGTGTCGGGTCGAGCACGACCACCTCGCTCAGCTCGGCGACGACCCGCTCGTGCTCGCCGAGCGCGATCCGCAGCTCCGCGAGGTCCTCGACCACCTGCATCCGCGCTTCCTCCAGCCGGGCCGCGGACGCCTCCCGCACGCCGTCGAGCACCCCGGTGAGCGCGGGTCCGCGCCAGAGCGCGAGCGCCTCACCCAGCAGCTCGACGGCCCGGGCGGGCTCGCCCGCGGCCCGAGCGGCGCGCCCCTGGGCGACCAGCCGCTCGAACCGGCGCAGGTCGACCGCCTCCGGGTCGACCGACAGCGCGTACCCGCCCTGGCGGGCGGTGAGCACCGGTGCGGCGGCGTTGTCGTTGAGCACCTTGCGCAGCCGCGACATCTGGCGCCGCACCGCGCCCCGCGCGTCGCGCCGGTCGTCGGCGGTCAGGTGGGTGACGAAGTAGTCCAGGGGCACCACGCGGTTCGCGTTGAGCAGCAGCACGGCGAGCGAGCTGCGCTGCTTGGGCCCGCCGATGGGCAGCGGCCGGTCCTCCCGCCACGCCTCGACCGGTCCCAGCACGCGAAAGTCCACCACCACAAATCCCCCCAGAGCGTGATGTCGCGAGTCTATGCGCCCGCCGACGCCCGGGGCAGGCGTACGGCCGGTCCGCTGGTTGTCCGAGGGATGTCCACGCGGGCTCCTAGCGTCCGCTCGTCCGGTTGAGACCTCGACCGGGGGATGGGGATTTCCGAAGTGCCTGAGGCGTTCGTGGTCGTCGTCAACGACGAGGAGCAGTACTCGGTGTGGCCGCGGGGGCGGGAGCTGCCCGCCGGGTGGCGGGAGACCGGCTTCACCGGGGCGAGGGCGGATTGTCTGGACCACATCGACCAGGTCTGGACCGACCTGCGGCCCGCGAGCCTGCGCCGGGCGGTTCAGGCATGACCGTGGCGGCACAGCGGCGAGCGTCCTATGCCGACCTCGCCGCCCGGCTGGCGGGCGGGGTCTCGGTGAACCCCGACGCGGTCGCCGTCGCGGACGGCACCGGGGCGCGGCTCACCCACCGCGAGCTGCGCGAGCGGGCGCGCCTGCTCGCCGGTTACCTGCGCGTGACCGGTGTCGGGCCGGAAAGCGTTGTGGCCCTTGCCCTCGCGCCGTCGGTGCACACCGTCGTCGGGATGTTGGGCGTGCTCGAGGCGGGTGCGGCCTACCTGGTGCTGGACCCGGCCGACCCGGCAGACCGATTGCGGACACTGCTCCACGACGCGGGTGCGCGGCTGGTGCTCACCGACGGGGAGCTGGGTGACCTACCGGCGGTGTCGCTGGGAACCGCGCTGGCCGAGGCCCCCGAGGAAGACGCGGCCCCGCTGGTCCACCACCCGGACAGCCTCGCCTACGTCTGCTACACCTCGGGGTCGACCGGGCGCCCCAAGGGCGTCGGTGTCACCCGCGCGAACCTGGCCGCCTACCTGGACCAGATCCTCGACGTGCTCGCCCCCGAGCCCGGGGACGTGTTCAGCCTCCTGCAGCCGTTCACCTTCGACTCCGGTGCCACGGTGATCTACCCCGCGCTGGCGACCGGCGGCACGCTGTGGGTGGCGACCCCGGAGCAGGTGGTGGACGCGGCCTGGGTCCGCGGCCACCTGGCGGAGGCGCGGGTCGACTACGTCAAGATCACCCCTTCGCACCTCGTCGCATTGCGGGACGCGGGCGGCGCGGACGCGGACCTGTTGCCGCGCAAGGCATTGGTGCTCGGCGGTGAGCGTTCGCGCTGGTCGTGGTTCACCGAGCTGGCGGCTGCCCGGCCCGGCTGCGCCGTGGTCAACCACTACGGCCCGACCGAGACGACCGTGGGTGTGGCCGCGCTGCGCGGACCCGCGGGCGTGGTCGACCCGGGCACTGACACCCCGCTCGGGCCGCCGATGCGGCACGCGTCGCTGTACCTGCTCGACGAGCACGGCGACCCCGTGGCCGACGGGCAGCCGGGGGAGATCGTCATCGGGGGCGACCAGGTCAGCCGGGGCTACCTCGGGCTGCCCGGTCGCACCGCGGCGGTGTTCGTACCCGATCCGTTCGCCGCCCGGCCGGGTGCGCGCATGTACCGCACGGGCGACCGCGGCGCGCGCCGCGCCGACGGCACCATCGAGTTCCTCGGGCGTTCCGACGACCAGGTGAAGGTCCGCGGATTCCGGGTCGAGCCGGGTGAGGTGGCCGAGGTGTTGCGTGGGCACCCGTCCGTGCGCGACGCCGTTGTCGTGCCGTGGCGCGCCGGTCTGGCCGGCTACGTCCTGCTGACCGACACCACCAACACCAACACCGCCGACGCCACCGACACCGCGGCCATCCGAGCCCACGTCGAGCAATCGCTGCCCGCCCACCTCGTGCCCGACGTGATTGTCGCACTCGACGCGTTCCCGCTCACCGCGCACGGAAAGCTGGACACCACAAGGCTTCCCGAGCCCGCTGTGCACACCGGCGACGGCCCGCGCACCGACACCGAGCGCGCGGTCGCGGCCCTCTTCGGCGAGCTCCTCGGCCTCGACCGCGTCGGCCACGCTGACGGGTTCTTCGCCCTGGGCGGACACTCGCTGCTCGTGGCGAAGCTGCTGTCCCGGCTGCGCGCCGCGTTCGCCGTGGAGGTCCCGGCCCGGCAGGTGTTCGAGGCGCCGACAGTCGCCGGGATCGCCGAGCACGTCGACGCCGCCCGCACCAGGGGCGGTGCGCAGTTGCCGCCGGTGGCCAGGGCGCCGCGCACCGGTCCACTGCCCGCCTCGCACGGCCAGCAGCGGCTGTGGTTCCTCAACCAGCTCGACCCGACCAGCCCGCTCTACAACACCAACCTGGGCGTGCGCGCGCTCGGCGAGCTGGACACCGCCGTGCTGCGGGCGTGCGTCGCGGAGCTGGTCCGCAGGCACGAGGTGCTGCGCACCCGGCTGGTGGCGGGCCCGGACGGGCTGGTGCAGGTGATCGAGCCGGACCCGAGGATCCCGTTCGAGCACGTCGACCTGTCCGACACCGCCGAGGAACGCCGCGAGGACCAGCTCCGGGCGCTCATCGCCGAGTGCACCGAGCGCCCGTTCGACCTGACCGCCGAGATCCCGGTCCGCGCGCTCATCGCCCGCTTGGCCGAGGACGAGCACCTGCTGTTGCTCACCATGCACCACGTCGCCACCGAGGGACCGTCGATGCGGATCCTGCACCGCGAGCTCGGCGAGCTCTACCCCGCGCTCCTGGCCGGGAACGCGCCCGAACTGCCCGAACCCGCCGCCCAGTACGCGGACTTCGCGGTCTGGCAGCGCGACCTGCTCGCCCGCGGCGCCTACGCCCGGCAGCTGGAGTTCTGGCGGGAGCGGCTCGCCGGGCTGCCCGCCCGGGTCGAGCTGCGCACCGACCTGCCGCGCCCGGACGAGGTCAGCCCGGCGGGCGACCGGGTCCGCTTCGCGGTGTCGCGGGAGCTGACCGAGCGGCTGCGCGCGTTGGCGGCGGCGGAGAGCGCGACGCTGTTCATGGTCCTGCTCACCGGCTTGCACCTGGTGCTCGCCGAGCGCACTGCGCAGCGCGACGTCGCGGTCGGCATCCCGGTGGCGTTCCGGCCCCGGCCGGAGCTGGAGGGCACGGTCGGCTTCTTCGGCAACACCCTGGTGCTGCGCACCGACGTCGACCGCGGTCTGGGCTTCCGCGAGCTGCTGCGCCGGGTCCGCGCGGTCACCCTCGACGCGATCGCCAACCGGGACCTGCCGTTCGAGGCGCTGGTCGAGGAGATCCGGCCGCGCAGGCGCTTCGGCGACACGCCGCTGGTGAACGTGATGATGATGGTGGCCGAGGAGGAGCGGCCGCCGGTCGTGCTCGACGAGCTGACCCTGCAGGCCGAACCGGTCGACACCGGCACGGCCAAGGCGGAGCTGGTGGCGCTGTTCGAGGTCGTGGCGGGCGGGCTGGCCGGGGAGCTGGAGTTCCGGACCGACCTGTTCACCGCGGCCGGTGTCGCCCCGCTGGCCGCCCGGTTCGAGCAGGTGTTCACCGAGGTGCTCGCCGACCCGGACGCGCCGGTCTCCCGGTTCGTCAGCGCCGACCCGACGCTGCCCGTGCCGGTCGAGGAGGCGGTCGCCGCCGCGGCGGACGACGAGGATTACGTGGCGCCGCGCACCGAGCTCGAGGCGGAGCTGTGCCGGGTGTGGGTCGAGCTGATCGGGAACCCGGACATCGGGGTGACCGACCACTTCTTCGACGTGGGTGGCCACTCGCTGCTGGCGACCCGGGTCGTGGCGCGGATCCGGCAGGACTACGGGGTCGCGGTGCCGTTGCGCTGGTGCTTCGACAGCCCCACGGTCGCCGACCTCGCGGTGGTGGTGCTGGTCGGCCAGTTCGCCACCGCCGAGGACGGCGAGGACCTGCTGGCCGAGGTTGAGGCGGACCGGTGACCAATCCCCTGGACCGGGTCGCCGCCCTCGGACCCGCGCAGCGCGCCGAGCTCGAGCGCAGGCTCCGCGCCGCCCGCGGCACCCGCACGCCCGCCCCCGCCCGGCTGGCCGCGGCCAGCGCGCCGCTCTCGCCCAGCCAGCGGCGGATGTGGTTCCTCGACCAGCTCGGCCCGGAGTTCCCGGCGTACGTGATCGTCGCCGCGTGGCGGGTCGAGGGTGACCTCGACCGGACCGCGTTGGCCGGGGCGCTGCGGTCGGTGCTGCAGCGGCATCCCGTGCTGCGAACGGTCTTCACCGAGACCGACGGCGAACCCCGGCAGGTGGTCCGGCCGGTCGCGGGCGAGGTGCCGATGACCGTGACCGACCTGTCCGACCTGCCGTCGGAGGAGCGGCAGCCGACACTTCGGCGGATCGCGGGGCAGGAGTCCGGCAGGCGCTTCGACCTGGCCGCCGGTCCGCTGATCCGGTCGCGGTTGCTCGTGCTGGGCCCGCGCGACCACGTGCTCGTGCTCGCCGCGCACCACATCGCGCTCGACGGCTGGTCGCTCTCCCTCGTGCTGTCCGACCTGCTGAGCGCCTATGCCGACGCCGTCGAGGGCCGCACGCCCTCGTGGGCCCCGTTGCCCGCCACCTACACCGACTTCGCGACCCGCTACACCGAACCCGGGGTGGACGAGGAACTCGGTTACTGGCAAGAGGCGCTGGCCGGAATGCCCCAGACGCTAGCGCTACCCACGGATCGACCGCGCCCGGCGCGGCCGACCTACCGGGGTGGTCAGGTCACCTTCTGGTTCGACGACGACCTGACCGCCCGACTGCACGCGCTCGCCCGCGCCGAGCGCGCCACGCTGTTCACGGTGCTCCTCGCGGGTTGGCAGGCATTGCTGTCCAGGTACACCGGCAGCACCGACATCCCGGTCGGCAGCCCGGTGTCGATCCGGCCGGACGCCGACTTCGACGGTGTGGCCGGGCTGTTCCTGAACACGCTGGTGCTGCGCGGTGACCTGTCGGGCGACCCCGACTTCCGGACCGTGCTGCGCCGCACGACCGACCGCGTCTTCGCCGCCTTCGACCACCGCACCTACCCGTTCGAGCGGCTGGTCGACCAGCTCGCCGAGACCCGCGAGCTCACCGGCAACCCGCTGTTCCAGGTCATGCTCGTCCTGCAGAACACGCCCGCCCCGCTCACCTCGGCGGCCGGGGTGCGGCTGGTGCAGCTCGACCTGGCCCCGGAGACCGCCAAGTTCGACCTCAACCTGCAGGTCACCGAGGTCGGCGGCAGGCTGCGCGGCGAACTGGTCTACGCGGCCGAGCTGTTCGAGCCCGACCGGGCCCGCCGGATCGCGGGGCACTACCGGCAGCTGCTCAGCGCCGCGGTCGCCGATCCGACGCTGCCGGTCGCCGGTCTCCCGGTGCTGACGCTGGAGGAGGAGGCGCTGCTCGGGGCGTGGAACCGGACGACTGAGGACGCCCCGTGCCCGCGGCTGCCCGACCGGGTCGCCGAGGCGGCGGCCCGGTGGCCGGACCGGCCCGCGATCCGGGCTGACGGCGCGGGGGAGTGGTTGTCCTACCGGGAGTTCCACGACCGGGTCGGCAGGCTGGCCGCGCACCTCGTCGCGCTGGGGGTCGGGGTGGACACCGTTGTCGGGGTCTGCCTCCCGCGCGGCGTGGACCTGGTCGTGGCGTTGCACGCGGTGCAGGCGGCCGGTGGTGCGTACCTGCCGCTGGATCCGGACCACCCGGCGGCGCGCTCGCGGTTGCTGGTCGAGGACGTGCGGGCGAGCGTTGTGGTCACCACGTCCGAACACGCGGGTGTCTACGCGAATACGTTGGTACTGCTCGATACCGAGCGCGAGGTGGTGGCCGCCCGGGTTCCGCTGTCGGCGCCGGTCCCGACTCCGCCCGAGGCGCTCGCGTACGTGATCCACACGTCCGGCTCGACCGGGCGGCCGAAGGGCGTCGGTGTGTCCCACGGCGCGATCGCCAACCGGATCTCGTGGATGCAGCGACACTTCCCGCTCGACGGCGACGATCGGGTGCTGCAGAAGACGCCCGCGAGCTTCGACGTGTCCGTGTGGGAGTTCTTCTGGCCCTTCACCGTCGGTGCGGCGTTGGTCGTGGCCGTGCCGGACGGGCACCGCGACTCCCGGTACCTCGCGAGCGTGATCGACCGCGAGTGGATCACCACTGTCCACTTCGTACCGTCCATGTTGGATGCTTTCCTGGAGGAACCCGATCTCGGCGGTCCGGCGGGGTCGCTGCGCCGGGTGTTCTGCTCGGGGGAGGCGCTGCCCGGCGACCTGGCGGCGCGCTGCCTCGCCGCGCTGCCCGCCACGGAGCTGCACAACCTCTACGGCCCGACGGAGACCGCCGTCGACGTGACCTGGCAGCCGCTGCGCGGACTCGACCCGCGTGTGGGCGTGCCGATCGGCAGGCCGGTGGACAACACCGCGGTCGAGGTCCTCGACACCGGGCTCCGCCGGGTGCCCGTCGGGGTGCCGGGCGAGCTGTGCGTCGGTGGCGTGCAGCTGGCGCGGGGCTACCTGGGCAAGCCGGGGCTGACCGCGGACCGGTTCGTGCCGAACCCGTACGGGCCGCCCGGGTCCAGGCTCTACCGCACCGGCGACCTGGCCCGCTGGCGCTCGGCGCCCGCGAGTGCCGGGGTGGGCACGCTGGAGTACCTCGGCAGGCTCGACCACCAGGTGAAGGTGCGCGGTGTGCGGATCGAGCCCGGTGAGGTCGAGGCGGCGCTGCTCGACCAACCGGAGGTGCGGGCCGCGGCGGTCGTGGCCCGCGGTGGCAGGCTGGTCGCCTACCTGGCGACCGACGCCGACGTCGACTGGGCGGCTCGACTGGGCGAGCGCCTGCCCGCCCAGCTGGTGCCGGACGTGTTCCACCGGCTCGACCGGCTTCCCTTGACCAGGAACGGGAAACTCGACCGGGCGGCACTGCCGGACACCCGCGTGAGTGCTTCGCGGGCGGAGGGTCCGCCCGCGCCCCTCACCGAGCGGGAGGCGGTGGTCGCCGGGATCTGGCGGGACGTGCTCGTCCTCGGCGAGGTCACCGCCGAGGACGACTTCTTCGCCGTCGGCGGCGACTCGATCCGCAGCCTCAAGGTCGTCTCCCGGCTCCGCGCGGTGGGGTTCACCGTCTCGCTCGCCGACCTGTTCCGGTCCCGGACCGTGCGCGAGCTGGCCGCACGCCTGGACCACGCGCCCACCCCGACGGCACCCGCGCCAACCGCGAGTGCCTTCGACCTGCTCAGCCCGGCCGACCGCGCGCGGCTCGCCGGACCCGGAAAGGAAGGGGCCGCATGACGGCCACACAGTCCATAGTGGACGCCTATCCGCTCGCCGCGTTGCAGGCGGGTATGCTCTACCACGCCGAGTTCCGCGAGCGCACCGCCGCGTTCCACGACGTGCTCACGCTGACCCTGGCCGGGCGGTGCGACCCGGCGGTGCTCGCCGACACCCTGGCCGACCTGGTCGCCCGGCACCCGGTCCTGCGGACCTCGTTCGACCTGGCCGACTTCTCCGAGCCGGTGCAGCTGGTGCACGCCACCGCGACGGTGCCGCTGGGGGTGCTCGACTGGCGGGCCGAGCCGGGTCCGTCCACCGAGGCGTTGCGGCGCTGGCGCGCGCAGGAGCAGTTCCGGCCGCACGACCTCGGTGCCGCTCCACTGCTGAGGGCGACCGTGCACCTGTTGTCCGACAGCGAGTTCGCGCTCTCGCTGAGCTTCCACCACGCGATCCTGGACGGGTGGAGCGTCGCGGGCCTGGTCGACGAGCTGGTCCGCCGCTACACCGCCCGGCTCGCGGGTGAACCGCTGCCGGTGGTCGCGCCCGTGGACACCTTCCGCGACTTCGTCGCCGCCGAGCGGCAGGCGGTGTCGGACCCGGTGACCCTGGAGCACTGGCGCGGCGTGGTCGACGGCGCGCCGACGTGCCAGATCCCGTTCCGGCCCGGCTACCCGGCCGACGGGCCGCTGGTCAGCGACCGGCACGTGGTCGAGTTCGACCGCGGTCTCCGGGACCGGCTCGCCGCGACCGCCACCGAGCTGCGCAGGCCGGTGCGGACCCTGCTGCTCGCCGTGCACCTGCGCGTGCTGGGCCTGCTCACCGGCCTGCCCGAGGTCGTCACCGGCGTGGTCACCCACGGCCGCCCGGAGACCGAGGGCGGCGCCGAGGTGGCCGGGCTGTTTCTCAACACCGTGCCGCTGCGGGTGCGGGTGGACCAGCCGGGCTGGGCCGCCCTGGTGTCCGAAGTGGACGCCGTGCACACCGCGCTGCTGCCGCACCGGCGGCTGCCGCTGTTCGAGGTGCAACGCCTGGCGGGCCGGTCCCCGCTCTTCGGCACCGCGTTCGACTTCCACGACTTCCACGTCGACGACTCCCGTGGCGAGGAGTCCAGCGGCGCGCAGGCGGACCACGGCGTCCGGGTGGTGCGCCAAGACCACGCCGAGACCACCGACATCCCGTTCACCGCGGTGTTCGCGCGCGGCGGTGGCGAGGCCGGGCTCACGCTGTCCTACCACCGCACCCGGTTCCCAGCCGAGCAGGTCGCGGCGATCAGCGCGTACTACCTCGCCGCCCTGGAGTCGCTGACCACCGACCCGCACGGCGACCCGCGTCGCACCGCGCCACTGCTGCGGCACGACCTCGAGTCGATCAACCGGTGGAACGGCACCGCTGTCGCCGCGCCCGCGGCCGAGACCCTGCACGGCATGGTCGCCCACTGGGCCGCGGTCACCCCCGACCGCGCCGCCCTGATCGACGACGGCGCGACCGTCACCTTCGGCGCGCTGTGGCACCGGATCGGCCTGCTCGCCGACCGGCTGCGCGACGCAGGCGTGCGGCGCGATGTCGTGGTGGCTGTGGCCATCCCGCGTTCGGCGGACGCGCTGGTCGCCGTGCTCGCGGTGCTTCAAGCGGGCGGCGCGGCCTTGCCGCTCGACCTCGACCACCCCATCCTGCGGCTGCGGGAACTGGTCGCCGACGCGGGTGCGCGAGTCGTCATCGCCACCGATGCCGTGCGCGCGCGGTTCGACGGCGTGACCGTGTTGGTGGCGGGCGCCGGCGCTGGAACCTCGACATCGCAGGCAGTTCGCGCCGCGCGCCCGGACGACCTGGCGGCGGTGCTGTTCACCTCAGGGTCCACCGGCAGGCCCAAGGGCGTGCTGCTCACCCACCAGGCCATCACCCAGTTCTGCGCCTGGCACGGCAGGCACATCGGGCTCACCGGTGCCGACCGCGTCCTGCAGCGCTCCCCGCTGAGCGTGGACGGCACGTTCATCGAGCTGGCCATGGCCTACGCCGTGGGCGCCGCCGCGGTCGTGGTCCCCACCGAGGCCGTGATCGACCCGGACACCTTCGCCGAGGTCGGCACCCGGCACGGCGTCACCACCGCCTACCTGGTCCCGAGCCTGCTCACGCCGCTGGTCGAGGCGGGCGCGGTCGGCCGGGTGGCCTCGCTCCGGCACGTCGTCTCCGGTGGCGAGACGCTGCCGCGCGCGGTTGTCGAGGCGTTCGGCGCCCAGTCCGGGGCCCGGCTGCACAACATCTACGGCCCCACCGAACTCGGGGTCGCGGCCACCGAGTGGCCCACCGACCCGGGCAACCCGGACGGGCCGGTGCCGATCGGCGGCCCCGGTCCCGGCACCGAGCTGCACGTGCTCGACGACGCCGGTGAACCCGCCCCGATCGGTACCCCGGGCGAGGTCTACGCGGGCGGACCGCAGATCGCGCGCGGCTACCTGGGGAAGCCGGGCCTCACCGCCGACAAGTTCGTCCCCGACCACCTCTCCGGCAGGCCGGGCGCGCGGCTCTACCGCACCGGCGACCGGGCGCGGTGGCTGCCCGGGGGCCTGCTGGAGTTCGCGGGACGCCGCGACGACCAGGTGAAGATCAACGGCATCCGGGCCGAGCTGGGCGAGATCGAGGTGCGGCTGACCGAGCACCCCGGCGTGCTGCAGGCGGCCGTGGTGCTGCCCGCCGAGCGGGGGCAGGTGCTCACCGCCTACGTCGTGTGGGCGGGGGAGCGAGAGGGGGCCGCGGCGGCCCTGCGCGCGTTCTGCGCCGACCGCCTGCCCGCCGGGTTGGTGCCGGGTCGCTTCGAGTTCCTCGACGAGATCCCGGTGCTGCCCAACGGCAAGGCCGACCGGGCCGCGCTGCCCGCCACGGGTGCTCGCGAGGTCGCCTTCCAGCCGCCGCGGGACCTGGTGGAGTCGCGGCTGGAGACGCTGTGGGAGGAGGTCCTCGAACTCCCGGCCGTCAGCATCCGGGACGACTTCTTCGCCCTGGGCGGCCATTCCCTGCGCGCGTTGCGGCTGGTGATGCGCTTGCGCAAGGAGTTCGGCCGCGAGGTACCGGTCGAGACGCTCATGACCCACCCGACCATCGAGGAACTGGCGACACTGCTCCGCTCGCCGGAACAGCTCGCGCCCGCCGCGCCGGTGATCCCCCTGCGCGAGCACGGTTCACGGCTGCCCGTGTGGTTCATCCACGCCCTGGGCGGTCAGGTCTTCCGCTACCGCAAGCTCGCCGGACTCCTCGGCGACGACCAACCCGCCTACGGCATCCCTGCCCGCGGCTTCGCCGCTGACGAGAGCGCCCAGGACACGGTGACGGCGATGGTCGACGACTACGTCGACCGGATCCTCGCCACCACCCCGGACCAGCCTGTTGTCCTCGCCGGGTTCTGCGTCGGCGGCAACCTCGCGCTCGAGGTCGCCCGGCGGTTGCGGTCGAAGGGCGTGCCGGTGCCGCTGGTGGCCGTGTTCTGGTCCCAGGCGGTGGACTCGGTGTCACCGGAGTTCGCCGACGACACCAGGCTGATGCTCAGCGCGCTCGCGGGCGCGCCCATCGGCGTCGACCACGACACGCTCGCGGCCCTGCCGCCACGTGCACGGCTCGCCGCCATCGTCGAGGGCGCGTCGGCCACCGGGTCGCTCGACCCGGCCGTGACCGACCTCGACCAGGCGGAGCGGATGCTGAAAGTGTTCCGTGCCAACGCAACCGCCCTGCGCGGCTATCGGCACGCGCCCTACGGCGGCCCGTTCGTCCTGCTGACACCCGAGCAGGACGGCGAGAACCCGTTCGGTCCGGCGCACGGCTGGGACGAGGTGGTCACCGGGCGGCTCGACGTGGTGACCGTGCCGGGGAGCAGGTACGACACCGCGGAGGAGCCCCACGTGCGGGGAACGGCGGCCGTGTTGCGGGAGGTGCTCGACCGTGTCGACGGAAACCGCTGACAAGACCGAGGTGCCGGGGCTCTGGCGCAACCGGGACTTCCGGCTGCTGTGGGCCGGGCAGAGCCTGTCGCTGGTCGGCTCGCAGGTCACGCTCGTGGCGATGCCGCTGGTCGCGGTGACCCTGCTCGCCGCATCGCCCGCGCAGATGGGCGTGCTGTCCGCCCTGGAACGGCTGCCGTTCGTGCTGATCCTGTTCGTCGGGGTCTGGGTCGATCGCGTGCGGCGACGGCCATTGCTGGTGGCGACCGACCTCGCCCGCGGGGTTTTGCTCGCGTCGGTCCCGGTGCTCTTCCTGGCCGACGGGCTGACGCTGGCCTGGCTGTGCGCGGTGGTCGTCCTGGTGGGCGCGTGCCAGGTGGTGTTCGACGTCGCCGACCTCGCCTATCTCCCGTCTCTTGTGGACAAGCGCAGGCTGACCGAGGCGAACAGCAAGATCCAGGTCTCGTACTCGGTGGCCCAGATCGCCGGGCCGGGTCTGGTCGCGCTGCTGCTGGGCTGGTTCTCCGCCGCCGTCGTGATCGTCATCGACTCGGTGACCTTCCTGGTCTCGGCCGTCGCCTGCCTGCTCATCCGGCACCGGGAAGTGGTGCCGCCGCGACCGGGGAACACGCGTGAACCGGTGCTGCGGTCCATCAAGGACGGCGTGCGCTTCGTGTGGGGGCAGCCGTTGCTGCGACCCACGCTGCTGGCCACCGCGTTCTTCATGTTCTTCTGGACCGGGATCCAGACCCTCTACTTCCCGTACGCCTACCGGGAGCTGCACGTCCCGGCGAGTGCGATCGCGCTCGTCCTGGCCGCGGGCGCGCCCGCCGCGCTGGTCGGCGCCGCGCTCGGGCCCAAGCTCGTCGAGCGGATCGGTCTCGGCCGGATGCTGCTGATCTCCGGGGTGTTCGGCAACGGCTCGTTCCTGTTGCTGCCGTTGGCGACCGACCCGGTCTGGCTCGCGGTTGCCGTGCTCGCCGCCGCGCAGCTGCTCTTCGGGGTCGGCATGCCGCTCGGGGTGATCGTGACGATGACGATCCGGCAGGCGGTGACCCCCGACCGGCTCCAGGGCCGGGTCGCGGCGACCTTCCGGGCGTTCGGCGTCGGTCTCTCACCGCTGGGCGCGCTCGCGGCCGGGTTCGCCGCCGAACCGCTGGGCACGCGCACCACGATCGCGATCTGCGCGGTGGGTCTGCTGCTGCCCCTGGTGTTCCAGTTCCTCTCGCCCCTGGTCCGGCTGCGCGAGGTCCCGGCGACCGAACAGGAGCCCGCATGACGGCCACCACCGACGTGACGGCCCTGCTCGGTCGGGTCTGGGCCGAGTTGCTCGGCGTCGACTCCGTGGCACCGGACGACGACTTCTTCGCCCTGGGCGGCCATTCGGTCACCGCCACCCGGCTGACCGCGCGGGTCCGGAAACGGCTCGGCGTCGACCTGCCGGTCCGCGCGGTGTTCGAGGACCCGACCCTGGCCGGGCTCGCCGCCCGGGTCGCGTCCGCGCCGGTTGTACCCCCCACTGTGGACAGACCGGCGCGGGTGATGTCGGACGTCCAGCGGCTGCAGTGGTTCGCGGAGATGTTCTCCGACGGCCACTCGCCCTACACGATCCCGCTGACCGTGCGGATCCGCGGTCGCCTGGACACCCCGGCCCTGCGCCGGGCCCTGCGCGACGTGGTGGCGCGGCACGAGGTGCTGCGGACCCGCTACCCGGACCGCGACGGCCAACCGGTGCCGGAGGTGGATCCGGCCGACCGGTTCGCCGTCGGGATGCTCCGCGTCACCGAGGACGACCTCGACGGGTGGCTGCGCGCCCAGGCCCGGCTGCCGTTCCGGCTCGGCACCGAGCTGCCCGTCCGCGCCACCCTGTGCAGGCTGTCCGCGACGGACCACGTGCTCTCGCTCGTGCTGCACCACATCGCGGGCGACGGCTGGTCCCGTGCGCTGCTCCTCGACGACCTGGCCTCGCTGTACGCCTTCCACCGCGGCCTCGGGCCCGCGCCCGCGACGCCGCGCCAGTACACCGATGTCGTCGAGCCCGAGGCGACCGACTCCGACGTGCGGTGGTGGGTCGACCACCTCCGGGGAGCGCCCAGCCGCACCACTTTCGCGGGATCGTGGCCGCGCCCGGCGGCGCTGACCGACGCGGGCGACAGCGTCCCGCTGCCGATCGGGCCCGAGTCGACCGAGCGCGTCCGGGCGGTGGCCACCGCTTGCGGGACCACGACCTACGCGGTGTGCATGGCGGCCCTGGTCGCGCTGCTGTCCTGGGACTCGGGGGAGACCGACGTGGTCGTGGCGACCTCGGTCGCCGGACGGGCCGAACCCGACGCCGAGTCGGTCGTCGGCTGCTTCATCAACACGGTGGCCGTGCGCACCCGGGTCGGCGTCGAGTCGACCGCCCGCGACCTGTTCGGGGCGGTCATGCGGTCCACGGTGGACGCGCTGGACCACCCCGGGGTCTCCTTCGACCGGATCGTCCGGGACCTGGGCGGAGCGCGCGACCCGGCCTACCGGCCGTTGTGCCAGGTCATGCTCACCATGCACAACGAGCCCGCGCCGCGCCCGCAGCTGGTCGACCTGGACGCCCAGTGGGTCGAGGTCGACAACGGTGGCGCCAAGTGCGACGTGTTCGTCGACCTCACCGACGACGGCGGTCCGCTGCGCGGCCTGCTCACCTATCGGACCCAGTTGTACGACCGGGCGTTCGCGGCCGACCTGGCCGCCCGGCTGTGCACCCTGCTCGACCTGATGGCCGCCGACCCCGACCGGCCGGTGGCGGCCCTGCGGAGCCTGCTGGAGGAGACCCATGTCCAAGCCTGACCTGCTGACCCGCGGTGGCACGGCGCTTGCTCTGTACACAGTGGACGACCGGGGTGCGTTGCCCCGCCTGGGAGGGGAACTTGACGAGGCGCTCACCCGGCACGGCGCCGTGCTGGTGCGTGGTCTCGGCCTCGCCACCGCGGACGACTTCGGCCAGGCGGTGCGCGTGTTCGGCGAACCCGCGACGAGCTACCGCGGCGGGAACACCCCGCGCAGCACCGTGGCCACCGGGGTGTTCACCTCGACCGAGTACCCGGCGCGATACCCGATCTCCCAGCACAACGAGCTCTCCTACGCCCCGCGGTGGCCCGAGCGGCTGTACTTCTGCTGCCTGGTACCCGCCGAGACCGGCGGTGCCACCCCGGTGTGCGACGGCCGGGCGCTGCTCGCCGACCTCGACCCGGCCGTGCGCGAGCGGTTCACCGCGCGGGGCGTCGAGTACCGCCAACACCTGCACGGCGGGTACGGGTTCGGCAAGTCGTGGCAGGACACGTTCGAGACCACCGACCGGGCCGCCGTCGAGGAGTTCCTCCTCGGGGCCGACGCCGAGTTCGCCTGGACCGCCGACGACGACCTGCGGATCACCCAGCGCAGACCCGCGACCCGCGCGCACCCCCGGACGGGAGAACAGGTGTGGTTCAACCAGGCCGACCAGTGGCATGTGTCGAACCTGCCGGGTGACGAGGCCGCGTTGCTCGTGGACGCGGTCGGCGGGGAGGACAACCTGCCGCACAACGCCCGGTACGGCGACGGCTCGGCACTGACCGCCGCCGATCTCGCCGCGGTCCGGGACGCCGCCCGGGCGCACACCCTCGCGGTGCCGTGGCGGTCGGGTGACCTGCTGATCGTGGACAACATGCTGGTCCTGCACGGCCGCGAGCCGTACACCGGGGACCGGCGCGTCTTGGTGGGGATGATCTGAGGTGGCCGGAATCTGTTCCCGGTTCGAGCGCTGGGCCCGCGAGACCCCGGACGCGCCCGCCGTGGTCGCCGCCGACGGCAGGCTGACCTACGCCCAGCTCGACGCCCGGGCGTCCCGCTTCGCCGCCCGGCTCACGGCGGCGGGGGTGGTGCCGGGCGCCGTGGTCGCGGTGATCATGGACCGGTCGGTCGACCTGGTGGTGGCCCTGCTCGCGGTGCTCAAGGCGGGCGGCACCTACCTGCCGCTGGACCCCGGCGACCCGGCGATCCGGCTGGCCGCCCTGCTCGCCGACGCCCAGCCCGCGCTCGCGGTGTGCGACGGCGCCGGGTTGTCCGTGGCGGGGGTGGACCTGCCGAAGCTGCGCTGCGAACCGGATGGCGACCGCGACCTGGCCGCCGAGCCGGGCGTCGACGGCGACCTCGCCTACATCGCCTACACCTCCGGCTCCACCGGCACGCCCAAGGCGGTGATGGTCGGCCACGACAACGTGCTCAACCTGGTCACCGACCCGAACTACCTGCGGCTCACCCCGGCCGACCGCGTGCTGCAGTTCGCCCCGGTCGCCTTCGACGCGGCGACGTTCGAGATCTGGGGGCCACTGCTCAACGGCGCGTGCGTGGTCGTGGGGCCGCCGTGGTTGCTGTCCGCGGCGGACATCGCCGAGTTCGTGCGGGCGAACGGGGTGACCGTGGCGTGGCTGACCGCCGCGTTGTTCCACCGGCAGGTCGACGAGGCGCTGGAGGCGTTCGAGGGGCTGCACACGGTGATCGCGGGCGGGCAGGCGCTGTCGGTCCCGCACGTGCTGGCGTTGCGCGAGCGGGTGCCGGGCTGCCGGATCGTCAACGGCTACGGGCCCACCGAGTGCACCACGTTCGCCTGCTGCCACCTGGTCGGGGTGGACGAGCCGCTGGCAGGCTCGGTGCCCATCGGCGTCCCCATCCAGGGCGCCACGGCCCACGTGCTCGACGAGGCGGGGCGGGAGGCTCTCGAAGGGGAGCTGTACATCGGTGGGGCAGGGGTGTCCCGCGGCTACTGGCGCAGACCCGGGCTGACAGCGGCCCGGTTCGTCCCCGACCCGTTCCGCGCGGGCGCCCGCCTGTACCGCAGCGGCGACCTGGTGCGCCGGATCGCGGAAGGGGCACTGGTGTTCCTGGGTCGTGACGACGACCAGTTCAAGCTGCGCGGCCACCGCGTCGAGCCGGGCGAGATCGAGAGCGTGCTCACCGCCCACCCGCGGATCCGGCAGGCCGCGGTGCTCGTGGACCACAGCGGTGCCGAACCCCGACTCGTCGCCCACGTCGTCCCGCTCGGCCCGGCCCCGCTCAACACCCGCGACCTGCGCCGCTTCGCCCTGGCCCGGCTGCCGAGGCACATGGTCCCGACGACGTTCGTCCCGCGTGCCGAACTCCCCGTCACCCGGAACGGCAAGACCGACCGCGCGGCCCTCGCGACCTGAGAGCACGGGGCGCGCCGCTTGATCGCGGCGCGCCCCGTGCGGTCAGTCGTCAGGGCGTACCGAGGTCCAGCGGGAGGGCGGCGATGTTGGCGGCGTCGATGGCCCACCCCGCGGCCCCGGGACCGCACCTGGCCGCCAAGTCCTGGCTACCCGAGACGTGGGTGGCGGTGTTGAACGGGGCGTTGGGTGTGGTGGCGAGCAGGTTGGTGTAGAGGAAATAGCGGTTCGAGTACACACATTGATGCAGATTCAGGAATTGGCCACTCGCCAGGTCCAGGGACTGCACGGCCACGTTCGCGGTGTCGAGCGTCCACCCGGGCGCCCCGGGTGCGCATTTCGGAGTGGTGTCCGGCGTGTAGGAGAGATTGGTGCCCGTGTTGAAGGGCGTGTTGGGTGTGTTCGAGAGCAGGTTCGTGTAGAGGAACCGGCCATTGGAATATACGCATTGGTGCAGGTTCAGGTACCGGCCGCGCACCCGATCCAGTGACAGCACGGACACATTCGCGGGATCGAGTCGCCAGCCCGGGGCGGCCGGACCGCACTTCGCCACGGTATCCCTGGTGTCGGAGATGTTCGTCCCGGTGTTGAACGGTGTGTTGGGCGTGTTGGCGAGGAGGTTCGTGTAGAGGTAGCTCCCGTTCGTGTAGACGCACTGGTGCAGGTTCAGGTACCGGTCTCCCGCCGCCAGCGCGGGTGCCGCCGTGGCCGCGAGCAATGTCGCACTCACCGCTGCCACCACAGCGGACTTCCACGTCGTCAAGGCTCGTGGAAAACGCATATCGGGTCCTCCTGGTTTCTCGCGCGGAAATCGGCCGCACCGCGCTCACAGTAGGGCGGAATGGTGTTCGGGACTGCCCCGGGTTCGGTTGACACTCGGGGTTGATGGTTCTCAAGCCGCCTGAGCGGCCTTGTAGATGGTCTCAAACTCGACTGGGGTGAGTCGCCCGAGGCTCCGTTGTCGGCGTCGTCGGTG
>NZ_BSTR01000039.1 GCF_030269645.1 Actinokineospora sp. NBRC 105648 | reverse complement strand
TTGCGCGCGACAGCGACGACATCGTCGCGGAACTCCCTGGGGTATGGCTTGGGCACAGAGACATCCTTCCAGCGAGGACGCGAGCCCTCACAGGTCAGGTGTCAACCAATCTCGGAGCAGTCCCGACTTTCATCTCGCCCAAGAGGATTACTTGTCGGGTGCTCTACAACTCACGGATCGGGATCAGCGCGGACAGTTCGACTAAGCAGATCCCCTGTGCGGTGTGTTCTCGACCGCGGACCACCAAGCGTTGCAGGTGATCTGGAGAGTTCGGCGTTCAGCTGCCGACCGCCACTGTTGGCTATCATGTGACTGCTATGGGTGACTGATCGGGTGGGAGCCGCCCGGGCTCGACGACGGGGCGTTCATGATCGAACTGGCGGGTGTCGGGCTGGACTTCGGGGCCACGCGGGCGTTGGACGGGGTCGACTTGGCGGTGGCCGCCGGGGACGTTGTGGCGGTGACCGGGCCGTCCGGGTGTGGTAAGTCGACGTTGCTGCACGTGCTGGCCGGGCTGCTGCGCCCGGATCGGGGCGAGGTGGTGGTGGGTGGGACCGACCTGGTGTCGGCCAACGACCGGGTTCGGACGCGGTGGCGGTTGGCGAACTGCGGGTTCGTCTTCCAGCTCGGCGACCTCGTGCCCGAGTTGACCCTGCTCGACAACGTCGCCCTGCCGCTCGACGGCCTGCGCGCCAAGAACGCGCGGGACCGGGCCAGGGACACTCTCGGCGAGTTGGGCATCGCCGAGCTCGCCGACCGCTTCCCCGACCAGGTGTCCGGCGGTCAGGCCCAGCGGACCGCGATCGCCAGGGCGCTGGTGCACGACCCGCCGCTGGTCCTCGCCGACGAGCCGACCGGCTCCCTCGACCAGGACTCCGGCTCCAAGGTCCTCGACCTGCTGCTGCGGGCCGTGGCCGACCGCGGTGCCACCGTTGTGCTGGCCACGCACGAGCGCGGGCTGGCCGCCGCCGCGCACCGCGAAGTCCGCATGCTCGACGGTCGGGTGGTGGTCTGATGCGCGATCTCCGGTTGGGTTGGCGGATGGCGGTCGCCGCGGGGAGCCGGTCGTGGTTGCGGTTGGCGTTGGGTGCCGTCGCCGGTCTGGTCGCCGCTCTGCTGCTGGCCTCCGCTGTGGCCGCGTACTCGGCGATCGGCGTTGCCGCGCAACGGGAAGAGGACCGCAAGCCGATCGCCGACCTCACCGGGGCGTCGACGCTGCTCATGGGGGAGCGCCAGTCGTCGTACCGGGGGGAGGATGTGGCGGTGGTGCCGGTGGTGGCAACGCCCGGTTCCCCCGTGCCGCCCGGGATCGCCTCGTGGCCGCCGCCGGGGTCCATCGCGGTGTCACCCGGGATGGCGGACGCCCTCGCCGACCCGGTGCTGCGGGCCGAGTTCCCGCAGCCGGTTGCCGCCGTCGTCGGTCCGGAAGGGGTGACGGGTCCCGGGGAACTGCGCGTCTACACCGTGGTGGACCGTTTTCCCGGCGTCGAGCGGTCGCTCGAGCCGGTCGCCGGGTTCGGCACCAAGGCGCCCCCGGGGACCACGGTGCGGTTCAACACCGACAAGGACTGGGCAGACCTGCTGACCCCGTCGCGGATCCTCGTCCTGCTGGCGCTGCTGTACATCCTGCTGCCGCTGGCAGTCGTCATCGCTACCGCTACCCGGCTGTCCGCGGCCACGCGCGACCGGAAGCTGGCTGCGCTGCGGGTGATCGGCTTCAGCGCCCGGCGCTGTCAGGTGATCAATGCCGTGGAGACAGTCGTCGCCGCCGGGACGGGTGCGCTGCTCGGACTGGTCCTGTTCGCGATGCTGCGCGGTGTCCGCGACCAGTGGTGGATCGGGCCGGTCGGCGCCTACGCGGACGACCTGACGCTCGGCGTGGCACCCCTGCTCGCTGTCGCGGTGGGGGTCCCCCTGTACGCGGTGCTGGTCTCCGCCATCGCGATCGGTCCCGTCGTGCGCGACCCTTTCCGCCCTGTCCGCCGCAGCCCGGTCCGGCCGAGCGCGCTGCGCCTGGTGCCGTTGGGCCTCGGGATCGCCGGGCTCGTCGCCGGGCAGGTGCTGGGTCCGGTCGACCCGGGTCTCGGTGAGCAGGCAGCGTGGCTGCTGCTGCCGACAGCGCTGGGTGCCGTGCTCACCCTGGTCGGCCTGCTGACCAGCCTGCCGCTGCTGCTTCGCCTGCTCGGCACCCGCATGGCTCGCACCAGCTCGCTCCCGGTGCGGCTCGGTGGAGCCGCGCTGCGCCGCGACCCGGTGGCGGGCACCCGGGTCCTGGCCGGAGTCCTCGCCGGGCTGTGCGCGGCAGGCGCGGGCATGGTGCTCAGCGCCGCCACCGCGGCAGCGGGCGCCGTGCCGCAGTCGTTCAGCGGCACCGTCATCGCGGTGGAGATCGCCCAGCCCCTGCCCCCGTCGGTGCTCGGCGAACTCGCGGCCGTCGACGGCGTCAGCGGCGTCGGGCAGTTCGCGGTGTTGGACGGTACGACCCTGGTCGCCGACTGCGCTTCCCTGCGGGCGATCTACACCGGCGCTGAGTCCTGTGTGGATGGAAAGCGGTACGTGTTCCCCACCCCGGGGGCCGCAGGCGTCGAGTTGCCGCTCGTGCAGCGCTCGACGACCACGGTCACCGCCTACACCGACGTGGTGACGCCGGCCGCGCTCGTCCCAGCGGAGATACCGCCGCTCACCACCACCGTCCTCGTCGATGCCGGTGTGCCCGCGGCGGACCGGGTGCGCGCGGTCCTGGGTGCCCGAGCCCCCGCTGCGAACGCGGCCGCTCCGATCATCGTCCGGGAGGCGATGGACACCGCCACCCTGGGGCCGGTGGTGACCGCCCTCGCCATCACGACCCTGAGCCTGGGCGCCATCGCCCTGGCGATCACCACCACCGACGACGTCCTGCGCCGCCGACGCGAGCAGTCCCGGCTGCGGGTGGTCGGACTCGGCCCGGGCACCCTGCGCGGGACGGCTTTGGTCCGCCTGTGGACACCGACGCTGGCAGGCGGTCTGCTGACCACCGTCGTCGCCACCGTCGTCAGCGCCACGCTCCTGCGTGCCCTCGGCAAGCCGCTCGCACCCGCGTTGACGACCGTCGCCCCGCTGCTGGGCGCGACGGTGCTGTTGTGCGCGCTGCTGGCGGTCCCGGTGGCCACAGCCGCGGTCCCGCCGCTGACCGCACGCACCCTGCGCCGCGAATGACCTGAGAAGAGCCGACTGCAAGGACACGATCGCCGCATATCGAGCTGCCGCCAAGTCCCCCGTCGGGAGCTTGCGTGCCCGGCTCCGGTCAGGCGTCGTAGGCGAGGTCGGGGCGGAGCCGGCGCTCGTGCATGCGTTGGACGACCTCCGCCGCCGCTTGGGCGCCACTCACGAGGAGCGTTGGCTGCCAGAAGGGCCCAGCAGGGATTTTCGGATCGCCCGCGCTGTCACGGCATTCGTGCGTTGTCCACCCCGGCCAACAGGGCATCCGGGTCTGGTACCCGGTATGTGGGCAGACGGGTGTCGCACCACCGCGGGTCGAACGCCACACCCCAGCCGAGGCTCAGGGCCGCGCGGTGCCCGGGCACTGGGAGGGTGACCTGGTGATCGGCGAGGCAGGCAAGACCGCGGTGGCGACCCTGGTCGAACGGACCAGCCGCTTCCTCGTCCTGGTGCCGCTGACCGGGCGGGACTCGCTGACCGTCAGCGAGGCGATCATCGCCGCCGTCGGCCCGCTCCCCGCCACGCTGAAACAGTCCCTGACCTGGGACCGCGGATCGGAGATGGCCCTGCACAAGGACGTGACCGCGACCGGATCGCCGGTGTACTTCGCACACCCGCACTCCCCGTGGGAGCGCGGCGGCGACGGGAACCTCAACTGAGTCGTCCGCGAGTTCCCGCCCAAGGGCGCCACCATCCCCAGCGACCCCCGCTACCTAGCCGCCATCGCCGCCGAGATCAACGACCGACCCCGTAAGATCCACCACTGGAAGAAACCCAGTGAAGTATTCACCGAACTCCTCACCTCAGATGCTTCCACCGTCTGAATTCGCCGACCGGCCCATGTTCGGTAGAAGATCGCGAACCTCGTCGAGAAGTCGATCTCCGAAGACGGCCGCCACTCCCAGAGCGAGGACGAGCGGTAACACGGTGCTGGACGTACGTGTCGCCCTCTACCCTCCTGGCTATTGCAGCCAGTCTGGCTACAGCCGCCACGGTGTGCGCGACAATCCGGTCTGGTTCACCCGTTGAGCCGACCGGGACAGCGCGGCGAACGCCCGCGCCTGCTTACGCGTCGTAGGCGAGGTTGGGGCGGAGCCAGCGCTCCACTTCGGACAGGGGCATGTCGCGTCGCTTGGCGTAGTCGGTTACCTGGTCTCGGCCGATTCGGCCCACCGTGAAGTAGCGGGAGTCCGGGTGGGCGAAGATCAGGCCGCTGACGCTGGCCGCCGGGGTCATCGCGAAGGAGGTGGTCAGGGCCATTCCCAGGTCTTGTGCGCCCAGCATGTCGAACAGGTCCTGCTTCTCGCTGTGGTCCGGGCTCGCGGGGTAGCCCAGGGCCGGGCGGATGCCGCGGAAGCGCTCCGCGTGCAGGTCCTCGAGGGCCGGGTCGGCGTCCGGTTCGAACCACTCGCGGCGGGCGCGCAGGTGGATCCACTCGGCGAAGGCCTCGGCGAGGCGGTCGGCCACCGCCTTGACCATGATGGACTTGTAGTCGTCCTGCTCGGCCTCGAACTCCGCGGCCAGTTCCTCGGCGCCGTGCACCGACACCGCGAAGCCGCCCAGGTAGTCGTTCTCCGGGGCGATGTAGTCCGCGAGGCAGCGGTTGGCGCGGCCCTCGGGCTTCTGGGTCTGCTGGCGCAGCATCGGGAGCGGGCGCCCGTCCACGATGATGTCGTCGCCCTCGGCGACCGCGGGCCAGAACCCGTACGCCCCGCGCAGCCGCAGGCGGGAGCCGATGTCGTCGAGCATGGTGTTGGCGTCGTCGAAGAGCTCGCGGGCCACCGGCTGGTCGAGGATGGCCGGGTACTTGCCCTTGAGCTCCCAGGCCAGGAACAGGAACTGCCAGTCGATCATCGCGCGGATCTCGGCCAGCTCCGGGGTGACCACCCGCACCCCGGTGAACTCGGGCGTGGGCAGCCCGTCGAACGAGACCACCTCCCGGTTCGCGCGGGCCTCCTCGACGCTCAGCAGCGGCTGGGAGCGGCGGTTCTCGTGCGCCACCCGCAGCGCCGCCTGGTCGTCGCGGGTGCGTTCGGCCAGGGCGTCGGCGCGGTCGGGGTCGAGCAGGTCGGCCACCACGCCGACCACGCGGGACGCGTCGAGCACGTGCACCGTCGTGGCGTCGTAGGCCGGGGCGATGCGGACCGCGGTGTGCTGCTTGGACGTGGTCGCGCCGCCGATGAGGACCGGCAGCTTCAAGCCGCGGCGCTGCATCTCGCCCGCCACCGTCACCATCTCGTCGAGCGACGGGGTGATCAGCCCGGACAGTCCCACCACGTCGGCGCCCTCGGCCACGGCGGTGTCCAGGATGACCGAGGCGGGCACCATCACGCCCAGGTCGATCACCTCGTAGTTGTTGCAGCCGAGCACGACCCCGACGATGTTCTTGCCGATGTCGTGCACGTCGCCCTTGACCGTGGCCAGCACGACCTTGCCCTGCCCGCGCTGCGCCGACTCGCGGCCCTCCAGTCGCGCCTGCTCCTTCTCCGCCTCCATGAACGGCTCCAGGTAGGCAACCGACCGCTTCATCACCCGGGCGCTCTTGACCACCTGCGGCAGGAACATCTTGCCTGAGCCGAACAGGTCGCCGACGATCTTCATGCCGTCCATCAGCGGGCCCTCGATGACCTGCAGCGGCCGGGCCAGCCCCTGCCGGGCCTCCTCGGTGTCGGCCTCGATGAAGTCGACGATCCCGTGCACCAGCGCGTAGGAGAGCCGCTCGGCCACCGGCGCGTCCCGCCACGCCAGGTCGACCACGCGCTTGGTCCGCGACCCCTTGACCGTCTCGGCGTACTCCACCAGCCGGTCGGTGGCGTCCTCGCGCCGGTCGAACAGCACGTCCTCGACCAGTTCCAGCAGATCGGCGGGGATGTCCTGGTAGACGGCGAGCTGGCCCGCGTTGACGATGCCCATGTCCAGTCCGGCGCGGACCGCGTGCAGCAGGAACGCCGAGTGCATGGCCTCGCGCACGGTGTCGTTGCCGCGGAAGGAGAACGACAGGTTCGAGATGCCGCCGCTGGTGCGCGCGCCCGGGCAGCGCTGCTTGATCAGCGGCAGCGCGTCGATGAACGCCTTGGCGTACCCGTTGTGCTCGCTGATGCCGGTGGCCACTGCGAGCACGTTGGGGTCGAACACGATGTCCTCGGCCGGGAACCCGACCCGCTGGGTGAGCAGGTCGTAGGCGCGCGCGCAGATGTCGACCTTGCGCTCGGTGGTGTCGGCCTGGCCCTTCTCGTCGAAGGCCATCACCACCACGCCCGCGCCGTAGTCGCGGATCGTGCGGGCCTGGGCCAGGAACGGCTCCTCGCCCTCCTTGAGGCTGATCGAGTTGACCACGCCCTTGCCCTGCACGCACTTGAGCCCGGCCTCCAGCACGCTCCACCGCGAGCTGTCGACCATGATCGGGATCCGGGCCACCTCGGGCTCGGTGGCGATCAGGTTCAGGAAGGTGGTCATCGCCACCTCGCTGTCGAGCAGGTCGGCGTCCATGTTCACGTCCAGCAGGTTCGCCCCGCCGCGCACCTGCTCCAGCGCGACGTCGACCGCCGCCTGGTGGTTGTCGCCCTCGATCAGCCTGCGGAACTTCGCCGAGCCGGTGACGTTGGTGCGCTCGCCGATCATCACGAAGCCGGTGTCCGGGCCGATCTCGAACGGCTCCAGCCCGCTGAACCGGGTGCTCGGCTTCGCCGGGGGCACCACCCGCGGCGGGAGGCCGCGCGCGGCGTCGGCGATGCGGGCGATGTGCGCGGGCGTGGTGCCGCAGCAGCCGCCGACGATGTTGACCATGCCCTCGCTGGCGAACCCGTGCAGCAGCGCGCCGGTCTCGTCCGGGGTCTGGTCGTAGCCGCCGAAGGCGTTCGGCAGGCCCGCGTTGGGGTGGCTGGCGGTGTAGGTGTCGGCGAGCCGGGACAGCTCGGCAACGTGCGGGCGCATCTCCTCGGCGCCGAGCGCGCAGTTGACCCCGACGACCAGGGGCCGCGCGTGCTCGACCGAGCGCCAGAACGCCTCGACGGTCTGCCCGGAGAGCGTGCGGCCGCTCAGGTCGACGATCGTCACCGAGATCCACAGCGGCAGCTCGGGCGCGACCTCCCGGGCGGCGGCGATGGCGGCCTTGCAGTTGAGCGTGTCGAAGATCGTCTCGATCAGCAGCAGGTCGACCCCGCCCTCGGCCAGGGCCGCGATCTGCTCGGCGTAGGTGGCCTTGACCTGGTCGAAGGTGACCGTCCGGTAGGCCGGGTCCTCCACCCGGGGGGAGAGCGAGAGGGTGACGTTGAGCGGGCCGATCGAGCCCGCGACGAACCGGCCGCCCGCCTCGTCGGCGGCCTGGCGGGCGAGCTGGGCGCCGCGCAGGCTCATCTCCGCGGCGACGTCCTCGAGGCCGTAGTCGGCCTGGGCGATGCTGGTGGCGGTGAAGGTGTTCGTGGTGGTGATGTCCGCGCCCGCGGCCAGGTACTGCCGGTGCACGTCCAGGACCAGGTCCGGGCGGGTGATGTTGAGCAGGTCCGGGTCGCCGGTGACGTCGCGCGGGTGCTCGGTGAACCGGTCGCCGCGGTAGTCGGCGGGGGTGAGCGAGGCGCCCTGCAGCATCGTGCCCCAAGCGCCGTCGAGCACCGCGATCCGCTCGTCGAGCAGCCTGCGCAGGTCCTGGGTCCGAGCTGACACACATGCCTCCGTTTGACCGGAGGCGCCCTTGCGGTGGTGGCTCGGGACCGAGCGTGGCGGACCGCACGGTCCGTCGCAGCGCCTCTCGGTTCCGCCGTAAAGACTACCGGAGATCCACATGGTGCCGTCGCGATCCCACGATGCTGGACGTCGACCGGGGTGACCTGCGGTGCTGGAGCGCGGGTCAATTGGCGTGCCAGGCAAGCGTTTCTGTGTGATCCTGCGCCCCGCGAGCCGAGCTGAGGAGCCACATGGACCTTCCCCGTATCTTCACCATCCGCGAGAGCAGCCACCGCATCCACAACGCCATCGACGCCACCAAACTGGCGACCCTCGGACGGGTGATCGGGCTCGCTCCGGGGACCCGGGTGCTCGACCTGGCCAGCGGGTCGGGGGAACTGCTGGCGACCTGGGCCCGCGACCACGGCATCACTGGGCTCGGGGTCGACCTGAGCACGGTGTTCGTGGCGGGCGCACGGGCCAGGGCAGCGGAGCTGGGGGTCGCCGACCAGGTGGAGTTCCGACACGGCGACGCCGCCGGGTTCGTCACCGAGACCCCGGTGGACGTGGCGTGCTGCATCGGCGCCACCTGGATCGGTGACGGCTTGGCGGGCACCATCGAGCTACTCGAACGCTCCCTGCGACCGGGCGGCATGATCCTGGTCGGCGAGCCCTACTGGCGCCTCGACCCACCCGACCAGGCCACCATCGAGGCCTGCCACGCCACCACCCGCGACGACTGGCTATCGCTGCCCGACCTGGTGGCCCGGTTCGGCGAACTGGGCTGGGACCTGGTCGAGATGGTCCTGGCCGACCAGGACACCTGGGACCGCTACGTAGCCCCCCAATGGCTGAACCTCCGCCGCTGGCTGGACGCCAACCCCGACGACGAACTCGCCGAACAGGTCCGCACCGAACTGACCGAGGGCCCACTCCGCTACGTCCGCTACACCCGCGACCACCTCGGCTGGGGCCTCTTCGCCCTGCTCCGAAGGTGAACGCGGCGGCTTGGGTGGTTCGGGGAGCAACGGGGTAACGGAGAGTGACCGAGGGGAGCGGAAGGAGGTGGGGGAGAGGGCGGGAGGCAGGGCAAGGTAAAGGGAGGGGAAAGGAAAGAGGGGATCGGCAAGGGGAAGGTAGAGGGAAATGGGGAGGCAATGAGGGGGAGAAGAAAGAAAGGAGAGATAGGGCGAGGGCAATGAAGGGAGGGATGGAAAAAAGATACGGGGAGGGAAAGAGGAGAAGAGGGGGTGGGCAAACCTGAGACGGGCAAAGCAGGCAGGCAGGGCCGGGCAGGCAGGGCAAGGTAGGGCCGGGCAGGCAGGACAGGCAGGCCGGGCCAGGCAAGACAGGACAGGGCAAGGCAGGCAGGGCAAGGCAGGTGGGGCAAGGCGGGCAGGGCAAGGCAGGCAGGGCAGGGGCAGGCAGGGCAGGGGCAGGCAGGGCAGGTGGGGCAAGGCGGGCAGGGCAGGGCAAGGCAGGTGGGGAGGGGGAGGAAGGGGGAGGCTGGGGCCAAGGGGGAAGGCATGGAGATCAAGGGCAGGGAGGTGAGGGCATGGCGAGGCAGGGCTAGGCGAAGCAGGCGAGGCAAGAAGAGCGGGGCAGGCAGGGCGGGGCAGGAAAGTCGTAAGAGAGAAGGAATGGAAGGTGTCGAATTGCGGCCGAGTCCGACCCGTCAACCGCAGCGGAGAGGCCAACCCCGCTGGTTCCGGCGGCCCCGCTACGGATGCTCGATCTAGTGGACTCGCTTCGTGTGGGGGGAGAGCACCGCTAAACTCGACCTGTAGTGGGGATGCCCTTCACCCCACGCTTTTCCCCCACCGCGGTGCTCTAGGGGCCCCACGCGAAGCGAGTTCACTAGATCGAGCCCACGCTTGTAACCCGGGCAACGAAGACGGCAACACAGAGGCGAGCGACCACCTACAGCCAGTCCTTGCGCTTGAACATCAAGTACAGCCCACCCGACAGCAGCACGATCGTCGCGGAGGACATCCAGAACCCCCACGGCTCCTGCGACCCCGGATACGGCACGTTCTGCCCGTAGAACCCGGTGATCGCCGTGGGGATCGCGATGATCGCGGCCCACCCGGTCACCTTCTTCATGATCAGGTTGAGTCGGTTGGACTGGATGTTCAGCTGCGTCTCCCGCAACGCGATCACGTGTTCGCGCAGGGAGTCGGTCCATTCCGCCGCGTGAATGGCGTGGTCGCGGACGTCGGCGTAGTACGGGTCGAGTTCGCCGTCGACCAGGGTCTTGTCGCGTGGTAGTTCGGAGAGCACTTCGCGCATCGGCAGTACGGCCCTGCGGAGGGCGCCCAGGCTGTGCCGCAGTCGGACGGCGTGGCGCTGCAGCTCGCGGATGTCCGGGCGCTCTTCGAAAACGACGTCGTCGAGGCTCTCGATCCGCTCGTCCAGTGCCGCGGCGGCCACCAGGTGGCTGTCGACGACGATGTCGAGCAGCGCGTGCAGCAGGACGCCGACCCGGTCGCCGTTGAGCGGGGACTCGTCCCAGCGCCGGGCGACGGCCGCCATGTCGAACCCGTCGTGCACGGTGACCAGGGCACGGTCGGTGACGAAGACCGAGACCTCCTGGTTGGTGAGGGCGCCCTCGTCGTCGACGGACACGCCGTAGACGGTGAGGAACAGGTGGGTCTTGTAGCGGTCGAGCTTCGGCCGCTGCCTGCGCTGCCGCGCGTCCTCCAGGGCCAGCTCGTGCAGGCCCAGCTCGTCGCCGATGGTAGCCAGTGCCCCGTCGTCGCTGTGCCCGATGTCCACCCAGGCCACGCTGTCCGGCACGGCCAGCCGCTCGCCGAGCTCGGTGAGCGGGAAGTCCTTCTCGACCAGCTCGGCGCCCCGGTAGAGGCGGGTGTGGGTCACGCCGACCGTCGCAAGAGGACGGTGTACAGGGTCAGCCCGGGCCCGAACGCCATGGCGACGACCAGTTCCCCCGGGTCCACCGTCATCTCGCGCAGCACCAGCAGCACGGTAGACGACGAGCAGTTCCCGTGGTCGGCCAGCACCGCCCGCGACGCCGACAGCGCGTCGGCGGGCAGGTCCAGCTCGGCCTCGACGGTGTCCAGGATGCGCGGCCCACCCGGGTGCACCGCCCAGCCCGCCACGTCCTCGACGCCCGCCTCGTGCCGGGCCAGCATCTTCTCCACCACCGGCCGCACGGCCGCCGACAGCGCGTCGGGCACCCGCGCGGACAGCCCCATCCGGAAGCCGTGGTCGGTGATTCGCCAGGTCATCAGCGCGCTGGTGTCGGTGTCGGTGTGCGCGGCGACGTCTAGCACCTCCCAACCCGGTCCGGACGGCTGCACGACGACCGCCGCCGCGGCGTCGCTGAACAGCGCGTGCGCGACGATCTGCTCCGGGTCGAGGTCGGCGGGCTGCACGTGCAGCGAGGTCAGCTCGACGCAGACCAGCGCGGCGGGCAGACCGCGCGCGGTGGCGAAGTCGCTGACCGTGCCCAGCCCGGGCAGCGCGGCGTAGCAGCCCATGTGCCCGATCACCAGGCGTTGCGTGTCGGCGGGCAGTCGCAGCGTGTCGGCGAGGCCGATGTCCAGGCCGGGGGTGCCGTACCCGGTGCACGAGACCACGGCCAGCAGGCCGAGGTCACCGGGGGAAAGGCCCGCGTCCGCGCACGCTGTAGTCAGCGCCGCCAATGCCAGTGGCGGCGCCTCCTCGGCGAAGCGCGTCATCCGCTCGCCGGTGGACCACGTGGACAGGTCCTCGGTCGACGGGTCGACCACGGTGTGCCGGGTGCGCACGCCCGCGCCCGCGAAGATCCGCCGGGCGAGCCCGCTGCCGCTGAAGTGGTCCCGGAAGTACCCCTCCCAGAGCGCGTCCTGGGTCATTGACCGGGGCATCGCCGCACCGATCCCGGTCATAACCGCCATCAGGTCTCCTTCATGCCGGTGCCCTGGAACAGCACGGCGGTCGTCGGGACGGGCACCATCCGCACGGCGGGCCTGCGCCCGAGCGCCCACCCGGCCAGGTCGAGCATTGACGGCCGGATACCCCGCAGCCGCACGGTCACACCCCGCCGTGCGCATTCGCGGACCAGCGCCGCCCGATTCACCAGCAGGTCGGCCTCGTGCACACCCCGCGGGACACCGGGCAGCCGCTCGGCCACGGTGATCGCCAGGAACCGGCTCAGCGCGGTGTCGGCGAGGGTGTCGAGCACCAGCAGCCCACCGGGGCGCAGCAGCCCACAGGCTTGCTCGACGGCCTTCGCGAGGTCCGGCACGTGCTCCAGGATCTCCCCGGCCACCACCACATCCGCACACCCCGGCCGCAACGGCACGGCCAGCACGTCGCCCCGCACGGCGTGGACGCCGTGCCGCTTGGCCAGGGCCGGGCCACTGCGCGAGAGGTCGACGCCGACGTGCAGGTATCCCTTGCCCGCCAGGTGCGGGGCCAGCACGCCGCCGCCGCAGCCGAGATCTACCAGCACCGCGCCCGGCCGAGCCGCGGGCGGGATCAAGCGGGCCCGGGCCGCCGCCAGCCAGTGCAGCATCGCGAACGCTCCGCGTGGTCGCCACCACTCCGCGGCGAGATCGTCGTAGAGCGCCACGTCGGTCATGGTGCTGAGGCTGGCACAACGCCGCGCCCGGCGCTCGATCATGTGGGTGGCCCTGGTCCGTGCTCCCTGGCTGGACGCGCGCGGCCGGTGACCTGATCACGGGGCGCACGCTGCTGGCTCGGCTCGCCCTCGACGCGGGGCGGGTCGTGCCGACCGCCGCGATGATCGATGGGCTCTGGGGTGAGGATCCGCCAGCCGACACCACGAACGCCTTGCGATCGCTGGTGTCGCTGCTGCGCCCGAAGGCCGACGGTTTGGTCGGGTCGCGCCCGACCGGGCATCGGTTGTTGGCGAGCCAGGGCGACGCTGACGCGCACCGGCTCGAGCAGTTGACCGGCGCTTGTGGAGGCAGTCCTCGTGCCTGGTCCGATCTCGGCCGGGAGACCACGGCCCCGCTCAGCCACGTGGCGGCTCTCGCCACCGCGATTCGCAGCCTGACCAGCGGCGATGTCGAGTTCATCGGTCGATCGGGGACCGGTCGGCTCGGGCGTTGGCCAGCGAGCGTCGGGGGGTGGTCAAGCCCCGGTCCGGTCGGCGGTCGGCGGGCAGGCAGGAGGTTGAGGAATCGCATGGGATGAGAGTGGAGGATCGCGGAAAAACTCGCGTCGAGTTGTCCACAGGGGCTTGACAGGCGGTTGCGGTTGCGCTGTGGCCGAAGCCGGTGCGGGCGCCGTGCGGCAAGCAGGTCACCGTGCGGCACGGCCTTGAGGAGCCGTTGGCGCAACTGGGCGCTGAGCGGCTCCGGCCGCCGCCTGTCCCGTGGGCACGTGCCCGAGGTCCTACGCTGGGCGCGGTGCATCCCCTGCTGCGTGCTTCGCACCCCGAGCCCGCTGTCGCCGTGACCCTGGCCGCCGCAGCGCTGGCCGCCGGGCTCGGCCAGACCACGTGGGGCGTGCTCGCGGTCGTCGGTGCTGTGCTGGCAGGCCAGTTGTCCGTCGGCTGGCTCAATGACCTGGTCGACGCGGGCCGGGACGCCGCTGTCGGCCGGACGGACAAGCCAGTGGCCATCGGGGCGGTCAGTGCCACGACCATCCGCACGGCGGTGATCATCGCGGCGGTGGCGACCGTCGGTTTGTCGTTGGCCTCGGGTGTCCCGGCCGGACTGGCACACATCGTCGCGGTCGGCTCCGCCTGGGCCTACGACCTGCGGCTCAAGGCGACAGCGTTCTCGATCGCCCCCTACGCCGTGTCCTTCGGACTGCTCACCGCGTTCGTCACCTTGGGCCTGCCCGACCCGTACTTACCGCCGTGGTGGCTGGTCGCCACCGCCGCGCTGTTGGGCTCGGCCGCGCATTTCGCCAACACGCTCCCCGACCTCGAGGACGACAACGCCACCGGCGTGCGCGGCCTCCCGCACCGGATGGGCGCGCAGGCGTCCCGGGTCGCCGCCGCGCTGCTCGTCCTGGCAGCCTCGGCGACCCTGGTCGCTGGCCTGCCCCGACCCGTCCTGGGCCTGATCGGCCTGGGCGTGGCCGTCCTGGTGACAGCTGTGGGACTGGTACTGGGCAGACGTCCGGGCTCCCGCGCGGCGTTCAACGCCATGCTGGTGGTCGCCGTCCTCGACGCCGCAGTGCTCGTGGCGGCCAACGCCTGACCCGCCCGGGTGACACCGCCGCAGGTCCACCCGTTCAGGGCCTTGCCGCCCGATCGCGCGACCGGGCAGTCCCACAGCGTGGCCCAGGCCCGGCTCGGCCCCGGCCGCCACCACCCACAGGGGGCTGACCTGCGGTTTCCCGTGTGCGAGTTCCGCGATGTCCTTGCCGAGTCACACACAGTGCCGACTAGTCACGCGGTGTCCCGGGCTGCTAGCTGTTGGACTACACCGACCAGAGAGGACACCTCCGTGAGAAGCCTCCTGCCCCGCGCGGTGGCCGTCGCTGTCGCCGTCCTGCTGGCCTTCACCGGCACAGCCACCGCCGACACCACGACCCCCACCGACCGACTGGCCAACCTCACCGAGCGCCTGGCCGCGAACCCCGACGCAGCCACCGCGACCGAGGTGCTCGCACAACTCGCTCCAGTCCTCGACGAGGCCCGCGAGGTCACCACCAGCCAAGACACCCTGCACCTGCTGGCCAACACCGAGGCACTCGCCCGCGCAGCCGCAGGCCAACCAGTGATCGTCGTGGTGGGCTACGTGCAGGACCTTTTGCAGCTCCTCGCAGGTGTACTCCACTTGGGAACTCCCCCATTGCCGCAACTACCGCTCATCCCGCTGCCCTTCCCGTTCCCGTTCATCCCGCTACCGCTACCCGCGTAGCAGAAGGTCTTACGCCGCCGCCGCTGCCTGACCCCGCGCGGCCGTGGCCCCCAGAGGCCCGCGACCCCGATGCTCCCGGTCGACTCGCGGGCCCGTGCCCCGCTCCCGGACCCCCGGTCCAGGAGCGGGGCTTCTTATGTGCCAAGGGAAAGAGCGGGAGACAGGGTGCGCGGGGGAGGGGACAAGAGCAGGGAAGGAAGAGAGCAGGGGGAGGCAAACGGGGGAGGAAAGGGAAGGCAGGGGAGAAGGAGAGGACGGAGGGGAGGGGCAGAGCGGGGGAATGGGGGAAGGGGAAGTGCAGGAGAGCAGGGAGAGAGGCGAAGGACAGGGGAGAGGCGGGCGGGTAGAGGGACGAGGGAGAGGGGCAGCGCGGAGGGCTGGGGAGAACGAGAGGGCTGGGGAGAACCAGAGGGCGGGGGGCGAGGGGAAGGGGAGAAGAGAGCCAGAGAGAAGGGAAGGCAGGGGAAGAAGCGATAGAGGAGAGGGTGAGCGCAGGGCAGAGGAGAGAGCCGAGAGGGAACAGACATAGGGAGTAGGGACAGCAGGGAGACGGGTGCCCCACGAACCGCAGCGGATAGGCCGACCACGCTGGAACGCAACACCCGCTACGGATGCTCGATCTAGTGGACTCGCTTCGTGTGGGGGGAGAGCACCGCTAAACTTGCCGTGTGGTGGGGATGCCCTTCACCCCACGCTTTTTCCCCACCGCGGTGCTCTAGGGGCCCCACACGAAGCGAGTTCACTAGATCGAGCCCACGCTTGTAACCCGGGCAACACAGGGCGCAAAGGCCCAAGCGAGCAACCACGATGAGCCCCGAACAGCTCACAACGCGCGCTTGCGCCAACTGGTTTTCCGTACCGCCGTGTTGAACGCCCGAGTGCTCGGCTCGATCTGCGCCAGGTACTCCCGCAGCGCCTCCGGCCGTGCCCTCGTGTCAGGCGTCGGGCGCGGGCCGGCGATCAGCCAGTTCAGGCCGCTGACCGTGTTCGCCACCTTCCGCCACCAGCCGTTGATCTCGTCGGTGATCTGCGTTTCGGTCTTCATCGCCTCGCGCAACCGCTTGTCTGCCTTGCTGATCTCGTCGACCAGGTCCACCGCTCGCCTGCGTTCGTGCTCGGAGTAGCGGTGGGCGGCCCGGTGGGCGGTGTCCAGGAGTTCCTTGTACTGGGCGACCGGGTCGGTCATCGCTGCTCCAGGGCCGTCGTGGTGTCGAACGGGATCAGGACCTCCGGCTTGCTGTGCGTCGACCGGTCGAAGAACACCGCCCGGTGCGGCCTCGGCGACCAGGTGACCACCTGGCCCGCCGCGAAGGCGTTGAGTTCGGCTCCCTGGACGTCGAGGGCCACCCAGGCGCCGATGTCGTCCATCCCGTTGAAGCCCAGGGTGTCCTTGAGCCTGCTGACACCGCGCCACCAGCCGAAGGTGTGCACTCCGCTTGCGGGGCCGTTCTTCAGCAGGGACCGTAACTTCTCCAGTCCGCCCGTCCCGAGCGCGGGCAGCGCCGCGTCCACCGCGTAGAAGAACACGAATCGCGACTTGCTCTCGGGCTTCTCGGCGGGCAAGTCGACGACCCTGTCGCCGAGCAGCACCTCGACCCCGAAACCCGTGTCCTCAATGGCTTTCGCGAGTTTGCCGACGCGCTTATTGTGCTCGCTGACCGCGCACAGCAGCACGAACTCGACCGAACCCCGGTCGTGCTCGTGGGCGCGCGCCAGGGACAGCGCCGCACTGTCCATAATGGACAGGGCGTCCTCGGTGGCCGTGCCCAGCACCGCCAGGTTGCGCCCGGGGGCCGCCTCGACCCGCAGGACCGCCGAGCGGTCGTCCACGTCGATAACCTGGCCCAGCAACGGGCCGGTGCGCCCGAGGTAGGCTGCCGCCCTGGCCAGTTCCGGCTGGTGCGCACCGTCGAAGAGCCGGGGCGCGGCCGATTCCAGCGCCGCCCACAGCTGCCGCTGCATCGCGTCGAAGGTGCCCCGGCTCGATGAGTCCGGGATGTGCGCGATCTCGTTGCCGTGCGGCACACCGGATTCGTGGTTGATGACCGCGTGCCAGCGCGGCAGGCTCACCGCGGCGTTGTTGTCCTGGGCGAGGACGCGTTTCGCCTTGGGCATCGCGATGCGCAGGGTGCACTGGTCGTACACCGCGGGCTTGCCCCAGAACGCCTCGATCCCGGCGATGTCCTGGCTGGCCAGCACCAGGTGGATGCCCTGCGACCGACCCCGCCGGGCGACGTCCTCGAGCAGGGTCGCCGCCTGCTGGGTGATCTGGTCGCGGCCGGTGAACAGCGCCTGGAACTCGTCGATCACCGCCACGATCCGCGGCCACCGCCCGTCCGGGTCGGCGTCGCGCAGCTCGGCGAGCTTGGTGACCTCCTCCCGCTTCGCCGCCTCCGCCCGCCTGGCCAGCTCCTGGGCCAGGAAGCGCAGCAGCGCCAACCCGAACTCGCGGTCGGTGTTGACGTTCACGCCGACCAGCCGGGCCTGCGGCAGCCAGCTCGGGTCCTTGCGGCCGGGGGTGAGCCCGGCGAAGGACACGCCCTCCTTGAAGTCGAGCAGGTAGAGCTCCAGCTCGTCGGGCCCGTACCGGGCGGCGAGTCCGCCGAGCATGGCGTAGAGCAGGTTGGTCTTGCCGGTCCCGCTCGGCCCGGCCACCAGCGCGTGCGGGGTGGCGTCGCCGAGCACCACCTCGATCGGGTCACCCTCGGCGAACCCGATCGTGGTGCGCAGCTCGTCGCGCGAGCTCTCCTGGCCCAGCACCGGCGGCAGCAGGTCCACAAAGGACCGGGGCCTGCCGCGCCTGGTGAGGGTGTCGTCGCGGATCACCGCGGCGGCCCGGCTCACGGCCGCGGGCGGCAGCGGCGGGTCGGCCCGCACCAGCACGCCGGGCCCGGTCATGCTGGAGGTGGCGACCTCGGCGTCGGTGAAGGTCACCGTCTCCACGGCGCTGGTCGTGGACACCGGCATGTCCACCAGCACCAGGTGCACCCCCGCCTCCGGACCGGTGCGCGCGACCCGGTTGAGCTCGCGGTACTGCTCGTCGGGCAGCCGCTCGCCGTTGCCGAAGAGCACCGCCACCCGCCACGGCTCCACCCGCCGCCCGGCCACGCGCGAGGCCGCGGTGGGCAGCACGCCGCCGGAGCGCAGCGAGTTCGTGTGCACCTTGCGGATGTGGCCCGCCAGGTGCGCCAGCAGGTCGTCGAGCCGGGTCGGGTCGTGCACCACCAGCAGGCCCGCCGCGGTGAGCGGGTGCAGGTTGGGCAGCGGGCCGGTGAGGTGGCCGATGTCCCACAGGTGCAGCCGGACCAGCCCGGGGGTGAACGTGCTGAGCAGCCGCAGCAGCAGGGTCTCCACCATGGAGTCCACCGCGGGCCGGGCACCCAGCGCCGAGTTGAGCCGCAGGTTGGCCCGGTCCAGGAACGGCACCGCCAGCGGGAACCCGTCCTCCGGCGAGGCGTGCTCGACCTGCGCGGTGCCCAGCCGCCACAGGCTCGGCGCGCTCGCGCCCGGGTCGGTGCCCAGCCTGCCCAGCCAGTGCTCCCACGGTGCCCCCGGCGGACCCGCGGTCTCGGCGGTCGCCAGCGCGCGGACCGCGCCGAGGCCGTCGCGGCGCCACTCCTCGTAGCCCGCGTCGCGCTCCGCGCAGATCCGCGCCCACACCGCGGCCAGCGCCGGGTCGCCCTCGACGGCCGCGCGGACGTCGGCGTCCCGGGTCGCCCGGGCCAGGCCCAGCTTCTGCACGGTCTGCTCGAACTCCAGCGCCCGCTTGGCCGTCTCGGCCCGCTCCCGTGCCCCGCTCGCCGCGCCCAGGGCCAGGTTCAGCACCGCGCGCAGCTCGTCGAGCGCGGTCGCCGCGCGCCGTCGGCGCTCACCCTTGCCCAGCATCCACGGCCCCATCAGGTAGTAGTCGGGTCATCGGCCTGCGCGGCCACGTGGCCGGCCCGCGGCGTGGCGGGTCGGCGTCCGGGCCGGTCGTCAAAGGCGGGCCGCGCAACCCTCGGCGGAGGTCATGCTCGCGCGCAGGGTGCCCTGGGCGGCGTCGAGGCCGTGCTGGGCGTCGGCGAGCAGGTCGAGCGCCTCGGCCAGCCCGGGGTGCCCGCCCCCGGTGAGCAACGCCGCGCGCGCGTCGTCGATCTCCAGCGACGCGTGCACGATGGCGGCCACCGCCGCCTGGGACTTCTCGGTCGCCACCGCGATCCCGGCACGGATCTGCTCTACGCCCGCCATACCTGGACAGGTTACTGCCGATGATCTCTCCCGGCCGAACCGGGTTCGGCCCGCTACTCCGATCGTGTCCGGGCCCGCGGATGGGAAGTGCTATGGGGATTTGTGATCTCTCCGCCCTGGTCAAACGCGGTTTACCTTCGGTTCACCCGCCAGCGCAGGCCCGTCGACGGCCTGCCCCCGGCCGCGGCGGCCCGACCGGCGGCCGCACCGGAGGCGGGCCCGTCCCCACGCCCTGCCCGACGAGGAGTTCCCGCATGCCCAGAAACCGCCTGTCCCCGGCGATCGCGCTGGTGGTGACGACCACTGTCGCGGGTGCGCTGGCCGCTGCGGCACCGGCGATCGCCGCGCCACCACCAGCGGCCGACCCGCAGGTCCTCGCCGCGATGACCCGTGACCTGGGTGTGGCCGAACCGGGCGCCCGGTTGGCCGCCGAGCGGGTCGCCGCCAAGACCGACCGGGTGCTGCGCGCGACCCTCGGGTCCCGTCTGGGCGGCAGTTGGTTCGACGGCGAAACCCTGGTCGTCGGGGTCACCGACACCCGGGCCGCGGCGACCGCGCGGGCCCTGGGCGCCGAGCCCAAGTTGGTCGCCCGCAGCGAGACCGCGCTCGTCGCGGCGAAGAACAGGCTCGACGCCGGCGCGGCCGCCGCGCCGTCGTCGGTGCCCGGCTGGCACACCGACCCGGTCACCAACACGGTCGTGGTCAAGTACGCCCCCGGTACCCAGGCCGAGGCCCGCGCCTGGGTAGCCGCCAGCGGCGTCGGCGCGGGCCCGGTGCGCTTCGTGGAGACCACCGAGCGTGCCCGCCCGACGATCGATGTCGTCGGCGGCAACCGCTACTGGACCAGCAAGTACGGCTGCTCGGTCGGGTTCGCGGTGCAGGGTGGCTTCATCACCGCCGGGCACTGCGGCAAGGTCGGCGAGACCACCACCCAGCCGGGCGGCCGGTTCGAGGGCTCCAGCTTCCCGGTCGACGACATGGCCTTCGTCCGCACCGACGCGGGCAACACCCTCGTCCCGGCGGTGACCAACGGCAGCACCCGGGTCGCGGTCACCGGCGCGCAGGAGGCGCCGGTCGGCTCGTCGATCTGCCGCTCCGGCGGCACCACCGGCTGGCACTGCGGCACCATCACCTCGCGCAACGCCACCGTCGACTACGGCTCGCAGATCGGAAAGGTCTACGAGGCGCTGGAGACCACGGCGTGCGCCGAACCCGGCGACTCCGGCGGTTCCGCGATCTCCGGCAGCCAGGCCCAGGGCGTGACCTCGGGGACCTCCGGGGACTGCAAGGGCGGCCCGTCGACCACCTACGCGCAGCCGATCGCCGAGATCCTGCGCACGTACAACCTCACCCTGCTGACCTCCGGCGGCGGACCCGGCGACCCGCCCACCGGCTGCGGCACTGCCGCGACCGGGACCGTGTCCACCGGCGGCACGTCCGTCCAGCCGCCCGCGGGCTCGTTCCAGGCGGCAGCGGGCGCGCACAAGGCGTGCCTGACCGGCCCGGCGGGGACCGACTTCGACCTGTACCTGCAGCGCTCCAGCGGCGGCCAGTGGACCACGGTCGCCTCCGGCACCGGCCCGACCTCGACTGAGACGGTCACCTACAACGGCACCGCGGGCACCTACCGCTGGCAGATCCGCTCCTACAGCGGATCCGGCCAGTACCGGCTGGAGGTGACCAAGCCCTAACCGATCACCGCGCAAGGGGCCCGCACGGGTGCGGGCCCCTTCCGCGCGTGCGCCGAACGGGGGTACCGTCGCGAGATCGCCGGGGGCTTGGCGTCCGCCCGGCGGGGAGGCGGAGGACCCCGTGGAGCTGGAAGTACGCCACCTGCGCGCGCTGACCGCGATCGACGAGACCGGCAGCCTGACCCAGGCGGCCAAGCGGTTGGGCATGTCCCAGCCCGCACTGTCGGGGCTGCTGCAGCGCATCGAGCGAACCCTCGGCGGCAGACTCTTCTTCCGCGCCGAATACGGCTGCCTCCCAACGCCGCTGGGCTCCGAGGTGCTCACCGAGGCCCGCGTGGTCCTGGGCGGCATGTCCGCCATCGCCGACCGCGTGGACGAGTGGTCCCGACGCGGCCTCCCCTCAGACCCCCTCCGCGTGGGCGGCTACTGCGGCTTCCTGCACGTGATCACCAGCAAGTGGCTCCGCGACCAGCCGTGGTGCAGCGGGGTGAGCCTGCAGGAGGACATGGACGAGCGCGTCAGCGTGGACAAGGTCGGCATCGGCGCCCTCGACCTGGCCATCGTCTACCGACCACCGCTCGCCGGGATGACTGTCCCCCCGGGCGTGCAGAGCGTTCTGGTCCACCCCGCCGAACCCGTGTTCGTGGCGATGGCCCACGACCACCCCATCGTCCGCCCCGGACCGATCCCGCTGGCCGACATCGCCGAGCACCCCTGGGTGGACGAACCGCCGGGCACCAACCGTTGGTCCACCTACGTGGCGCAGGTGTGCCAGCAGCACGGGGTCGTACTGGAACAGCCGCACAGCACCCAGTGCCTGGCGACGTTGCTGGAACTGGTGTCCGCCCAGCTCGCCATCGGCCCCGCCCTGGCCACCAGCCGCGACAGGCCGGGCAGCATCGTGGTGCGCGCCATCGAGGGCATGCCCCTGTGGCAGGAGGTCCGGCTGTTCTTCCGACCGAACACGGTGGTGGCGGCCCACATCGAAGAGATCCACGCGTATGTGCTGAACAGCTACGCAGAGCGCCAAGGCTGCAGCCCCGCCTACGACGCTTGGTGGCGTGAACGCGGGCGAGAGCTGCTGACCGCCAGCTGAGCGAGGGGAAGAGGGGAAGAGGGGAAGAGGGGAAGAGAATCCACCTACCCTCCAGACCGCAGCGAAACCCCCAACCCCGCTGGTGCCGCAGCCGAAGGCCAGGCCCGCAGATTCCGCCCCAACCCCGACCACCAACCAAAGGAGAGCAGCAGAGAAAGGCCGCTCCGCCGCCGCCGCAGCCGAAGGCCAAGCCCGCAAGTTTCCCACCCCACCCCACCCCACCCCCCGCCCAACCGCAGCGGAGAGGCCGAGCCCGCTGGTACCGGCGGCCCCGCTACGGATGCTCGATCTAGTGGACTCGCTTCGTGTGGGGGGAGAGCACCGCTGAACTTGACCAGGTGGTGGGGATGCCCTTCACCCCACGCTTTTCCCCCACCGCGGTGCTCTAGGGGCCCCGCACGAAGTGAGTTCACTAGATCGAGCCCTGCTCGAAACCCGGGGCAACGAAGACGGCAACCTCACGACGCACGCCCTAGATCGAGCCCACGCTCCGAACCCCGGGCAACCGAGGCAGCGGAGCCCAGCCCAACCAACTGCAGCCCAACCACGCAGCAGCCCAGCAAACCCTGTCGAACCCTGACAGCATCTCCAGGTTGAATGACCACCATGGACCTAGCCGTCACCCCAGACCCGCCCTACTACGCCGTGATCTTCTCCTCCCTGCTCTCCCCACACGACCAGGGCTACGCCGAGGCCGCCACCCGGATGATGGACCTGGTCCAGTCCTCGCCCGGCTTCCTCGCTGTCGACTCCGCCCGCGGCGACGACCGCCTGGGCATCACCGTCGCCTACTTCCGTGACGAGGAGTCCATCCGCGCCTGGCGGGACCACGTCGAGCACACCACGACCCGTGAGCGTGGTCGCGCCCAGTGGTACGACGCCTACGAGCTGCGCGTCGCCAAGGTCGAGCGCGCCTACGGCTTCCGCCGCGCACCGGCCGACATCCGCCCCTGAGCATGGGAGTCCCACATGCCGGCGCCGCGCGGGCGGCCCGGCATACTGCCTGCGACGGCGTCGTAGGGCGGGGAGTGTGATGGGGCGAGAGCGCTGGGTGGCGGTCGCGCGGGATGTCGCGCGGCGGTTGGCCGTCGACGCCGTTGAGCGGGAGGCCAAGGCGGCCGAGCCGGTGGTCGAGGTCGCGTTGTTGCGGGACAGCGGGTTGTTGCCGCTGATGATCCCCGCCGAGCGGGGCGGTCACGGCGAGGACTGGACCACCGCGCACGCCGTGCTCGCCCAGGTCGCCGCCGCCGACGCGTCCGTCGGGCACCTGCTGGGCTACCACTACCTGCACGTGTGGCGCTCCCGCCTGTTCGACCGGCCCGAGCTCGCCGAGCGGATCGACCGGGAGACCACGGCGAACGGCTACTTCTGGGCTGGGGTGGCGAACCCGCGCGACGACGCCCTCGTTCTGTCCGATGTGGACGGCCGCTTCGAGGTTCGCGGCCGCAAGTTCTTCGCCACCGGTGCCAGTGTCGCCGACCGGCTCGTGGTCAGTGCTCTGCACGAGTCCACCGGGCGCAAGCTCACCTTCGTGCTCGACGCCAACGCCCCCGGTGTGCGCTACCTCGGCGACTGGGACAACCTCGGGCAGCGGCTCTCGGCCAGCGGTGGGGTGGAGTTCGCCGGTGTCCGCGTCGACCGCGACGACGTCCTCGGCGCCCAGCCCGCTCCCGGCGCCCCTGGCGTGCACCGCGATTCCCTTGCCGCGCTTGGGTTCCAGCTCGTGCTCAGCCGCGTCTTGGTCGCCACCGGCCGGGGCGCGCTCGACGAGGCCGCCCGCTACACCCGCGAGACCACGCGCGCCTGGCCCGCCTCCGGTGTCGAGCGCGCCGTCGACGATCCCCACACCACCGCGGGCTACGGGACGCTCATCGCCCGGCTCGACGCCGCCGACCTGCTCGTCGACGCGGCCGTCGCGGCCTACGACGACGCCGAAGCGCGTGGCCCCGACCTGACCGCCCAGGAGCGTGGCGCGACCGCGTTGCGGATCTCCGCCGCCAAGGTCGTCGCCTCGGAGTTGGCCACCGAGATCGGCAGCCGGGTGTTCGAGCTGACCGGCGCCCGCGCCACCGCCGCCCGGCACGGCCTGGACCGCTTCTGGCGCAACGCCCGCACCCTCACCCTGCACGACCCGGCCGTCTACAAGGCGACCGAGCTGGGCAGGCACCTGCTCACCGGCGAGCTGCCCCCGGCCACCGGGTACAGCTGATGCCCACGCTCGCGCACAGCGTCCGGCTCACCGACGACGCCGTCGTCATCCTGGACCGGCGCCGCTTCCCGTTCGAGCGGGTCTGGGTCCGCTGCACCACCGCCGAGGACGTCGCGGTCGCCATCGAGGACATGGTCACCCAGTCGTCCGGGCCGTACTTCGCCGCGCTCTTCGGCATGGTCCTGGCCGCCCGCGAAGCCCGCCACCTCGCACCCGCGGACGCCCGGGAGGCGCTCGGCAGGGCGGGAGAGCGGCTGATCGCGAGCCGTGCGACCAACAACGCCATTGGCAAGGCGGTGGCCGTGGTGCTCGCCGAGGTGGACAAGAGCCCGGGGGAGGACCTCGTCGACGCGGCCACAAGAGGCGCCTGGATAGGCGACGAGCGCTACCGAGCCAAGAGCCGCGCCCTCGGCGAGCACACGGTCAAGCTGCTGCCCGACAACGCGCGTGTGCTCACCCACTGCTGGGCAGACACCTACCTGATCGCGACCGTCGAGGCCGCCGCCCACCTGGGCAAGCGCCTTTCATTCGTCTGCACCGAGACCCGCCCGTACCTGCAGGGCGCCCGGCTCACCGCGGAGACGCTGGCCGAGATGGACGTGGACACCACCCTGATCACCGACGGCATGGGCGCCTCGGTGCTGTCCCAGGGGATGGTCGACGTCCTGCTCACCGCCGCCGACCGGGTCACGATGGACGGACACGTGGTCAACAAGGTCGGCACCCTCGGCCTGGCGGTGGCCGCGCACGCGTTCGGCGTCCCGTTCCTGGCCCAGGTCCAGGCCCCCGACCCGGCCGCGCGCACGGCCGCGGCGGTGCCCATCGAGCACCGTCCCGGCACCGAGGTGCTGCACACCCTGGGCGTGCGCACGGCCAGCGACAAGGTGCGCGGGCACTACCCGGCGTTCGACATCACCCCGCCGCGCTTCGTCACCACCATCGTCACCGACCGGGGCCCGTTCGCCCCGGACGCGGTGGCCGACTACCACGCGAGAGAGGAACCGTGACCGACACCCTGCACGCCCAGTGGGTCGTCCTGGACATCGAGGGCACGCTGATGCCCACGGCCGGGGTCCACGTCGTGCTCTACGACTACGCCCGGCCCCGGCTGGGTCCGTGGATCGACGCCCACCCGGACGACCCGACCGTCGCCTCGGCGGTGGCCCGGGTCAAGGCCGAGGCGGGGCTGCCCGCCGACGCGGGCACAGCGGCGGTGGTCGAGGTCCTGCACGCCTGGATGACCGCCGACCGCAAGGCCGCGCCGCTCAAGGAGCTGCAGGGCCTGATCTGGCAGGACGGCTACGCGCGCGGCGAGCTGGTCTCGGAGTACTTCCCGGACGTGGTGCCCGCCCTGCGTGCCTGGGTGGCCGCCGGGCTGCGGCTGGCAGTGTTCTCCTCCGGCTCGGTCGCCGGCCAGGTGGCGTCCTTCTCCACCACCACCGAGGGTGACCTGACCACGCTGTTCCGCCACCACTTCGACACCGTCAACGCCGGTCCCAAGCGCGAGTCGGCCTCCTACGCCGCCATCGCCGAGGGCCTGGGCGGCCCGACACCGGGGCGGATCGTGTTCCTCTCCGACGTGCCCGCCGAGCTCGACGCCGCCGCCGAGGCAGGCTGGAAGACCGTCGGCCTGGCCCGCGACGGCGAGCCCTACGCCACCGCCGACTTCGGCGAACACCTGGTGGCCAAGTCCCTCGACGAGTTCCGCGTCGTCCCCGACGAGGAACCGTGAGCGCGCCCGACGAGGTGCGCGCCGCGGGTCGTGCGCTCGCCGCGGAGTCCGCCCGCTACGCCGCCCTCGGCTGGATGCGCGGCACCTCCGGCAACCTCTCGGTCACCCTCGGCCGCGACCCGCTGCGCCTGGCGGTCACCGCCAGTGGCCTGGACAAGGGCGAGCTGACCGAGGCCGACGTCGTCGTGGTCGACGAGCGCGGCGACGCGCTGCCCGGCCAGCCGCTGCCGCCCTCGGCCGAGGCAGGGCTGCACGCCAGGATCGCCGCCGTCGCGGGCGCGGGCGCGGTGGTCCACCTGCACGTGCTCGCCCCGGTGGTCGCCGCCGAGCGCTGGCCGGGCGGGATCGAGCTGCGCGACCTGGAGATGCTCAAGGGCTTCGGCCGCGCCGCGCACGACGACCTGGTGACCATCCCGGTCGTGCCGAACTCCCAGGACATGCGCGTGCTCGGCGACGCGTTCGAGACGGGCTTCGACCCGGCCACGCCTGCCCTGGTGGTGGCCCGGCACGGGGTGTATGTGTGGGGCGAGGACCTGTCCGCCGCGCGGCACCGGGCCGAGTGCCTGGAGTGGTTGCTGCGCTTCAAGACCGCGACGGAGTGAGGAACCCATGACCCTGCTGACCGTCTGGGCCGACGACGACCCCGCGGCCGTGCGCGTCCGCACGGCCGACCCGGCCGAGATCACCGCCGTGCTCGGCGCCTTGGGCGTGCGCTTCTCCCGGTGGCCGCTGGTCGACCTGCCCGCCGAACCGACCTCGGAGGAGGTCATCGCCGCCTACCGGTCGCATGTGGACGAGGTGGCCGCGCGCGAGGGTTACGTGTTCGTCGACGCGGTGTCGATGGTGCCCGCGGACACGGGGGAGTGGCGCGAGAAGGCCGCCCAGGCCCGCGCGAAGTTCCTCTCCGAGCACACCCACGACGACGATGAGGACCGGTTCTTCGCCCGCGGCTCGGGGATCTTCTACCTGCACGTCGACGGCAAGGTCCACGCCGTGCTGTGCGAGGCGGGCGACCTGCTCAGCGTCCCGGCGAAGACCACGCACTGGTTCGACATGGGCACCCGCCCCGAGTACGTCTCGATCCGCTTCTTCCACGACGACGACGGCTGGGTGGCCGACTTCGTCGAGGACTCGATCGCGCACCGCTTCCCGACCTACGACGAGATCACCGCCGCGCGCTGAAACGCCAAGAGGGTCCCCTGCCCACAGGGGACCCTCTTGGCGTGCGCGGTACTACTGGGCGAACCGGAGCAACTGCTGGATCTGTCCGCTCCGCGACTTCACGATCTTGTCCGCGAACGCCTTGACCGGCGCGCTGGCGCCGTCCTTGCCCTCGGTCAGGGCGAACTCGACGGCGTTGTGCTGGTGTCCGGTCAGCAGCGTGACGAACTCCTTCTCGAACTGCCCGTCCGGCGCCTTGTCCAGCTCGGCGAGCGCCTGCGGGTCGGTGATCGGCATGCCGCCGTGGTGGGCGTGCGCGCTCGGGTCACCGCTGACCTCGATCGGCTGGGACCAGTCGGTCAACCACTTCGTCATCGTGGTGACCTCCTGCTCCTGGGTCAGCCGGATCGCGTCGGCGAGGTCCTTGACCTCCTTGCGCACCGGGTGCTTGTCGGCGAGGCCGACCAGCGCGATGCCCTGCTTGTGGTTGGCGATCGCCATCTGCAGGAACATCACGTCGGCCAGGTTGTAGTCGCCGACGGCGGGTTGGGCCGCGGCGGCCGAGCCGGACACCGGGGCCGCCGCCGAGGCGGCGACCGGGGTGGTGGGGACCGCGCCGTGACCGGCGTGCGCGTCGTGGCCCGCGTGCTCACCCGCGCTGCCGCACCCCGCGAGCAGGGCCAGGCAGGCGGCGGCGATGAGGGGACGTCTCATGCGTGCCTCCAGGGCCTTTCCGTGCGGCGGTGGTGGGAGCCCGGCCCGGGCCCGCCGAGACCCGGGCCGGGTGATCATCAGCTCCGCGCCCAGAGTGCCGGGGTGGTGTCCGGCTCCCAGCCCGCGAGCGCGGTGTGGGCCTGCAGGCAGCGGTACGACGAGCCGTTGTAGGTCACCGTGGCACCGGTGGCGTACGCGGTGCCCGCCGCCCACGTGCCCGACTGCGGCGGCGTGGTCGTCGTGGTCGTCGTCGGCCGGGTGGTGGTGGTCGTCGGCCGCGTGGTGGTCGTGGTCGGCCGGGTCGTGGTGGTGGTCGGCTGGGTGGTCGTGGTGGGGTTGCCACCACCCACCTGCAGGTCGACGCAGCTGTAGAACGCGTTCGCCGTGTCGGCGATGTTCCACACGGCCAGGACCTTGATCCGGCCGGTGCGGCCACCGAGGTCCACGTTGTGGCTCTTGGTCGCGCCCGGCTGGGCACCGCCGTCGTTGAACACCGCGATGCGGGTGTTGTCGACGAAGTACTCCCAGGTCGAGGTCGCGTGCCGGGCGGTGAGCACCCAGTTGAAGTTGACCTGGTTGCTCACCGAGGTGACGGGCCAGTTGCGCGAGTCGTCGTTGAGCTCGGCGAACTGGCTGTTCCCGCCGTTGCAGCTCTTGAGGCCCTTGGGGCCCTCGACGCTCTGCGGCTCGTACTTGATCTCCCCGCAGCTGACCTTGCCGGAGGCGCAGTTGGCCTGGCGGCTCGGCGGCGAGTTGATGTAGCCGTGCGCGAACGCCGGGCTCGCGGGCAGGGCGACCATCAGCAGGGGGGCGATGCCGACCCCGGCCGCGATGGCGGCGAACTTGCGCTGGTGCTTCATAATCGTTGCTCCTCCACAGGAGTGGACGGCGTTTCCGCCGGGCGTGTCAGGCACACCCGGCGCAGGGGGGAAACGGGGAGCAAGGGGACGCCTGCCACCCGTCGGGCGTCGGCCGGACCCGGACGCCGGAGGGTCGTACGAATGGTGGATCAAGCCGTGCTTTGGTCTAGACCATAAACTCGGTTCGGATCACCCGTCAAGACGCCGAGGACCGTCCACCCGGCGGTAAATTCACACATCGTCAGCGACGTTTCAGCCCCGGGTCAAGCGGCCGTATGGGCCACGCCATCACCAGAAGGCACTCTCGGCCGTGGCGGTGGCCACTCCCGCGGTGCGGCGCGGTGCCGCCTTGCCGTCATGGCCCGCGGATACCCTCCGGTACCTTGGGACACCTGTTCGAGCGAGACAACCGGGGAGAGCGACCAGTGACAGCCGAGACCCTCTACGGGGCCGACGACCTGACGCACCTCGAGGGTCTCGAGGCGGTCCGCAAGCGCCCCGGCATGTACATCGGCTCCACCGACAGCCGGGGCATCAACCACCTGTTCGCCGAGATCGTCGACAACTCCACCGACGAGGGCGTCGCCGGGCACGCCAAGCGGGTCGTGGTCACCCTGCACGCCGACGGCAGCGTGCAGGTCGACGACGACGGCCGCGGCATCCCCACCGGCGTGCACGCCAAGTCGGGGCTGTCCGGTGTGGAGCTCGTGCTCACCCGGCTGCACGCGGGCGGCAAGTTCGGCGGCTCCGGCTACAAGACCTCCGGCGGCCTGCACGGCGTGGGCGCCTCCGCGGTCAACGCCCTGTCCCACCGCTTCGACATCACCGTCAAGCGCGAGGGCAAGGTCCACCAGATGTCCTTCGCGCACGGCGCGCCGGGCACCTTCGACGGACCCGGCCCGAAGGCCAAGTTCACCCGCAAGTCCGGCCTGGAGGTCCTCGGCCGGATGAAGCGGGGCGAGTCCACCGGAACGTCCATCCGCTACTGGTACGACGCGCGCTACTTCGAGAACGGCGCCGCGCTCGACGTCGAGGCCGTCCGGGCGAAGATGCGCAACACCGCGTTCCTGGTACCGGGTGTCACCTACGTCCTGCGCACGGTCACCACGTCCGAGGACGAGGTCACCTCGTTCGCCGAGGAGACCTTCCACTACCCCGCGGGCCTGCCTGACATGGTCGACTTCCTGTCGCCGTCGAGTGAGCGGGCCGTCTCCGGCACCATCCTGGTCACCGGCGAGGGCACCTACACCGAGAACGCCGCCGACGAGAACGGTGTGATGCGGTCCAAGGTGGAGCGCCGCGCCGAGGTAGAGGTCGCCTTCCGCTGGGGCACCGGCTACGAGCGCACCGTGGAGTGCTTCACCAACACGATCCGCAACGTGCACGGCGGTACCCACCGCAAGGGCTTCGAGCGCGCCGCGGTCAAGGCGCTGCAGGACGCGATCACCAAGACCCGCGGCCTGCTCAAGCCCAAGGAGGACCTGCCCACCCTCGACGACGTGCTGGAGGGCATGACCGCGGTCGTACACGTGCGCGTGCCCGAGCCGCAGTTCACCTCCCAGACCAAGGACGAGCTGTCCACCGCGGGTGTCACCAAGGTCATCCAGGCCGTGGTGGAGCGGCACCTGCGCGAGTGGACCGAGGACCGGCGGACCAAGTCCGAGGCCAAGGTCGTGCTGCAGAAGATCGTCGACGCGGGCCGGGTGCGGATCGCGCAGAAGCAGCAGAAGGACGCCGCCCGGCGCAAGACCGCGCTGGAGGGCGCGGCCATGCCCGCCAAGCTGGTCGACTGCCGCACCACCGGCCTGGCCCGCAGCGAGCTGTTCCTGGTCGAGGGCGACAGCGCGCTCGGCTCGGCCCGGATGGCGCGGGTCTCGGAGTACCAGGCGCTGCTGCCGCTGCGCGGCAAGATCCTCAACGTGCAGAAGGCCAGCCTCGCCGACACCCTGCGCAACGCCGAGATCGCCTCCATCGTGCAGGTGCTCGGCGCGGGCACCGGCCGCACCTTCGACCTGCCCGCGATGCGCTACGGCCGGGTCATCCTGATGGCCGACGCCGACGTCGACGGCTCGCACATCCGCACCCTGCTGATCACCCTGTTCGCCAAGTACATGCGCCCGGTCATCGACGACGGCAGGCTCTACGCGGCCATGCCGCCGCTGCACAAGATCGTCACCCGCGGCCGCGGCGCCGAGACGATCTTCACCTTCAGCCAGCGCGAGATGGAGACCACGGTCGCCAGGCTGGAGAAGGCGGGCAAGCAGGTCGTCACCCCGGTGCCCCGGTTCAAGGGCCTGGGCGAGATGGACGCCGACGAGCTGTGGGACACCACGATGAACCCGGCCACCCGCTCGGTCCGCCGGATCACCCTGGACGACGCAGAGGCCGCCGAGGCGGCGTTGGAGCTGTTGATGGGCGAGAAGGTCGAACCCCGCCGCAACTGGCTGGTCGACTCCGCCGCCCGGGTGGACCAGTCCGCGATCGACATGTAGGTCGGTCCTGATGCGTAGCCCAGTCGTACACGAGAGAGAGTGCTGAGCAATGGCCCGCCGCAAGGCCCCCTCGACCAAGGTCGACCCGTCCGCGTTCGACCAGGCGGGGGCGCAGGTCTTCGACAACCCGGTCAAGACCGAGATCGAGGACTCGTACCTGGAGTACGCCTACTCGGTCATCCACTCCCGAGCCCTGCCCGACGCGCGCGACGGCCTCAAGCCGGTCCACCGCCGGATCCTGTTCTCGATGAACGAGCAGGGCTACCGCCCCACCCACGCCTACGTGAAGTCCTCCCGCGTCGTGGGCGACTGCATGGGCAAGTACCACCCCCACGGCGACACCGCGATCTACGACGCGATGGTGCGGCTCGCCCAGGACTTCTCGCTGAACGCGCCGCTGGTCGACGGGCACGGCAACTTCGGGAGCCCGGACGACGGACCGGCCGCGAGCAGGTACTGCGTCGTCGGAGACACCCGAATCCGGCTGGCCGACGGGTCGAGCCCGCGGATCTCCGATCTCGTTGACCTCCCGGCCGACTCCGAGGCCGAGGCCGATTTCGAGGTACTGGACAAGGACGGCAAGTCCGTCCGGGTCGATCGGGTCTTCAACTCCGGCGTGCACCCGACCCTGCGGATGACCACCGGCTCCGGGTTCTCCATCCGGGGCAGTGAGAACCACCTGGTGCTGTGCCTGGAGGCCCCGATGGGCGTTCCGATCTTCCAGTGGCGCCGTCTGGACGAGCTCACGACGGGGATGACCGTCTGCGTGGCGCGCAACGCTTGGCAGCAGGTCGTGCCGACCGCCAGGGAGCACCTGCTCGGCATGGCGGCGTTCCGCGCCGGACTGCCCGCGGCGCACGGCACCACGGCTCGGGAGAAGGTCGTCCCGGACACCGTCTGGACGGGTGGCTGGGGAGTCAAGCGGGCGTTCCTGATGGCCGCTTTCGAGAGCGACGGCGAACCGCGCGTGACCGAGGACGGCGTCACCGTCCACTACGCGACCGACAGCGGGAAGCTGGCCACCGAGGTGCAGGAACTCCTGGCGGAGTTCGGTGTGCTCGCGCGGATCCGGTCCTCCTCGGGCGCGAGCGGATCGGTCGAGCACCGCCTCACCGTGTCCGGCCCGCGCGACGTCCGGGCGTTCGCCGAGCGGGTCGGCTTCCTCAAGACCAAGCAGGCGGAGCTGCTGGACCTGCTGGCGCACCCGCGGCCGGACCGGCTCGACCACGACCTGGTCCCGTTCGTGGCCGACTACGTCCGGGCCGCCGTCGGCATCGACCTGCGCACCGGGCACGACCTCGACCGCGTGCAGCGGTGGGAGACCGAGCGCCCGCTGATCATGGACCGGATCGGGGACACCGAGGTCCTGGCCACGATCCTGCCGATCATGGATTCGGGCTACCGCTTCGAGACGGTGACCGACGTGGTCGGCGACGCCCCGGCGGAGGTCTACTCGGTCCGGGTCGTCTCGGAAGACCACTCGTTCCTCGCGGGCGGGTTCGTCAACCACAACACCGAGGCCCGGATGTCGGCCGAGGCGATGCTGCTGGTCGGTGAGCTCGGCGAGGACACCGTCGACTTCCGGCCGAACTACGACGGCTCCCTGCTCGAGCCGACCGTGCTGCCCGCCGCCTTCCCGAACCTGCTGGTCAACGGCACCTCGGGGATCGCGGTCGGGATGGCCACCAACATGATCCCGCACAACCTGGGCGAGGTCGTGGCCGCCGCCCGGTACCTGATCAGCCACCCGGACGCCTCGCTCGACAAGATCATGGAGTTCGTGCCCGGGCCGGACCTGCCGACCGGCGGGATGCTGCTCGGCCTCGACGAGGTGCGCAAGGCCTACGAGACCGGCCGCGGTGTGGTGCGGATGCGGGCCAAGGTGGAGATCGGGCCGCTGGAGGGCAGTCGGGGGCGGCAGGCGATCACGGTGACCGAGCTGCCCTACCAGGTGGGCTCGGAGAAGATCATCGAGAAGATCACCGACGAGGTCACCAAGTCCAAGCGGCTCACCGGGATCGCCGACGTCAAGGACCTCACCGACCGGGAGAACGGGACCCGGCTGGTGATCGAGTGCAAGGTCGGGGTGAACCCGCAGGCGCTGCTGGCCGACCTCTACCGGCTCACGCCGATGGAGCAGTCCTTCGGCATCAACAACCTGGTGCTGGTCGAGGGGCAGCCGCGCACGCTCGGGCTCAAGGCGCTGCTGGAGGTCTTCCTCGGTCACCGCTACGAGGTCGTCACCCGGCGCACCCGCTACCGCAGGCGCAAGCGCGAGGAGCGGCTGCACCTGGTCGAGGGTCTGCTGCTGGCGCTGATCGACATCGACAAGGTCATCCGGCTGATCCGCGGCAGCGACGACGCCGCGGCGGCCAAGGCGGGACTGATCCGCCAGTTCAAGCTCTCCGAGGTCCAGGCCGCCTACATCCTCGACACCCCGCTGCGCAGGCTCACCAAGTTCGACAAGCTCGAGCTGGAGACCGAGCAGGACAAGCTGCGCGGCGAGATCGAGGAGCTGTCCAAGATCCTCGACGACGACAAGGTCCTCAAGCGGGTCGTGTCCACCGAGCTGGCCAAGGTCGCCAAGGACCTCACCGCCGAGCGCCGGACCGCGCTGATCGACGGCGACCTCAAGGAGGTCTTGGCCGCCTCCAAGCCCGCCGGGCCGCTGGAGGTCGCCGACGACCCGTGCCAGGTGATCCTCTCGGCCACCGGCCTGGTCGCCCGCACGGCCGCGGAGTCCGAGGAGGCAACCGAGGGCCGCAGGCGCAACGGCCGCGCCCGGCACGACGCCGTGGCCGCGGTGGTCCACTCGACCGCGCGCGGCCAGGTCCTGCTGGTCACCAGCGCGGGCCGGGCGTTCAAGACCGACGTGCTCCCGTTGCCGGTGCTGCCCGAGCAGAGCGGCACGGTCTCGGTGAGCGGCGGCATGGCGGCGGGGGAGCTGGTGCCGTTGGCCAAGGGTGAGCGCGTGATCGGCATCGCGCCGCTGGGCGAGCAGGCCGTCGGGTCACCGGGCCTGGCGGTGGGCACCAAACAGGGCGTGGTGAAGGTGTGCGCGCCGGAGTGGCCGGTCCGGTCCGACGAGTTCGAGGTGATCACCCTCAAGGAGGGCGACGAACTGGTCGGCGCGACCTGGCTGACCGACGGCACCGAGTTCCTGGCCTTCGTCAGCTCGGAGGCGGCCCTGCTCAGGTACGCCTCGAGCCTGGTCCGCCCGCAAGGCCTGCGCGGCGGCGGCATGGCGGGCATCACCCTGCCCGGCACGTCGACCGCGGTGTTCTTCGGCGCGATCCGCACCGACGACCCGGACCACGGCGAACCGATGGTGGTCACCTCCACCGGCCAGTCGGTGAAGGTCACCCCGTTCGCGGAGTACCCGCCCAAGGGACGCGCGACCGGGGGCGTTCGGGCCCACCGGTTCCTCAAGGGGGAGGCGGGCCTAGTGCTGGCCTGGATCGGCCCGCGCCCGGCGGGCTCGAACCGCGCGGGCTCGTCGGTCGAACTCCCGGAGACCGACCTCCGCCGCGACGGTTCGGGGCACGCGCACCCGGGTCCGGACGTGGTCGGCCACCTGATCGAACGCGACTGAGCACCGCCCCCTGGTCGCCGCTGTCGGCGACCAGGGGACGGTGTTTTCCTTGTCCTGCTTCGACTTGACGGTCTTGGTCAGAGGGGGCTCAGTGCGATGGCCTGGGCGGTGGTTGGGTCGTCGAGCAGCTGACGGCACCTGGCGAGGCTGTCGTGGCAGGCGTGTTCGTAGGCGGTGAGGTCGTCGGGGGTCAGGTCGCCGTCGGTGATGGCCTCGTGCAGGACCTGGGCGAGCACGTGGACCTCGGTGAGATCGGCGTAGACGGGGTGCCGGGTGGACTCGGGGGCGGCTGCGGTCATGGCTGTCAGCACCTTCACTGTCGGTTGAGCGAACTCTGGCTCGCCGCGGTCGAAGGTGCCGTTTCCGCTGTGCTGGTCACAGAGCGCGGGCAGAGCGTCCTTGTCGGGCACGCGGTGCCAGAACTAGGCATCGAACGCGCTGACCAGCGGTGATCGTTCATACGCGGTAAGTCACCACTGTGCGAGACTGGTGGCATGGCGGCACGACGGGCCCGAATGGCCAGAGCGCGCAAGGCGGCCGGCTACACCCAGGACGACCTCGCCGAGGCCCTGCACATCGACCGCAGCACCGTCCACCGCTGGGAGTCCGGCCGCAGCGAACCGCTGCCCTACATCCGGCCCAAACTAGCGCGCCTCCTCGGCCTCACGGCGGCGCAGCTCGAAGACATCCTGGCCGGGACCCACCCGGACGACGTGGTCGCGTCGGGATCCACCACCGGGATGGGGCAGTTCGACAGCACGAGTCCGAACGGGGCCGCGCGGGTCGCCGGCACCGACCATCAGTTGGCGGCCCTGGTCCGCCGTTGGGTGGGTGAGATGAATCGTCGTGAGCTTCTCCAGTTGCTCGGGTTGGGAGCGGTCACCGCGGGCTCGCCGGAGCTGCTCGACCTCGATGACCAGGAGCGGGTGGCACGAGCAGTGGCCACCCCGGCTCGTGTTGATGAGCGGGTCATTGAGAACCTGCGGGCGGTGTACTGGGCGTGTCGGCGGCAGGATGACGCGCTCGGTCCGCAGGCGGTGCTGCCGACGGTCTCGGCGCAGCTCAAGCTCGTCCGCGCGATGCTCGATGACTGCCCGAGCCCGTTGCGCCCGCGGTTGCTTTCGACCTATGGCGGCCTGTCCGACCTGGCGGGTTGGTTGTACACCGACATCGGGGACTACACGACTTCGTGGCAGCACTTCGAGCGAGCCCGGGAGATCGCCCACGAGGCCCGAGACCCGGCGTTGAGCGGCTTCGTCCTCGGTCGGATGAGTCATACCGCGCTGGCCCAGGACAAGATCCACCTGGCCATCGACTTCGCCGAGGCGTCGCGCAAGGTCGCCGAGCGAAGCGATGACGCGCTGGTGCGGGCTTACGCGGCCAGCGAGACCGCGAAGGCGTACGCCAAGGACGGGCAAGTTTCCCCGTGCCTGGAGGCTGTCGAGGAAGTGGAGCAGCGCATGGGGGAGGTCGATGCCCAGCCGGCGGCGTCGTCTTCATTGGCCTACTTCTACGACAATGGCTCGGTCGGTAGCGCCAAGGCCAAGTGCTTCCTCGCCTTGGGCCGCCCCCACGACGCCGCCGCCGAAGCCCGCACAGCCCTTGCCCAGCACGAGAAATCGTTGGTGCGGGACAACGCTTTCACGATGCTCTACCTCGCCAACGCCCACATCCAGCTGCGTGAACCGGATGCGGCCGCGTTGATCATGGGTGATGTCATCGAGGCCACCACCCAGAACCGCTCCGTGCGGCTTCTCGAACGCCTGCACGGCGCCCGATCCGCCCTGAAGCCCTGGAATGACGCCGATGCGGTGAAGACACTGGACGAGCAGTTGCGGGCATAGAACCCGGTCGCCGACTATGTTGCACGAGTCCGGACCGGGTCGTGTGGGTGCCGGCACCGACCATCGGTCGGGGTTACGAGGGGGCGCCATGGGAACGAGGAGCAAGGGTGGCTTGCTGCTGCCGGTGGTGGCGATTGTGGCTGTCGTCGCGGTGTTTGGTGTCGACAAGGTCATCGATACGGTGACCGGTGTGTTCGGTGGTGGCGGTACGGAGATCATCGCGGAAGGCGAGTTCTCCATCATGGTCTCGTCAGCCGACGAGAAAAAGGTCAAGAGTTGCCAGGCTCGGCAAGTCATTCAACAGAAACAATGTAACAACCTCAAAGTCGTCGTGATAGACGCGAAGAAGATGCCCTACATCGGCCGCGGAATACGAGAGGCGTGGGAATCGGGTTTGCCTGGACTGCTGATCATGAATCGAGCCAATGAGGACGTGAACCGTGCTGCGTCTTGCCGGAGCAAACGTTATCAGCGCAACTATCAAGGTACGAGTTGCGACGAATACCCGATGGCGCCGACCGATGAGGGAGGGGAGAATGCTCACGTGGAGGAAGTGCCCAAGCGGGAGAACCTCTGCCAGGGTGGCACGGTACGATGGCAGTACCCGAAAGACGGCGACAAGTTTCTAGTGGTGATCAGCAATCCGGGCAGTATTGCGCCCCAGTCGTATGTGGGCGTGGACATCGCTAAGGACCAGATATGTCCAACCTGAGTGAATTGGTCAAGAAGTATACGTGGGTGGAACCGCTGGCGCGGGAGCTTGTGTGGTGTGTTTCCGTGGTGGACGGCAAGTCTGCGGGCGATGTGATCAGCGTCTTCGGTGGTGATCGATCCGCGGCGGAGGGAGTGATGACGGTTCGCCAGGCGGAAGACGTGGTGCAGCGGACTTCCGCCGAGTTCGGCGAGTTCTTCCTTTGCCAGGTGTTCCAACGCGGGTCTCATGTCATCGTGTTGGAGAACAACGGGTACAGCGGATCCATTCCGGAGCTGGCGCGGCGTGTGTCGGCGAACGGCGGCAAATACTTCAGCTACTTTCGCAATGTGAACGGGGACAGTAGCCTCGTTCAAGCGCGGGATGGAAAAGTTGTGGCGTATTTCGACCCGATGCTCGTCGATGATGGCCCGCACAGTGGGGACGTCTATCCCGATTGGGCCCTCGGTGTCAGATTCGAGCCGGGGTCGGCGCGCGCGACCAGTTTCGCGTTGATGGAGCAACAAACCGGTCTGGAGTTCGACCCGGTCTGGTTCGACCTGGAGTTGCCCACTTACCGGATCCCCGACCCGTACGCGATGCTCAAGGACGTCGAAGGCGTGGACCTGCCGTAAGGCCGAAGCTGCGCCTGACTGCCGGCACTGGCGTACTCGGCCCAGCTGCGTAGGCACATACCTCGCCGTACGTGGAACGTAGTGCTGCCAACGGATCCGGGCACCATGCTCACGGCACGTCACCGGTGAGCGTGGGAGGGCTCCCGCTGGCGCGCGGTTGGTTGTCCGGTTCGGGTGGGTCTCTGTACTGTGTCGGCACCTTCGGACCGGTGAGGTGAGTCGCGATCGGTGACCGGGTGATCGTCGAGGTCGTGCCGCCTGCCCCGCGCAAGCTCGTCGGCCGGGTCGGGTTGTTGGCGCGGGCGCGGGAGCGGCTCGTGCACGGTGGTGGCGTCCTGTTCACCGGTCCCAGCGGTATCGGGAAGACCACCCTGCTCGACGCGCTCGCGCACGATGCCGTCGGGGAGACCGTGTTGCGGGCGACCGCCGCCGAGGCCGAGCGGTGGATTTCCGGGTCGGTGCTGGCCGATCTGCTGGTCCAGGTACCCGCCGACGTGGTGGCGGCGCTCCCGGTTCCCGCTCGCGACGCCGTCACCGCGCTGCTCACCGGGCACCGGGACGACCGGGGTGGGGTGCCGTTGCGGCACGCCTGGCACCTCGTGCTCCTCGCGCTGGGGGCCCGGTCGCCTGTTCTCGTCCTGCTCGACGACGCCCAGTGGATCGACGCCGCGTCCGCCGATGTGATCGCCTACGCGGCCCGGCGCACCGGGGCTTCGCCGGTGCGGGCCGCCATCGCGGGGAGGTTGCCCGAGTCGGTTCCGCTGGACGACGACGGGCCCCGCGCGGTCCCGCCCGCCGCGCTCACGCCGGGGCCGGTGCTGCGGCTGACGGTCCCGCCGCTGACCGCCGACGACTTGGCCGAGTTGTTCGACGCGCACGGTCTCCCCGCGCGTACCGCCAGCCAGATCCACGCCGACTCGGCCGGCAATCCCTACCTCGCGCTCACCCTTGCGGGCGCGTTCTCCCGACACGTGCACGGTCCCGCGCCGCTGCCGCCCGCCGTGGCGGCGATCGTCTACGAGCGGCTGACCGCGCTCACCCCGCAGGTCAAGGAAACCCTGCTGCTGTGCGCCCTCGCGGTCCGCCCGACGGTGCGCCTGCTCCAGCGCGCGGGTCGGGTCGACGCGCCGCGGGACATCGCGCGGGCTGCGGAGGTGGGGTTGGTGGTCACCGACGCGGAGAACATCCGGTTCACCCCGCCCGGGGCGGCCACCATGATCACCGAGTTGGCCGACGCCGCCCAGCGCGAGACCGCGCACACCCTGTTGGCCGAGGCGGTCACCTTCGACGCCGACCGGGAGCGCCACCGCGCCCTCGCCTCGGCCGACCCGAGTGCCGCCGCGGCCCGGTCGCTGGTGGCGGCCGCGGAGACCGCGCACCGGCGCGGCGCGCGGGACCTGGCCGCCGAGCTCTACCTGCTCGCCGCCGATCGCACCCCGCCCGAGGCCGAGGCGCACCGGGTGGAGTGGTTGGTGGCCGCCGCCGAGACCGGGGCCAACGCGGGGCGGCCGGAGTTGGTGCACCGGGCGGCGGGCGCGGTGCTGGCCGCCGACGCCACCCCGTTCCAGCGGGTCAAGGCCCGGATGATGCTGATCCACCTGGCCGGGCAGGGCATGTCCGAGATGCGCGAGATGTTCGCCCTGGCCATGGCCGACGCGGGGGAGTGCCCGCGCTCGGGCGGTCTGCTGCACCTGTGGCGGTCCTGGGCGGCGATGATCAACGGCTGGCCGGGCACCTCGATCGCCGAGGCCGGGCAGGCCGCCGCGCTGGCCCGCGAGGTCGGCGACACCTCCGTCGAGGGCATGGCGCTGGCGGTGACCGCGCTGATGAAGCGGCTGGCGGGCGAGCCCGACTTCGACGAGCCGCTGCGCCAGGCCCTCGAGCTGCCCGCACCGGACATGGACGGCTGGCTGCACATGTCGCCGGTCTACATCGTCGCCCGGTTCGCCGCGCTGGACGAGCGGCTCGAGGAGGCCCGCGCGCAGTACCTCGGGATGCTCGCCATGGTCGAGCGGGGCGCGGTCGAGGAACTGCTCAACGTGCTGCGCGGGCTGGCCGAGGTCGCCTGCCGGATGGGCCGCTGCCCGGAGGCCCTCGACTACGCGGGCCGCGCCCTGCGGGTCGCGGGTGAGGCCCGGATGAGCCCCGGGCCCGGCTGGCACATCTGCGCCATGGCCGAGCTCGCGGGCGGCAGCGTGGCGCGGGCGCTCTCCTACGCCGAGCGCGGTGCCCGCGCGTCCGAGCAGGAGTCCGACCTGGTGTTCCTGCGCAGGCACCTGCACCTGCTCGGGCAGGCGCTGCTGCGCACCGGGCGCCCCGCCGAGGCCGTGGCGGCGCTGAGCCGGATCCCGGAGCTGGAGCGCCCGCGCGGCATCCGCGACCCCACGATGCTGCGCTGGCACCCCGACCTGGCCACCGGCCTGGTCTCGGTGGGCGAGTTCGACCAGGCCGACGACCTGCTGCGCGAGACCCGGGAACGGCTCGCCGACGTCCCCCAACCGGCCGGGGTCGCCGCCCAGCTCGACCGGGCCGAGGCGAACCTGCTGGCCGCGCGCGGGCAGGGCGAGCGCGCCGTGGCGCTGCTGGAGCGGGCCGAGGCGGTGTTCACCGGGCTCGGGCAGCCGATCGAGGCCGGGCACTGCCTGCTGGTGCGCGGCCGGGTCGAGCGCGCCCGCCGCCGCTACGCCGCCGCCCGCGCGCCGGTGGAGCGGGCCGCCGCGCTGTTCGCCGCCGCGCGCGCCACCCCGTGGAGCGAGCACGCCGAGCGGATGCTGGCCCGGCTGGTCGGCGCGGACGCCGTCGGCGGCACCCCGGTGCTGACCGCCACCGAGTCGCGGATCGCCGGGCTGGTCGCCGAGGGCGCGAGCAACCGGGAGATCGCCGACCGGTTGTTCATCAGCGTCAAGACCGTCGAGGCCACGCTCACCCGGGTCTACCGCAAGTTCGGCCTCCGCTCGCGGACGCAGCTGGCGGCCAAGGTGCGCGAGGACAACTCATAGGCCGGCCCAGGGCAAGGGTTTTCCCCGATGCCCCGGACCGCTCGGGTGCCTAGCGTCTCGGAAGCGGACCGCGGTCACCGAAATACCCCGGACCCCTAGTCCTCCGGTGCCGCGGGCTACGATTGTCACCTGGGTGCGTTATCGGCCCAGAGCGAGCGCGGACCCCGCTGGAATATCCACCTTACGCCCGAGGTAAGTGGGGTCCGTGCCGCGCTCGACATCGCCGAACAGCTAGTTCACCATTCACCTTTCCACAGTTAACCGAGAGCGCCGTTGGCCCTCGGTAACCATCCTGAGCTGCTGCTCCCGGTGGAAAACCGAATGCCGCTCATGGTTGTGGTGAAATGCTCGGGCTCGATCACATTCACACTGGGTTGCCGTCCGGTAACAAGTTGCCCTTGTGTTTTCGGGACCACGTCGAGCATTATTTTCGGTATCGCCGGATACCTCGTGAGTGAGGGCTCAAGGGTATTCGGCGGAATGTGGGCCCGCCGTGCCACGGGCCTTCCCCCTGCAATCGAGCACCGATGGAGTCAATGTGAAACGCACACTCGTCGCCGCTGTGCTGCTGTCCACGGCGGCCGCCGCCGTCGTCACCCTGCCCGCGTTCGCGGGCCAGGACGCCGCGCCGACCGCCCCGGCGGCCGACCAGGCGTCCCCCGAGGTGCTCAGCGCGATGGAGCGCGACCTCGGCCTGACCCGCGACGCCGCGCTCGCCCGGCTCGACAGCGAGGCCAAGGCGACCGCGCTGGAGTCCGACCTGCGCGGCGCGCTGACCGAGTCCTTCGGCGGGGCCTACTACGACGCCGCCGCGGGCAAGCTCGTGGTCGGGGTGACCGACGCGGCCAAGGCGGCCGACGTGCGGGCCCGCGGCGCGAACGCGACCGTGGTCAAGCACAGCGCCAAGAGCCTGGACGCCACCGCGGCCAAGCTCGACGCCCAGGCCGCCACCGCCCCGCGCGGCGTGACCGGCTGGTACGTCGACGTGCAGCGCAACACCGTCACCCTGACCACCGCCAAGGGCTCGGGCGAGGCCGCCAAGCGGTTCGCCGCGACCGTCGACGGCTCGGCGATCAGCGTGGTCGAGTCCACCGAGGCCCCGCGCACCCTCTACGACGTGCGCGGCGGCGACGCGTACTACATCGGCAGCGGCTCGCGCTGCTCGGTCGGCTTCTCGGTGCAGGGCGGCTTCGTCTCGGCGGGCCACTGCGGCACCCGCGGCGCGTCCACCAGCGGCTCGAACCGGGTCGCCCAGGGCACCTTCCAGGGCTCGTCGTTCCCCGGCAACGACTACTCGTGGGTCAAGACCAACACCAACTGGACCCCGCGCGGTGTCGTCAACCGCTACAGCGGCTCCACCACGGTCGCGGTGAAGGGCTCCACCGAGGCCGCCGTGGGCGCCTCGGTCTGCCGCTCCGGCTCGACCACCGGCTGGCACTGCGGCACGGTGCAGTCGAAGAACCAGACCGTGAACTACTCCCAGGGCGCGGTGAACGGCCTGACCCGCACCAACGCCTGCGCCGAGCCCGGTGACTCCGGCGGCTCGTGGCTCAGCGGCAGCCAGGCCCAGGGCGTGACCTCCGGCGGCTCGGGCAACTGCTCCTCCGGTGGCACCACGTACTTCCAGCCCGTCAACGAGATCCTCTCGGTCTACGGGCTGCGCCTGGTGACCAGCTGATCCAGCTGATCCGCCTGGTATAGCCGCGGGCCCGGGTGTCGACTCGTCGAGTCGGCACCCGGGCCTTCGCTATCCGGCGGTACCGGGGAAGTCGCCGGGCAGCTCGACCCGGGTGCGCACACCGCACTTGCGCAGGGCGTTGGCCACGTGGTCCTCGACCGTGCGCACCGAGATGAACAGCGCCTCGGCGATCTCCCGGTTGGTGCTGCCGCGCGCGGCCATCCGCGCCACCGCCTCTTCACGCGGGGAGAGCGCGTCGCCGTAGCCGCGCCTGCCGCCGCGGTGGCGCGGTGCGACACCGTGCTTGCGCAATAGTTGCGCGCACCGGGCGGCGTCCCAGCGGGCGCCGAGCGCGGTGAACGTGGCCACCACGTCGAGCATCGGTTGCTTGTCCCCGGCGGCCAGCAGCACCTTCGCCGCGGCCTCCCGGGCGTGCCCGGCCCAGTAGGGCCTGCCCATCGCGTCGTACCCGGCTGCGGCGGCCTCGAACAGCTCGGCCGCGGCCACCGACGACCGCGCGACGTGCCCAGCCGCCACGTACGCCGAGGCCACCGAGGTCGGGGCGTCCCGATCGGCGGTCTCCCGGGCGAACTCCTCGTGCAGCCGCACGGCTCCCGCGCGGTCGCCGTCGGCGACCATCGCCGCGCAGGCCAGCGGCACCAACGAGGACGCCCACACCCAGTTCCCGTGTCGCCGCACCGCTTCCAAGCCCGGTGCCAGCGCCGTGACCGCCTCGTCCGGACGGCCCGCGGCCAGCGCGATCCGCGCCTTGGCCGCGCACGCCGCGGCCAGCAACGGGACGTTCAGCGCGGCGCCGAAGGTGAGCACCGCGTCCAGGTCCCGCTCCGCCTCGGTGATCGACCCGGTGGCCAGCGCCAACTCGGCGGCCACGATCCGGGTCTCGATCCCCAGTTGCGGCAGTCCGTGCGCGCACGCGCCCGCGCGCACCTGCGCGATCTTCTCCGCCAACCCGTTCCACTGGCCCGCGGCCAGGTCCAGCCGGAGCCGCGTGCTCGCGACCAAGTGCGCGGTGTAGCGGCCCGCGTCCTCCTCCACCAGGCTGGGGATGAGGTCGAGCAGCTCGCGCGCGCGGGCGTCGTGACCGAGCCAGACCGCCGCGTCCGCGCCGTTGCTGGCCCCGCGCAACAGGTGCAGCCGGGCCTCCGGCGTGCTGCCGCGGGCGAGGGCGGCGCGCCACACCGGCCAGCCGTCGGGAGCACCGGAGTAGAGCAGCACCGAGGCGTGGTTGACGTGCACCGCGGTGTGCACGGCGTGGTCGTCGAACGAGCCGAGCATGCCCAGCGCCCGCTTGGACCAGGCCAGGTGCTCGCCGATGGTGCCGGAGGCGTCCGACGGGATGGCCAGCGCGGCCATCGCCCGGGCGGCCAGGTCGGGCCGGTCGTCGAGGTCGTCGACCGCCGCGCGCAGCTCGTGCCTGCCCTCGGTCGCCTCGCCGTTCTGCGCGATCAGCAGCATGCCCAGGCCGAACCGGATCTCCCCGCGCCCACTGGCGGGCAGCTCGTCGTCGGTCAGCACGGCCCGCAGCGCGGCCACCGCCTCGCCGTGGCGCAGCCCGGGTTGCGCGGCGCGGCTGAGCAGCGCCGCGACCCGCGCCCGGGTGCCGATGTCGACGGCCGCGGTGGCGACCACGTCGGCGAGCAGCTCCGCCGCGGTGTCGCTGTCGCCGAGCGCGACCGCGCGGGTGGCGGCGGCCTCGGCGTGGCGCACCCAGTCCTCCACCATCCCGGCCTGCCTGCAGTGCCGGGCCAACCGGGCGTGCGGCACGGGGTCGACCGAGGCCAGCGCGGCGGCGGCGTTGCGGTGCGCCCGGCGCAGCTCGCCCGGGGTGAGCAGGTCGATCACCGCGCGGGTGGCCAGTGCGTGCCGGGTGCCCAGCAGCCCGGGGGAGGGTTGGTGCAGCAGGCCGTGCACGAGCGCGCGGTCGACCGCGTCGCCCGCGGTGGCCCGGTCCAGCCCGGTGACCCGGACCAGCAGCTCCTCCTCGACCGGCGCGGCGAGGGTGGCGGCCGCGGCCACCACCTCGCGCACCGCCGGGGGCAGCGCGGCCAGCCGCTCGGCGATGGAACCGCGCAGCGCCACCGGGGCGGTGAGCCGGTCGAGCACCGAGCGCGGCGCGTCGGCCAACCGGGGCGCGGGCTCGTCCGGCAGCGCCCTGGCCACCTCCTCGACCACGAACGGGACGCCGCCGGTCAGCTCGTGCAGCCGGGTGGCGAACTCCGCGGTGACCTTGGTCAGCCCGAGCAGGCCCGCGGCCAGCTCACCGACCTCGTCGACCTCCAGCGGACGCACGGTGACCTCCACCGCCCTGGCCCAGCGCGGCAGGTGGCCCGCGAGATCCACCACCGGTCGCTCCACCCGGGTGCTCTCCGGGCGGTAGGTGATCAGCACGCGCAGCTTGGGCGGCAGGCCGCGGCAGAGGAACCGCAGGAACTCGTAGGTCGCCTCGTCGGCCCAGTGCAGGTCCTCCACGACCAGCACCGCCGGACCGAGCTCGGCCAGCGCCGCGCGCACTCTGGGAAAAACGTCGATCCGGTCCACCCGGCCCACCGGCGGGGTGAACACGTCCCGGCCGCTGAGCGCGTCGAGCACCGGGCCAAGTGGGAACGGTTCGCGCAGCGGCAGGCACTCGCCGATCAGCCAGTGCGCGCCGACCACGTCCGGGTGCTCGCGCAGTTCGGCCACCAGCCTGCTCTTGCCGACCCCCGCCTCGCCCGCGACCAGCAGGAGTGCCGGTGGGGCAACCGAGGACAGCCGGGCGAGCTCGGCCACCCGGCCGACCAGCGGCGCCCGGTCGAGCGGTGTCGATCTGTCCACTGTGGTTCCCAGAGGACCGGTTTCCATGCTGCACCCTCAACCTCGGGGGAACGCGGGATCGGCCGGACGCCGCGCGTTCACCACGGATCCTGCTCACGGTAGTGCCTGAGTTAAGCCCGTATCACCACGGATTGCAACGGATCCATCACTGCAACAGCATCGGTCAGGCCAGTCCGTGACGATCATCCACCCGGAGATCTCGTCTAGGAGGTTCCCCCAAGTGACTGCTGAACTCCCACCCGAGGACGACTTTTCGAGCGAGGGAAACATCACTCGCAAGCGCCTGCTGCAACTGGGCGCGCTGGTCGTGCCCGCCGCCGGTCTGCTCGGCGCCACCGCGGCGAGCGGCGGCGCGGGCTTCGCCTCGGCGAGCGTTGCCGAGAACCGGCCCAGCACCCTGCCGGTCAACCTGGAGCTCACCCCGGAGTGCCACGACGGCGACGCGCCGACGATCGCCCAGACCGAGGGCCCGTACTTCAAGCCCGGCTCACCGGAGCGCACCAGCCTGATCCAGCCCGGCACCACCGGCACCCGGCTCACCGTGAGCGGCTACGTGTTCAGCCGCTCGTGCAGGCCGCTGGCCAAGGCGCTGCTGGACTTCTGGCAGGCCGACAGCCGGGGCACCTACGACAACCGCACGTACAACTTCCGCGGTCACCAGTACACCGACGCCAACGGCAAGTTCACCCTGACCACGATCGTGCCCGGCCTCTACCCGGGCCGCACCCGGCACATCCACGTCAAGGTGCAGAACCCCGGCGGTCGCATCCTGACCACCCAGCTCTACTTCCCCGGGGAGCCGCGCAACAACACCGACACCATCTTCGACCCGCGGCTGCTGATGAACGTCCGCACCGTCGGCTCGGCCAAGGAAGCCACCTTCGACTTCGTGCTGAACGTGGCCTGACGCTCCACAGAGGAATGATCGTCCGACGGCGCGACGCCGCGGACGGCACCACCCGACGCGGCGGCACAACCGAAGGCGGACCGTGCACCTACGCCTCGCGCACCGCCACCGCCCGCGTCGGGTCTGGTGCCGCCCGACCCGGTGCCACCCACGTCGGACTCGCGGTCGCCCCCGGGCCGGACCGGCCGGGGAACGGCCACGGGGGTAGGGGCGCCGGGCACAGCAGGGCCCGGCGCCCCGTCCCGCGACCGCGATGGCTTCGCCGCGACGGTGATCTCCCCGCCGCGACCATGATCTCCCGCGCGACCGTGATCTCCCCGCCGTGACCTCCCCGCGGCGGCGGGGACCGGCGGGCCGGGCGCCCGCTCAGGCCCGCAGGTCGACGTCGAGCTGGTAGCCCGCGCGGGCGGAGAACCCCGCCACCACGCTGAACCGGTCGCCGCGCACCACCGTCTGCCGCCACTCCACCGGGGTGCGCTCGGCCATCCCGAGCCGGTCGATGGACAGCGCCGCCACCCCCTCCGGCGAGGCCAGCAGTCGCCGCTCGCCGATGGTCGGCACCACCGCCCGGATCCGCTCGTGCCCACCGGTGAGCCGGATCCCGCACCGCGCGTCGAGCTCGGCGTAGAGCGAGGTCTCGCTGAAGTCCGCGCCCCGCAACGGTTCCGCCAGCGCCAGCGGCAGCCACACCCGGTCGACGGCCAGCGGCGCGCCGCCCGCGAGCCGCACCCGCTCCAGGTACAGCAGGGGCGTCGACTCCTCCAGCCCGAGCCGCACCGCGACCACGCCGTCGGCGCGCGCGTCGAGCACCCGCACCAGGCTGCGCGCCTGCTGGCCGCTCTCGCGGACCGAGGCGAACAGGCTGTACAGCGCGCCCAGCGGCTGGGTGATCTCGGTGGCCCGCCCCAGTCGCGGCGGTTGCCCGCGCCCGGCGACCACCGTGCCGTCCGCGCGCAGCCTGCGCAGCGCCTCCCGCACGGTGTTGCGGCTGACCGAGTACGCCGCGGCCAGCGCCAGCTCGCCCGGGAAGGCCTCGTCGAACTCGCCGCTGTCGACCCGGCGGAGCAGGTCGGCGTGCAGCTGGGCCCACAGCGGGGTGGACAGCGCGCGGTCGAGCTCGGCGGCGCCGGTCGCCTCGACGGCCCTGGTCAGGGGGCCACCCCCTCCGCTGCGGAAATCGTGCGGTCGAACTTAGCAAAGTGCGGTCTGACCGTGGCATCTGAGCTGCGGATCGACCCGCGCGGGGTGGTCGGGTCCCACGATGACCACCCGACGGCCTGGCCGGCTTCCCAGCCGCCCACGCCGACAATTGCCCTGCTCGCACGATGAATCGTTCGATTTCAACCTATCGGGGGATACTTGCCGCTGGGCCGTGTCTCCTGCTGGCAACCGGGCGGGGCACGCCGGAGACTGTCGCGCATGGCGCATACCGAAGTGGCCGACGACGCCCCCGCGCGCGACGGGAGCGACCCGGCCCGCGGAGCCACCACCGACCCCGGGTTCGACACCGACCACGACACTGACCCCCACGCGGCGGGGGCCACGGCGGGCGACACCCAGTTCGACATCGCCTTCCGCGGCTACGACCGCGCCCAGGTCGACGCCCACATCAGCGCCCTGCTCGAGCGCGCCGACCGCGCGGTCGCCGCCTTGCGCGCGGCCCGGGCCCACCCCACGGGTCCCTTCGTGCCCGTCCCGCGGCCTGAGGCGGCCCCGGTGCGCGCCGACCTGCCCGGGCTCGGCGAGCGCGTGGCGAGCGTGCTGGCCACGGCCGAGCACGAGGCCCGCGCCCTGCTCGCCGACGCCGAGACCGAGGCGCACGCGCTGCGCGCCCGTGCCGAGGTCGAGGCCGCCGACACCCGGGCCGCGGCCGAGCAGTTGTTGGCCGAGGCGTACGCCGAGGCGGAGCGCACCGCCGCGGCGGCGGAGGCCGACGCCGAGGCCGCGCTCGCCGACGCCCGTGCGCGCACCGCCGAGATCCTGCGCACGCACGACAAAGTGGTGGAGGACCTGGCGGCCATCCGCGCGCTGATCGACCTGACCGACGCCGCCGGACCCCGCCGGTCCGCTACGAGCGCCTGAGACCGGAAACCCCCGAAGGCGAGTACACCGTGGAACTGCTGGACTTCCTGCGCGCCCTGCGCGTGCGCTGGCGCTGGGTCGTGGCGGGCCTGCTGATCGGCACCGTCGCGGCCACCGTCGTCACGCTCGCCACCACCCCGCAGTACGAGGCGCGCACGCAGCTGTTCGTCTCCACCCGGCAGGGCGCCGACGGCACCGAGCTCTACTCCGGCAGCAGCTTCTCCCAGCAGCGGGTGAAGTCCTACATCGAGGTGGTGACCACCCCCCGGGTGCTCGACCCGGTGATCGCCGAGCTCGGCCTGACCGCCACCGCGGCCGACCTGGCCACCCGGATCACCGTGGCCGCCCCGCTGGACACCGTGCTGGTCGACATCGCCGTGCGCGACCCGGACGGCCCGCGCGCCGCGGCCATCGCCAACGCGGTCAGCCGCTCGTTCATGTCAGTGGTGGAGAGCCTGGAGAAGGTCGGCGACGATCCGTCGCCGGTGCGGGTCAGCTCGGTGCGCGACGCCGCACCGCCGGAGCGCCCGGTGGCGCCGTCGGTGCCGTTCAACATGGTCCTCGGTGTCCTCTTCGGACTCCTGGCGGGCGGCGCCGCGGCGATGGTCCGGCAGCTGCTCGACACCGCGGTGCGCGGCGAGCGCGACGTCACCGCGCTGGTGGACGCCCCGGTGCTCGGCGAGATCCCGTTCGACCGGCAGGCGGGGACGAACCCGACCCTGGTGCGGCAGCCGCAGAGCGTGCGCGCCGAGGCGTTCCGGTCGCTGCGCACCAACCTGCAGTTCGTCGACGCGGTGTGCAGGCTCGACGCGCTGGTGGTCACCTCCTCGGTCCCGCAGGAGGGCAAGAGCACCACCGCGGTCAACCTGGCACTGGCCTGTGTGGACAACGGGCTCACCGTCTGCGTGGTCGACGCCGACCTGCGCAGGCCGCGGATCGCGCACTACCTCGGGCTGGTCGACTCGGTCGGGCTGACCACCGTCCTGTTGGGACGGATCGAGCTGGACGGCGCGCTGCAGCGCTGGGGTGGCGGCAACCTCTACGTGCTCACCGCGGGCGACACCCCGCCCAACCCGAGCGAGATGCTCGGTGCCGCCGTGATGTCCGAGCTGATCGACCAGCTGCGCGAGCGGTTCGACCTGGTGATCATCGACGCGCCGCCGCTGCTGCCGGTGACCGACGCCGCGCTGCTGTCCACCCACGCCGCGGGCGCGCTGCTGATCGCGGGCGCGGGCAAGGTGCACCGCGATGAACTCCGCCGGTCTCTGCGGATCCTGGACAACGCGGGCGCCCGGCTGCTGGGCGTCGTGCTCAACCTGCTGCCGCTGAGCAGCCGGGCCGCGCAGGGCTACTACAACTACGCCGCCGACAAACCCGGCTCAGCGGCCCGCAGGCTGTTCCGCCGCCCCCCGGACCCCGGTGGCGAGTCGGTCGACCCGGCCGCTGCGCCGGTGCCGCAGCCGGTCGCGCGCACGCACTGAGAGCGCGGAACCACTGGGCCCCGGAGCCTCAGTAGGCTCCCGTGCCCGCCGCGACCACGCGCGCGGTCTTCCACAGGATCACCAGGTCGGTGGTGAACGACCAGTTCTCCACGTAGTGCAGGTCCAGCGCGATCCCGTCGGTCCAGGTCAGGTTGGAGCGGCCGCTGATCTGCCACAGCCCGGTCAGCCCCGGCTTGACCAGTAGCCGCCTGCGGGTGTCCTTGGCGTACTGGCGCACCTCCTCGGGCAGCGGCGGCCGCGGCCCCACCAGGCTCATCCGGCCGACCACCACGTTGTAGAGCTGGGGCAGCTCGTCGAGGGAGTAGCGGCGCAGGAACCGGCCGACCCGGGTGACCCGGGGGTCGTCGCGGATCTTGAACAGCGGCCCGTCCTGCTCGTTGACCGTGCGCAGCGCGGCCTGGCGGCGCTCGGCGTCGGCGACCATGGTGCGGAACTTGACCATCCGGAACGGCCTGCCGTGCTTGCCGATCCTGGTCTGCCGGTGCAGCACCGGCCCCCGGCTCTCCACCCGCACCACGACCGCGATGGCCAGCAGCACCGGGCTCAGCGCGAGCAGCCCGGCGGTGGCCGCGGCGACGTCGAAGAGCCGCTTGGCGACCCGGCCCGCGCCGGTGAACGCCGGTTCCTCGATGCACAGCAGGTGCAGGCCCGCGATCGGCCTGGTGTGCACCCGCGGACCCGCCACCGCCACCAGACCGGGGACCACGACCAGCTGCGTCCCGGTGCCCTCCAGCAGCCAGCCCAGCCTGCGCAGCACCTCGGCGCCCATCGCGTCGCAGGTCGTCACCGCGATCACGTCGGCGTCGTTGCGCCGGGCCAGCCGTAGCACCGCGCGGGCGGTCTCGGCGGCGTCCGTGCCCGCGTCCTGGCCGACGATCCAGGCGGCCACCACGTCGTAGCCCAGGTGCCTGCGCCCGGCCAGCTGCTCGGACAGCTCGCGCACCTGCGGACCGCTGCCCACCGCGAGCACCCGGTGCGACCAGCCCTCGCCGCGCCTGCGGTGGGCGTGCAGCCACTGCCGCCAGCACCACCGGGTCAGCAGCAGCGCGCCCAGCCCGGCGGGCAGCGCGATCAGCAGGTACGCGCGCGGGGTCTCGGTGCGCGAGAGGTAGCCGACCACGGCGATCACACCGGCGAGGTGCGCGTGCGCGGAGACGAGCCGCTTGTACTCCTCTTGCCCCACACCGAGAACGCGCGGGTCGCGGGAGCCGGAGACGGCGAGGACGAGCCACAGGACGGCGGCGGCCGCGACGGTGGTGAGCAGCGGGCGTTGCTCGATCGCCCGGCCACCGCCGCCGACGAGCGGGACCAGCCCGGCGGCGGCCAGCGCCACGGCGGCGTCCGACACGGCGAGCAGTGACCGCAACCGAGCCGACCACACACAGACCTCCCGATCGGGCGGCCGCGCGCCCGGTCAAGCCGCCCGGTTCATTGTGGATCAATGCGGTACCGGCCGCACGGATGTCACTCCATCGTGGACATCCGCGCCGACCTCGGCTCCGAGGCGCCCGGTCGACCGTAGGGTTTCGCCATGAGCGCTGATCTCGGCTGTGGTCTGGGCGGGTTCGACTGGTCGGCACCGCCACCGGGCAAGCGCGGCAGACCGATCACCCTGCTGGGCAAGGTGATCGTGCTCCTCGTCGCGCTCTTCGTGTTCGCCTGCGTCGGGTTCGGCTGGCTGCTGCGCACCGCGGTCGAGGAGAACATCACCACCCTGCCGGACGTGTTCGGCGAACTGCCGTCACGACCCGCGGCGACCGGTGGGACCGGTGTGACCACCGCGCTGCTGATCGGCACGGACCGGCGCAGCGGCCCGGACATCGGGGGCGGCGTGCTGGGCGAGCGCGCGGACTCGCTGATGCTGGTGCGCATCGCGGGCGGCAGGCGGGTCGACGTCCTGGCGCTGCCGCGCGACTCCTGGGTGCCGATCCCCGGGCACCGCCCCGCGAAGATCAACGCCGCGCTGGCGCTGGGCGGCCCGCCGCTGGTGGTGCGCACCGTCGAGGACCTCACCGGGCTGCGCGTCGACCACGTCGTGGTGGCCGACTTCGCCGCCGTCCGGGACATCACCGGCCTGCTCGGCGGGGTGACGGTGTTCAACCCGGTGGCGACCGTGGACCCGTTGACCCACACCGAGTTCCCCGCCGGGGACATCCTGGTCGAGGGTGACCGCGCGCTCACCTGGGTGCGCCAGCGGTACGGTCTGCCCGGCGGCGACCTGGACCGGATCGCCCGCCAGCAGCGGCTGCTCGGCGCGATCGGCACCCGGCTCACCACGGCCCGGGTGCTGACCCACCCGGGGGAGCTGGCCGACGTGGTCACCGCCGTCAGCCGCGACCTCACCGTCGACTCGGGCCTGACTGCGGCCCGGATGGCCGAGTTGCTGGCGGCCCTGGGCGCCACCCCGCACGAGGCGATCCACTTCTACACCGCGCCGGTCTCGGGCACCGGCCGCTCCGCCGACGGGCAGGCGTACCTGACCCTGGACGGGCCCGCGCTCGCCCGGGCCTGCGCGGCCATCGGGACCGAGCAGGCGGTCGAGCTGACCCAGGAACCGGTGCTCGGCGGCTGAGCGCACCGAGCCCGGGCTTGCCTGCCGCCACCCCGCGCGACTGGCCAAGAGTCACAGCCGAGATCCACAGCCGGATCTACGACGGCCGGTCACCCGAGGGCTCGCCCTGCGCCTGGTAAGCGGTGGCAGGCTTTCACCGCACGGCCGGGTCGAGGTGTGCGGCCGGGGGAGCGGCCGGGCGCCGCACCCCCGGCCCCGCGTCAGCGCAGTGGTGTGGCGCCGGGGGCCACCGTGGCCACGACCGCGCGCACGGCGGCGCCGATCGACTGCGTGGTCGCGGCGAGCGTGTGCCGGGAGCGGCCCACCGGGTCCGGGATGTCGTCGTCGGCCGGGTCGGCCGGGCGGGTCGGCCCGCGGTCGCGCACGGTGCGCGTGACCAGGGCTCGCAGTCGGTCAGGACCGTTGGTGTGGCGCCCTTCCGGCGCGCGCAGCGCGCAGCGGTGCAGCTCGGCGAGGGTGACCGTCCGGTGCAGCGCCGTGGGCACCAGCCGCAGCACCTCGCTCAGCTCGGTGCGGGTCATGGTGACCACCGCGTCGGCGCCGCGGACCACGTCGGGGGAGAGCAGGGCCGAGCGGAACTCCCACGAGAAGCCGGTGCCGCCCAGGGCCGCGCGGCACTCCTCGACCATCGGCAGGCCGGCCGTGGCTCGGATCCCGGCGCTGAAGACCGTCCAGGTCTCCCCGGTGACGCCGTGCACGGCGGCGGCGAACAGCGCGTGCGCGACGGGTGATCGGCAGATGTTGGCGTTGCAGACGAACAGCACGCTCGCGCGGGGCAGCGGGTGCGCGTCGTCGTGTGGTTGGGCTGATGGTTGGGCTGACATCAGGTTTCGTCAGGTGCTTTCGCTCGGTTCGGTCAAGGTGGACACCCAGGCGCGGTAGCGGTCTGCGGCGTCGGTCGAGTTGAGGCGGGCGGCGGCGTAGCCGCGCCCGCGCTCAGCGAGTTCACCGCACCGGCGCGGGTCCTGGGCCAGGGTGGTGATCGCGTCGAGCAGGACAACCGGGGCGCCGGGGGGTACACGGACCCCGGCGCCCGAAGCGGCCAGCTCGGCGGCTGCCGGGCTGTCGTGCTCGGTGGCGGCCACGATCGGCCTGCCCGCGGTGAAGTACGAGGTGAGCTTGCTCGGTGCGCACATGGTGTGCAACCCGGGCCGCTCGTTGACCAGCAGCGCGTCGGCGGCGGCCAGCACGTCCGGGAACGCCTCGTCGGGCACCGGGTCCAGGATGGTCAGCGTGTCCAGCCCGCGCGCCTGCTCGGCGATCTCGGCCCGCTGGGCGCCGTCGCCGAGCAGCACGAAGCGCACCGGGCTGCGCCGCTCGCGGGCGTAGCGGGCGGCCGCGACCAGGTTCGTCAGGTGCTGCTTGGCGCCCATGTTCCCGGCGTGCAGCGCGATCACCTCGCCCGGGCCCCAGGCCAGCCCGGCCCGCACCCGCTCGCGGCTGCCCTCGGCCGGGCGCGGGATGTGCGCCCAGTTCGGGATCACCGTGATCCGGTCGCGGTCGACACCCAGGCCGGTGAGCGTCTCGGCGAACTGGGCGTGCACGGCCACCACGGCCTCGGCTCCGCGCAGCAGCCGCGACTCGAGCGAGCGCACCGCCCCGCCCGCGCGCCCGCCCAGGTCGGCGACCTCGGTGGCGGCCGTGCTGTAGAGGTCTTGCACGACCACGCCGAGCGGGGCCCGCTGGGCGCGGGCGATCCGCGCGGCGGCGGCCACCGACAGCAGCGACGGGCTCACCGCGACCACCACGTCGGCCCGGTGCCGCCCGCGCGCCCAGGCGTGCGCGGCGAAGGACGCCTCGTGCAGGATCCGGCGGACCCCGGTGGAGCTGCCCGGCACGTAGTGGCGCAGCCTGGTCAGCCGGACCGCGCCGTCGCGCTCCAGGGTGCGCAGGCCGCGGTAGCCCGGCGCGAGCGCCCACTGCGGGTAGTACGGGAAGCCCGCCACCACGTGCACCTCGTGCCCGGCCTCGGCCAGCGCGCGGGCCATCCCGGTGGTGTACGGGGCGATCCCGGCGTGCTCCGGGGCGTAGTTCAGCCCCACCACCAGCACCCGGGCCATCAGCGGACCACCTCGTGCCCGCGCACCTCGCCGCGCTGGCGCGGCAGGTCGAGGCTCTCCAGGTACCAGGCGTAGGTGGCGGCCACGCCCTCGCGCAGCCGGATGCGCGGCTCCCAGCCCAGGCCGGTCAGCGTGCTGATGTCGAGCACCTTGCGCGGGGTGCCGTCGGGCTTGCTCGGGTCGAACTCGATCCGGCCGGTGTAGCCCGCGGTCTCGGCGACCAGCCGGGCCAGGTCGGCGATGGTGATGTCACGGCCGGTGCCCACGTTCACCGGGTCGGGGCCGTCGTAGCCCGCCAGCAGGGTGAGGCAGGCGTCGGCGAGGTCGTCGGCGTGCAGGAACTCCCGGCGCGGCGTGCCGGTGCCCCAGACGGTGACCGAGTGCGCGCCGGACTGGGCCGCCTCGTGGAAGCGGCGCATCAGGCCGGGCAGCACGTGCGACCCGGTCGGGTGAAAGTTGTCGCCGGGGCCGTAGAGGTTGGTGGGCATCGCGGTGATCCACGGCAGGCCGTCCTGCTCGCGCACCGACCGCACGTGCGTGATCCCGGCGATCTTGGCGATGGCGTAGGCGGCGTTGGTGGGCTCCAGCGGCCCGGTCAGCAGCGCGCTCTCCTTGATCGGCTGGCGGGCCTCGCGCGGGTAGATGCACGACGAGCCGAGGAAGAGCACCCGCGGCACGCCCAGCGCCCGGGCCGCGTCCAGCACCGAGAGCTGGATCCGCAGGTTGTCGGAGAGGAAGTCCGCGGGCGCGGCGGCGTTCGCCGCGATGCCGCCGACCCTGGCCGCGGCCAGGACGATCACCTCCGGCCGCCGGTCGAGCAGGAAGCGCGCGGTGGCGCCGCGGTCGCGCAGGTCCACTTCGGACGACGTCGCCAGCACCAGGTCGTGGTGGCCGGTCGCGCGCAGCCGCCGGACGAGTGCCGACCCGACCAGGCCGCGGTGGCCCGCCACGAAAATCTTGGCCGATCGGGTGAATTCGGGGGCGCGCATGCCAATCCTTTCGAGTGACCTGGGTGGGCTGACCGGGCAGCCCTGGTGGCGCTGAACTATCCACTACATGAAGCGTCCATTCAGGAAGCCCTGGAATCCACATCGTGAGGTGCCCGGTCCCCATGAGACGAGCGTTGATCACCGGTATCACCGGACAGGATGGCAGCTACCTGGCCGAACTGCTGCTCGCCAAGGGCTACGAGGTGCACGGAGTGGTGCGCCGGGCGAGCACGTTCACCACAACGCGTATCGATCACCTCTATGAGGACCCCCGAGAATCCCTCACTCGACTGATTCTGCACTACGGCGATCTCACGGACAGTTCACGAATTGCCGGGCTGCTGCTGGAAATCGCCCCCGATGAGGTGTACCACCTGGCCGCCCAGAGCCACGTTCGAGTGAGTTTCAACGAACCGCTGCACACCGCCAACGTGACCGGGCTCGGCACCGCCCGGATCCTCGAGGCGATCCGGATGGTCGGGCTGCCCTGCCGCTTCTACCAGGCGTCCAGCTCGGAGATGTTCGGCGCCACCCCGCCCCCGCAGGACGAGAGCTCGCCGTTCCACCCGCGCTCGCCCTACGCCGCGGCCAAGACCTTCGGCTACTGGATGACCCGCAACTACCGCGAGGCGTACGGGATCTTCGCGGTCAACGGCATCCTGTTCAACCACGAGAGCCCGCGCCGCGGCGAGACCTTCCTGACCCGCAAGGTCAGCCGCGCCGCCGCGCGGATCAGCCTCGGCCTGCAGAAGCGGCTCTACCTCGGCAACCTCGACGCGGTGCGGGACTGGGGCTACGCGCCGGAGTACGTCGAGGCGATGTGGCTGATGCTGCAGGCGCAGGAGCCCGCCGACTACGTGGTGGCCACCGGCACCGCGCTCACCGTCCGGGAGTTCCTGGCGCACTGCTTCGAGCACGTCGGCCTGGACTGGGCCGAGCACGTCGAGTTCGACCAGCGGCACCTGCGCCCGACCGAGGTCGACTCGTTGATCGGCGACGCGGGCAAGGCCGAGCGCGAGCTGGGCTGGAAAGCCCGGGTGCACGGCGCCGCGCTGGCCCGGCTGATGGTCGAGGCCGACCTCGCCGCCGAGCGCGCCGCGCCGCCGCCGTCCCGGCTGCACGAGCTGCTGCGGGACCCGGCACCCGCGCCGCGCCAGGCCGAGTCGTCGCGGGTGAGGAGAGCATGAGCCTGCGCGTCCTGCACACCGTCGCCAGCGTCGGCGACACCTACGGCGGGGTGGCCTCGGCGCTGCACGTGCTCGGTGCCGTCGAGCAGGCCGCGGGGCACGACGCCACGCTGCTCACCCTGTCCCGCCCGGAGCAGGGCTCCGCGCTGCTGGGCTCGATGCCGCACTTTGACGTCGCGCTCATCCGGCCGGGGCGGCTCGCGGGCAGGCTGCACGGCGGCAGCAGGCTCGGCGCCGCGCTGCAGCGGCTGGTGCCCCAGCACGACCTGGTGGTGCTGCACGGGGTCTTCGACCTCACCTCCCTGGTCGGCGGGCGCACCGCGCGCCGCTTCGGCGTGCCCTACCTGCTGTGGCCGCACGGCAGCCTCGACCCCTACGACCTGGTCAAGCACGGCTCGCTCAAGCGCAGGCTGGCGCCGCTGTGGCGGGAGAACCTGTCCGGGGCCACCGCGCTGATGTGCACCACGGCCCGCGAGGCCGCGCTGGTCGAGACCTTCGGCGCCAGCACCGCCACCGCGGTGCTGCCACTGCCGGTGGCCGGTGCCGCGCAGCCACCCGACCGGGCGCGCGCCCGCGCCGCGCTGGGCCTGGCGCCGGACGCCCGGCTGGTGCTGTTCTGCGGCCGGGTCGACGCGAAGAAGGGCCTGCCGCTGCTGCTGGACGTCTTCGCCGCGAGCGCGGGTCCACGCGACGTGCTGGTGGTCGCCGGGTCCGGCGACGAGCGGCTCGCCGAGCGGCTGCGCGCCCGTGCCGCCGAGCTGCCCTGCGCCGACCGGATCCGGTTCCCCGGCTGGGTGGACGCACCGAGCCGGGCCGACCTGCTCGCCGCCGCCGACGTCTTCGCGCTGCTGAGCGAGAACGAGAACTTCAGCGTGGCCACCGCCGAGGCGCTGCGCGCGGGCACCCCCGCGCTGGTCAGCGACCAGGTGTACCTCGCCGACGAGCTCGGCCGGGCGGGTGCGGCCAGGGTCTGCCGCGCCGAGCACGTCGCCGCCTGCGCCGCGCTGCGCGGGCTGCTCGACAACCCGGGCGAGCGGGCCGCGCTGGCCCGGGCCGGGCGGGCCTGGGCGGCCGAGACGCTGGACCTGGCGGTCGTCAGCGGCCGCTACCGGGAACTCGTGCAGGAGGTGATGAGCCGGTGTCCGCAATCAGTGTTCTGATGCCCTCGTACAACGCCGCGGCCCACGTGCGCGCGGCCGTCCGCAGCGCCACCAGCCAGCTCGGTCCGCGCGACGAGCTGGTCGTGCAGGACGCCTGCTCCACCGACGGCACCGCCGAGCTGCTCGCCGAGGCCGCCGTCGCCGACCCGCGGGTCCGGGTGCGCCACGAGCGCGACTCCGGGCAGTCGCAGGCCCTCAACCGCGGCCTGGACCGGGCCCGCGGCGAGCTGGTCGGCTGGCTCAACGCCGACGACCTGCTGCTGCCGGGCGCGCTGGCGGCCGTGCGCGCCGCGGTCGAGCGGCTCGGGCACGTGCCGGACGTGGTGGTCGGCGGCTGGCGGCTGCTGGGCGCCTCGGGCGCGGTGATCCGCGCCGAGCCCGCGCTGCCGCTGGCGCGCGGGCGGCTGTTCACCCACGGCTGCTACGCCTTCTCCGGCGCGGTCTTCGTCCGCCGCGGCCTGCTGCGCGCGATCGGCGGCTACGCCGAGCACCTGCACTACACGATGGACTACGACCTGATGCTGCGGCTGGTCGCCGCCGAGCCGGAGCAGCTGGTGGTCGAGGCCCCGCTGGCCGCGCTGCGCTACCACGACGAGAGCAAGTCCGGCGCCGCGGGCAGGCACTTCTTCACCGAGGCCCTGTCCGTCCGAAAAGGACACTGCGACTCGGCGGGCGACCTGGTGCGCGCCGCGGCGGGCACCCTGCTGCACGGCGTCGGCGTGGCCACCGCCCGGCTCCGGTTCTCCGACACCTACTCCAGGCTCCGCCTGGGAAGATCACTCTGAGAGGTCTGCGCATGCTCCGCTCCCTGCTGCGAACCGCGTGCTGGCTCCTGCCGCCGGGCGGGCTGAAGAACCGGCTGCTGCGCGCGCTGGGCCACCGCGTGCACCCCAGTGCCCGGGTGGGCGTCTGCCTGCTGACCGGCGCCACCGACGTCAGCGTGGGCGCGGGCGCGACCATCGGGCACGGCAACGTCTTCCGCGGCCTGCGCGGCCTGCACATCGGCGCGGACGCCATCGTCGGGCAGTTCAACTGGTGGTCGATCGCGCCCTCGCTGGAGCTGGGCGGGCCGGAGTCCGGGCACGGCGTCGCGGTGCTCGGCGACCACGCGGTGCTGACCAACCGGCACTACCTCGACATCTCCGGCGGGCTGCGGCTGGCCGAGTTCGCCACCCTCGGCGGGGTCCGCTGCACGGTGCTCACGCACAGCGTCGACCTGGACTCCGGCAAGCAGACGCTGGCCGCCGTGGTGCTCGACCACCAGGCGTTCATCAGCACCAACTGCGTGGTCATGGCGGGCAGCCACCTGACCGAGCGCGCCGTCCTCGCCGCGGGCAGCGTCACCGCGCTCGGCGGTCGGTACGCCGCGCACACCCTGCACGGCGGCGTCCCGGCCAAGGTGATCCGGCCCATCGACGGCGCCTACTTCCACCGCACCGAGGCCTGGATCTCGCAGTGATCAGGGCAGCGGTGATCAGGGCAGTGGTGATCCAGGCAGCGGTGATCAGGGCAGCCGTGATCCGGGCAGTGGTGATCAGGCCAGCGGTGAACCGGGCCCAGCGGTGATCCGGACGCGGCGGTGACCCGAACCCACCGGCCCGACACCCCCGGGCAGGCGGGCGACGACGTCGTGGTGCCCGCGGCGGTCCCGGTCGCCGAGCAGTCGGGCAACCCCGGGCGGAAGGTGCGGGACCGGGCGTCCGCGGCGGTGGCGGCCGGTGTCGGCGCCTGGGTCTTCCTCCCGCTCGGCGGGCGGATCTCGATCACCGAGATCGCCGCGGTCCTCCTCGCGCCCGCCGCGGTGCTGGCGTTGCTGCGGGTCCGCCGCGGCCGGGCGTTCCTCGTCCTCGGCGCGGCCTGGCTGGGCGGCTTGCTGCTCGGCCACGTCCTGCACCCCGCGCCCACCGCGGTGCTGGTCAAGGCCCTCTCCTCGGCGACCGTCCTGGTGCTCACCGTGGGTCTGGTGTGCGCCGTGCTGCGGCTGCACTCCCGGCCGGGGCAGGCGCGGGACCTGGTGATCGCCGGGTTCGCGGTCGGCCAGGTCGTCGGGATGGTGCTGACCCCGCCGGCGTACGCCGCGTTCGACCCGTGGAAGTTCGGCCTGGGCCAGGCGTTCACGTTGCTCGTGCTCATCGCGGTGAGCCGGGTGGCGCCCGCGGCGCAGCGGGTCGCGGTGCCGGTGGCGCTCGTCGCCCTCGCCGCGCTGCACCTCGTGCTCGGCTCCCGCAGCCTGTCGCTGTTCGCGCTGCTGATCGCCTTGGCCGCCGCGGTGACCCCGGCTGTGCTGTCCCGGCGCGGGTGGGGGAGGGCGATCGGCCTCGCGGCCGTCGCGGTGCTCGCCGCGGTGCTGCTGGGCAGGCTCTACGCAGACCTGGCCGAGTCCGGTGAGCTGGGCTCGGTGCAGCAGCAGAAGATCCAGTTCCAGAACGGCGACTACGGGGTCGGCCTCGGTGGTCGCAAGGACGTGGTCTTCCTGGCCTCGGGCATCGTGGAGAACCCGCTCACCGGGTGGGGGCCCGCGGCGCGGGTGCCCTCGGGGGTGAAGACGGCGGCCGTGGTCTGGCTGCGCACGCACGGGTACCCGATCGGCGGCTACGACCTGGTCACCTTCGTGCTGCCCGACTCGCTCTACCTGCACTCGGTCCTGCTCGGTGCCTGGGTGACCGGCGGGATCCTGGCGCTGCCGCTGTGGCTGCTGGTGTTCGGGCTGATCGGCCGGGCGATGATCCGCGCGGTGCGGGCGCGCTCACTCGCCGAGGCGTACCTGCTGCTGGTCGCGGCCTGGCACATCCTGTTCTCCCCGCTGGGCGACTCGACCCGCGGGCACATCGCCGTCGCGGTCGCGCTGTCGCTGACCTCCCTGGCGCAGCGCCGCCAGCAGCGCGCCGGTGGTGAGGGCGCTGACCAGGGCGTAGCCGACCCCGGCGGCGACGGCGGCGTGGTCGGGGACCAGCCACGCCCCGGCCGCCACCGCGCCCAGCCCGGCCAGCACACCGGCCAGGAGAACGCCGCTGACGACCGACTCCCGGCCCCGGGCCTGTAGGCGCACCACGAGCGTCTGCGCCACCACGATCAGCGCGGTGACCACGATGTAGCAGCGCACCGCGGGCACCGCCGCGGCGAACGAGGGCCCGGCCGCGAGGGGGACCACGGTGTCGGCGGCGGCGAACAGCACGGCCAGGGCGAGCAACGAGAGCGCGGCGACGCCGTGCAGCGTGCGCAGCGCCGAGCGCTCACCGCGGGCCAGCCCCGGCAGGGTGGCCGTGCCCGCCGCGGTGAGCAGCAGGACCATCGGACCGAGCAGGCGCGCGCCGACGGCGTAGAGACCGGCCTGCACCGGGCCCGCCACGGCGGCGACCAGCACGGTGTCGAGGAGCACCAGGTTCCCGGCCACCGCCGCGCCCGCGAACCGGCCGCCGTGGCCGACGGCCGTGCCGAACCGGATCTCCCGGGCGCCACCGCAGGCCGCACGGACCGTGGGCGCGGCGATCACGGCCACGACCAGCGCGCCCGCCACCAGGCCCGCGCACAGCGCCACCGCCCCGGGCAGGCCCAGCGCCGCCAACCCGAGCGCGCAGCCGGTCGCGACCGCGCGCTCGGCGATCACCGTGCCCGCCGCCCGCGCGGGCAGACCCCGGGCGTACCAGAGGGACTGGGCCAGCAGCCCGACGCCGCGGACCCCGGCGTAGGCGAGTGCGAGGCCGAGGGCGGTGTCGCCGGAGAGCAGGCCGACGAGCGCGGCCAAGACCACCACGAGCGTGGGCTTGACCACCCCGACCGCGCGGGCGGCGTCCGGGTGGGTGGGCGTGGTAGCGCTGTCGCGCAGCACCCGGGTCGAGGCGCCCGCGTCGGCCAGGTTGGCCGCCGCCACGGCGATCCCGTAGTACACCGCCACCGTGCCCAGCGCCGCTACGTCGTCGTGGCCGAGGGCCAGCAGCGCCGCCGCGGTGAGCACCTGCGCGGCGAGTTGGCCACCGCCCACTGTCAACAGCGCCACGAGTGGATGACTCGATGGGGTAGTCCTGACGCGCCTGTGGAGCGACATGGCTCGCAGTATGTCCACAATCGAGCGCCCGGCGCCCCCGCGGGGCGGCGAAGTTCGCCGGTTCGAAGGACGCGGGCCCGCGAGCTGCCCGCCGATGTGTACGCCGATGTGAAGGATGTGAGCGGCCCCCGTGTCCCCCGCCTCGATGGACTCACTGCTGGTGTCGGTGCCCGCCCAGCTGCGCCACCTGGCCAAGCGGGCCGCGCTGCGCTGCGGGGTGGAGATCTCCCGCAACCCGTTCAGCAGGCGGCTCGCGGTGCTGTGCGAGCGGCTGGACGTGCGCGCGGTGCTCGACGTCGGCGCGAACAGCGGGCAGTACGCCACCTTCCTGCGCCAGTCCGGCTTCCGCGGTGAGATCGTCTCCTGCGAGCCGGTCGGCGACGCCTACGCCAAGCTCGAGCGCGCCGCCGCGCTGGACCCCGGCTGGCACGCCGAACGGCTGGCGCTGGGCGAGCGGCCCGGCGAGGTCGAGGTCAACGTCGCGGGCAACTCGTACTCCTCCTCGGTGCTGCCGATGCTCGCCTCGCACCTCGACGCCGCGCCGGAGTCGGGGTACGTGCGCGTCGAACGGGCCGAGATGTCCACTGTGGACGACGTGCTGGCCCGCCGCGGCCTGCGCCCGGAGCACACCCTGCTCAAGATCGACGTGCAGGGCTACGAGTGGGAGGTGCTGGCGGGCGCCACCGCGGTGCTGCCCCGGCTGGCCGCGGTGCAGGCCGAGCTGTCGCTGACCCCGCTCTACGCCGGGCAGCGGCTCATCGGCGACATCACCGACCTGCTCTCCCGGCACGGGCTGGTGCTGTGGGCCATCGAACCGGGCTTCTGCGACCCGGCCACCGGTCGGATGCTGCAGTGCGACGGCGTGTTCGTCCGCGAGGGCGCGGCGTGAGCGTGCCGGTGGTCGCGCTGCCCCGGCCCGCCCTCCGGCTGGCCGAACCCGCCCCCGCGCGAGTTGGCCTGGCACACGGCCTGGCCCGCGCGCACGCCTGGCTCACCCGCGGCACGTTGCGGATGCCGGTGCTCTCGGTGCTCGACCGGGTGTTGCCGCGCGGACCGCTGCCGCAGGTGGCGGCCACCTTCGCACCGGGGGTGTCGCTGCGGCTCGACGGCGCGCTGGCCCGCGCGGCGGTGATCGCGGCGGGCTACGAGCACCGCGAGGCCGAGGTGCTCGCCGCCGCGCTGCGCCCGGACGGGGTGTTCATCGACGTGGGCGCCAACGTGGGCTGGTTCAGCCTGCTGATCGGCACGCACCGCCCGGACGCCGTGGTGTGGGCGCTGGAGCCGGTGCCCGCCACCGCCGACCTGCTGGCCGCCAACCTGCTCGCCGCCGGGCTGCCCGCGGTGGAGCTGATCCGGCTCGCCGCCGGCCCGCGCCGGGGGAGCGCGGAGTTCACCACGCACACCGACAGCGCCTACGCCCACCAGACCGACCTCGACGCCGGCCGGGTCCCGCAGGTCGAGACCGGCGCCGTGCGCTGCGAGGTGGTCCCGCTCGACGAGCTGTGGGCCGCGCGCGGGCGGCCCCGGGTGGACGCGATCAAGGTCGACGTCGAGGGCGCGGAGCCAGACGTGCTGCGCGGCGCCACCGCGATCTTGCGCCGGGACATGCCCCTGCTGGTGGTGGAGGCGCCGACGGCGTTCGCCCAGGACGACCTGCGCGCCCGGCTGGGGCCACTGGGCTACCGGCGCAGGCGGTGCCCGGGCGCCCTGCCCTACAACGCCGTCTTCACGGCGTGATCAGCCTGGTAGCCGGCGGAAACGGCGGTCGTCGGGCACCGCGCGGACCGCTAGCGAGCGGCTGGCGCGTGCCGTCCGACGACCCGGGCCGGATTTCCGACAGCCGTGGCACCGGTCGGGACGTCTCGCAGGACAACAGCTCCCGCGCCGACGCGGGCGCCGTGGCCCACGCGCACCCCGCCGAGCAGGGTGGCGCCCGCGCCGATGAACACGCCGTCGCCCAGGGTGGGGTACTCCGGGGCGCGACCCGCGCCGAGGCGTTCGCCCAGGGTGACCCGCTGGCACAGGAACGCGTCCGCGCCGACCACCGCGCCCGCGCCGAGCACCACGCCGTTCGGGTGCTCCATCCGCAGTCCGGGACCGACCCGGCAGCCGGGTACGAAGTCGGCGCCGGTGAGCAGGTGCGCGAGCGAGCGCAGCAGCGCCGCGACCTTGCCCGGCGCCGCCTGCTGCAACCGCAGCAGGCCCACCGCGAGCACCCCCGGGCGGGTGAGCACCAGCCAGGCGGCCCGGGGCGCCGAGACGCCGGGCAGTCCGGTGGCCGCGCGCAGGTCGGCTCGCCAGTTGCTCCACTGTGGACTGCGCACGGGCTCTCCGATCATCGGCAGGTTCCCCAGGAGGTTAGAGGTCATGGCCGTGCTCCCCGGCGCTGACGCGGTGGCGCAACACCAAAGTGTGGGTTTCGGCGCCGGGTTCGACTACGCGGCGGGATCGCCGCACCTGCGCCACCACGGGCTCCGGCAGCGGGTGGTCGAGGCCTGCCAGCGGCAGGTCGCCGAGGCGCTCGCGCGCTCGGGGCGGGCGCGGGTGCTGGAGATCGGCGCCGGGCACGGTGCCTTCACCGAGCACGTCGCCGCGCTCGGCGCCGAGGTGTGGGTCACCGAGATGAGTGAGGCCAGCGCGGAGGTGCTCGCCGCGCGGTTCACGCACAACGACCGCGTGCACGTGGTGCACGACCCGGACGGCAGTGCGGCGGCCGAGGTGCCCGAGGTCGACGTGGTGCTCGCGATCTCGGTGCTGCACCACATCCCGGACTACCTGGCCGCCGTTTCCGCGCTGCTGCCCAGGATCGCCCCCGGTGGCGCGTTCGTGAGCTACCAGGACCCGCTCTGGTACCCGCGCCGCTCGGCGCTGTCGATGGCCGTCGACCGGGGCGCGTACATGCTGTGGCGGGTCGGCCGCGGCGACCTGCGCCGTGGCTTCGCCTCGGTGCTGCGCCGGGCGCGCGGTGCCTACGACGAGTCGAACCCCTCGGACATGGTCGAGTACCACGTGGTCCGTCAGGGGGTCGACGAGGACGCCCTCGCCGCGCTGCTGCGCCCCGCGTTCGTCGACGTCCGGCTCGACCGGTACTGGTCCACCCAGGCGGGTTGGCTCCAGCACCTCGGCGAGCGGGTGGGACCCGCGACCACGTTCGGCGTCATGGCCACGACCCGGTTGGACGACCGCTCCCCGGGATAGCGCCCCCAGCACCCGACGAGTGCGCAGCCTTTCCCGGTCGCACCTGGCGCGCGGCCGCGCGGGACCGGCATGATCCAGTCGCGGTCGTCGGGAGCGGGGAGGACAGGCGTGGCCGAGTCGGCGTTGATCACCAATGACGACGGGATCGAGGCACCGGGACTGGTGGCCTTGGCGCGGGCCGCCGAGGCAGCCGGGCTGCGGGTGACCATCGCCGCGCCGTTGAGCGAGGCCAGCGGCACCGGGGCCGGGCTCACCGCCGCGGGCGATCACCGGCGGGTGGCCAGCGAGGAGCGCGTCCTGGCCGGGCTGCCCGCGTTCGGCGTCGCGGCGCACCCCGGGCTCATCGCGCTGGTCGGCTGCCGCGGTGTGTTCGGCGAGCAGCCAGACGTCCTGCTGTCGGGGATCAACCGCGGCGCCAACATCGGCCGCGCGGTGCTGCACTCGGGAACGGTGGGTGCGGCGTTGACCGCGGGGATCGCCGGGGTGCGCGCGGTCGCGTTTTCTCTCGACGTCGGCATCGGCATCGGCGAGGCCGCGTTGGCGCACTGGGACACCGCGGCCGCGGTCGTCGCCGACGCCGTCGGACTGGTGCTGTCGTGTCCACCTGGGACGGTGCTCAACGTCAACGTCCCCAATGTGGCGGGGAATCCGCTGCCCGCGAGGTGGGCCACCCTCGCGGAGTTCGGTTCGGTGCGCAGCGCGGTCCAGCGCACCGACGACGGCGTCATCGAGGTGGGCGTCGTGGCCGTGGCGACCGAGCTGGAACCGGGCAGCGACGCGGCCCTGCTGGCCGCGGGCCACGTCACGGTGACCGCGCTGCGCTCGGTGTCCGAGGACGACCGGCCGCGGGGCTCGGTGGACTGGCCGGACTAGGGCACGCGCGGTGCCGGGATCTGGATCGCGCTCGCCAGCGCGTCGGACACGGTGGGGTACGGGGCGATCACGGTCAGCAGACCGGTGACCTCCATCGCGCGCAGCACCGCCGGGACCCGGCAGGCCACCAGCAGCCGCCCGCCCGCCGCCCGCGCCCGTTCGCGCGCCTCGGCGAGCAGGACCAGGCCGCAGGAGCCGACGAAGGCGACCTCGTTGAGGTCGACCACCAGCAGCTCCGGCCCCCGGCGCAGCCGCACCGACAGGGCCGCCTCGACGGTGTCGCGGGTGGCCAGGTCGATGTCGCCGCACAGGCGCAGGACCGGGACCTCGTGCTCGCGGTCGTGGCGGACGGACAACTCGCCCAGGTTGGGTCGCATGAGCGTGGCGCTCCCTAGAGCTTGCGGGGCGGCCACGAAGAAAATGTAGTCCGAGCTCGGTCTGCCCGAATGGCATCTCCGACGCAGCGTCACCTTGATCGGGGACACCCCCGACGCTACGCCTCCGTGGCCACGGCACAACCCCCCAGGGGGCGGGTCCACCCGGGCGCCGATCCGAGCCCGGCGCGGTCACGCCGCGTCACCACCGGGTCTGACCAGCTCAGATCCACCCGCGCCGGGCCGCCAGCAGACCCGCCTGGAAGCGCGTGTCGGCACCCAGGTCGGTCATCATCTCGGCGATGCGACGCACCACAGTGCGCTGGGCCACACCCAGCGCGCGGGCGATGGCCTGGTCCTTGAGGCCCGCGGCCATCAGCGAGAGCACCTGCCGGTCGCGCTCGGAGAGCCCCGCGGTGGCGGCCTCGGGCGCCTCACCGCCGGCGAGCACCGGGGCGGCCGAGGCCCAGAGCGTCTCGAAGCACACCACGAGGGCCTCCACCAGCGGGCGCGCCCGCACCAGCAGCCGGGTCCTGGTCTCCGCGGCGCCGAAGGAGACCGGCATCATCGCCACCCGCCGGTCGACGATCTGCATCTTCATCTGCACCGAGGCCAGCGTGCGGGCCTGCTCGCCCGCGGCGATGCACTCCATCATCTGCGTGTAGTGGCCGGGCAGCGCCAGCGCGGGACCGTGGTAGAGCGCGCGGTAGCGCACGCCGCGGCGCAGCCCGACGAGCTCCTGGGCGTTCTGCACCGGCGTGCCGAGCAGGTACGGCGGCGCGTCGACGATCATCACCTGCTCGCGGGCGCCGAGCTGGATCTGGGCCAGCCGGTGCTGGATGGCGTCCCGGCCCTCGATGATCTCCACCAGCCGCGAGTCGGCCGCCGCGGGCGTCTCGTGCAGCCGCAGCGCCAGTTCCCGGGCCGCGGCCCGCAGGCCCTCGAGCTCTTGCTGCCTGCGCGCGACCAGCGCCTCGATGGACAGCTCGGGCGGGGCGAGGACGTAGCGCATCGGCCGGGCCAGCAGCGGGGTGACCAGTCCGGCGTCGGTGAGCGTCTTGAGCGCGCGGCGCACGGCGGGCAAACCGAGCTCGGCGCTGTCGGCGACGTCCTGGGCGGTCCCGCGCGGGGTCGTGGCCAGGGCGAGGTAGACCGCGTTGTCGGTCTCGCTCAGGCCCACCGGGCCCAGCAGGTGCGCCATGGCGACACCCTAGGGGCGACCCCCGTCGTGATCACAGTGTCGACCTGGGAAAAACGCGGCCTGTCGTAGTTGCGCCGTTGTCCGGGTTGACCCTCGTGGTGGCCGTCGGCGACGGCTAGCTTTCCCCGTGTCGCACGGAAAATCCCCTGGAGGGAAAGGAAAGCCATGGCGCGCGCACGCCGACGGTCCACCACCCGGGCCTTCGCCTCGGCCTAGGCCGAGGTCCACACCGTTCTCACCCGTGGCCGCGCACCGGCCGGATCGGGTTCCGTGCCCTCGGCGTCGTCGGGATCACCGGGCTCAGGTTGAGCCGGGTCTGGGAACGCCTCGCTGAGGGGATCCATCCACACCACGTGGCAGCCTCGCTGTTCTCTCGCCTTTCCCTGCGCCCTGCCCCCTGGAGGCTTCCGGGGTGGGAAAGGTTGCCTGATGTGACGAGAACAGTTCAGTGGCCCGTGCCGGGAGTGGATGGGATGGGCGCTGGCCGCGGCGGGGGACGCCCGCCGCGGTCAGCGCCAGTGGGCGACCGGCTCGTCGTCGTCGGCGCCGAGCTCGTCCGCCGCCCCACGGGGGGCGGGCAGGCACGGACCGAGCAGCGCGCGGGCCCGCAGGGCGATCTCCAGGCAGAGCCGCTCCTGCGGATCGGCGAGCCGGTCGCCGACCAGCTGCTCGATCTGGTGCATGCGGTAGCGCACTGTCTGCGGGTGCACGTCGAGCCGCGCGGCGATCTCGTTGATCCCGCCACGGGTCTCCAACCAGGCCAGCAGCGTGCCGGTGAGCCGGTCGCGCGCCTTGGCGGTGAGCTCGCCGAACGGGGCCAGCGCCCGGGTGCTGAGCTGGGCGAGCAGGAACTCGTCGGCGAGCAGCACCAGCGCGGAGAGGTGATCGGCGCAGTGCACGACCTCCCCGGGCAGCACACCGCGCTGGGCCAGCACGAGCGCCCGGCGTGCGCACGCCAGTGAGCGGGCGGCCTCGACGGGTGGCACGGTCGGGCCGATCGCGGCGCGGCGGCCGCGCAGCTCGGCGGCGACCCGGGCCAGGTTGCGGTCCGGGTCGGCCACCACCAGGCACGGCTCGCCGCTCTCCAGGTCCACCAGCACCTCCGGCCCCAGCGCGGCCAGCGGCGCGCCCGGGTGCTCGTCGCGGTACTCCAGGGCGATCACCGCGACCAGCTCGGGCACCGGCCAGTCGGTGCCGCCCGCCAGGTCGGCGATCGCCCGCGCCGGTGCGGGCGGCTCGGCCAGCACCAGCTTGAGCAGCTGCCTGCGCCTGCGCTCCAGGGCGCCGGTCGCGTGGCCCTGGGCGTCGGTGTAGCCGGCGATGGCGACCGCGCACAGCTCGTCGACGTAGGCGAAGATCCGGTCGGCCAGGGTGAACAGGATGTCGGTGGAGACCCCGAGCCCGCGGCCGACCACGCTCATCCGCCGCCACACCACCCGGGCGCCGACCCGGACCGCGGTCTGCAGCGCGTCCATGGTGCGGCCCTGGGTGAACTCGACCCGCCCGGCGTAGCGGAACACCGCCGCCCAGTCCTGCTCGGTGGCCCGCGGGTCGCAGATGTTCTCGAAGCACTTGACGATGGCCATCTCCACCGAACCGACCAGCACCTCGCCGAACCGGCCCTCCAGCGGCAGGGCGTAGGCGGGCACCGCGGCCTGGATGGCGGTGATCACCTCGCCGACCAGCTCGCCCGCGATCGGGCGCATCCGGCCGGAGAGCTCGGCCGGGATGGCCGCCCACAGCTCGCGGGCCGCGCCGGTGCCGGTCCCGGCGCGCGGGTCGGGACCGACCGGCCGCGGACCGCGCGGGCTCAGCAGGGGTCCGGGCGGGCGCTTCGGCTCACTCGACATGCGCCACCTCTTCGTGACAAAAGTGCCTGCCATGTGACCCCACGGCGGCGACCGGTTTGCTCGGCTGACGATAAATATGCATGTCTTGGGTGTCAAACAGTTGTCGGTGCCGGTTTCCCGGAACCGGCTCCCGGCGGGGAACGTGAAGAACTTTCTTATCATGTCCGGATGAGTTTGACAAGCGGTGTTGTCCGATCATGACAAGGGCACAATCATGTTTGTCTGCGGTGACAAACCCGCTGGTCGGGCGCCTGTGTCGACGCTGAGCAGCGGGGCGCTGCCGGTCGGTGACTGTTGTCATCCAGGTGAGTGCGGCAGGCGTTCCGCATTGTGCTCCAGTGCTAATTAATGGTCGAAATCGAATGGTTTTTCGGGCCTTGCGATTAACCTTACTGCTCGGTAAGTTGCCCTGACATGGCCTGGTTGTTTCGGCTTGTCGACAGCTCCGAGCGCGGTGGTGCCGACATTGTCCCGCCCATCAGGCAGGCCAGGGAAAACGCTGGTGGCGCCAACTTTTGCTCACCGTACGAGCATTTCTGTCCCGCTATTTGTGCGCTTGGAGACCACATATGAGATTTCGAAGAGGATCGCGCAAGCTCTACGCGGGCGCGGCGGCCACCGGGGTCGTCGGCATCGTCGCCGCGGGCCTGCTGGTCGCGGCGGGCTCCAGTTCGGCGGCACCGGTCCAGGTGGACAAGTCGCTGAACTTCTCCTGCCCGTTCCCGCTGATCGGCACCCAGACCCTGGCCGTGCGCATCCGGGCCACCATCGACGCCCCCGACACCGAGGGCCAGGAGCTCAAGACCACCGACTTCTCGGCCACGGCCACGGTGCCGCCGACCGCCACCCAGGGCCTGACCCTGGTCGGCGCGACCACCGTGGAGGGCAGCGCCGCCGCGGGCATCACGCTCAACAACGCGGGCACCGCGCTGCCGATCGCCATCCCCGGCCTGGCCATCCCGAAGACCCCGGTGCCCGCCTCGGGCGCGTTCGACACGGTCGCGACCGGACCGGTGCCCACCGCGTTCCCCAAGGCGGGCGCCACCTCCATCGTCGTCGGCGACTTCAGCACGACGCTGACCCCGCGCACCGCCGCGGGCGCGGAGACCGGGCTGGGCACGTTCACCTCCGCGTGCACGCTGGTGCCCGGGCAGGACACCACCCTGCTCACCTTCACCGTCGGCTCGGCACCGACGCCGACCACGACCACCCAGCCGACCACCACGACGCAGCCGCCGGTGACCACCACGACGACCACCCAGCCGCCGGTCACCACGACCACGACGACCCAGCCGCCGACCACCACCACGACCACCCCGCCCGGCGGTGGCGGGGCCGTCCCGGTGGACAAGTCGCTGAACTTCTCCTGCCCGTTCCCGCTGATCGGCACGCAGTCGCTCGCCGTGCGGATCCGGGCGGACATCACCCCGCCGACCGCCCCCGGCGGCGTGCTCAAGACCAGCGGCTTCTCGGCCACCGCGACCGTGCCGCCGACCGCCACCCAGGGGCTGACCCTGGTCGGCGCGACCACGATCGAGGGCACCGCGAACGCCGCCGTCGTGGCCGACAACGCGGGCACCGTGCTCAACGTGGACATCCCCGGGCTGACCATCCCGAAGACCAACGTCCCGGCCTCGGGCGCCTTCGACACCGTGGCCACCGGCTCGGTGCCCGACCAGGTGGTGCCGAACGCCGGGCTGACCAAGGTCGACGTGGGCGGGTTCAAGACCACGTTGACCCCGCGCAACGCCTCCGGCGGCGAGACCGGCCTGGGCACCTTCACCTCGGACTGCACGCTGGTCCCGGGCCAGGACACCCAGCTGATCAGCTTCACGGTGCCCAGCGGCCCGACCACGCCGCCGACCACCACGACCACCACGACCCCGCCGGTGACCACCACCACGACGACGACCCCGCCGGTGACCACCACGACGACCACCGAGCCGCCGGTCACCACCACCACGACCGAACCGCCGGTGACCACCACGACCACGGTGCCGCCGACCACGACCACCACCCCGCCGGTGACGACCACGACGACCGAGCCGCCGGTCACCACGACCACGACGCAGCCGCCGGTGACCACCACGACGACCACGCCGCCGGTCACCACTACGACGACGACCAAGCCGACCACCACCACGCAGCCGCCCAGCGACGTGATCAAGGTCGACTACTCGGTCAAGGGCAAGAGCCAGATCAAGAAGCTCAACGCCACTGTGGAACTGGGCCCCGGTTCGCTCAACGCCCGCCTCTCGCTGGCGAAGGGCACCTTCGACGCCGACCTGGCGCTGCCCGGCAGCAAGATCAGCTTCCGGCTGTTCGGCCTGCTCCCGGCCACCGCCAAGCTCAACGTCGTGGCGAAAGCCCCGGTCACCGGCACGCTCGCCGCGGGCGCGGTGAAGGCCGACGCCAAGGTCGAGCTCCAGCTCACCGAGATCAAGGTGCTGGGCATCCCGGTTCTCTACTCCAACAACTGCAAGAGCACGGCCCCGACGACGATCCCGCTGCTGTCCAAGCCGGGCTTCGACCCGCTCAAGGGCGGCACGCTCGCGGGCAGCTACACCATCCCGCCGTTCGGCGGCTGCGGGTTCGTGACCCCGCTGGTCAACGCGATCACCGCGGGACCGAACAACTCGATTGAGATCACCCTCACCAAGAAGTGACCGACAGCGTTACCTGGCCCGCCCCGCGCGAAGTGCGCGGGGCGGGCCGGTCCCCATGGGAACGGAAGAAGGACTATGAGGATTCGTGTGGACTCCCGACGCCTGCTGGCGGCCGGGTCGGCGCTCGGCGTGACCGGGCTGGTGGTGGGCGGACTGCTCGTCGCGGCCGGGTCCAGTTCGGCGGCCCCGGTGCAGGTGGACAAGACGCTCACCTTCTCCTGCCCGTTCCCGCTGATCGGCACCCAGACCCTGTCGGTCCGCATCCAGGCGCTGATCCAGGCCCCGGACACCGAGGGCGGTGAGATCACCACGACGAACTTCTCCGCGACCGCGACCGTGCCGCCCACCGCCACCCAGGGCCTCACCCTGGTCGGCGCCAAGACCGTCGAGGGCGGCGCCGTCGCGGGCATCACGCTGAACAACGCGGGCACCGCGCTGCCGATCTCCATCCCCGGCCTGACCATCCCGAAGACCGACGTCCCGGCCTCCGGCGCTTTCGACACCGTGGCCTCGGGCCCGGTCCCGACCGCGTTCCCCAAGGCAGGCGCCACCTCCATCACGGTCGGCGACTTCAGCACCACACTCACCCCGCGCACGGCGACGGGCGCGGAGACCGGGCTGGGCACGTTCACCTCACCCTGCACGCTGAACCCGGGCCAGGACACCACACTGCTCAGCTTCACTGTCGGCCCACCGCCCACCACCACAACGGCGCCACCGACAACGACCACCACCACGACGCAACCGACGACCACCACGACAACGACGGACCCGACCACCACCACCACGGTCCCGACGACCACGACGACGGTCCCGACCACGACCACCACGTCGGACCCGACCACCACGACCACCCAGCCGACCACGACCACCACGACAACACCGCCTGCGGGCGGGGACGTGGTGAAGGTTGACAAGAAGGTCACCTACAGCTGCCCCTTCCCGCTGATCGGCACCCAACAACTGGCCGTGCGCATCCAAGCCGACCTCACCCCACCCACCACGGCAGGCGGGGCGCTCAAGACCGCGAACTTCTCCGCCACCGCAACGGTTCCGGCCACCGCCACCCAGGGCCTGGCCCTGGTCGGCGCCAAGACGATCGAGGGCGGCGCCGACGCGGGAGTCAAGGCGGACAACGCGGGAACAGTGATCGACGTGGCCATCCCCGGCCTGGTCATCCCCAAGACCGACGTCCCGGCGACCGGCGCTTTCGACACTGTCGCAAGTGGAACCGTGGCAGACCAGACGGTGCCGAAGGAGGGCAGCACAGTCCTGACCGTCGGCGACTTCACGACCAAACTGACCCCGCGCACCGCGACGGGAGCCGAGACCGGCCTGGGCACCTTCACCTCGATCTGCACACTGGACCCCGGCCAAGACCTGGAACTCGCCCGCTTCACGATCGGCGGCGGACCAACCACGGTCCCCACCACGACCACCACCACGCAGACCACCACGACTCAGCCGACCACGACAACAACCACCACTCAGCCGACCACCACAACCAAGCCCTCGACCACGTCGACTACCCAGCCCACCAGCAGCACCTCCACTTCGGCCCCCACGACCACGACGGAACCGGCGACCAACACAACTGAGCCCCCGGTGCTGACCATCGACCCGACCACCCCCGGCTACCCGGCCCCGGTCGACTACGGCACCCCACCACCCAGCGGCGGAAACCTGGCCTCCACGGGCGCTTCCATCGGAGTCCCACTCGGCCTCGGCGCCACACTGGTCCTGCTGGGCGGCGGCGCACTTCTCTGGCAGCGCAAGCGAAGCCGCGCCAACGGCAGCTGACCCCAGTCCCGGGTGTCCGGCGGAGCATCCCTCCGCCGGACACCCGGCCTCACATTCCGGCGCCACACCCGCCACACCGCACCAGACCCCACCACTCCAGACCCACCACTCCAGACCCACCACTCCAGACCCACCACTCCAGACCCACCACTCCAGACCCACCAGCCTCTACACCACGAACAACACCGCAGCACTCGGCCCACCACCTCCCCACCCCCCGCACACAGCCCGGCTCCGCTCACCCCGTTACCTTTTTCGTAGCTCCTGATCAAGGAGTTGTGGTCGCCAGGCCCGGCATGACTAACGCCCCCAGTCGCTTCCATGATCCGGGGGGTGGTGTCACCGGGTCTGGTGGCATCGACCGACCGCTGATAGGGACACGGCCACCACTGGGTAGGTCTCGTCGTAACGTGGGTGCCGGCGCTCGATGCCCAACCCGGTGACCACGTCGCGGCGAACGAACGGCATGGTGGATGAGCAGCAGTTTCGGGGTGTTTCTCGGCCTGGACGTCGGCAAGGACGCCCACCACGCGGTCGGCTTGGACCCGCGGGGGAAGCGGCTGCACGACGCACCGCTGCCCAACACCGAACCCAAGCTGCGAGCCTTGTTCGACAAGCTCGCAGGGCACGGAACGCTGCTGGTCGTGGTCGACCAGCCAGCCACGATCGGGGCCTTGCCGGTCACGGTCGCCCGCGCGGCCGGGCACCAGGTGGCCTACCTGCCCGGCCTGGCGATGCGCCGCATCGCCGACCTCTATCCGGGCCGCGCGAAGACCGACGCCCGGGACGCGTTCATCATCGCCGACGCCGCCCGCTCCCTGCCCCATACGTTGCGCCCGGTCGACGTCGGTGACGAGGCCTTGGCCGAGCTGGACGTGCTGGTCGGGTTCGACGACGACCTGGCCGCCGAGGCCACCAGGCTGTCGAACCGAATCCGGGGACTGCTCACCGGCATCCACCCCGCCCTCGAACGGGCCATCGGGCCCAGGATCGCCCATCCCGCGGTGCTGGAAATCCTCTCCCGCTGCGGCGGACCGACCGGCGTCCTCAAGGCCGGTCGTCGCAAACTCACCGCGATCGCGAAGACCCACGCGCCCCGCATGGGCGACAAACTCATCGACGCGATCATGGCCGCTCTGGGCGAGCAGACCGTCACCGTCCCGGGCACCGCAGCCGCGGACACTGTCCTCCCCCGCCTGGCCGACAGCCTCAAAACCGTTCTCCAGCAACGCAAACAGGTCGCCGCTCAGGTTGAGGGGATACTTGATGCGCACCCTCTTGCCGGGGTCCTGACCTCGATGCCCGGCATCGGTGTCAGGACCGCAGCCCGCATCCTGCTGGAGATCGGCGACGCCTCCAACTTCGCCAGCTCCGGGCACCTGGCGGCCTACGCCGGTATTGCCCCGGTCACCCGCAGCTCCGGCACCAGCATCAAGGGCGAGCACCCCGCCCGGACCGGGAACCGCAAGCTCAAACGGGCCTTCTTCCTCGCCGCGTTCGCTGCCTTGTCAGACCCCACCAGCAGGACCTACTACGACCGCAAACGAGCTGAGGGCAAGAAGCACAACGCCGCGCTCATCTGCCTGGCCCGCCGCCGCTGCGACGTGCTCTACGCGATGCTCCGCAACGGCACCCACTACCGCCACCCCGAACCAGCTCCCACCGCAGCCGCGGCTTGACAACCACATAGGGACACCCCCCGGCACACGGCCCAGCTCCGCCCGCCCCTCCGCACACCCCCATCCCCATCCCCACCCTCTCCCCACCGCCCTTTCTCTTCCCTTTCCCTAATTGCCGAGCCCGCCGGTACGCAAGTCCCGTTACGTTTGTGCTCGATTGGGTGGACTGCCTTCGTGTGGGGGGAGAGCACCGCTAAACTTGCCGTGTGGTGGGGATGCCCTTCACCCGCCCTTTTTTCACCACCGCGGTGCTCTAGGGGCCCC
>NZ_BSTR01000038.1 GCF_030269645.1 Actinokineospora sp. NBRC 105648 | reverse complement strand
GCGGGGCCCCTAGAGCACCGCGGTGGAGAGAAAAGGGCAGGTAAGGGCATCCCCACCCACGGCAAGTTTAGCGGCACTCTCCCCCCACACGAAGCGAGTCCACTAGATCGAGCATCCGTAACGGGACATGCGTACCAGCGGGGTCGACCTAACCGCTGCGGTTGGGTGGCGGGAAGGGGCGGCCTTTCGCTGCGGCTTAGCGGGTTTAGCGGGCGCGCGGGTTCCGCAGCGGTTTGGTGGGCGGGAATTCGTCCCGTTCGCTGGCTGGTTCGCTGGCTGGTTGGTGGCTGGGTGGCTGTGGGTGGGGGCTAGAGGTTGTGTGGGATCTTGCCGTCTTTTGGCAGGGTGGGGACGTCTATCTGGATTGTGTTGGGGTACTTGATTCCGGTCCCGGTGTTCAGGACGACCACCTGTTCCGTGCCCTTCAGCCAGCCCGACTCCCGTAGCCGTGCCAGTGCCGCGAAGCAGGCTGCGCCCTCCGGGCACACGAAGGTGCCCTCCAGCTGTGCCAACTCTCGTTGTGCGGCAAGGAGTTCCGGGTCTGATACGGCTACTGCCGTGCCTTCTGTCTCTTTCAGGGCGCGCAGTACCAGGAAGTCGCCGAGCGCCTTCGGGACGTTGACGCCGAAGGCCACTGTTGAGGGGTTGGCCGGTGCCACGCTCTCCTCGGTGCCTGCTTCCCAGGCCTCGACGATTGGGGCGCAGCCGGTGGCCTGGACCGCGACCAGGCGGGTTTCCGGGGTGAGCCAACCGAGTTCGCGCAGTTCTTGCAGGGCCTTGTGGATGCCGATGACGCCGACTCCGCCGCCGGTGGGGTAGAGGATCACATCCGGTGCGCGCCAGCCCAGTTGTTCCACGATCTCGTAGCCCATCGTCTTCTTGCCCTCGATGCGGTAGGGCTCCTTGAGGGTGGAGACGTCCTGGTAGCCCTCGCGTTCGGCCACTGCGGCGCGGATCAGGGCGCCCGCGTGCGAGATCAGGCCGTCCACCAGGTACAGCTCGGCTCCGGCCGCCACGCACTCCGTGCGGGTGATGGTGGGGGCGTCGACCGGCATGGCGATGAGGCTGCGGATGCCCGCCCTTGCCGCGTACAGGGCCCAGGCGGCGCCCGCGTTGCCGTTGGTGGGCATGGCGATGCCGCATACGCCGAGCTCGGCCGCCCTGGACACGCCGACGGCGGCGCCGCGTGCCTTGAAGGTTCCCGTCGGGATCAGGCCCTCGTCCTTCATCAGCAGGTTCGGCACGCCAACCCGGGCGCCGTAGGTCGGGAGGGGCAGCAGTGGGGTCATCCCCTCCCCCAGTGTCACCACCGCCGACTCCCGCGCGACGGGCAGGACTTCGTGGTAGCGCCACAGGTTCGGGGGCCTTGCCGCCAGCTCGTCCCGGTCGGTCTTCACCTGGGTGAGGTCGTAGCGGGCCAGCAGTGGGGAGCCGCAGGCGCAGGTGCCGCGCACGACGTCGGCCGACACCTCCGTCCCGCACCGCGGGCAGGACAGGTGCGACAGGGTCGAGTACGTCACGCGTGCTCCTTCTCAGCCAGGGTCCGACATCGAACACCGTAGTGACCCGCGGGGAGCCGGTTCGGGATCGCTCTCAGGATCTGACACGAAGTGCCCACGGCGGGACCGCTCGCTGCCCACTGCCCGGAAAAGGCGGGCGCGTGGATTCCCGGCGCGGTGTTGTCGCTGCTCAACCCGATCGCGGGGCCGGTCGGTTGAAAGTCCACAGTGGACCAAATGGCCGTAACCGGGCGTTCATAGGTAACAGCTGGGGAACGACTATGTCAAGATCACCGATCCACCGCCGGACAAACGCACCCCCGGGTGGACTCGCCCGCGCGGCGTCCGACAAAGTGCACACTACCCATCGACTCGAATTCGAACCGCGTCATCCGCAGCCATCCCTAGGAGGACCGCGCAGGTGAGTCAGAAGATCGACATTGACCCAGCACACGCTGTCGCGCTCGCCTCGCGCGTCACCCTCGCCGACAAGATCCGGTACGCGTGTGAGCACGTCGAGACCCCAACCACCCTCGCGGTCAAGCAGTGGTTGGACGCCTACGGCGTCACGATCACCCGCTCCTACGCCACCGGGATCATCAACACCTGGCGCGGCGAGAACCGGATCGGCGACACCGGCGACCTGGTCGCGATGAGCCCGGAGCTGCTGGCCGAGCTCGACGCCCTGCGCTCCACCGAGGCCGCCACCGACAGCGCGGTCCCCGCCGACGACACCCCGACCCGGGCGGACCTGCGGCCGGTCCCGGAGAACCCCGAACCGGTCGACAACGCAGCGGGCAACACGACCAGCACAGCCACCACAGACAACTCGGACACCGTGGACACAGACAGAGTGAACAGCGTCGACACCGCCGACACCACCCCGGCGACCCCCGAGCCCGAGTCCGCCCGGGACGCCGAGACCGCCGCCCCGGCGGCCAAGGGCGAGACCGCCGAGGAGTGGGCGGCCGCGCTGCTGGCCCGCGCCGAGTCGGCCGCGATCGCCGCCGAGGCACCGGCCGAAGAGCCCACTGCCGACGCGGCGCCAGAGCCCGCGAAGCCGCCGGTCGGCAACGCCATGGTGGTCGCCGAGAAGCACAACGCGGTCGAGCAGACCGCTGTCGAGCCGGCGGACGCCGTGCGCGAGGTGCGCGCCGAGCGGGTGGCCGACCCGCTGCTCGAGCCCGCCGGACCGATCACCCAGGCCAAGATGCCGACCGTGCTGTCCTGGTCGGCGAACATGGCCTGGATCGTGGTGCTGGTCGCCGCGATGGGCATCTCGTGGTGGTCGCTGTTCGAGTACGCCCGCAGCTTCAGCATCCCCACCCCGCTGGCCGCGGTCGTCTCGCTGGTGTTCGACGCCTCCGCGCTGATCGTCGCGGGGCTGGCGCACCGCTACGCGCTCTCGCCGTACTCCGGCGCGGGCCCCCGCTTCGCCCTGCTGGCCCTGCTCGCGGGCAGCGTCTACCTGAACTGGGAGCACGCCGCGGGCAAGGGCTACGGCATCGAGGCCTCGATCATGTTCGCCGCGCCCGCCGCGGTCGGCATCCTGCTCTTCGAGCTGCACATCGGCTGGCACTCGCGGACCGAGCGCCGCGCCCGCGGCCGGGTCGCCCGCTCGCTGCCGGTCATCGGCGCGTGGGGCTGGTTCCTGCACCCGCTGCAGAGCCTGACCACGCTGTGGCGGGTCACCGCCGCGCGCGGCCGGTCGGTGCGCGAGGCGGAGCTGAGCAGCATCGAGCAGGTGCGCGCGATCGCCTCCTGACCCAGCACGACACACCAGCAGGACACCCAGCGATACCCAGCACCTCGACGCGGGCCCGGACCGATCTGGTCCGGGCCCACGCGCGCGGGGCGGCGTATGCAGTACGGGTTCCGGTACCGTGGTGGCCCGTCGGCTGGAGAGGAGCACGATGGCCTTGGCGCGCCCGGCCCCGGTCTTCCGCCCGGCCGACCCACCGCGGCACGGCTGGTTCGACCTCTGGTGCCCCGACGAGCCCACCGCCGAGCTCCCCGCGGGTCCCGGTACGCCGGTCGAGATCGAGGTCGCCCGCCCGGAACCGGCCACCGTGCCCGCCCGCAGACTGTCCATTCGGGACACCATCGCGGCGCTGACCCGGCTCGACGACGACGCCCACCCGGCGGCCCGCTTCTGGGCCGCGGCCACCACCCTCGCGCTGCACCTGATCGCCCGCGGCAGGCTGTTGCCCGGCGCCTCGGCCGCGGGCTCCGGTGCCTGGCGGATCGGCCCGTTCGACGTCGAGGACATGGCCCGCGTACACGCACTGGCCGCGGCGATGCCCGCCGCCGCGCGCGCGGTACCGATCGCCCCCGGCCTGCTGCCCGACGCGGTCGAACTGGTGCGCGACTACCTCGACGCGGTCGCCGACACGCTGCCGCGCACCCCCGCCGCCGCCTGGCTCGCGGGCCCGGCCCTCGGCGGCGCCGAGCCGGTCGCACTGTCGCGGGCGTGGGCCGACGAGCTGGCCGAGGGCGTGGACGCGGGCGTGCGGGTGGCGCTGGTGGTCTCCGCGCCGGACGGTGACTTCGGCGCGCGCGCCTTCCAGGCGCGGGTCCGGCTGCGCAGCCTGGCCGACCCGACGAGGGTCGCCGACGCGGCCGAGATCTGGGCGGGCACCGAGCACGGGTTCGGCGAGACGGCCCGGGTGGCGGCGATGGTCGCGGTGCGCCGGGCCGCGCAGGTGTGGGCACCGCTCGAGCAGCTGCTCGACCGCGCGGTGCCCGACGAGGCCCGGCTGATCGACGCCGACATCGACGAGCTGCTCTCCGACGCGGGCCACCGGCTGGCCGCGGCCGGGGTCGAGGTGCACTGGCCCGCCGAGCTGTGCCGGGACCTGACCAGCACGGTCATGATCACCTCGGCGGATGAGCGCCCGGCGGCGGTGGCGGCCCGGTTCGCCGAACCGGAGCCGTTCCCGCGGGCCTGGCGGCTGGTGCTCGACGGCGACCCGCTGACCGACGCCGAGACCGCCGAGGTGGCCGCCGCGCGCAGGCCCGTCGCCCGGCTGCGCGACCGGTGGGTGCTCGTCGAACCCGAACACGCCCGCCGCGCCCGCGACCGGGTCCTCCCGCCGCTGCCGCCGTTCGAGGCGTTGCGCGCGTTGCTGATCGCGACGACCGACGTCGACGGCGAGCGGGTCGGCGTGCGCGCGGAGGGCTGGTTGGCGTGGTTGCGGGAGCTGATCGCCGACCCGGCGGACGGCCCGGAGCCGCTGGACCAGCCGGACGGCCTGCACGCGACGCTGCGCGAGTACCAGGCGCGCGGGGTCCGGTGGCTCACCCGGATGACCGGCCTCGGCTTCGGCGGCTGCCTCGCCGACGACATGGGCCTGGGCAAGACTGTCATGGTGATCGGCCTGCACCTGGCCCGCCAGGCCGACCCGGCGACCGCGGGCCCGACGCTGGTGGTGTGCCCGGCCTCGCTGCTGGGCACCTGGGAGCGCGAGATCGCCCGCTTCGCCCCCGGCGTCGGGGTCCGCCGCTACCACGGCAGCGCGCGGGAGACCGCGGCGAGCGGCTTCGTCCTGACCACCTACGGCACCATGCGCGTGGACGCCGGTCTACTGGCCGAGCGGCCGTGGGCGCTGCTGGTGGCCGACGAGGCCCAGCACGTGAAGAACCGGCTCAGCGGCACCGCGAGGGCGCTGCGGGCCATCCCGGCCGCGGCCCGGGTGGCGCTGACCGGCACGCCGGTGGAGAACGCGCTCGGCGACCTGTGGTCGATCCTGGACTGGACCACCCCCGGCCTGCTCGGCGACGCGGGCGGGTTCCGCGCGGGGTGGACCCGGGTGGTCGAGGTCGAGCGCGACCCGGCCGAGGCGCGCAGGCTGGCCGCCCTGGTGCGCCCGTTCCTGCTGCGCCGCCGCAAGTCCGACCCGGGCATCGCCCCCGAGCTGCCCCCCAAGACCGAGACCGACCAGCTGGTCTCGCTCACCCCGGAGCAGGCCGCGCTCTACCACGAGGCGGTGCGCGCGATCATGCGCGAGATCCGGGCCAGCACCGGGATCGCCCGGCACGGCCTGGTCCTCAAGCTGCTCACCGCGCTCAAGCAGATCTGCAACCACCCGGCGCACTACCGCAAGGAGACCGACACCCCGCTGGCGGGCCGCTCGGGCAAGCTCGACGCGCTCGACGAGCTGCTCGCCACGATCACCGCCGAGGGCGGCGCGGCGCTGGTGTTCACCCAGTACGTGCGGATGGCCAAGCTGCTGCAGCGGCACCTCACCGAGCGCGGCGTCCCGGCCTGGCTGCTGCACGGCGGCACCCCGGTGGCCAGGCGCGAGCAGCTGGTGCGCGGGTTCCAGGACGGCGCGGTGCCGGTGTTCCTGCTCTCGCTCAAGGCGGCGGGCACCGGCCTCACGCTGACCCGGGCCGACCACGTGATCCACTTCGACCGCTGGTGGAACCCGGCGGTGGAGGACCAGGCGACCGACCGGGCGCACCGGATCGGTCAGGACAAGCCGGTCCAGGTGCACCGGCTGATCGCCGAGGGCACCCTGGAGGACCGGATCGCCGCGCTGCTGGAGTCGAAGCGGGACCTGGCCGAGGCGGTGCTCGCGGGCGGTGAGACGGCGTTCACCGAGCTCTCGGACGCCGAGCTGGCCGGGTTGGTCGAGCTGAGGAGCGAGCCGTGAGCGAGGACCGCGCGCGGGGGTTCCCGGCGTTCCCGGCGGGCAGCCGGGGCGGCGGGAAGTTCGCGAAGACGTGGTGGGGCAACGCCTGGATCACCGCGATGGAGGACACCGCGCTCGACGGCGAGCAGCTGCGCAAGGGCCGCAGGCGCGCCGACTCCGGGCACGTCGGCACGATCACGGTCAGCCCGGGCCGGATCGACGCCCGGGTGCACGACGGCGACGAGTACAGCGAGTACGGCACCGTGCTGCGGTTCAGCGAGCTGTCCGACCCGGAGTGGGACCGGCTGCTCGACCGGGTCGCGGCCAAGGCCGGGCACATCGCCGCGCTGCTCGACGGGGACATCCCGCACGAGCTGGTGGAGACCGCCGACGACGCGGGCGTGCGGCTGCTGCCCGGTTACGGCGACCTCGACCCCGAGTGCGACTGCCCGGGCTGGGAGCACCCGTGCAGGCACGCCGCCGCGCTCGCCTACCAGGCGGCCTGGCTGCTCGACGCCGACCCGTTCATGCTGCTGCTGATCCGCGGCCGCGAACGGGCCGAGCTGCTGGCCGAGTTGCGGGCGCGCGGGGCGCAGCCGCCCGCGGCCGAGCGGGCGGGCACCGCCGTCGCCGAGGCGTACGCACGCGTGCCGGGTCCACTGCCGGAGATCCCGGCGGAGACCGGACCGCCGATGGACCTCGCGCCGCTGCTGCCCGCGGACGCGACCGCGACCGCGACCGGGCTGGCGGTGCTCGCCGCCGACGCGGCGGAGCGGGCGGCAGCGCTGCTCGCGGGCGCGGACCTGCCCGAGCTCGACGCGTGGACCGACGCGGTGCGGTTGGCCGCGACCCACCCGGCGGCGACGGCCGCACTGACCGCGGCCAGTGGCCGGGCCGACCTGCCCGACGCCGCGGCGGCCTGGGCCCAGGGCGGCGCCGACGGGCTGCGCGTCTGGACCGAGCCCTGGACCCCGCCCGCGGCGGCCGCGGCCCGGGTCCGGGTGGCCGTCGAGGAGGCGGTCGCCGACGGGCTGCTCGACCCCGAGCCCGAGGTCCGGGCGTGGCGGAACCGGTGGACCGTCGCGGGCCGGGCGCAGCTGCGCCTGGGCACCGACGGGCGCTGGTACCCCTACGCCCGCGCCGGTGGGCGGTGGCGTCCACGCGGGACGCCGCGGGCGGATCCGGTCACCGCGCTGGCCGAGTCCGTGCGCCGGTAGGCAGGCGATAGTCCACAACAGAGGGCGGGCGCGGCGACCGGCGGCGGAGCTCCGCGGCCGACACCGGGCCGCTTGCCCACGAGTCGGCGACGTCACCCGACCGGACCAGTTAGGATCGGGGCCACCATGGCAAAGGACGCGACGAAGGACCACAGCGGGGGCGGCGATCCGGCACGCAGCCTCGCGCTGCTGTGGCGCAAGCAGACCCAGGCGCCGGTCCGCAACGGCAGGCGTGACCTCAGCGTCGACCGGATAGTCGCGGCCGCCATGGCGGTGGCCGACACCGACGGTCTCGGCGCGCTGTCGATGCGCCGGGTGGCCGACAAGCTCAACGTCGGCACGATGTCGCTCTACACCTACGTGCCGGGCAAGGCCGAGCTGATTGACCTGATGCTCGACACCGTCTACGCCGAGGCGGAGTGCGCCGAGGGCACCGGCGGCTGGCGGCCCCGGCTGGAGGCGGTCGCCCGGCAGAACTGGGCGCTCTACCACCGGCACCCGTGGATGCTGCGGGTCGGGGTGAGCAGACCGCCACTGGGCCCGAACGTGATGGCCAAGTACGACTACGAGCTGGGCACCCTCGAGGGCACCGGGCTGACCGACATCGAGATGGACACGGTGCTCAACCTGGTGATCGGGCACGCCGAGACCGCCGCCAGGCGGGCGGTCCGGGCCACCGCCACCGAGGGCGACACCGGCGTCACCGACGAGCAGTGGTGGCGCGCGCACGGTCCGGTGCTGAGCACCCTGATGGACCGCGAGCGCTACCCGCTGGCGGCCCGGGTCGGCGAGGCGGTGGGCAGCGCGCACGGCACGGCCTACGACCCGGCGCACAACTTCGAGTTCGGCCTGGCCCGGATCCTCGACGGGGTGGCGGCCCTGGTGGCGTCCCGGCAGTCGGGCTGATCGTCCGCTGATCCGGTCGACTGTCCACAGTGGGGGGACCCAACCGCGCCGCGGCATTGTCCGCCAGCTCTGGTCCGCTGGATCTGGTCGACGGCATCTGGTCGACGGCGAGCGCGGTTGACGCCCGCCGGCGCGCCGCGCACGAGATGCCCTGGAGCAGCGGCTCCTCGCGGGCCCGGCCCCCGGCCGGGCCGCAGGGGCCTCCGGTGGCGGGGCGGCGGACCGCCGGGGTGGATAGCCTGGCGTGGTGAACAGCCAGGCAGTCGCCCTCCGGGTCTTCACCGAACCGCAGCAGGGCGCGACCTATGACGAGCTCCTGACCATCGCCCGGCACGCCGAGGACACCGGCTACGACGCCTTCTTCCGGTCCGACCACTACCTGGCCATGGGGTCCGCGGCCGGCCTGCCCGGGCCCACCGACGCCTGGATCACGCTGGCGGGCCTGGCCCGCGAGACCAGCACGATCCGGCTGGGCACGCTGATGACCGCGGGCACCTTCCGCCACCCCGGCCCGCTGGCGATCTCGGTGGCCCAGGTCGACCAGATGTCCGGCGGCCGGGTCGAGTTCGGCCTGGGCACCGGCTGGTACGAGGCCGAGCACACCGCCTACGGCATCCCGTTCCCGCCGCTGCGCGAGCGGTTCGACCGGTTCGCCGAACAGCTGGAGGTGATCACCGGCCTGTGGTCGACCCCGGCGGGCGCCACCTACTCGTTCACCGGCACGCACTACCAGCTGGCCGACTCCCCCGCGCTGCCCAAGCCCGCGCAGCGGCCGGGTCCGCCGATCCTGATCGGTGGCGGCGGGCTCAAGCGGACCCCGGCGCTGACCGCCCGGTTCGCCGACGAGTTCAACCTGCCGTTCATCTCCCTCGACGACGCGGTCGAGCGGCTCGACCGGGTCGGCACCGCCTGCGCGGAGATCGGCCGGGACCCGAGCGAGATCATCCGCTCGGTGGCCCTGGTGGCCTGCGTCGGCCGCGACGACGCCGAGGTCGCCCGGCGGGCCGGGGTGATCGGCCGGGAGGTCGACGAGCTCACCGCCAACGGACTCGCGGGCACCCCCGCGCAGGTGGTCGACCGGATCGGCGCCTGGCGCGAGCGCACCGGCGTCAGCCGGATCTACCTGCAGGTGCTCGACCTCGCCGACCTGGACCACCTGGACCTGATCGCCCAGGAGGTCGCCCCCCAGCTGGGCTGAGGGCCGACCCGGTCCCCGGTGCTCAACCGGGGACCTGGGCCGCCAGGCCGCCGACGATCAGGTCCAGGCCGAAGGCGAACCGCTCGTCGCGCCCGCCGGTGGCCAGCTCCCGGCTCAGCAGCGCGGTGGTCGGGAAGTGCTCGGCGGGCAGGTTCTTGAAGTACTCCGCCACCTGGTTGTAGTACTCCGCCGGGTCGCGGCCCGAGCGCTCGAGCTGCCTGCTGATCGCGTCCTCGATCGCGCTGGCGGAGACGTAGAGCCCGACGATGTCCAGCGCCCAGGCGATGGCCTGCGGCGGCACGCCGCCTGCCCGCAGGATCGTCATCGACACCTCCGACATCCGCACCGCGTTGGGACCCATCGGGACCCGGCCGAGGGCGACCCGGGCGATGTCGCCGTTGCGCCGCAGCGCCTCGTGCGCGTGCGTCCACAGCTCGGTGATCTGCTCGCGCCATCGCGCCGGGTCCGGCTCGGGCAGTGGGACCTCGGTCACCACTTGGTCGAAGAGCAGGTCGAGCAGTTCGTCCTTGCCCGCCACGTGCGCGTAGAGCGAGGCGGGGCCGGTGCCGAGCTCGGTGGCGATCCGGCGCATGCTGAGCCCGTCGACGCCCTCGGCGCGCAACACCTTCAGGCCCGCGGTGACGATCGCCTCCCGGCTGAGCGAGCGTCTGGGCGTGCCCGTCTTGCGCGGGGTCCACCAGGGGGGCTCGAACTGGCCGGCGGTCATAACGGACAGCGTAGTTGACACGAACGATGTTCGCTAGTAGAACGGCGTTCGCCAACGAACGGTGTTCTAAGGGGTGGCGGCGATGACGAAGACACAGGCGACCGAGACACAGGCGACGACCGAGCCGCGGGCGACCGCGGAGCAACGGCCCGAGCAAGAACCACCGCCCTACCGGTGGCGGTGGTGGGCGCTGGTGGCGGTGCTGACCGCGGAGATCATGGACCTGCTCGACGCGACCGTGGTGGGTATCGCCGCGCCGTCGATCCAGGCGCACCTGGGCGGTGGCAGCACGGTGATCCAGTGGGTCGCGGCGGGCTACACGCTGGCCTTCGCGGTCGGGTTGATCACCGGCGGGCGGCTCGGCGACCTCTACGGGCGCAGGCGGATGTTCCTGGTCGGGCTGGTCGGCTTCATCGCCGCCTCGGTGCTGTGCGGGCTCGCCTTCTCGCCGGGGACGCTGATCGCGGCCCGGGTGGTGCAGGGCCTGTTCGGGGCCGTGCTCATCCCGCAGGGCTTCGGGCTGATCCGCTCGATCTTCCCGGCCAAGGAGCTGGGCACCGCCTTCGGCGCGTTCGGCCCGGCGATCGGGCTCTCCACCGTGGGCGGACCGATCCTGGCGGGCGCGCTGGTCGGCTGGGACCTCGGCGGCGCGGGCTGGCGCACGGTGTTCCTGATCAACGTCCCGATCGGGCTGGCCTGCCTGGCGCTGGCCTGGAAGATCCTGCCGGAGTCGCGCGCCGACAACGGCCCCCGGCCGGACCCGGTGGGCGTGCTGCTGGTCAGCACCGGCCTGATCCTGCTGGTGTACCCGCTGGTGCAGGGTCGCGAGCTGGGCTGGCCGTTCTGGTGCTACGCCATGATCGGCGCGTCCGTGCTGGTGCTGGGCGGGTTCGCGGTGCACCAGATCCGCCGCTCGCGGGCGGGCCGGACACCGCTGGTGGAGCCCGAGCTGTTCCGGTCCCGGGCGTTCAGCGGCGGCCTGCTCGTCGGCGTGGTCTTCTTCGCCGCGATGACCGGGCTGGTCCTCGCGCTCGGCCTGTACCTGCAGCTGGGGCTGCACTTCACCGCGTTGCAGGCCGGTCTGGCGCAGGCGCCGTGGGCGCTGGGCGCGGCGATCGGCGGTGGTCTGTCCGGCGCGGTGCTCGGCCGCAAGTTCGGCAGGCCGGTGCTGCAGATCGGCGCCGTGATCATGGCGCTGGGCATCGGTGTGGTGATCGCCACCCTGGACGGTGCCGACGGGGTGGTCACCATCTGGCAGCTCAGCCCGGGCCTGCTGGTCTGCGGGCTGGGCATGGGCCTGCTGATCGCGCCGTTCTTCGACATCGTGCTGGCCGGGGTGACGCTGCCGATGGTCGGCTCGGCCTCCGGCGTGCTCAACGCGGTGCAGCAGCTCGGCGGGGCGGCGGGGGTCGCGGTGCTGGGCACGGTGTTCTTCCAGCTGTTCGAGTCCGGCGACCAGGTGGGCGCGTTCGACATCGTGCTGTGGGTGACCGGAGCGATGCTGCTGGCGGTGTCGCTGCTCGCCTTCACCCTGCCGCGGTGGGCGCGCCCGGAGGACGCGCCCACCGGCTGACCCGGGTCAGAACGGCGTGCCCGCCAGCCAGGTCTCGAACACCTGGGCGTCGCCGTGCACCTCGACCGAGTCGGCGGGCCGCCTGCGCATCAGCGCGAGCAGCAGGTCGGCCGCGGGACCCCGCACGGCCACGGTGCCCTTGCCGTGGCCGTGCTCCCACTCCGGGCCGGGCCGCGCCAGCCACTCCCCCGCGGTGCCGAGCCCCTCGTCGGTCGCGTGCAGGTGCAGGCTCTGGCCCTCGGCCAGCAGCGGCGGACCGGTGCGCTTGGCCGAGCCCGCGACGAGCAGGTCGAGCCACTCGGAGATCCCGTCGGCGGCCACCGCGGGCTCGACGACGTACGGCGCGCCGAGCGCGATGGCCGCGTCGGCGTGGTGCACGACCGCCTCGTGCAGGCGCCTGCGCAGCCACCAGGCGGCGGGCTTGGGGCCGGTGAACGTCCACACGGGTGTGTCCGGACCGGCCTCGGCGACAGCCTCGGCGAGCAGCGCCGGGCCTTGCGCGAGCCAGTCGGCGGCGCCGTCGGGGTCTTCGGGCGGCTTCCCGCCGGGGACGTCCCTCGGGTGCACGAACTCGCCCCCGCGCACGATCGCGGTCGACCAGCGGTCGCCGCGGCCGACGTGCGCGACCAGCTGCCGGATCGTCCACTCCGGACAAGTGGGCACCGGCGCGGCGGGATCGGCCGGGCGGACCAGCTCGACGAGACGGGTGTTCTGCTCGGTCCAGGCCGTGGTGTGGTCCATGCCGCACAGCCTAGGGCCGGTCACCGTCCGGGGCGGTCGGTATCCGCTGCGTGGCCGCGCGGGCCCGGCGGTCGAGGTCTCACCGTGTCGCGTTCGCGCCGGCCGTACGATTCAGGCCGTGATCGACCTCAGCACGCTGCTCGACCCGCTGGCCTGGCCCCGGTGGCTGGCCCGCGACGCCGAACGGCGCAAGGTCGTCGGCCCGGACGACATCGCGCTCGTCGAACAGGCGGTCCGCGAGTTCCCGGCCGCCGCCTTCGCCGAGGGACTGCTGCCCGCCCCGCTCCCGGTCGAGCGGGTGGAGAAGCTGTCCCGGGGCGACCAGCGGGACACCACCGAGGGCGCCAAGGTGCGCCACCGGGTGGTCGCCGAACCCAGCACCACCCGCGGCTGGAGCCTGGGCCGTGGCGTGGTGATCAGCATGGCGCAGATCGTGGTCCGCCCCCTGTTCGTCCCGATCGCCAAGGGCGACGCCCCCGCCATGCGCCCCGACGGCACCGTGGTGCGGGCGGCGATCTCGGGCTGGGAGCCCTACCCGGCACCGATAGAGGTCGAACTCGACGGCGGGCGCACACTGCCGCTGGCGGACTACCTGGTGCGCGCACTGGCCGAGGGCAGGAGGCGCTGACCGCTCAGTCGGTCACCCGACTGCGGTTCTGGTAGGCCAGGTCGAGGTACTCCGGGTGACGGCGCATCCACTCGGCGATGAACGGACAGGTCGCCAGCACCGGCAGGTCGCGAGCGCGGGCGTCGTCCAACGCGGCCCGGGCCAGCGCACCACCGACCCCCTTGCCCTCGAAGGCCGGGTCCACCTCGGTGTGGGTGTAGACCACCAGCGCGGCAGAACGGGCGTACTCGGCGAACCCGGCGAGCCGACCGTCGACGGTCGCCTCGAACCGGTGCCGGTCAACGGAGTCGGCAACCTCGACGGACATCGGCTTTCCTCCACTGCGATCGACTCCGGTGTACCCGACGGTAGCACCAGGGTGTGGACGTGATTGACACCCGCGCCGAGCCGCTCCTACCTTCGAGACCATGGCGACGAACAAGCTGCTCGCTGACCACAACCGCGGCGTGCTGACCACGATCAAGCGCGACGGACGGCCACAGCTGTCCAACGTCGCCTACGCCTACGACCCCGAACAAGACCTGATCCGCGTCTCGGTCACCGACGAACGCGCAAAGACCAGGAACCTCCGCCGCGACCCGCGCGCGAGCCTGCACGTGAGCACGCCGGACCTGGGCGCGTACACGGTGGCGGAGGGAGACGTGACACTGAGCCCGGTGGCAGCGGAACCGGGTGATGCCACTGTGGACGAACTGGTGGAGGTCTACCGGACGGTCATCGGCGAACACCCGGACTGGGCGGAGTTCCGCACAGCGATGGTGACCGACCGACGACTCGTCATCCGACTGAAGATCACCCACAGCTACGGCTGGGGTGGACGATGACCGACCGCTTGATGGTCTACTAAGGACATTGCGGCAACGGCGGACGTGTGGGCGGTGGGCGGTTGGCGCTCCTGCCCGTGTGACAGGGGCGACTTGGTGGCGTGGCGCTTGAGCCGGGTGCGCGTTGTGGCGCCACGGGTGGCTCGTGCGCAGGGGTTGCCCGAGGAAAAGACGGGGGCTCGATCTAGTGAACTCACTTCGCGTGGGGCCCCTAGAGCACCGCGGTGGTGAAAAAAGGGCGGGTGAAGGGCATTCCCCACCACACGGCAAGTTTAGCGGTACTCCTCCCCCACACGAAGCGAGTCCACTAGATCGAGCAACCGTAACGGGACTTACGTTCCAGCGGGGTCGACCTATCCGCTGCCGCACCAGCAACCATGAGGACAAGATTCTTTCAAGACAGAAACGGCCGCGGTTCGTTAGCGGGATGCGTGCGGGCCGCTTCCGCTTTGAGGATATCAAGCTGTTCTTCGGCGGAATGAGACGGCGGCAGGTTGAGAGCCTGCGCGATATCGCGCCAGGACCGACCTCGATGGCGTGCAGCCTCGATAAAAGCGATCTCCGACTGCAGGACTGTCAGGCGTTGCCGAACAAGCACTTGTTGCCATGCAGCGAAAACTTCGTCAGGAAGATCTTCCTGCTCGGGTCCGGTCGATGCGACAAGAATTGCCGTCAGTCGATCGGTCGCCCGTAGCAATTCCCTTTTTCCGCTGGGCTGCACGGTGTCCAGCCAACGATCTATCGTTGTGTTCCAGTTATTTTCGCCCATAGTTCTCATCATGGCACCCGACAAGGGCTTGGTCAAACGCAAGGCGCCGGAAGAACCCATACGCAAAAAAGGGGCAGGTAGCAGCTGCACAGCCCCTCAAAGGAGTTCCACGCCGCCTCTTGCTCACCTTGTCCACGTTACCTGACGGCACCGCTCAAAGGCGCTCAGGAACAGCTCGCCGGCTCATCCGTGAAGCAGTCTCGCCATCAGACTTGCCAATAACAGAAGATGCGGCTAGCACTAACGATTCACTAAAGGAGCATCGCCGATGAGGGCTCGACCTGCGGAACGATCACGGCGCAGGACGTGCCAGGTGGCGACTGCCCGGTCGGGACGCGGCCCTCGTTCTTGGTGCTGGGTCTGGTCGGCGCGCTGGTGGCCGCGATCTCACACCTGCGCAGGTGGGCGCGGGCAGTGGCGGCGTGCCGAGAGGCCCGGCTGATCATGGGATCCACGTTCACCTCCAACGCGATCAGCCCGATAGAGTCGGCCGCTCGACGCGGATCCGTTTCCACGTGCCGTCGCGCTGCCAACGCCGAACAACCCGCACACCGTCTGCGGTGAGAGTTTAGAGATTGTAGATTGAGGGATTTGAAGCGATTTGGTCGGCGGTGACGACAGTTGGGACAGCCAGTATCCGTGTGGTCAGAGTCTGCGGGCTGCGCGCCAAGCGGTTGAGTAGTGTCCGCCGTCGTCCAGTAGTGAGGTTCCGCCTACGTCGCCGAAGGTCGGGCCGTCGATGCGTTCGCGGCTGGAGATGAAGCGGTGGTGGCCTGCGTCGTCTAGGCCCAGGTAGATGCCCGCGTGGTCGAGTTGGTCTGGGCCGTCCTCGATCTCGAAGAACACCAGGTCACCGGGCTGCAGTGTGCCGTAGGCGGTGGCCCGCTTTCGCTTGTTGGGCACCAGTTCCACGCCCGGGCCGGACTCGGCTATCGCGTAGGCGCGTCGGGGGAGGCCGGGGCCTGGTTCGTTGGTGCCGAGCAGCGGGATGCCCATGCGGTAGCCGTAGACGAGTCGGATGAAGCCTGAGCAGTCGACGGCGCCGTAGCGGTCTGGGGCGGGTTGGGTGGTGGGGGCGCCCGGGAAGGTCCAGGGGACGCCCAGGTAGTCGTAGAAGTCCGACTGCTCCTTGCGTCCCACGCCGCTGGACTTGACCGGGCCGAAGGAGGCGTCGCCGCGGAAGCGGACACCTTTCGCGTCTTCTTCGGCCGGGGCGTCGATCAGGTAGTCGGTGGCGATGGCCAGGACGTCCGGGGTGCGGTCGGCTCTGGCCTGGTCGAACCAGGGGGCGAACCAGATCGCGCGTTCGTCGCCCTGGTGCCAGGGCTCGGGGGCCAGTCGGATCCAGGCCTGGGTGTTGATGGCCGCGGTGGTCGCCTTGGGTTCGCGGAAGGTCCGGTTGGGACCGTTGACCAGCACGGTGCGGGCGCCGTCGGTGAAGACCGCCAGGACCGCGCCCCGTCCGTCGCGGGCCATGGTGCGGTCGGGGCCGGTGAGCCGCTGGTAGCTGATCGTCGCGGTCTGGTCCGGGTCCTCGGCGCGCGCGGTGTCCGCGGTCTCGGTGGTGTCCCGGCCCTCGGCGCGGGTGAAGTACCAGATCCCCCCGCCCACCAGCGCCGCCGCCACCAGGATCGCGGCCACCGTCACGGCGATCGTTCTCGTGCCCATTCCCATCGACTGCCCCCAGTTCCGCGTCGCCCACCTTCCTACACGGCGGGCACCAGCCCCGCCAAAACGCCGCTGGCCAGGACGCCGAAGGAGGCGGCGACGACCGCGCCGGTGGCCAGCATCGTCGCCGCGGGCCGCTGGCGGACCAGCTGGTAGGCGATCAGGCCGGGCACCACGAAGCCGAGGGTCTGGTGCGCGAAGAGCAGCGGGTAGTCCTTCTGCAGGATCAGGAACAGCGTGCACTGCAAGACGACACCGGTAAGGACTACCGCCGCGAAGAGGCGCTTGCCATAGAGGATGACCACGCGTTGCAGGATCTTGACCGCGCCGAAGGTGACCACGCTCATCAGCACGGCGATGCCGGCGCGGCGGTAGTCCTCCACCAGCGTCAGGGCGAGCCAGCCGGGGGTGATCATGCCGCCGGGCGAGAGGTTGGTGGTCAGGTAGCAGACCAGCGAGAAGATCAGGCCGATGGCCAGCCCGAGGGTGGCGATCTCGGGCGCGAGCGTGCCGGTGGTCACGACGACCGCCTCGGCTCCGGGAGGGCGTCCTGCTGGGCGGCGAACAACTGGCCGCGGACGACCTGGCGGCGACTGGCGGTGCGCGGGGGCAGCACGCGGGGCTCCTGGGGTTCGGGGGGTGGCTCTTGGTCGGCGGGCAGCTCGGGCAGGCTCTCCAGCTCGTGCAGCAGGACCTCGCCCTGGCCGTGGATGTTGCCGATGGCGACCAGCACGGCGGTGCCGGTGACCTCGGCGAGCATCGCGGCCACCAGCTGGTCGCCGGGCAGCGTGCCGCCCAGGTCGGTGACCCGGTCCTGGTAGGACTCGGGGATCGCGGCCTGGGCGCTGCGGGTCGGCTCGCCGATCAGGAACACCCGGTCCGGCTCGATCCGCTCGACCAGCGCGCCCATCTGCTGGTTGCGCTCCACCCGGTCCGGCCTGCAGTTGATCACGACCTGCAGCGGGCGGGCGATCGCGCCCTGGTCGAGCAGGCGCTCGATGTTCATCAGGGTGGACTCGGGGTCGTTGGCGGCGAAGACGTTGGCCAGCTTGACGACCCGGTCACCGGGCGCGGCGTAGGTGCGCACGGTCAGCACCCCGGGGTCGGGCGGGGCGGCCCACATGCCCGCCATCGCCAGTGCCCGGTTGACCCCGAGCAGCTCGGCCACGGCGAGCGCGATGGCCACGTTCTCCTTGAAGGTGACCCAGCCGAACCGGGCCATCTCCTCGTCGGTGATCGTCTCCGGGTCGACCGCGATGAGCTCGCAGTTCCGCTTGTCCGCCTCCTGCTGCAGGATGTGCAACCGGTCGCGCTCGGCGGTCACGCAGATCCCGCCGACCGGCATCGACCGGCACAGCGACCTGGCCACGTCGTCGAGGGTCGGGCCCATCTCGGCGAGGTGGTCCTCGCGCACGTTGCACAGCACGCCGATGGTCGACTTGATCAGCTTGGACTGGTTGATCTCCTGCAGGTCCGGCATCACCGCCATGCACTCGATCACCAGCGCGTCCGGGCGGTAGGCCGCCGAGCGCCGCACGATGCCGATCTGCTCGACGATGTTGGCGATCCCGAACTTGCGGTAGACCGGTTCCTCGCTGCCGTCGGGGTGGATGAACCGGGCGGCGGTGCCGGTGGTCTTGGCCGCGGTGACCAGGCCGCCGCCGCGCAGCGCGCCCGCGCACAGCCGGGTGATCGAGCTCTTGCCGCGGATGCCGTTGACCAGCACGCGGTGCTCGATCCGGTACAGGTAGCGCAGGTGGGTGCGCTGCTCCATGATCCCGGCACCGAGCATGGTCAAAGCGCCGACCATGAGCACGCAGTAGAGGTAGGTCACGTGCGCTGCTCGATCCTGGACTTGGGCCGGTCCTTGCCCGCGCCCTTGGACCGCGCGCGACCGGGACCCGGCTTGCGCGGCGCGGGTTCCGGGGCGCGGTCGACGATCGGCCGGATGTACTGGGTCTCGTCCATCGCCGAGCCGCGCGGCCTGCGCACCTCGCCGAGCCTGCCCGCGCCCTGGGTGGCGGCCTGCCGGCAGATCTCCAGGCAGAACGCCAGGGTGCCGACCGCGTCGTGGCGCTGCGGGTAGATCACCGAGTCGAGGTCGCCCTCGACCACCGCGTCCGCGCTGACCGCCAGCCTGCGCAGCGGGCGGACCACGCCGAAGTAGTGCCAGCCCGCGCCGAAGCCGGTGATCAGCAGGGCGAGCAGGGCCACCAGCAGGGTGCGCTGGCGGTGCTCGTTCTGCGCCAGCGCGATCTCCTCGACCGGGCTGCGCGAGACGACCGTCCAGCGCAGCCGACCGATCTCGCCGCCGGTCACCGCGGCCGAGGCGACCAGCGACTGGCCGCCGGGCGCGCCGGTCACCGCGGCCGTGGGGTCGCCGCGGCGGGCGGTGTCGACGCCCGCGCGCACGCCGTCCTCGGTGGCCTGCTCGAAGGCGAGGTAGCCCTCGTTGGCGCCGATGGTGCGCAGGTCGTCGTCGAGCAGCCGGACGTGGCCGGGGGCCTGGTCGAGCACCCTGCCGATGTGGTCGAGGTCGAACTCGCCGATCAGGGTGCGCTTGCCGTCGGGCAGCGGGACGTGCGCGAAGAGCACCGGCACCCGGCCCGCGCTGTTCTGCTGGCGGATCCCGGACGAGGTCGGCGGCCGCTCGCGCAGCCGCAGCGGGCTGCGGCCGACCTGCATCGACGGCTCGCCGTCGCGCTCGACGACGTAGAGGCTGCGGTAGCGGACCTGGTCCTGGGACATGCGGTCGAGCGCGGTGGCCAGTGCCTTGTCGTTCGCGCCGCTCGCCCTGGCCACGGTCTCCAGGTCGGCCAGGCCGTCGTTCATGCTGCGGCGCAGTGTGTCGGCCGCGCGGCCGGTCTGGTTGCGCAGGCTCGACACGACCGTCTCGGGCACCACGGTGTCGTCGCCACGGCTCGCCAGCACGACCAGCACCGCCCACAGCACGGTGCTCACACAGGTCAGCAGGACCACGACCAGCGCAGACACCCGGGCCCGCCGCATCCGCCGGGCGGCGGTCCCGGCGACCTTGGCGCGGCAGTGTTCGATGCCCGCCGCGACGCGGGCGGTCTCCGCGGTGCGCGGCGTGCGGACGCGGTGCTCGACCTCGCCGCCCGCGACCCGCAGGGCGTCGTCGCGCAGGGCGTGGACCGGGCTGGTGAGGGCCCAGCGAGTGGCCAGCAGCCCGAGGGCGGCCAGCACTGCCAGCACCGCGGCGGGCAGCCAGCCGGACCGGCCCGCGGTCGGGCCGTCGACCCGGCCGCTGGCGACCGCGACCACGCCGAGGTCGAGCTGCGGGCCGTCGGTGGCCGAGGCGGCGGGGGCGTAGGCGACCACCTGCTGGGCGTCGTCGGCGACCGGGGCCAGCAGCAGCCCGGCCCCGCCCGGGGCGGCGCGGGCGGCCTCGACCACCAGCGGGGTGACCCGGGGCGCCATGGCGGCCGCGTCGGGCGAGGCGTGCGCGGTGGCGATGACCTCGCCCGCGGCGGTGGTGAGGAACAACGACTGGTCCAGACCACCGTCCGGGCCAGGGTCGGGTAGCCGCAGGGTGGCGGTGGCGACCAGCACCCGGCCGTCGGGCAGCGGGGTGCCGACCAGCAGGCCGAGCTCGGAGTTCGGCTCGCTGATCCTGGTCAGCACGTCGCGGGTGAGGTCGGTGGGCAGCGCCTGGGCGGGCACCTGCTCACCCCGGGTGGCCAGCAGGGCGCGGGTCGAGCGGTCGACGACCGCCGCGCCGCGCCACTTCCGGTTGTCCATGACCAGATCGAGCAGTTCGTCGGGTTTGGCCGCGCTGGAATTGGCTGCCAGCACCCGGAGATCACCCAGACCCCTGGTCGCCGAGACACCGATCGAGCGGGCGGCCGAGACCGCGAACTGCTGCTGCGAATCGCGGAACGCCGCAGGCAGGCGGCTTTCGCCGTGCGGTTCCAACAGGATCACGGTCAGCGCGGCGAGAATGAGGAAGAGTGCGGCCACAACGGTTGCGGGCGCACGGACACTGCCCAGGAAACCGCCCTCGGGCACCTGCTCGGCCAGTTTCGCCGCACCGCCTGAACGCGCACGCACGGACTCTCTTCGCACAGGTCTCCCCAGTCGGATGAATGACACAACCGGCAGCCTCGTCCCGCGACTGCCGTTGCCGCTGTGGCATTCTGCTACAGCGACTCACGCGACTTCACCCGACCGGGTGGATCAAAGACACGACTGGGGGATGGGTTCCTAAACCGTGCATTACGTCACGCGGCCACGAACCCTGGTCACGGTCCTCGTCCTGGCGGTGCTGGCCGTCCTCGTCGTGCTGGTCATCCCCGGTGGCGACAACGAGAAACAGGGACAGGCATCGATGATCGGGCTGGCCGAGGAGATCGGGCGCTTCGTCGGCGGCCTGCGCGACGACGCCCAGTACCGCCCGCCCGACCAGGACGAGCGCGACCGGCTCACCGCGGTGGTCGACCGGCTCAGCCGGGTGGCGGGCGCCGCACCGGTGGCCGACCCGGGTCCGTCGCTGTCCGAGCTGGGCTACACCTACCGGATCGGCACCGACGAGCGGACCGGGCGGCCGATCGCGGTGCTCGACCAGCAGCCGGGGTCCGACCGCGCGTGGGGCATGTACGTGGTGGACCTGTCCACGCCCGCGAAGCTGGTCGTGGAGGTGCCGCACCCGGTGGCCGACATGGACACCGAGAAGGTCGGGCTCGCCCTGTTCCAGCAGGCGCCCGGCTCGGTGCTGGCGATCTCGGGCACGCACCGGCGGGTGGCCGACGGCGCGGGCGACGTCGCCCACCGCGCCGACTCGATGTTCCACGCCGTGGTCACCGCGCTCGGCGCCACCGGGCTGCCGCAGGTGCAGCTGCACGGTTTCGACAACGCCAGCCTGTCCGGCAAGGACGTCGTGCTCTCCCCCGGCGCGGGCGCCGCGGGCCCGGGGTTCCGGCAGGCCGCCGAGGACCTCGCGGACCGGGGCCTGCGCGTGTGCCGCGCCTGGCGCGACCAGTGCGGCGCGCTCGAGGGCACCCGCAACGAGCAGGGTGTCGAGGCCGCAGCCCACGGGGTGCCCTTCGCCCACGTGGAGATGAACCGGACGGTGCGCTCCGAGGAGAGCCACTGGCGCGCGGTCGTCGAGGTGCTGGCGAAGGTCGACTTCCGCGCCGAGTAAGGCGTCCCGACCCGACTGATCTCTTGGAAAGGAACTACCCGAGCGTGCCTGCGTGGACCACGGTGCGGAAGAGCCTGCTGGCGGGCGGCCTGGTGGCCGCGGTCGTCGGGGCGGTGGTGGTCGTGCACGAGGTGTCCGGCCCGGACTGCGGCGACTGCCTGACCTCCAGCGGCGGCGGCACCATCACCGCCACCGTCCGGGTGCGCGGGGAGTCCGGCGAGGCGCTGGCCGACGCGCGGGTGGCCGTGCAGGGCGTGACCGCGGTCGACGCCGCGGTCGAGCTGACCACCGACGACGACGGCCTGGCCACCACACCCGCGCTCAGCGGGCCCGCGGTGGCCGTGGTGAGCGCCGACGGCTACCTGACCGAGCCGGTGTCGCTGGGCTGGGCCGACGGCGGCAAGACCACCGACGTGACGCTGTTGGCCCGCACCCCGGGCAGGTTCGTCCTGCACCTGGGCGGTGACCTGTCGTTCGGCAAGCAGGACCCGGCCGCGGCGGCGGACGCTGGGCCGGCGGCCGAGCGCGCGGTGGAGGCGCTGGCGCCCGCGTTCGCCGCGGCCGACATCGGGTCGGTCGACCTGGAGACGGTGCTCAGCGACAAGCCCGAGACGGCGGCGTACCCGGGCAGGCGGCCCGTCCGGCACGCGCCCGCCGCGGCCGTCGCCGGGTTGCGCAAGCTGTCGGTGGACGTGGCGGGGCTGGCCAACGACCACGCGCGCGACCTGCTCGACCCCGGCCTGGCGGACACCCGGGCGGCGCTGGCGGCGGTCGACATCGGCGCGATCGGCGCGGGCGCCGACCCGGCCGAGGCGGCGAAACCGTTGCGCACCACCACCAACGGCACGACCACGAGCATGCTCGCCTACACCGACGTGGACGGCTCGGCGGCGAACGCACAGCTGCCCACCGCCTCGACCCGCAAGCCGGCCGACCTCTCGGAGAACCAGGCCTGGCAGTACCAGTCGCGGGACTGGGGGTTCACCGCGGGCGCCGTGCGCGTGCCGCGGGCCGCCCGGCCCATCCGGGCGGCGTGGGAGCTCTACACCGGCGCCGAGCGCAAGGCGAGCCCAGCCGACGCCGCCGCCATGTGGCAATCACTCTCGGCGGTCTACCCGGAGGTCCAGGACTGGGTGGCGCGGCGCGGGCACGGTGGCGCCGCCCTCTGGGACGACACCACCTCACCGGAGCAGATCCGCGCGGCGGCGGCGGATTCGAAGGTCGTCGTGGTGCAGGTGCACGGCGGCCACCAGTTCGCCGACGCGCCCGCCGACACCGTGCGCGCCATCGCCCGCAAGGCGGTCGACGCGGGCGCCGACCTGGTGGTGGCGCACCATTCCCAGGTGCCGCAGGGGATGGAGTGGTACAAGGGCAAGCTGGTCGTCTACGGCCTCGGTGACCTGGTGTCCGACCTGAGCCGGGTGGAGGCGCTGGAGAGCGGTTTCCTGCGCACGGTCTGGGACGGCGACAAGCTGTTGCAGGCGCGGGTGCTGCCGGTGGAGAACGTCGCTGGGCGGCCTGCGGTGGTCACTGACCAGGCCGCCGCCCGAGCGCTCGCGCACGCGGCCGAGCGCAGCCCCCTGGAGTCCTATGAGGACACCGACGGCGTGGTCAGGACGCGGCTCGCCGCGGCCTCCCCCGACACCAGACCCGCGCACCTCGTGCTGGACCGGCACACCATCCTGGTGACCGACCAGCCCGCGCCGGAGACCCCGCGGACCGTCACCCTGCCCCCGGGCCAGGTGCGGCGGCTGCCCGACGGCGAGGGCACCCTGGTGCGGCCGACCTCGGGCACCGGCGTCGAGGTCGGCCGGGACCTGTTCGGCTGGGGCGACTTCGAGGACGACGTCGCCGACAGCGTGGTCACCGACGCGGTGCACTGGAACGTCAACAGCAAGCGCGAGGGCCTGCAGACCGGGGACACCGCCGAGGGCCTGCGCAGCCTGCGCCTGGAGGCCGACGGCGGGACGACGCAGACCCGCCCGGTGGCCACCGTCGCGCTCCCCCGGCACCGGCTGTTCGAGACCCGGCGCGGGAAGGCGGTCGCGGTCGACGCGGACCCGTCGTACTCGCTGGTCGTGCGGGTGCGCCGGTCGGCCGGGGCGACCCCGGAGGCCCGCTTCGAGATCGCCCGGCTCACCGGCGACCCGGGGGCCGAGGCGCCGGAGCTGGTCACCACGGTGTCCCGGCCGATCACCGTGCCCGACGACGGCGGGTGGCACGAGGTCGTGGTGGACCTGACCGCGGCCGACCTGGCCGGGGGCAGGCAGCAGGCCACCGTGGTCACCCCGTACGTCAAGGTCACCGGCGTGCCCGGGCGCACCGAGTGGGCCGAGGTCGACGACCTGCACCTGGTCGAGTGGCGCGCGCTCGCGGGGAGCACCACGGCGTTCGGCGACTACACGATGGCCCGCAACCGCGGGAAGGCGGAGGTCCCGTTCGCCTACGTGGCGCGATCACCGCGTGCGTCGCGGTAGGGGCGTCTAGGGTGATCTCGTTCTGAACGGCGTCCCAGGGGGTGCAGACGCGGGTGCGCATGCCCGATCCGGCGCGGTCGTCGGCGATCCTGATCGGCACCAGCAGGCACACCGCGCCGGAATTGCCCGACCTGGCGGGTGTGGTCAACAACCTGGATGGACTCCAGTCCGCGCTGACCGACCCGCGCCGCGGCGGGTTCCTGCCCGAGCGCTGCACGGTGGTGGACAACGCGGACTCGGTGCGCGCCGTCTACCGCGCCCTGCGCAAGCACACCGGGAACGCCGACGACACCGTCTTCGTCTACTTCGCGGGTCACGGCCTGCTCAGCCCCGACCGCGGCGACCTCTACCTCACCCTGCCCGACACCCACCCCGACGAGCTGCGGGTGAGCGCGCTGCCGTTCGAGGTGATCCGCGACGTGTTGCGCGACAGCCCGGCGGTCAACCGGGTGCTGGTGCTCGACTGCTGCTTCAGCGGCCGGGCCACCGCCGGGACCATGGCGGCCGCGCTGTCCGGGCAGGTCGAGGTGGAGGGCACCTACACGCTCGCCTCGGCACCGGCCAACGCCGTCGCGCTCGCCCCGCCGGGGGCCAGGTACACGGCCTTCACCGGCGGCCTGATCCGACTGCTACGCGACGGGGTGGCGGGCGGGCCGGAGCTGCTGAGCCTGGAGGTGCTGTACGCGGAGCTGCGCCGGATGGCCCGCGCGGCCGGGCGGCCGATGCCGAGCAGGCTGGGCACCGGGACGGCGAACCAGCTCGCGCTCGTCCGCAACGGGGCCTGGACCGGGCGGACGGCGATCCCCACGACGCCACCCGCCCGCGCTCCCCGACGGGCCCTGTGGATCACCGCCGCCGCGGTCGGGCTGGCGGGTGGGGTGACCGCCGCCGTGCTGGCGACCAACGCGCTGGTCGACGAGCCGGCGGGGACGGCGAACCCCGCACCGACGGTGGCGTCCACGGGACCCACGACGTCGGCCCAGCAGGCAGGCACGACCACGACCGTGGAGCGATCGGCGACCACGACGACCTCGACCACCGCGACGGCCACGACGACTTCCAGCGCCGCCGTGGCCGGGACCTCGGTAGTGCGGGTCTACAACAACTCCACGATCGCCGGGCTCGGGAACAAGGCCAAAGCGGACTTCCGGGAGCGCGGCTGGACTGTCAGTGAGGTGAGCAACTACACCGGCGGCAGACTCCCCACCTCCACGGTGTACTACCGGCCGGGCACCGAGGAGGAGCCCGCCGCGCTCAACCTGGCGGGTCAGTTCCACCTGCAGCCGTTGGCGCGCCCCGAGAGCTTGCGGCTCGCCGACCCGGGCGTGATCGTGATCGTGACCAGCGACTATCAGGGCTGATCGCGCACGGCGGGCAGTTGAGCCGAATGTCCGGTTTCCGATCGGGCGGTCCGAGGAACATCCCTGTGCAGACCGCGCACCGAGGAGAGTCCCGACATGAGTACACCGACCGCCGACGAGTCGCCCGAGCAGCGGATCACCCGCAACCTCAACGAGTTGCTGCAAGAGCTGCGGGTGGCCCAGGCAGGCGTCCAGATCCTCTTCGGATTCCTGCTCTCCATCGCGTTCACCGAGGTGTACGTCCGCGACGCCAACGCCTTCGAGCGCGCCACGCACCTGGTGGCCGTGCTGTTCGCGGTGGCGTCGGTCGGCCTGCTGACCGCGCCCGCGGCGTGGCACCGGATCCTTTTCCGGCGCGGCAAGCGGCCGGAGATCATGCGGCTGGCCACCCGCACCACGATCGCCGGGTTGGTCTGCCTGTCCCTGGCGGTGACCGCCTCGGTGCTGCTGCTGGCGGAGATGGTGGTCGGCGGCGGCTGGGCGTTCGCGATCGCCGGGGCCAGCGCGCTGCTGATCGGGTTCCTGTGGTTCGTGGTGCCGCTGCGCGAGCGCGACGACGAGGACTGAGTGCCTGGCCGCCAAGTGAATCGCCGCAGTGTGAATCGCCGCAGGCGCTTGGCCGCTGTGTGCTTGGCCGCTGTGTGAATCGCTGCTGTGTGAATCGCTGCTGTGTGAATCGCTGCCAGGTGAATCGCTGCTGGGTGAGTGGCCGCGGTGAGTGGCCGCTGTGGACAGCCGCACTGGACAGTGCGGTGGGCGAGAGCGGCGGGCGGTCAGCGGAAGATCGCGATCGGGTGCACGGTGAGCACCTTGGTCTCGGGGTCCCAGTCCTCGACCCGGCCCAGGCAGCGCGCCGGGAACGAGCGGGTCGGGACGGGACCGGCGCGCAGGCCCGAGGTGCGGCAGGACAACCGGATCCGCGGCGAGGCCGCCGGGTCGGCAGGGTCGCCGTAGGGGGCCTCGAACACCGAGGTCTCGGCGTCGGTGGTGGTCGCGTGGAACAGGCCGCGCAGGGACACGAACGTCTCCAGGTCGCGCAGCCGCACCTCCCGGGGGCGGTCCTGCTCGTCGAGGGTGTTGTCCAGCGCGGGCCCGCCGACGACCTGCTGCCTGCGCAGGTCGACGTCGACCACGTCACCGGCCCGCGCCAGCACGTCGAGGATGATCTCGATCGCGGTGATCGGCTCGACGTTCTCGATGTAGCTGCGGAAGACCTCGCTGTTGACGCCGCGCTTGGCCGCCGCGCGCACCGGGGCCAGCTCGACGCCCAGCTCGACCTCGCGGCTGGCGCTGATCCGCTCCTGCACCTCCTGGCGCAGCGCCGCCTTGTACTTGCCGCCGTACTGGCGGTAGAGCGCCATCACGCCCTCGTCGTCGAGGTAGAACCCGACGCCGTGGCGGCGGTTGCGCTCCGGCGCGCGGTTCTCCCGCCAGTGCCGAACGGCGATGGTGATCGCGATGACCAGCGCGGCCACCGTCACCACCCAGACCAGCAGCCACGGCCACCAGGCACCCCACCACTGCGCGTCGAAGACGGCCACCGCTCACTTCCCCGGTTTCGGGCAGTCGCCGACTACCTCGATCATCTTCTCCAGCAGCGGCAGGTCGGGCAGCAGGACCTTGGTCTCGATGCCGCCGCGGGCGGGCTCGGGGACGCGACTCTCGGCGAGGAACCTCGACAGCTGCGGGCTGGCGGTCTCGCCGGTGGGGTCGAAGACCCGGAAGCCGAGCTCCATCGCCCGCCTGCGCAGGTCGGGGTCGGTGGTGAGCAGCTTGCCGAGCCGGGTGCCGGACTCGGTCAGGCCGATGAACTGCGGCTCGCTGGGCAGCGCGACGTCGGGGTAGAGCAGGACGCGGTCGCGGTCGAGCTGCCCCTGCCGGGCCCGGTGGCGCAGCTGGTGGGCGAGGTACTGGTGCTCGTAGATCACGATGATCGGCGCGTTCCTGCGGCCCTCGTCGACGAAGTAGAGCTCCGGGGAGACGATCGGCTGGCCTTGGGCGCGCAGCAGCGGCTTGATCTCGTTGCCCAGGTCGGTGGCGTCGGCGAGATCCTTGGGGACGCCGTGCCGGTGGAGGTAGGCGACCAGGCTGAGGTAGGTGGCGGCGCCGTTGGACACGCAGACGTCGGTGGTGTTGACCAGCGCGACGTTGTCGTTGCTGAGGCCCCGGTCGCCCAGCCGCAGGTCGTTCCAGGTCTCGCCCGCGCGCATCCGCTCCAGGAACGGGGCCATCGACACGTTGTAGTAGTACGGCGGCTCGCCACCGGCGGTGGGCTGGGCGGTGGCCAGGTTGTTCGCGACCAGGGTGTCGGCGTACTCGCGGTAGGTCGCCAGCACTACCGGGCTGACGAACGGGCGGTGCACCGTCTGCCGCTTGCCCTCGGCGATCCGCTTCTCGACCACCAGCCGGGCAGCGGGCTGGCCGGACGGGAAGACGAAGTCGAGGGTGTCCAGGTCACTGCCCGCACCCTCCCGGGATCCCTGCCGGGTGATGTTCACCCGGATGTGGTGGCGGAGCAGCAGGTCGCGGACCTGGTCGTCCTCGAAGTAGTCGGCCTTCGACCCGACGCTGCCGTTGATCACGGTGAGCGGTTGCAGCGGCAGCAGCAGGTTCGCCGAGGTGGTCAGCGCCAGCAGACCGGCCACGGCGACGAGGGCGGCGGGGGCGAACGGGCGCAGGAAGCGGCGCCGCAGGTAGAACGGGCGTGGCCCGCGTACCACCCGCAGGCTGGGTTCGCCGGTGTCCGGCAACGCGCTCCCCCTGGGCACAACCGTTAGTCGACACCGGTGATCACCGCGTTACGCGAAAATCGGTCGCCCGCGCGGCGCGCACGTTGGGTTGGGCGGTGGTCAGGGCGTTCGAGAGCACAGCCAGGACACGCAGACGGTGTGCTGCCCCCTGCCCCCTGCCCCGCTGTCCGTTGCCCGCTCCCTCAGACACTGCCCCCGAAACGCTTCCCAGGCACGGCCCCGGAAACGGGGTACCCACCAATACACCCTCGCTCGCAATATTCTCACCTTGAATCCCTCGAATCCCTAAATCTCAAGCCCCACCCAACGCAACACCCGCTACGGATGTGCTCGATTCAGTGAACTCACTTCGTGCGGGGGGAGAGTACCGCTAAACTTGCCGGTGGTGGGGAATGCCCTTCACCCGCCCTTTTTTCACCACCGCGGTGCTCTAGGGGCCCCGCACGAAGTGAGTTCACTGAATCGAGCCCGCTCTTAAGTCGGGCAACCTGTATGGGCTACGCCCAGTTCAGGACGCGTAGCTCATACAGGTTGCCCGACTAAGACGCAGGCTCGATCTGGCGAACTCCCTTTGCGCGGGGCCCCTAGAGCACGGCTGTGGGGAAAAAGCGTGGGGTGAAGGGCATCCCCACCACCAGGTCAAGGTTAGCGGCACTCCTCCCCCACACAAAGGGAGTCCGCCAGATCGAGCACATCCGTAACGGGTGTTGCGTTCCGTAGGGCTTGAGAATGAGAGATGGAAGCAATCGGCGCCTTGCGGCTGCCCCCGACCGACGTGGATGACGGTGTGTGAGTTGGGCATTGCCGAATGGTGGGAGCCGCTGACTGCGATCTATGCACTCAGATCCTTTATGGACACTCGCCAGAGGGTGCCGGGGGTTGTGATGGCGTAGGTGGTGTCGGCCAGCTGGATCGCCGTGGTGATCTTGCCGGTGGGGCCTGTGGTGTCGTGGGTCTGCCAACTTCCCGGTTGGCCGGTGATCGCTTTCACCCGGTCGCCGTCGGTGATGAGTTGGAGTACCTGGCCGTTGGACTCCAGTGGGGCGGCGATGGGCTCTTGGGGGTTCACCGCGATCGCCGGTACGCCCGATAGGCGGGTCCACGTGTTGTCCGCGAAGCGCCAGATGGCCAGTTTTCCGTCTACTGCTCCGGAGATGAGGCAGCTCGGTCCGGTGCAGCGGATGGCCATTGCCTGGGCCGCGGTGCCGGTGTCCGGTAATGGTTGCTTTGTCCAGCCGGTCACACCCCTGGTCGATCGCCAGACGACTGCTTGTTCTCGGCTGCCTGCCAGTTCCCAGCCCGCGATCAGGATTCCGTCGCCGGTGGTTGTCGCGGCCAGTGGGAACGGTAGTTCTGCCTGGGAGCTTTCCAGTGCTGTTCCGGCCGAACTCTGCCTGTTCCAGATGTCGCCGTCCGGTAGCCAGGTGGCCACGTCGAAGCCGACCTTGGCGCTTTCCCAGCCGCCCAGGACCACTGGGCCGGTTGTGGTGATCTCGGCGTCGAAGAGGTCGCCCGCGCCGTAGCCGCCGAAGGTGCTGAAGGCTTGGCGTTGTTCGGTGATCCCCGCGGTGGTTCCGCTCCAGACGCTCCAGCGGACGTTGCCGTGGGCGCCGCCGCGTTCGCCGCCGACGGCCACGACCTTGTCGCCGTCGACGGCGATGGCGGTCCAGCGGGCGAGCAGGCCGTACGGGGTGGTGCCGTGGGCCGGGATCTCGGTGGTCGTGCCGTCGGCCGCCCGGCGGAGGATGCCCGGGGTCTCGCCCCGGCGCACCCCGATGACCAGCGCGTCGCCCGCGGTGGTCAGCGTGATCGGTTCCGCGGGCAGGTCGACCCGCTCGAAGCGGACCGCCGTGTCCGGGGCCGCGCATCCCGCGAGGACCACCACCGCCGCCACTGCCCAGACCGCTGCGCGCATGCGCGACAGTATCGCTCCCCTGCGTCCCGGACAGACATGGTTGACGACATGTCTGTCCGGCATGCCTGACAGACATCCCCCGCGGGCATGTCTGGCACGCATGTCCCGCGGGCATGTCCACCACGCATCCCCGGCAGGCATGTCCGGGAGGCATGTCCAGCGGGCATCCCGGCAGGCGAACGGTCCGGCCACCGCGCGGTGGCCGGACCGTTCCCTCCCCTACCCCGCCCCTAGCCGGTGGTGATGCGGAACTCGACGCCGCCGAGGTCCTCGTCCTTCTCGTCGGTCTGGTTGACCCGCAGGGTGGACTTGACGTCCGCGCCCGCGGTGAAGGTCAGCTTGGTCTCGAACCGCTCCTTCGGGTCGATGACCAGGCCGTCGAGCCGGGCCAGCTTGCCGTCGGTGACCTCGAACTGGGTCTCCCCCACCTGCCGGACGCCGGTGCCGCGGCCGCCGGACTCCTTCCAGCGGGCGGTCAGGGCCTGGCCCAGGTCGATGACCAGCTTGCCGCGGCCGACGAACGGCTCGTCCACGGCGGTGATCACCAGGTTGGTGGTCGCCCGCGGGTTCGGGTTGCCCAGGGTGAACGGGTGCGTGGTCGGCTGGCCGGGCACCAGGCGCACGGTGTCGACGTTGCGCCAGGCGATGTTGTTGTTGTTGCGGGTGTTGGTCAGCGTGTTCGGGCCCTCGGCGAAGGTCATCGGGTCGGTCGCCGAGACCCAGCGGGCCAGCAGGCAGAAGTGGCCGGGGCCGGGGACGCCGTTCCACGGGATGACCACGTTGATGCCGCCCGCGGGCACGGTCACGTTCACCGCGGTGTTGATGTGGGTCCAGTGCGTCGGCCAGACGGCCGCGCCGCCCTGCGAGGTGTAGTAGAGCTTGAGGTTGCCGGTGCCGTTGCCCGAGCCGTTGGGGCCCGGGTTGTTCAGCTTGACGTGGATGTAGCTGGTGCCGCCGACGACCGGGTTGGTGCCCGCGCACGGTGCGATGGTCGGGCAGACGGTGATGTCCGGGCTGGTCCAGATCGGGTTCAGGCCGTGCGGCTCGACGCCGGTGTCGGAGCCGTGATCGCGGATGAACACGTCGGTGCGGCGGCAGTTGCGCAGGCTCTGCTGGATCGAGGTGGCCGCGTTCGAGCCGTTGGCCGCGGCCTGGGTGTAGACGCCGCCGGTGGTGGTGGCGTAGTCCTGCATGATCGTGACGACCGGGGCGGACACGCCGCCGGTCGGCACGTAGATGCTGTTGATCTTGATGTTGTTCTGCGCCTGCAGCGCGCGGGTGTGCGCGTTGGTCACGTCGACCGGGGCGTGCACGTCGTCGAAGCCGCCGGGCAGCGCGTCGGTGACCAGCACGATCATCTTCGTGGCGTTGCTGCGCCAGGTGCCCAGGAAGTCGCCGGTCTGCGGGCGGCCCGCGGCGGGCAGGTTGTTGACCGCGGTGTTCAGCGCCTCGTCGGAGGCCTCCGGGGTGCCACCGCCGCCGCTGGCGACCAGGCCGTTGACCGCGGTGGTGACCGCGGCCTGGTTGCCCGCGGCCAGGTCGTTGAGCACGCGGACGTTGTCCTTGAAACTGACCAGGCCCAGCTTGAAGTCCCCGCCGGAGAGGGTGGCCACGTCCGAGATGATCGCGTTGATGCCGGTCTTGATGTTGGCGATGGCGCCGCCCATGCTGGACGTGTCGTCGATGACGAAGGTGACGTCGAGCGGGCCGCACTGGCTGGTGGGCGGCGGCAGCAGGGGTTGGGCCACGGCGTCGGCCGCGGCGGCGGGCAGCGCGGGGACGAGCGCGCCGACCACCGCCGCGACGGCGGTGGCCAGTAGTGCTGGGCGACTGCGGGACATCGGGGTTCTCCTCGCGGGTCACGCTGACAGGGTGTGCCGCGAGCCTGCTGGCGACCGGTTGTGGCACGGTTGTCGCGCAGCGCAACCGACGCTGGCCCGCGTGGACCGTCCGGCTCAGCCGGTTGGCCGTTTGCGCGGCGCAGTCGCCTGGTTACGCTTTCTTTACCAAGGTGCGCGGAAGGAGCTGGGGTGACCGGACCCGGCGAACTGCGCGTGCTGGGTCCGGTCGAGGCCGTCGGCCCGGCCGGGCGCGCGCTGGTGCACGGCACCCGACAGCGCGCCGTGCTCGGCGTGCTGGCCCTGCACGCGGGCACGGTGCTGCCCGCGTCCCGGCTGATCGACGTCCTGTGGGGCGAGGACCCGCCGCGCACCGCGGTCAAGACCCTGCACAGCCACGTCGCGCGGGTGCGCCAGGCGCTCACCGCGTGCGGCTTCCCGGCCGTGCTGCAGACCCGCGAGCCGGGGTACGTGCTGGTCGTCGAGCCGGAGTCGGTCGACGCGCTCCGGTTCGAACGGGACGTCCGCTCGGCGCGCAAGCACCTGGCCGCGGGCGAGGCCGAGCACGCCGCGCCGCTGCTGCGGGCCGCGCTCGCGCTGTGGCGGGGCGACCCGTTCGCCGACGCCGTGCTGGACGGCTGGGGCCGCGGCGAGCTCGACTCGCTGCGCGAGCAGCGGATCGCCGCCGTCGAGGACCTGTGGGACGCCGAGCTGCGGCTGCAGCGGCACGAGGACGCCGAGCGCGAGCTGCCCCGGCTGGTCGCGGCGCACCCGACCCGGGAGCGGCTGGCCGGTCTGTGCATGCTCGCCCTGCACCGGCGCGGCAGGCACACCGACGCCCTCGCGGTCTACCGGGAGGTCCGGGAGCGGCTCGCCGACGAGTTCGGCGTGGACCCCGGACCGGACCTGGTCGCCCTGCACACCGCCATCCTGCGCCGCGACCCGGCGCTGGACCCGCGGCCCGCGGTGCGCGGGCCCGCCCAGCTGCCCGCCCGGGTCGGGCACTTCACCGGGCGCGAGCGCGAACTGTCGACCTTGGACGCCGTGGTGGCCGACCCGGGTGACGAGCGGCCGGTCGTGGTGATCTCGGCGGCGGCCGGGATGGGCAAGACCGCGCTGGCCGTGCAGTGGGCGCACCGGGTGTCGGCGCGCTTCCCGGACGGTCAGCTGTTCCTCGACCTCGGCGGCCACGACGCGCGCCGCTCGGCCAGCGCGGCCGACGCCCTGGCGCACGTGCTGCGCGCCCTGGACGTGCCGGACGAGCGGATGCCCGCCGAGCTGCCCGAGCGGGCGGCGCTGTACCGGTCGCTGCTGCACGAGCGGCGCTGCCTGGTGCTGGTGGACAACGCGGGCGATGTCAACCAGGTGCTCCCGCTGGTCCCCGGCAGCGGGCACACCCTGCTGGTGGTGACCAGCAGGCAGACGTTGGCGGCCCTGGGGACGCGGCACGCGGTGCACTCGGTCGCGCTGGATACCTTGGGGCACAAGGAATCCCTCGCGCTCCTGGCCCGAGTGGTCGGTACCGAGCGGATCGAGCGCGAGGCAGGCGCGGCGGCCCGGCTGGGCAGGCTGTGCGGTGGGATGCCGCTGGCCCTGCGGATCGCCGCGGCCCGGCTCGTCGCGCACCCCACCCGCACGGTGGCCGAGTCGGCGGCCGAGCTGGTCGGCGCGGGCAGGCTCGACACCCTGGCGGTCGAGGGCGACGCCAGGACGGTCCGAGCGGTGTTCTCCAGCGCGTACGAGCCACTGGAACCGTTGCGGGCGTTGGTGTTCCGACTGCTCGGGGTCAGTCCCGGCAGCACGGTGAGCACCGCGCTTGCGGCGACTCTGAGCGGGGTGTCCGAGGAGAGCGCGCGCGAGTCGCTGGCGGCGCTGGCGGCCGCGCACCTGATCACCGAGACCGAACACGACCGCTTCCGCTTCCACGACCTGGTGAGGGAGTTCGCGGCGGGCAAGGCCAGCGCGGACGAGCGCGCGGCGGCGCTGTCCAGGTTGGTGGACTGGTACCTGGTGGTGGCCGACGAGGCGAACCGGGTCATCGACCCGAACCGCGACCTGGTGACCCCGACGCTGCGGCACCCGCGGCCGTCGGTGCCGTTCGCCGACCGGCACGGCGCACTGGCCTTCCTCGACGCCGAACGCGCGAACCTGCGCGCGGTGGCGCAGTGCGCCAGGGAACTGGGCAGGCTGGACTCGGCGTGGCAGCTGACGTACCTGCTGACCAGCTTCTACGACACCACCGGCCACTGGCACGACCGCGTGGAGCTGTGCAGGCAGGGCGCCGCCGCGGCCACGGCACTGGGCGACCCGGTGGCGGAAGCGGAGATGCTGCGGGCCCTCGGGGTCGCGTACTTCATGACGCGACGCCTCCGGGAAGCCCTCGAGACCAACCAGCGGGCGCTCCGGACCGTTCGCTCGGCGGGCGACCTGGCGGGCGAGGGGCACGTGCACAACAACATCGCCAACGCCTACGCCGAACTCCGCCGATTCGACGAGGCGATCGCCGCACACCAGTTGGCCGTGACCCGCTGCGCCGAGGCGGGCAGCGACCTGGGGCGCGCCTTGTCACAACGGAACCTGGGACACACCTTCGTGCGGATGGGCCGCGCCAGCGAGAGCCTGCCGCCGCTGACCGAGGCCCTGGAGACGTTCCGGGGCTTGGGCAACGACCGCCTCACCGCGGCAACCCTGGACACCCTCGGCGAGGCCTGGCTCCAGCGTGGCGACCACCAGGCGGCGCTGGCCCACCTGGACGAGGCCGTGGCGATGAGCCGGGCCATCGGCGACCGGTGGCTGGAATGGGAGTCCCTTTTGGACACCGGCCGGGCCTACCTGGCGGCAGGCGATGTCCGGGCGGCCGTGACCACTTTCCGATCGGCCCTGGACCTGAGCCGAGACGTCGGCGACCGACACGGCGAAGCCTCGGCACTCAACCAACTCGGCCGCGCTTACCTGGCGGGCGACGACCTGACCGCGGCCCGAGAGCACTTGGAGCGGGCACTGGCGGTGCGGACCGCGGTGCCGGATGACTACGAATTGGCACACCTGCACCGGGACCTGGGCGAACTGGAGGCCCGAGTGGGCGATCGAGCGTCGGCTGGGCGGCACTGGGCACGGGCGAGGGCTCTGTACCACCAGGCGAACGCGATGGTCGAGGCAGCTGAGCTGATGACCCAACTGACCTAGGATCGATGACGGCTCGGGAATTCTGACCGCGGCAAGGAATCGTGCTGGTGCTGATCTCGCTGGCACCGGCGGGAACTACGGTGCTCAGCCGACCTGACGCAGCAGAACGCCGCACCACCACCACACTGCAGCGGAATGACTGCCCCGCCGGTGCCGCAACCGACTCCTGCCCACCAACCAACTGCAGCGGAAGATCGCCCTCACTCCCCGCTCACCCGCGCGGACAGACCCTCACGCCCATACAACCGCACCCGAAGGCCGCCCCCCTCCCCCACGAAATCACAGCAGATAGGCCGACCCCGCTGGTACGCAAGTCCCGTTACGGATGCTCGATCTAGTGGACTCGCTTCGTGTGGGGGGAGAGTGCCGCTAAACTTGCCGTGGGTGGGGATGCCCTTACCCTGCCCTTTTCTCTCCACCGCGGTGCTCTAGGGGCCCCGCACGAAGTGAGTTCACTAGATCGAGCCCCCGTCTTTTCCTCGGGCAGCCCATGTGTATGTGCCGCCCGAGGCCTGTGGAGTGTAAGCCACCCGTGATCCCCTGAATCCCCTACGCCAATTATCACTACGGCCTGTGATTGTTTGTCAAGGCGGGAAAGAGTACCTTGACAAACAATCACAGGCCGTGTTTTGGCTGCGTATGGAATGCAGGGGGCGGGCTGGTCAGTGGGGACGTTGGTGGGGGCGGCGGCAGGGTGAATGGGCTGTGGGGTAGTCGATCGGGGTCGCAGCGGCGGGGTTTGCCAGGGGAAAGCCAGGAACGGATCAGTGGTGAGTCCCGTTCCTGTTGGTGCTATTGCCAGGGCAGGCGGAGTTTGGCACTGCGGTTTGGTTGGCGGTGGGCTAGGACCTGGACTCGCCATGCGGTTCTGGTTGGCACCAAGGGAGTTCATGGCTTTTCGGCACGGGACTGGACCGGCAGTGCCGCGCGGCCGGGCCCTGCACGCCCGGGCCGCGCGGCATGGTCGAACCAGCGCGGGCCGGGATCCGGTGTGGGAGCCCGGGCCGCAGGTTCGTCAGACCAGCTTGTAGGCGTCGATGACGGTCAGCTCCAACGCCTGGCCTGTGCGGTCAGTCGCCTTGGCTCGTAGTGAGACCGTTCCCGCCTTGTTGGGGTGGCACAGGAATGCGGTGCCGCCGAATACCGGGGCCTTCTGCCAGGTTGTCCCGCTGTCGTAGGAGACCTCGACCGACAGTGTCTTCGCTGGCCGTAGGTCACTGCTTCCCTGGGCCTGCAACGAGAACGGCACGGCGAAGAACCGGCCCTTCGGGGTCGCGTTGGCCTTGTCCAGGTTCGGGGTGATGCGGATCGTGGAGAGCGGTAGCGGTGTCAGGGTGTCGGTGTGTGCTGAGCGGAAGCTCCATGACGCGGTGACCCTGGTGGAGACGTCGGCCGTGCCCGGTGCTCGGGTCGCGTCGGCGACGAGGCGGTAGTTGCCTTCTGGGGCGGGGACCGCGAAGTCGACGGGGGGTGGCGCGGTGGACTCGCCGATCTTCTTGTCGTCCAGGTACAGGGTGGTCGCGGTGGTGGCCATGGCCGAGGTGCCCGCGTTGCCGTTGCCGTCGCCGAACAGTGGGATGTAGGCGTGCACGTAATCACCGATTCGGCTGACCCAGGATTGTTCCTTGGGCAAGGCCGGGAAGACCGGGCCGTAAACGCCGTGGTTGAAGGTTTCCTCGTAGGTGCGGCCTGAGCGGTAGTGGCGCATCGGGCTCAGCACGGTGCTCTCGACCGTTTGGCCGTCCGGCTGCAGCTGCACCAACTGGGTGTTCCACAGCGTGCCCTGGTCCTCGGTCGTGTAGTACTCCTCGCGCACGCGGGGCAGGGTGATGGTGTCGTTGGCGACGAAGGGGTCCGGGAGCTTGCCCTCCACCGGGTACGGGAACTCGCCGCGCAGGGCCGGTTGGGCGGGGTGGGTGGGGCGCAGGTCCGCGTGGACGTGGGCCAGTTCGCGTTTGCTCGGTCGCTTGGTGAAACCGGTGGGCATGGCGCCGTGGACGAACCAGGCGAGGCCGTAGAAGGTGGCGTCGTCGGTGAGCCACTGGGTGTGGAACCGGGCCGTGAAGTCGCTGCCGGGCACCGGGTCGCCGAGGCCCGCGGTGGCGAGTCGGGTGACGTCGGCGATGGTGAAGCCGACAGACGCCAGGCCGTAGGAGACGGCGACATCCAGGAAGTAGCCGCGGGCGTCGACCGGGGGTTTGATGTCGATCGGCTTGGCCAGGCGGTAGTCCAGGACCACCTCCGTGTCGCCGGTGACGGTGAGCTTGGGCTGGTAGAGCCAGCTGAGGTTGTCACCGGTCAGCAGGGCGCTGACCGCGTAGTCCCCCTTCGGCAGCCGGAGCCTGCCGGACGCGGGCACGCCCCACTGCCTGCCGGTGGTCGTCGAGGTGAACCCGGCCTGCGAGGCGATCGCCGGGTGGCCGTCCAGGCCGAGCTGGCGGACGGTGATCTCGAAGGTCTGCTCCGAGCGGAGGAACACGACCGGCGTGCGGACGAACTGGCCCGGGCCGCGTGCGATGACCACGCCCGCGTAGATGCCCTGCAGCGTCGCGGTCGCGGCGTCGGCGGTGTAGGTCGCGGTCGCGGTGCCGCCCGCCGGGACGACGAGTCGGGCCGGGGTGACGGTGACCAGCGTGGAGAGTTTGCCGTCGGGGCCGTACATGATCGACGACAGGTCCAACGTCTGCGGCTCGGTGCCGGTGTTGCGGTAGGTCACGGTCTTGGCGTGCGTGCGGCCGCTGGTGTCGGGGAGCTGTTGCACGCCCAGGTGCACCGACGGCGGACTGGTCGCGAGCGTCTGCTTGATGGCCGTGGCGAGGTCGACGCGCCCGAGGCCCTCCTGGTAGATCGTCTGCGACACACCGGGTTTGGCGCTGGCCATCAGCACGGCCTTGAGCTGCTCGCCGGTCCAGTCCGGGTGCTGCTGGGCCAGCAGGGCCGCCGCGCCCGCCACGTGCGGGGCGGCCATCGAAGTACCGGTGTCGGCCGCGTAGAGGCCGTCGCCGGGTGAGGCCGACGAGCGCGCGGCCACGATGCCGACGCCGGGCGCGGTGATGTCGGGTTTGGCGCCGGCGTCGCCGATGCGCGGGCCCCTGCCGGAGAACGAGGCGATCTTGTCGGCGCGGTCCACCGCGCCGACGGTGAGCGCGGCCTCGGCGCTGCCGGGTGAGGTGATGGTGCCCGGGTTCGGGCCGGTGTTGCCCGCGGCGACCACGAACAGCGTGCCGTGCTGGGCCGAGAGCGTGTTGACCGCCTCCTCCAGCGGGTCGGCCCCGGGCAGGTCCGCGGCGCCGAGGCTCAGGTTGACGACCTTGGCGTCCTGCTCGACCGCCCACTGCATCCCGGCGATGATCCACGAGTCCCGGCTCAGGCCGTTGTCGTCGAACACCTTGCCGTCCAGCAGCCGCGCGCCCGAGGCGATGCCGCGGTAGCGGGCGCCGGTCCCGGCGAGGATGGAGGCCACCGTGGTGCCGTGGCCGACCCGGTCGACCGTGTCCGGGGCGTCGGAGAAATTGTGCTCGGCCACCTCCCGGGTGGCCAGGTCCGGGTGGGTCTCGTCGACGCCGGTGTCGAGCACGGCGACGGTGACGCCCGCGCCGGTGTACCCGGCCTGCCAGGCCGCGGGGGCGCCGATCTGGGCGGCGCTGCGGTCCAGCTGTGCCTTGCGGGCGCCGTCGAGCCAGATCCGGTGCACGCCGGGCGTGCCGACCGCGCGCCAAGCCGAGCCGTCTCGGCTGGCGGTGACCGCGGAACCGTTGACAGCAGCCAGGTTCGCGGTGGTCACCGTCCCGGCGAGCGCGACCGGTGCCAGACCTGGGTCGTAGGTCACGATCAGCGGCAGGCCCGCGCCGTGCGCGTCGTCGTAGCCGGAGTCGAGCAGGGTGGTGATGTCGAAGAGCCGCTCGTCGACCTTGCCGTCGGTGATCGCGGCCAGCGCGTCGACCGGGACCACGAACTGGTGGCCGTCGCGTTCGTAGTGCGAGAAGGCGGTCCTCTCCCGCGATGGCCCGGGACGGATCGACCGGTGCCCGAGCGCGTCCACCACCACGCGGTCACCGGTGAGCAGCGTGACCGATCGGCCGACGACCGGCTCGGGCGCCGGTGGCGCCGCCTGGGCCGGGGCGAGCTGGACGCCGCTCAGCACGGTGCCGAGGACGACGGTGGCGGCGGCCACCCTCGTCGCGCGTCTCCTACTTGTACGCAATGGTCTCTCCTATGCGAGTCCGGTACGGAGGCACTCGGCCACCGCCGCGGGTGTGGGGTGGTCGAAGACCAGGGTGGGCGCCAAGACGAGGCCGGTGGCCGCACTGAGCCGGTTGCGCAGCTCGACCGCGGCGAGCGAGTCAAAACCCAGCTCACGCAACGGAACGGCGGCGTCGACAGCGTCCGGGCCACGGTGGCCGAGCACCGCGGCGACGTGCCCGCGCACCAGCTCCAAGAGGTCTGGCAGCTCGGCCGCGCACACAGCCACCGGCGTCTGGCGGACCACCAGGTGGCGCAGCGGGACCGGCACCGTTGGCCATATCCGCAACGCGTCAGGATCCAGCTCGACCGGCACGAACACGGTCCCCTGGGTGCTCAGCGCCGCCACGACCAACGCACGCTTGTCCTCAGTAGACAGTGGGGTGACGCCGGGGTGGTCCACCTCGCCCGGGTCCCAAGCCAGTGCCAGAGCGTGGAGACCGAGCGCGGCGCGGCGGTGCGCGAGGGCGTCGAGGGCGGCGGCGGGGACAGCGCCCTTGCCGCCCAGCAGTCCGGTCGCCGAGCCGGAGAGAACGAACACGGCCAGGTCGTGTTCGGCGGTGAGTTCGTGCAGGGCGCGCGCCTCATCCGGGCGCCCGCCCGCGTAGACGACACCGGCGAGGGGGAGCGCTTCGGCGAGCGCGTGCGGGATGTCGTCATCGGTGAAGCGGATCGCGGTGTCGACCAGTTCCTCCGCCAAACCGGGTAATGGGGTGCCGAGCAGGAGCAGGTGGAGCGCACCCAAGTCGGCCATCGCGCGGGCGAACAACGCGCGATCGTCGTCGGATCCGCCCGCGATCAAGACCGTGCCGGCCGAGAGATCGGGTGGCGGGCAGTGGCCGCCTGCGGGCAGGAGCCTGGGCTCGAACACTGCGCCGTCACGGACGAGCAACTGATCACCGCTGCCGGCTACTGTGGCCACAATAGACAGTGGCTCCGCCGTGGGCAGGTGGATCAGCCCCACCTGACCCGGGTGGGCGAGCTGGGCCGAGCGCACATACCCCCACACCGCGGCGGTCGCGGGGTGGTCGGGTGTGCCGACCCGGGTGACCACCACCGGTCGGGCGTCCGCCCAGTCCGGGTCGGTGCGCCACCGTTCGAGCAGTGTGGACACCTGGCGGAGCGCGCTCAACGCGTCCTCGTCGGTGACCGGGAGGACAACCGACCCCGTCAAGGTCTCCCCCGCCACGACCTCGTCGGCGAGTCGTACCTCCGCCGGGACAGGGTCGACCTCTATCCACTGAGGACATAGAAGCGCGCCGAGGAGGTGGCGCTCGGCCGGAATCCAGTAGCGGGTGCGCTGGAAGGGGTAGCCGGGCACCGGTTCCGGGGTGTCCGGGATATCAGCCAGCAGCGCCCGCCAGTCGACACCGATGCCGTGCACGTGCGCGGCGGCCAGGTTCATCAGGAGCCGAGCCGGGGAGCCGTCGTCGCGGCGGATGGTGGAGATCACGGTGTGGTCGCCGTGGCCGTGCAAGTTCTGGTTCAGCGCCGCGGTGACGATCGGATGCGGGCTGCAATCGACGAAAGCTTTGTGGCCCAGAAAAAGAAGCGCGTCGATGGCGCGGTCGAGCCGGACCGGCGCACGAAGGTTGCGGTACCAGTAGGCCGGGTCGAGGGTCTCGACCTCGGTCCCGGTTACGGTCGAGATCATCGGGATGGTCGGGGCGCACGGGGTGATCCCGTCGAGTTCCGCCAGCAAGGCGGGTTCGACCACGGCCACGTGTGGGCTGTGCGAGGCGTAGCCGATCGGGGTACGGCCCGCGCGAACGCCGTTCAGTTCACAGTGCGCCAGCAGGGTTTCGAGGACTTCGGGCGTGCCGGACACCACGATCGACGCGGGCGCGTTCACCGCCGCCAACCACACCCCGGTGCTCGGGCAGCCATCCGGTTCACACGGCGCGCCGTTCACGCCCGCGACGTCGTGTGCCGCCGCGTGCAACCACTCCCACGGCGCCTGCACCCAGGCCATCGCACCGCCACCGAGCTCGGCCACCAACCGGGATCGGACCACCACGACCCGCACGGCGTCCACAAGGGACAGTGCGCCCGCCACGCAGGCGGCGGCCACCTCCCCCTGCGACTGCCCGGCGACCGCGTCGACGCGCACTCCCGCGGCCGCCCAGACAGCAGCGAGGGAAACCATGACCGCGAACAAGACGGGCTGCACAACCTCCACCCGGCGCAGGGCGACGGGGTCGGCGAGCACCGCGCGCACATCCCAGTCGACCCAACGGGACAACTCGGCGGCGCAGTCGGCCATCCGGTCCCGGAACGCCGGGCAGGTGTCGAGCAACTCGACCCCCATGCCCACCCACTCCGAGCCCTGGCCGCCGAAGACCAGCACCACACCGGAACCCGCACGGCCGACATCGCCGGGACCGGGCACCAGCCCGGCGGCCACCTCGCCCAGACCGTCCACAGCGGACTCCACCGAGGCGGCGAGCACCACCGCGCGATGACCGAGCAGCGGCCTGCCCGACAACGTGACCGCCACGCCGGCGGTCGACCGGCCAGCCAGGGAATCGGCCAGCCGGGCCGCCTGGGCGCGCAAGGCCGACGACGACGCGGCCGACAACAGCAGCGGCACTGTCGCCCCCACCAGGCCAACGCCCGGTTCGGTCGTGCGCGACGGAGACTCAGGCGCCTGCTCCAAGAGCACGTGCGCGTTGGTCCCGCTGATCCCGAACGCGGACACACCCGCTCGACGGGGACGCCCGGTCTCGGGCCACGGCACCGATTCGCGCAACAGCGAGACCGGCCCCCACTCCACACCCGCGCACGGGTGCTCGACGTGCAGCGTCCGGGGCAGCACACCCCGGCGGAGCGCGGCCACGGTCTTGATCACGCCCGCCATCCCCGCCGCCGCCTGGGTGTGGCCGATGTTGGACTTCACCGACCCCAGCCACAGCGGCCGGTCCCGCCCGGCCCCGTACGCGGCCACCAGCGCCCGCGCCTCGATCGGGTCGCCCAGCGGCGTCCCGGTGCCGTGCGCCTCCACCGCGTCCACATCGGACGGTGTCAGCCCGGCGTCGGCCAAGGCGGCGGCGATCACTCGGGCCTGGGCGTCGGCGTCAGGCGCGGTGAGCCAGCTCGACGCGCCGTCGGAGTTCACCGCGCTGCCGCGCACGACCGCCAGCACCCGGTGCCCGAGGCGGTGGGCCCGCGAGAGCCGCTCCAGCACCAGCACACCCGCGCCCTCCGACGGGCCGAACCCGTCGGCGCCCTCGGCGAAAGCCCGGCACCGCCCGTCGGCGGACAGCGCCCCTTGGCGGGCGAACTCGGTGAAGGTGCTGGGCGTGGACAGGACCGTCACCCCGGCGGCCAACGCCAGCGCCGACTCGCCGCGGCGCAGCGACTGCACGGCCAGGTGCAGCGCCACCAGCGACGACGAGCAGGCGGTGTCCACCGTCAGCGCCGGACCGGTGAGCCCGAAGGTGTAGGCGACCCGGCCGGAGACCACGCTGGTGGCGCTGCCCAGGCCCAGGTGCCCGGCGGCCTCGGGCGGCACCGCGCGCAGCCGGGTGCCGTGGTCGTGGTGGGCCACGCCGACGAACACCCCGACCGGCTCGGCGCCGCCCGGGGTGATCCCGGCGTCCTCGAACGCCGACCAGCACACCTCCAGCAGCACCCGCTGCTGCGGGTCCATGCCCAGCGCCGCGCGCGGGCTCACGCCGAACAGCTCGGCGTCGAAGTCCAGCGCGTGCTCGAGGAAACCGCCGCCGCCTGTCACCCCGCGCAGGTCCCAGCCGCGGTCGGTCGGTGGCGCGGACACCACCTCGCGGCCCTCGGCCACGAGGTCCCAGAGCCCGTCGATCGAGTCGACACCACCGGCGAACCGGCAGCCGACGCCGACGATCGCGATCGGCTCGGTCAGCTCGGCCACCCGGGCGCGCAGCACCCGCAGCTCGGCGAGGAGCTCTTCCATCAGGGGGTCCTTCGACCTCAGGCGGTCAGCAGCCGCTCGACCATGGACTGGAACGACGCGGTGTCGTTGAGGTGCGGGAAGGGCTCGTCGGGCACCGGCGCGCCGAGGAACTCGCACAGCGGCGCCCACCCCTGGCCCACCTGGTAGACCAGCAGCCGGTCGGCGGGCACGCCCGCCCGGACGGCGGCGTTGTGCGCGGTGAACGCCGCGACCATGTGCTCCCGGTCGTCGGTGCGGCCGCCGAACGAGCGCGCCGAGATGGCGGTGACCAGCTGCCCGTACCACTCGTACCCGGGTACCCGGGCGGCCCGCTCGGGGTCGGCGGCGATGCGCCACACGGGGAGCAGCGTGCGGGCGAGGCTGTCGTACCAGCTCTGCGGGTCCCGCTCGGTGAGCACGACCTTGGCTTCCGGGTAGCGCTCCACCAGCTCGGCCCAGAACGCGCAGCCCGGCCAGTCCATTGTGGACTGGAACCCGTCGTAGAGCGCGGCCCAGTCGACCGGTTCCCCAGCCAGCCCGGCGAGCCAGCGCTCGCCGTGGCCGGGGTGCTCGGTGACCTCGAACATGTGGTAGCACGGGCCCAGGCCCAGCCGCTCCAGGGCGGCCTTCACCGAGGCGGTGCCGGTGCGGCCCAGCCCGGCGCCGATGACCTTCATGCGAGCTCCTCCTGCGGTTCGGTTTCGGTGGCGGACGCGCGGATCGCGGCGAGCACCCGCTCGGCGTCCTCGGTCCGGCAGACCACCAGGTCGGGCAGCCAGGCGTCCGGGCGGCCGTAGACCAGCGGGGACCCGTCCAGGCGCGAGGCGTGCAGCCCGGCGGCCAGCGCCACCGCGACCGGCGCCGCGGAGTCCCACTCGTACTGCCCGCCGCCGTGCACGTAGAGGTCGGTCTCGCCGAGCAGCACCGAGGCGATCTTGACCCCGGCCGAGCCCATCGGGACCAGGTCCGCGTCCAGCCGCTCGGCCAGCGCCCCGGCCAGCGCGGGCGGCCTGCTGCGGCTGACCGCGATCCGGAACCGGCCCGGCGCGCGCGGCCGGGCGACGGCGCTCCCGGTGGTGAGCACCAGGTCCCGGGCGGGCAGCGACACCGCGCCCGCGGCGAGCGCGCCGCGTTCCCAGAGCGCGACGTGCACCGCCCAGTCGGTGCGGTCCGGCTCGCCGAACTCGCGGGTGCCGTCGAGCGGGTCGACGATCCAGAGCCGGTCGCCCGCGCCGTCGCCGGGCGCCTCCTCGGAGCGCAGCCGGTCGGTGCGCCGGTGCTCGGCGATCCGGTCGGCCAGGAACCGGTGCGAGAGCTTGTCCCCCGCCGCGCGCAGCGCCTCCGGGTCGGTGAAGCCGAGCTGGTCGCGCAGGTCGAGCAGCCGCCTGCCCGCGGTGGCCGCGAGGTTGCCCGCGAGCACGTGGTCGCGGGTGTCGCCGGGCGAGCGCCGGAGCACCGCGAGGATCCGGGCCACGGCCTCGGTCGCGGTGCAGGTGTCGGTGTCGACGACCACCTCGGGCCGGGTCGGCGTCTCGTACGGGTCGCTGACGCCGGTGAACCCGGAGATCTCCCCCGCCAGCGCCTTGCGGTAGAGGCCCTTGGTGTCGCGGCGGACCAGCTCGTCGAGCGGCGCCCGGACGTGTACCTCCACAAAGGACGGAAGACTGGCCCGGACGGTGTCCCTGGCCTCCCGGTAGGGCGAGATGAGCGCGACGATGACGGTGACGCCGTGCCGGGTGAGCAGGCGCGCGAGGTAGCCGACCCGGTTGACCTGGATGTCGCGGTCGCGCTTGCTGAAGCCCAGCTCGGTGGACAGCGCGGCGCGCACCTCGTCGCCGTCGAGCACCTCGGTGGGCACCCCGGTGCGGTCCAGCTCGGCGGCCAGCAGCCGGGCGATGGTCGACTTCCCGGCCCCGGACAGACCCGTCAGCCAGACGACGGTCCCCGGGGCGCTCACGTCGACCGCACTTCGACGACCGGCGAGGTGCCCAGCACCTTGCCGTCGGCCGACAACGCCCGCACAGCGGCGAAACCGTCGCCCCGCGCGGCGCTGACGACCGTCTCGAACCCGCTGCGGGACGCCTCGCCCGCCACGGTGAGGCGGTTGCGGTTGGACCCGGTGAGCAGCTGCCAGCGGCGGACCTCGGTCGCGCCGTTCCAGCTGGCGTAGGCGGTGACGCCGCCGTCGGCCGCGCGCAGGGCGGCGACGGCGGGGGGCTCGGTGGGCGTGGCGTGCCAGTCGACCCGGTTCGCCACGTAGGTGTCGGTGCTGGGGTTGGCGAAGTGCGCGTCGTAGATCATCGCGCCGTCCCGGTCGAACTCGCTGAACCGGCCGCGGTCGCCCCAGCTGACCAGCGCGTGCCCGTCGGGCAGGGTCTGGTTGCTGCCCTGGGCGCCGGTGGACAAGCCGTCCGGGGTGCTCAGCGAGCGGGCCAGCGTGGCCGTGCGGGCGACCGGGTCCAGGTGCAGCGTGATCGCGCGGGAGGACGGGCGGGTCGGCGTGGTGGGCGGGAAGGAGGCGGCGGCCTCGTTGTCGAACATGCTGATGTCACCGCCGGGCACCGCGCGGACGTTGTGCTGCCAGGCGAACACCGCTTCCGGGGGGAGCGCGTAGTCGGAGTGCTTGCCGCCCAACCGGGACAGCACCCGGCCGGTGCCGCGCTCGAGGGTGTAGACGGTGTGCGTGTTGCGCCCGCTGACCACCAGGTTCCCGGCGTCGTCGAGGTCGACGGCGTTGATGTGCAGGTAGTCGTAGCCCATCAGCTCGTTGGAGCGCAGGTAGGACTCGGCGAGCGGGATGTGGTCCAGGCTCGACCAGGTCATCAGCACCCGCCCGGAGGCGATGTCGATCTCCCGGATGACGTTCTCCACGATCGGCCGCAGCGAGACGCCGTCCGGGGTCGTGGTGGTGGTCCGGTAGCCCACCGTGATCAGCGTGTTCTGCGGGGTGATCCGGATGGCGTGCAGGTCGACGCTGCGGTCCTGGCCGACCTGGGCGACCGTGCGGTAGTTCTGGTCGACGATGGTCACCATGCCCTGCCCCCAGCCCAGCGGGACGAACGAGCCCTCCCACCAGATCAGCACCGGCTTGCCCTGGTAGGTCTGGGCCTGGGCGTTCATCACCAGCCGCAGCTTGTCGCCGCGGGGCAGGAACCACACCGGGCTGCCGCTGTCGTCGACCAGCATCGGGCCGGTCTGCGCGGTGCCCGCGGCGGACTTCGGCGCGAGCAGGATGGTGCCCGGCGAGGTGGGCGCGACGGCCCGGTCGACGGTGATCGCGGGTGGGAACAGGTCGGGCCGGGACAGGAAGCGCCCGGCGGCGTCGACCGGCGCGAGCGGGGCGACCGGCACCGCCGCCAGCGCCGCGGGCGGCACCGAGAAACCGGGGAAAACCACGACAATGACCCCGGTAATGGCACCGAGAAACGACGCTCGGGTACGGTCGAGGAAAAGCTTCGGCGCTAAAGGCATTTCGACATCCAGACAGCCGAGGGGATACCGGATCGGCACCGCCGAGATCCGGAAGTCCAGCCAGCATGGCACAAGCGGTCGAGCAGGCCAAGATCCGGCAATTCCCGGAACTGGTCCGGGAGCGGACGTTATAGCCAATTCTTATAACGTCGGAGAACAGCCGGATATGGCCAGTGGCGACTGTTTCGCCTTATGTTCGACCGGTGCACACCGACAACCCGAGTAACGAACCGGTCGCCGTGGTCGGGCTTGGCTGCCGCTACCCCGGCGGCGTGGCCTCGGCGACCGACCTGTGGGAGCTGGTGGTCGCCGGGGGCGAGGGCATCGGGCCGTTCCCGCGCGACCGCGGCTGGGACCTCGACGCGCTGCACGACCCGCGACCCCGCCGGGCGGGCCGGACCTACACGCGCGCGGCCGGTTTCCTGCATGACCTGCCGCTGTTCGACGCCGACCGGTTCGGCATCTCCCCGCGCGAGGCGCTGGCGATGGACCCGCAGCAGCGGCTCCTGCTGGAGGTCAGCCACTCGGCGCTGGCGCACGCGGGCATCGACCCGGTTTCCCTGCACGGCAGCCGGACCGGCGTGTTCGCCGGTGTGGCGTACCAGGACTACGGCATGCCGCTGCACCTCAGCCCGGCGCTGGTGGCGGGCAAGCGGCTCACCGGGAGCCTGAGCAGCGTGGCCTCGGGCCGGGTCGCCTACGTGCTGGGGCTGACCGGTCCCGCGATGACCATCGACACCGCGTGCTCGTCGTCGCTGGTGGCGTTGCACCTGGCGTGCCAGTCGCTGCGCGCGGGCGAGTCGTCGTTGGCGCTGGTGGGTGGGGTCACCGCGATGTGCACCCCAGGCGGGATCGTCGACTTCGCCCAGCTGCGCGGGCTCGCGCCGGACGGGCGCTGCAAGGCCTTCGGTAGCGGCGCGGACGGGACGGTGTGGGCCGAGGGCGTCGGAGTCCTTGTCGTGGAACGTTTGTCGGACGTGCAGCGGAACGGGCACCGGGTACTGGCGCTCGTGCGCGGCAGCGCGGTGAACTCCGATGGGGCGTCCGACGGTCTGCGCACACCCAGCGGCGCGGCGCAGGAAGTGGTGATCGAACGGGCGCTCGAGGCCGCCGGGCTGGCGCCCGACGAGGTGGACCTGGTGGAGGCGCACGGCACCGGAACGCCGTTGGGCGACCGGATCGAGGCTCGCGCCCTGGTGGCCGCCTACGGGCGCGACCGGACCGCGCCGCTGTGGCTGGGGTCGGTCAAGTCCAACATCGGCCACGCCGCGGCGGCGGCGGGCGCGGCGGGGGTGATCAAGGCGATCGCGGCACTGCTGCACGGCGTGCTGCCGCGCACGCTGCACGCCGAGCAGGTGTGCGACGGCGTGGATTGGTCAGCCGGGCCGGTGGAGGTGTTGCGGGACAACGTGCTCTGGCCCGACCGTGGCCGTCCGCGCCGGGTGGGGGTGTCCGCCTTCGGTATCAGCGGCACCAACGCGCACGTGGTGCTGGAACAGGGCGACGCCACCTGGCCCGCGGAACCCGCGCCGCACCCCGGGACGCGTACGAGGTACTGGCTGCACGACCACGCGCCGTTGGAGACCGGTGTCCCGGCCGCGCCACACCCCTTGCTGGACAACGAGATGACGGGTGCGGATGGTGCGGTGGTGTTCACCGGCGCGCTCGACGCCCACCCCTGGCTCGCCGACCACGTCGTCGCGGGCACGGCGACGTTGCCCGGCTCGGCGCTGCTGGAGTGCGCACTGCACGTGGGGCGGCGCACCCGGCACCCGGTCGTGGCGGAACTGGTCCTGCACGCGCCGATCGCGGTGGCGGACGGCGAACTGCGGCTCACCGCCGAACCCGCGGTCGACGGCACCCGGGCGCTGCGGATCGAGGCGCGCACCGCAGGTACGCAGTGGACAACCAGGGCCACCGGCGTGCTCAGCGACGACCACGAACCACTCCCCCCGCTGCCGTGGGCGACGACGTGGCCGCCACGTGGGCGGCTGATCGACCTCGACCGGCTCTACCGCGACCTCGACGAGAGGGGCTACCGCTACGGTCCGGGGTTCCGGGCCCTGCGCCGCGCCTGGCACGGAGCGGACGGGCACCGCTACGCCGAGACGACCCGACCGGTCGACGCGGTTCGGGGCTTCGACGTGCACCCGGCGCTGCTCGACGCGGCGTTGCACGTGCTCGCCGACACCGACACCGCCGACGGTCTGCCGCACTCGTTCACCGAGGTCCGTTCCCTGAACGCGAGCGCGCGCGGACTCCGGGTGCGGATCACCCCGACGAGCGGGAGATCCCTGGAGATCGCCGCCGCGGACACCGGCGGCAGGCCTGTGCTGGCGATCGGGTCGATGGGGCTCCGCACCAGCCACGGTGGACTTTTCAGCCAGGTGTGGACGTCCACCTCCCCGGCCGCGCACCCCGGCGTGGTCGCGGTGCTGGGCGACGCGGACTGGGTCGGGGCCACCGGGCACCGGCACAGCGACCTGGCCGCGCTGGCGGTGGCGGTCGACGCGGGTGACCCGGTGCCGGACCTGGTGCTCGTCGAACGCGAGGGCGCCACCGCGGAGTCCGCCGTGACGTGGGCGCTGGCGACCGTGCGCGCCTGGCTGGCGGCGCCGCGGTGGCGAGGCAGCATGCTGGTCGTGGTGACCCGGGGCGCGGCGGGTGACGACCCGCCGACGGACCTGCCGGGCGCGGCCGTGTGGGGGTTGCTGCGCTCGGCTCGCGCGGAGCACCCCGGCAGACTCGCCGTGGTCGACCGCGCCGGACCGCTTGATGTGTCCACAGTGGCCAGTGCGGCGGTCGGCGAGGCGGTGGCGTCGGGGACCGAGGTGCTGGTGCCCGAGCTGCGGCCGTACGCACCCCGGGGTTTCCCACTCCCCCAGGGCCAGTGGCGACTCGTTCCAGGCGAGCGGGGCGCGATCGAGGACGTGGCTCCCGGCGCGACCGCGGAGTCCGAGCCCGGACCGGGCCAGGTGGAGATCGACGTGCGCGCGGCCGGGATCAACTTCCGCGACGTGCTGCTCGCGCTGGGCAGCTACCCCGGTTCGGGCCTGCTGGGCAGCGAGGCCGCTGGCGTGGTCCGCCGCGTCGGCGAGGGAGTCGCGGACCTCGTGCCGGGCGACCGCGTGTTCGGCTTGGTGCCGGGCGCGTTCGCGGCGCGCGCGGTGACCGATCGACGCCTGCTCGCGCCGATGCCCGCCTGCTGGTCGTTCGCCACCGCGGCCGCGGTCCCGGTGGCCTACCTGACCGCCTGGCACGGCCTGTTCGACCTCGGTGGACTGCGTGCCGGGGAGACAGTGCTGGTGCACGCGGCGGCGGGTGGGGTCGGGATGGCCGCGGTCCGGCTGGCCCAGCTCGCGGGCGCCCGGGTGCTGGCCACCGCGGCACCCGGCAAGCACGCGCTGGTGCGGTCCCTGGGCGTCGACGATGTCGCCTCCTCCCGGGACACCCGCTTCGCGCGGCGCCTGCACGGCGCGGACCTGGTGCTCAACTCGTTGACCGGGCCGCTGCTCGACGCCTCGTTGGAACTGCTGGCCCCCGGCGGCAGGCTGGTCGACCTGGGCAAGCTGGACGTGCGGGACCCGGAGCGGGTCGAGCGCGAGCACGCCGTGGCCTACCGGGCGTTCGACCTGCTCGACTCCGCCGGGCCGGACCGGATCGCCGAGCTGCTCACCGAGCTCGCCGCCCTGGCCGGGCGCGGGGTGCTCGACCCGCCCGCGCCGCGGGCGTGGGACGTCCGCGACATCGGTCGCCCGCTGCGGCTCATGCGCTCGGGCGGGCACACCGGCAAGCTCGTGGTGACCGTCCCCGCCGACCGGCTCGGGCTCGGCACGGTGCTGATCACCGGCGGAACCGGTGCGCTGGGCCGGATCTTGGCCCGGCACCTGGTCTCGACGCACGGCGTGCGGCACTTGGTGCTGCTGAACCGGACTGGCGAAGTCGCCGACGGGCAGCTGGCGGAGTTGCGCGCGGCCGGGGCCGAGACGGTCGTCGTGCGGGCGTGCGATGTCGCCGACCGCGCCGCGCTGGCCGAGGTGCTGGCCGGGATCGAGGCCGGCCGACCGCTGGTCGGCGTGGTCCACGCGGCGGGTGTGCGGGCCGACGCCACGGTGGAGTCGCTTACCGCCCAACAGGTCCAGGAGGTCATGCGACCGAAGGTCACCGGTGCGCGACTCCTGCACGAGCTGACCGCGGGGGCCGACCTCGACCTGTTCGTGCTGTTCTCCTCGGCGGCCGGCGTCCTGGGCGCCGCCGGGCAGGCCAACTACGCCGCCGCCAACGCCTACCTCGACGCGCTGGCCCGCCACCGGCACGCCACCGGACTACCCGCGACCGCCCTGGCCTGGGGTGTGTGGGCGCACCGGGGCGCGATGACCGCGGACCTCGACGCCGCCGACCTGGCCAGGATCGCCCGCGCGGGCCTCGCTCCACTGTCCACACAGGAGGCCCTCGCGCTGTTCGACCGAGCGCTGCGCGGCCCCGACCCGCTGCTGGTCCCCCTGCGCCACAGCGATATCAGCGACACCACCGACCTGGAACCGGAACCGGACGCGCCCTCGGACGTACTCACCCTGGTGCGCCGGGAAGTCGCCACCGTGCTCGGACACCGCGACCCCGCCGCCGTCGACCCGCACCGGCCATTCCGCGAACTGGGCTTCGACTCGCTGGCCGCGGTGGAGCTGCGGAACCGGCTCGGCGCGGCGACCGGCCGGGCGCTGCCGCCGACGCTGGTCTTCGACCACCCCAGCCCGGCCGCGCTCGCCCGGCACCTCGACACACCCGAGAGCCCCGCGAACCCCAGCCCCACAAGGGTTCTGGCGGCGGACGACCCACCGCGCGCGCGGCCGGTCAGCGTGTCGGCGGCACCGGCGGCGGACGACCTTATGAGCGGCTGGGATTACCCCGGCCAGTGATTCACCACCAGTATTCACAATAGATCGTCGACCGCGTGCGGCCCGATTGTTCGGAAAGGACGAGCCAGTGCCGCGAAATCGGACAAACGCACTGGACCACCCTTTTCCGGACCCGGCGACAAGGCCAACAACAATGCCGCGACCACGAATCGACGCCGTCGACCTGGGCAAGACCTACGCCGAGGTGACCGCGTTGACCGGAGTGAACCTACAGGTGGAGGCGGGCACCGTGCTGGCCGTGCTCGGGCACAACGGCGCCGGGAAGACGACCCTGGTCGACATCCTGGCCACCCGGGTCCCACCGACCTCGGGCACCGCGACGGTGTGCGGGTTCGACGTGCGCCGCGCGGGCCACGAGGTGCGCAGGCGGATCGCGCTCACCGGCCAGACCCCGTCGATCGACACGACGCTGTCCGCCAGGGCGAACCTCGTGCTGTTCGCCCGGCTGCTCGGCGCGCCCGCCCGGGCGGCGCGGGAACGGGCCGCGGAACTGGTCGAGCTGTTCGGCCTGACCGAGGCGGCGAAGCGGCCCGCGCACACCTACTCCGGCGGTACCCGGCGCAGGCTCGACCTGGCCGCCTGCCTGGTCGGCTCGCCGCAGGTGCTCTTCCTCGACGAACCGACCACCGGGCTGGACCCGGTGGGCCGCAACGGGTTGTGGGACCTGGTCCGGGAGCTGGCGCGCGCGGGCACCACGGTCGTGCTCACCACCCAGTACCTCGAGGAGGCCGACCAGCTGGCCGACCGGCTGGTGGTGCTGGCCGCGGGCGCGGTCGTGGCGGGCGGCACGCCCCGCGAGCTCAAGGCGCGGGTCGGGGCGCGCACCGCCGCGCTCGGCTTCCCGGACGCCTGGTCCGCGCGCTCGGCCCTGGACCGGTTCCGCCAGAGCGGGCTGGCCCCGGTGCTCGACCCGGGCGGGCACCGGGTGAGCGCGCCGCTGCCCGAGGCGGGCAGGCTGCTGCCGCTGCTGCGCGCGCTCGAGCGGGCCGGCCTCGACGTGGTGGACCTCGCGGTCACCGAGCCCACCCTCGACGAGGTCTACCTCGCCCTGCACCACGCCGCCTGGGACCTCGCGTGAGCGCGCCGGGTCCCGACCGCGCCGAGTGGACCGGGAGCTCGCTGCCCACCCAGGTGTGGGTGCTGACCACCCGCTCGCTGCGCGCGGCCTTCGGCGACTACCGGCTGGTGTTCTTCGGCCTGCTGCAGCCGGTCGTGCTGCTGCTGCTGTTCACCCAGGTGTTCGCCGGTGTCGGGGCGCTGCCCGGGGTGGCGCCCTACGCCGGCTACGTCAACTACCTGATGCCCGCCACCCTGGTGAACATCGCCGTGATCACCGCGATGGGCGCGGGCGCCGGGCTGATGGCCGAGACCTACACCGGGGTGGTGGACCGGTTGCGCAGCCTGCCGATCCGCCCGGTGTCGGTGCTGCTGGCCCGCACCTTCGCCGACAGCGCCCGGCTGACCGTGCAGCTGGCCGCGATCACCGGGGCGGGCGTGCTGTTCCTGGGCTTCCAGCCCCGCGGCGGCGTGCTCGGCCTGGCCGCGGCGGTGCTGCTGGCCACGGTCGTGGGCTGGGGCCTGAGCTGGGTCTTCGTGGCCATCGCGACCTGGCGGCGCAACGTCGAGCTGATGCAGGCGGTGTCGTTCGTCGCCATGTTCCCGCTGATGTTCTCCAGTAGCGCGTACATGCCGCTGGCCAGCATGCCCGGGTGGATGCGCGCGGTCGCCACCGTCAACCCGATCACCTACGCGATCGACGCCACCCGCGCCCTCGCGCTGGGCAGACCCCCGGGCGCCGCGCCCGCGTGGGCGCTGCTGCTGGCGCTGGGCGCGGCGCTCGGCGCGGGTGCCGTCGCCGTCCGGAACTTCCGCCGGGCGACCTGAGGCGAGGACGCCATGAGCATTCGGATCGAGATCGTCGGGCCGCTGCGCGCCACCGTCGACGGCGTGCCGGTCACCCCGTCGCAGCCCAAGCTGCGCCAGCTGCTCTCGCTGCTGGCGGTCGACCCCGGCGCGGTGGTCCGGCACGAGACGATCACCGACGAGCTGTGGTCCGGCCCGCCGTCGGTGAAGCTCGCGCGGATCACCCAGACCTACGTCTCCCAGCTGCGCAAGCTGTTCGGCACGGCCGAGGCCTGCGTGCACACGCCCAAGGTCGGCTACCGGCTAGAGCTGCGCGCGCCGGACTACCTCGACGCCGAGCGCCTGACCCGGCTGCGCGAGACGGCCGAGGCCCACCTGCGCGCGGCCGACCCGGTCGCCGCGGCCCAGGTCCTGGGCACCGCGGTCGGCCTGTGCCGCGGCGAGGTGCTCTCGGACGTGTCACTGGGCCCGGTGCTGCGACTGGCGAAGGCCCGCCTGGACCTGCTGCGGGTGGGGGTGCTGGAGCGCTACCTGCGGGTGCAGCTGGACCTGGGGCGCCCGGACGCGGTGCTGGCGCTGGCCGACCGGATCGTGCGCGAGGACCCCCGGCACGAGCAGCTCTACGCCTCGCTGCTGCTGGGCTTCGCCCTGGTCGGGCAGCGCGCCCGGGCGACCGACCTGTTCCACGACGTGCGCGCCCGACTGGCCAGGGAGTCCGGGCTGGAACCCGGCCAGGCCCTGCGGTCGGCCTTCGAGCAAGCGCTGCGCTACGAGCCCGCGGCCCCGGTGGCGACCGTGCGACCGCTGCGCGCGCGGCCGGAGCAGATCGCGCCGGTCGGGGAGCTCGTCGGCCGCGACAAGCAGGTCGAGTCCGCGCGGGCCGAGCTCACCCGGACCCGGCGCACCCGACCCGCGGTCCTAGCGGTGGTCGGCGCCCCAGGCGCGGGCACCACGACGTTCTGCGCCCGCGTCGCCGACGAGGTGCGCGCCTCCTACCCCGACGGCAGGCTGTCGGCCGACGTCGCCGACCGCGGCCCAGCCGAGGTGCTGGCGGGTTTCCTGGTCGCGCTGCGGCCGGACGCCCCGGTACCGGACGGGGTGACCGCGCGGGCGCGGCTGTTCCGCAGGCACACCGCGGACTCCCGACTGCTGGTGGTACTGGACAACGTCGACGACCGGGTCGATCTGTCGGTGCTGATGCCGGGATCACCGGACAGCGCACTGCTGCTGGGCTGCGCCGCGCGGCTGCCCGCAGGCATCCCGGCGGTGGAGCTGCCCAGGATGTCGGCCGAGGACCTGCTGGCACTGTTCGCCACTCGGGTCGGCCCGGCCAGGGTGGAACGCGAGCCCGCCGCGGCCTGGTCACTGGTGTCACGCTGCTCCGGCCTGCCCCTGGCCGCCGCGGTGCTGGCCGAACTGGCCCGCTACCGTCCACACTGGTCACTCGGACGACTGGCCCAACGACTGGCGGCGGACCCCCTGCTGGCCGCGGGTCCGCTGGACCTGGCCGCGAGCGTGGCCCGAAGCGCGTCCGGGCTGACACCCCCACAGTGGGCAGCCCTGGTGCGCCTGGCCCACCGCGACCCCCGACCGGACACGGTCACGGCGGACTGGACGGCCCGCGCCCTGGCCCTACCCCGCACGACCGCGACAGCACTGCTGGAACGCCTTTCCCTGGTACGACTGGCAGATCAAGCACCACCGGGCCGGGGCCTCACGGCCGAGCGGTACCGAATCGACCCGCTGTACCTGCGCGCGGTCCGCGAGCTGTGCGCGAGGTCCTCCCGCTACGACACGACAGTCTGGACACCACCCCCACGCTCGCACGATGGCCGGCCCCACCAGAATCCAAACCCCGCTGGTAGGCAACAGGACCTCAACCTCGCCGGCACCGCGACAGAATCCCGAGCCCGCTGGTAGCCAACAGCATCCCGACCCCACCAGCACACAACACGATCCCCACGCCACAGTTACACAACAAGACCCCGACCTCGCCAGCACCGCGACAGAATCCCGACTTCACTGGTGCGCAACAGGATCCCCACCCCACCAAATCGCAGCGGCATCCCGAGCCAACTGGTACGAAACAGAGTCTCAACCCCGCTGGTACGCAACAGGCCACCACGTCCAGCAACCTCAGCGGGTTCCCGACCCCGCTGGTACCGCCGGCCCCGCTACGGATGCTCGATCTAGTGGACTCGCTTCGTGTGGGGGGAGAGCACCGCTAAACTTGACCTGTGGTGGGGATGCCCTTCACCCCACGCTTTTCTCCCACCGCGGTGCTCTAGGGGCCCCACACGAAGCGAGTTCACTAGATCGAGCCCCGCTCTTACTCGGGCAACCCATGTGCACGCGCTGCCCACATCACCTGCGCACGGCCCGCAGCAGATCCTCCACATGCGACACCACAGCCTCAGCCCCACCCGCCCGCTCAAACGACCCCCGCACCCGCCCAGCCGCCAACGCATAGGCAGGATCACCAACCACCGTACGCACCGCCCGCGCGATATCGCCCGCCCGAACATGGTCGAACCGAAGCCGCACCCCAGCACCCGCGCCAACCACCTGATCGGCAAGAACAGGCTGATCGTCACGGATCGGCGCGATCACCAACGGCACGCCGTGCGCCAGCGCCTCGCAGACCGTGTTGTGCCCGCCATGGCAGACGACGGCAGCGGCGCGGGTCATCAGCTCCAGTTGCGGAACCGCGGGCACCACAACGGTGTCCGCCACCCCGACAAGGAATCCGCCCGGATCAACCAGCACACCCTGCAACTCAGGCACCTCAGCCAGCGCAAGGGCGCACTCAGCCAGGAACCGGCCACCAGCCTCGGAGTTCGTGGTCCCCAGCGTCACCAACACGATCCGCCCACCCGGGCGCAGCCTGGCCCAGGGAAACAGCACGGGGCGCCGGGGGGCGAGTGACGGGCCGACGAACAGCGGGCCCGCCACCCGGACCGCGGGCTCACCCGCCAGCTCGGCGGTGCTGAACACCACGACCGAGTGCGGTGAGAAGCGCAGGTCGTCCTCACCCTCGACACCGTGGCGGGCCCGCAGGCCGCGCTGCTGCTCGCGCACCCAGTCCGCGATCCGCGGCAGCGCGCCCAGCGGGTCGGACAGCTCGGCCGAGGTGCTCGCCGAGGTCACCCACGGCAGCCCGAGCCGACTCGCCACCAGGGCTCCGGCGAACGCCTGCTGGTCGACCACGAGCAGGTCCGGGCCGAAGTCCTCGACCGCGGCCAGCACCCCGGGCACCATCGCGTCGGCCAGCGGCACCAGGAACCCGGTCCACAGGAAGCGCAGCGCCGCGTAGGCCCGCAGGCCCGCGGGTCGACGCTCCACAGTGGACCCAGCCGGGTACACCCGCTCCCCCACCAGATCGCGCACCACCGGGCACGGACCCACCCAGGCGACCTCGTGCCCGCGGGCCACCGCCGCGGCGGCCACCCCGACCAGCGGGTTGACGTGCCCGGCCAGCGGTGGGACGACGAACAGCAGCCTGCTCACCCGGCGTGCCTGCGCACCCAGTCGACCAGCAGGCCGCGCACGGCGCGGTGCTGCTCGACCAGCACCGAGTGCCCCTGCCCGTCGAAGACGAACAGCTCGCCGCGCGGCATCAGCGCGGTCAGCGCGTCCAGGTCGTCGGACTGGTAGCCGTGCCTGCCCAGGATCGAGAGCACCGGGCAGCCGATCGCGGCCACCTCGGCGGGCGAGAGCATCGGCCCGGTCGGCACCTCCTCGGCCATCGTGGTCGAGCTGATCCGGGCGGCCGCGAGCCGGGCCAGCCGCCGGTGGTGGGCGCCGAAGGTGGCCTCGATCCACTCGAAGTTCTCCTCGACCCCGAGCAGCTCGACGGTCGCGGCCAGGATGCCCGCCATCTTCGCCGCCCAGACCTCGGTGGGCGGCTCCGACTCGATCGAGACCACGCTGCGCACCCGGTCCGGGTGCGCGGCGGCGAAGGCGTAGGCGATGGTGCCGCCGAAGCTGTTGCCCACCAGGTGCACCGGCCGGTCGGGGGCGAGCACCTGCAGCAGCTCGTCGAGGTCGTCGACGAAGTCGCGCAGCGCGTAGCCGCTGACCGGGCGCTCGGACTTGCCGTGCCCGCGCAGGTCGTAGCTGATCACGTCGATGCCCGCGGCGGCGACCGGCGCGGCCAGGGTCAGGTAGAAGCTGGCCAGGCTGTCGGTGCCCATCCCGTGGATGAACACCACCGACTCCGACGGCGCGCCCGCGCCGGGCATCAGCTGGTAGTTCACCCGCAACCCGTTGACCTTCAACTCGGGCACCTCAGCCCTCCCGCACGCGCAGCGCGACGTAGTCGGCGATCTCGCCGACGGTCAGCCCGATCACCTCGTCGAGGTCGAGCTCGGCCAGGTGCTCGGCGAGGTTCACCCGCGGGCCGAACCGCCGGGTGAGCAGCCCGGCCAGGGTCACCAGGTCGATGCTCTCCAGACCGAGCCCCTCGTGGAACGGGGTGTCGTGGCGCACCTGGACGCCCAGGACCTCCAGGTCGTCGCCGACCAGGGTGCCGATCAGCTCGACCACGGCGTCGAACACGCTGGTCGTGACCGTGTCGACCGCCCCTGTGTCGACTGTCCCCGCGTTGATCGCCCCTGTGTCGATTGGCCCGGTGCCGATCGCCGCTGTGTCAATTGCCCCTGTGTCGGTCTCAGTCATGGCCATAGGTCCTCTCCACTCGGGCGGACACCGCGGTCGGACCGCGGTCGGGCGCCAGGGTGACGCGCAGTCCGGGCAGTGACCGGCCGTGGTGCCCGCGCACCGAGAGGCGGTCACCGTCCCCGGTCACCAGGATCTCGGCGGGGAACGCCCGCTCGTCGCCGTGCTCGACCAGCCAGCCGCGCACGGCGTCCTTGACCGCGATCCGGCCGAGCAGCCACGCCCGCTGTTCGCGCGGGGGGACAACCGCGTAGGCCGCGCGCTCGGTCGCGCTGAGGTAGACGCCGACGAACACCTCGCGGGAGGCGACGGTCGTCCACCGGTCCTCGGCCCGCCACCACTCCCCGGGCAGCCGCCGGGACAGCGAGTGGTCGAGCGGGAAGGCGTAGACGCGCTGGTCGGCGCGGTCGCAGTCGAGCCGGATGTCGCGCCAGCCGGTAACCCGCGCCCATACCCGGCCCGCGTGGGTGACCTCGGCGTCCATCTCCAGCGCGGTCGGGTCGGGGGTCCGGGCGGCGGCGACGCAGTCCACCCGGGCGCCCACCGGCGGTGGCGGGCCGTGGAAGGTGATCGCGTCCACCCGCACCGGGAAGGCCAGCACCCGGTCCTCGGTCCGGGTCCGCAGCCAGCAGGCGAGCATCTGGCCGACGTTGTCCAGCACGGCACCGGGCGCGGGCAGCACGTCGATCGAGCAGCTCACCAGGTCGCCGTCGTGCGCGGTGACCCGGGTGAGGCCCTGGAACTGCGGGCCGTGGAACATCCACCGGTCGCCGTAGACCTGTACGGGCGTCACCACCGGGCCCACTGCCGGCCCGGGGGCGGACATGGGATCGGGCGCGGGCGGGTATTCCGCCGCCAGCTCGACGGTCATCGCGGCGCACTCGCCGAGCTGGACCGACACCGGGCCGGCCGCGTGCCGTTCGAGCCTGATCTCCAATGGCCGCGCGGGTTCGGCGAGCGCCCAGCGCAGGAACCGGATGTCGCGCACCGCTACCGCCACCTCCCCCGGCCACGCCGCCTCAGCGGCCCGCTGGGCCCACTCGACGAGTGTGGTGGCGGGGACGACCGGTCTGCGGTCCAGTTCGTCCGGCCAGTCCGCGCGCTGCCGGAAGAAGCGGTGCCCCGCCAGGTAAGGCATGTCCACGAGGGACACCCGGAGCACACTCGTCCGGACCGCGACTGGGTTGTCCACAGTGGATCCAATCGGTGTGGTGAGCCCGACAGGCGAGTCGATCACCGCGGGCGCGGCGGGCCGCCGGACCGACGCGGCTGCCACTACCCGCACAGCGGCGTCGGCCTCGGCGAGCAGCGCGGACAACTCGGCGGCGACCTCCGCGGGCAACCCCGAGGGCAGACCTGAAGGCACAGCGCCCGCGCCAAGCGGCACCCGCCGATCGAGCATCCCGCGCGCGGACTCCTCGACCACGAGCACCGGCGTGCTCACCTTCACCGGAACCCCAACCCGCCCCGGACTGTCCTTTGTCGACTGATTGCTCCTCGGCGGGGCTTGGACGACCGGGTCGAGCGCGGTCAGGTCCGGGTCGGCACCCTCCACCCACAGCGCGGTCGCCAGCCAGCGCAGCTGGGTCAGCCCGGGCTGGGACGCCGAGGCGGCGTTGAGCACCAGGTGCGGGCGCCCGGCCAAGGTGTCGCCGACGAACGAGCCGAGCTGCCCCGGTCCCATGTGGACGAAAACCCGGTACCCGTCGGCGTGCATCGCCTCGACCAGCTCGCGGAAGCGCACCGGGCGCAGCAGGTGGGCCACGGCCAGCGCGCCCAGCTCGGCGGGGTCGTCCGGGTAGCGGGCGGCGGTGGTGGCCGACCACATCGGCAGCGTGGGCGGGCGGGCCCCGTTCGCCGCCATCGCGGTGAGGTAGGGCGCGAGGTACGGGGCCATCATCGGGGTGTGGAAGCCGGTCGAGAACGGCAGCGGCCGGGCGAACACCCCCGCCGACCGGATCCGCGCGGTGAGCCGCCCGATCGCCGCGCGCGGTCCGCACACCACCGTCTGCCGGGGCGCGTTGTCATGGGAGACAACGACTTCCGGCTCCTCGGCGATCCAGCGGGCGGCCTCGTCGACCGAGCAGCCCAGGGCCAGGTAGTCCACCTCGGGCAGCGGGAAGTCGTGCAGCCCGATCCGCGGCCGGTCACCGGAGTACATCCCGGCGACCAGCGCGGCGGTCCACTCGCCGATGCTGTGCCCGGCCAGGCCGTCCGGGCGCACGCCCAGCCGGGCCAGGGCGCGCTCGAGCAGCAGCCCCACCTCGGCCGCCGCGGCGGCGCGGCCGGGCACCGTGCCGGTGTCGCTCGGCGGCGGCGGTTCGCCCAGGCGGGCGGCGACGTCGTCGACCCGCGGCGCGAAGTCGGCCTCCAGGCCGGGGAAGACGAACGCGGTCTTGGCCCCTGGCTCGCGCAGCAGCGGCACGCCGGTGAACCACACGCCACCCGAGCCCCAGGTCCAGTCCGGCTGCCCGGCCCTGGCCAGGACCCGGCGGGCCACCGAGAGCCTGCGCTCGGTCGGGTCCACGACGCCCAGCCGGTAGCGGCCGATGAGCCGGTCGGTGGGCTGCTCGACGAGCAGTCGGGACAGCTCGGCCGGGTCGTCCGCGGCCAGCCGCAGGACCCGCTCGGGTTCGGCCACCCGCACCGGCGAACGGGGTGGTGCGGGGCGGTCCTGCTCGATGACCACGTGCGCGTTGATACCGCCGAACCCGAACGCGTTGACCGCCGCGCGCCGCGGTCCGACACCCTCCCACGGCTTGGCCGCGTCGAGGGTGCGGAACCGGGTCGCCGCCAGCAGCGGGTTCGGGTCGGCGCAGTGCAGGGTGGGCAGCAGGACGCCGTGGTGGACCGCGAGCGCGGCCTTGATCAGGCTGGCGATGCCCGCGGCGGGCATCGTGTGGCCGATCATCGACTTGACCGACCCGATCACCGCCGACGCGCCCGGCGGCGCGCCGAACACCTCACCCAGGGCGGTCAGCTCCGCGGCGTCGCCGACCGGGGTGCCGGTGCTGTGCGCCTCGACCAGGCCGACCGAGTCCGCGGCGGTCGGGTCCAGGCCAGCCGCCGCCCAGGCCCGGCGCAGCGCGCCCACCTGGCCGCTGGCGTCGGGGTTGAACAGGCTCTGCGTGCGGCCGTCGCTGGCGGTGCCCACGCCGCGGATCACCGCGTACACGCGGTCGCCGTCGCGGTGGGCGTCGGCGAGCCTGCGCAGCACCACGAAACCGGCGCCCTCACCGATCAGCAACCCGTCGGCGTCCCGGGACAGCGGCGCGATGCGCTCGGTGGGCGAGAGCGCGCGCAACTGGCTGAACACCGCCCAGAACGCCTCGTCGTGGCCCTGGTAGACCCCGCCCGCCAACACCGTGTCGCAGCGGTGGCCCGCCAGTTCACCGACCGCTTGGTCGACGGCCAGCAGCGAGGACGCGCACGCGGCGTCCACGGTGTAGGCCGGGCCGCGCAGGTCCAGCCGGTTGGCGACCCGGGACGCGGCCAGGTTCGGCACCAGGTTGATCTCCGAGCCCGGCTGCGCGGGTCCTAGCGGGTCCAGCAGCGCCCGGCTCACCCGGGCCAGCTCGGCCGCCGGGAGCGACGGGCTCAGCTCGGCCAGCACCCGCACGATCTGGCGGATCGCGCGGACCCGGTGGTCGAAGCGGACCATCCGCGGGCCGCCGTAGCCGCCGCGGCCGAGGATCACCCCGATCCGGGCGCGGTCGCCGAGACCGGGCAGGCCACCGGCGTCGGCGACCGCGGCGGCGGCTACCCGCAGCGTGAGCAGCTGGTCGGGCTCGATGCTGTCGACCGAGTTGGGCATGATGCCCAGCCCGGCGGCGTCGACGGTGAACGGGTCGAGGAAACCGCCGCGGTGGCAGTAGGTGCGGTCGGGCGGCACCGGGGCGTGCGGGTCGGCCACCTCGGCGTGGAAGACCGGGTCGCGCCGCTCGGGCGGGATCACCGTGATGGCGTCGTACCCGGTGCGCAGGTTGTGCCAGTAGGTGTCCAGGTCGGGGGCGCCGGGCAGCATCACCGCCATCCCGACGACGGCCACCGGCTCGCGCGAGGGCCGCATCGTCACACCCACGCCGTGTAGACGACCGCGCGGGTGTCCCGGCCGCCGTGGGCCAGCTCGCGCAGCAGGCACGCGGTGCCCGCCGCCGGGTCGATCAACCGGACGCCGCGCCGGTCGAGGTCCCTGGCCAGCTCGGCGGAGACCATCCCGCCGTGCTCGGCGGTGGGCGCCCACGGTCCCCAGTGGACGGTCAGCACCCGGCAGCCGGTGCGCTCGGCGAACCGGGCGCCCAGCGTCTCCAGCGCGTCGTTGCCCGCGGCGTAGTCGGTCTGGCCGCGGTTGCCGAACACGGCCGAGACGCTGCCGAAGAAGGTGGTGAACGCGGGCCGCACGCCCGCCTCGTCGAGCCCGTCGAGCAGCGCCCGCGCCCCGTCGGCCTTGGTGGAGAACACCCGGCGGAAGGACTCGTCGCCCTTCTCCAGCATCAACCGGTCGTCGAGGACCCCCGAGGCGTAGACGACCCCGTCGAGCCTGCCGTGCCGGGTGTGGACGTCCTTGACCAGCTGGCGCACGGCGGCCCCGTCGCGCACGTCGAGCGAGCGGTAGTCGACCTGCCCGCCCGCGGCGCGCACGGCCGCCAGGGTCCCGGCGACCTCGCGCTGGGCCAGGATGGCGCGCACCGCGCGCTCGACCTCGGGCAGCGGCCTGCCCTCGGCGGCCAGCGCTTGGCGCAGCCGGTGCTCGTCGGCGTCGGCCAGTTCGGGCGGCAGCACGGTCTCCGGCGGCCACGGCGTGCGGCCCGCGAGCTCGATGTGGCAGCCCACGGCGCCCGCGAGGGCGGCGCTGAACCGGGCGGTGATGCCGCGGGCGCCGCCGAGGACGAGGACCACCGAGTCGCGGTCGAGACCGAGTGGGCCGTCGGCGGGTGCGGTCTCCGGCAGCGCGGCCTCGACGACGTCGAAGGCGAACCGGTCGGCGCCGGTGTACCGGACCACGGGCCGGGCGCCGGTGTCGGCCAGTTCCGCGGCCAGCACGTCGGCCAGCGCGCCGGGCTCGAGGTCCGGGGCCACCTCGACCAGGCGGGTCACCAGATCCGGGTGCTCGTGGTTGACCGCGCGGACCAAGCCGCGCAGTCCCGCGGCGTGCACCGGTGCCAAGCCGGACTCGTGCGGTGCCACTACCAGCAGCGTGCGCGCGCCCGCGGTCACCGCGTCGCGCAGTGTGGCGAACACCTGCGGCGCCAACGGGTCGTCGGCCGGGGTGAGCGGGGTGAGCAGGATGACGGTGTCCGGGCCGTCCTCGACCGGGATCGCCTCGTACAGCGACAACATGGACCGCACGGCCGCCGCGTGTTCCGAGCGGGCGGGGTCGTGCACGACGCGCACCCGCCTACCGATCAGGTCGGGCACACCCGCGACGGGCGCGGGCACCGCCCGTGGCAGGAACCGCCGCGGTGGCACGCCCGCGATCTGCCGCCCCTGGACGGGAGCGGGTGGCGCGGTCGCCACCCCAAGCCGCACCTCGAGCCAGTCCGCCATGGCCTGGGCGCTGCGCCTGCGGTGCAGCTCGTCGTCGACGGTGTCCTGCGCGCTGACGCCCAGCCGGGCCATCAGGGTGCCCGCGATCTCGGTGCGCTTGATCGAGTCGATGGACAGGTCGGCCTCCAGGTCGAGGTCGCCGTCGATCATCTCCGGCGGGTAGCCGGTGCGGGCGCTGATCACCTCGACCACCGCGGCCAGCACGTCGGCGGGCGGCTCGACGACCACCGGCTCGGGCGCGCGGGCGGGCACCTCGGACGTGTCGATCGGCTCGGGCTCGGGGACGATCACCGGCGCGGCGGCGATCATGGCGGGCACCGCCGCGGGGGCGGGCAGCGGGCCCGCGGTGGCCACGTGGCCGAGGTAGCCGAGCAGCACGTCGCGCTGCGCGGTGACCATCTCGCGGTTGGTCCGCAGGAAGGCGGCCACCACGTGGTCGCGCTCGGTGGGGGTGTCCGGTGACATCGGGGACCTCGTGATTCGTCGGGCGGGGACCAGTGCCCCGGGCGGGATGGTGCCGTCGGCGCGGCGGACCAGCTGGCCGTCGACCGTCCACGGGGCCGGGGCGGTCGGCACCCGGCCCCGGCCGCGGACCAGCCAGTCGGGGTCGAGGTCCACCCCGGCCGCCGCCAGCCGGGCCAGCGCGGTCAGGAACCCGCGCAGCCCGGGGGCCCCGGGGTCGCAGGCCAGCGCGGTGTGCGGGTCGGCGCCGAGAACCGCGCCGACCAGCCCGGTGAGCACCGAGCCGGGGCCGACCTCGACAAAGGTCCTGGCGCCCGCGGCGTGCATGGCGCGCACCTGCTCGACGAACCGCACCGGCGCCGCCAGCTGCGCCGCGAGCTCGGCCCGGACGTCCGAAGTGGACGAATAGGCGGCCGCGGTCCGGTTGGCGTACACCGGGAGCCGGGGCGGGCGCACGTCCTCGTCGGCGAGCACGGCGGCGAACAGACCGGCGGCGGGGGCCACGACCGCGCTGTGGAACGCGCACGCGACCGGGATCCGCTTGGCGGACAAGCCTTCCGCGCGCAGTCTGGCCACGGCGTCGGCGACCCGCTCGGTCGGGCCCGACAGCACGATCTGCTCAGGGCCGTTGTGGTTGGCCAGTACGACGTCCCCGTCGAGCCCCCAGTCGCCCAGCAGCGCGGACACCACGTCCGCCGCCGCGCGCACCGCGGCCATCGCACCCGGCTCGGCGCCCGCCGCGGTGGTGATCGCCTCGGCGCGCCGGGTGCTGAGCCGGAGCAGGGTGGGGCGGTCGAAGGCGCCGCCGACCGAGAGGGCGACCAGCTCGCCGTAGCTGTGCCCGCCGAGCAGGTCGGGGCGGACGCCGACCCGGTCCAGCAGCTCGGCGACCGCGGTGGCGGCCAGGCCGAGGGCGGGCTGGGCGGCCCGGGTGTCGCGCAGCGCGTCGTCCTGCTCGGTGGTGGTCTCGGGGTCGAACGCGGTCGGCGGGAAGGCCACCGCGGCGGCCGGGTCGTCGAGGCCGGACCGCAGGTCGGGGAAGGCGACGAACAGGTCGGCGAGCATGCCGGTGCGCTGGCTCCCCTGGCCGGGGAACAGGAACGCGATCTTGCCGGGGTCTGCGTCGGGGTCGGCGGTGAACAGCGCGCGGTCCCGGCCACCGGCGAGGGCCGCGCGCAACGCCGACGACAGCTCGGCGTGGTCGCGGGCCACGATGGCGTGCCGCACCGGCTCGGTGCGCGACCAGCCCGCCGCCAGGACGGCCAGGTCGGTCAGCGTGTGCGGCTCGTCGGTCAGCGCCAACAGGTCCCGCACCGCGGCCTCGGAGCGCAGCAGGAACAGCTCGGCGTCCCAGTCGCGCAGCGCGTGCCGCTCCAGCGGACCACTGGGGCCGGCGGTCAGCACGGCGTGGAAGTTGGTGCCACCGAAGCCGAACGCGCTCACCCCGGCCGTGCGCGCGCCGCGCGGGGTGAGCCACGGCCGCGCCGCGGTGCTGAAGGTGAACGGGCTGCGCCGCCGGTCCCAGACCTCGATCGGCTCGGCCACGTGCAGCGTGGGCGGGACGACCCCGTGCCACAGCGCCAGCGCGGCCTTGATCAGCCCGGCCAGCCCGGCCGCGCACTTGGTGTGCCCGACCTGGCTCTTGACCGAGCCCAGCGCGCAGGTCCCCGGCCGGGCGCCCGCGGCGACGAAGAAGTCGGTCAGCGAGGTCAGCTCCGTGCTGTCGCCCACGACGGTGCCGGTGCCGTGCGCCTCGACCAGTTCGACCGCGGCCGGGGACACGCCCGCGGCCACGTAGGCCCGTTCCATCGCGCGCCGCTGACCCTCCGGGCGCGGGGCGGTCAGCCCCAGCGAGCGGCCGTCGCTGGCCACGCCCACGCCGCGGACCACCGCGTAGACCCGGTCGCCGTCGCGCTCGGCGTCGTCGAGGCGCTTGAGCACCACGCAGGCCACGCCCTCGCCGAGGGCGATCCCGTCGGCGCCGCGGTCGAACGGCCTGCACCGGCCGGTCGGCGAGAGTGCGCGGGCGGAGGCGAACATCAGGTAGTCGTTGATGCCGTTGTGCAGGTCGACCGCCCCGCACAGCATCAGGTCGCTGCTGCCCCGGGCCAGGTCCCGGCAGGCCAGGTCGAGCGCGGCCAGCGACGAGCCGCAGGCCGCGTCGACGGTGTAGTTGGCGCCGCCGAGGTCGAGGCGGTTGGCGATCCGGCCGGAGATGACGTTGGTGAGGGTGCCCGGGAAGGTGTCCTCGGTCGGTGTCGGCAGCAGCGCGCGCAGCTCCTCGGGCACCTCGCCCAGGAAGGACGGCAGCAGCGCGCGCACCACGGTGGCGCTGGTGAGGTCGCCGCCCGCCTCCGCGCCGAAGATCACGCCCGCGCGCTCCCGGTCGAAGGCGCGGTCGAGGTAGCCCGCGTCGACCAGCGCGCGGCGGGCCACCTCCAGCGAGAGCAGCTGGGCCGGGTCGATGCTGCCCATCGACGCGGGCGGGATGCCGAAGGACATCGGGTCGAACGGGACCGGGGGCAGGAACCCGCCCCACTTCGACGGCGTGGTCCCGGGTTCGCCGCTGGCCCGGAAGTACACCTCCGGGTCCCAGCGCTCCGCCGGGACCTCGGTCACCTCGTCGAGCCCGCGCAGCACGGTCGACCAGAACGCCGCGAGGTCCGGCGCGCCGGGGAACACGCACGCCATCCCGACGATCGCGACCGGCACCGCGGGCTCCTCGACCCGCTCGCGCACCTCGGTGTGAGCCGGGGAACCCTTGGCGCGCAACAACTCCGCCGCGCCCTCGGTGACCGCGCGGTGCAGCGCGGCGATGTCGGTGCGCTCGGTGCGCAGCACAGCCGCCTGGCCGACCATGTACATGCCCTCGGCCAGCTGCCCGTCCTCGTCGACCGCGACCAGCTCGGCGCCGTCGCGGCGAAGTCCCTTGCTGGCGATGCGCAGCCTGCCGACGTTGAGCTCCTCCAGCGCCAGCCAGCGGTCCCTGGCGGAGACCCGGCGCTCGGCCAGGTCGGCGGCGACGGCCTCGAACTGGTCCACGAACGGGCTGGGCAGGCAGCGGGTCTGGTGCCCGGGCGCGGTGCGCACGGTGACCGTGCGCTCGGCGGCCATGACCTCGCGCTGGTACTTGCCGGTGATCGCCCCGTGCGCGACGGCCTCGTCGGTGAACAGGTACGCGGTGCCCATCAGCACCCCGACGCCCGCGCCGCGCCGGGCCACCGGGGCGGCCATCGCCGCGACGACGGCGGCGGAGACCGCGTCGTGCACTCCGCCGGCGAACAAGATCTCGACGTCCGAGACATCCGCGCGGTCGGCCAGCACCGCCAACTGCGCCTCCCACAGGGAGAAGCTGGTGCGCGGACCGATGTGCCCGCCGCACTCGGCGCCCTCGAAGACGAACCGCCGGACGCCCTGGTCGAGGTACTGCCCGAGCAGCGTCGGCGAAGGCACGTGCAGGTACGCGGCGATGCCGTCGGCCTCGAGCGCGGCGGCCTGCCCAGGAGTTCCGCCCGCGACCAGGACGCTGCGCGGGCGCGCCGCGCGGATGGCGGCCAACTGCGCGGCGCGCAGCTCCTCGGTGACGAACCCGAGGATCCCCGCGCCCCACGGGCGGTCACCGAGCAGGTCGGAGGTCTCGCGCAGCAGCCGCTCGGTGCGCGGGCCGTCGGCCAGCGCCACCGCGACGTAGGGCATGGCGCCCTGTTCGGCCACCGCCAGGGCGAACCCCGGCTGGTCGCTGACCCGGGTCATCGGCCCCTGCGCGATCGCGCGCTCGACGCCGAGCGTGCGGCACAGCGGCGCGCCCTGGACGCGCGGGTCGACATCGGCGCCTGCCGTGGCGAGGGCTTGCGCGATCCCGCGGACCAGCGCCTCGGCGGAGTCGTGGCGGCTCGCCAGCACGGCGGCCAGGTGCGCGTCCTCGCCGAGCGGGAGGTCGGTGCCGCGCAGCACCCGGTGGCCCGCGCGGAGTTCGGTCTCCGGGCCGTCCACCGCGGTGAGCCGGGCGCGGAGCGCGGGCGGGAGGTCGCTCTCGTCGAAGAGCCCGAGCTGGCTGTCCAGCACGACCCCGGCCGCGCCCGCGGCGACCGCGCCGAGCGCGGTGTGCGGGCCGATCCCGCCGCGCACCCAGACCGGCGCGCCCAACCCCAGGAGCTGTTGCAGCAGCACGAAGGCGGTCAGCTCGCCGACCGCGCCCGCCGCCTCGCTGCCCACGGCAACGACCCCGTGCGCGCCGGCGTCGAGTGCGGCGCGCGCCTGGGCGACGTCGGTCACCTCGACCAGCACCGGCGACACGGCGGCGGTCGCGGACACCGACCACGGCGCGTCCGGCCCGAGCAGGACCAGCTCCACCCCGTGGGCGGGCAGGTCCGCGGCGTCGAGCGGGCACCCGGGGCGCACCCGCGCGCCGATCCGGTCGGTCAACCCGGCCGCGCGGGACAGCACCGCGCGGGCGTCCGCGCCCAGGTCGAGGACCCCGATCCCGCCGCCCCGGCACACCGCCGCGGCCAGCCGCGGGTCGGGCACGTCGAAGGGGCTCGTCCCGAGCACGCGCCACCGGGCGCCGACCTGCGCGTCGGACATCGCGCCTCCAGTTCTCCGTGAGCCTGTGGTCCGGCCGGGTAATCACACGGCCATTTCCAGGAAATGTGAACAATGTGAACGCCCGCACCGGCGGTGGTACCGACAATGCCTGCGACAACGCGCCATCCGCCATATTCCGAAAATGGCCTTGAGCGTCCCTTGAGCGAGATTTCAGCCGGCCCACCCGGGCCCGGATCCCGTGTTAGCGTCGAGTCGGCCGGGAATTCACCGATGCCATTTTTCACAGATCCGGCGAACCCGGCGGCACCGGGACAACGGGAGCGAACTCATGGAACTCACCGGTCGGGTGGCGGTGCTCACCGGCGCGGGGCACGGGATCGGCGCGGCGATGGCCCGGCGCTTCGGCGCCGCCGGGGCGCGCGGGATCGTCGTGTCCGACCTCGACGGCGCGGCCGCCGAGGAGGTGGCCGAGTCGATCAACCACGCGGGCGGGCGGGCGGTGGGCCTGCGGGTGGACGCCGCGGCCAAGGACGACCTGCGGGCGCTGGTCGAGCTCGCGGTCGAGCGCTACGGCGGCCTGGACGTGTTCTGCTCCAACGCGGGCATCGCCTACGGCGTCGGGGTGTACGCCGAAGACGAGCGCTGGCAGCACTCCTTCGCGCTCAACGTGCTCCAGCACGTGCACGCCGCACAGGTCGCGCTGCCCACGATGTTGCGCGCGCGCAACGGTTACCTGGTGATCACCGCTTCCAGCGCGGGCCTGCTCACGCTGCCCGGCGACGCGCCCTACTCGGTCACCAAGCACGCCGCGGTGGCGCTGGCCGAGTGGCTCGCGCTGACCTACCACACCCGCGGGATCAAGGTCAGCGCGCTGTGCCCGCTGGGCGTGCGCACCCCGTTCCTGTTCGACGGCGTCGACGCGGGCCACCCCGCCGCCGCCGCGGTACTGGCCATGGGGCCGCTGATCGAGCCGGAGGACGTGGCCGAGGCGGTCGTCTCGGCGATGGCCGAGGAGCGGCTGCTGATCCTGCCGCACCCGAGCGCGGGCGAGACCTACGCGCGCAAGGCCGCGTCCCCGGACGAGTGGATCCGCGAGACGCTGGCCGCGCTGCCGAACGGGAAGGGATGACCTGTGCAGTACCGGAACCTGGGCCGCAGCGGCCTGGTGGTCAGCGAGATCGGCTACGGCAACTGGCTCACCCACGACGCCGCGGGTGCCGAGGCGTGCGTGCGGGCCGCGGTCGAGGAGGGCGTGACCCTGTTCCACACCGCCGCGGCGTGGGGCCGCGGCGCGGCGGAGACGGCGCTGGCGCGCGCGCTCGCGGGCACACCGCGGGACTCGATCGTGCTCAGCACCGGGGTGTTCTGGCCCGAGGAGGACGCGCCGAGCCAGGGCAGGCTCAGCCGCAAGAGCCTGTTCGCCTCGCTGCACGCCTCACTGCGCCGACTTGGTACAGACCACGTGGATCTGTACCACCTGCTGCGTTTCGACTACCAGACCCCGCTGGAGGAGACCTTCCTGGCCCTGTCCGACCTGGTGCGCCAGGGGAAGGTGCACTACGTCGCCACCGCGGAGTGGACCGCCGAGCAGATCCAGCACGCGGCCGGGCTGGCCGAGCGGCACCGGGTGCCGCTGGTGGGCAACCAGCCGCAGTACTCGATGCTCTGGCGGGTACCGGAAGCGCAGGTGCTCCCGGCCTGCGAGCGGTTGGGCATCGGGCAGCTGGCGGCGGTGTCGATGGCCCAGGGACTGCTCGCCGGGCGCTACAGCGACGGGCGGGTGCCGACCGACTCCCGGGCCGCGGGCGGGGAACTGGCCCGCGCGCTGGTCTGGCCGCTGCTGCACGACGAGCTGCTGGGCCGGATCGAGCCGCTGCGCGGGGTCGCCGAGCACAGCGGGCTCACCATGGCCCAGCTGGCGCTGGCCTGGGTGCTGCAGAACCGGTTGGTGGGCACGGTGATCGCGGGCGCCTCCCGACCGGAGCAGGTGCGCGAGAACGCGCGCGCGGCCGGGGTCGTGCTCGACCTCGACGTGCTCAGCCAGGTCGACCAGCTATTGGGAAGTTTCGTGCAAACCGACCCAAGGCTGACATTCACCCCACCGCAATATCGGACAATGGATCACGTGGCACTATAGACATCCGCTATGCAACATTGGGATAGGCCAGCCACCGCGGCCCACACCATAATGGTGCGGCGGTCCGACCGGCCGCGTTTTCCCTGCTGCGAACGGCGAAATCGCCTACCGCCCGTCCGGCGCGCACACACGGACGGGGTGTCCCCGGGCGGTCCGCCGTTCCGACCGGGCGCGTCGCGGCACCTGGCGACGCAGGCTTCGCGCCCGCCCTGCGGACGGAGACAACACATGGAGGTCGAGATCCGCCACCTGCGCGTGATCGTGGCCATCGCGGAGTCGGGCAGCCTCAACCGGGCGGCCAAGGTGCTCGGCCTGTCCCAACCGGGGCTGACCGGGCAGCTCCAGCGCATCGAGAACAGCCTGGGCGGCCAGCTGTTCTTCCGCGCCGAACGCGGGTCGAGCCCGACCCCGTTCGGGCACAACGTGCTCACCGAGGCGCGCGCGGTGCTGCGCGGGCTGCAGGGCATCCGGCGGCGGGCCGAGACCCAGTCCCGGCTCACCGGCGCCGCGCCGCTGCGGCTGGGCGGCTACGGCGGTTTCCTGCACATCGAGCTGAGCCGGTGGCTGGCGGGCCGGGACTGGGCGCCCGGGGTGCGGCTGACCGAGGAGACCGACCCGCAGTGCAGCGCCGACATGGTCGCCAACGGGATCCTGGACCTGGCGATGGTCTACGAGTGGCCCGGCTTCGGCGTCCGGCTCGGCGACGAGGTGCACAGCGTGGTGATCGTGCCCGCCGAGCCGGTGCTGGTGATGCTCTCCCCCGACCACGCCCTGGCCCAGGAGCGCGAGATCCGGCTGGAGGCGCTGGCCGAGTACCCGTGGGTGGACGAGCCGCCGGGGATGAGCCAGTGGCCCAGCTACCTGAGCCAGGTGTGCAACCGGGTGGGGGTGTCGATGGACCAGCAGCACGAGGTGCTCTTCTCCCCCACCGCGCAGGAACTGGTCTCGACCGGCGTGGCGGTGGCGCCCGCGCTGGCCACCGGGCAGGACAGACCGGGCAGGCTCCGGCTGCGCGGCCTGGCGGGCAACCCGCTGCGGCAGTGCCTGCGGCTGGTCTACTGCCCGCGCAGCGTGGTCGCCGAGCACGTCGAGGAGATCTGCGCCCAGCTCGTCCGGACCTACCAGCGGCGCGGGGCGAACGAGTACTTCCAGCGCTGGTGGGCCGACGAGGGCAGGCACACCACGCCGACGTTCTAGCACACTCCACTGTGGTCTCGCGGGAACCCGGCGGTCCGGACCGGCGTTCCGCGGGTATGGATTCGGTGGAGGCGGTGCTGACCTGGAGCATCCCGGGCGGCGTGCTGGCGATGGTGGCGGTGGGCACGGTGGAGCTCGCGCGGTCCAAGCGCCGCGGCCGGGCGGGGGCGGCCCCGTTGACCTCCACCTACGTCAACGAGTTCACCGCGCTGTTCTACGGCACCAAGCGGACGGAGCTCGACCACCGCGACTCCACGTCGATGATGCGCGAGGAGGACGCCCAGGGCGAGCGCCCGTGGCTGGGCGAGGACCTGGAGCGCGGCATCGTCCTGCCCCGGCGCCGCACCGAGGACTGAGCGGGTGGCGCCCGGACCGGCGGTCCGAGCGCCACCCGCGAACCCTCAGTGGGACTTGACCGTCACCGGGACCTTGGACAGGCCCAGCGTGCCCGCGGACGGGTTGAAGATCTCCACCAGGAACTGCTCGTCCGGCAACGTCGGGTCGGTGATCAGCCGCACCGTGGCCACGCCCTTGGTCGAGCCGGTCGGGATGGTGATGATCCCGTCGCGGACCGGGTAGTAGCCCGGCTTGTTCGGACCCTGCTGGATCGTGCGGTAGTGCACCGTGATCGGCGCCCGCGCCGGGGTCGAGGTGTGCACCCCGAGCTCCACCACACCCTGCGACCGCCAGCAGATCTTGCCGCCGTCCAGCGAGGTCTCCACCGGCGGCAGGTCGTCGTCGACGACCTGCCCGCGACCCTTCTCCCGGGCGATCACCAGGTTCTGCGGGTTGGCCAGCCGCAGCGTGAACGCCTCCTCCGGCTCGGCCGCGGCGTCCCGGACCACGCCCACCACGACCTGCTGGGCCGCGGTGGACGCGGTCCAGTGCAGGGTGCCGGTGGCGGGCACCAGGTCGGCGGGCGCCGTCGTCACGTGCTCGGTCACGTAGTCCACCGACCCGGTCGCGGCGCACCCGGTCGCCACGGCCACCGAGACGGTGAAGGCGAACCCGGTCGTGCCCGATCCGGTGCCCTCGTACTGCCGGTAGTCCCCGACCGAGACCTCGGCGGGCCCGCAGGCCGTCGCCGAACCCACGACCGCGGGCGCCACCGGCAGCGCGGCGGCCAGTACCGCCGCGGCGAGCAACACAGCCCTCATCGACCAACCCTCTTTCGTCAACCGCCCCTGGGTCTGCGTAGCGCATCCCGGTTGTGGATCGGTTGTGGCCGGGGCTCAGCCGAGCTCGCGGCCCAGCCGGAGGGCGTCGTCGCTGACCCGCTTCATCTCGGCGCGGTGGGCGGCCAGGTCGGGCTTGCGGTCGGCGCTGTCGGACTCGGCGATGACCACGTCCCGGTCGAACGAGGTGGCCGCGAACCCGCCCTGGCTGAGCCGGTCCAGACCGGGCACGCTGACCCGCCGCTCGCGGACCAGGTCGTTGACGCTGCCGGTCGCGTCCTGGCGGGCCAGCAGCTCCAGCCGCTCGGCGCTGGAGCGGTCGGGCATGCGGATCACCGCGATCGCGGTGTGCACCGTGCGACCATCGTCGGTGACGGTGAGGAAGACCGCGCGGGAGAGCTGCCTGCACGGGGTGTCGGTGAGGAACTGCTTGACCTCGCCGTAGGCGTGCGCGGCGCAATCGCTGTCGCGCAACGGCTCGGCGGTCTCGCCCATCCGCTGGAACAGGTAGGCGCCCTCCGGCCGCGGTCGGACCGGCGGCGGCTCGTCACCGGAGGTCAGCCACGCGACGAGCGCGGCCACCAACGCGGCGACCAGCACGGCCGCGGCGGGCAACAGCCAGCGCGGCCGGGTCTTCTTCGCGGGCGGGTCCTCGGGCTGGTCGGTGGACGGTTCGGGCTGGGGCTCGCGTGGCGGCTCCACCGGTCTGAGCGACTGGAGGGTCGACCGGGCAAGCGGCGGCGGCGCGTCCACGACGGTGGGCAGCTCGGTGGTCTGCCGCGACCGGGTGAACCCCAGCCCCGGGCGCCGACCGGCTCCCGCCTCGACGACGGCGGTCTGCCTGGCCGCGGACACACTGCCCGGCACTGACGGGCCGACGAGCGCGGCCGGCTCCGCCTGTCCGATCTCGGCGCCTCCCGCGCCTGGCGCCCGTCCGGCAGCGCGCTCAGCAACCGACTCGGCGGCCGTCCCACGCGGCGGTCGCTTGGGCAGCCCGCCCGGCGCGATCCCGGAATCCTGAGCCGCAGACCGCGGCACCACAGTGGACTGACCCGGCTGCGGGGGCACAGCCACAGGCGCCACCCCGGACAGCTGAACCTGCGCTGACCCGGCCACCTGCCCACCCCACGACGGCACCACAGTCGATGGCACAGCAGTCGATGGCACAGCGGTCGGCTGCGGCACCGCCCCGAACTGATCGGCTGGCCGCGGCCCGGCCTCCGGCTCACCGTCCGGCAGCACAGCGGCCTGAACCGACTGCGAATTCACCCCGAACCGCCCCGGTCCGGCCACCTGCCCACCCTGCGACGGCACCACAGTCGATTGCGGCACGGCCCCCAACGGGTCGGCCAACGGCCGCCCGGCCTCCTGGTCGCCCCACGACGACACCGCGGTCGGCTGCGACACCGACCCGGGGCGGTCGGTCGCCGGCGGGCCGGCCACCTGCTCGTCCGCGGGCGGCGGCGCGACGGCGTGGACCGATCGCGGCAGGAGTTCGAGCTGCTCGGTCTGGAAGGCCTGCGGCGCCTGGGTGACCTGTTCGCCCCGCGGCGGGGGTGCGGTGGCCCGGGTTGTCCGCGGCGCGTGCCCGAGCTGCTCGGGCTGCCGCGGTCGAGCCGCCTGCCCGGCGTGCGGCGGCGGCGTGTGGTCCGGCGGCGCGGCCCGGTCGGCTCGTACCTGGTCCGGTACCGGTGGCGCCGCGCTCTTGGGCGCCCAGGGCAGCCGGTCGGGCAGGGCGCTCACGATCATGGCGGGCGCCGCTGCCTGCTCCTCCGGTCGCGGGGGGAACTTCGGCGTCTCGCGCAACGGCCGATCGGGTGAAGGTTGGGTGTCCGACACGCGGCAGACAGTAGCGTAATCCGCTCGTTATACAGTCATCGTGTCGATCGACACACGATGCAACCCGAACGGCGGTTGAGTTCCTCCGGCCGGAGCGCGCCCGATCACTCGAATCGAGTGGTGTCACCGGCTCCGTACCGGATGATCTCCGGCTCGCCGTCCGAGAAGTCGATCACCGTGGTGGGTACCGTACCGCACTCGCCGGAGTCGATGACCGCGTCGACCACGTGGTCGAGCGCCTCTTTGATCTCCCAGCCGGACACCATCGGCTCGGCCTCGCCGGGCAGCAGCAGCGTGCTCGACAGCATCGGCTCCCCCAGCTCCGCCAGCAGGGCCTGGGCCACCACGTGGTCGGGGATGCGCACCCCCACGGTCTTCTTCTTGGGGTGCAGCAGCCTGCGCGGCACCTCGCGGGAGGCGGGCAGGATGAAGGTGTAGCTCCCCGGGGTCGCGGCCTTGATCGCCCGGAACACCGCGTTGTCGAGGTGCACGAACTGCCCCAGCTGGGCGAAGTCCTGACACATCAGGGTGAAGTGGTGCCGGTCGTCGAGTGATCGGATGGCCCGGATCCGGTCGATGCCGTCCCGGTTCCCCAGCGCGCACCCCAGCGCGTAGCAGGAGTCGGTGGGGTAGGCGATGAGCCCACCGTCGCGCACCAGCTCGACCGCCTGGCCGATGGACCGCCGCTGCGGGTTGTCCGGGTGCACGTCGAAGTACCTGGCCATGGGCGGAGTCTACGGACCACCGCGACCGGTGGTCCGATCAGCTCAGCTCCGACCACTCCGGCCCAGCCGACTCGGCCCAGCCGGCCCGACCCGATCGACTCGACCCATCGACCAGCCGACTCGGCCCGATCAGCCCGCGCCAGTCGGCCCAGCCCGACCGACTCGGCCCCGCCCAGCCCGACCGGCTCGGCCAGGTGAGTCCGGCCCGGGTCAGGTCTCCGCCGCTACCCGGCGCACCACCGGGACCAGGTCGGTCCGCAGCAGGTCGCCGAGGAAGACCGCGGCCACCCGGTGCCGCCGGTCGAGCACCACGGTGCCCGGGACCGTCACGCCCCGGTACTCGCCCAGCTTGAGCAGGGTCCGGGCGGGCGGGTCGTAGATCGACGGGTACGGCACCCGCCGGTCCCGCGCGAAGTCCTCGGCGTAGCCCCGGTCGTTGTCGCGCACATCGATGCCGAGGAACCCCACCGGCAGGTCCGCCGTCTCGTCGTGCGCGGCGATCAACTCCGGTGTCTCCGCACGGCACGGTCCGCACCAGGCGCCCCAGACGTTGAGCACGACGACCTGGCCCGCGAAGTCGGACAGCGAGACCGTGGCACCGGGTTCGAGCAGGCTCTCACCGCTCAGGCCCTCGATCGCGATCCGGTCCCGGACCGGGATCTCCGCCCCGTTGACGGGAACCGGCTCGGCGCCCGACGACGAACACGCGGCGAGCGCGAGCGCCAGGCACACACCGATCAGTCGCGCACGCAAGCGGTCCCCTTCCCGCGCGTGATCTTACCGAGCGCCGGTCCCCCACCGCGGCGGCTAGGCCGTGTTTCAGATGTGGCGTAGCCAGATGTTGATCGTGGCGATGTGGATGGTGGCCTGGTCGTGCAGGGCGAGTTTGTCGTAGCGGGTGGCGACCGCCCGGTGTTGTTTGAGCAGGTTGATGCCGTATTCCACGGCGTGG
>NZ_BSTR01000037.1:47028-79794 GCF_030269645.1 Actinokineospora sp. NBRC 105648 | reverse complement strand
CCTTGCGCGCGACAGCGACGACATCGTCGCGGAACTCCCTGGGGTATGGCTTGGGCACAGAGACATCCTTCCAGCGAGGACGCGAGCCCTCACAGGTCAGGTGTCAACCAATCTCGGAGCAGTCCCTCCCTGTCCACATCTTTGCGTTCGGTGCCTGCCCAGTAGATTGTCCTAAGTGGACCGCGTCCCGGGGTGTTCTCGGCGGTTCGTTCGTGGATAGCGTGGGGTCATGTCGCGATTGTCTGTGCTGTTCCTTGCCGTCCTTGGTGCGCTCACGTTGTTGGTCGTGCCCGCGAGTGCCACGCCCGAGCGTGTGTGGTTGCCGCAGCCGACCGGTGGCAATTCCGTTGGTACTACGTCCTTTCCCCTGGTAGACCGCAACCGCGTTGATCCGTGGGCGCCCACTCCTGGGCCGCGTGAGTTGATGGTCCAGACCTGGTATCCCGCTCGTTCCACCGCCGGGCGTTCGCGTGCTCCCTATGCCGCGCCTGAGGTGCTCCGGGCGCTCGAGGCAACCGTCGCTGCGCCTGCTGGTTCGTTGGATTCAGTCAGTCCCAGGGCTTTTCTGGGTGCGCCGGTGCGGCCGGGGAGGTTGCCACTGGTGCTGTTCAGCCACGGTTTCGGTGGCAGTCGGGCTACCAGTGCCGCTCGCCGAGGATTTGGCCAGTCATGGCTACCTCGTCGTTGCGGTTGACCACACTTATGAGGCCGCTGCTGTGAAGTTTCCTGATGGTCGCGTGCTCTACAACAACCGGCCCGCTGATGAGTCCGTTGAGCAGCGCGATGCCGCGATCACCGTTCGGGCCGACGATCTGCGGTTCGTGCTCACCGAGGTCGAGCGCCGCTGGTCGGTCGACGTCCGTCGCGTTGTGGCTGTGGGGCATTCGGCTGGTGGGGCTACCGCCGCTGAGGCCGCGCAGTCCGATTCCCGGTTCCGCGCGGCGCTGAACATGGATGGTGCCTTCTCCAGTCGGGTCACCCGGGCTGGTGTGCCGAGGCCGACCCTGCTGCTGAGCGGCGCGTGGGACTTCGACAACTGGGTCCAGTGGCGCGGTGCGCAGCAGACCTGGGGCCGTCACCTCGCCGCCAGTGGGATGGGGCACTACAGCTTCACCGACGCGCCGTACTTCATCGAGCCGGCGCACCTGCGGGAGCGGTTGCCCGCGCCGGTGTTCGCCGAGTTGTTCGGGACGGTCGCGCCTGCCCGTGCCATCGAGGTCCAGCGGACCTACGTGCGGGCGTTCCTCGACCGGCACCTGTTCGGCGTGCCGAGCCCGCTGCTCAACCGTGCCACGCCCCGGTTCCCCGAGGTGTCGGTTCGCTGGTCTACCCGTTGACCGCCCGGAGGGGGTGGGCCGGGCCCGCCCCCTCTGCCAGACTGTCCAAAGCGGACTGTGACGCCGGGTCGGCCGCCCGGTAGACGATCAGCCGGTGTCCCGTGCCGTGCAACGGGTTGAGCACTTCGAAGTCCACCGTCACCGGTCCGACCCCGGGGTGCAGCAGGGGTTTGCGGCCACGGCCGTTGACCCGGACGTCCTGCCGGTCCCACAGCCGCTCGAACTCGTCGTTGCGGGAGAGCTCGTCCACCAGGGCCGACAGCTCGGCGTCGTCCGGGTGTGCCGCCCAGGCCGCGCGCAGGTCGGCGATCGCCTCGCTCAGGACGCGTTCGCGGTCGCGGTAGAAGTCGCGGAACGCGGGGTGGGTCAGGCACATCAGCAGGGCGTTGTGCTGGGCGTCGGGCAGGGTATCGAAGTCGAGCATCAACCGGGCCATCTGCGGGTTCCACGCCACGAGGTCGAACCGGTGGTCGATCAGCAGTGCGGGCAGTGGGGCCAGGTCGTGCACCAGGCGCGCCAACGGGCCGGGGTCCGGTGTCCGGCGCTCGGCCGCGGATCGCTGGCCCGCCAAGGCGAACATGTAGTCGCGCTCGTCCAGGTCAAGGCGCAGCGCGCGGCCGAGCGCCGCCAGCACCTCTGCGGACGGGCGCAGGCCGCGGCCCTGTTCGAGGCGGGTGAGGTAGTCGACGCTGACGCCCGCGAGGTCGGCGACCTCCTCGCGGCGCAGACCGGGGGTGCGGCGCACCCGACCGAGCACGGGCAGGCCGACATCACCGGGGGTCAGGCGTTCGCGGCGGGTCCGCAGGAACCCCGCCAGCTCGCCGAGCAGGTCGCGCACTGTTCCGATCCTACGTTCCTGGTACCGCCGGTCCCAGGATGAAGCGACCCTGCCCGGTGCCGCCGCGCCGCGACAGGCTGGTCACAGACCAGACGACAGGAGATCGACCAGTGACCGACTCGCTCGACAACTACCGCCTGCTCGGCCGCTCCGGCCTGCGCGTGTCCCCGCTGTCGCTGGGCGCGATGACCTTCGGCGCCGACTGGGGCTGGGGCGCGGACAAGGACGACGCCCGCCGGATCTTCGACACCTACCTCGACTACGGCGGCAACTTCGTCGACACCGCGAACAACTACACCAACGGGACATCCGAGGCACTGCTCGGCGAGTTCAGCGCCGGTAGGCGTGATCAGCTGGTCATCGCGACCAAGTACACGCTGAGCACCAGCCCCGGTGACCCCAACTCCGGCGGGAACCACCGCAAGAGCATGGTGCGCTCGGTCGAATCCAGCCTGCGCAGGCTGAAAACGGACTACCTGGACCTGCTTTACCTGCACGCGTGGGACAACACCACGCCGGTCGAGGAGATCTTGCGGGCCATGGACGACCTCGTCCGGGCTGGAAAGGTGCTCTACACAGGAATTTCGGACACGTCAGCCTGGCAGGTGTCGCGCATGCAGGCCATCGCCGACTTGCGCGGCTGGTCCCCGCTGGTGGCGCTGCAGATCGAGTACAGCCTCATCGAGCGGACGGTGGAGCGAGAGTTGATCCCGATGGCGCGGGAGCTGGGGCTCGGCGTCGTGCCGTGGTCACCGCTGGCCAGCGGCGTGCTCACCGGCAAGTACACCGCCGCCGACCTGGCGCCGGTCGACGGGCCCGCGGTGCCCGAGGGCACCCGGCGCGACATCGCGATCGGCAACGGCGCGTTGACCGAGCGCGGTCTGGCCATCGCGGAAACCGTCCAGTCCGTCGCCGCCGACCTGGGCACCACCCCGTCGCGCGTCGCCTTGGCCTGGACGCTGCTCAACCCCGGCGTGACCTCGACCATCGTCGGCGCCCGCACGGTGGCCCAGCTGGAGGACAACCTCGGTGCGCTTGAGGTCCGGCTCGAGCCCGCGCACGTGGCGACCCTGGCGGAGGCGAGCGCGGTCAGCCTAGGCTTCCCGCATGACTTCCTGCGGCGGCCGCTGACCCGCGCGGTGATGTTCGGCGACGTCAAGATCGCGGCTCGGTAAGCCCCCCGGACCAGCCGTCCTGGAACGTGTCGGCGTGCAGTTCGACCCCGGTCGCGGCCTGGACCGCCAGCGCGGCGCACTGCGCGAACGACAGCGCTTCCGTCTCGGCGGCGGCCCCCTCGGTGAACCCCACCGCGTCCAGGGCCGCCGCCAGCCGCGGACTGGGTGTGCCCCAACGCCAGCCGTTGACCGCGTTGAGCCCGGAGGTGACCTCGCCGTCCTCGGCGAAGATCACCGCCACCTCGTTCGGGCTCGACCGCATGGTGCACGCGGTCCCTCCGCCGGCGGAGAGATCGCCCAGCAGCCCGGGCTCCTCGCCCACCCAGCCGATGAGCCCCTCCAGTTCCAACACGACAGTCCAGCCCGCGGTTTCCTTGCCCAGCAAAAGGGTCTGGCGATCTGCGCGGCTGCTCGAGGCGACCAGCCGTCCGGTGACCTCGGCCAGGCCGTTCGGCCGGACGACCGACTCGACCACACCCATGAACTCCAGCGCGGCGTCCAGCGGCATGTCGGTCACGGTGACGCACCAGCTCTCGCCGAACACGTTGGTGAGGTCGACCAGTTCCGGCATGCGGCCCTCCAGCTCGGCGGTGGTGGCGGGACCGCGGCCCCGCCACCACCGGAAACCGTGTGATGCTATCGGATCTCGACGTAGAACCGGTCGTTCGCCACCTCGGCCAGGTCCTGGTCCCAGGCGAGCACGCGGTCCTGGACGTAGTGGGTGATCAGCAGGCCACCCGCGACGCTGTTGTCCCGCTGGGGAACCGCGCGCACCGAGAAGTCCCAGAACGGGTTCGCCGCGCCCTCCAGCGTCGAGGCGAACGGGTACTCGTCGCACTGCTCCGCGGGCGGGTTCGGCCGGACCGGCAACCCGGTGTCGAGGTACTCGGCGGCGTACGGCCCCTCCTTGTAGCAGGCGCCCTGCTTGTGCTCCTCGTTCGCCTTCGTCTCCCCGGGTTGCAGCACCGAGGTGATCCGGTGCAGGCTCGGGGCGTTGGGGTTGGTGGGCTGGAACTCACCCGGGATGCGCTTGTCGCGCGGTGCGGGCGTTCCCGGCGGCACCAGCAGCGGGTAGGTCTCATTGGGACGGGTCTGCGCGCCGAAGATGTGCAACGCCACGGACCTGTGGTCGGAGTCGAGGTGGTAGGTCAACCGCGAGGTCACCTCGCTGAAGACGCACGCCTTCGGGTACCTGGTCGACCCGAAGTTGAAGTAGGTGGCCGAGTCGCACCGCAGCTGCCGCGCCTCGGTCCGCCCGCGCTGGAGTGTCTTGTACGGCGGGAAGTCGGTGAAGTACTCGAAGTACCAGTGGTTGTAGGAGACCTTGTCGCGAGCCGCGCCGGACTCCTCGCGGTTGTAGACGTCCCAGTGGAACCAGAAGTCGCTGTTGTCCCAGACGATCCACGGCATCGTGGCGGCGCCGTCGTTGGCGAAGCACACGTCTGAGCCCTGGGCGCACTGGTTCATGATGCTCAGCGGCACGTTCGGCGCCACGAACAGGTTGTCGAACCACCCCCAGTCGTAGTCGACGGAGTCGCGCTGCACCCGCGCGAACGACCGAACCCGCCGCTGCGTGTCATCGCCCTGGGTGAAGATCTCCAGCGTCGCCTTGGTGACACCCTCCTTCCTGATCGGCACGCCCTGCTGGTTCACCGACCAGTACTCGACCTCCATCGAGGCCCGCACGCAGTGGGTGAACCGGTTGTGGATCCGGCCGAACTCGCCATTGGAACTCCCCTTGAAGCACGCGTCGAGCAACGCGGCATCCGGCCGATTGCCAATGGGCGCCGCCGCGGCCGTGCCCGTGTCCACCGCGTGCTGGGCCGCACTGACGCGAGCCTGCCGCGCCGACTCGGCGAGCGGCACAGTGGTGACCGGCTCAGGCTTGTCCGACGGCTGCCTCCCGGCTGCCTGCGGCTGCTCGGGCCGGGTGGCCTGCTTGCCGTCCTTTGCCTTGGCGCGCAACTGGTCCAGCTGGTCCTGCGGGATCCCGACGACAGCCTTGGTGGCCACCGGAACCTCACCCGCGACCGACCCGGACCCGGGCTCTCGCGGCGCGGCGGACCCGGGTGTCTGCCCGGCCACCAACAGGGCCACCGCGATCCCGACGACGGTTAGACGTGGTCTTGGAGCATGAATACGAATGATCGTTCTCCTTCTCCGCAATGCCGGAACCGCACTCGGGGCAGCGCGCGAAAGCGCACCCACCAATACCCAAGAAATTCCGACACACCCCAGATCAGCGGCGCGAGCGCATCTCCCCTAGACCGCGCCACCGAATGACCCAACCACCCTGACACCACCACCAGAGCGCTGCGCACCGCCATCCGGGTGACGTCAACCCCTTGCCACAACTGGCAAATCAGCCCGCCGGCCGGTAAACAACGTCACGCTGACCATCCTGTCCGGACCATCGGAAAAGCGCTGGCGCCGCATCGATCCGCTGCCGGTCATCCCCCAAGTGAGCACCGTGACAGCAGTCGAGAAGCTTTCGGAGGTCGGGTTCCGCCTGCGGGGTGAGTCGTGCCAATGGAACGATCAACTTCGCAAGGCTCACCAGCCACCCGACGACGTCGTCCTCGTGGGCATGCGGGAATTCCTTTTCAACACTTCCTCGAGGTGTTGGGGGTGCCGGCGCAGAGCCCGAGGACAGCGAGCGGACGTCGACGGTAGCTCCACAGCACGGCCGGACGCCCTCGCGCGCCATCAGCGCGACGACTGATCAAGGGGCGTCGCGCACACGGCCGGATGCAGGGTGAGCCCGGAGATCCATCCGGTGGTTGCGGTCTCGCTCATGCCGGGATGGTGGAGTGGCCGATCACGACGTCGCTCAGAACAGGGTCGCGGGCCCGATCGGTTCGGGTTCGGGGAGTGCGTTGAGGTCGGGTACGAGCTTTCGCACGTCGTCGTGGAATTGGCGGGCTAGGGCGGGGGCGTCGTGGTTGTCGGGGGTGTGGAGGAAGACCGTGGGTGATCGGCCCTCGCGTAGCCAGTCGGCGACTACCGCGGTCCATGGCTGCCAGCCCTCGACCGTTTCCTCGGCTGCGTCCCGACCCAGGTAGCGGACGATCGGTTGGTCGGTCAGTGCCCGCGTCCGCCTTGGCAGTCGTGGTTTCTTGGTCCAGGCGTCCTGTGCGGCCTCGCTGGTCGGTGGGCTCTGGAAGAAGACCGTGGTGTCGAACGGCACCCACTCGGTGTCCGCGTGGGCCAGCGCCCCCTCGAGCGTCGTGGTCGAGCGGGTGTCGGTGAAGAAGTCGGGGTGGCGCACCTCCACGGCGCGCCTGCGGTCGGTGGGGAGTCTGCGCAGGAAGCGGCCGAGGGCGTCGATGTCCGCGGGGCCGAACGAGCTGGGCAACTGGGTCCACAGGACCGCCCGGTCCCCGAGGGGTTCGATGGCGTCCAGGAACGCCCGCATCTCGGTCTCGACACCGACCAACCGGCGCTCGTGCGTGACGACCTTGGGCAGCTTGACCACGAACCGGAAGCCGGGGTCGGTCTGCTGGGCCCAGGTCTCGACGGTGGCGCGGGCGGGGGTGGCGTAGAAGGTGGTGTTGCCCTCGACCGCGTTGCACCAGCCCGCGTAGGCGCGCAGGCGCTCCTTGGCGGGCAGTGACTGTGGCAGGAACCGGCCGGGCCAGGTCTTGTGGGTCCACATCGCGCAGCCGACATGAAGGCGTGCCACTGCGTCGTCAGCTCCCCTCGATCATGACTCAAAGACAGCTGTAGCCGGTTCGCCGGGGCGGCGGCAGAACACCCGCGGTCCGCGCCGACACCACCGGGAGAACACGGCTGAACTGCGGAAACGCTTGATCAAGTGAGTGCCCCCGGCAGGATTCGAACCTGCGACGCACGGTTTAGGAAACCGATGCTCTATCCCCTGAGCTACGAGGGCTGGCGGGCTACACCCTACCGGGTCGTTCTCCGGGTTGACGCGGGACCACCGGTGCGGGTGGTCCACTAGGGGCCATTCCGGATGTCGGTCCGCTTACCAGCGGGCAGGATGTTCGACACACGGACGAGGGGAGTGGCGAGGGTGGCGCAGCGACGGTTGGAGATCGACGGGGTCTCCAAGAGGTACGGGGACGTCGTCGCACTGCGGGAGATGACGTTCGCGGTGGAGGCGGGGGAGTTGTTCGGGTTCGTGGGGTCCAACGGGGCCGGTAAGACGACCACGATGAGGATCGCGTTGGGGGTGTTGGCAGCCGATGCCGGCGTGGTCCGGTGGGACGGCGAGCCGATCACCCTCGAGACCCGGCGGCACATCGGGTACATGCCCGAGGAGCGGGGGCTTTACCCGAAGATGAAGGTCGGCGAGCAGCTCGTCTACCTGGCCCGGCTGCACGGGCTGAGCACGGCCGACGCCAAGCGGTCGGTGGCGGAGTGGACTGAGCGGCTGGGGGTGGCCGGGCGGGTCGGCGACGAGGTGCAGAAGCTCAGCCTCGGCAACCAGCAGCGGGTGCAGTTGGCGGCCGCCCTGGTGCACAACCCCACGATCCTGGTGCTGGACGAGCCGTTCTCCGGGCTGGACCCCGTGGCGGTCGACGTGATGAGCAAGGTGCTGGCGGACAAGGCCGCCGAGGGGGTGCCGGTCGTCTTCTCCAGCCACCAGTTGGACCTGGTCGAGCGGCTGTGCCACCGGGTCGGGATCGTCCGGAGTGGGCAGATGGTGGCCTGCGACACCGTCGACGCGCTGCGGGCGGGTGGCACCGTCCACTTGGTCGTCGAGGCGCCGAACGCGCCGCCGGGGTGGGCAAGCGGGTTGCCGGGGGTGACGGTCAAGGAGCAGGTCGGCGCCCAGACCGTGCTGGAACTCGGCGACGGCGCCGACGACCAGGCCGTGCTGCGGGCCGCGCTGGCGACCGGGCCGGTGACCGAGTTCACCCACCGCCGCCAGACGTTGACCGAGTTGTTCCGCAATGTCGTGTCCGAGCACACCGAGGAGGCCGCGGCATGAGCACGCTGCCGGACGTCCGTTTGGGCAACTGGGAAGCCGTCAGCCTGGTCGCGGGCCGGGAGGTCGGCACCCGGCTCAAGTCCAAGGCCTTCATCATCACCACGGCGGCCACGCTGCTGCTGCTGATCGGGTTCACCCTGGTCATGAAGTTCGTCTCCGGCGGCTCGGACGCCACCGTCGGCGTCGTGCCGAGCGCGGTGGCGCTGGAGGCGCCGCTCAAGGCGACCGCGACCTCCATCGGCCAGACGATCGACACCCGCGCGGTGGACGAGGCCGCCGGGCGCGGGCAGATCGACGACGGATCGCTCGACGCCCTGCTCGTCGGCGACGGGTCGAAGATCGTCGTGGTGGTCAAGAAGGAGATCGACGAGAAGCTCAAGAACACCCTCAACGTGCTGGCCGGGCAGCTCGCGCTCAACCAGGAGATCACCGACCTCGGCGGCGACCCGGCCACCATCGGCCAGGCGGTGGCCGGTGCCAAGGCCGAGGTGCGGCCGCTGGAACCGCCGTACGACTACAACGGCCAGCAGCTGGTCATCGGCATGATCGCCGGCGTGCTGATCTACATGTCGCTGCTGATCAACGGCCAGTCGGTGGCCCAGGGCGTGGTGGAGGAGAAGTCCAGCCGGGTGGTGGAGCTGCTGCTGGCCACGATCCGGCCGTGGCAGCTGATGGCGGGCAAGGTGCTCGGCATCGGCGTGGTCGGCCTGGTCCAAATGGTGGCGATCGGCGGCGTCGGCATCGCCGCGGGCCTGGCCACCGGGGTGCTCACCATCTCGGTGTCGACCGCGGTGGGCACGGTCATCTGGCTGGTGGTGTGGTTCCTGCTCGGCTTCTTCGCCTACTCCCTGGTCTTCGCCGCGCTCGGCGCGCTCGTCTCGCGGCAGGAGGACATCGGCGGGGTGATCACGCCGCCGCTGATGTTCGTCATCCTCGGGTACGTGCTGGGCATCTCGATCCTGCCGACCGACCCGGGGAACCAGCTGGTCGAGGTGCTCTCGATCATCCCGCTGTTCGCCCCGACCCTGATGCCGATGCGGCTGGCCATGGGCGGCGTCCCGGCCTGGGAGGCGGGCCTGGCCGTGGTGCTGGTGCTGGCCCTCATCCCGGCGCTGGTGTGGCTGTCCGGCCGCATCTACCGCAACGCGGTCATGCGCAGCGGCGCCAAGGTGAAGCTGCGCGACGCCCTGCGCGCCGCCTGAGTTCCGCGGAAGTCGAACGGCCGTCCCCGCGCGGGGCGGCCGTTTTCCTTCTCCTGCCAACCCCTTACACCCCTGGGACGGCAGCTTCGCGACTGGTTCGGCTGGTGTGCTGGGTTATCCCAGCGACCACGAGGAGCGAACCACGTGCGGATCCGACGACTGATCGCCGCGAGCGCAGCCGCCCTGTTCACCGCGGCCACCCTGGTCACGCCCGCGCCCGCTGAGGTGACCGGCACGTGGGCGTGCTCGGTGCCCGCGGGCTACACCTACACCTCCGTGACCCAGTCGACCCAGTGCGGCAGCGGGGGCAACACGGCACCGCGCTACTACATCGAGGTTCCCGCGAACAACCTGTGGGCTTGCACGGCGCCGTCGAACCTCACCTACATCCCGGTCACCAGCTCCAGCCAGTGCAGCACGATCAGCACCGCGCCGCGGTACTACCTGCGGACGCCGCAGAACAACATGTGGGCGTGCTCGATCCCGTCCGGCTACACCTACTCCCAGTACGTCCAGTCCAGCGAGTGCTCGACCATCGGGACCGGGCCGAAGTACCTCCTGGTGAAGATCTGACCCGCGGCAGGCTCGGCACGCCGGGTGCCGAGCCTGCCCCCGTCGGTCAGCGGTGCGCGGAGAACTCCACGACCTGCTGGAACGTCGGCCGGTTCTGGAAGCTGATCGGCTTCTGGGTGATGCCGCCCAGCGCGTTGTGGATGATCGAGTCCGCGCACCACTGGTCACCCGCGGTGCACCCGGGGGTGGCGGGGTAGACCTGCGCCGCGGGCACCGCCGCTGCTTGGCGCAAGGTGTCGAGCAGGACCTGCTTGCACCGGCCGAGATCTCCGCCGCCGCAGAAGCGCTGGCTGAGGGGTGCGGTCACAGGATCGCCCAGCACTGCGCGGATGTCCTTGTGCACATAGCCCCACCAGCCTGCCTGGAATGATGAGCCCTGGTGGGCGTTGCCGTTCGACGGCGTCTCGTCCACCTTGATCCGGCGCGTCAGCTCCGTGTACGCGGCCGACCCCAGGCCGGGCTCGAACTCCGCGCGGACCAGCAGCGGCCACCAAGCGTCCAAGAGGCGGATCGCGTCGGTGTTGGCGTAAGACTTGCTGCCCTGGGCGGTTTCCGTGCGACGACCACCGGCGGTGAGCCACTGGCGCAACGACGTCACCGCGCCTGCGGTTGATGCGTCACCGTCGCCCACCACGCGCAAGAGCAGCGGGAGGATGCGTTCCGCGCGAAGGTCGGTCAGCGCAGCTTCCTCCATGGCCTTGGTAAGAGCAGCCCGGTCAACGCCACCGCGACTCACCAGTTGCTGGACGCGCGCGTCCAAGAGATCCCCGCGGTGCACGGACTGCCGCTCCAAGCCCGCTGCCGCCGTGCCGGGGGCCTGTCCGTTGTTCCACGACACCAGGTAGTCCTGATTCACTACCTGTGGGTGTTCGGCAGAGGGCGTGTAGGAGGCCCGGTTGGTCGCTGGATCCCAACCGACCCAGTCGTTCCCGGCCCACGTGGGCATTCCGGGGTCCACGGTGGCGCGGCGGACCGGGTTGCTGCCGGAGTTGTAGTACGCGATGTCCTTCGAGTCCGCGTAGAACCAGTTGAACGTGTACCCCACGTGCGCGGCGGCCCGCTGGAAGTCGGCTGCCGAGTGGATGGCGTCCGGGTCGTTGAACTCTTGGAAGCCGACCACTGAGTCCAGTTCGTGCAAGAACGTCGACCGCAGTTCGGCGTACGCCACCGGCTTGCCGCCCACGGTAGCGCGGTGTGTCACGGGTCCATACTTCGTGCGGTAGGACCGCAGTGTGTAAGAGCCCGCCGGTGCCGTGCTCCCCACCGAGCTGAACCAGGAGTTCTTACGCTCCACCACGTCCATTGGGAGACACTGCCCTCGGAACAGGTAGTAGTTGCTGTCCTTCGACACGGGCCCGCTCGGCGAGCACAGCTCCACCGCGTAGGTGTCCGTGATGTCTTGGCCCGAACTCGTCGCGCTCCACGAGTAGTCCTGACCACGCCCGAGCAGGATGTAGAAGCTGATCCCGGCGAACGAAGCGCCACGCGCGCTGATCCCCGGTCCCTGGAGCTCTTGCAGCATCAACAGCTGCGGCGCGAAGTACCCGGTCTGCGGACCGAACACCGCAACCGGGTGTCCGCTGGCCGTGTGCGAACCGGCGACCAGCAGGGCGTTCGACATCCCGTGCTTGTTCTCCAACAGGTCACCGGGCAATACGCCGTTGTCAAGGATTCCGCGTACGGAACTCAACCCGGGAGAGGTACGGGCAGGTGCAAGAGAGCTCGCACGGTCGAAGACCACCTGCTGGGCCGTCACCGACCCCTTATCGGGCAACGCCTCCCCCTGGGGACTCGCGGGGCGCTTGCCGTACGGGAAACTCTGTCCGTTGTGGATAGTCTTGGCGTGCTCCGGGTCGTCCTCAGCACGGAGGCCCTGCCAGACCCGTTCGCCCTCGACCACGCCGTAGCGCTCTTGCAAGGCCAGCTTGGCCACCGCCGACTGCACCTCGCCGCCGCCCCCGCCGCCGAACTGCGCGCCGATCACCGAGGCGATCACAGCCAGGTCCCTGAGTGTGAACGGCTCGATCCGCCCCGCGTTGGTGATCGTGTCGATGTGGCCGAGCAGCACGTACTCGCCGGGGAAGTAACGTCCGTTGTACGCCTCGGAGATGTACTGGTTGACGCCCTCCACATAGGACTGCGCGTCCGCCATCGCCTGCGCCCCGCGCGGGCCGGACGCGGCCACCTCGTCCACCTGGCGCTGCAACTCGGCCTCGGTGTAGGGCGCGTCGGCGAAGAAGTCCTGCTCCAGGTGCTGGTTCGCCTCCGCGCCACCGGCGAACGGCGTCAACTGGCCGCGCCCCACCCGGCGCAGCACGTCCATCAGGAAGAGCCGGTCTTGCGCGGCGGCGTACCCTGCCCCGAAAGTCGTCCCACCACGGGTGGTCCCGTACACGTGCGGGGTGCCGGTGGCCTTGTCGCGGATGATCGTCACGTCCGCGCGCGGCTTGCGCGTGCTCTCCACCTGGTCGGCGGGCACACCGAAGGAGGCGTCGGTGAAGAAGGTGTTGATCTTGTCTGTGGTCAGGGCGCGGTAGCCTTGCGCCAACGAGTCGTACTTGCCCAGTTGGTCGTCGGCGTGCCGCGGCCGCGTGCCGAATGCCTTGTGGGCGAGGATCTCGACGAGGGTAGCGCTGCCGTTCTGCCCGGGCGGGACGATGTCGCCGCATTGTCCGAGGCAGTAGTCGTTCGCGGCGTAAGAGGTTCTGGGTGGTGCGGCGTCCGCCTGTCCGGTGGTGACAAACAGGGCTGCGGTTACGGCTAACGCGCTGACAGTGGAAGTCGTGATCCGTGCGGCTCGTGCCATCTGCCGAGGCTCCTCTCGCGAAGCGTGACGCCGCGTGACGTTACCGGCACGTAGCAGACTGGCGAAAGAGGTTCGGATTTGCCGCGTGCTGTCAAGTGGACCATGGCACGGTAAGATACCAACCAAATAGATCTATTCTTCGTAATAGATTGACGCCAGTCGGGAGGCGTGTGTGATCAAGGTGCTCATCGCGGACGACGAGGACCTCGTCCGCTCGGGGCTGCGGACGATCCTGTCCAGCGCGGGCGACATCCAGGTCGTGGCCGAGTGCGACGACGGTGCGCCGGTCGCCGAGCAGGTCGCCCTGCACCGCCCGCACGTCGTCCTGCTCGACATCCGGATGGGGTCGACCGACGGCATCACCGCGCTGCGCAGGCTGATGGCCCTGCCCGAGCCGCCCGCGGTGTCGATGCTGACCACCTTCGACGTCGACGACTACGTGCGCGAGGCGCTGCGCCTGGGCGCCGCCGGGTTCCTGCTCAAGGACACCGAGCCGGTCCACCTGGTCAAGGCCGTCCGCGACCTGGCCAGGGGCGGCGCGGTGCTCGACCCCAAGGTCGCCGCCCGGCTGGTGCACGCGGTGGCCGACGCAACCCGCGCCGCCGAGCCCGCGCGCAGGCTGCTCGAGATGCTGTCCGACCGGGAGTTGGAGGTGGTCGGGTTGGTCGGCGAGGGACTGTCCAACGCCGAGATCGGGCACCGGTTGCACCTGTCCGAGGCGACGGTGAAGGGCTATGTGTCTGCCGTGCTCGGGAAGATTGGTGCGGCTAACCGCGTCCAGGCAGCGCTAGTGGCTTACCGGGGCGGTCTTATCGCGTGAGTCCTCGGTAGAGCCGTGCACCTCGACGCGGTTGCGGCCCCGTCGCTTGGCTCGGTAGAGCGCGGCATCGGCGTTGGCGAAGAGGCGCTCCAAGGTGTCCTGACCGGTCGCCACGCCGATGCTCACCGTGGGCCGCTGGGTCGCGCCGAGCACGGCGGTCCAGTCGTGCATGTCCACGGCCACCCGGATCCGTTCGGCCACCGCCGCGCCGACCGGGCTGGTGAAACCGTCGGTGTGGTCGATCGCCGCCTCGGTGAGCAGAACCACGAACTCGTCCCCGGCCCACCGCGCGATCACGTCCCCGCCACGGCACTCCACCAGCAGCACTTGGGCGATCTCCCGCAGCGCGGCGTCGCCCGCGGCGTGCCCGGCGGCGTCGTTGACCCCCTTGAACCAGTCGACGTCGATCAGCACCAGCCACGGCACCCGGCCGCCCGCAAGAGCTCGTTTCAACAGTTGTGGCGCCGTGCGCTCAAGACCCAGCCGGTTGGCCAAGCCCGTCAACGGATCACGCGCGGCGGCCTCTTGCGCCGCGGTGGCCAACCGTTGCGCGCGGATCGCGAGCCTGCGTTGCTCCAACGCCTGCCCGAGGCCCTCTTGCAGCGTTTCCATCGCCATCTGCCGCGCACTGATGTTGAGTCTTAGCGCTGCCGCTTCACCCACGGCGTCGCCGTTCTCCCGGCAGATGTCGGCAAGATCCTCCGAATAGCGCTGCAGCAGGGAGGTGTCGTTGATGCGCGCGGCCTCCTCGACCGCGATCCGGCCGTAGTCGATGGCCTGGGCCAGCGCGCCCTGCCTGCGGCGGATCATGGACAGCACCCAGTGGCCCACCGACCGCGACCACCGGTTGCTCTGCGCCTCGGCCAGCGCGAGGGCCTGCCGCGCGGTCTGCTCCGCCCGCTCCAGCTCGCCGATCCCGGCCAGCGACGCGCCGTAGGCCGACAGCAGGGCCAGGTGGACGCGGCCCTCGGAGACCAGGCCCAGGCCCTCCTCGAACATCGGGATCGCCTCGCGGAAGGTGGCCACGGCCTCCTCTTCCGGCAGCTCGCACGCCCGGAAGTTCAGCGTCCCCGCCAGCCCTTGCAGGGAGTGGGCGAGGATCTCCACGTCGTGGCCGGTCCGCGCGACCTCGACCGCCACCCGCGAGATGTCCAACGACGCGCGGCGGTGCCCGATGCCCTCCAACAGGTAGCCCAGCCGCCCGAGGGTGTCCGCGGCGAACGACCCGGACGGCTGCTCGGCGTCGATGTCGCTCCAGCCCGCCGCGGCCAGCTCGAGGGCCAGCGGGATCCGCTTGAGCCGCCACGCGGCCACCGCCCGCCGGGTGAGGATGGCCGCCCGGGTCCACGGGTCCAACCCGGGCGGCACCTTGGCGACCAGCTGGTCGAACAGCGCGTTGGCCTCGTCGTTGCGGCCCGCGTCGATCAGCAGCCGCACCTCGCTGTCGGCGCGCAGCGCCTCGGTGGCGGCCACCTCGTCGGCAGCCTGGTCGTTGAGCCCCACACCGTCCTCGTCACCGTCGGAACGGACAACGAACGGCGGCCCGTTCGTGGCCTGCGACACAGTTCGGATCAGGCTACAAGGGCCGGACGTCGTGACCCGTTCGGAGTAGTGAGCGTTGCCGGATCGTTGTGACGATGGGTGCTCGACCCGCTGCGGCGGGTCAACTCGTACTAGGCGTCAGCTGTGGATCTGCGAGGTACCGTCCGGCGAGTCCCTCCACTGGGTGAACGGCCGGTCCAGGGACCACCGCCCGTCGGTGTGGGTGAGCACCCGGTGGTCGCAGTGCGGCGGGTTCGACAGCGACTCGAACAGCTCGATGCTCCACGAGAACATCCGCCTGCAGAGCAGCCGCATCGTCAGCCCGTGCGAGACCACCAGGGCGGTGTCGGGGTGCGTCCGGTCGTGTTCGACCCGTTGCTCGAGCTCGGTCAAGAAGCTCGCTACCCGGTCGTCGACGTCCGCGCCCGATTCACCGTGCGCGAGCCGGTAGAAGAAGTGGCCGAACTCGTGCCTCTTCTGCTTTTGCACCTGTTGCTCTACCGGGTCCTGGAGGTTCCCCCAGTCCTGTTCGCGCAGTCGGGGCTCTTGGACTTGCCGCTCTACCGGCAGACCCAGTAACTCGAAGGTCCGCATCGTGCGCACGTACGGGCTGATGTAGGCAGCCACCGGCTGACCCGCCAACAGCTCGCGCAGGCGCGCGCCCTCGGCGCTCGCCTGTTCCTCGCCCCGCGCGGTCAGCGGCAGGGCATGGTCGGGGATGCGGCAGTAGGCGAGCTCGTCGATGTTGCCGAGACTCTCGCCGTGCCGCAGCAGGATGATCCGCACACTCACTATGGTGCCCAATGGCCGCGCATCATGAGTGCGGGCGCCGACCATGACCCGGGAGTTGTCCAGTGATCAAGTACATCGCCCTGTACCGGCGGCCGGACGATCCGGCCGCCTTCGACGAGGGGTACTTCGGCAGCCACCTGCCGCTGGTCGAGCAGACCCCAGGGCTGCTGCGCCAGGAGATCGCCAAGGTCAGCCGCGTTTTCGTGCCCGGTTTCCTGGGCGAGAGCGAGCCCTACCTGGTGGCCGAGCTGTACTTCGAGTCCGCGGCGGCGATGAAGGCGGCGTTCCAGTCGCCGCAGTGGCAGGCCGCCGGGGCGAACCTGTCCGAGATCGGCGGGCTGGACCTGGTCGCCATGTTCGCCGCCGAGGTGGCCCCGTGAGCGTCCCGGGCACCGTCGCGGTGATCGGCGGCGGCACCATGGGTGCCGGGATCGTGCACGTCTTCCTGGCCGCGGGCAGCACCGTCGTGCTGGCCGAGGCCGACGCCGAGCGGGCCGCGGCGGGGGTGCGCAACGTCGAGAAGTCCCTGCGCAAGGCCGAGGAGCGCGGCAAGCTCACCGGCTCGGCCGACGACCTGCTCACCAGGTTGTCCACCGCGACCGAGCTGGGTGAACTGCCCGAGGACACGGCGTTGGCCGTCGAGGCGGTGCCGGAGCGGCTCGACCTCAAGCGCTCGGTGTTCACCGCCGTGGCCGCCCGCTGCCCGGACGCGGTGCTCGCCTCGAACACCTCGTCGCTCTCGATCACCCAGCTGGCCGAGGGGCTGCCCGGCGAGCGCGTGATCGGGATGCACTTCTTCAACCCGGTGCCGGTGCAGGCGCTGGTGGAGCTGGTGGTCCACCCGGGCCTGCCCGCCGAGGTGGTGGCGCGGGTGCGCGGCTGGGCGGAGGCGCTGGGCAAGACCGTGATCGAGGTCCGCGACTCACCCGGGTTCGCGACCTCCCGGCTGGGCGTGGCCGTCGGGCTGGAGGCCATCCGGATGGTCGAGGAGGGCGTCGCCTCGCCCGAGGACATCGACACCGGCATGCGCCTGGGCTACGGCTGGCCGATGGGCCCGCTGCGGCTGACCGACCTGGTCGGACTGGACGTGCGGCTGTCCATCGCCGAGCACCTCGCCACCGAGCTGGGGCCGCGGTTCACCCCGCCGCAGCTGATGCGCGACATGGTTGCGCGCGGGGAGCTCGGGCGTAAGAGCGGCCAGGGGTTCTTCACGTGGTCGTGATCCGCCCGTTCAGCGAAGAGGATGCCGACGAGGTCTACCGCCTCCGTCGGCTCTCCTTCGGCGGTCCCGCCGAACCGCCCGCGGACTGGCCAGAACCGGCCGGTGCGTGGCAAGGATTCGTCGGCGAACTCGATAGCGCTATCGCCGGGTTCTTACGCGTTTACGCCTATCGCCAGTTCTTCGGCGGGGTCGCTGTCCCCATGGGCGGTATCGCCAGCGTGTGCGTCTATCCGCACGCCCGCGGTAGCGGGATCGCGGGGGCGCTACTGGAGAAATCCCTACACGACATGCGCGAGCGTGGACAGCCAGTATCAACGCTTTTCCCTTATGTACTGCCGATTTACCGCCGCTACGGTTGGGAGCACGTCGGTACTGCTGACACGACCCTCTTGCCGTTGGCGGAGCTGGCCGCCACCCCCCGCGCGACCGCGCCTGTACGACCGGCGACCACCGACGACCTATCCGACCTGCACGCCTGCTACCTGCGCTCGGCCGCGAAGGTCGACGGCATGCTTGATCGTTCCGCGCCTGTGTTCGACCTCGCAGCCCCGCTCCGGCAGGACGTCGCCACGGTCGTACCCGGTGAGCACGGGATTCGTGGCTACCTGACCGCCAAGCGCCCCGACGGCGAGGTCCTCAAGGTGCTCGACCTGGTCGCTGACGACGTCGACGCCGCACACGCGCTGCTGCGCCAGCTCGCCAGCTGGGCGGGCGGCCTGAGCGAGGCCACGATCCGGGTCATCGACCGCACGCTGCTCGACCTCGTGGTCCCGAGCGCGATGCGGCGCTCGGCGGAGGTCGACGACTTCATGCTTCGCGTGGTCGACCTGCCCGCCGCCATCGCCGCCCGCGGTTGGCCCGCGGTGGCGTACGCGCGGTCGTTCAGCGTGGACGTCGAGGTCGTGGACCAGCACGCACCCTGGCAGGCCGGGCGCTGGCGCCTGACGCACGAGGCGGGCACGGTCATCTGCGAGCGAGGTGGCGAGGGCGCGGTCCAGCTCTCCGCCCGCGCCCTCGGCCCCTGGTACGCGGGCTCGGCGACCACCGCGTCGCTGCGCCAAGCGGGCTTCCTCAGCGGCGGTCACGAGGCCGCGGCGGCCCTGGACGCGCTGACCGGCGCGCCGCACCACGTGCACATCGCCAACGTGTTCTAGCCCGGTAACCTGCGCGTTCGTGCTGCTCATCGTCCTCGAACTGGTCGGGCTCGCGGTCTTCGCGGCCTCAGGGGCGTTGGCGGCCGTCCGCGCCCGGCTTGACGTGTTCGGTGTTGTGGTGCTCGGCCTCACCACCGCGTTGGGCGGCGGGATCATCCGCGACGTCTTGCTCGGCGTCCACCCGCCGACCACCCTGCGCGACTGGCCCTACCTGCTGGTCCCCGTCGCGACCGCACTCGCGGTGTTCGGGTTCCACCCGCAGGTCGCGCGGCTAAGACGTGCGGTCTTGGTCGCGGACGCGGTGGGACTCGGCCTGTTCACCGTCTCCGGTACCGCTACCGCAGTCGCCACTGGCGTCCCGACGTACACCGCCTGTCTTATCGGGATGACCGCGGGCATCGGCGGTGGCGCCGTGCGCGACATCTTGCTGCGGGAGATCCCCTTGGTGCTGCGCCGCGAGATCTACGCGTTGGCCGCGCTCGCCGGGGCTGTCGTGGTCGTCACCGGCGACCGGCTGGGCTGGCCCGCCGCCCCGGTGACCGTCACCGGATCCGCCCTGGTCGTGGCCATCCGGATGCTCGCGCTGTGGCGCCGGTGGAACGCTCCGGTGGCCAAGGGGGTGGACCGGTGAGCGGGCTCTCAGGCGCGTCTCAGCAGCACAGGGAACACTGAGCCGCATGCGCATTCTCGTAGTCGACGACGACCGGGCCGTGCGCGAGTCCCTCCGGCGGTCGCTGCAGTTCAACGGCTACCAGGTCGACCTCGCCAGCGACGGCCAGCAGGCCCTGGAGTCGGTGCTCGGCGAGGACCAGGGGAATCGGCCCGACGCCATGGTGCTGGACGTGATGATGCCCCGGCTGGACGGCCTGGAGGTGTGCAGGCGGTTGCGCGGGGTCGGCGACGACCTGCCGATCCTCGTGCTCACCGCGCGCGACCTGGTCTCCGACCGGGTCGCCGGGCTGGACGCGGGCGCCGACGACTACCTGCCCAAGCCATTCGCCCTGGAGGAGCTGCTGGCCAGGCTGCGCGCACTGCTGCGCAGGTCGTCGCCGGAGCAGGTCGCGGGCACCGCGGCCACGCTGCGCTTCGCCGACCTGGAGATGGACCCCGGCACCCGCGAGGTGCGCCGGGGCGAGCGCCAGATCAGCCTCACCCGCACCGAGTTCGCCCTGCTGGAGCTGCTGCTCTCGCACCCCAAGCAGGTCCTCACCCGCGGTCGCATCCTCGAGGAGGTGTGGGGGTACGACTTCCCGACCTCGGGCAACGCCCTGGAGGTCTACGTCGGCTACCTGCGGCGCAAGACCGAGGCCGACGGCGAGTCGCGGCTGATCCACACCGTCCGCGGCGTCGGTTACGTGCTCCGGGAGACCCCACCCTGATGGCAGTCGTACGCACGGGGGAGCACCCGCGGCAGCGGGTCTCCCTGCGTTCCCGCATCACCCTGCTCGCCGCGTTCTGCGTGGGCGGCGCGGTGGCCCTGGTCTCCCTGGGCGCCTACATCACCGTGTACCGGGGCATCTACCAGCAGGTCGACGACAACCTGGTCGAGCGCGCCCGCGCGCTGGTGAACAACACTGAGGTCGTGGCCGAGGGGCGCACCGAGATCCCGCGGTTCTTCCTGGAGCTCTCGGACATCAAGTTCGACGTGATCGACGAGACCGGCGCGTCCGCGATCAACAGCCTGGTGATCCGCCCGCCGGTCGGCGCGGAGGAGCTGAAGGTCGCCGGGGGTCTCAAGACGGACAACGTCCGCACGGACCAGTCCTCCGACTCGCGCGTGCTCGCGGTCAACTACCCGTTCCTCAACCACACCGCGCTCGTGCTCGCCCAGCCGCTGGAGTCCACCAAGAGCACGCTGAGCAAGCTCGCGGTGGTGATGATCGTCATCGGCGGGTCCGGGATCATCGTCGCGGCCCTGGCGGGCACGGCGGTCGCCCGCGGCAGCCTCCGACCGGTCCAGCGGCTCACCGCCGCGGCCGGGCGCGTCACCCGAACCGGTGACCTCCATCCGATACCGGTGTCCGGCGACGACGAGCTCTCCCGGCTGACCGACAGCTTCAACACCATGCTCGGCGCGCTCGCCGAGGCCCAGGAGCGACAACGCAGGCTCGTCGCCGACGCGGGGCACGAACTGCGCACCCCGCTGACCTCGCTGCGCACCAACCTGGAGCTGCTGCTGGCCTCGTCGGTCCCCGGCGCGCCGGACCTGTCCGCCGAGGACCAGGCCGACATCCAGGACGACCTGCGGGCCCAGCTCGACGAGCTGACCCAGCTCATCGGCGACCTGGTGGAGCTGGCCCGCGAGGACGCCGCGCCCGCGGCGCAGGAGCACGTCGAGCTGACCGAGGTGGTCGAGCAGGCGCTGGACCGGGCCCGGCGCCGGGCCACCGGGGTGCACTTCGACGTCCGGTTGCACCCGTGGCACCTGATCGGGCACGCGGCATCCCTCGAACGGGCGGTGCTGAACCTGCTCGACAACGCGGTGAAGTTCAGCCCACCGGGCGGCACCGTGCGGGTCGACCTGGCGCCGGTCGGCGACGGGTACGCGTTCCTGCAGATCGCGGACGCGGGCCCGGGCATCGCCGACGCGGACCTGCCGCACGTGTTCGACCGGTTCTACCGCTCCGAGGAGGCCCGCACGCTGCCGGGTTCCGGGTTGGGCCTGGCGATCGTCAAGTCGGCGGCCGAACGGCACGGCGGCTCGGTGTTCGCGGGCCGCTCGGCCGACGGCGGCGCGCTGATGGCGATGCGGTTGCCCGGCTCCGCCGAGTGACGGTCGGCGGCCAACTGCAACAAAACCGCGCGTTCGAGTGTGTAGAATTGTGTTGTGCTCGCTCGTCAGCGCCAAGAAGTGATCCTGGAAGAGATCCGCCGCACCGGCGCCGTCCAGGTGCACGCGCTCGTCGGCAGGCTGGGCGTCTCCGACATGACGATCCGCCGCGACCTGGACGTGTTGGCCAAGCGCGGTCTCGTCGAGAAGGTCTACGGCGGCGCCACCTCCGTGGTCGGCCGCAGCACGCACGAGCCCGGGTTCGAGGCCAAGTCGGTCCGGGCGCTGCCGCAGAAGGAAGCGATCTCCGCGCGCGCCGCGGGCCTGATCCGGCCGGGCACCGCCATCGGGATCTCGGCGGGCACCACCACGTGGACGTTCGCCCGCTTCCTTGAGGACGTGCCGGAACTGACCGTGGTCACCAACTCCATCCAGGTCGCCGACGTCCTGCGAAGTGGCGGTCGCACCGACCGCACGGTCGTGCTCACCGGTGGTGTGCGCACGCCGTCGGACGCGCTGGTCGGTCCGGTCGCGGTGCAGACGTTGCGGTCCCTGCACCTGGACGTGGTCTTCCTGGGCGTGCACGGCATGGCCGACGGCCCGGGGTTCACCACCCCCAACATCAACGAGAGCGAGACCGACCGCGCCCTGGTCGAGGCCGGTCGGCGGCTGGTCGTGCTGGCCGACCACACCAAGTGGGGTGTCGTCGGCATCTCCACCATCGCCGGTCTGGAGGAGGCGGACGTCCTGGTCACCGACGACGGCCTGCCCGAGGACGCCGTCGAGACGTTGTCCGCGGTGGTCGGGGAACTCGTGATCGCGCAGGCCGAGTGCCCGGAAGCCGAGGTCCGGGCGTGAGGCGCACGGTCCGCACCCTGGCCGACGGCCGGGAGATCATCTACTTCGACGACACGGCCGGTGCTCCCGAGCGCACCGCGGTCGACACGCGGGACCTACCGCGCAACGAGACCAGGTCCGAGATCAGGCGCGATCCGCTTACCGGTGAATGGGTAGCGCTAGCGGCACACCGTCAGACGCGTACGTACAAACCGCCTGCCGGTCTATGTCCTCTATGTCCTACCGCGCCGGGTCGTCCTACCGAGGTTCCGGAAGCGGAATACGACGTGGTGGTGTTCGAGAACCGCTTCCCGTCCTTCTCCCAGCACGCGGTCGGCGCGGTGGAGCCGGGACTCGTCCCGCGCGGGCCGGGCGTTGGGCGGTGCGAGGTCGTGTGCTTCACCTCGGACCACACCACGTCGTTCGGCGCGCTGAGCCCGCAGCGGGTGCGGACCGTGGTCGACGTGTGGGCCGACCGCACGACCGCGTTGAGCGCGGTGCCCGGTGTGGCCCAGGTTTTCCCGTTCGAGAACCGGGGCGATGAGATCGGGGTGACCTTGAGTCACCCCCACGGCCAGATCTATGGCTACCCGTTCGTCACCCCGCGCACCGAGCGGATGCTCGCGGTGGCCGAGGCGGCAGGTGGGTCCGTCCTCGGTGCGGTTTTGGCCTACGAACGCGCCGAGGGCACCCGCGTGATCGCCGAGTCCGCGCACTGGACCGCTTTCGTGCCCGCCGCGGCGAGGTGGCCGGTAGAGGTTCACGTCGTACCGCACCGCCAAGTGCCCGACCTGCCCGCTCTTACCCCGGACGAGCGAGACGACTTCGCACAGATCTACCTGCGCGTGCTGGGGCACCTCGACGGTCTTCACGATCGCGAGCTGCCCTACATCGCCGCGTGGCACCAGGCCCCGGTGCACGTCGGGCGCGAGCTCTCCTGGCTGCACCTGGAGGTCTTCTCGGTGCTCCGGGCCGCCGACAAGCTCAAGTACCTGGCCGGTTCGGAGTCCGGCATGGCGGTGTGGATCAACGACGTCACCCCCGAGGACCTCGCCGCCCGCCTGCGCTCCGCGCCGTCGCGCTACGGCCGCTGAGCCCAGACCCGTGGGGACCAGACCCTCGCGGCCCAGACTCTCGGGTACCGCACAGGTCTATCTCAGGCGCTTCTCAGATCCAGCGCGCACAGTGGACACATGACGGAGAACGGGCCCGAGGATCGGGTCGGCCAGGTCAGTCCGTGGGCCGTGCAGGGCGGTCAGGACGAGGCAGGCATCCGGACGCCGGACGGGGAGCAGGGCCCCGTCCGACCGGAGTCCGGCCACCAGGCCGGTGGGGAGCAGGGCCCCACCGCGCCTGGTGCCGGAACCTCCGGCCAACCAGACCAGGGCGCGGGTGACTCGTCCCGGGGTCCCGGCGGCGTCCACCACACGAGCACTCCCCAGGAACCGGGCAGCGTGCACGCCCAGGACGCGGGCCCGTCAGGTCCCGCCCCCGGTGCCCAGCAGGGCTTCGGCAGCGTGCAGCAGTCAGGCGCCTTCCCGCAGCCGGGCTCCCAGGCGGCCGCGCAGCAGCCCGGCGGCGTCCACCAGAGCGGCGACCCGGATCAGGGCACACACACTTTCCCCGGTGCTCAGCCAGGCGAGCAGGGGTCGGCCACGTGGAGTGGGAGCCCGTGGCAGGCACCCGGTTCGGTCTCGCCGGACACCGGTTCTTGGCAGCGCGCCGGTGAGCACCAGCAGGTGCTCTACGGCACGGCGGTCAACCAGCCCGCCTACGCCGCGCCGGTGAACTACCCCGCTCAGCAGGTCCCCGTGCAGCGCCGCGAGGGCAGGAAGAGCGGGTTGGTGGTCGGGATGACCGTGCTGGCGCTGGTCGTCGGCGGTGCCGCGGGAGCGGCAGGCGGCTACCTGGCCGCGGACAACCGGTCGTCCAGCTCGTCGGCCACCGCGCTCGACGCTCCGCCGACGGCGAAGCAGACCGCCGCCGCGCCCGCGGGCTCGGTGGAGTCGGTGGCGCAGAAGGTGCTGCCGAGCGTGGTGCAGTTGCAGGTGCAGGGTCGGTCCTCCGCAGGGGAGGGGTCCGGCTTCGTGATCAGCGCCGACGGCCTGATCGTCACCAACAACCACGTCGTCGAGGGCGCGGCGAACGGCGGCCAGATCACCGCGGTGTTCCAGGACGGCCGCACGGCCAAGGCGAGCATCGTCGGCCGCGACCCGACATCGGACGTGGCGGTGGTGCGCGCGACGGGCGTGGACAACCTCGTGGTGTCCGAGCTGGGCCGTTCGGACGATCTCCGGGTGGGCCAAGGGGTGGTCGCGATTGGTTCTCCCTACGAGCTTTCCGGCACGGTGACTTCGGGTATCGTCAGTTCTCTGCGACGCCCCACCAGGGCGGGCGGCGAGACCGGCAGCCAGACCACCGTCATGGACGCCATCCAGACCGACGCGGCGATCAACCCGGGTAACTCCGGTGGGCCCCTGGTCAACATGCAGGGTCAGGTCATCGGCATCAACTCGGCGATCTACAGCCCCCAGACCAGTGCCAGCGGCAGCGGCGGATCCGTCGGGATCGGCTTCGCCATCCCGATCGACCAGGCGCGCCGCACGGCGGACGAGATCGTCAAGACCGGCAAGGCGACCCAGACCGTACTGGGCGTGTCGGTCCGCGACGCCGACGGCGGCGGTGCCCTCATCGCCGACGTGGTGGCCGGTGGCGCGGGCGAGAAGGCGGGCCTGAAGCCAGGAGACGTGGTGACCAAGATGGACGATCGACGCATCGACAGCTCCGACGCGCTGGTCGCCGCCGTGCGCTCCCGGGCCCCCGGCGACAAGGTGAAGCTGACGATCGGCGCGGGCGACCGCACGATCGAGGCCACCCTTGGCGGCCAACCGGTCGAACCGCAGTAACCCCACAGCAACCGCAGCGTCCGTCTCGCAGAACCGCAGTCGTCCAGGCAGAAGCGCGGTCCACGGCCCGCGGTACCCGAAGAAGCTAGGCCCGCAGTACCCCACAAACGCTCGGGCGCTCCGCGCCCGAGACCAACCCCGGTTCGCTGCCCCCGAACCGGAGCGGGCTCCACCCGTGGAGCCGACCAGGAGCCGCACGCGGAAGGCACCCCCTCGCCCCCCGCCTGCGGCTCCTGTCGCGTCCGGTCCCAGTTGCCCGCCGGGCAACCCTCCGACCGCGAGATCAAGTTCCTTCTGCGGTCAGCCCCGCCGCTCGATCTGGGCCGCCGGCCAGGTGCCATCCAGATCAGGAAGCTCGTGCCCGCCCGCAGCTGATCGGGGCCTTGCCTCGCGGCGAGTCCCAACGCCGCTGACTGACCCGTCTGTTGGGCGGGCGGGATTGCCCGTCGGGCAAGCGCCGTCCGGTCGCGCAAATACGCCCCTTGCCTCGCCGAACAGCGCCGGCCAACAGTCAGCCGGGCCGGGAGCGGCCGCGCACCAAGCCGGTGATCACCACCGTGGCCCAGACGACGGTCAAGGCGATGCCCAGGCCGAGCCAGTAGTCCCGGTCGTGCAGGCCGGGGTTGGTCGGGACGCCGAACGGGCGCCACAGCAACGGTACCGCTAGCACCCCCAGCACCCCGCTCGCCACCGCTCCGGTCAAGACCGGGGTCCGCCACCGCGGCGCCACGTGGCGGGCGATGGACCAGCCGATCAGACCGACGACCGGCGCCACCAGGCCGTCGTGCAGCAGCGGGCCACCGACGAAGAACGCCAAACCCTGCCAGGTGTCCCGCAGGGTCAGCGAGGTCGCCAGCACCGCTCCCCAGGCCATCGCGGCCAGGCCCGCGATCATCAGCACCGCCCTCACGCCACGACCTCCAGCCGGGTGACCCACTTGGTTTGCAGCACTCCCGGGCGGTTGGGGGCGATGATCCGGCACGGGTAGCCGTGGTCCGGTGTCAACTCCTCGCCGTCTAGGCGCAGGGCGAGCAGAGTCGCGGCCGTGTGTGTGGCGGGCAGGGTGCTCGTCGAATACAGGCCCGACCGCTCCAACGAGTACACCTGCACCGCCGTGCCCGCGGGGGCGCCGACCGCGTCGAGCAGGTCTCTTATCCGTACGCCGGTCCATGAGGCCGACGCGCTCCACCCCTCTACGCAGGCGATCGGCAGTTCAGCCGTGGTCTGCGGCAGCGCTGCCAGGTCCGCCAGGCTCAAAGACATCCTGCGGGGACCCACTACCTCGAGCCGCCAGCCCGCAGGTACCTCGATCCCCGCTGCCGCCGCTGTCCGGTTGACCGGCAGTCCACGCGCCGACCGCCACGACAGCACTGACACCGATCGCAGCAGCGGCACAGTCACCCCTGCGGTGGCCACAAAGGCGACCCCCGCCCCCAACCACGTCGTACGCAGGAATCGCCTGCGCGATCCATCGATGCTCCCCGCGAGACCCCGACGAATCACCGGTAGCTTTACCGCCACGTGCACCAAAATCGATCCGATGGCCACCCACGCCACCGCGTAGTGCAGCGTCGGGAAGTAGAAACCCCACAGGTAGTTCTGTGCGACGTTGAACAGCCCGGTTACCAGTTCGAAGAGGGCGGCGCCGGAGAGTACGAGGATCGATCCGCGCTCCAGTGCGTGCAGCGCCGACCGCGCTAGCGGCCGCTCGAACAGCTTCGGGTAGACGCTCCACAGTTTGGCCAGCAACAAGGGGATCGCCACGATCCCGGACAGCACGTGCACCCCCTGCGTCACCCGGTAGAGCCAGACCGGCCCCGCGGGCCACCCGAACCACGACGGCGGGTGTTGGATGCCGTGGCTGAGCAGCCCGGTCACGAAGCACAACCCGAACGCGATCCCCAGCCACCGCCCCACCCGCGAGGTCACCCGCTCGTCGTGGGCGGGCGAGGTGAAGCGCTCCGGGAGTTCTTCCAACCGGGTCCGCAGACCCTTCAGGCTCACGCGCGCACCAGCTGTCGGCACGGGGCACCCTCGGCGCCGGAGCACGCCCACCCAGCCACCTCGGCGATCACGCGGGCACCAGCTCGGTGAACCAGCGCCCGAGGTGCGTGCGCACCCAGCGCACCGTGAAGCCCGCCTCGGCGGCCACCCGCGGCACCGCGTCCGCGCCCAGCCAGCCCCAGTCGAACCACGGCCCGTCGCTGACCCGGGCCAGGCTCTGGCCCACCCCGTGGCCCGGCCGGTCGGCCTCGATGAGCGCGCTCCCGTTGCTGGACAACAACTCCCGTACTCGGCGCAGCAGCCGCACCGGGTCGCCGCCGATGCCGATGTTCCCGTCCGCGAGCAGCACGTGCTGCCACCGCCCCTCGCCGGGCAATTGCTCGTAGACGTCCCGGCGCAGCGCGGCCGCCCCCCGAGCGCGGGTCAACGACACCGCCACGGGTGACGTGTCGACCCCGAGCGCGGGCACGCCGCGCTCGCCCAACGCCGCCGCCAACCGCCCCGGTCCGCACCCGATGTCGAGCGTCGGCCCACCGCAGGCGTCGAGGAGCACCGCGTCACCCGCGCCCGGCCGCGCACTCCACCGCTCGACCGGGAGCCGGATCCGCTTGCCCCCGGCCAATTCCAGCCAACACTGCTTCCCCAGCAGCCCGGAGGCGAACACGTCGGTCATGACCGGACCCCGACGAGTCGGGCCACCGCGGCGGCGAAGCGGCCGTCCGTCGTGGCCGCCACCGACTTCGCGTCGTCCATCGTGTCCACATCGGACAACGGGGTCAGGTCGGCGACCCGCAAACCCTTGTCCCGCAGTGCGCGAACCGTCCGTGCGCCGGTGTCCGACCGTGACGTCGGAACGTCCCGCAGCACTGCGGCGCACGCCGGGTCGCGCAACCCGAGCGCCCACCAGCCGCCGTCGAAAGCGTGACCCAGCAAGGCATCCGCGTCCGCGAACCGCTGGATCGACGCACTGAGCAACTCTGGGGTCACCTGCGGCGTGTCCATCCCGATCTGCAACACCCCTCGGCCCGGGAAACGAGCGGCCACGTCGGCGTGCGCGCACGCCAACCGCTCGGGAAAACCGTTGCCACGCTGGGGAAACACCGCGCAGTGCCGCAACAGGTCCGCGATCTCCCTGGCCCGCGCGGCCTGCGCCAACGACCCGGTCAGCGCTACCACCGGCCGCACGCCCGGGGTGGCCAGCACTGCCGTCAGGGTGTCCAGCAAGGCCGCCGCGGCGACCTCGGCCGCCTCGGCCGGCGTGAGCGGCGGGCACAGCCGCGTCTTCGCCAGCCCCGCTACCGGGGCCTTCGCGACCACCAACAGGCAGGTCATCGCAGCACCCCCGCCATGTCGCGCACCGCGCGCAGGGTCCCGCGCACCGATCCGGACACCTTCGACCGCGTCCCCGCCGCCCGCGGCCGGTACGCCACCGGGATCTCCGCCACCGACCAGCCCGCCTCCGCCGCGCGGATCAGCAACTCCAACGGGTAGCCGAAGGCCCGGTCGCGCACCCCGAGCGCCAGCAGGTCGGCCCGCCGCACCGCCCGGGCGGGCGCGATGTCGGTCACCGGCAGCCCGCGCCGCCGCAGCAGCGCCGCCAGCACCGCGTTGCCCGCCCGCGCGTGCCACGGCCAGGCGCCCCGGCCGACCGGCACCCGCTTGCCGACCGCGAGCTGGGTGCCGTCGAGCAGCGCGACCAGTCTGGGCAGCTCACCGGGGTCGAGCGAGCCATCGGCGTCGAGGAAGCACACGACCTCGGCCGTGGCGTGTTCCAGGCCCGTGTGCACGGCCGCGCCATAGCCGCGCACCTGCTCGTGCACGACCTTCGCGCCGTGCGCCGCGGCGACCTCGGGCGAGCCGTCGGTGGACCCGTTGTCCACCACGATGGCCCGGTAACCGGTTGGGAGCGCGCCCAGAACGCCGGGCAGCGCGGCTGCCTCGTCCAAGCAGGGGAGTACGACATCGACGTCCATGCGTCCACGCTAGATCTACCGTGGACACTCGGGACCCGTTGTGGCGCTTACGGAATCCTCACGTCGGGGTGAATCTTACCGAGTCCTGACAAGAGCGCTCCCGGCCCGGCGACACCCCCGGTCGCGCCCTATGATCGGTCGTTGCCCGACAATGGGTGCATGGCATCGCCGCTGCGCAGGCTGCGCGCCACCCTCAGCGGGCCGGTGCGCCTGCCCCTCGGGTTGGCGGCCACCGTCGTCTGCCTCGGGGTGGCCGTGCTGCACGCGACCGTGTTGACCATCCGGCCGCCCGAGGGGCTCTCCAGCACGCACCTGTTCCTGATCCACTGGACCCACCCCGCGGTGTGGGTCGTGCTCGGCGCGGTCTGCCTGGAGTACGCGCTGCGCGCCGAGCGGGTCGTGCTGAACCGCACGGCCATGGTCGCAGTCGCGCTGTACCTGGCTTTCCTGCTGTCGGTCAGCTTCGCCTGAACCCTTACGGGCCGCTGACGTATCCGGCCCCGGCCGCCCGCAGCGGCTAGGTTCGCCACCATGTCCGTGTCGTCCCGACGGGCCGACCTCGTCGCGGCCGCGGCGGCCACCGCGCTGGTCGCCCTGGCCACCGGCGTCGGTTTCGCGCTGCACGTCCGCCTGGCCGGGTCCGCGCACTTCCCCGGCGCCCCGAACACCTTCGGCGAGTGGCCGGTGCTGGCCGAGTTGCTGCCGCACGTCGGTCCCGGCACCCCGATCGCGATCCTGGTGGCGGTCGCCGCCGTCGCCTGGGGCCCCGCGCTCGCGGCCCGGCTGCCCTGGCGGACGGCGCTCGGCGCGGCCTACCTGCTGGCCGTGGTCTGGACCTTCGCGCTGGCCATGGTCGACGGTTGGCAGCGCGGCGTCGCCGGGCAGCTGACCTCCCAGGACGAGTACCTCACCGCGGTCCCCGGCATCACCGACATCCCGGCGATGCTGCACTCGTTCTCCGATCGCATCCTCGACTTCCAGCCCGACTCGTGGATCACCCACGTCGCGGGCCACCCACCGGGGGCCACCCTGGTGTTCGTCTGGCTCGACCGGATCGGCCTCGGCGGCGGCGGGTGGGCCGCGGTGGTGTGCGTGCTCGTCGGCGGCCTCGTCGCGGTCGCCGTGCCGCACACCCTGGCGGTGCTCGGCGCCCCCGATCGGGCTCGGGCGGCGCTGCCGTTCGTCGCGTTGTTCCCGGGAGCGGTGTGGATGGGGGTGTCGGCCGACGCGCTCTTCGCGGGCGTCACCGCCTCGGGGATCGCGTTGCTCGCCGTCGGCGCGGCTCGCGGCCGGGCGGTGTGGTCGGCGGCGGCGGGCGTGCTGCTCGGGTTCGGGATCTTCCTGTCCTACGGGCTCCCGCTGATGGGCTTCGTGGCGATCGGGGTGCTCGTCGCGGCGCGCACCTGGCGGCCGCTGCTGTGGGCCGTGCCCGCCGCGCTGGCCGTGGTCGGGGTGTTCGCGCTCGCCGGGTTCTGGTGGCTCGACGGCTACCACCTGGTCGTGGAGCGGTACTACCAGGGGATTGCCACCGACCGGCCGTACTGGTACTGGGTGTGGGCCGACCTCGCCGCGCTCGTCCTGGCGATCGGCCCGGCGGCGGTCGCCGGGCTCCGACGCGCCTTCGTGGCCAGGGGACCGGCGGTGGTGCTGGGCGCGGCCGTGGCGGTGCTGGCGGCAACGCTGTCGGGGCTGTCCAAGGCCGAGGTGGAGCGCATCTGGCTGCCGTTCGCGGTGTGGCTGGTCGCCGCCGCGGCGCTGCTGCCCGCGCCCCGGCGGTGGCTCGCGGCGCAGGCGGTCACCGCGCTCCTGGTGAACCACGTACTCCTGACGAACTGGTGAGACCGATGACGACTGGACGCGTGCTGGTGGTCGACGACGACGTGACGGTGTCCGACGTCGTGCGCCGCTACCTGGAGCGGGCCGGGCACGAGGTGGTGCTGGCCGGGACCGGCGAGGACGCGCTCGTGCTGGCCGCGACCACCGCGCCCGACCTGGTGGTGCTCGACCTGATGCTGCCCGGCATCGACGGCCTGGAGGTCTGCAGGCGGCTGCGCGAGCGCGGCGCGGTGCCGGTCATCATGCTCACCGCGCTGGGCGAGGAGGAGAACCGGATCGCGGGCCTGCGGCAGGGCGCGGACGACTACGTCACCAAGCCGTTCAGCCCGCGGGAACTCGCCCTGCGGGTCGAGTCGGTGCTCCGCCGCGCCACCGCCCCGGCGCTGCGGGCCGGTGGCGAGCTCGTCGACGCGGACCTGCGCCTGGACCCGTCGGCCCGCGCCGCCACCCTCGGCGGCGCCGAGCTCGCGCTCACCAGCCGCGAGTTCGACCTCCTGGAGTTCCTGCTCACCCACCCCGGCGCCGCGTTCACCCGGGCCGAGCTGCTCACCAGGGTGTGGGGCTGGGACTTCGGCGACCAGTCCACTGTGACCGTCCATGTGCGACGGTTGCGGGAGAAGATCGAACGAACACCCGCGAAACCCACCCGGATCTGCACGGTGTGGGGCGTGGGCTACCGCTACGACCGGAGCGCGTGATGGTGGAGTCCGACGAACCGTTCTGGCAGATGGCCCAGCACGCGCTGCACATACTGCCGTGGGCGCTGGGGTTGGTGCTGCCGGTCGTGCTGGCGGGCGCGCTGCTGCTGCACCTGCTGCGCAACCGCGCGCTGTCGACGTCGTTGACCGTGCTGGTGCTCGTCCCGGTGGTCGCGCTGGTCGGTGGCATGGTCGGCATCAGCGGGTTCATGTTCACCACGACGCTGACCACGACACTGCTGGTGTCGCTGCTGATCACCGTGGTCACCGTGCCGGTCGCGATCCTGCTCGGCCGCCGCATCGCCGCGCGGACGGTGTGGGAGCGCGAGGCCCGCGCCCGGGAACGAGCGGCCGAGGCATCCCGCCGCGAACTGGTCGCCTGGATCAGCCACGACCTGCGCACCCCCCTCGCGGGTATCCAGGCCATGGCCGAGGCCCTGGCCGACGGCGTCGTGTCATCACCACCCGAGGTCTCCGGCTACGCGGGCCGCATCGGCTGCGAGACCCGCCGCCTCTCGGCGATGGTGGACGACCTGTTCGAGCTGTCCAGGATCACCGCGGGCGCCCTCCGACTCACACTTTCGGCGGTCCCCCTGCAGGACGTCGTCAGCGACGCGCTGTCAGCGCAGGTCCCGGTGGCCGCCCGCAAACGGGTCCAGGTCCTCGCCGACGCCCTGGAATGGCCCGTGGTCCTGGGCAGCGACCCGGAACTGGCCCGGATCGTCTGCAACCTGGTCTCCAACGCCATCCGCCACACCCCACCAGACGGCACGGTCGCGGTCCGGGTGGCGGTGGCCGACGGACAGGCCCTGCTCACCGTGGAGGACGCCTGCGGCGGCATCCCCGAGGCAGACCTGCCGCGCCTGTTCGACGTGGCCTACCGCGGGACGGCGGCCCGCACCCCGGACCCGGACTCAGCGGGCGGGGGCCTGGGCCTGGCCATCGCCAAGGGCCTGGTCGAAGCCCACCACGGCGCCATCGAGGCTCACAACCACGGCCCCGGCTGCCGCTTCGAGGTCCGCCTCCCGCTGGCAGCTGTCTGACCTACACCGCACAGGTAGTGCACCGCACAGGGACTGCCAACTATCCCCGGTCCCTGCGCCATCCCGCCCGGCCGAGCCGCCGTGCCCGGCTAGCCCGCCCCGTGCCCGGCGAGGCCGCCCTGCCCAGCCGAGCCATGGTGCCCGACGGGCCGTCGTGCCCAGCCGAGCCATGGTGCCCGACGGGCCGTCGTGCCCAGCCGAGCCATGGTGCCCGACGGGCCGTCGTGCCCAGCCGAGCCATGGTGCCCGACGGGCCGTCGTGCCCAGCCGAGCCATGGTGCCCT
>NZ_BSTR01000037.1:0-46932 GCF_030269645.1 Actinokineospora sp. NBRC 105648 | reverse complement strand
CCCGACGAGGCCGCCCTGCCCAGCTGGGCCACTGTGCCCGGCCTGGCCCACTGTGTGCCCGGCCTGGCAACCGTGCTGGGCAAGCCGCTCTGCTCGGCTGGGTCACTGTGCTCGGTCGGGTCACCGTGCTCGGCAAAGCCGCCCAGCCCGGCGGGTCACTGTGCCCGGCCCGGGCCTGGCAACCGTGCTCGGCAAGCCGCTCTGCCCGGCCGGGGTCACTGTGCTCGGCCACGCCGCCTTGCTGGGCCGGGTCACCGTGCTCGGCGGGGTCACTGTGCCCAGCCGGGCCACCGTGCCCAGCTGAGCCATGGTGCCCGGCCAGGCCACTGTGCTCGGCCGAACCGCTGTGCCCGGCCAAGCCGCCCTGTGCGGCTGGGTCACTGTGCTCGGTCGGGCCACTGTGCCTGGCCTAGCTGCCCTGCTTGGCCGGGTCACGGTGCTTGGCGGGGTCTCTGTGCCCAGCCGGGCCACCGTGCCGGCGGGGCCACCGTGCCGGCGGGGCCACCGTGCCGGCGGGGCCACCGTGCCCAGCTGGGCCATGGTGCCCGGCCAGGCCACTGGGGCCTGGCCAAGCCACCCTGCCCGGCTCGGTCACGGTGCTTGGCCGGGTCACCGTGCTGGCGGGGCCACCCTGCCCAGCTAAGCCATGGTGCCTGGCCGAGCCGCCGTACTCGGCTAGGCCACTGTGCCCGGCCAAGCCCGCCCTGCCCGGCGGGTCACTGCGCCCGGCCTGGCAACCATGCCCGGCCAGGCCCCCTGTCCGGCGGGGTCACTGTGCCCGGCCTGGAAACCGTGCCGGCCAGGCCGCCTTGCCCAGCCGGTCACTGTGCTCGGCGGGGGTCACCGCGCTCGGTCTGGCCACTGTGCTCGACAAGCCGCTCTGCCCGGCGGGGCCGTGCTCGGCGGGGCCATCGTGCCCGGCCGGGCCACCGTGCCCAGCTGAGCCATGGTGCCCGGTTGGGTCGCCCCGCCTAGCCGAGCCGGCGGGCCGGATCCGGGCTGATCTGACCCGGTCCGGCCCAACCGGACCCGGTCTGGCTTGGCGCAGCCCGGCTTGGTTCGACCGGGCCGACCCGCCTGGCTCAGCTCGACTCAGCTAACCGGCCAGAGTTCAACCCAGCCCTGCCCAGCCCAGCCCTGCCCGAGTCCAGCCCGCCCCAGTCCGACCAGCCCGCCCCAGTCCGACCTAGTCCGACCCAGTCCGGTTGGCTCGGCCGAGCCTGGTTGCTCGCGCCGGTTGGCCTAGTCGATCAGCTGTATCTGACCGCCGTGACCTGAGCCAGTCCGGCCGTGCCGGTTTGTCTAGCGGTCGGCCGGAGCCGACCTCGCGCTGTACGACTCAGCCTGGTCTGGCCCGGCTGAGCCGACTCCTCCGTGCCGGTTCGGCCTGGCCGACGGCTGGATCTGGCGTCCCGCCCGATCCAGCTCAGCCTGCCTGGGTGGTCTGTCCCGGCTGTAATGCCACTGGCTCCCGCAGGGGTGCGGTGGCGAACGCCTGCACGCCCTTCTCGAAGGTCACTCGCGCCTGGAAGCCCAGCAGGTCTCGGGCCTTGGCTGGGTCCGCGACCACGTGCCGCACGTCCGCGGCGCGCGCGCCGCCCACGATGCGTGGTTCTGGGCCGCCGCAAGCGTTTGCCAGCTCGCGGGCCAGGTCGCCGACCGTGTGCGGGGTGCCCGAGCACACGTTGATCGGGATCAGTTCTCCGGCCGTGCCGGGTGATTCGCAGGCCAAGAGGTTGGCCAGGGCCACGTCCGCGGAGTGGACGAAGTCTCGGCGTTGGTCACCGTCTTCGAGGACCGTCGGCGCTTCACCGCGTGCCAGCGCGGAGCGGAACAGGGAGGCGACCCCTGCGTAAGGGGTGTCTCGCGGCATCCGCGGGCCGTAGATGTTGTGGTAGCGCAAGGCCCACACGTTCCCGTCAGTCTGCCGGGCCCACGCCGACGCGAGGTGCTCCTGCGCGGCCTTGGTCGCGGCGTACGTGCTGCGCGGGTCCATGGGCGCGTCCTCTGGCACCAGGCGCGACGCGAGTTGTGCCCCGCACACCGGGCACGGCGGCTCGTAGCGGCCCGCGTCGAGGTCGACGGTGGTGCGCTTGCCGGGGCGGACGACGCCGTGCTCGGCGCACTCGTACCGGCCCTCGCCGTAGACGACCATCGACGAGGCCAGCACCAGCCGCTGGACGCCTGTCCGGTGCATCGCGGCGAGCAGCACCGCGGTGCCGAAGTCGTTGTGCGAGGCGTACTCGGGGGCGTCGGAGGGGTCGAGCCCGTGCCCGACCACGGCGGCCTGGTGGCAGACGACGTCGGTGTCGCGGAGCAGGCCGGTGAGCAGGTCGGCGTCGCGGACGTCACCGAGGACCAGGTCGTGCTCGCGGGTCCACGGTGGTGGGTCGGCGTGGCCGTGTGCCTTGTCGAGCAGGTTGTCCAGCAGGGTCACCTGGTGCCCGCGGTCGGCCATCAGGTCGGCCACGTGCGACCCGACAAACCCCGCGCCGCCGGTGATCAGTACGCGCATGCCCAGGACGTTATGGCCGGTCCCGGGGGTCTGCCGCGCGGGCGGCGCGACCGTCACAGAACCGTCAGGTTTGGCCGGTCGGACTCAGGTCACCTTCAGCGGCTCCGCCGCGCGCGGAAGGCTACGGTTGCACCCATGGAACGCAGCGCGCAGCGGCTTGGCAGGGCTCTCGTCGTGATCGTGGACGACCGGGTGGCGCACGGGGAGCACGACGACACCGTGGGCCCGCTGGTGACGGAGTTGTTGGAGGAGGCGGGCTTCATCGTCGACGGCGTCGTCCCGGTCGAGGGCGAGACGGTGGCGATCCGCAACGCGCTCAACACCGCGGTCATCGGCGGTGCCGACCTGGTGGTGACCGTCGGCGGCACCGGCGTGTCCCCGCGCGACGTCACCCCGGACGCCACCCAGGGCGTGCTCGACCGCCCGATCCCCGGCATCGCCGAGGCCCTGCGCTCCTCGGGCCTGGCCGCGGGCGCCGTCGACGCGGGCGTCTCGCGTGGTCTGGTCGGCGTGTCGGGCAGCACCCTGGTCGTCAACCTCGCAGGCTCCCGCAGCGCCGTCCGGGACGGCATGGCCACCCTGTCCGCCCTGGTGCCCTACGTCATCGGTGAGCTCTCCGGCCTCTCCGGCCTGGAAGGCAACTGACCACACCCGCCCACCTGGGCCCCAGTCGGTGTCGGGGCCCAAGGTGCGCGACCATGGCGGCCATGCCCCACCCGCCCACCCACCCTGCGGACAGCCTGCCCGCGGACGATCGACGGCCGTCCCCACCCGAGCACGACCACCGCGCCGAGCCCGCGGGGTCCTCGACGGACGCGGCACCCGCGGAGGTCCAGGCACGCGGCCGCGAACCGTTCACCGCCGCCGACTCGGCCACGGCGCCGCTCGATCCAGCGTCCCCAGCCCCCGCCCCGGCGCGGGCCCCGGCCCCGGCCCCAGCGCTGGCTTCGGCTGACCCAGCCTCAGTCACCGCGGACCAGGTGCCGGTCCCAGTCACCGCAGACCCAGTGCCGGCAGTGGACCTCGCTCCGGCCCCGAACCTGGGCGCCGGCTCTACCTCAGACCCAGACTCTTCGCCGGCCCCAGCCGTGGCTTCGCTCGCGGACTCGACCCCCGGCCTGGCCCGAGACCCAGGCCTGATCTCCGGTCCTGCTCCGCTCACAGACCCGGCTCCCGCCTTGGACTCAGATCCAGGGTCGGTCTCCGGTCTTGCTCCGTTCGCAGACCCGACTCCCGACCCAGTCCCAGACTTGGTCGCGGGTCCTTCTTCGTTCGCAGACTGGGCCTCGGACCCAGACCCAGGCTTGATCCCCAGTCCTGCTCCGGTCGCAGACTCAGCTCCCGCTTTGGACCCAGACCCAGACTTGGTCGCCGGTCCTGCTTCGTTCGCAGAATCGGCCTCGGACCCAGACCCAGGCTTCATCCCCAGTGCTGCTCCGTTCGCAGGTCCGGCCTCCGCCTTGGACCCAGGCTCGTTCTCCGGTCCTGCTTCGTTCGCAGGCCCGACCTCCGGCTTGGACACAGACCCAGGGTCGGTCGCCGGTCTTGCTTCGTTGGCAGACTCGGCCTCCGGCTTGGACCCAGACTCGAACCCAGGCTCAGTCTCAGGCCCAGCGTCGGTTCCGGCCCCGGTCCAGGACTCGACCGTTGCCCCGCCCCCGCCACCGCCACTGCCCCCGACCGTGGGCTCGGGCTCGCCCCTTGGCTCGGGTGCTGATCTGGTCCCGGTCCCGCTCACTGACCTGGGCTCGGCTCCGGTCGCTCATCCGGACCCGGCCTCAGCGGAGGGTGTGTCGGCTGAGCGGTCTTCGGTCGCTCCGTCGTCCGACGCCGGTGGTCCAAAGTCGACCGAGCCGGCCGTCGAACACCCGAAGCGCGTGGACTCGGAGCCGTCAACCGCGGCCCGTGCCTCCCGCCCACCTCGGCGCCCGACACTGGACCAGATCTTCGGCGACGTCCTCCCGGACACAACCTCCGACGAACGCGGCTCATCGGCCCCCACCTCGGACGATTGGTACGAACGCAACCGCCCACCCCACCACGGCGGCTGACGTACCCACTCGCTCAGCCACTTCTCGGCAGAGACCCACCCCACCACGGCGGCTGGCGTACCTACTCGCTCAGCCACTTCTCGGCGGAGACCTGCCTCCACCACCCTGGTCCAAGCCGACATCACCTACTCAGCCACCCAGAGCGGCGTCGCCTACGCCGCCCAACCGACCAAGGCAGGGGGCGGCTCATGGATGTCGCCCACTGCCCGTTGGTGCGTGCTTCCGTGCAGGTTGCCCTGCCGACCCCGGCCGGGTCGCGATCCGTGGATGTCGCTCCCCAATTCGTAGGGGCAATGCCGTGCACAGGCTGCCCGCCCGCCGAGCTGCCAGTACCGCTTGGGCCGCGTGGTTCCGACTATGCGACCCGTCCGCCACGCAACCCGTCCGTTCCGCGACCCGTCCGCCACCCGGTCGGTTCCGTGAAGCGGTGGGACTCGCGACGCCGTGGGCCTGTGTTGCCGGTGGGCGATGTGCACGTCTGGCCTGCTGGAAGCGTGGTGGTGAACCGGCACCGCAGAAAGTTCATCCACCACGCCGGCCCTGGCTGGGTCAGCGGCTCTGCTGCTGGCGGAGCAGGTCGCGGATCTCGGTCAGCAGTTCGACATCGGTGGGCTCGGAGGGGCCAGGCTCCTGACCGCGCTTGCGGCGTTCCTGGATGTGCTTGACCGGCAGCACGATCACGAAGTACACGATCGCGGCGACGATCACGAAGTTGACCGCGGCGTTGATCACCGTCCCGAAGTCCATGAACGTCGACGGGTTGGTCCCGATGATGCGGAACCCGAGGCCCTCCGCGGCCTTGGTGCCACCCGCGGAGTTGATCAGCGGCTTGATCAGGCCGTCGGTGAACGAGGTCACGATCGTGGTGAACGCGGCACCGATGATCACCGCGACAGCCAGGTCGATGACGTTCCCGCGCATCAGGAAGTCCTTGAAGCCCTTCAGCACGTGCGCACTCCATTCTCGGCGGGACGGTGCCGTCACCGTCCGGGATTCGGGCTACCGGAGCGTAACCGCTACCTGTTGTCCCAGAGAGACTGAGGCGACCTGTGTCGCGGAATCCCTCATCAGGGCGATGACCACCAGGCTGCCCCGGCCGCCGCCGTCCTCGGGTGGGCGCACGGTGACCACTGCCGCGTCCCTGGCCAGCACGATCGGCCGGCCGGAGTCGGGATCGCTCGTGATCACGTCGACGCGCGCGCCCGGCCGCAACAGCCCCGCGACGCCCGGGTCGGCCAACCGCACCGGGACGGCGGCGGCGTCCTCGCCCATGGTGGCGGCGATGTTCTCCCGGCCCACCAACCGAACGCCGGTGATCGGCTCACCCGGGTCGATGGCGGCGGCGGGCACCCGCCCCGGGATCTCGTCCGGATTGGCGATCGCCGAGGGCGGGCGAAGATCAGGCGGCGCGCGCACTACCCGAACATCAGCCGCGGTGAGCGCGACACCGGGTGCTAGTGCGCGGGCGGCGACCAACAAGGGAACGGAGTCGTCCGCGGGCGGCGGTCGCAATGCGATTGCGGCCGCCGGGACAACGAGCGCCGCAGCGACTATTCGGCGGAGTGTTATCGCGCGCGGCAGGGGCGGGAGCAGGGCGCGCAGGCGGCTGAGGTCGGGTCGGAACATCGGATTCTCCCTGGTCGGATCGGTGATGATTCGACTTTAGGTGGGGAATCCGATGTTCGGCACCCGGTGTTTTCGAACTGTGGACGGGGCCGCTGATTGTGGATAAGTGCGGCCCTGTGCACAACTCAGGACGCCTTTGCCGCCGTTCCGCCACCATTGGACTTGGCGGGAGCCGCGGGCGTTGACGTGGGAGTCGCCGCCGGAGTCGACGGCGTGGGAGAAGAGGAAGGAGTCGACGATGACTCGGTCTTGGTCGTCGCGTCCGTTTTGGCGCCGCTCGTGGCCTTGGTGCCGGAGCGGCTGTCGTTGCGGTAGAAGCCGCTCCCCTTGAAGACCACGCCCACGGAGCCGTAGAGCTTGCGCAGGCGGCCGGAGCACTCCGGGCACTCGGACAGCGCCGAGTCGGTGAACGACTGCACCGCCTCGAAGCGGTGCTCGCATGCCGTACATGCGTACTGGTACGTGGGCACGAGGGCTCCCTTTCGAAACCTGGCACTCGGTCGGCGAGAGTGCCAACCGATTCTGCGGCAACGCGCAGGCGGAGCGCAAATATTCCAGCAAGAAGTCACACCCGCTCGGGCGGCCCCACCTATCGGGGCCGGCTTGGTCCCGGGCCCGGGCACAGCCGGTGAGCAGGGCAGATGTGAAGGAGGGAGCTTCTGGCGAGTGGCGTTCGCACCCGGTGGTGACCGGGCTGGGGCAGGTCGGCGGACTCAACCGGACCGAACCGGGCTCACGCTGGACCTAGCCGGGCCGACCGGACCGAACACCGCCGGACCGGACCTGGTTAGCGCTGGACCGAACCGGCCCGGCCGGACCAACCTGGCCGGACCAACCTGGCCGGACCAACCCGGACCGGTCCGGACCCGGCCAGACCGGATCCGGCTAGCCGGACCGGGCCTAGCCGCACCGGGCCGGAGCTGGCCGGGCCGGACCTGGCCGAGTTGCGGTGGGATCTTTGGCCGCGCTGGCGGGGACCTGGCCGGACTGGCGGGGACTTGGCCGTGCCGGATCGAACCTGGCTGGACGCGGCTGGGCCTGCCAGGACCAGACCTGCCAGGACCAGACCTGCCAGGACCAGACCCGGTGGGGCTTGATCAGTGCTGGCTGGACCTGGCCTGACCCGCCTCCTTGCCCCTGGTCGGGCTGGATCGGGGGCCGCACCTCAACCGATCGGCTGGAACGGGTCGGGTTGGTCGGACGTGGCTGGGCCTGGCCCCATCCCGCTGAGGCGGGGTGGACTGGACTCGGCCGGAGTGGGCTCGCGTTGGACTGGGCCTGTGCTGGCTGGCCTGGGTCGGGCTGGCTGAGCTGGGTCGGGCCGGCTGGGCTGGGTCAGGCTGGGTCAGGCTGGGCGGGGCAGGTCTGGACCTGGCCTAGGCTGACTGGGGCCGGGTCGACCCTGGGGCTGACCGGGCCACTGCCGCGGGGCCGTTACGAGGGAGGAATCACAGAGGCCGTGGTGTGCAGGCTGCGCTGTGGGTGGAACAGGCGTGACGAACGGAGGTGGGTCAGCGGAGGCGGAGGAGGCCTCGGGTCGGGGTGAGGACTCCGCTCATGCGCACGTCGTGGGGTTCGGCCGGGAGGACGTCGAAGAGCTCCGGGTCGCGCACCACGGCGATCAGCGGCGTGTCCGGGGCCGCCAGGGACAACGACCGGTCGTAGTAGCCGGCGCCGCGGCCCAGGCGGGTGCCGTGGCGGTCCACGGCCAGGGCCGGGACCAAGACCACGTCGGCGATTCGCAGGGCTGCCTCGCCGAGGCGTTCGCCGATGGGTTGGCGGAGGCCGTACGGGCCGGGGCGGAGGAACTCGTGGCCGTCGTACCAGGCCCAGTCCAGCGGCCCGGCCCCCGCGACGATCGGCAGCAGGATGCGCACGCCGTGCTCGGCGACCTCGTCGAGCATCTGGACCGACCCCGGCTCCGAGCCGATCGGCACGTAGGCGCACAGCGTCTGACCGCGGCTGACGACCCGGCCGCTGGTCAGCAGCGCCGTGAGCTGCATCGCCTCGTCGAAGCGGACGCTCGCGGGCACGCGCCGCCGCTCCGCGAGCAGCGCGCGGCGCCATTGGTCCTTGGTCCATGCGCGCGTCGCATCGAGATCACTCCCAGGCCCGGCCACACGTCGAGGTTAGGCTCCGTGTCCATGAGCGTGTCGACCGCATTCACCGCCGCCATCGTGCCCGCGGCGGGCCTGGGCACCCGGTTCCTGCCCACCACCAAGGCCGTGCCGAAGGAGCTCCTGCCGGTGGTGGACACCCCCGGCATCGAGTACGTGGCCGCCGAGGCCGCCGAGGCCGGGGCCACCCGACTGATCATCGTCACCTCACCCGGCAAGGACGCCGTCGCGCAGTACTTCCAGCCGCGGCCCGACCTGGAGAAGACCCTGGAGGAGCGCGGCAAGACCGACCTGCTGGCCAAGGTCCGCCGGGCCCCCGCCCTGCTCGAGGTCGAGACCGCCATCCAGGAGCAGGCGCTCGGCCTCGGCCACGCCGTCGGCTGCGCCGAGGGCAACCTGCGCCCCGAGGACGAGGCCGTCGCCGTCCTGCTCCCCGACGACCTCGTCCTGCCCACCGGCGTGCTCACCCGGATGGCCGCCGTCCGCGCGGAGAAGGGCGGCACGGTCCTGTGCGCCTTCGACATCCCGCGCGCCGAGATCTCCGCCTACGGCGTCTTCGACGTGGAGGACACCGACGACGCCGACGTCAAGAAGGTCAACGGCATGGTGGAGAAGCCACCGGCCGACCAGGCCCCGTCCACCTTCGCCGCGGCGGGCCGCTACCTGCTCGACCGGGCGATCTTCGACGCGCTGCGGCGCATCACCCCCGGCGCGGGCGGCGAGCTCCAGCTCACCGACGCCATCGCCCTGCTGATCGCCGACGGCCACCCCGTGCACGTGGTCGTGCACCGCGGCGGGCGGCATGACCTGGGCAATCCTGGCGGGTTCCTGCGCGCCGCCGTGGACTTCGCGCTCGACCATCCGGAGTATGGGCCGGGGCTGCACCAGTGGCTCCGGGAACGAATCAGCGCAGAGTAGACGAACAAAAGGTAACCGGATGAGGTCTGTCGACGAGCAACTCGCCAGGGCACTGGCGGCCGCGGTCCGCCCCGCCCCGGTGCGGGTGGCCATCTCCGAGGCGCAGGGTTTGCTCTGCGCCGAGGAGGTGGTGGCCGAGCGCGCCCTGCCGGGGTTCGACCAGGCCGCGGTCGACGGCTACGCCGTGCGCAGCGTCGACACACAGGGCGCGGGCAGCGAGCCGGTAGTGCTACCTGTCGTCGGTGAGATCCCCGCCGGTTCGCGCCAGCCGAGCAGGTTGCAGCCGGGGCAGGCCGTGCGGGTGGCGACCGGCGCGCCGCTGCCCACGCTGGCCGACGCGGTGGTCCCGGTGGGTTTCACCGACGGCCACCACTCCCGGGTCACCGTCAACCAGCCGGTTCCCTCGGCGGGTTACGTCCGGCGCACCGGTGAGGACGTGCAGACCGGTGACGTGGCCGTGCGCCGCGGTTCGGTCATCGGCTCGGCCCAGGTGGGGCTGCTCGCCGCGGTCGGGCGGTCCAAGGTGCTGGTCTACCCGCGGCCGCGGGTGTCGATCATCTCCGTGGGCGACGAGCTGGTCGACATCGACCGAACCCCTGGCCAGGGGCAGGTCTACGACGTCAACTCCTACTCCTTGGCCGCCGCGGCGCGCGACGCGGGCGCGGAGGTCAACCGCGTCGGGATCGTGCCCAGCGACGCCAAGCGGCTGCGCGAGGTGGTGGAGAGCAGGCTGCTGCTGGCCGAGATCGTGGTGATCGCGGGCGGCGTCGGTGGCGAGCTCTCGCACGAGGTCCGCGCCGCCATCCTCGAGCTCGGCGAGATCGACCTCACCCGGGTCGCCATGCACCCCGGTTCGGTGCAGGGCTTCGGCAGGCTCGGCCCGGACGCGGTGCCCACGTTCCTGCTGCCGGGCAACCCGATAGGCGCGCTGGTCGTGTTCGAGGTGATGGTGCGTCCCCTGATCCGCGCGGCCCAGGGCAAGCGCAACCCGCACCGGCGGGTCGTCTCCGCGCGGCTGCTCTCGCCGATCACCTCCACCAAGGGCAGGCGCGGCTACCTGCGCGGTCAGCTGCTGCGCGACGAGTCCAACGGCGAGTACCTGGTGCAGCCGCTGGGCAACTCCGGGTCGCACCTGCTCGCCTCGCTGGCCGAGGCCAACTGCCTGGTCCTGGTCGGCGACGACACCACCGACGTCGCGGTCGGCGAGCAGGTCCAGGTGACCTTCCTCGCACAGCGTGGCTAGCCCGCAGGCAGCCGGTCGGCACCCCGGTTGGCCCGCGCGCCTGGGCCCGCTGCGGGTGCCCGCCGGGGTGGTGGAGCTGCGCGGGCCGCGGCTGTTCGACGGCGGCGCGTGGAGCCGGGTCCGGTTGCGCGACCAGGCCCACCTGGAGAAGTGGGAACCGACCGCGCCGGGCGACTGGGCCGAGCGCAACGCCACCATCGCCTGGCCCGGCCAGTGGTCCACGCTGCGCGCGCTGGCCCGGCGCGGGATGTCGCTGCCGTTCGTGATCACGGTGGACGGCCGGTTCGCGGGCCAGGTCACAGTGGGCAATGTCATCCGGGGCTCGCTGTGCTCGGCGTGGGTCGGCTACTGGGTGGCCGCCGACCTCGCGGGCGGGGGTGTCGCGACGGCGGCGACCGCGCTCGTGGTCGACCACTGCCTCGGCGTGGCGGGGCTGCACCGGATCGAGGCCACCGTGCGCCCGGAGAACGCCGCCAGCCTGCGGGTGCTGGGCAAACTGGGCTTCCGCGAGGAGGGCCTGTTCCGCCGCTACCTCGACGTCGCGGGCGACTGGCGCGACCACCTGTGCCTCGCACTGACCACAGAGGACATTCCGGCCGGCCTGGTGCCGGGCTTGCTGGCCTGCGGGAAAGCCAGCCTCCCATAACGGTTTCACGTTCTGCGGCCGGTGAAGTTTGATCACACCCGTTACGGGGAACGGTCCACAAGCGAACTACCCGATCGAGTGGGTGGGGTCGGCGCGCCTCCGCCACGGGTGTGACTGTTGTGACTAACGTGGCGAACGAAGGACGCGCGCGGAGCCAAGCGAACGGGGAGGTGCCGGGACATGCCGAGCTCGTTGATCGTGGTCGGGCTCGTGGTGGCGTGGCTCGTCGTCCTCGTCCCCATGGTGGTCCGCAAGCGCCAGGAGATCGCTCGCACGGCCGACTCCGCGCTCGCCGCGCGCGTCGTGCACAGCGGTAGTTCGCACGACCTCGACGCCGACGACCTCGCGGCCGACGACGACGAGGAGGACACCCGGGAGGACCTCGTCATGCGCGACAGCACCGACGGTGCGGACCTCGACGAGGACCCCTCGACCGACGAGGCACCCGTGACCGCCCGCCGCTACCGGCCCGGCCGCGGTGGCTTCGACCCGGAGGCCGCCGCCCGCGCCGCCCGGGCCAAGTACGCCTTCCGCCAGCGCGTCGTGCTGCTCGTGATCATCGCCGCGGTCGCCACCGCCATCACCGCCGCGGTGGCGCTCCCCGCGCTGTGGTGGGTGCACGGCGCCCTCGACGTCGGCCTGGTCGGCTACCTGACCTACCTGCGCAGGCAGGTCCGCATCGAGGAGGAGATCCGCCAGCGCCGCGCGGCCCGCCTCGGCTCGGTGCGCCGCTCGCACGCCCGCCCGGCCACCGAAGAGGACTTCGACGCCGACGAGCCGCTCCGCCGCGAACACGTCACCACCATCCCCGCGCGCGTCGTCCACCCGGGCACCGTCGTCGTCGAACTCGACGACGAGGACCCCTGGTTCGACGAGCTCGGTGAGCCCGGCATGCCGCACTACCGCCGGGCGGTCGGTGAATGAAGGACCCCGTGACAGGGGGCGTGCTCGCGGGCTGCTAAGCTTCCCGAGCACAACCAAGGGGCTGTAGCGCAGTTGGTAGCGCGTCTCGTTCGCATCGAGAAGGTCAGGGGTTCGATTCCCCTCAGCTCCACAAGTGGGAGGCTCGTGCTCGCAAAGAGCGCGAGCCTTTCTTGTTCCGCGTGTTCTTTGGGGGCCGAGCCCCCAAGCCCCAGCCGGGGGCGTGCCCCCGGACCCCCGGTCGTGGTCGCGTCGGGTGGGTCGAGGTTCGAGTAAGTTGCCGGCAGTCCCTGCATTCGTGGCCCGTGCCGTAAAGGGGCGCGGGCGTTTCGCGTGTCTTGTGGGGGTGCAGCCCCCCCACGGCCTGTCCGGGGGCCTCGCATTCGTGGCCCGAGGTGGTTGCGTTGGGTGGGAACCGGTCGGGCGGGAGTGTTGTGGGTTTTAATGTTGGGTGTGGGTTGGTTTAGGCGGGATAGGCGGGATAGGCGGGGTGGGGGTGCGCCTGGGGTGCTTCCGCTTAGTGGTGGTGAGTTGGAGTGGGTGTCGGCCACTCTGGTGGCTCTTGGTGACTTGGGTGTTGACGTTGCCGATGTTGAGCAGTTGGGCGCCTTGTACGACTCGCAGCTTGGTGAGTGGGGGGTGGGTGGGGAGCACTTTGGCTTGGACCCGAATCCGACCATCAACCTGATCGGGATTGGGCTGGGGGAACACCTGGTGCGGCGTTGTGGTCTGCGCTGGGTGGTGGCCACGGACGAGCAGGGTGCTGAGATCGCTGTGCATGGTGCACCTGGTGATGTGTTGATCTACCCGACGAACGTGGTTGCGAAGCGTTGGGTCGCTCGGGAGCGGGGGTTCCTCCCGGGGTTCGCAGACCAGATCGCGCAACGGGTCGAGGAGATCCGGCGGGCGGGTTCGTGAGAGGTGGGCCGGCACCAGGTGGTCGGTCACCCGCTTCGTGTGCTCTTTGATCAGCCGAAGGTGGAGTGGGTGCGCCAGAGGTCGACGATGGTCGTGTCGCCCTCGATGGTGACTGTGTTGCCGCGGCCGTACAGGTAGGTCAGCAGGTTGGTGAGGGTGCCGTGCACGGTCGCCGTGGCGGTTTGGTCGCTGGGCTTGCAGACCAGGGCCGTGCCGGTGAGGTCGATGAACCAGGCGGTCGTGTCGGTGGTGAAGCGGATGGTTCGGTGGGGGCCGAGCAGGGCGCGGCGCTCGGGGTAGATCTCCAGCATCTCCGGGCGGGTGGCCAGGTCGAAGAACTCCTGGATCGCGTCGGCCGCCACCTCTGGCGCCACGGCGAACGGGGTGCCGGTGGCCAGGGTCGCGTCCGCTCGGTGGATCAGGGTCTCGTGGGCGAATCGGCGGGCGAGGAAGCTCGTGGTGCCGTTGGGGAACGGCGTCCAGACATCGGTACCGGCGCCTGCGTCGGTAAGAGCGGCGGATAGCGCTACCGCCTGCTTGTTGATCCAGGTGCCCAGTTCGGTGGCCTGGTGGTCTGTGTGTTTCGGGAGGGCGCGGAAGTGGGTGTCGGACGGCGGCTCTTGCGACCGGGTCCGCACGATCGTCTCGGCCCAGGAGAGCGCGCCGCCGAGGTGGCGGAGGAGTTGGCCGAGGTTCCAGTCCGGGCAGGACGGCACCGGGGCCGCGAGGTCCGCGTCGACGAGGGCGGGGTGGAGCAGGTGGGCCTGGGTGACGATCTCCGCGCAGTGGCGGGCGTAGGTCAGCGGCGGGATCTTGTCGGTCACGGTGGTCCTTACCTCGACGGGGTGGTCGTTACCAAGACGGAGCCGACTGCGCGATCTTGACACCGTACGGCGGGTGGACAGCGGATCGCACCGGCGTCAGGCTAGGGCTCGACTCGATCTTGTGGGGGTGCGGTGGCGGAGACCTGGATCCCGCGCGGGCGGCCGGACGCCTCCGCCGTGACGGGGGTGCTCTTCGCGCTCCCGGCGTTCGCGAGCAGCCTGGTGGTCGTCGCGCTGGTGGCCCGTCTGATCTGGCCGTCGACGACCTGGGCGGTCTGGCTGGTGGTCGGTCTGTGGGTGCTCTCCGGCGCCGCGACGTTCCTGCCGTGGGTCGAGAAAGCGCTCGCCCGGGCCATGTTCGACATGCGCCGCCCGACCGCGGCCGAGCTGCGCAGGCTCGGGCCGCACTGGGCGGCCGTGTGCGGGTCGGCCGGGGTGGACAGCGCGCGGTACACCCTTTGGGTCGAGCAGTCCCGCGACCTCAACGCGTTCGCCGCGGGCGGTCGTACCGTCGCGGTCACCCGCCGCGCACTGGACCTGCCGCCGTACGCGCTGGAGGCGATCCTGGCGCACGAGTTGGGGCACCACCTGTCCGGCCACTCCCGGGTCTCGCTGCTGGCCTGGTGGTACGAGCTCCCCGCGCGGGGAGCGATCTTCCTGGTCGCACTCGCCATGCGGGTCGTCCTGTTCGTCGGCAACGTCTTCGCCCGGTTCGGCAGCGCCGCGGGCGCGCTCGCCGCGTCCCTGCTGTCGCTCGTGATCCTCGCGGGGATGGTGTGGCTGAACCCGTGGTTGCTGCTGATGCCGCTGGTCAGCCCGCTGATGGCCTGGTCGAGCAGGCTCGGCGAGTACCGGGCGGACGCCACCGCGGCCCGGCTGGGCTACGGGCCCGCGCTGGTCGACGTCCTCTCCGGCCTGCTGACCGCCGAGCAGCGCACCCGCAGGCCGCTGCGGGTCCGGATGCTGGCCACCCACCCGGCTGCCGCCGAGCGGATCCGCCGATTGCGGAGCGCGATCTGAGGTTGCGCCGATAGTGTGACGGCATGGGGGTTGTGCGGCGGACGCCGTTCGCCGCGGTCGCGTTGGCTATCGGTTTCGTGCTGCTCGCGGTCGCGTACTGGCTCAACGGTCGCGGGCTGGGGGTAGATAGCTCGGTCTACCGCGCGGGCGCGTTGACGCTCTTACACGGGGATTCGCTCTATGCGCCGCTCACCACCGGTGAGGCGTGGGCGCCGCAGTTGCCGTTCACCTACCCGCCGATCGCGGGACTGGTGTTCGTGCCGCTGATCGCCTTGCCCGCGCAGCTCGCGTGGGGCGTGCTCGCCGCGCTGTCGACGCTCGCGCTCGGGTTCGTGCTCCACGAGAGCCTCCCGGAGCGGCTCCGGATCAGCTGGCGGTTCGGCCTGCTGCTGCTCGGCACGCTCCTGCTCGAGCCGGTGTGGCGGTCGCTCGGCCTGGGCCAGGTCAACGTGATCCTGATGGCGATGGTCGTCGCCGATGTGCTGCTGCTGCGCGGACGGCGCTACACCGGCCTGCTCATCGGGGTGGCCGCGGCGGTGAAACTGACTCCGTTGATCTTCATCGCGCACCTGGTGCTGACCAGGCGCTGGGCCGACGCCGCCCGCGCGCTGGGCACCTTCGTCGGGCTGAACCTGCTGGCCGCGCTCGTGCTGCCCGCGGACACGGTCCGGTTCTGGACCGAGGCGCTGATCGACGGCAACGACGCCACCACCAACTCGTGGATCGGCAACCAATCCCTCAACGGCTTCTTCCAGCGGCTGACCGGCGAAGGCCACGCTGCCCTGGTCCTCTACGCCGTCTCCGCCCTGGTCGTGCTCGCCTTAGGTGCATTGGTTGTCTTGCGGCTGCACTCGCAAGAGGACCACCTGGGTGCTCTATTGGTGACGGCGTTCACTGGCCTGTTGGTCAGTCCGGTCTCGTGGACACATCACTGGGTCTGGGTCGTCCCGCTGGCCGGGTACCTCTTAGCGCGTGGCAACTACTGGACCCTCTTAGCGCTGGCCGCCGTGTTCACGGGCTGGCAGTTCGGTCTCGTCCCGAGCGGGAACAAGAGCGAGCTGCGCTGGACTCTGCCGGACGAACTCCTGGGCAACGCCTACTTCCTGCCCGCTCTGGTGGCCACGCCGGTAGTCGTGATACTTGCGCTGCGCGGGCGTGCTCGCCGTGCTGAGGTGGTGGCAGGTTTCGCGGCGGCGAGGAGATGATGGTCTTGGCAGCGGACGCGCTCACGGTGGACGTCGCGGTGGTCGGGCTCGGCCCCGGCGGCGAGGCGCTGGCCACCCGGCTGGCCCAGGCCGGGCTGTCGGTGGCGGGCATCGAGTCCCGCCTGGTCGGCGGCGAGTGCCCGTACTACGCCTGCGTGCCGACCAAGGCCATGATCCGCGCCGCCGACGTGCTGGCCGAGGCCAGGCGGGTCCCCGACTTCGCGGGCACCGCGGAGGTGCACGCCGACTGGGGCAAGGTCGCTGCCCGGGTGCGCGAGGAGATCACCGACAACTGGGACGACCAGGTGGCGGTTGATCGTCTGGTGGCCGCCGGCGTCGAGGTCGTGCGTGGGCGGGCTCGGATCACCGCGCGCGGTGAGTTGGACGTCGACGGGCGGGTCGTCCGCGCGCGGCGGGGCATCGTGCTCAACCCGGGTACCGACCCGGCAGTGCCACCGGTGCCAGGTCTGGCTGACACGCCTCTGTGGACTAACCGGGAGGCGGTTAAAGCTACCGTTGTCCCCGAGTCTCTTATCGTCATCGGTGGCGGGCCGGTGGGCTGCGAGTTCGCCCAGGTCTTCTCGCGCTTCGGCGCCAAGGTGACGCTGTTGCAGTCCAACGAGCGCCTGCTGCCCGGTGACGAGCCGGAGTCGGGCGCACTGCTGGCCGAACGGTTCGCCGCCGAGCACATCCTGGTCAAGACCGGCGTGAAGATCACCTCCGCGGCGCACGACGGGCAGCGGTTCACCCTGGAGCTCGACGGCCAAGACCCGGTCAGCGCCGCTCAGGTGCTCGTCGCGGCCGGGCGCCGGTCCGACCTGGGCGCGCTGGGCATCGGTGTCTACGGGCTCGACGAGTCCGGCCGCGGTGTGACCGTGGACAAGCACCTGCGGGCCGCCGACGGGCTTTGGGCCATCGGCGACATCACCGGCGAGGGCGCCTTCACGCACATGTCCATGTACCAGGCCACGATCGCGGCGGACGACATCCTCGGCGTGGACAACCCGGGCGCGGTCTACCGAGCGGTGCCGAGGGTTACCTTCACCGACCCGGAGATCGGCTCGGTCGGCCTGACGGAGGCCGCCGCGCGCGACAAGGGCTTGAACGTGCGTACGGGTATCGCTCAGATCTCTTCGTCTACCCGTGGCTTCTTGCACAAGGCGGATGGCGTGATCAAGCTGATCGAGGACGCTGACCGAGGTGTCCTCGTCGGTGCGACCTCGGCGGGACCCACGGGCGGAGAGGTGTTGGGCGCCTTGGTCGTGGCGGTCCACGCGCAGGTCCCGGTAGACGAGTTGCGTCGGATGATCTACGCCTACCCGACTTTTCACCGCGCTATCGAGACCGCTCTCGCAGACCTGCGCTCCTAAGGTGCTGGCCGACGTCTTGCCGTACTTGGTCTGTCCGCATTGCGGTGGCGACCTCGCGTTGAGCGGGACTTCTCTGCGCTGCCCGAACCGGCACACGTTCGACATCGCCCGGCAGGGCTACGTAAGCCTCTTACGCGAGGCCACGTCGTTCACCGGTGACACTGCCGCCATGACCGACGCTCGCGCCGCCTTCTTGGGCGCGGGCCACTACGCGCCGATCGTGCAAGAGTTGCTGACCGTGGTACCCGGCCCGGGTTGTGTGGCCGACATCGGCGCGGGCATCGGGCACTACCTCGCCGCCGTGCTCGACCACTACCCGGACCGGGTCGGCATCGCCGCCGACGCGGCCAAGCCCGCCCTGCGCCGCGCGGCCAAGGCACACCCCCGGCTTGGCGCGGTGCTGTGCGACGCCTGGCAGCCGCTCCCGATCCGGAGCGGCTCGGTCGGGTTGGCGTTGAACGTGTTCGCCCCGCGCAACCCGGCCGAGCTGCACCGCGTCCTGCACCCCCTGGGCCGGATGGTGGTGGTCACGCCGACCAGCGCGCACCTGGCCGAACTAGTGTCCACAGTGGACATGTTGACCGTGGCCGAGGACAAGCGCGCGCAGGTCGCCGCCAAGTTGGCGCCCTACTTCGAGGCCGCCGACGAGGTCCGCCGCGACTTCCCGATGGCCCTGTCCCGCCGCGACGCCGCCGCCCTGGTCGGCATGGGCCCGACCGCGTTCCACGCCGACGCGGCCACCATCGACGCCCGGGTGGCCGGGCTGGCGGAGCCGGTCGCGGTGACCGGCTCCGTCGTCGTCACTACCTACCGGCCCATTCCGGCGAACGCCCGGTGAGCGCGAGCACCCGGTCGTGCAGCGGCGCGTCCGGCTCGACCGGCAGCCGCTCGGCGAACACCCCGTCCGGCCCCCACACGTCCTCCGGCCAGCGCGAGACGATCTCGATCAGCGCCTCGGCCAGGTCGTCGGCCAGTCGCACCTCGGTGTCGACCGCTTGGCCGAGGTCCCAGCCGTGCACCAGGGTGTCGCTGAAGTGGATGCCCAGCGCGATGGCGCCGTTGACGGTGCCCTGCGGGATCTCGTAGCGCGTTTCCAGCAGGCGGTCGTCGGTGAACGCCGCGATGACCGCGTCGGCGGTGCGCCGGAAGTCGGTGCGCACGTCCCCGGTCAGCTCCGGCACCGGCTTGTCGAACTTGGTCAGGATGTTGTGGTGGTTCTCGACCATGTGCTCGACGATCTCCCGCGCGGTCCAGCGCGCGCACGGCGTGGGGAGCGCGAGCTGGTCGTCGCTCAGCGTCTCGACCACCTGCCAGGTCGAGTCGACGGCGCGCGAGTACAGGGCCCTGATGTCCATTTTCCCCTCCAGAAAGTGTACGAACGATCGGTCGAATAGTTCCAGAAGAACGAACGACCGTCTAGGTTGTTTTCGTGGACGGCAGACTGGCCCGCGGCGCCGAGACCCGGCGCGCGACCCTGGCCCGGGCGGTGGACATCGCCTCGGTCGAGGGCTTGGACGGGCTGACCCTGGGCAGGCTCGCGGGGGAGCTGCGGCTGAGCAAGAGCGGGATCTTCGCGCACTTCGGTTCCAAGGAAGACCTGCAGCTCGCGGCCATCACCTTCGCTGAGGACGTCTTCGCCGAGCGCGTGCTCAAACCCTCGTTCCAGGCTCCCCGGGGGCGCCCTCGGCTGCTCGCACTCTTGGACCACTGGATGGAGTACTCGCGCAGCAGGGTGTTCCCCGGTGGCTGCTTCTTCTCCGCGATCACCGCCGAGTTCGACGCCCGGGAGGGTCGGGTGCACGACCTGTTGGTCCGTCGCAATCAGGCTTGGGTGGACCTCCTGAAGCGGCTGGTCCAAGACGCGGTGGAGGAGAAACACCTGCCTGCGGAGACTGACGTGGACCAGTTGGTCTTCGAGATCAACGCCTTTGGTCGCGCCGCCAACTTCGAGAGCGTGCTCACCGGGACGGATCTGCCCTACGACCGCGCGACCACTGCGGTACGTGCTCGGCTCAACGCGAACTAGCGAGCAGGCGGGCGTGGCGCGCGGTGGCGATCGGATACCGCGGGTCGGTCTTGGGCAAGACGTCCAAGAGGGTCTCCAAGACCTCTAGGTCCTCGGCGCCGGTAGGGCTTTGCGCGAGCGTCCAGAGGTCCTCGTAGTCGCCGGTGTCGATGACGGCACGGTGGACCGCGGTGACCAGTTCGTCGCGGTGGGCGCGGATCGCGGGGGAGTCGGAGCGAGGCAAGAGCGCACCGTATGACGCCGCCTTGCGAAGGGCGCCTGTGCGCAAGAGCGTTGGTAGAGCTAAGAAGTCTGCGGTTACGTCTGCTGCCAACCGATACGGGCGTGTCAAGACAACGCGCTCGCCCAGGGCTGTGCGCAGGCGATGCACCTCCGCGCGGGCAGTCACCGGGTTCCCAGACTCGCCAAAGAGGGACATGGCGAGTTGGTCGGCGGTAAGACCGTCGCGGTTAGCCGCTAGCAGGGTGAGGATTTCCGCGTGCCGTGGCGTAAGAGGTTGTTCGCGGCCGTCCAGCACCGCAACCGGGTGCGTGGCGCCCAGGAACTCCAAAGTCAGGCGGGGGCGGTGCAATGACCGTGGGACACCGCGCAAACGCAGCAGGTAGCCCTCTTCGAGCGGCTCGACCAGTGCCTCCCGGCCGTCTGGAAGGGACAGTGCGCCCGCCGAGACGTCCAAGCGCTCTGGGAGGGGACCGCAGGACTCGACGGCGAGGACGCGGCCGGTCTGCGTGAGCAACGCGCCCGCGCCGCGCAGGCTGAGCAGGTGGGGCAGGTTGCGCTGCCGGAGCTGCTCGTCGCGCGCGGCCATCCGCAGCCGGAGCTGACCCTCGGCCAGGTGCGCCGCCGCGGTCACCAGGGCCAGCGTGGCCGGGTGCCGCGTCCGCATCGGGCCGGTGATGTCGATGGCCCCGAGCACCGCGCCGGTGTCCGGGTCGTGCACCGGGGCCGCCGCGCAGGTCCACGCGTGGATGGTGCGGACCAGGTGCTCGGCCGAGTGGATCTGCACCGGCGCGTCCAGCGCGAGCGTCGTGCCCATCGCGTTGGTGCCCATCGCCTCCTCGCTCCACCGGGTGCCCTCGGCCAGCCCCACCCGGTCGGCCAGCAGCCGCACGTCCACCTGGCCCTCGCGCCAGAGGATGTTCCCCTCGGCGTCGGTCACGATCATCATGTGCATGGCCTCGTCGGCGATGCCGACCAGCGTCGAGCGCAGCACCGGGAGCACCGCGGCCAGCGGGTGCGCCGCCCGCACGTCGGCCAGGTCGGTGCCGGAGTAGACGATCGGCGGCAGGTGCCCGTCCGGGTCCACCCCACCCGCCAGCGACCGGCGCCAGGAGTCCGAGACCACCGGGCGCGGCGCGACCGGGCCCTGCTCGCCGCTGAGCACGGCCGCGTGGACGCGCCGCATGAGCTGCGCGTACTCCACCGGATCGGTCATCACCACAGATGATGCGCGCCGCCGGCCGCCCGCGGCAACCGTGCAACGTGACTGCAACCCTCCCGCGCCTAGCGTGGCGCACATCACTCCACCAATGGCGCAGGAGGCTGGCCCATGGCCACATACGCGGCCCCGGGGGCGGACGGCAGCGTCGTCCGGTTCGCACCCCGCTACGACCACTACATCGGCGGCGAGTACGTCCCGCCCGCCACCGGCCAGTACTTCGAGAACCCGACGCCGGTCACCGGCGAGGTCTTCACCGAGATCGCCCGGGGCACCGCCGCCGACGTGGACCGCGCCCTCGACGCCGCCCACGGCGCCGCGCCAGCGTGGGGCCGCACCTCGCCCGCCGAGCGCGCGGTCGTGCTGAACAAGATCGCCGACCGGATGGAGGCCAACCTCGAGGCCCTCGCCGTCGCCGAGACCTGGGACAACGGCAAGGCCGTGCGCGAGACGCTGGCCGCGGACCTCCCGCTGGCCGTCGACCACTTCCGCTACTTCGCCGGTGCCATCCGGGCGCAGGAGGGCGGCATCTCCGAGATCGAGGAAGGCCTGGTCGCCTACCACTTCCACGAGCCGCTGGGCGTGGTCGGGCAGATCATCCCGTGGAACTTCCCGATCCTGATGGCGGTCTGGAAGCTGGCCCCGGCGCTGGCCGCGGGCAACGCGGTGGTGCTCAAGCCCGCCGAGCAGACCCCGGCCTCGATCCACGTGCTGCTCGACATCATCGGCGACCTGCTGCCGCCCGGCGTGCTCAACGTGGTCAACGGCTTCGGCGTCGAGGCGGGCAAGCCGCTGGCCTCCAGCAGCCGGATCCGCAAGATCGCCTTCACCGGCGAGACCACCACCGGTCGGCTGATCATGCAGTACGCCAGCGAGAACATCATCCCGGTGACGCTGGAGCTGGGCGGCAAGAGCCCGAACATCTTCTTCGCCGACGTCGCCGCCGCCCAGGACGCCTTCTACGACAAGGCGCAGGAGGGCTTCGCGATGTTCGCCCTCAACCAGGGCGAGGTCTGCACCTGCCCGTCGCGCGCGCTGATCCAGTCCAGCATCTACGACCAGTTCCTCGGCGACGTGGTCAAGCGGACCGAGGCGATCAAGCAGGGCCACCCGCTCGACACCGAGACCATGATCGGCGCGCAGGCCAGCAACGACCAGCTGGAGAAGATCCTGTCCTACATCGACATCGGCAAGCAGGAGGGCGCCCGGGTCGCCACCGGCGGCGCGCGCGCCGACCTCGGCGGCGACCTCGCGGGCGGCTACTACGTGCAGCCGACGATCTTCGAGGGCGACAACAAGATGCGGATCTTCCAGGAGGAGATCTTCGGCCCGGTCGTCTCGGTCACCCGTTTCGACGACTACGCCGACGCGGTGAAGATCGCCAACGACACCCTCTACGGCCTCGGCGCGGGCGTCTGGTCGCGCGACGCGAACACCGCCTACCGGGCGGGCCGCGAGATCCAGGCCGGTCGGGTGTGGGTGAACAACTACCACTCCTACCCCGCGCACGCGGCCTTCGGCGGCTACAAGCAGTCCGGCATCGGCCGGGAGAACCACAAGATGATGTTGGACCACTACCAGCAGACCAAGAACCTGCTGGTCAGCTACTCCGACCAGGCCCTCGGATTCTTCTGATGGACCGGGTCGCGATGACCGAGGAGGCGGCGGTCGTCCTGCGCCGCCTCCGGGTCGCGCACGGGCCGCTGATGTTCCACCAGTCCGGCGGCTGCTGCGACGGGAGCTCGCCGATGTGCTACCCGGCGGGGGAGTTCCGGACCGGGGCGTCCGACGTCCTGCTGGGCAACCTCGCCGTGCCGGGCGTCGAGGAGGAGGTGCCGGTGTGGATGTCGGTCTCGCAGTTCGAGTACTGGCGGCACACCCACCTGACCATCGACGTCGTGCCCGGTCGCGGCGGCGGGTTCTCCCTGGAGGCGCCCGAGGGCGTGCGCTTCCTCATCCGCTCGCGGCTGCTCACCGAGGAGGAGCTGGCCGCGCTGTGACGGCGTCCCGGTGTGGCCCGGTTGGGGCGCACCGACCCCCGCACCGGGGCGCCACCGGGCGGGAATGTTTGCCGGGGTCGGTTCGTTGGTAGGCCTGTACTCGCTATGCCCCGGACTGAGGAGGCCACGTGGCTACGGTCGAACTGACCACCGACAACTTCGACGAGGTCGTGGGCGGTGGCGGAACCGTGCTGGTCGACTTCTGGGCGTCCTGGTGCGGCCCGTGCCGCCAGTTCGCCCCCGTCTACGACGCGGCCTCGGAGAAGCACGACGACATCGTCTTCGCCAAGGTTGACACCGAGGCCCAGCAGCAGCTCGCCCAGGCGTTCAACATCTCGTCGATCCCCACCGTGATGGCCGTCCGCGACGGCGTGGTGCTCTACTCCCAGCCCGGCGCGCTCCCCGCGCCCGCGCTGGAGGACCTGATCACGCAGGTGAAGGCGGTCGACATGGCCGAGGTGCACGCACAGGTGGCGGCGGCGCAGGCCGAGGGCGACGCCTAATAAGACCAGCAGGCGGTTCCAACGCACGAGCCCGGTGGGTAACCCCGCCGGGCTCGTTGCCGTTCAGACGACTACGGCGATAAGGGTGATCAGGAACGTAAGCGCTGCCAGAGCGGCTAAGACGATCGCGAAGGTGGGAGTGGGTTCGCTTATCTGTACCGGCTCTCTTACTACGGCGGGCGCTCTTACCGGTTCGGGTCTGGGTTGCTCCGCGAGCGCTACCCGAATCCGATCCGCTACCGCGGCCGCTTCCGCGCCCAGCCTGACTTCCACCGGTGCAGGGGAGTCGTCGAGCGAGCTCAGGTAGCGCTCGGCCAGGTTGTGCGCGAGCCGCGCCGCTTCGGAGTGTTCCCGCACGGTCGCGGTGCTGACCCGTCGCCGAAGAGTCGCGCCCGAGACTGGGAGACTGGGCAGGAAGACGATCTGTGGAGGGGCTGCTCCTTCCGGGCTCGTATCGGTGTGTTGGTACGTCGAATAGGTCCACGGGACCGGCCTCGGGTCGAGAGCGGCCCGTGCGGCGGCCACCAAGCGCACCGGGTCCGATTCGGCCGCGACCACGCTCACTAGCGCGGTCGGCTCCGCCAACAGCACCTGCACCAGTGCCTCGACCTCCGCACGCACCAGCTTGCCCAGCAGGTGGCACTCATCGAGGAGGCTCTTGGCGGAGAGCGGCATCAGGACGCCGGTCGGCGCGCCCGTCAACCAGCCCGCCCACGTGGTCAGCCCCACCGACAGCGGTCGCAGCGCGGCCACCGAACCGATCAGGCAGTGGCACGAGGTCCAGCCGGTGACCGGGGAGGCGGAGCGGCGCACCAGCGCCCCTTGGTCGCCGAACTCCAGGTAGCTGAACGCCTCCGCCGGAGCCCACTGCACGCCATCGACGCGGACTGGGGCGATCCGGACGTACCTGGTCAGCAGCTCCTGCCAGCGCACGGCCGAAGCCTCGAAGCCCGCCGAGGCCCGCGTTGTCGGCGGCCCGTTTTCCGGCCTGCCCCAGACCAGTTGGTGGACGAGGTCAGTCGACGGCGCGGAAGTCATAGCGGTCCCTGATCTCCTGGTTGAGGAACGTGCCCAGGCTCTTGGCCGAGGCGAACTGCCAGTAGATCTTCTTCGGCACGTCCAGGTACTGGTAGACGCGTCCGTTGTGGAACTCGACCTCCAGCACCCGGCGATCCGCGTCGTAGCCGACCGCGGCGATGCTCTCCGAGGTCACCGGCCTGCGGTCCATCAGGTGGGGCGCAGGATCGCGCGAAGGGCGTCCAGGACAGCCGGGTCCTCGATGGTCGAGGGCACCGGCTCGTCGCGGCCGTCGGCTATCCCGCGCATCGTCTTGCGCAAGATCTTGCCGCTGCGGGTCTTGGGCAAGCCGTCCACCACCGCCACGTCGCGGAACGCCGCCACCGGGCCGATCTCTCCGCGCACGGCGGCCACCAGTTCCTCCCGCAGCACCGAGTCCTCGATGTCCGCACCTGCCTTGAGCACCACGAATCCGCGTGGTACCTGCCCCTTCACCGCGTCGTGCACACCGATCACCGCGCACTCGGCCACCGCCGGGTGCGCGGCCAGCACCGCCTCCATCGAGCCGGTGGACAGCCGGTGCCCGGCCACGTTGATCACGTCGTCGGTGCGGCCCATCACGAACAAGTACCCCTCCTCGTCCAGGTAGCCGCCGTCGCCGGTCAGGTAATGGTCGGGGTAGCGGGACAGGTAAGAGTCGATGAAACGCTGGTCGTCCCCCCATAGGGTCGGCAGACACCCCGGCGGTAGCGGTAACCGGATCGCGATAGCGCCCTCCTGGCCCGCTGGCAGGGCAGCGCCATCGGCGTCGAGGACCCGGACGTCGTAACCGGGAACGGGGACGGTCGGGGACCCCGGTTTGACCGGCATCGGCTCAAGACCCCGCAGGTTCGCGCAGATCGGCCAACCGGTCTCCGTCTGCCACCAGTGGTCGATGACCGGGACACCCAGTTTCTCGGTGGCCCAGTGGTAGGTCTCCGGGTCGAGCCGTTCGCCCGCCAGGAACAGCGCGCGGAAGCCGCTCAGGTCGTACTTCGCCAGTTCCGACGCCGTCGGGTCGACCCGCTTGATCGCGCGGAACGCGGTGGGCGCGGTGAACAGCGCTTTGACGCCGTACTCGGCGATCACCCGCCAGAACGCCCCCGCGTCCGGTGTGCCGACCGGCTTTCCCTCGTACAACACCGTTGTCGCGCCTGCGATAAGAGGCGCGTAGACGATGTACGAGTGCCCCACCACCCACCCGACATCTGACGCCGTCCAGAACACGTCCCCGGGGTGGATGTCGTAGACGTTGGGCAGCGACCACGCCAACGCGACCGCGTGACCACCGTTGTCGCGGACGACGCCCTTGGGCTTACCGGTGGTCCCCGAGGTGTAGAGGATGTACAGCGGGTCCGTCGCCTTGACCGGCACGCAACCCACCGGCTCGGCCGTCGCCATCGCCTCGTCCCAGTCGACGCCGGTGGGCTCGGTCTCCACCTGCGGGCGGCGCAGCATGACGACGTGGTCGGGCTGGTGCGCCGAGATGGCCAGCGCCGCGGTGATGATCGGCTGGTAGGCCACCACCCGGGTCGGCTCGATCCCGCACGCGGCCGCCACGACCACCTTCGGCCGCGCGTCCGCCAGCCGGTCGGCCAGCTCGCGCGGGGCGAACCCGCCGAACACGACCGAGTGCACCGCGCCCAGCCGCGCGCAGGCCAGCATCGCCACCACCGCCTGCGGCACCATCGGCATGTAGATGACGACCCGGTCGCCGATACCGACGCCCAGCCCGCGCAGCACGCCCGCGAACCGGGCCACCAGGTCGGTCAACTCGGCGTAGGTGAACCGGGCTCGCGTCCCGGTGACGGGGGAGTCGTAGATCAGCGCGGTCCGCGCGCCGTGCCCGGCCGCGACGTGGCGGTCGAGGGCGTTGTGGCAGGTGTTCAGCACGCCGTCGGGGAACCAGCGGTAGATCGGGGCCGCGGTGTCGTCGAGCGCCCTGGTCGGCGCGGTGTCCCAGTCGACTGGCCCGGCGGCGGCCAGCCAGAACCCCTCGCGGTCGGCGAGGCTGCGCTGGTAGGTCTCGGCGTAGCTGCCCATCCACGGCCTCCGATCGGGTCCCCTGCCGATACCTTGCCACCGATCGTCTCGCCGAGCCCGGCGCGAACACGGGCATCGATAGACTGTTCGACGGACCGGGGTGTGCACGGCCACCACAACCCGGGGGGCACGTGTGACGTCCTGTGGACAAACGACCGGTTTCGGTCACAGCTCGACATACCCTGGAACCGGGTGCTCGCCACCTGGTCTCATTGGTGGTCGGGTCGATGGAGAGAGGAGCTGGTGGACGCGGTGCTGGAGCTCGCTGCTTCACTGCTGTCCTTCGCGCACAGCATCTTCGGTCCCGGGATCTGCCCCGGTGACTGGGTCTGGGCGACGAGCACCGCCGGTGCGCTGATCGCGCTGCTGCCGGTGCTGGCGACAGTGATCATCGCGCTGGTCCGCAAGATCACCGGCAACACCTACAACCTGGCCACCCTGATCGGGTTCGGCGCGGTCGGCGCCTTCGCCGCGTTCCTGATGCCGTTCCTGCTGTTCAACGGCATCAGCAGCGTCTACCGCGGCGTGTTCAACGGCGAGCCGGTCGGCTTCAGCGCGGCCGAGGTGCGCTCGTTCATGGAGGGCCACTGCTGGGTCGGCCCGCAGAACGAGTACCTGGGCGGCCGGGCCACCGGCTACGAGGTGCTCTTCCACCCGTACGAGACCTGGCCGATGTACCTCCTGCGGCTCGGCGGCCTGGTCGTGCTGCCCGCGGTGTGCCTGCTGTTCGTGCTGCTGCAGGCCAGGGCCGCGATGCGCCGCGGGCCCAAGTGGCCGAGCAGGCTGGTGTGGATCCCGTTCGCGCTGATGGCGCTGCTGAGCCTGCCGGTCGAGGCGAACACCGCGGCGCACCTGTGGATGGGCTTCCTGCCGATCAGCATCCTGGGCCTGGTGCCGGTGTACGTGATCGGCCCGCCCGCCTGGTCGGTGATCCAGCGCAGCTACCAGCAGCCGGAGCCGAGCGGCCCGCCGCCGCCCCAGCAGCACCCGCAGACCCAGCACCCGCAAGCCCAGCACCCGCAGTCGCAGCCGTACAAGCCGCCGCCTCCGCAGCAGCAGATCCCCAAGTACGTGCCGCCACCCCCGGTGCAGCAGAAGCCCCCGCCCCCGCCGGTGCGCAAACCGCCGCCGTACGTCCCGCCGCCCCCGGTCAACCCGACCCTGCGGGAGCCCGAACCCGACCGCGCCGCCCTCGCCCGGCTCGCCGCCGACCCCGGCCCGCTGCCGTTCAGCCCGCGCGGCGCCACCCCGCAGGCCCCGCCGATCAAGCCGTCCGGCAGCCGCTTCCGCCGCGTCCGCGCCCTCGGCCAGGGCGGCTTCGGCACGGTGTGGCTCGCCGTCGACACCCAGCTCGACCGCACGGTCGCGGTGAAGATGGCGCACGCCCCCGACGCCGAGACCGAGGAGCGGATGCTCCGCGAGGCCCGGGCCCTGGCCGCCGTGCACCACCCGAACTGCGTGCGGGTGTACGACATCGTCTCCGAGCCCGACGGCCTGGGCCTGGTGATGGAGTACATCGAGGGCCAGCCGCTGGCCGACCGGGTCACCACCGGCGGCCCACTCGACGACGTCGCCGTCGCCCGGCTGTGGATCACCATGGCGGGCGCCCTCTCCGCCGCCCACGCCAAGGGCGTCCTGCACCGCGACGTGAAACCGTCCAACATCATCATCGACCCGGACGGCAACGCGCACCTGATCGACTTCGGCATCGCCCGCTCCAAGGGCGACTCCACGCTGACCGCCACCGGCATGATGGTCGGCACCCCCGACTTCCTCGCTTCCGAGACGGCGGCGGGCGCCAACGCCACCCCAGCCTCCGACGCCTGGCAGTTGGCGGCGACGGTCAGCTACGCGCTCACCGGCAAGCCACCACGCGGCACCCGGGACAACGCCATGGCCGCCCTGATGGCAGCGGCCAAGGGCGAACCCCTCTCCGAACTCCCCGGCCGCAGCGCCCACCGACGACTCCTGATGGCATCACTGGACGGCGAACCCGCCCGCAGGCCGACACTGCGAACGGTGGCCCGGGAACTGAGCGACTGGCTGGCCCGAGAAGGCCACACCGAGACCGGCCCGGTCACCCAAATCGTGCGCCGCAAGGACATCGAAGCCGAAGACCGAACCCGCCCCATGCGGTAGTCGCGACCACAGCACCGCTCCACCAAAGCCTGCTGCCCCGCCCCCCGCAGAGCTTTCGCTCCATCCGCAAGGTCGCCCACCCTGCGCTGCTCCAGAGAGAAGCCCGGTCCAGCAGAGCCTGGCCCGGTTCGGCCCAGCTCGGTTCGGCCCAGCGCAGCTCGGCCCGCCTGGCCGAGCCCGGTTCGGCTCAGCTCGGCCCCGCTCGGCCTCACTCCGCCCAGTCCTGTTCTGCCCCACCCGCCAGCCCCGACCCCCTGTCCCCAGCCACCGTCGTTTTCGCGCCCTGTTCTTGAAGAAAGCCGACCCCGCTGGTACCGCCGGCCCCCGACGGACACTGCTCGATCTGGTGGACTGCCTTTGTGTGGGGTGGGGGACCCTGCAAACTTGCCGTGCGTGGGGATGCCCTTCACCCCACGCTTTTTCCCCACGCAGGGTCCCTAGGGGCCCCACGCAAAGGCAGTCCACCAGATCGAGCCCACCGCTCTACCCGCGGCACCCCAGACGACGAGACACCAGAAGAGCAACGGGACACCAAGAGCGACGGGGACGCCACAGGGCAGCCCAAAGACGCAGCCCGAAAGCAAGAAAGCACTGGGCAAGCGAGACCGCGAGCGGTAAGAAGCAGCCAGGAGGTGGCGTGTTGGCCGGTAGAGGGCTGCTGATCGCGCTAGTCGGCGTCCTGGCCCTGTTCGCCGACCGGTTCGTCAAGATCCCCGCAAACATCACCTCCTACGTCATCGGCGCCGCCATCGCGGTGATCGCCGTCGGGGTGCTGCTCCTCCTGGTCGACGCCACCGAGGAATGGGGGTTCGCGTTCTGGGGGTTGGCGGTCTGCGGGCTGGCGCTCAGCGAGTTGATCCACCCCTGGCTGCCGCCGGGGGTGCGCCCCTACGTGCTCTGGACCGGCCTCGGGATCGTGGTCCTCGGGGTGTTGGGCGCGCTCGCCGTCGGGTTGGTGCTGCTGGCCGAGGAGCAGGGCATGGTCTGGGCGGGCGGCCTGGTCGCCGCCCTGGGGGTGGCCGGGGTCGTGGTCGGGCTCAGCCTCGACCTGGGGCTCTGGCTGGACCCGGTGCTCGACATCGTCTCGGCCACGCTCATCCCGGCGGGCGCGACCTTGGCCGTCATCCCCGACGACGACACCCTCGACTACCGCGAGCTGTTGGCGGGCGGTGGGCTCACCGTCGCCATCGCGGCGCTGACCTCGGTGATCACCACCGATCCCGCCGCCTGGTTGTCGGTCCTGCTCGGTGGGGTCGCCGCGTTCGGGTGCTTCGCGGTCACCCCGCTCGCCTTCCGCGGGCGGACCGGGGCCGACGCGGTGCTGCTCGGCGCCGCGGCCTGCGGTGGTGCGGCGACGTTCGCGTTGATCGCCCTGCTCAGCGGGCGGGTCTCCGGCTGGTGGTCGCTGCCGGTGGCCGTGCTCATGGTCGCCGCCTGCACCGCCGCCGCCGTGGCCTACCGGCTCGCTTGGCGCATCACTCGGCAGCCGGTCCTCGAGCGCCCGGAGCTGCGGCTGGCGAGCTACCTCGCAGACCTCGCGACCCGTCCCGACCAGGCGTACCGGCTGCTCCCGCACAACTGGTGATCAGGCCTGGGCCAGGTAGTACTTCCGCACAGTCGTGGCGATCCGGCGTTCGCGCGCCAGCCCGTTCGCCAGTGCCGCCGCCAGCGCCGTCCGGCCGAGCGCGGTCAGCTCCCGCACAGCCTTGCCCCTGAGCATCATCGGTATACCGGCCGCGGCCAGGCTCATCGCCAGCAGCAGGCCCCACAGGTGGTCCGGGTCGGCCGACCGCAGCACCGGGTCGATGTCCCAGGCGGGCGAGAGCTCGCGGTACCAGGCCTCCTGGTCGGCCAGCAGGTCGGTGAAGTGGCGCAGGGCGCGCCAGCCCGCGGCCGCGTCGCCGTGGTCGAGCAGGGTGGCCAGGGCCGTCGCGGCGGGCTCGTCGCCCAGGGCCCGACCGATCCGGTGCACGCAGTGCACCCGGAGCAGCACCGGCAGGGTTCCGTTGGCGGCCAACGACTTCAGCTCCACCGCCACGTCCCGCACGGCCGCTTGGGCGACCAGGCCGTCGATCGCGGCCAGCCGGTCGTCGAGGTCCAGGGCCGCGTCGAGCACCCGGGAGCGCAGCGCCAGCCAGTTGGTCTCCGCCTGCCGCTCGGGCGCCGCGGCCACGTTGCGGACGAGGGCGAACGCGTCGGCGGTGCGGCTGTTGATCTGCTTGGGCGCGGGCAGGTTGCGGCTGCGCAGTCTGCGGTCGAGTTCGCGGTAGAGGGTGTGCATGGACAGCAGGCCGTTGCCGTCGGGGACGCCGCCGCGCAGCACGCTGATCAGTTCCCCGGTGAAGGCGGTGTGCCGTTCGCCCTTGGGGGCCAGCGCCGCCAGGTCGCTGGGTGCGGAGGCGAGTGTGTAGGCGCCCTGCACCTCGAACTGGGCGTCGGTGAGTCCGAGCACGTTGACCTGGCCCAGTACCCGCTCGGAGTAGCAGCTGTCGACGATGAGCACCTGCACTTTGGCTGGGCTGCTGAGCATGGCCGAGCGCAGCTGTTCGGTGCTCCAGACGTTGTAGTTCGGGTACTCCAGCTCGGTGTCGCGCATCGCCAGCCGGAGTCGGCCACTGTCGTCGAGCAGGCTGTGGCCGCTGAAGTAGATCAGCAGCAGGTCCTCGGCTGTCCGGGCGATCCGCTCGATCTGGGAGGTGCCGCTGGAGGTGTGGTCGTGCAGCACGTGGCAGGACGCCGGGTCCAGCCCACCCAAGGCCGGGTCGGTGAGCACCGCCCGCAGGTCCTCGACGTTGTTGCGCACGGACGGCAGGTCGGGCAGGGCGGGGTCGTCGTAGTGCGCGCTGCCGACCAGGATCGCCCGTGACCGGTGCGGGTCAGCCAGCCGCATCCTGGTCTTCCTCGTGCATGGCTTTGACGGCGGCCTCGATGAGCAGCCGCAGGCTCTCCGGGTCGGCCTTGATCCGCTTGCTGTCCAGCGACAGCGAGTTCTTGCCGATGGCCAGGTCCAGCTTGACGTCCGAGCGGCGGGTGCGCAGCCAGGTGCCGATCGAGGCGAGCAGCACGGTGAGCGCGCCGCCGCCGCTGACCGCCACGGTCAGGGCGTCCCAGGGCGAGCCCATCTCGTCCTCGCGCGGCGCCGCCTGGCGCATCCGGACCCGGCCGCGCAGCTCGTCCTCGTGGCGCAGCCAGTCGAACAGCGCCGTGATCGCCTCGCCGGATTCGTCGGCCGCCGCCACCTCTACGTCCATGGGGAGAACCTACCGGGGAGATCGTCCTACGCGGTCTGACTCGCGAAGGTCCGGCGGTAGTCCTTCGGCGCCACCCCGACGATCTTCTGGAAGTGGTGGCGCAGCAGCGCGCCGCTGCCGAACCCGCACCGGCGGGCGACCTCGTCGACGCTCATCGGGGTCTGCTCCAGCAGCCTGCGGGCGTGCAGGATCCGCTGCGCGGATAGCCACTTGTGCGGTGTGGTCCCGGTCTCGGCGACGAAGTGCCTGGCGAAGCTGCGCTCGGACATCCTGGCCCGCTGGGCCAGCGCGGCCACGCTGTGCTCCTCGGCCAGCGTCTCCAGCATCCAGGCCAGCACCGGCTGCAGGCTGTCGCTGGTGCACTCGGGGATCGGCAGGTCGACGAACTGGCGCTGGCCGCCGTCGCGCTGCGGCGGCACGACCATCCGGCGGGCGATGGCGGTGGCCGCCGCCGAGCCCAGTTCGCGGCGCACCACGTGCAGGCAGGCGTCGATGCCCGAGGCGGTGCCCGCGCTGGTGACGATGTCGCCGTCGTCGACGAAGAGCACGTCCGGGTTGAGCCGGGCGGCGGGGAAGCGGGCGGCGAACTCGGCCGCGTGCCGCCAGTGCGTCGTGCAGGCCCGGCCGTCGAGCAGACCCGCGGCGCCCAGGATGAAGGCCCCGCTGCACTCCGAGAGGAGCGTGGCCCCGCGCGCGCTCGCCTCGCGCAACGCGGCCAGCACCGCGGGCGGGTACTCGTCGCGGATGTAGGCGGCGGGCACCGCGACGAGGTCGGCACCGACCAGGGCGTCGAGCCCGAGCGGTGGGGTGATCGCCACGCCGACTTGCGCGTTCACCGGCTCACCGGGGTGCTCGCCGCAGACGCGCAGTTCCACCAGCGGCACGCCGTCGTCGGTCCGGTCGATGCCGAACACCTCGCACAGCACACCGAACTCGAAGGGCGCCACACCGTCGATGAGCACGGCCGCCACGGTCTTCAGCATGCCGCTAGCGTAGCTGGCAGGATTTTGTGGGACAAGGTCAGAACTGCCACTGTTGGCAGTAAATCCGCCATCGCAAACTTAGTGCCATGACTACCGCATTCGTCCTCGTCGCCCTGCTGGCCCTGCTCGTCTACGGGCTGGACCGCAACCACACCGCCGACCGCCCGACCACCCGGCTGGCCGGGTCCACTGACGTCGAGGACCGCGACCTCGTCCGGGTCACCGCCGAGCTGCGGGTGGCCGACCGGCGGGCCACCCGCGTCGAGCGGGTCAGCGCCAGGACGGCAACCACAGTTCGGCCTGCCAGCGCCACTCGGTGATCGAGTCGCCGTTGAGGATCGGCCACAGCCAGAGGAAGTTGGCCACCACCAGGCCCACGTAGAGGGCCACCGCGAGCAGGCCGGTACGACGGCGTTCCGGCCCGTCCTCGGGGGTGCCCAGCAGGTGCCCCAGGCACAGCGTGATGCCCAGCACCAGGAAGGCCGCCATCGGGGTGGCGTAGAAGAAGTACATCTGCCGGTCGAGCATGGTGAACCAGGGCAGGTACCCGGCGGCGTAGCCCGCGACCACCGCCGCGTAGCGCCAGTCCAGCCGGGCGAACATCCGCCACAGGCTCCAGGCCAGCACCGGCAGCGAGAGCCACCACAGCGCGGGCGTGCCGATCAGCATGGTGGCCGAGACGCACTTGCTCTCGCCGCAGCCGAGGGTGGAACCGTCGTAGTAGTAGAGCATCGGGCGCAGGCTCATCGGCCACACCCAGGGCTTGGACTCCCACGGGTGCTGCTGGTCCGGCTTGGTCACCAGGCTCGAGTGGAAGTCGAGCACCTTGTCGGTGTAGCCCCACAGCGAGCCGAGGGCGCCCTTGATGATCGAGATCGGGTCGCCGCCGGTGGTCTCCACCAGGTGCCGGTCGATGCCGGTCTCGCTGCCGAACCAGGCCCACCAGGTGGCCAGGTAGGCCAGCAGCGCGACCCCGACGAACGCCCACAGACCGGGCAGCAGGTCGCGGAACGCGGTACCCAGCCACGGCCTGCGCACACCGGCCGAGCGCCGCGCGGTGACGTCGAACAGGATGGTCAGCAGGCCGTAGCCCGCCATGAAGTACAGCCCGGACCACTTGACGCCGCAGGACAGTCCCAGCAGGACCCCGCCCGCGAGCCGCCACCAGCGGACGCCGAGCCGCGGGCCATAAGGGGAGTCGTTGATCCAGCCCTCGGACACCGCGATCCACAGCCGGTCGCGGACCTGGTCGCGGTCGAGCAGCACGCAGGCGAACGCGGCGAGCACGAGCGCGGCGTGGAAGATGTCGAGCATCCCCATCCGCGACTGCAGGTGCGAGACGCCGTCGGCGATCAGCAGCACGCCCGCGACCCCGCCGAGCAGGGTCGAGCGGGTGAGCCTGCGGGCGATCCGCACGACCAGGACGACCATCAGCGTCCCGGCCAGCGCGGCGGTGAACCGCCAGCCCCAGCCGCTGTAGCCGAAGAGGAACTCGCCGATCGCGATCAGCGACTTGCCCAGCGGCGGGTGCACGGTCAGCTCGAAGCCCGGGTTGTCCTCGAACCCGCCGTTGCGCAGCATCTGCCACGCCTGCGGGACGTAGTGCTTCTCGTCGAAGACCGGGGTGCCCTGGTCGGTCGGGAAGCCGAGGTTCTGGAACCGGACCACGGCCGCCAGCACGCCGATCACCGCGGTGACCAGCCAGCCGCGCAGCCGGTCGGCGGGCATCGGCTTGCCCAGCAGGCGCGTGCGCGCGACGTCGGTGGGATCGGCCGCCGGTGTCACCGGTTCGGGTGACGGTGCCCGGCTGGCCTCGTCGTCGACTACGAGGGCGCTCACGGGGGGAGATCGTAGGGTGCCAGGTGTGCGATCCGCGTCGGGAACTTCCGGATAGTGGTGAACCGGTATGTCGCCCACCGCCCGCTATCAACTGATCGTGTAGTTGTTTGCCCAGCTCAGGGCGGGTACAAGAGATCATATAGCCGGCGGCGCACGGGGGCGCCGGCGCTGAGCGGACGGGGTGCGGGGTGCCACCTGGACGGCCGACCATCAGGTCGCGACAGGTCGCCGGTGAGCTGCGCAGGCTGCGCAAGCAAGCGGGCTTCACCACCGGGGAGGTCGGCGCGCGGCTCGGGCTGTCGCAGGCCAAGGTGAGCCGGGTCGAGACCGGCACCAGCGGGCTGCGGCTGCGCGACGTGGAGGCGATGCTCGGGCTCTACCGGGTGCCCGAGCCGCGGCAGGAGGAGATCCTCGACCTGGTGCGCCGGGCGGCCGAGCCGGGCTGGGTGCAGGTGCACGGCCGCGGCCTGCCGGAGCAGTGGCAGACGCTGATCGACTGGGAGTCCAAGGCGATCAGCCTGCGCGAGCACCACCCGACCCTCGTGCCGGGGCTGCTGCAGACCGCCGAGTACGCCCGGGCCGCCATCCGCGACACCGCCCCGCAACCGCCCGGCGAGGCCGAGTTGGACAGCAAGGTGGCCGCCCGGCTGGCCCGCCAGGGCATCCTGAGCCGCGACTGCCCGCCCACCCTGCACGTGCTGCTGGGCGAGGCGGCGCTGCGGCTGCCGGTCGGCGGGCCCGCGGTGGCGGCGGGGCAGTTGCGGCACCTGGTGGAGGCCATCCGCAAGCCGCACGTGCTGGTCCAGGTCGTGCCGCAGGCGGCGGGCGCGCACCCGGGCCTGGAGGGGGCCTTCCTGATCATGGACTTCCCCCAGGACCAAGCCCTGGTGCACACCGAACACCGCACCCGCAGCCTCTTCCTCGACGACGACATCGCGGTGATCACCCACCGGCGGGCGTGGGAGCGCATCGCCACCACGGCGCTGCCGCTGCGCGACTCGGCGGCCTTCATCGCGGAGCTGGCCGACCTCGGTTCATAGCCGGATACGCTCCGCCGGTGCCACAACCGCACCTCCACCGGCCGCGCTGGACCCACGTGGTCGTCTCGGCGCTGCTGGTCTCGGCGCCGACCGTGGCGTTCACCTGGGGCGTGGTCCTGCTCGTCCTGGACCGGCCGGTCGGCGGGTCGATCGGGGGTCTCGCGCTGGTGGTCGGGATGTCGGTCCTGCTCGGCCACTCGTTCCGGTCGCGGCCGATGGCGGTCGGCCCCGACGGCTTGGTGATCACCCGCGACGGGGTGCGGATCACCCTGCGCTGGGCGGACTTCGCCGAGGCGCGCACGCGCTCGTTCGGCCGGGTGGAGCTGTGGTTCACCCGCGGCCTGGTGGAGCCGGCCAACGGCGACGGCGCGTGGGCGGTGCGGCAGGCTCGTCGCCGGGGGCTCCACCGCGCGGTGCGGCTGCACCCCTACTTCGCCGACTGGCGCACGTCCGAGGTCTTCGCGCTGATCCCCGGTGAGCGCTGCCGGCCGCACCGGGCCGGATACGCTCCCCCGGTGGCAGCACCGCTCGTCTACCGGCCGCGCTGGGCCTATGTCCTCGGTCTGGCGGTGCCCGCGACGGCGGTCGGCGTCGTCATCGGCTGGCTGGTCGTCTACCTGATCTACGTCGGCGCGGGCGCGCCGTTCCACCAGTCGGCCTCGGGGCTGGCCGCCATGACGGTCGGGATGGCCGCCCTGTTCTCCTACCTGCTCCGCTCGCAGCCGATGACCGTCGCCGCCGACGGCCTGTCGATCGACCGCAACGGTGTGCGGATCACCTTGCGCTGGGCCGACTTGGCCGAGGTGCGCACCCGGTCGTTCGGCCGGGCCGAGCTGTGGTTCACCGAAGCGCTGATCGAGGCGGGCGAGGGCACCCGCCCCAGGGTGGTGGCCCGACTGCGCAAGCGCGGCACCGCCCGGGTGGTGCGCTTGCACGCGTACTTCACCGACTGGCGGGCCTCCGAGATCGCCCCGCTGGTGGCGCGGTGAGCGGGCGCTTGGTGTTGGCCGCGACCCCGTTGGGCGAGATCGGCGACGCCTCCGCCCGCCTGGTCGAGGCGCTCGGGTCGGCTGATGTGATCGCCGCCGAGGACACCCGCCGCACCCGCAACCTGGCTGCCGCGCTCGGGGTGACGCTCACCGGAAAGGTTGTGAGCTTCTACGACGCCGTCGAGGCGTCCCGCGCGCCCGGGCTGGTCGAGGCGATCGAGGCGGGGCAGACCGTGCTGCTGGTCACCGACGCGGGCATGCCCAGCGTGTCCGATCCCGGGTTCCGGCTGGTCACCGCTTGTGTCGAGGCCGACCTGCCGATCACCTGCCTGCCCGGCCCGTCCGCGGTGACCACCGCGCTGGCGCTGTCCGGGCTGCCGTGCGACCGGTTCTGCTTCGAGGGCTTCGCCCCGCGCAAGCAGGGGGAGCGGCGGAAGTGGTTGGCGGTGCTGGTCGACGAGCCGCGCACCGCGGTGCTGTTCGAGGCGCCGCACCGGATCGCGGACTTCCTGGCCGACGCGGTCGAGGTGCTCGGCGGCGAGCGGCGCGCCGCCGTCTGCCGGGAGTTGACCAAGTCCTACGAAGAGGTCAAGCGCGGGACGCTTGCCGAGCTCGCCGAGTGGGCACATGAGGGTGTACGCGGGGAGATCACGGTCGTGCTGGCCGGGGCCGAGCCGCGCACGCTCGACCTGGACACCCTGGTGGGCCGGGTCCGCGCGCTGGCGGCCGAGGGCACCCGGCTCAAGGACGCCGCCGCGGAGGTGGCCGCCGCCACGGGCGTGAGCAAGAAGACCCTGTACGACGCCGCGGTGAGCCGCGCCTGAGCCACGCGGAGTGGTCAGCTTGGAGATCTCGGTCGGACCCGCCCGGCTGGTCGCGCAGATCACCGGCCACGAGTCGATCAACGGCACCGCCGACAAGTACGGCGTGCACGCCACCGACCTGGGCATCATGTGGGACGACGAGACCGGTCGCACGTTCGTCGTCTTCGGTGACACCTACGGGCAGGGCTGGTGCGGCAACGGCGCGGGCCCGAGCCACGGCAGCGACTGGCGGTGCAACTTCCTGGCCATCGCCGCCGACCGCGACCTCGACACCGGGCTGCGCATCGCCTCGGTGGTCGCGCGCGACGACGGCCACGCCCGGCAGATCCTCGACCGCGACCCCCGCCGCGACGAGGAGACCGTCATCCCGTGCGCGGGTGTGGCGATCGACGGCACGCACTACCTGCACTACATGTCCGTGCGCGCCTGGGGAACGCAGGGCAGGTGGGTCACCAACTACGCGGGGATCGCTGTGTCCACCGACGGCGGCGCCACCTGGGAGAAGCCGGAACGGTCCCGTTGGATCAACCGCGCCGAGCACGACCACCCGTTCCAGATGGGTGCCTTCGCCCTCGGCGCGGACTACCTCTACCTGCTCGGCACGCCCAACGGCCGCTGGGGCGGGGCGAGCCTGGCCCGGGTGGCCAGGGACCAGGTGCTCGACCCGCACGCCTACGACTACTGGACCGGCTCCGGCTGGTACCCGCGCGACCCGTTCCGCGCCGTCGCGGTCATGCAGGGGCCGGTGGCCGAGCTGTCGGTGGTCTACAACGTCCACTTCGGACAGTGGCTGGCCGTGCACCTGGACGAGGCCAGGGCCGCCATCGTGCTGCGCACCGCGCCCGAGCTCACCGGGCCGTGGTCCGAGCCGCGGGTGCTCACCAGCGGGGCGGAGTTCCCCGGTCTGTACGGCGGTTTCCTGCACCCGGACTCGGCCAACGGCGCGGTGATCCACTACGCGATGTCGCGCTGGGAGCCCTACAACGTCTACCTGGTGCGCAACGAGCTCACGCGCTCTCCCGGCTGAACGTCCGCACACCCCACAGCACGGATAGCGCTGTCATCGCGAACAGCACCAGTGAGCCGGTGAGCAACGCGTCGGTGGTGAACTCCCCGCGGAAAGAGGCCCGTTCGGCGTCTACGACGTGGGTGAACGGATTCCACCGCGAGATCCCGTAGAGCCATCCGGGCGCTAGACCCTGCGTGATCGGGATGACGATGCCGGACAAGAGCAGGATCGGCAGTAGAGCCGTGTTGAGGATCGCGGGGAACGCCTCTTCGCTCTTGAGTCGCAGTGCGAGCGCGTAAGAGCAGGACGACAGCGCAAGAGACAGCATCGCCACCATCAGCAGCGTTAGCGCTACCGCGCCCACCGAGGCCCTTAGGTCAAACATCAGGAACGCCAACACAAGGATCAACAACGCCTGCGCCACCGTCTGCACCGCGTCGCGCAGCACCCGGCCCAGCAGCAGCGCGGTCCGGCTGACCGGGGTCACCCGCATCCGCTCGAACGCGCCCAGCCGCAGCTCGGCCAGCAGGCCGAAGCCGACGAACGAGCTGCCGAACAGGGCCAGCTGGATGATCAGCGCCGGGGTGAGGATCTGCCAGGAGGTGCCCGGCGGGAAGCCCGGGGTGCTCTCGGTCATCCGCTCCAGCAGCGGTCCGAACAGGACCAGGTAGAGCACCGGCTGCAACAGCCCGATCATGATCCAGGCCGGGTTGCGCAGGGACAGGCTCATCGCGCGGCTGAAGATCAGCCAGGTCTCACGCGGCACGGTCGGCCTCCGGGGCGGTGGGCTGCTCGGCGTCGCGCAGGGTGCGGCCGGTCAGGGTGAGGAAGACGTCGTCGAGGGTGGGCTGCTGGACGCGCAGCGAGGTGGTGCCGATGCCCGCGCCGTCGAGGGCGCGCAGGAGTTCGGGCAGCGCGTCGTCGCCGCGCGGTACCCGGAACTCGACGGTGTGCTCGCCGGTCGCGACCTCGTCGGCCCCGGCGACCCGGCTCGCGATCTCGGTGGTCTTGACCAGGTCGGACGGTGCCACGCCGACCGCCACCAGGTCGCCGGACACCTGCGCCTTGAGCGCGGCGGGACTGCCCTGGGCGACGATGGCGCCGTTGTCGATCACCAGGACGCGGTCGCACAGGCTGTCGGCCTCGTCGAGGTAGTGCGTGGTCAGGAAGACCGTGGTGCCGTGGTCGGCGCGCAGGGCGCGGATGTGCGCCCAGAGGTTCGCCCGGCTCTGCGGGTCGAGCGCGGCCGTCGGCTCGTCCAGGAAGACCAGCCCCGGGTCGTGCACCAGCCCGAGCGCTATGTCGAGCCTGCGCCGCTGACCACCGGAGAGCGTCTTGATCGGCCGCTGGTCCAGCCCGGCGAGGTCGAGCCGCTCGGCCAGCGCGGCGCCCCGACGGCGGGCGTCCGCTTTGGACAGTCCGTAGAGCCTGCCCTGCAGTTCGACCTCCTCGCCGACCCGGGCCTCCGGCAGACCGCCGCCGCCCTGGGGGACGTACCCGATGCGCCTGCGGACCCCGACCGGGTCGCTCGCCAGGTCGATCCCGGCGACGGTGGCCCGACCGCTGGTCGGCGCGATCAGCGTGGTCAACATCCGCAGGGTGGTCGTCTTCCCGGCGCCGTTGGGCCCGAGGAAGCCGACCAGCTCCCCGGCCTCGACGTCGAGGTCGACCCCCCGAACGGCCTCGACTGCCCGACCCCGCGCCCGGAACGTCCGGGCGAGGCCGCGTGCCTCGATCATGGTGTACCCCCACTACTCAAATTTGACTACGCAGCCAGCATGGCTCGCGGGAGGTGTGTAGTCAAGTTTGAATAGTCAGGCGAACTCGCGGTTGCCCGGCTCGCCGTCGAGCGCGTAGGCGCCCTCGCCGAGCCTGCGCACCAGGTCGGTGGCCCAGGCGAGGTCGGCGTCGAGCTGCCCGAGCCACAGGTGGGCCTGCTCGCACACGTGCTCCGGCTTGAGCCCCGGCGGCCCGTCCTGCCACTGGCGCAGCTCGCCGCGCTGCGCGGTGAGCCCGTCGATCCGCTGCCGCAGCATGGCGACCGCGTCCGCCCGCCGCAACGCAGGCAACATCGAGATCGCGGCGTTGAGCATGAACGGGTCGCCCGGGACCGCCAACCCCTCCTTCACCAACCGCGTGAGCTCCTCACGACCCGCCTCGGTGATGGTGAAAGAGGTCCGGTCGGGACCCCCGTCGCCCTGCTCGACCTCGTCGACGAGCAGGCCGTCGGCCACGGCCTTGCGCAGGGCGTGGTAGAGAGAGCCGGGCTTGATCCGGGCCCAGGAGTCGGCCCGCCAGCTCAGCAGCTCGGCCCGGATCTGGTAGCCGTGCGCCTTACCCGCCCAGTGCACCACGCCCAGCACGAGCATCCGCGTGGCCGACATGGGTGTTCCTCCTGCTCACTGGACCGGCGACGACCCAAGGCTAGGCGGTCGCCGGCCCCGCACCCGCCCCCCGTGTCACGGGGTGTCACTTGCTTGATCGATGGTGGCACCGGGGTCTCAGCGGTGTCACTCGCGGACTAGGTGTGTCACCTCGAGGTCAGGTGTGTCACTTGGGGTGTCACTTCGCCCGCGGGTACTCGTTGCGGTGCGGACGACGCTCGTGTGCTGGTGGGCGGTGACCGGTGGTGGGACGATCGAGGTCGTGGCAGACCTGTCGGAGCCGACGGTGGAACGCCGGGGATTCCTGGTCGGGTCCTTGTTGGCCGCTGCCGCGCTGGTCCACCCGACAGCCCCGCCGCTCCGGTTCGTGACTGCCCGCGCGGGCTCCACCCGCATCGGGATGGCTGATGCGGAGGCGATCACCTCGACCGCCGAGCACTACCGGCGGCTGGGCAACCGGCTCGGTGGGGGCATGATCCGCGAGCAGGTCGTCCGGTTCGTCCACGGCGAGGCCACTAGAGCGCTGCACGGCGACTACACCCAGGACACCGGTCGCGCCCTGTTCTCCGCCGTCGCCCAGGCCACCCGGCTCGCGGGTTCGATGGCCGCCGAGGTCGGGCGGCACGCGTTGGCCCAGCGGTACTACGTCCAGGCGTTCAACCTCGCCATGCACGCCGACGACCGCCGCTACGCCGCTGAAGTCCTCACCCACGCGAGCAGGCTCGCGGTGCAGAACAGCCAAGCGGCGATGGACGAGCGGGACGCCCACCACAACGCGCGGCATGCCGTTGGTCTGGTGCGTGCGGCGCGGGAGGTGGGCGCCGGTGCCACTCCCGTCCTCACCACCCAGCTCCACGCCGTCGAGGCCCGTGGGCTGGCTCTGCTCGGCGACCGCGCGGCCACCACCGCGGCCGTCGACGCCGCTCTCCGCGCGTTCGACCGCACTGATCCGGCCCGGGAGCCCGCTTGGCTCGGCTACTACTCGCGCACCGAGCTCTACGGCGAGCTCGGCCAAGGCCTGCGGGACGTCGGCTGCCCGAACCGCGCCGTCGGGATGATCGAGCAGGCGCTGGCCGGCACCGACCCGTGGCGGACCCGCAGCCGGGCCTTCGCCCAGACCGACCTGGCCATGGCCTACCTCGCCCAAGGCGAACTCGAGGCCGCGGTCAGCGCCGCGGGCACGGCCGTGGACATCGCCGAACCGGTGGCCTCCCAGCGGATCTTCGACCGGCTCGCGGTGCTGCGCCGCCGCCTGCCCAGGCACCCCCGGGTGGCTGAGTTGGACCGGCGGATCGGCGGGCTCGGTACTCCTGTGAAAACCCGCTGGGAGACCTCCGTACGCTGAGTCCATGAGCGCCCCCGTGCTGACCGCGGTGGCCTGGCCCTACGCCAACGGCCCCCGCCATATCGGTCACGTCTCCGGATTCGGTGTCCCCTCGGACGTCTTCTCCCGCTACATGCGCATGTCCGGCCACCAGGTGCTCATGGTGAGCGGCACCGACGAGCACGGCACCCCGATCTCGGTGCAGGCCGACAAGGAGAACCTGACCACCCGCGAGCTGGTGGACAAGTACAACCGGGTCATCGCCGAGGACCTGCAGGGTCTCGGCCTGTCCTACGACCTGTTCACCCGCACCACCACCGGCAACCACTACCGCGTGGTCCAAGACCTCTTCACCGCGCTGTGGCGCAACGGCTACGTGCAGGCCAAGACCCAGATGGGCGCGATCAGCCCGTCCACCGGCCGCACCCTGCCCGACCGCTACATCGAGGGCACCTGCCCGATCTGCGGCTACGACGGCGCCCGCGGCGACCAGTGCGACAACTGCGGCAACCAGCTCGACCCGATCGACCTGAAGAACCCGCGCTCGCGGATCAACGGCGAGGTCCCGAAGTTCATCGAGACCGAGCACCTGTTCCTCGACCTGCCCAGCTTCACCGAGACGCTGGGCTCGTGGCTGTCCACCCGCACCGAGTGGCGGCCGAACGTGCTCAAGTTCAGCCAGAACCTGCTCGAGGACCTGCGCCCCCGGGCGATCACCCGCGACCTGGACTGGGGCATCCCGGTCCCGCTCGACGGCTGGCGCGACGCGCCGATGAAGCGGTTCTACGTCTGGTTCGACGCGGTGATCGGCTACCTGTCGGCCAGCGTCGAGTGGGCGCGGCGGACCGGCGACAAGGACGCCTGGAAGCAGTTCTGGACCGACCCGTCCCAGGCCTACTACTTCATGGGCAAGGACAACATCGTCTTCCACTCGCTGATCTGGCCGTCGCTGCTGCTCGGCCAGAACGGCGCGGGCGACAAGGGCGGCGAGGTCGGCTCGTTCGGCAAGCTCAACCTGCCGACCGAGGTCGTCTCCAGCGAGTTCCTGACCATGAGCGGGTCGAAGTTCTCCACCTCCCGCGGCACCGTGATCTACGTGCGCGACTTCCTCCGCGACTTCGGTCCGGACACCCTGCGCTACTTCATCTCGGTGGCGGGCCCGGAGAACCAGGACACCGACTTCACCTGGGACGAGTTCGTCCGCCGGACCAACTTCGAGCTGGCCAACGAGTGGGGCAACCTGGTCAACCGGTCGGTGTCGATGGCGCACAAGAACGTCGGCGCCATCCCGCGCCCGACCGCGCCGACCGCGGCCGACGCCGAGCTCAAGGCGCTCGCGAAGGCCGCGTTCACCACGGTGGGCGACAACCTGCGCCGCTCGCGGTTCAAGGCCGCCGCCACCGAGGCGATGCGGGTGGTCGGCGCGGCGAACAAGTACCTCTCCGACGAGGAGCCCTGGAAGCGCAAGGACGACCTGGAGCGGCGCGACACCATCCTGCACACCGCGCTGCAGGTGGTCTCGGACGCGAACACGCTGCTCACGCCGTTCCTGCCGCACTCCGCCCAGCAGGTGCACGAGCTGCTCGGCGGCAAGGGCGTCTGGGCCGCGCAGCCGGAGCTGGTGGAGGTCGACGACCTGGACAACGAGGGCGTCCGGTACCCGATCCTGACCGGTGACTACAAGGGTGAGGCGGCCCGCTGGGAGTCGACCGAGATCGAGGTCGGCAAGCCGCTGGAGAAGCCGACGCCGCTGTTCGCCAAGCTCGACCCCGAGCTCGGCGAGGTCGGTCCGGAGTGGGCGCCCGTCGTCAAGTGAGCACGCGCAAGGGTGAGCGACCACCGGTGCCGGAGCGCCTTCCGGCGCCGGTGGTCGACGCGCACACGCACCTGGACGCCTGCGGTGCCAAGGATTCCGCCGATGTGTCCACAATGCTCGATCGGGCCCAGGCGGCGGGTGTCGACCGGGTGATCACCGTCGCCGACGACCTCGCGTCGGCCCGCTGGGCGGCTGAAGCGTCCACTTGGGACGATCGGGTGTTCGCCGCGGTGGCGGTGCACCCGACCCGCACGGCGGAGTTCGGCGACGCGGACAAGGCGGTCGTCGAGGCGCTCGCCGGGCAGCCGCGCGTGGTGGCCGTCGGCGAGACCGGGCTGGACTACTACTGGGACTACTCGCCGCCCGCCGCCCAGCACGCGGCGTTCCGCTGGCACATCGACCTGGCCAAGCGGGTCGGCAAGCCGCTGATGGTGCACGACCGCGACGCCCACGACGACATCCTGCGGATCCTGACCGAGGAGGGCGCCCCCGATCGGGTGGTCTTCCACTGCTTCTCCGGTGACCTGGCGTTCGCCAAGGCGTGCGTCGAGCGCGGCTTCGTGCTCTCGTTCGCGGGCCCGGTGACCTTCCGCAACGCCGCGCCGCTGCGCGAGGCCGCCGCGTTCGTCCCCGCCGAGCAGCTGCTGGTGGAGACCGACGCGCCGTTCCTGACCCCGCACCCGTTCCGCGGCAGGCCGAACGAGCCCTACTGCGCCGCGTACACGCTGCGCGACCTCGCGGCACTGCGCGGGGACGACGTGGCCGAGCTGGCGACCGCGGTGTCCGCGACGGCCGACCGCGTCTTCCGGTTGCCGAGCGTGACATCAGACCTTGCGAACGGTAGATGATTGCGATGAATGGGGGATGGCAAGCCGCCGTCGAGGGTGTGACAGGACTCACGACATCGCCGGATGTGTTTGCGGATCACCCGTGGGCTCGTTACTGTCCCGTGACCGTACGACCCGGGACACCAGTCCGGGGTTGGCCCGGAGCAGGTCAGTACACGTCGGGGTGGCTGGCTGCGGGTCGTCGGAACACACGAAAGCGCGACAGTGCGCGCACGCGAGGGAGTGGGGACGGTGGCGATGAGACCGCTGGCCCCAGAGCGTGCGCACCCGGGGCGCGCCTTCTGGAGGAATCGACCCTGTGAGCGGTAAACAGACCGGCGGTTTCGACCGCCCCGGGCACGACAGCTTCGCCGACACCGACTGGTTCACCCCGGTCAAGGTCGGCACCGGCACCATCGACAGCGAGGCGGACGACTTCACCGCCTGGCAGTCGGAGTTCCCGTCCTTTCAGCTCGAGGACACCGGTTTCTCGTCCTCGCTGAGCATCACCGACCACGACGTCCGGCACGCGCTGGGCCCGCAGGCCGACGAGATCATGGCCTCGGCCGGGGTCGACGTCGACGAGCTGATCCGGCTGATCAACGCCGAGACCACCGTCCTGCCGGTCATCCCCGACGAGCTCTCCTCGTCCCCCCAGCCGCTCAAGGTCACCGACGAGCAGCCCCCCGGCCTGATCGCCGCGGTGAAGCGCTGGAAGGGCACCTTCCTCAAGGCCACCATCGCCGCGGTACTGGTCACCCTGGTCGGCGGCGGCGCCGCGGCCATCGCGATGAACAACACGGTGACCGTCGACGTCGACGGCCAGGCCCGCCAGGTCAACACCTACGCCGACACCGTGGGCGAGATCCTGGAGGAGGAGGGCATCTCGGTCGGGTCGCACGACTCGCTGAGCCCCTCCCCGACCGCCGAGATCGGCGACGACGGCAAGATCGTCCTGCAGCGCGGCCGCCAGCTGCACCTGACCGTGGACGGCGAGCAGCGCGAAGCCTGGGTGCGCGCCACCACCGTCGGCGAGGCGCTCAAGCAGGCCAACGCCCCGGTCAACGGCTCGTGGGTGTCGGTCGGCAACGAGGCCGCGGTCCCGCTCGAGGGCCTGTCGGTCGAGATCAAGACCGCCAAGTCGGTCACCGTGTTCGACGGCGGCGGCGCGCCCCGGTCGATCACCACCAACGCGCTCACCGTGCAGGACCTGCTCGCCGAGCTGAAGCTCTCGCTCGGCCCGGAAGACGCGATCACCCCCGGCGCCGACCTGAAGATCGTCTCGGGTGCCGAGGTGCGGATCAGCCGCACCGGCGTCACGGTGATCAACCAGACCGAGCCGGTCGCCCCGCCGGTGCAGAAGGTCGACGACCCCGAGGCCGACAAGGGCAAGGAGACCGTCGCCGAGCCCGGTGTCCCCGGCGAGCGCATCGCGACCTACCGGATCACCGAGAAGAACGGCAAGGTCACCAAGCGCGAGGAGATCGGCTCCAAGGAGATCCTGGCGCCCAAGCCCCGCATCATCAAGGTCGGCACCAAGAAGCCCCCGGTCCCGGACCCGGTGAAGACCCCCCCGGTCACCGACGGCTCCGCCTGGGACCGGCTCGCGCAGTGCGAGGCCACCGGCAACTGGGCCATCAACACCGGCAACGGCTACTACGGCGGCCTCCAGTTCGACGCGGGCACCTGGCGGGCCTACGGCGGCACCGCCTACGCGCCCCTGCCGCACCAGGCCAGCCGCGAACAGCAGATCGCCATCGCCACCAAGGTCCGCGACGACCGAGGCGGCTACAGCGCATGGCCCGCCTGCGCACGCAAGCTCGGCCTGCCCACCTGATCACCCGCTAGACGGCTCAACCACTGCTCCACGACAGGCCACCCCGCCCTCCGGCGCCGGTGGCCTTTGTCGTTTGCGGGGAGGTGCGGAGGGCGGACGAATTCCCAGCCCAGCCCAGCCCAGCCCAGCCCAGCCCAGCCCAGCCCAGCCCAGCCCAGCCCAGCCCAGCCCAGCCCAGCCCAGCCCAGCCCAGCCCAGCCCAGCCCAGCCCAGCCCAGCCCAGCCCAGCC
>NZ_BSTR01000036.1 GCF_030269645.1 Actinokineospora sp. NBRC 105648 | reverse complement strand
GCCCCTAGGCGACCGCGTGGGGAAAAAGCGTGGGGAGAAGGGCATCCCCACCACAGGTCAAGTTTAGCGGTCGCCTCCCCCCACACGAAGGCAGTCCACCCAATCGAGCACAAACGTAACGGGACTTGCGTACCAGCGGGGCTGGGATCCTGTCGCCTTCCAGCGGGCGCGGGATCCCTTTGCTTCCAAGGTCCGACACGCGCACGGTGGACTTCGCCGCGCCCGACGGAAAGGCGTGCGGGGCCGCTTCCCGGAGGAGGCGGCCCCGCACGGTCTGGCTGGGGATCTAGCTGAGCACGGTCTAGCTGAGCACGACCAGCAGGTCGCCGCCCTCCACCTGTTGCACCGAGCCGATCGCGAGCCTGGTCACCGTGCCCGACTTCGGGGCGGTGATCGCGGCCTCCATCTTCATCGCCTCGATGGTGGCCACCGTGGCGCCCGCCTCGACCGTGTCACCTTCGGCGACCGCGAGGGTGACGACGCCCGCGAACGGGGCGGCGACGTGGTTGGCGTTGCCGCGGTCGGCCTTCTCGGCGACCGGTAGGTCGGAGGCGACCGAGCGGTCGCGGACCTGGATCGGGCGCAGTTGGCCGTTGAGGGTGGCCAGCACGGTGCGGACGCCGCGCTCGTCGGGGTCGCCGATGGCTTCCAGCTCGATCAGCAGGGTGACGCCGCGCTCGAGTGAGACCGCGTACTCCTTGCCCTGCTCCAGGCCGTAGAAGAAGTCCTTGCTGGCCAGCACGCTGGTGTCGCCGAACTGGTCGCGGTGGGCCTGGAACTCCTTGGTGGGCCCGGCGAACAGCAGCCGGTTGAGGGTGCCGCGGCGGGTGGACTCCAGGCCCTCGTGGTCGGCCTCGGTCAGCTCGGCCACGCCCTTGGGGGCCGCGCGGCCCTTGAGCGCCTTGCTGCGGAAGGGTTCCGGCCAGCCGCCCGCCGGGTCGCCCAGTTCGCCGTGCAGGAAGCCGATCACCGAGTCCGGGATGTCGAAGCGGCCCGGGTCGGCCTCGAAGTCCTTCGGGTCCACCCCGGCGCCGACCAGGTGCAGGGCCAGGTCGCCGACGACCTTGGACGACGGGGTGACCTTGACCAGCCTGCCGAGCATCCGGTCGGCGGCGGCGTACATGGTCTCGATGTCCTCGAACCGGTCGCCCAGGCCCAGGGCCACCGCCTGGGTGCGCAGGTTGGACAGCTGGCCGCCGGGGATCTCGTGGGTATACACCCGCCCGGTCGGCGCGGGCAGGCCCGCCTCGAACGGCCGGTACACGCGCCGCACGGTCTCCCAGTACGGTTCCAGGTCGGCCACGGCCTGCAGGGACAGCCCGGTCTCGCGGTCGGTGTGGTCGGTGGCGGCCACGATCGCCGAGAGCGAGGGCTGCGAGGTGGTGCCCGACATCGACGCGGTCGCGCCGTCCACGGCGTCCACACCGGACTGGATCGCCGCCAGGTAGGTGGCCAGCTGGCCACCGGCGGTGTCGTGGGTGTGCAGGTGCACCGGGAGGTCGAACTCCTTGCGCAGCGCGGTGATCAGCCGTGCGGCGGCCGGCGGGCGCAGCAGGCCCGCCATGTCCTTCACCGCGAGCACGTGCGCGCCCGCGCCGACGATCTGCTCGGCCAGCTTGAGGTAGTAGTCGAGCGTGTAGAGCTGCTCGCCCGGGTCCGACAGGTCGGCGGTGTAGCAGAGGGCGACCTCGGCGATCGCCGACCCGGTCTCGCGCACGGCCTCGATCGCCGGGCGCATCTGCTCGACGTCGTTGAGCGCGTCGAAGATCCGGAAGATGTCGATGCCGGTGGCGGTGGCCTCCTTGACGAAGGCGTCGGTCACCTCGGTCGGGTACGGCGTGTAGCCCACGGTGTTGCGGCCGCGCAGCAGCATCTGCAGGCAGATGTTGGGCACGGTCTCGCGCAGCGCGGCCAGCCGCTCCCACGGGTCCTCGGCCAGGAAGCGCAGCGCCACGTCGTAGGTCGCGCCGCCCCAGCACTCCAGGGAGAACAGCTCCGAGGTGGTGTGCGCCACGTGCGGCGCCACGGCGAGCAGGTCGCGGGTGCGCACCCGGGTGGCCAGCAGCGACTGGTGCGCGTCGCGGAAGGTCGTGTCGGTGACGCCCACCCGCTTGTTCTCGCGCATCCAGCGGGCGAAGCCCTCCGGGCCCAGCTCGACGAGCTTCTGCTTGGTGCCCGCGGGCGGCGCGCCGCTCACGTCGACGGCGGGCAGCTTCTCCCGCGGGTCGATCACCTTCGGCCGCTCGCCGTGCGGCTTGTTGACCGTCACGTCGGCGAGGTAGGTGAGCAGCCGGGTGCCGCGGTCGGCGGAGCTGCGCGAGGTGAGCAGGTGCGGGCGCTGCTCGATGAACGCGGTGGTGACCCGGCCCGCGACGAAGTCCGGGTCGTCCAGGACGGCCTGCAGGAACGGGATGTTGGTGGCCACGCCGCGGATGCGGAACTCGGCGAGCGCGCGCTTGGCCCGGCGCACCGCGGCGCCGAAGTCGCGGCCCCGGCAGGTGAGCTTGACCAGCATCGAGTCGAAGTGCGCGCTGACCTCCGCGCCGGCCGCGGTGCCGCCGTCGAGGCGGATGCCGCTGCCGCCCGGGGAGCGGTAGGCGCTGATCATGCCGGTGTCCGGGCGGAACCCGTTGGCGGGGTCCTCGGTGGTGATCCGGCACTGCAGGGCGGCGCCGCGCACGTAGATGTCGTCCTGGGTCAGGCCCAGGTCGTCGAGGGTCTCCCCGGCGGCGATGCGCAGCTGCGACTGCACCAGGTCGACGTCGGTGACCTCCTCGGTGACCGTGTGCTCGACCTGGATGCGCGGGTTCATCTCGATGAAGACGTGGTTGCCGCGGGTGTCGAGCAGGAACTCGACGGTGCCCGCGTTCTTGTAGCCGATGTGCCGGGCGAAGGCCACCGCGTCGGCGCAGATCTTGTCGCGCAGCTCCGTCGGCAGGTTCGGCGCGGGCGCGATCTCGATCACCTTCTGGTGGCGGCGCTGCAGCGAGCAGTCGCGCTCGTAGAGGTGGATCACGTTGCCCACGCCGTCGGCGAGGATCTGCACCTCGATGTGCCGCGGGTCGAGCACGGCCTGCTCGAGGAAGACGGTGGCGTCGCCGAAGGCCGACTCGGCCTCGCGCATCGCCGCCTCCAGCGACTCGCGCAGCGCCGCGGGCTCCTCGACCCGGCGCATGCCGCGCCCGCCGCCGCCCGCGACGGCCTTGACGAAGATCGGGAAGCCGATGTCCTCGGCGGCGGCCAGCAGGCCGTCGACGTCCTTGGACGGCGGCGTCGAGCGCAGCACCGGCAGCCCGGCCTCGGCGGCCGCGGCGATCGCGCGGGCCTTGTTGCCGGTCAGCTCCAGGATGTCCGGGTCGGGGCCGACGAAGGTGATCCCGGCCTCCGCGCACGCGCGCGAGAGCTCGGGGTTCTCCGAGAGGAAGCCGTACCCCGGGTAGACCGCGTCCGCCCCCGCCTTCCGGGCGGCCTTGACGATCTCCTCCACCGAGAGGTAGGCGCGCACCGGGTGGCCGGGTTCGCCGATCTCGTAGGCCTCGTCGGCCTTCATCCGGTGCGGCGAGTTGCGGTCCTCGTAGGGGAAGACGGCCACCGTGCCTGCGCCGAGTTCGTACCCGGCTCTAAACGCCCGGATGGCGATCTCGCCTCGGTTGGCGACGAGCACCTTGCGGAACATGCCCGGTTACCTCCTGCTACGTCAGCGTCGGTCGACGGAGATTACCGTGAATGTCTCGCCAGTCGGGAGCGTCGTCCCACGTGACGGGCGCCATCCTGATCGATCCGATTTCTGGGTTTTCCCGCGTCGAGCGCTCGCGCTCGCGCGACCGACGCGCTCGGCCCGTGCGGTGATTAACGAGCGTTCACTCCGCCGGGTGCACCACGATCTCACGCACGGCCGCGCCCGTCGAGCCCTCGGGGGCCACCAGCCGCAGCTGGCCCGCCACCAGACCGCGCGCGGACAGGTCGGTGTACTGCCCGCCCAGCCTGCCGATCGTGCGCCAGCGGCCGGTCTCGTCGCGCAGCTGCACCGGCGCGCCGGGCGCGGTCCCGGCGCTCGCGAGCACCACGATGCGGTCCAATGCCCTGGCCGGACCCACCGTGACCACCAGCGGCCCACCGGTGAGCGGGTAGCCGGTGGTGGCGTCGCCGTCGGTGCACGCGTCGGCCGGGGCGGGCCGCACGGAGAACTCCCGCACCGCCAGCCAGTTGCGCTGGTCCGCCGTCGCGCGCAGCCGCAGGTAACGCAGATCACGCGGCGCCGAGGCGAGATCGGCGGCGACGGTGGGGCGGCCGGGCAGGCTGCGCACCGGTGTCCAGCCCACGCCGTCGACCGAGCCCTCCAGCACCCCGGCGCGCAGGTAGTCGCGTGGCCGGGCCGCGGTGCCCATGGCGACCGCCACGCCCTCGATCGGGCGGACCCGGCCGAGGTCGAGGGTGAGCTGGGTGCCCGCGGTGGGTGCCCCCGCGCTCCAGTAGTAGGTGCCGGTGTCGCCGTCGGCCATCGCGGCGGGCACGTGCCCGTTGTAGGCGCCCGGTGCGCTGGACACGGTCGCGGCGCGGGTGATGCCCAGCGCGCGGTCGGACGCGGTGAGCGCGGCGGTGACGAACTGGGCGTTTGCAGGGTCGACCCGGGCGTCGAGCAGCTCCAGCCGCTCGGCCCAGGCGCGGCGGTGGTCGCCGCGGGCGTGCGCCACGAGCATCCGCACTGCTTGGCGGGCGGGTTCGGCCACCGGTCCCTGCGCCCGCAGCCGGGCGTCGAGGATGGCGGCGGCCTTGCGCAGGTCCGCGCGACCGGCGTAGGCGGCCCAGAACGCGACCACCGCGCCCGTCTCATCGGGCCCGGTGGCCGCGGTGGCGACCGCGAGGTCGGTGTTGTCGGCGCCGGTCACCGGGAGCCGGTCGGGCTCCGGGTCGGCCTGGGCGTGCGGTGCCGCCGCGGCGAGCGCGACGACGACCAGCGGCACGGCGACGCGCAGCCGTCTGCCAGCTGATAGCACGGGTGGGTCCTCTCGGGTGGGCCGTGTCCCGGCGCGGCGGCCCGCCACGGGGGCGGTTCGCCGGAGTCCGACGTGGGTGTGCGGCGTGCGCCCGGCGTTCCCGTACGGCCCCCGGCCGGACGCACGCCGCGGATGCTGCCGGCCCCCGGCGCGGGAAGCCAGGGCCCTCACCCGGACGGCCGTGTCCGGACCGCGGTCAGCCGGCGAACGGTCCGGTGTAGAGGATGCGGTTCGCCGTGTTGGGCGGGAGATTGCAGACCCCGGGGCTCGCGTTGCGCACCAGCGCGGCCTGGACTTGCGCGGGGGTGAACGCCGGGTTGAGCGCGAGCACCAGGGCGGCGGCGCCGGTGGTGTGCGCGGCCGCCAGCGAGGTGCCACTGAGGGTCCGCACACCGTTGTCCGCGTTGTTCCAGGGGCCGGGGATGTTGACCCCCGGGGAGTACAGGTCGACACCCGGGCCGTAGTTGGAGTTGCTCGCGGCGCAGTTGGTCTGGGTGAGGGTGGCCGAGGTGATCGCCTCGGCGACCCGCGCGGGCGAGGTGTTGCCCACCTGGGTGGCCGAGGAGCCCGCCGGGACCGAGTAGGTGATGCCCGCGGCGATCGAGCGGCGCACCGCGTCGTCGAGGGCCTGGCTCGCCGAGCCGCCCAGGCTCATGTTGACCACGGCCAGCGAGCCGCGGGCGTGGGTGGTGATCCAGTCGATACCCGCGATCACGGTCGCGATCGAGCCGCTGCCGTTGTTGTCCAGCACCCGGACCGGGACGATCGTGACCGCCTTGGCCACGCCGTAGACCTTGCCGCCGACCAGCCCGGCCATGAAGGTGCCGTGGCCGTTGCCGTCGTCGGGGTTGTTGTCGTTGTCCACCAGGTCGACGCCGCCGCGCACGCGGGAGGTGAAGTCCTGGTGCGTGGCGCGGACACCGGTGTCGAGCACGTACGCGCTCACCCGGGCGGCGGTGGTGTCGTAGTGGTAGCGCTGGTCCAGCGGGAGCCTGCGCTGATCGATGCGGTCCAGGCCCCAGCCGGGCGGGTTGAGCTGGTCGCCCAGCGCGTGCACCGGGCTGTCGGGGACGACGTAGGCCACGGCCGGGTCGGCGGCGAGCGCGGCGGCCCGGGCCGGGGTGGTGCTGGTGGAGTAGCCGGATAACGCCGCGGTGTACCGGTGCCCGACCGGAGTGCCGTTGCGCTGGGCGACGGCGGTCACCCGGGTGCCCGCCTCGGTCGCACCCGCGCCGTCCTTCAGGACGACCACGTAGCTGGAGATCGGTGCCTGCGCCGCCGCGTGCCCGGGGAGGGCCGCGACCGCCGTCGTGACGCACGCGAGGCCGACGCCCAGGGCGGTCAGTCCGCGCGCTGTCCTGTTCCTGCCGCTTCGCACTGAGATGTCCATACCCTTGTCGGTAGTGGCGCGGACCACTCCGGGCAAGGTTCCCCAATTGCCGGCTCACCAGGTGGGCGTCGTCGGTCCGTCAGCCGCCCAGCGGCCAGACCTTGGTCCAAACGATCCCGCGCACCCGCTCGCGCGGCGCCCAGCCGAAGGTGCGCGAGTCGTCGGAGCCGCTGGGGTTGTCGCCGAGGACGAACAGCATCTTGTTGGGTACCAGCACATCGGCGGAACCGGGCGAGGCGGCGCCGTCGAGACCGCAGCACGCCACCGGTTTGGTGCCCCAGTCGCCCGGGGTGGGGACCACCTCCCAGTCGGTCTGCCCGGCGCGGAGCAGGCGCACGACCGGGCCGGGGTCGATGCGCACCCGGTCGCCCGCCACCGCGATCACCCGTTTGACCACCAGTGGCCCGTTCTCGGTGAACCGCACGGCCACCACGTCGCCGCGGCGGACGTCGCCGGGGCCGTCGAAGGGGCGCAGCAGCAACCGGTCGCCGTCGGCGAAGGTCGGGGACATGCTGCTGCCGGACACCGGCACCGCGAGGATCGCGACGACCACCCCGGCCACGACGACCAGCGCGACGAGTCCACCCGCCGCGACGCCCAGGACCCGCCTCCACCGCACTCGCACGCCGGGCAGGTTACCCCAAGGGAGTAGTTGCGGAAATGTGATCTGAGCACGCAGGGTGACCACCTGCCGGAGTCGTCCATGGCCTCCGATCAGCGCACATTCCGCTGACCATTGAGACCGGTCGCAAGCTTTCTTGGTTTAACTGACGCTGCGTAGCTGTTACGGCGAAGTAACCGTGACCTGCGGTCACCACTGCGTCAATCGGCCCCTTGTCGGCGCGGGGGCGGTTTGCCATCGTGTGCCGACCACCGATCGCGAAACGCTTTCAATACCCCCGAGCGGTCGATGGCGCCACCACCCGAGCAGACGCTGGGTCCCCACGGCCAACTTCTTCGTCTCCGGGCAGCCGTTCACGCTGCGCTCGGACCAGATCAACGGCAGCGGGTTCGCCGCCTTCCTGCACAGCAGGCAGCTCGCCGACGGGCAAACGGCGAAGCGATGGCCCGCGCGGGCTTCCAGTCGGCCAAGCTCGACGGGCTCTGCGCGGCGATTCACCAGACAATCCTGGGCCTGCCCTACACGCTCAAGCTCAACGCGGGTTCCCCGGTGGACGGCACGCCCAACGGCGGCCCGGACGTGATCGACGCCTACAACCTGATCCTGGAGGCGAAGGCGGTGCAGGGCGCGCAGAGCCAGTTCTCCGAGATGGTGCTGGGCAAGACCGCGCACCAGGTGCAGATGGGCGGGCAGCCGCTGGAGGGCGGCACCGTCGGCGCGTTCGGCCTGGAGGCGGGCGTGGTGCAGCTGACCGCGCTCAGCGCGGACGCCAACACGGCCGAGATCAGCGGCAACATCACCCTGCCCAAGCTGAACCTGGTCATCGTGCCGGGCACCGTGAACTGCTGAGGACGGCCATGGCTGTGATCCCGAGACGGTCCCCGAGACCCCCGCGCTCAAGCCCTCCCCGCTGTCGCGGGCAGGCGCGCCCGCCGCTCGCGGGTGGCGGTGGTTCTCCGACTTCCGCCGCACCCGGCCGTTCCCGGGCGGGCTGTGGATGGCGGCAGGCGGCTGGGCGGTCATGTCGCTCACCTTCGCGCCGACCGCGGTCGTGGTGAGCGCGGGCTTCGGCGGGATCTACGGCTACCTGCTGGGCGGCGGGTTGATCCTGTTCGGACTGTGCGCCTGGTTCGCCCCGCGCACCCGGCACCTGGCGGGCTTCCTCGGCGTGCTGTTCGCGGTGGCGTCCCTGGTGGCCTCGAACCTGGGCGGGTTCCTGGTCGGCATGCTGCTGGGCGTGCTCGGCGGCTCGATGACCTTCGGCTGGGGACCGAAACGCGACCGGGTGTCCGATTCGGACGGTGCTGATCCGAACGGTGCCGGTTCGGGCACTGCTGGTTCGGGTGCCGCTGGTTCGGGTGCCGCTGGTTCGGACGGTGTGGAACCCGAGGGCGCCGAAGCGGTCACCGCCGACCCGGCGGGCGCGGGGGCGGCGTGAGGTGGCGGACACCACTGGTGTTCGTGGCGATCCTCGGACTGCTCGTCGGTACCGCGGTGCTGCCCGACCTGGACCACCTCAACGGCGTGTCCTTCCAGGCCGCGCACTACACCTTCCGCGCGCCCACCCTGGAGGACCTCAAGATCACCGACGTCGCCCGGTCGAACTACGCGCTGAGCCTGGGTTCCTCGGGCACCACGCAACTGGGCGGCACCAACGCCGCCGGGCAGCAGATGCAGACAGACCTGTAGGCCGACAACCTCTACGCGTCCAGCCCGCTGCTGCTGTGCGCGCTGCCCGCCGCCTGGCTGCTCGGGCTGGGCGTCTCGCTGAGCGTGCACCTGTGCGACGTGCGGATGGACCTGTACGCGCTCAAGGCTTTCAACCCCACCCCCAGCACCGGCCGGGACAACCCGGTGCGGCTGCCCGGCGCGACGCTCGGCGTCACTAGCAAGGGCGGCTCATGAGGGGCCGCACGCACTGGCTAAGCAGCGCCGCACTCGGCCTGCCCGCGTTGGTGCTCGTGGGAGTCCTCGGCGCGCGCGGGTGGGCAGGCTCGGGTTCGCCCAGGGGCGGATCAACGAGCTGTGCCTGTCGTTCCAGCAGCAGGTGCTGGGGACCTGGTTCACGATCTTCGTGACCGGCGGGGACGGCGACCGGTCCACTTGGGAGGTCCAGACCGAGAACGTCGAACTGGACGTGCTCTCGGCCACCGACGCGCTGGACATGGACGGCGTGGTCAAGATCGGTGTGCCCGGGGAAGATGTGACGACCGTCAAGGACGCGGCGGGTAATGTCATACCGAATCCGCTTCGTGTTCCCGGCGCCGGGAACCGGCTCGGCATCGACGCGGCTTTCGCGGAATTCCGCCAGGTTCAGGGCCAGAGCGCGGTGATGTCGATCCCGCAACCGTTCCGCATACCCAACCTGCACTTGCGCACCGAGCGCGGCCGAACGCAATGCGCGGCGCCGGTCGCGCCACAAGGCAATCCGTGACCGGTCCCAAGCACAGAGAATTAACTACTCCGGCGGGTTCACACCTACGGCGGTCATACTAAAGTGGGGCAATGCCCTCTGGTGACGCCGAGTCCACCGACCGTCTTCCGCACTTCGACACCGTTCTCCGCGGGTACAACCCCCGCCAGGTCAACGAACGGGTCACCCGCCTCACCTACGACCTGCGCCACGCGACCAAGGGTCGCGACGACGCGTCGTCGAAGGTCGCCGAGCTGACCAAGTCGCTCGGCTCGCTCCAGCAGCAGCTGCTGGAGACGACCACCCGCCTCAACCGGATCAGCGCCAACCCCAACAGCACCGAGGGCATGACCGAGCGGGTGCGGTTGATGATGCAGCTGGCCGAGGAGGAGATAGCCGAGTTCAAGCGGCAGGCCGACGAGTACGGCGCCTCCACCCGCTCGGAGGCGGAGGGCTACGGCGCGAACACGCGCAAGGAGGCCGACGGCTACTCGGGCGCCACGCGCACCGCGGCCGACGACTACGCCGCCCAGACCCGGCTCAACGCCGAGGCCTACGCGGGCAAGACGGCCAAGCAGGCCGACGAGGCCGCCACCGGCGTGCGGGCCGAGGCGGACCGCTACGCCGCGGACCTCAAGGGCAAGCACGACAAGATGATCAGCGACCTCGAGGAGCGGCGCAAGCAGCTCGAGGCCGACTACACCCGCAACCACGCCGAGCTCGACGCCGAGTACGAGAGCATGCGCGCGACCCTGGCCGCTGAGCACAAGAAGCTCATGGCCGACGCCCGCGACGAGATCGAACAGCAGGCCAAGGCCAACGAGGCGCGCATCGCGCAGCTCTACGCCGACGCCTCCGGACACCGCGACCAGCTCGACGCCGAGGCCCTGCGGGTCCGTGAACAGCTCGACGCCGAGTCCGCCGAGCGCCGCGCCGCCGCCGAGGAGCAGGCCGACAAGGAGCTCGCGGGCAAGCGCGCCGCCGCCGAGGGCGAGCTGGCCAAGCGCACCGACGAGGCGGAGAAGCACCTGGCCGCCCGCACCGCCGAGGTCGAGCGCAGCCTGGCCGAGCAGACCGCCGCCATCGAGGCCGCCCTGCTCGCCCAGACCGAGGAGACCGAGCAGGCCCTGGCCGACCAGCGGGCCAGCGCCGAGGCCGCGATCAAGACCCAGCGCGACGCCGCCGAGAAGGCCGCCGCCAAGCTGGTCGCCGACGCCGAGAAGCAGAAGGCCGACACCGAGCGCGCCCTCGCCGACCAGCGCGCCAAGTCCGACGCGGACATCAAGGCCAAGCGCGAGACCGCGGAGAAGGCGGCCGCCAAGCTGGTCGCGGACGCGGAGAAGCAGAAGGCCGACACGGAGCGCGCCCTGACCGACCAGCGCACCAAGGCCGACGCCGAGATCACCGCGAAGCGCACCGCGGCGGAGAAGCACGCCGCGGAGGTCGTCGCCGACGCCGAGGCGAAGCTGACGCACGCGACCGACCGGCACGACAAGGCGGACGCGTTCCAGCGGCAGGTGTCCGAGCAGGTGACGAACACGTTCGCGGTGCTGGAGCAGGCGAAGAAGCACTTCGCTGAGGTGCTGGGCGCCGCTGGGGCCGCGGCGGCTCCGGCGGCTCAGTCGAATGGGACGCCCGCGAAGGCTTCTCGGTAGCTATCTGGACAAAGGGGGCATCCCGGTCGGGGTGCCCCCTTTGTGCTTCCTTGTGTTGCCGCCTCGTGTTGCCCGTCGGCGAACGCGGCTTGGGCTGTGGTGCTCGATTGGGTGGACTGCCTTGATGTGGGTCCCCTCGGGCGACCGTCGTGGGAAAGAGGGTGGGGTAGAGGCATCCCACGACCACAGCGAGTTTACGGTCGCCCTTCCCCACATCAAGGCAGTCCACCCAATCGAGCAGGAGGGTGGGGCGCGGCGGGTTCCAGCGGGGTCAGGCAGAGCATGAGCGGTGGGGCTAGGGGGTTCCAGCAGAGTCAGGCAGGACACGGGTAGTGGGGCTGGCGTGTTCCAGCGGGGTCAGGCAGGGCACGAGCAGCGCGTCCGCGCGCACAAAAAAGACCGGCGCTGGTGGGGGTGCCACCAGCGCCGGTCTTGTCAGTCTGTTGTCGCTCAGCCGCGGACGACCTTGCCCGCCTTCAGGCAGGAGGTGCACACGTTGAGGCGCTTGCGCTGTGAGATGCCCAGTCGGGCGTGCACAGTCTGGATGTTCGGGTTCCACCGGCGGTTGGTGCGCCGGTTCGAGTGCGAGACCGACTTGCCGAAGCCTGGCCCCTTGCCACAGACGTCGCACACGGCAGCCACGTCAGACACTCCTTCACAGTGGTGGTGCCCATCGCGGCCACTGTGAGGTGGCGCTGCGTCGGGCGCACATACGAGGGCCCAGGCAGGCCTGGGCGGTCTGCACAGGGTAACGGGTGCCTACCCCCGGCACCAAACCGGGGGCCCGGGCTACCCTCCCCGGAACACCGCTGGGGACGTGGGGAGGGTCTGTGCTGGAGGCGCTGGACGCGGGTGAGGTGCGCCGCTGGGTCGCGGCCTGCGTGCAGTCGCTCGACGCGCACCGGGTGGCCATCGACCGGATCAACGTCTACCCGGTGGCCGACGGTGACACCGGGTCCAACCTGCTCAGCACCCTGCGGTCGGCGCTCGAGGCGTTGTTGCGGGCGCCCGCCGCCGATCGGGTCGGCGCGGGGGACGCGTTCGCGGTGCTGGCCAAGGGCGCGCTCACGGGGGCGCGGGGCAACTCCGGCGTGATCATCTCCCAGGTGCTGCGCGGGATGGCCGAAGCGGTGCGCGGGCAGGCCGAGATCACCGGGCCGGTGTTGCGATCCGCCCTGCGGGAAGGGGCTCGGCTGGCTTCGGCCGCGGTGTCTACGCCGGTTCCGGGCACGATGCTGACCGTCTTGGACGCGGCCGCCGCCGCCGAGGGGCCGGACGGGTTGCACGACGTCGCCAGTTCCGCGGCTCAGGCCGCCGCCGTCGCGCTGGACCACACGCCCGAGCTGCTCGGGGTGCTGGCCGAGGCGGGGGTGGTCGACGCCGGTGGGCGCGGGGTCGTCGTGCTGCTCGACGCGCTGGTCGCCGTGGTCGCCGGGCAGCCCGCCGCGATCGCCGCCGCCGCCCGGGTGCGGGCCGAGGAGCAGAGCGCGGCCGCCCACCACAGTCCCGCCGACCGGAACAGCGCGGCGGACCGGCACAACGCGGCTGAGCACTCGCTGGTGGCCGCGCGGGAGGCCGGGTCCGGGCTCTACGGCTACGAGGTCATGTACCTGCTCACCGACACCGACGAGGCCGCCGTCACCACGCTGCGCCACGCGTTGGACAGGCTGGGTGACTGCGTGTCCGTGGTCGGTGACGGCGGCGACCTGTGGACCGTGCACGTGCACTGCAACGACGTCGGCGCCGCCATCGAGGCCGGGATCGACGCGGGCAGGCCGCGCCGGATCCGGGTCGCCCGGTTCGCCGACGCGGTCCCGGAGTCGCCCGACCGGTTCACCCGGGACCGAGCCGTGGTCGCGCCGGTGCGCGGGGACGAGCTGGCCGAGCTGTTCCTCGCCGAGGGGGTCGCCGTGCTGCGCGTGGGCACCGGGGAGCCCACCGCGTACGAACTGCTGGACGTGATCACCGGCACCGGGGCCGCGCACGTCACCGTCCTGCCCGCCGACACCGGGCTGATGGCGATCGCCGACGAGGCCGCGATCCGCGCGGTGGCCGCCGGGCAGGACGTGGTCGTCGTCCCGTGCGCCTCACCGGTGCAGGCGCTGGCCGCGATCGCGGTGCACGACCCGCGCAGGCGGGCCGCCGACGACGTGGTGGCCATGGCCGAGGCCTCGGCCGCCACCCGGCGGGGTGAGGTCGTGGTGGCGGCGCAGGACGCGATCACCTGGATCGGGCCGTGCGCGGCGGGCGACGTGCTCGGCTTCGCCGACGGCGAGGTGGTCCTGATCGAACCGGGCCCGCCCGGGGAGCAGGCGTACGCGCGCGCGGCCGTCGGGGTCGTCAGGCGGATGCTCGCGGCGGGCGGTGAACTGGTGACCGTCCTTTTGGGCCAAGAGGCGCCGGACGACCTGACCGAGGCGCTCAGCGAGTTCTTGCGCCACGAGCGGCCGGACGCGGACCTGATCGCCTACCGGGGCGGGCAGGCGGACTCGGTGCTGACCTTCGGGCTGGAGTGAGTCACCCTCGGCCTCGCGTGTGTGACTGTCGGTGTGGCCCGACATAATCTGAGCTGGTTCACCGCCGAGCCCGGGGAGAGGGATGGCAGCGCTGAGCGACCGGCTCGACCGGTTGGTGGGCAAGAAGTCGGCGGACGCCCTGGCGGCAGCGTTCAAGCTGGCGACGGCGGGCGACCTGCTGCGGCACTACCCGCGCCGCTACGCCGAGCGCGGGCAGCTCACCGACATCGCGGGGCTGGAGGTCGGCGAGCACGTCACCGTGATGGCCAAGGTCGTCTCGGTGAACAAGCGGCAGATGAAGACCAAGCGCGGCACCCTGATCGAGGTCTCGCTCACCGACGGCAAGCGCTCGCTGGACTGCGCCTTCTTCAACCAGCCGTGGCACATGGAGAAGCTGAAGCCGGGGATGAGCGCGCTGTTCGCGGGCAAGGTCACCGCGTTCCGGCAGAAGCTGCAGCTGGCCAACCCGGACTACCAGCTGCTCGACGGCGACACCGACCCGGAGACCGGCGCGGCCGGGCCGAGCGCGGTGGAGGAGTTCGCGGGCGGGCTGATCCCGGTCTACCCGGCCTCGGCGAAGATCCAGTCCTGGCAGATCGCGCAGTGCGTGCAGCAGACCCTCGCGGTCCTCGACGACATCGAGGACCCGTTCCCGGAGGAGCTGCGCACCAAACTCGGCCTCGCCGCCTACGACGCCGCCGTGCGATCGATCCACCGGCCCGCGGAGTGGGCCGACCTGGAGACCGCGCGCACCCGACTCAAGTGGGACGAGGCGTTGGCGGTGCAGCTGGCCTTGGCCCAGCGGCGCCAGGCTTCCGGGGCCCGCCCCGCGCCCGCGTGCCCACCGAAGTCCGGCGGGATCCTCGACGAGTTCGACAAACGGCTGCCGTTCACGCTGACAGCCGGTCAGGTCGAGGTCGGCGCGGCACTCGCGGCGGACCTGTCGGGCGAGGCACCGATGAACCGGCTGCTGCAAGGGGAAGTGGGCTCGGGCAAGACGATCGTCGCGCTGCGGGCCATGTTGCAGGTGGTGGACTCCGGTCGCCAGGCCGCGATGCTGGCGCCTACTGAAGTGTTGGCGGCCCAGCACGCGCGCTCGCTGGCCGAACTGCTCGGCGACCTCGGTCAGGCGGGCGAGCTGGGCGCCGCCGAGAACGCCACTCGGATCACCCTGCTCACCGGTTCCCTGACCGCGCCGCAGCGCAAGCAGGCGATGCTCGACGCGGCCAGCGGGGCGGCCGGGATCGTGGTCGGCACGCACGCGCTGATCCAGGACAAGGTCTCCTTCGCCGAGCTGGGTTTCGTGGTCGTGGACGAGCAGCACCGGTTCGGCGTCGAGCAGCGCGACGCCCTGCGCGGACGGGCGGGCGAGAACCTGAGCCCGCACGTGCTGGTGATGACCGCGACACCGATCCCGCGCACCGTGGCCATGACGGTCTACGGCGACCTGGAAACCTCATCCCTGCGCGAACTCCCGGCAGGCCGATCACCGATCTCCACCACGGTGGTCCCGGTAGCGGAGAAGCCCGCCTGGCTCGACCGGGTGTGGCAACGGGTCCGCGAAGAGGTCGGCAAGGGACACCAGGCATACGTCGTCTGCCCCCGGATCGGCGACGAGGAAGACGCTCCAACCGGCTCGGACGACGGCCGCCGACCACCACTGGCGGTGGCCGACGTGGCGGCGATGCTGGCAGGCGGCCCACTTTCCGGCCTACGACTGGGAATCCTGCACGGCCGCCTCGCCGCAGACGACAAAGACGCTGTGATGCGCGCGTTCGCGGCCGCCGAGATCGACGTACTGGTGGCCACCACCGTCGTCGAGGTCGGGGTGAACGTACCCAACGCCTCCGCCATGGTGATCATGGACGCGGACCGCTTCGGGGTGAGCCAACTACACCAGCTGCGCGGCCGAGTGGGCCGAGGATCCGCTCCCGGCGTGTGCCTACTGGTCACCGAGATGCCCGGCGGAACCTCAACCCGCGAACGACTCGACGCCGTCGCCTCGACACTGGACGGCTTCGAACTGGCCAGACTCGACCTGGAACTGCGGCGCGAGGGCGATATCCTGGGCAGCAGCCAGTCCGGCATGCGGTCCGGGCTGAAGATGCTGTCACTACTGCGAGACGAGTCAGTGATCGCCGACGCTCGGGTGTTGGCTCAGGCGCTGATCACCGATGACCCGGAGCTGTCGGCGTTCCCCGGACTGGCACACATGGTGGGCCAGTTGGTGGACGAGGAACGCGCGGAATACCTCGAAAAGGCCTAGCCCCAACCAACCTACCCGCTCCCGCTCCCGCTCCCGCTCCCGCTCCCGCTCCCAGCCCTCGCGCGCACTTTCCCCCGACCCTCCCCTACTCTCCACGTCCTGCTCTTACGCTTTTGCTTTTCGCTTTCGCTCTGCAAATCCCGAGCCCGCTGGTACGCAACACCCGCTACGCCAGTGCTCGATTGGGTGGACTGCCTTCGTGTGGGGGGAGAGCACCGCTAAACTTGACCTGTGGTGGGGATGCCCTTCACCCCACGCTTTTTCCCCACCGCGGTGCTCTAGGGGCCCCACGCGAAGGCAGTCCAGCCAATCGAGCCCCGCTCTTACTCGGGCAGCTCATGAGATGTGCCGCCCTGGGGTCGACCTCACGGGTGGCTCGTAGACATGGGCTGCCCGAGTAAAAGCGGGGCTCGATCTAGTGAACTCGCTTCGTGCGGGGCCCCTAGAGCACCGCGGTGGAGAGAAAAGGGCAGGGAAGGGCATCCCCACCCACGGCAAGTTTAGCGGCACTCTCCCCCCACACGAAGCGAGTCCACTAGATCGAGCATCCGTAGCGGGACTTGCGTTGCGTTGGGTTTGAGTTTCGGGATTTAGAGACCAGGGATTCGAGATCTACTGTGAGATTAGAGGATTCAGAGGTGCTGGCGTCAGGGGAGCTTCCAGTCGACTGGCTCCGCGCCCTGTTCGACCAGTAGCGCGTTCGCCCTGCTGAAGGGCCGGGAGCCGAAGAAGCCCGAACTGGCCGACAGCGGGCTCGGGTGTGCCGACTCGATGGCGGGTACCGGTTCCAGCATCGGGCGCAGGTTGCGGGCGTTGCGGCCCCACAGGATCGCCACCAGTGGGCCGCCTCGGGCGGCGAGGGCGCGGATGGCCTGTTCGGTCACCTGTTCCCAGCCCTTGCCCTGGTGCGAGTTCGACTTGCCCGGTTCCACCGTGAGCGCCCTGTTGAGCAGGAGCACGCCGTGCTCGGCCCAGGGGGTCAGGTCTCCGTTGGTGGGCTTGGGGTGGCCCAGGTCTTCGCCGTATTCCTTGTAGATGTTGATGAGGCTCTTGGGGATCGGGCGCACGTCCGGGGCGACCGAGAACGAGAGGCCGACCGCGTGTCCCGGTGTGGGGTAGGGGTCTTGGCCCACGATCAGCACTCGCACGTCGGCGAAAGGCTGCTTGAACGCGCGCAGGACGTTCTCTCCGGCGGGGAGGTAGGTGCGCCCGGCGGCGACCTCCGCGCGGAGGAAGTCGCCCATTTCGGCGATCTTGTCGGCGACCGGCGCCAGTGCGTCCGCCCACCCGGATTCAACGATCTCGCTCAACGGTCGTGCCACGCCGCAGAACCCTACTCAGCCCGGGCGGCGCCCAGCGTGCGGGCCAAGTCCTTGCCGAGGTGCTGGGCCTCGGGGGCGTCGGCGTAGAAGCCGAACGGGGTGATCCTGGTGTACCCGGAGGACAGGTACAGCGCGATCGCCTCGGGCTGCTTGCTGCCGGTCTCCAGGATCAGGTTCCGGTAGCCCGCCTCGGCCGCGGCGATCTCCAGCTCGGCGAGCATGGCGCGGGCCAGGCCCTTGCCGCGGGCCGACGGGCTGACGTAGAGCCGCTTCATCTCCACGCTGGACTCGTCGTGCCTGCGCCAGCCGCCGGTCACCAGGGGGACGTCGTCGAGGTAGCCGACCAGGAACAGGCCCAGCGGCGGGGCGAACTCGGCCGGGTCGACCGGGGTCTCGTCGACGCCGCCGTAGCGGATCACGTACTCCTGCTGCACCTCGTCGATGAGCTTCACCGCGTCGGGGTGGTCGTACTGCCGGGATTCGATGCGCACCCGGCAATTGTCGCTCAGCGCCAGTGCTGCCAGCCCGCGGCGCCCGTGTAGGGGACGCCGTCGACGGTGACGCCGTTGCCACGCGTGACGGTGCCGATCGTCCGCCAGCCGTCGGGCACGCCCGCCGGGTCGGGGAAGGTGGCGGCCAGCGCGTGGTCCTCGCCGCCGGTGAGGACCCAGTGCCGCGGGTCGCCGCCGAGCGCGGCCGCCACGTCGACCAGCCGCTGGTGCACCTCGATGAGGTCGCCGCGGATGTCGATCGCCACATTGGACGCCGTGCCGATGTGGCCCAGGTCGGCGAGCAGGCCGTCGGACACATCGATCATCGCGGTGGCACCGGCGTCGGCGGCCTGCGGACCGGCCGGGTACGGCGGTTCCGGGGCGCGGTGCGCGCCGACGACGCTGACCGGCGAGCGGAAGCCGCGGCCCAGCACGGCGAGCCCGGCCGCGCTCCAGCCGAGCCGCCCGGCGACCGCGACGACGTCACCGGGCATCGCGCCGCCGCGGGTGACCGGCTTGCGGCCCCGCAGGTCGCCGAGCGCGGTGATCGAGATCACAAGGGTCGGCGCCTCGGTCAGATCGCCGCCGACGACACCGACGCGCGCTCGGGCCGCCTCGTGCCACATGCCCGCGGTGAGCTGGTCGACCACCGCCGCGCTCGTCCCGGATGGACAGGCCAGGCCGACCAGGACCGCGGTGGGCACCGCGCCCATCGCGGCGATGTCGGCCAGGTTCACCGCGACCGCCTTGCGCCCCACGTGGTCCGGGTTCGACCAGTCCAGGCGGAAGTGCACCCCCTCGACGAGCACGTCGGTGCAGGCCACCACCCGGCCGTCCGGCGCGGCCACCACGGCCGCGTCGTCCCCGGGTCCCAGGAGCGTGCTCCTGGGCTGCTGCCTGCCCCGTGTGATGCGTTCGATGAGACCGAACTCGCCCACCTCGGCCACGGTTTCCGCGCCATCAGGCGTGTTCGGGCTCACTGCTTCCTCCGATCACCGACATTCGGAATCCCCATCGATACGCAACTGGGGTACGTTGCTGGACACGTTCCTACCTCTTGGGGACTCCTAGCCGCGAAGGGGCGCGCCGTGGTCCACGCATACATCCTGATCCAGACCGAGGTAGGCAAAGCCGCGGCGGTCGCCGCCGAGATCTCCGGCATAGCCGGGGTCACCACGGCCGAGGATGTCACCGGGCCGTACGACGTCATCGTGCGGGCGGAGGCGGACAACGTCGACCTGCTCGGCCAGCTCGTCGTGGCCCGCATCCAGAACGTCGACGGCATCACGCGGACGCTGACCTGCCCGGTGGTCCACCTCTGAGCCGTGGTCTAGTGGCCCGGTGAGCTCGCAGACCACCCGCACCGGCCTCTCCCGCACCGCGGTCACCACCGCCGCGGTGCTGGTCGCCCTGTTGGCGGTGGGCGTGGTGGTCGCCAGCCGGTTCCTGCCCGCCGAACCCGAGGCCACCGCACCGGCACCCCGCACCGGCCCGGTCGGGCTGGTGCCGGTGGACGCCCCGGACGCGGGTTCCCCCGACTGCGCCGCGCTGCTCGCCGCCCTGCCCGCTTCGCTGGTCAGCGGGGAGAAGCGGCTCGACCGGCTGGCGGTCGCCGATCCGGCGCCGCCGGGCGCGGCCGCGTGGGGCGACCAGCTCGGCGACCCGGTGGTGCTGCGCTGCGGGCTGGGCAAACCGCCGGAGCTGACCCAGACCTCGGGGCTGCGCGAGGTCTCCAGGGTGCGCTGGCTGCCGGTCGAGGGCGACGGCTCGGCCAGCTGGTTCGTCGTCGACCGGCCGGTGTACGTGGCGCTGACGCTCCCGTCGGGGGTGGGTACCGGTCCACTCCAGACAGTGTCCGAAGTGGTCGGTCGGGCGCTGGCCGAGCGGCCGGTGCGGCCCTAGCGCAGGCCGGTCCCCCGGGCCAGCGCGGTCTCGCACAGCACGGTGAGCAGCGCCGGGAAGTCGACCCCGGAGGTCGCCCACATCTTCGGGTAGGCCGAGGTGGGGGTGAAGCCGGGCATCGTGTTGACCTCGTTGACGGTCAGCTCGCCGTCCGGGCCGACGAAGAAGTCGACCCGGGCCAGGCCCTGGCAGTCCAGCGCGTGGAAGGCGTCGACGGCCATCGCGCGCAGCCGGTCGGACACCTCGTCGGGCAGCTTGGCCGGGATCTCGATCTCGCAGACGTCGTCGAGGTACTTGGCGTCGAAGTCGTACCAGTCGATCCCCTCGACCAGCTTGACCTCGGCGGGCAGCGAGGCGCGCACCGTGCCGTCCGGGAACTCCAGCACCCCGCACTCCACCTCGCGGCCGACCACCGCGGCCTCCACCAGCACCTTGGGGTCGATCTCGCGCGCGGTCGCGATGGCGGCGTCGAGGTCGTCCCACGAGGTGACCCGGGAGATGCCGGTGGACGAGCCCGCGCGCGCGGGCTTGACGAACACCGGCAGGCCCAGCAGGTCGCGCTCGTCGGCGGTGAGCGTGTCGGCGCCCCGGCGCAGCTCGACGTGGCGACCGCCCGGGATCCCTTCGGCGGCGAGCAGTTTCTTGGTGTAGCCCTTGTCCATCGACACCGCGCTGGCCAGCACGCCCGCGCCGACGTAGGGCACGCCCACCATCTCCAGCAGGCCCTGGATGGTGCCGTCCTCGCCGTAGGCGCCGTGCAGCATCGGCAGGACCAGATCGATGCCGGAGAGCACCTCGCCCGCGCGGCCCGGCTCGAGCACCACCAAGCCCACCGACGAGGGGTCCGCGGGCAGCGTGACCGAGGTGCCCGCGGTGACGCTCGGCAGCTCGCGGCCGTGCAGGCGCAACACGTCCGCGTCGGCCGGGCCGAGCACCCAGGCGCCCTCGCGGGTGATGCCGACCGGCACGATCTCGAACCGCTCCGGGTCCAGGCTGCTGAGCACGCCAGCCGCCGAGACGCAGGAGATCGGGTGCTCGGTGCTGCGGCCGCCGAACACGACTGCGACGCGGATCTTGGGGCTGGCCATGGTGAAGAACCCTACCCGGATGGGCTAACCGCGGGACCGTTCGACCTCAGCAACCCCAGCAGCACCGGGATCGCGGTGTGCAGCTGCGCGCGGGAGCAGGCGGCGTACCCGAGCGCGACGCCGAACCAGGTGGGTTTGCCGACGTGGTGGCGGGCCAGCCCGTCGAGCAGCAGACCCCGGTGCCGGGCGGCCTCGATCAGCTCGCGCTCGGCGGCGGCCGAGTCGACCGGGACGACCAGGTGCGCGCCCGCGTCGTCGCCCAGGAACCGCACCCCGCCCGCGGCCAGCGCGTCGACCAGCAGGGTGCGCCGCTCGGAGAGCTCGCGGCGCAGCTTGCGCAGGTGCCTGCCCAGGTCGCCGTTGCGGGCCAGTTCCACCAGCACCAACTGGCCCGCGGCCGAGGGGCTGGTGCCGGTCGACTCGCGGTGCTCGACCACCGCGGCGACCACCCCCGGCGGCGCGACCATCCAGCCCGCGCCCAGCGTCGGGGTGAGGATCTTGCTCGTGGTCCCCAGGTGCACCACCACGTCCGGGGCCAGCGCGGCCAGCAGCGGCAGCGGGGCCACGTCGTAGCGCAGCTCGCCGTCGTAGTCGTCCTCGATCACCAGCCAGCCCTCGCGCCGGGCCCGCTCGACCAGCTCCACCCGGCGGCGCGCGGACATCCGGCCGCCCAGCGGGTACTGGTGGGCGGGCGAGCAGTAGACCGCCTTGGCACCCTTGGGGATCGCGTCCAGCAGCAGGCCGTCGGCGTCGACCGGCGCGGGCACGACGCGCAACCCGGCCGCGCGCATGGTGTCGACCGCGCGCTGGTAACCGGGATCCTCGACGGCCACGGTGTCCCCCGGCCGCAACATGGTCTTGGCCAGTTCCGCCAACGCCGATGTCGTGCCGCCGGTGGCCAGGACGGACTCACCCTCACCCGACTCGTCGAACTCCGCGCGCACCCGAAGTCCTCGGTGGCGCAAGAGGTGTTCGGCCACCGCGGCCCGGTATGCCGGGATGCCCGCGCGTTGGTGGCGTGGCATCGGCGCGACGTCGGCGGCCCCGCGCCAGGCGCGGCGCCAAGCGGATCGGTCGATCCCGCCCGCCCACGGTGATCCCGGCCGGAGGTCGACCGCGGTCTCGTCCTGGGCCTCTTGGCGCGGGCGGCGCGGGCGGGCACTGGGTGAGCCCGGGGGCGCGGTGGTGACGTAGGTGCCCGAGCCGTGCCTGCCGGTGATCCAGCCCTCGGCGTGCAACTGCTCGTAGGCGGCGGCGGTGACCGTGCGGCTGACCTCCAGCTGGGTCGCCAGGGCGCGGGTGGAGGGGAGCCGGTCACCGGCCCGGAGCCTGCCGTCAGCGGCGGCGGCTCGCAGCTCCTCGGCCAGCTGCACGGCCAGGGGCATGGGCGAGCGCCGGTCGAGGGTGACCGGCAGCGCGGGGCTCTCCGTCACGAGTGGCCTCCTGAGATCCCTCGGCTGTGGCCCTGTCAGCATGCCACTGAGCCGGTCACCGTAGAAGCCGTGAGCGAGAACGAGCACGGCACGCTGCCGCTGTCCCCCACCGAACGCAGCACGGTCAAGCGCGGCGCCAAGCGCGCGGTCGCCGAGCGCGACGCGCTCTGGGCCACCCTCGACGCGGGCCTGGTCTGCCACCTGTCCACCGTCGTCGACGGCGCGCCGCTGGTGCTGCCCACCGGCTACGGCCGCGACGGCGACACGCTCTACCTGCACGGCTCCACCGGCGCGCGCAGCCTGCGCACGGCGGCCGAAGGGGTGCAGGTGTGCGTGGCGGTGACCCTGCTCGACGGCGTCGTCTACGCCCGTTCGGTGTTCCACCACTCGATGAACTACCGCTCGGCGGTGATCCACGGCACGGCCGTCCCGGTCACCGACCCGGAGGCGAAGCTGCACGGCCTGCACGTGCTCACCGAGCACATGGCCCCCGGCTCGTGGGAGCACACCCGGCTGCCCAACCCCAAGGAGCTGGCCGCCACCGCGGTGCTCGCCCTCGACCTCACCGAGGCCGCGGTCAAGACCCGGGTCGGCGGGCCGGTGGACGACGACGCCGACGTCGAGGCGGACCTGTGCTGGGCGGGCGTGCTGCCGGTGCGCTGGGGCTTCGCCGAGCCCGAGTCGGCCGTCCCCGGCCGCCCGGTGCCCGAGCACGTCACCCGACGGGCGGCAGCGGCTCCAGGCCGGTGACCGGGTCGAGCCGGTAGTACCCCATCGCCGGGCGGGCGGCCCGGTACACGTGGATGCTCACCGCCGGGTCCGGCGAGTCGTTGCGCACCTGGTGGACGTAGCCGGGGCCGAAGACCCGCGACTGCCCGGCGGTGAGCCCGTGCAGTGCCTCGAAGGCGCGGCCGGGGACGACCACCCGCTCGGTGAGCGAGCCGGAGACCACGGTGAACGCGCCGGTCGCCCGGGAGTGGTCGTGCAGGTCGGTGCCCTGGCCGGGCAGCCAGCTCATCAGCCAGGTCTCCTGCTCGGCGGTGCGCTCGACCAGGGCGGCGAAGCGCTCGCTCGGGTCGTAGCGCAGCAGGTGGCGCCAGCGGTCGCGGTCGGCGGCGACCTCGTGGGCGATCAGCGCGGGGTGCGCCCCGGCCGGGGTGGCGGTGAGCGCGACGGTGTTGGGCGGAACGGCGAACATGGAAGTTGATCTCTCCGGGATGCACAGGCACGGCGCGACCCTGGTCCGGGCCGTCGGGGTGGGCTGGATCACCGACAGAGACAGAGCGCGCTCGCGGCCAGGCCGAGGTCGATGTGACCCCGCCGGTCGGTCGTCGCACGCAGCAGCACAGCGATAGGCAACCAGGGCCGCCCCAGCCGGTCAACACCGCCCACACCATGGGACGCTTCGCCAATCCGGGCCCGGGGTGGGCACCGAATGGCCGAGTAGCGCGACACCGTGGCGCCTGGACGAGAGCGGGTGGGCATGGCCGAACGAGTTCGGCGGATCGTGGGCGTAGCAGCCCAGGACGAGGCGCTGCCACCGGACGCGGGTGGGCTGCTCCAGCTCGTCGCCCGCGGCGACGAGACCGCCTTCGAACGGCTCTACGACCTGGTGTCGGCCCCGGTGTTCGGCTTGGTCCGGCGCATCGTCCGCGACCCGGCGCAGTCGGAGGAGGTGACCCAGGAGGTGCTGCTCGAGCTGTGGCGCACCGCCGCCCGCTTCAACTCCGAGCGCGGCAGCGGCATGACCTGGGTGATGACCCTGGCGCACCGCCGCGCGGTCGACCGGGTGCGCTCCTCGCAGTCGGCGACCGACCGCGAGGACAAGGCGTTCCGGCGCGAGACCACGCGCCCCTTCGACGAGGTGGCCGAGCAGGTGAGCACGCGGCTGGAGCACGAGCAGGTGCGCCGCTGCCTGACCTCGCTCACCGACCTGCAGCGGGAGTCGGTCGAACTGGCCTACTACCGCGGCTTGACCTATCGCGAGGTGTCCGAGCTGCTCGACACCCCGCTCGGCACGATCAAAACACGACTACGCGACGGGCTGATCCGTCTGCGAGATTGCCTGGGGGTGGCCCGATGACCGCTGACATCCACGCGTTGACCGGGGCGTACGCCCTCAACGCGATCCCGGAGTTCGAGCGCGCCGCGTTCGAGCGCCACCTCGTCGACTGCGAGTCCTGCGCGCAGGAGGTGGCCGAGCTGCGGGCCACCGCCACCCGGCTCGGCGAGGCCGCCTCGGAGCAGCCACCGGCCGAGCTGAAGGCGCGGGTGCTCGCCCGCATCGCCGAGGTGCGCCAGCTCCCCCCGGTGGGTCAGGAGACGAGCACCCGGGCCGGTGATCTGGCCGAACGCAGGCAGGTCAGGGCAGGCCGCTCCTCGTGGGCGCTCCGGCTGACCGGGCTGGCCGCGGCGGCGCTGCTGGTCGTCTCGGTGTCCCTGGGCGTGCTGCTCGTGCAGAACCGCAAGCAGCTCGACGTCCAGCAGGCGCAGGCCGCGGCGATGGAGCAGGTGCTCTCCGCGAACGACGCCCGAGTCGTCAGCGGCTCCACCACCTCCGGCCTCAACGGCACCGTCGTGGTCTCCCGGCAGCGCAACCAGGTGCTCCTGCTGGCGGGCAACGTCCCCGCGGCGCCCAGCGGCAAGGACTACCAGGTGTGGCTGATGGACCAGGACGGCAAGGCGCGCTCGGTCGGGCTGATCAGCCCGGACCCGAGCGGTCGGGTGTCCATCTTGGACACCGCCGGGATCGGCGCGGCCACCGAGGTGGGCGTCAGCGTCGAGGCCGCCGGTGGCTCGCACGACGGCCCGCACGGCGATGTCGTCATGCGGATGACGCTGCCGGTCTAGGCCCTGGGTTCCAGGTCCTGGGTCCGGTTCGATCAGGCCAGTGCTGCGAGGACATCGGCGACCAGGTCGCGGGTGTCCTCGCAGCCGCAGGAGAACCTGAGCAGTCCCTCGGGCACCGGGTCGCCCCAGCGGGCACGGCGGTCGGCACTGGTGTGCAGGCCGCCGAAGCTCGTCGCGGCGGCGACCAGGGTGGTGCGCGCCAAGAACTCCGCCACCGCGCCCTCGGACTCCAACTCGAAGGTGACCACTCCCCCGAACCGGCGCATCTGCCGCGCGGCGACCTCGTGCGCGGGGTCGTGCGGGGAACCGGGCCACCGCAGGCCGCGCACCCTTGGGTGTTCGCGCAACGCCTCGTAGAGCCCGGCGGCGTTCTCCGCCTGGCGGGCGAGGCGAAGGTCCAACGTGCCCAGTCCGCGGTGTGCCAGCCAGGTCTCGAACGGACCGGGGATCGCGCCGCTCGCCGTTCGCTCGGCCCGCAGCCGGGCGGCCAGCGCCGGGTCGGCGGCGGTGACGTGGCCGAGGACGACGTCGCTGTGCCCGGCGACCGCCTTGGTGTCACTGGCCAGCGACAGGTCCGCGCCGAGCGCCAACGGTCGCTGTCCCAACGGGGTCGCGGTCGTGTTGTCCACCGCGACGAGCGCCCCGGACACGTGCGCCAACGCCGAGATCTCCGCGATGTCGCAGACGTCCAACCCGGGGTTGGACGGGGTTTCCAGCAGCACCAAGCGCGCGCCCTCGACGAGGTCGGGTGTCCAGTGCGCGGCGGTCGGCACCTCGCGGACGTCCAACCGCAGGGCGCTCAAGTGCTCGCGAACGTAAGAGCGGGCTAGGTAGTAGCCGTCCGAAGGCAGCACTACCGTGTCGCCCGCGCACAAGACCACTCGTAGCAACGAGGACACCGCGGCCATACCTGAGGGGTAGACGACGCACTCACCGCCGTCGAGCCCGCCGAGCGCGGACTCCAGGGCACGCCACGTCGGATTCCCCGCGCGGCCGTAGAAGTCCGTCGAGCCGTCTTCGCCCAGGTGGTACGGCGCGGCGAGAAGGGGCTGGGGCACCAGCGGTGCACCGGGTTCGGCGGGGGCGTCGCCCGCGTGCACGCAGCGGGTGCCGTCGCCCAGCTCGCCGGTCACCGTTCCGGCCTGGTCTTGCGGCCGATCAGCTCGCCCGCCATCTCGCGCAGGTCGAACCCGTCGTGGCAGACCCGGTGCACCACATCGGTGATCGGCATCTCGACACCGTGCCGCAGGGCCAGCTCGCGGATCGGTGAACAGGACTTCACGCCCTCGGCGACCTGCCCGCCGACGGCGGCCTGGGCCTGCGCCATCGTCTCGCCGCGGCCGAGCCGGGCGCCGAAGGTGCGGTTGCGGGAGAGCGGGGAGGAGCAGCTCGCCACCAGGTCGCCGAGCCCGGCCAGACCGGCGAAGGTCATCGGGTCCGCGCCCAGCGCCGCGCCCAGCCTGGTGATCTCGGCCAGCCCGCGGGTGATCAGCGTGGCCAGCGTGTTCGCGCCGAAGCCGAGGCCGTCGGCCATGCCGCAGGACAGCGCGATCACGTTCTTGCCCGCGCCGCCGAGCTCGCAGCCGACCACGTCGGTGATCGTGTACGGGCGGAAGTACCCGGTGGTGCACGCCCGCTGCAGCGCCACCGCGCGGTCGTGGTCGCGGCAGGCGATCACCGTGGCGGTCGGCTGCTCCAGGGCGATCTCCTTGGCCAGGTTCGGCCCGGAGACCACCGCGACCTGGTCCTCGCCGACGCCGGTGACGTCGACGACGACCTCGCTCATCCGCTTGAGGGTGCCCAGTTCCACGCCCTTGGCCAGGCTCACCAGGGTGGCCCCCGGGTGCAGCAGGCCGCGCCAGGCGGTGAGGTTGTGCCGCAGCGTCTGGCTCGGCACGGCGAGCACGACGGTGTCCACCCCGTCCAGCGCCACCAGCGGGTCCGAAGTGGACCGGAGGGTGTCCGGGAGCCGGACGCCGGGCAGGTACTCCCGGTTCTCCCTGGTCTCTGCGATCGCCTCGGCCACGTCGCGGCGGCGCGCCCACAGCGTGATCTCGCGGCCGGTGTCGGCCATCACCTTGGCGAAGGTGGTGCCCCAGGAACCGGAGCCCATCACAGTGATCTTGCCCGCGGCGGCCATCTCAGCTCGCGGCCTCGTCGGTGCCGCGGCGGGCGCCGGGCCGGAAGAACTCGGCGGGCTCGGGCTCCTGGCGGATGTCGGCCAGCAGGGTGCGCACGTGGCTCATGAGCAGGTCGGTGACCTCGCGCAAGAGCTGGTTGGTCACCGGCTGGCCCCGGTAGGCGGACAGGTCCACCGGGTCGCCGAGCAGCGTCACGACCCGCTTGCGCGGGAACGGCCGGAACTTCTTGGTGTAGCCGTCCCAGATCCGGTTGGTCCCCCAGCGGGCACCCGGGATGACCGGGACGTCGTTCTCCAGCGCCAGCCGGGCCACCCCGGTCCGGGCGCGCATCGGCCAGCCGTCCGGGTCCTTGGTGATCGTCCCCTCGGGGTAGATCAGCACGACCTTGCCGGTCTGCAGGGCGTCGTGCGCGGCGCTGAGGCTGTGCTTGGCCTCCGCGGAACCGCGGTAGACCGGGATGCCGCCGGAGCCCGCGAGCATCTTGCCGAACAGCGGCACCTTGAACAGGCTGTCCTTGGCCATGAAGCGCGGGACCCGCTTGTTGCGGTGCACGAACACCGCGTCGTTGGGCGGGTCCAGGTGGGACACGTGGTTCATCACCAGCAGGACCGGGCCGTCGGCGGGCAGCTTCCCGCTGTCGCGGTAGGTGCGCTTGCCCAGCCAGCTGAGCGGGTAGAACACCGCGGCGGCCGCGCCGACCCAGAACCCGCCCTTCTCACGCTTGCCCAAAACCCGCTCCTCCTCGACCCGCGAGACACCGTGGCCCGTGAGTCTCCCTGCCGCCCGCGCACGGGTCCAGACGGGGTGCCCGCCGCGCGGGCCGGCAGTATCGATCGGGTGGTGGACCTCGTCGTGCCGGTCAAGCACCTGGACCGGGCCAAGTCCCGGCTGCGCGGCGCGGTGCCGGGCGGGCGGGCCGAGCACCGTGAGCTGGTGCTGGCTGTGGTGTTCGACACGGTGACCGCCGCGCTGGCCGCCGCGGGCGTGCGCCGGGTCCTGGTGGTGTGCGAGGACGAACGGGTCGTCGCCGCGCTGGCGGGTACCGGCGCGGAGTGCGTCGACGAGCGCGGGCTGGCCGGTCTCAACGAGGCGCTGCGGCACGGCGCGGAACGGCTGCGCGCGGACGACGCGCACGCGGTGGTCGGCGCCATGCAGGCGGACCTGCCCGCCCTGCGCCCGGCCGACCTGACCGCCGCGATCACCGAGGCCGACGGCAGGCGCGCCTTCGTCGCCGACCGCCCGGGCACCGGCACCACCCTGCTGCTGCCCGCGCCCGGTGGCGCGTTGTCGCCCCGGTTCGGGCCCGGCTCGGCCGCCGCGCACGGGGCGGGCGCGGTCCGCGTCGGGGAGTCGCTGGCCCACTTGCGTTGCGATGTCGACACCCCCGGTGACCTGCGCGAGGCGCACGCGCTCGGGCTCGGCGCGCGCACCGCCCGACTGGCCCACGCCGGGTGCGGGGTGCGCTGAGAATTCACAGTCGGGTACCTCGCTCGGCTGGGCTGTTGGCCGGTCGGTACCCGACAATGGGGATCGTGAGCACGGAGAGCACTCAGGACCAGGCCCCAGCGACCAGCGGCGACGTCCCCGCGCCGCCGCCCGCCCCCACCGGGAGCGGACCGGAGCCCAGGGGCGTGCCGTCGGCTCCCCCGGCGGTGACCCCGGCCGCGGCGGAGACCGACCTGCCCGACGACCGCTACCTCAACCGCGAACTGTCCTGGTTGGACTTCAACGCCCGGGTGCTGGCGCTGGCCGAGGACTCCTCGCAGCCGCTGCTGGAGCGGGCGAAGTTCCTGGCGATCTTCGCCTCGAACCTCGACGAGTTCTACATGGTGCGGGTCGCGGGCCTCAAGCGCCGGAACGAGACCGGGCTCTCGGTGCGCAGCGCCGACGGGCTGACCCCGCGCGAGCAGCTGGGCTACATCGCCAAGCGCAACCAGGACCTGGTCGAGCGGCACTCCAAGGTGTTCGAGGAGCAGGTGCGCCCGGCGCTGAGCGAGCGCGGCATCCGGATCGCGGCCTGGAGCGAGATCACCGACGACGAGCGCACCCGGCTCTCGGCGTACTTCCGCGACCAGGTCTTCCCGGTGCTCACCCCGCTCGCGGTCGACCCGGCGCACCCGTTCCCCTACATCTCCGGCCTCTCGCTCAACCTCGCGGTGACGGTGCGCGACCCGGAGCGCGGCCGGGAGAGCTTCGCCAGGGTGAAGGTGCCCGACAACGTGCCGCGGCTGGTGCCCATCGACCGCAGCGACGACGAGCAGGTGGCGATCTTCCTGCCGATGGAGGAGCTGATCGCGGCCCACCTCACCTCGCTGTTCAAGGGCATGGACCTGCTGGAGGTGCACGCCTTCCGGGTCACCCGCAACGCCGACCTGGAGGTCGAGGAGGACCGCGACGAGGACCTGCTCAAGGCGCTGGAGCGGGAGCTGGCCCAGCGCCGCTTCGGTCCGTCGGTGCGCCTGGAGGTCTCCGACGACATGAGCGAGCACATGCTCGAGCTGCTGCTGCGCGAGCTCGAGGTGCACCCCAACGACGTCGTGGTCGTGCACGGGCTGCTGGACCTGTCGTTCCTGTGGCAGATCTACGGTGTCGACCGCAAGGAGCTCAAGGACGCGCCGTTCCGGCCCGCGACCCACCCCGCCTTCGCCGAGCGGGAGACCCCGCGCAGCATCTTCGCGACGTTGCGCGAGGGCGATGTCCTGGTGCACCACCCGTACGACTCGTTCTCCACCAGCGTGCAGCGCTTCGTCGAGCAGGCGGCGAGCGACCCGCACGTGCTGGCGATCAAGCAGACGCTCTACCGCACCTCCGGCGACTCCCCCATCGTCGACGCGCTGATCGACGCGGCCGAGGCGGGCAAGCAGGTCGTCGCGCTGGTGGAGCTCAAGGCGCGCTTCGACGAGCAGGCCAACATCAAGTGGGCGCGCGCGCTGGAGAAGGCGGGCGTGCACGTGGTCTACGGCCTGGTCGGTCTCAAGACGCACTGCAAGACCTCGCTGGTGGTGCGCCAGGAGGGTTCGACCATCCGGCGCTACTGCCACATCGGGACGGGCAACTACAACCCGAAGACCGCGCGGCTCTACGAGGACGTCGGCCTGCTCACCGCCGAGCCCTCGGTCGGCGCCGACCTCACCGACCTGTTCAACGTGCTCACCGGCTACGCCCGGCAGGACCAGTACCGCAGTCTGCTGGTGGCCCCCTACGGCGTGCGGCGGGGCATCGTCGAGCGCATCGAGCTCGAGGTCGAGCACCTGCGCGCGGGCAAGCCCGCCGGGGTGCGGATCAAGCTGAACTCCCTGGTGGACGAACAGGTCATCGACGCGCTCTACCGGGCGTCGCAGGCCGGGGTGCCCGTCGACGTGGTGGTGCGCGGGATCTGCGCGCTGAAGCCGGGGATCCCGGGGCTCAGCGAGAACATCCGGGTCCGCTCGATCCTGGGCCGGTTCCTGGAGCACTCGCGGATCTTCCACTTCGTCGGCTCCGACGAGCACTGGATCGGCAGCGCGGACATGATGCACCGCAACCTGGACCGGCGGGTCGAGGTGCAGCTGCGGGTCACCGACCGGCGGCTCACCGCGCAGCTCGACGACATCTTCTCCTCCGCGCTGGACCCGTCCACGCGCTGCTGGGTGCTCACCGCCGAGGGCGAGTGGCTGCCCTCGCCAGAGGACGGTTCGTCGGTGCGCGACCACCAGGCGGAGCTGCTGGCCCGCCACCGCGCAATCGGCTGAGCCCGGTGTCGGGGAAGATCGCCGCCGCGGGCGCGGTGCTGTGGCGGGGCGGGGCGGGCGGCGTGGAGGTCGCCGTCGTCCACCGGCCCCGCTACGACGACTGGAGCCTGCCCAAGGGAAAGCTGGACCGCGGCGAGTCGACGCACGCCGCCGCGGTGCGGGAGGTCGCCGAGGAGACCGGGTTCGCCGCGGTCCTCGGCCGCTTCCTGGCCCGGGTGTCCTACCGGGTGCCGGACGGCGACAAGACGGTGGACTACTTCGCCGCGCGCGCGGCGGGCGGGGCGTTCGAGCCGAACGACGAGGTCGACCAGCTGCGCTGGCTGCCGGTCGACGCCGCGGCGGACCTGTGCCGCTACCCGCACGACCGGGTGGTCCTGCACAGGTTCACCGACGCACCGGCCGACACCACGACCGTGCTGCTGGTGCGCCACGCGCACGCGGGCAAGAAGCAGCTGTGGACCGGACCGGACGCCCAGCGGCCGCTCTCGCCCACCGGTGAGCGGCAGAGCCACGCCCTGACCCGGCTGCTGCCGCTGTTCGGGCCGGACCGGGTGCACTCGGTCCCGAAGGTGCGCTGCACGGCCACAGTGGCCCCACTGGCGGCGGCGCTGGGGGTGCCGGTCGTGCCGGAGCCCACGCTCTCCGAGCAGGCGCACGAGGCGTCGCCGGGGGCGGCCACCGCGCGGTTGCTGGAGCTGGCGAAGGACGGCGGGACCCCGGTGGTGTGCAGTCAGGGCGGGGTGATCCCGGACGTGCTGGCCGACCTGCTGACCGACTCCCGTGTGGAGGCCGCGGACCTCAAGAGCCGCAAGGGCAGCGTGTGGGTCCTCAGCTTCGACGCGGACGCCCGCCTGGTGGCGGCGGACTACATCCCCACCGCCTGACCCGTTCCCGCCTCTCCCGGCCGGGCGGAGCGCGCCTGATAGGCAATTCACCCCCGGCGGCCGAGTAGGTCGAGGAACCTGGTTGGCCTTGCCCGGAAACGCGGGAGAGCGGCGACTTGGAGCTGTTCAGGCCAACCCGGTCACGCGGCTTCGCGAACTCGGCCACCCGAACGGAGTCCACGATTCACCCCGTCGCCGAGGACGCACGGACCCGGCCGACCACTGCCGAGCAGTTCGGGGCCGCCGACACCCATCTGCCGCGAAACCACGGATCCCGCCGGACTTCCCCAGCGGGAGCGGTCTTGCCCCAGGCCGGCTGACGGGGCGGCGACAAGCTGAACCTCGGCCACTCGAACGGGATCCGAGATTCACCCCGTTGCCGCGAAGCAGTGAACCCGGTAGGACCGTTGGCCTACCCGCCCGAGACCGGCCACACCCCTCCGGGACGTGGCCACAGATCCCACCGAACTTCCCAGCCCACACCGAGTCCCGACACCGCCCGCACTAGGACGAGCTGACGGGCCCACTCGCACGGAGTTCGCGATTCACTCCATCGTCGAGCGGTCGTCGAGCCCGGTCGGACTATCCCAGGCGCGCACGGGGTCGGCGGTTCAACCGCCCACCAAGGGACCCGGGGACCCGGATCGGGCTTCCCCGGGCACGCACTGGATCCGTGACTCGGCCCAGGCCGGACACGTCGAGGAACCCGGCCGGAGACCGCCGGTGCGCCCTGGAGGAGCGGCAGCGCGGGCCTCACACCGAGTTCTGTGCGCGCCCAAGCGGTCCGCTGCCGGATCGGGCCCCGAACACGCGAGAGCCCCGCACGGGGGAAGCGTGCGGGGCTCTCGCGATGTGCGGTACTGCTGGGTACTACTGGCCGGGAACCGGCCGGGTGGTGCTACTTCTTGGCGGTCTTAGCAGTCGCGCGGGGCGTGCTGCTCTTGGCTGCCGTGGTCTTCTTGGCCGCTGCCGCCTTCGGGGCCGCCGCGGTGGTGGTCTTCTTGGCCGCGGTGGTCTTCGCCGCGGTTGCCTTGGGAGCCGCCGCCTTCGGGGCCGCCGCTGCCGCTGCCGGCTTCGCCGCCGCCGCGCGGGTGCGCGTCGTCGTCGCCTTGGTCGCCGTGGTGGCGGCCGCGGGCTTGGCAGCCGCCGCGCGGGTGCGCGTGGTGGTGCTGCGCGTGGTCGCGGCCGCGGGCTTCGCCGCCGCCGCACGCGTTGCGGTAGCCCGCGTCGTGGTCGTGGTGGCCGCGGTGCCGCGAGCCGCCGTGGTGCGGGTGCCGGTGGTCGCCGTGCGGGTGGTGCCCGCGGCCGACCGGGTCGCCGCGACCTTGGGCAGCTTCTTGGTCCCGCTCACGACCTCCTTGAACATCGTGCCCGCGCGGAACGCGGGGACGTTGGTCTTCTTCACCTTCACCGTCTCGCCGGTCCGCGGGTTCCGAGCGGTGCGGGCGGCACGCGCGCGCTTCTCGAACACGCCGAAGCCGGTGATGTTGACCTTCTCGCCCTTGTTGACCGTACGAACGATCACGTCGACGAGACCGTCGACCGCGGCGCCCGCGGCCTTCTTGTCCCCAAGACGCTCGGTCAACGCCTCGATGAGTTGGGCCTTGTTCACCCTTCAGTCCTCCGTAAGAGAGCCACACTGCACGTTTACGGCCGATTCAGGCCGACTTCTGGCAAAGATAGGCCCAAATGCGCGCGATTTCCACGCGACGCGCCCGATTTTTCCTTGCCGCATGCGAGGTCGGGCCCCCTGAGGGGGCCGAAGCGGCGGATTTCGGGCGTCGCGCGGGGGTGCCGAGGTTGGGTTGTGGACCCGGGCTCACCGCCCGGGCGGGGCCGGAACCCGCCTGCCGAAAGGGGATTCCGGCCCGGCCGTCAGTGCTGCCCGGCGGCGGTCGGGATGGGGGTGGTGCGGGGCTTCCACTCGGGCCTGGCCTGCTCGAACTCGTCGATCACCGCGACGTGGCGCAGCGTCAGGGCGATGTCGTCGAGGCCCTCGAGCAGCCGCCAGCGGGTGTAGTCGTCCACGACGAACGGGGCGGTGAAGTCCTTGGCGCGGACGGTCTTCTCGACCAGGTCGACGGTGACCTCGGTGCCCGGCTCGGTTTCGAGCAGCTTCCACAACAGTTCGATGTCGGACTGCTCGCACTGGGCGGCCACCAGCCCCTGCTTGCCCGCGTTGCCCCGGAAGATGTCGGCGAAGCGGGCCGAGATGACGGCCCGGAAGCCGTAGTCGCCCAGCGCCCAGACCGCGTGCTCGCGCGAGGACCCGGTGCCGAAGTCCGGCCCGGCGACCAGGACGCTGCCCGCCCGGTAGGGCTCCTGGTTGAGCACGAAGTGCTCGTCGGAGCGCCAGGCGGCGAACAGCCCGTCCTCGAACCCGGTGCGGCTCACCCGCTTGAGGTAGACCGCCGGGATGATCTGGTCGGTGTCCACGTTGGACCGGCGCAGCGGCACGCCGACGCCGGTGTGGGTGGTGAACGGCTCCATGTCCTGCCTCAGTCCTTCGCGTCGGTGCTGGTGGCGGCGGTTACCAGGTCCTCGGGCGAGGACAGCGTGCCGCGCACGGCGGTGGCCGCGGCGACGAGCGGGGACACCAGGTGGGTGCGCCCGCCCTTGCCCTGCCTGCCCTCGAAATTGCGGTTCGAAGTGGACGCGCTGCGCTCCCCGGGGGCCAGCTGGTCGGGGTTCATGCCCAGGCACATCGAGCAGCCCGCCTGCCGCCACTCCGCGCCCGCGGCCAGGAAGACCTGGTCCAGACCCTCGGACTCGGCCTGCGCCCGGACCCGCATCGACCCGGGCACCACGAGCATCCGGACGCTCTCGGCGACCTGCCTGCCGCGGATCACCTCGGCCGCGGCGCGCAGGTCCTCGATCCGCCCGTTGGTGCAGGAGCCGAGGAAGACGGTGTCGACGGAGATCGCCCGCAGCGGGGTGCCGGGGGCGAGGTCCATGTACGACAGGGCCTTCTCGGCGGCGACGCGCTCGTTCTCGTCGGCGATCAGCTCCGGGTCCGGGATCGCCGCGGACAGCGGCAGCCCCTGGCCTGGGTTGGTTCCCCAGGTGACGAACGGGGTCAGCGTGTCCGCGTCGAGGACGACCTCCTCGTCGAAGGTCGCGCCGTCGTCGGTGCGCAGCTCCCGCCACTGCGCCACCGCGGCGTCCCAGTCGGCACCGCGCGGCGCGTGCGGGCGGTCCTTGAGGTAGGCGAAGGTGGTCTCGTCGGGGGCGATCATCCCGGCCCGCGCGCCCGCCTCGATCGACATGTTGCAGACGGTCATCCGGGCCTCCATCGAGAGCGCCTCGATGGCCTCGCCGCGGTACTCCAGGACGTAGCCCTGCCCGCCGCCGGTGCCGATCTTGGCGATGACGGCCAGGATGATGTCCTTGGCGGTGACCCCGGGGCCCAGCGCGCCGGTGATGGTGACCGCCATGGTCTTGAAGGGGCGCAACGGCAGCGTCTGGGTGGCCAGCACGTGCTCGACCTCGGAGGTGCCGATCCCGAAGGCGAGGGCGCCGAACGCGCCGTGCGTGGAGGTGTGGCTGTCCCCGCACACCACCGTCGTGCCCGGCTGCGTCAGGCCCAGCTGCGGTCCGACGACGTGCACGATGCCCTGTTCGACATCGCCCATCGAGTGCAGCCGGACACCGAACTCGGCGCAGTTGCGGCGCAGCGTCTCCACCTGGGTGCGCGAGACGGGGTCAGCGATCGGGAGATCGATCCCAACTGTCGGTACGTTGTGATCCTCGGTCGCTATGGTCAGGTCGGGCCTGCGCACCGGGCGCCCGGCCAGCCGCAGGCCGTCGAACGCCTGCGGACTGGTCACCTCGTGCACGAGGTGCAGATCGATGTAGAGCAGGTCAGGCTCGGCACCGGTGCCACGGCGCACAACGTGCTGGTCCCACACCTTCTCGGCGAGCGTTTTGGCCATCGCCAATCACCATCAGCTTCCCACGGACTGGACTTCCCACATAACGGGAAAGTAGTATCGAGACGTGGGACAGCATAGCGGCATCGGAGTTCTGGACAAGGCAATGGCCGTACTGCAGGCGGTGGCCAAGGAGCCGTGCGGTCTGGCGGAGCTGTGCACCAAGACCGGCCTGCCCAGGGCCACGGCCCACCGGCTGGCGGTCGGTCTCGAGGTGCATCGCCTGCTGCGCAGGGGAAGCGACGGCCGCTGGCGGCCGGGTGCGGCACTAGCCGAGCTCGCGGGCGGCGCCACCGACCCCCTCCTGGACGCGGCGACAGCGGTGCTGCCGCGCCTGCGGGATCGCACGGGGGAGAGCGTGCAGCTCTACCGCCGAGATGGTCTACACCGGATCTGCGTCTGCTCGGCCGAGCCGCCGAGCGGCCTGCGGGACACGGTCCCGGTGGGCGCCCGCCTGCCGATGACAGCCGGCTCGGGCGCGAAGGTCCTGGCCGCCTGGGCGGACCCGGCAACCCAGCGCAGCCTCCTGGCGGACGCGGTGTTCGGCGAACGCGCCCTCCTGGAGGTCCGCAGGCGCGGCTGGGCCCAGAGCGTCGCGGAACGGGAGCCCGGCGTGGCCAGCGTCTCCGCCCCGGTCCGGGACACCTCGGGCGCGGTCGTGGCCGCGGTCTCGGTCTCCGGCCCCATCGACCGCATGGGCAGAAGACCAGGCGCCCGCTGGGCCGCCGACCTCCTAGCCGCCGCCGACGCCCTACAGAACCGCCTATAACCCCCCAACCTCCACCACACCCCTCAGCGCCCCGGCTCACCCCAGCCGGGGCGCCCCCATGTCCACACCAGAACCACCCCACCCCACAGCACCCCCGCACCAAACCACCCACGCACCACACCACCCCCGAGAGGCAGAGAGGCAGAGAGGCAGAGAGGCAGAGAGGCAGAGAGGCAGAGAGGCAGAGAGGCAGAGAGGCAGAGAGGCAGAGAGGCAGAGAGGCAGAGAGGCAAGAACACCACGCCCCCACCCGCGAAGCGAAGCGAGCGGGTGGAACGGGAGGGGTGGAACGGGAGGGCTGGAACCAGAGGGCTGGAACCAGAGGGCTGGAACCAGAGGGCTGGAACCAGAGGGCTGGAACCAGAGGGCTGGAACCAGAGGGCTGGAACCAGAGGGCTGGAACCAGAGGGCTGGAACCAGAGGGCTGGAACCAGAGGGCTGGAACCCATCAAACCCAACCCGATAGATCTAGCCCCTCACCAGATCTAGCCCCTCACCGAATGGCCAATTCCACAACCAGACCTTCAACACCAACACCCATTCCCCCGATGCGACACGGCGAAGCCGTAAGCAGCAATGGCCGAAGGCCGAGCCCACGCTGGAACCGCCACCGATCGCACCGTGGGGGTCTGGGGGCTCGGCCCCCAGAACAAAGCGAAAGAGGCCCGCGAAGGTGCAAGCACCAAGCAGACCTCTGCCACCTCTGTAGCCCCGACGGGATTCGAACCCGCGCTACCGCCTTGAGAGGGCGGCGTCCTAGGCCGCTAGACGACGGGGCCAGGAACTTCTTCGATCTTCAGTTTCGCTCTCGCGAGGAGAGACTCTAGCAAAACCGCTGTGCGGCTTCACCGCTGGGGTACCAGGACTCGAACCTAGACTAACTGAACCAGAATCAGTCGTGCTGCCAATTACACCATACCCCATTGGCTTTGCGATCCAGCTCGTCCGGGTCTCCCCTGCGGCTGTCTTGCTTGCCGGGGAAGATGTTAGACCACACCCCCGCTGATCGAGAAATCGGCCCCTACCCCCGTGGGGTGGGCACCGCTGAAGCGCTGGTCACCGTCGGTGTGCGGTAGTCGGTGACCAGCAGCGCGGGCAGCTCGGCGAGGCTGTCGACGACCGGGACGCCCGCCTGTTCGGGGTCACCGGTGTGGGTGCGGTCGAGCCAGATCCCGTGCAGCCCGGCGTCGCGGGCGCCCTGGGCGTCGAGGTCGAGCCGGTCGCCGACGTGGGCCGCGTGGTCGGGTTCGACGCCGAGCTGCTCGCACGCGGTGTGGAAGATCACCGGGTCCGGTTTGGCCGCGCCGAGCTCGCCCGCGCTGACCACGGCGTCGAAGAAGCGGGCCAGGCCCAGGGTGGCGAGCCTGCCGCGCTGGTGCGGGCGTGAGGCGTTGGTCACAGCGGCGATCTTGAACCCGGCCGCGCGGAGCCAGTCCAGGCAGGGCAGGGCGTCGGGGAAGAGCCGGGAGCCCCGGCTCATCTGGGCCAGCCTGCGGTCCTCCAGGACGGCGACCGCCTCGTCGTCGAGCTGGGTGCCCAGGTCGGCCAGGAACGCCTTGGTGCGGGCCCGGCGCATCGCGTCGTAGTCGAACTCGCCCGCCACGCACCGGGCGCTGTGCGCGTCGGTGATCCGCTGCCAGGCGGGCCACATGTCATCGCGGCCGGTGAGCACCGAGAGCGCGGAGCGCGCGGAGCCGGTGAAGTCGACGAGGGTGTCGTCGATGTCCAGGCAGATCGCGTGAATCGCCGGCGGTTCGAGCCGCTGCCCCGCCACCGCCCGCCCGGAAGTGCTCGAAGTGGACGGTTGGGCGGCGAGCGCGGTTGTCATCCAGCGAGGCTAGAACCCGAAGCGGACTCGGCGATTCGTCTGCACAGGTGAAGTTTGCGGGTCTGACACGGTCAAGCGCGAAGATCCCGCGACAGCCCGAACTCCGGGATATCGCGGGATCTCCTGTGCTCGTTACGGAAGCGCCTTCCGCAATCGGGTGAGAGTGCGGTCACGCCCGAGGAGTTCGAGCGACTCGTAGAGCGGGGGGGACACCGTACGACCCGTGACGGCCACCCGAACAGGGGCGAAAGCCTTGCGCGGCTTGAGGCCCAGGCCGTCGACCAGCGCGCCCTTGAGCGCTTCCTCGATGGCCGCGGTGGTCCACTCCGGCAACGCCTCCAGCGCCGCGATGCTCGCCTCGAGCACCGGCTTCGCGTCCGCGCCGAGGTTCTTGGCCGCCGCCTCCGGCTCCGGGGCGAAGTCCTCCTCGGTGGCGTAAAGGAAGCGCACCATGCCCGCGGCGTCGGAGAGCACGATCAGGCGCTCCTGCACAAGGGGTGCGATAGCGTCCACTGTGGCCAGTTGATCAACGGTGGGCTCGGCGGGCAGCACCCCGGCTGACACCAGGTAGGGCAGCACGCGGCGGACGAACTCGTCCCGGGGCAGCGCGCGCAGGTGCTCGGCGTTGATCGCCTCGGCCTTCTTCAGGTCGAAGCGGGCCGGGTTCGAGCTGACCTTGCCGATCTCGAAGGCATCGATCATCTCGGCCATCGTGAAGATGTCGCGGTCGTCGGCGATCGACCAGCCCAGCAGCGCCAGGTAGTTGAGCATCCCCTCGGGCACGAAGCCGCGCTCGCGGTAGGCGAACAGGTTCGACTGGGGGTCGCGCTTGGACAGCTTCTTGTTGCCCTCGCCGCGCACCAGCGGCATGTGTCCGAAGTGCGGGGTGAACTCGGCGATCCCCACCCGCTCGAGCGCGGCGTAGAGCGCTATCTGGCGGGGAGTTGACGGAAGCAGGTCCTCGCCGCGCAGGACGTGGGTCACCTTCATCAACGCGTCGTCAACGGGGTTGGTCAGCGTGTAGAGCGGCGCTCCGTTGGCGCGCACCAGCACCGGGTCGGGCACGCTGCCTGACGGGAAGCTGATGTCGCCGCGGATGAGGTCGGTGAACGCGATCGCCTCGTCGGGCACGCGCAGCCGCAGCACCGGCTCGCGGCCCGCGGCGCGGAAGGCGGCGCGCTGCTCGTCGGTGGTGTCGCGGTCGGCGTTGTCGTAGCCCAGCTTGGGGTCCTGGCCCGCCGCCCGGCGGCGCGCCTCGACCTCCTCGGGCGTGGAGAACGACTCGTACAGCTCGCCCGCGTCGAACAGCTTGCGGGCGACGTCGGCGTAGATGTCGGACCGCTGGCTCTGCCGGTAGGGGCCGTGCTCACCGCCGACCTCGGGGCCCTCGTCCCAGTCGATGCCGAGCCAGCGCAGCGCGTCGAGGAGGGCGGTGTAGCTCTCCTCGGAGTCGCGGGCGGCATCGGTGTCCTCGATGCGGAAGACGAGTTCGCCGCCGGTGTGCCGGGCGAAGGCCCAGTTGAACAGGGCGGTGCGGATGAGCCCGACGTGCGGTGTACCCGTCGGTGACGGGCAGAAGCGGGCTCGGACTGGGGTGTCTGCGTGTGGCGTGCTCATGGCCCGCTGAGCGTATCCCTGCCGATCCGGCTTGACCCAGGCGAGGCCCGGGTGCATCCTCAAGTTATTCAACTACCGTTGAAATCCTGGAGGGGATCATGGAACACACGACGGTGTGCGTCGCGGGCGGCGGACCGGCGGGGATGGTGCTGGGCCTGCTGCTGGCCCGGGCGGGTGTCGAGGTGACCGTGCTGGAGAAGCACGCGGACTTCCTGCGGGACTTCCGCGGCGACACCGTGCACCCACCCACCCTCGACCTGCTCGACGACCTGGGCCTCGGCCCGGCCTTCCGGGCGCTGCCGCAGAGCCGGGTCGAGCAGGCGCAGGTCCCGTTCGCGGGCGGGGCGGTGCGGGTGGCCGACCTGACGACGCTGCCGGGCCCGAACAACTTCATCGCGATGGTGCCGCAGTGGGACCTGCTGGACCTCCTGGCGGGCGCCGCCAAGAAGGAGCCGGGGTTCACCCTGCGGATGAACACCGAGGCGACCGCGCTGCGCTGGGACGGCGACCGCGTGGTCGGTGTCGACTACCGGACCGCGGCGGGCGAGACCGGCGCGATCACCGCCGACCTGACCGTGGCCTGCGACGGCCGCGGCTCCCGGCTGCGCGCGGACGCCCACCTGCGCCCGAAGTCCTTCCCCACGCCGATGGACGTGTGGTGGTTCCGGCTGCCCAGGCAGGACAGCGACCCGCGCGGCATCGTCGGACTGGTCAGCCGCGCCCGGGCGGCGGTGCTCATCGACCGGCGCGACTACTGGCAGGTGGCGACCCTGATCGCCAAGGGTTCGGACACGCCCGCCCGGACCGCCCCGGTGGCGGACATGGTGGCCGACCTGGTGCGGGTCGCGCCGTGGCTCGCGGGGCGGGAGGACGCGGTCACCTCCTGGGACGACGTCAAGACCCTCGACGTCAAGCTCGACCGGCTGACCCGCTGGCACCTCGACGGCCTGCTCTGCCTCGGCGACGCCGCGCACGCGATGTCCCCGGTCGGCGGGGTGGGCATCAACCTGGCGGTCCAGGACGCGGTCGCCGCCGCCCGGCTGCTGGCGGCGCCGCTGCTGGCGGGCGCGGTGTCCACTTCGGACCTGGCCAGGGTGCGCCGCAGGCGGCTGCTGCCGACCGTGGCCGTGCAGACCCTGCAGCGCGTGCTGCACGCCAGGGGGCTGGCCCCGGCGCTGGCCGGGAAGGTCGAGATCGCCCGGGCCAAGAAGCCGCCGCTCGCGCTGCGGCTGCTCTCCAGCGTGCCCTTCCTGCGGCGGATCCCGGCTCAGCTGATCGGGCGCGGGCTGCTCACCGAGCCGACGCCGGACTTCGCTCGGCGCTGACGCCTGCTGGGGCTCTTGCCTTGCGGCTGCCCTGGGCTTGCTTTGGGGCTAGGTGCGGTGCCGGCTCTGGCTTCCCGGCCAGCATTGTGGCTGCCCAGGGGCCCGCTTTGGTGGCTGCGTCGGGGTTTGCTCAGGTGGGGTGCTGGATTGGGTGGAGTGGCTTTGCCCGGGGCCCCTAGGGGCGATCGTCGTGGGAAAAGCGGGTGGGAAAGGGAGCCCCACGACCACAGCAAGTTTACGATCGCCCCTCCCCCCAGACAAAGCCACTCCACCCAATCCAGCAGGCGAGTTGTCCAGGTGCGGACGCGTGGGAGGTGGGTCTGCAACCACGTCCTTCGCAACCCGACAGGCGAGTCATTCGGGTGCGGTTGGTGCGGGGCCGGCTTGGGTCGAGCGTTTCGAGCGACCGGGTTGCTCCAAACAAGCGGAGCTATCCAGGTGCGGTCGGTGCGGGATCCACTCCGGTCAAGCGTTTCGAGCCGGCGGATTGACCGGCTGCGGTCGGTGCGGGTCGGGCCTCCGGTACTTCTCAGCCGGCGCGCCCGCTCCCCGTCGTGCCTTCTTTGCCTCCGCGTCCGCGCTTTCCGCTCGATCGCTAGCGGTTCTGGACGGTGTTGGTGAGGGTGCCCAGCGATTCGATGGTCACCGACACCGATTGCCCCACTGCCAACGGACCAACTCCGGCGGGGGTGCCGGTCAGGATCACATCGCCGGGCAGCAGGGTCATCACCCGGGAGATCCACTCGATGAGTTCCGGGATCTCGTGGATCAGCAGGGCGGTGTTCGAGTCCTGCTTGACCGCACCGTCCACTGTGGTCTTGAGGTCGAGGCCGGCCGCGGTCTGCAGCTCGACGCCGGTGGTGATCCAGGGACCGAGCGGGCAGAACGTGTCGTGGCCCTTGGCCCTGGTCCACTGGCCGTCGGCCTGCTGCTGGTCGCGGGCGGTGACGTCGTTGGCGATGGTGTAGCCCAGGATCACGTCCTTGGCCCGGGCCGCCGGGACGTCGCGGCAGGGCATGCCGATGACGATCGCCAGCTCGCCCTCGAAGTCCACCCGGGTCGAGTCCGGCGGGAGCTTGATCGCGGCGCCGGGGCCGACGACCGAGGTGGAGGGTTTCATGAAGATCACCGGGCTGGTCGGCGCCTCCCCACCCATCTCCTTGGCGTGGTCGGCGTAGTTCTTGCCGACGCAGAGGACCTTGCTGGGCAGGATCGGTGCCAGCAGCCGGGTGTCGGCCAGCGGCCAGCGCCTGCCGGTGAACGTGGGGGTGCCGAACGGGTGCTCGGCGATCTCGGCGGCTACCTGGTCGTCCCCGTCGCCCTCTACGGCGACGAACGCGACCCCTTCAGGATGGGCAATTCGAGCGATACGCACGACGCCACCCTAGGCGCTGCCCCGCGGGTCCGGTGCGTGGGATTCGTGACGCGAGAGCGCGTGCCGGACGGCGCCCGGGGCTCACCGCTCGACGGGGGTGAGGCTGTCCTTCGCCAGGAGGTAGCCGGCTAGCACCTTGCGGTACGCGGCCGGGTCGTCGGCGGCCACCGAGACCACGATCGTGCGCAGCGGGGTGGCGAGGGCGAACGCCCGGCCGCGGGCCTCGCCGCCCGGTTTCGAGTAGGTGAGCTCGACGCCCGCCCCCTGGCCGACGCCGGTGTCGCGGTAGGTCGGGTCGGCTGTGGGGCCCTCGCCCTGCAGGTACTGGTCCAGTGCCAGCCGCGAGGTGCCGCCCGGGTCGCCGCCGATCCACACCCGCAGGTCGCCGTCGGTGGTGGACACCCGGCACGCCGCGGCGAGGCCCGCGCGGGACTCGGCGGTGGCCGGGCTGGGCTGCCAGCCCGCGGCGATGTCGAAGGCGAACGGCATCGGGCACGCCTGAGGTGAACCCACCCGGGTGACACCGGGGGCCGCCTTGGCGCCCGCGTCCCACACGTCGGTGGGTGGTGCGGTCGAGGGGGCGGCCGGGTCGTCCGAGCCCGCGCCGCCGCCGCAGCCCCCGATCACCGCGGCGACCGACACGATCCCGGTGAACAACACGATCCGACGCACCCGAACACCCTCCTCGACCCAGCCACGGCGGCCTACCGGTGCGGGCCGCCCGCGCCGACCCCGGACCCGACCCGCATCGCCTTGTGCGCCAGCGCGTCGCAGAGGGCCAGCCAGCTGGCCTCCACGATGTTGCCGTGCACGCCGACCGTGGTCCATTCGAGCTCATGGTCCGTGGACTGCACCAGCACCCTGGTGACGGCGTCGGTGCCGTGTTCGGTTGCACGGGGACCGCCACCGGATGTCAGGATCCGCACCTTGTAGTCGGTCAGCTCGACCTCGTCGAGCCACGGCAGGTGCGGCACCAGGGCCCGGCGCAGGGCCGCGTCCAGGGCGTGCACCGGTCCGTTGCCCTCGGCGGTGGCGATGACGCGCTGACCGTCCACGCGCACCTTCACCGTCGCCTCGGACACCACCTCGCCGTCGGCCCGGTGGTCGAGGATGACCCGGTAGGACTCCAGCTCGAAGGGGACCGCGGGCAGGGTCGTGGTCGGGTCGATCCCGGCGATCTCCCCCCGCAGCAGCAGTTCGAAGGAGGCGTCGGCGGCCTCGAAGGACCAGCCGCGCGCCTCCAGCTCCTTGACCTTGCGCAACGCGTTCGTGACGGCCTCGGGCCTGCCGGCCAGGTCAACCCCGAGCTCGTGTCCCTTGAGCTCGAGGCTGGCCCGGCCGGCCATCTCGGTGACCAGCACCCGCATGTCGTTGCCGACGGTGGCCGGATCGATGTGGTTGTAGAGCTCCGGGTCCACCTTGATCGCGCTCGCGTGCAGGCCCGCCTTGTGGGCGAACGCTGACGACCCGACATAGGCCTGGTGGGTGTCGGGTGCGATGTTGGCGATCTCGGCGAGGGCGTGGGAGACCCGGGTGAGCTCGGAGCGCGAGCCGGTGGGCAGCGCCTGTATTCCGAGCTTGGTCACGAGATTGCCCGTGACGGCGAACAGGTCGGCGTTGCCCGCCCGTTCGCCGTAGCCGTTCGCGGTGCACTGGACGTGGCTAGCGCCCGCCTGCACAGCCGCGACGCTGTTGGCCACCGCGCAGGACGTGTCGTCCTGGCAGTGGATGCCCACCCGGAAACCGGTGCGGGCGATGACCTCGCGGACGGTGTCCGCCAGGCCGAGGGGCAGCTGCCCCCCGTTGGTGTCGCACAGGACCGCCACGTCCGCGCCCGCCTCCACCGCCGCGGTGAGCACCCGCAGCGAGCAGTCCGGGTCGAAGGCGTAGCCGTCGAAGAAGTGCTCGGCGTCGAGGAAGACCCGCCTGCCCTCACCGACCAGGAACGCGACGGTGTCGCGCACCATCTCCACCGCCTCGGCCACGTCGGTGCGCAGCGCGCGCTCGATGTGCCTGCGGTCGGACTTGGCCACGAGGGTGATCACCGGGGCCTGCGAGTCGAGCAGCGCCCGCACCTGCTGGTCGGTGGCGGCCGTGCCGCCCGCGCGCCGGGTGGCGCCGAAGGCGACCAGCGCCGCGTGCTCGAGCACCAGCTCGCCTGCCGCCGCCCGGGCGAAGAACTCCGTGTCCTTGGGCAGCGCGCCCGGCCAGCCGCCCTCGATGAACCCCACGCCCAGCCCGTCCAGCAACCGCGCCACGGCCAGCTTGTCGGTGACCGAGTAGGAGATGCCCTCCCGCTGGGCGCCGTCGCGCAGGGTCGTGTCGTAGAGGTGGAAGGAATCGCCGAGCGGGGTGCCTGCGGGCTCGGACCGGGCTGTGCGGGTCACGGGTTCTGCTCCTCTAGAAGGGGTTTCCAGGAAAACAAAAAGACCCCCCGCGAGGTGCGAGAGGTCTGCGCGCTGGGCTCGGAGAAGGAGCTACCCAGCGCGCTGGTCAATAATGACGACGGAGTTGAACACGGCGCGATCGTGGCACAGCCTGCTCGGCGACGTCCAATTCACGGACGCGATGTCCCATCCGCTGGGATCTGTTATCCCTCGCAAACGGCGAACGCCGCCCCCGGTCCGGGGGCGGCGTTCGCGGTCGATCTGGCTTCGCTACGCGGATTTCGCGTTCGAGGAGACCAGTGCGGCGAGCCGGTCGCCGATGGCGAAGGTGCCACCGGGCGAGGCGTGGTCGCGGGTGGCCAGGTCGAAGGCGACCGAGGCCTCGATCCGCCGGGCCGCCTCCACCTCGCCGAGGTGGTCGAGCAGCAGCGCCACCGAGAGCACCGCGGCCGTCGGGTCGGCGATGCCCTGCCCGGCGATGTCCGGCGCGCTGCCGTGCACCGGCTCGAACATGCTCGGGTTGCGCCGGGTGATGTCGAGGTTGCCGCTGGCCGCCAGGCCGATGCCGCCGGTGACCGCCGCCGCCAGGTCGGTGAGGATGTCACCGAACAGGTTGTCGGTGACGATCACGTCGAAGCGGGTCGGGTCGGTGACCATGTGGATGGTCGTGGCGTCGACGTGCTGGTAGGCCACCGTCACGTCCGGGTGCTGCAGCGAGACCTCTTCGACCACGCGCGACCACAGCGAGCCCGCGTGGGTCAGCACGTTCGTCTTGTGGACGAGCGTGAGGTGCTTGCGCGGGCGGGCGGCGGCGCGGCCGAACGCGTCCCGGACCACCCGCTCGACCCCGAACGAGGTGTTGACGCTGACCTCGGTCGCGATCTCGTGCGGAGTGTCCTTTCGCAACAGTCCGCCGTTGCCCGCGTAGAGCCCCTCGGTGCCCTCCCGGACCACGATCATGTCGATCTCGCCCGGGTCGGCGATCGGGCTCTTCACGCCCGGGTAGAGCCGGGCCGGACGCAGGTTGACGTGGTGGTCGAGCTCGAAGCGCAGCCGCAGCAGCAGGCCGCGCTCGAGGATGCCGCTGGGGACCGAAGGATCGCCGACGGCGCCGAGCAGGATCGCGTCGTGCTCCCGCAGCTCGCCGAGCACGGACTCCGGCAGCAGCTCCCCGGTCGCGTGCCACCGCGCCGCGCCGAGGTCGTATCGGGTGATCTCCGCGGTCGGAACGACCTCACCGAGGACCTTGAGGGCCTCCGCGATCACTTCCGGCCCGATCCCGTCACCTGGGATCACCGCGAGCCGCATGCACACACCTCCCGGATATCGGCCCGAACTGTCAGGGCCTGGTAGTCGAGGGAAGGCTACCGGGAAGTCGTCCGGTAGCCGCATCTCGCCACCCCTCTGGGTGGTGTTTCGGCGTTTTCCCGACCCCGGTTTACCACGAACGGTGCCCGGATCGGTTGGTCGCCAACCGATCCGGGCACCGTGCGGCTTTGGAGTTGCGTCCCAGCCTGTGGGCGGTTCGTCAGCCGAAGTCGACCGAGCGCACCAGCGTGGCGCCCACCGCGGCGCCGATCGACTCCAGCACCGAGCCGTCGACCGGGCGGTCCACGCGCAGCAGCATGACCGCGTCGGTGCCGTCGCCGGTCTGGCTGATCTGCGCGGCGTCGATGTTGACCCCGGCCTCGCCGAGCAGGGTGCCCACGGTGCCCATCACGCCCGGGCGCTCCGGGTACTCCAGCAGCAGCACGTCGCCCTCGGCGCGCAGGTCGAACGAGCGGCCGTGCACCTCGACCAGCTTCTGCGCCTGGGCCAGACCGGACAGCGTGCCGCTGACGGTGACCGCCGAGCCGTCCGGGTAGACCCCGCGCAGGGTGACCACGCTGCGGTGGTTGAGGCTCTCGCTCTCCTTGGTCACCTCGACGGTGACCCCGAGGGTCTCGGCCAGCCGCGGCGCGTTCACGAACGTCACCTGGTCCTCGACGATGCCCGCGAACACCCCGCGCAGCGCGGCCAGCGGCAGGATCGAGACGTCCTCAGTGGACAGTTCGCCGCGGACCTGGACGGTGATCGAGGTGGGTGCCTTGCCGCCGAGCGCGGAGAGCACCGTGCCCAGCTTCTGCACCAGCGGCAGGTACGGGCGGACCTCCTCGCCGACCACGCCACCGGCCACGTTGACCGCGTCCGGCACGAAGTCGCCGCGCAGCGCGAGCAGCACCGAGCGGGCCACGTCGGTGCCCGCGCGGTCCTGCGCCTCGGCGGTGGAGGCGCCCAGGTGCGGGGTGACCACGATGCCGGGCACGCCGAACAGCGGGCTCTCGGTGGTGGGCTCCTTGACGAAGACGTCCACGCCCGCGCCGCCGACCTGGCCGCTGCGCACCGCGTCGGCCAGCGCCTCCTCGTCGATCAGGCCACCGCGCGCGGCGTTGACGATGATCACGCCGCGCTTGGTCTTGGCCAGGGTCTCGGCGTTGAGCAGGCCCTTCGTCTCCGGGGTCTTGGGCAGGTGCACCGAGATCACGTCGGCGCGGGCGAGCAGCTCGTCCAGCTCGACCAGCTCGATGCCCAGCTGCGCGGCGCGCGCGGCCGAGGCGTAGGGGTCGTAGGCGATCAGCGTGGTGCCGAACGCGGCGAGCCGCTGCGCGAAGAGCTGGCCGATCTTGCCCAGGCCGACCACGCCGACGGTCTTGCCCTGCAGCTCCACGCCGGAGAACGAGCTGCGCTTCCACTGGCCGTCCTGCAGCGTGGCGTGCGCGGCGGGCACCTGGCGGGCGACCGAGAGCAGCAGCGCCACCGCGTGCTCGGCGGCCGAGACGATGTTGGACGTCGGCGCGTTGACCACCAGGACACCGCGCTCGGTGGCCGCGGGCACCTCGACGTTGTCGAGCCCGACACCGGCGCGCGCGACGACCTTGAGGGTGTCGCTCGCCTTGAGGACCTCGGCGTCGACCTGGGTCGCGGAGCGCACCAGCAGCGCGTCGGCGTGCGCCACCGCGGCCAGCAGGGCGGGGCGGTCGGTGCCGTCGACGTGGCGGACCTCGAACTCGTCGCCGAAGACGTCCAGCACGGACGGCGCGAGCTTCTCGGCGATGAGGACGACGGGGCGGCTCGTAGTTGTCACGCTGGGACTCCTGTGCTGGGAGAGCTGGGAAGGAGGCGGTCACGACGCTGTAACCGGGTCGAGTTTAGAACCGCGACTGAACCGTTCAACCCCGAGGGTGAGACATGTGACATGTCAAAGTTGTGTCAATGTCGACTACTCGCCGATAACCGGCGGCGCGGTGAACGCGGCGTTGCCGAACATCTCGTCGTCGTCACCCTCGACCAGGTAGGACGGCCGCTTCCTCGGCTCCTTGACCACCGGGAGCTCATCGACCGGCGGTCGCGGGGGCACCGGGGTGGTCCCCTGGGAGTAGCCACCGGAGCCGGTGGGACCGAAACCCTCAGCGCCGTAGCCGGAGAGCGGGGCGGGCTGGAGGACCTCCGCCTGAGCCGGGGGGATCGGCGGGAAGTGCGGTGGGGAACCGGGCGGCGGTCCCAGGAAAGGCATAGCGGCGTTGGGAGGTGAGCCCGGCGCGAACTGCTGCGACGCGCTCGGGGGCGGTGGGCCGGTGGGCGAGAAGGGTCGCGTGGTGTTGGGGGGCGGTCCCGGAGCAGGCAAGGGCTGGGACACCGCGCCCGGCGGTGCGGCCGGGACGCGGAATGGTGGCGACGTCGCCCCGGGCGGCGAGCCCGGAGCAGGCCCGCCCGCTGGCTGGGGCGGGAACGGCAGGCCGGCGCCCCGGACGGGGAGTGGCTGGGCGGGACCCGGGAACGGCTCGCCCGGTCTGCCGGAGTCAGAAGAAGGCTGACCAACCGCGGGGCGTCCCTGGACCCCTGCGCCCGGAGATCCCGGCGTGGTGGGCGAGCCGGGCCCGTTCAGCGGCACGGCGGGAGCCGCACCGGTGTTCGGACCGCTGATCCGCGTGGTGGCCGGGGACTCGGCGAGCGCACCTGGCGGGGACGGGTGCCCGACTGGGGGCTGGGCGGGCCTGGCCAACGCCACGGTCGGACGGGTCTGCGAGATCGCGGCGGAGGATCGCGGCGGCCGCCCGGGCGGGAACTGCTGCGAGACAGCACCCTGCGGGGGATTCGCAGGCAGCTGGTGCGGCCCGGTGGGTGGCGGCGAGCGGCGGTCGGCGGGCACCGGTTCCACTTGGCGACCGGGAGCCATGGGCCCGGTCTGCTGCGGACGCGGACCAGGCGGCAGCGCCACGGGCTGGGACGCGGAGCCGGTGGCCGGAGAGGAAGAGGGGCCGCTCGGCGGTGCCGGGGGCTGGAACGGCGCCGGCGGCTGAGCTGCCACCGGACCAGCCGCTTGGGATGGCGCAGTCGTGCGCGGCAGCGGCGTGGGCCGAGCCCCGGGAGGTGGCGGTGGGGGCCCGAGAGTGGATCGAGGCTGTGTGGGGTGAGAGCCGTGCCCGGTCGCAGTTGTGTGCCCAGTCGCAGTTGTGTGCCCGGTCGCAGTGGTGGTTGGGCGGCGGGTGAGTTGTTCGGTCACGTGGGTGGCGGCGGGCGACGAGCCGCGTTGAGGTGCCGACGGCACCGCGGCGGGGACGGGCAGCTCCAGCGAACCCCGTTGCGACTCGAACCCGGGCTCGTCGCGAGCGCGGCGCTCGTCCGCGCCCGCTTGGTGCGGTGGCCGGACGGTCGGGCTGGGCAGCGGCATGTCCTCGGGCAGCGTCCACACCGCCGCCGGGAGGGTGCCCGACACACTGCCCACCACATCGGCCGCGCCCGCCCGCCCGACAGCCGACCGCTCAGCACTCCCCGGCCAGGCAGCCACCCCGTCGGCGGCAGCCCGGCCGGTGCCCGACTCGGTGGCGGCCGTGCGGCTGGCGCCTGACTCAGGGGCCGCCGTCCGACCGGCGCCCGACTCAGAGGTGGCCGTGCGGCCGGCGCTCGACTCAGAGGTGGCCGTGCGGCCGGCGCTCGGCTCGGTGGCCGCCGTGCGGCTGGCGCCCGACTCAGGCGCTGCCGTCCGACCGGCGCCCGACTCGGTGGCCGCCATGCGGCCGCGGGGCGGGTCGGCGGGGGCGGGTCGGGATTGGTCGCCCGGGTCGGGGTCTCCCCCGCCCGCCGGGGTCACCACGGCTCGTCGAACTCGCCTGCCTTGGCGCCCTCCACGAACGCGTCCCACTCCGACTCGGTGAAGACCAGGACGGTGTCTTCCGGGCCGGTGAACTTCGAGTTGCGCATCGCGATGTAGGTCTTGCCGTCGGTGTGCGGGACGAACGCGATCTCCACGTACTCCCCGTCCGGGTCGGCGTCGGGCTCGGCGGCCCGCTGCCACTCGGCCTTGGTCAGGTCGAGGTTGCCGCGGATCTCGGCCTTGTCGTCGTAGATGGGGGCGCTCGCCATCACGTCTCCTCGCTCAGCGCTGAAGGATCTGCCGGGGATCAGGTATACCGCAGCCCCCCGGCACCACCGCACGCACCGTGTCGCTGTCGCATCGGTCTGATCGCACTCAGTAGCGTAGGCCCGGTGACCTCGTTCTCCCTGCGATATGCGCGCGGTCAGCGCGAATCCGTCTGGTCGGAGCTGCGCGCACTGGGCCCGGTCCCCGAGGAACTGGCCGAGGACGTCGCCGCGGTCGCCGACGAGACGATGCGCCGGGTATCCCAGCACGTCGCCCGGATCGCGGCCGCGCTGCCCGAACTGGGCTGGACCTCCTCCGACCGCCTCATCGCACCGCACCAGCCGCCGACCGACGGCGACCAGGAGTTGGTCAGCACCCTGTCGGACAAGATCGGCGGTCTGCCCTTCGCCTTGGAGGCATGCCTGCGCCGCGTCGGCGAGGTGTGGTTCGCAGGCGACTGCGAAGCCCTGCTGCTGACCTACCACCACGAACCAACACCGAGCACCAAACCACCCGGAGCCGAATACCCAGACCCCCTGTGCCTGGGCAACGCCTACTTCCTGGACCTTGAGTGGCAGGACATCGTGGAGGAAGAGGAAGACCCAGAGGGCTTCGAGTTCTGCCTCGCTCCAGACGAACTGCTCAAGGCCAACATCAGCGGCGGATCGCACTACCTGGAGCTGCCCTCACAGGTGGCCGACCCGGTCCTGGTGGACGTGGCCGGCCGACCGGGAATCACCCTGGTGGACTACCTACGGGAATCAGTCCGCTGGGGCGGATTCCCCGGCTACTCCTTCGAACCGGACCTGGCCCCCGCCGCCTTGATCACGCTGCGAACCGAACCGGACTTCTGAGCTCCCCACGAGAGCACACGCGCCTTCTCGTCCTCACCAGCCCGACAACCCAACCGCGGCCCGGCTACCACTCCCCCGCCCCGGCGACCGGCCCGCCCACCAGCCCAACCCCAGCCAGGCGCCCCAACCCCACCCGCAGACCACTCCCCCAGCCCAACCGCAGCCCGGCAACCATCCCGACCCGGCTACCACTCCCCCGCCCCACAGCCCCACCGCAGCCCGGCGACTAACCCCACCCCGCACCCAGCCCGGCCCAGCCCGGCAACCAAAGCCGCCCCGCAGACCACTCCCCGCCCTGCATTCCATACGCAGCCAAAACACGGCCGGAGGTCGGCTGTCAAGGCATCTTTCCCGCCTTGACAGCCCACCTCCGGCCGTAGTCACAATCGCGCGAAGGGAATGCCGGGCCACCCCAACGAAGGGAACGCCGGGCCCAGCGCGACAAACGATCAAGCAGTCTCGGTGATCGGCCGATCCACCCACGACATCAACCCGCGCAACTTGCGCCCGGTCTCCTCGATCGGGTGCTGCTCGCCCTGCTCCTGCAGCCTGCGGTAGTTCTCGCGGCCGTTCTCGTCCTCGGCCACCCACTCGCGGGCGAAGGTGCCGTCCTGGATCTCACCCAGGATCTTCTTCATCTCCGCCTTGACCCCCGGCGTGATCACCCGCGGGCCGCGGGTGAGGTCGCCGTACTCGGCGGTGTCGGAGACCGAGTAGCGCTGGCGGGCGATGCCGCCCTCGTACATCAGGTCGACGATGAGCTTGAGCTCGTGCAGCACCTCGAAGTAGGCGATCTCCGGGGCGTAGCCGGCCTCGGTGAGCACCTCGAACCCGGTCTGCACCAGCGCCGACGCGCCGCCGCAGAGCACGGCCTGCTCGCCGAACAGGTCGGTCTCGGTCTCCTCGGTGAAGGTCGTCTTGATGACCCCGGCCCGGGCGCCGCCGATGGCCGCGGCGTAGGAGAGCGCGAGCGCCTGGGCGCCACCGGTGGCGTCCTGGTGCACGGCGATGAGCGCGGGGACGCCCTTGCCGTCGACGAACTGGCGGCGGACGAGGTGGCCCGGGCCCTTGGGCGCGACCATGGCCACGTCGATGTTGGCCGGGGGCTTGATCAGGTCGTAGCGGATGTTGAAGCCGTGGCCGAAGAAGATGGCGTCGCCATCGCTGAGGTTGGGCTCGATGTCCTCGGCGTAGATGAAGCGCTGCTTGGTGTCCGGCGCCAGGATCATGATCAGGTCGGCCTCCTTCGAGGCCTCCGCCGGGGTGAGCACGCGCAGGCCCTGCTCCTGCGCCTTCGCCCGGGACTTCGACCCCTCGGGGAGTCCGATCCGGACGTCCACACCGGAGTCGCGCAGGCTCAGCGCGTGCGCGTGGCCCTGGCTGCCGTAGCCGATGACCGCGACCTTGCGACCCTGGATGATGCCCAGGTCGGCGTCGGCGTCGTAGAAGATCTCGACGGACATGCTCTTCTGTACTTCCTTCCTGAAAAACCCTGACGAGCTTCGAGTGGGCCTGGCTAGCGGACGGCGGTGGCGGTGATGGAGCGCGGGCCGCGGCCGATGGCGACCATGCCGGACTGCACCATCTCGCGCACCCCGTAGGGCTCGAGCATGCGCAGCAGTGCCTCTATCTTGTCCGCGGTGCCGGTGGCCTCGATGGTCAACGCCTCCGGGGAGACGTCGACGACCTTGGCGCGGAAGAGCTGCACCGTCTCCAGGACCTGGCTGCGCACGGTGGCGTCGGCCCGGACCTTGACCAGCAGCAGCTCGCGCTGCACCGCCACGGCGGGCTCCAGCTCGACGATCTTGATCACGTTGATCAGCTTGTTGAGCTGCTTGGTGACCTGCTCCAGCGGCAGGTCCTCGACGGCGACCACGATCGTCATCCGGGACACGTCCGGGTGCTCGGTCGGGCCGACGGCGAGCGACTCGATGTTGAAGCTGCGGCGGGAGAACAGCCCGGCCACCCTCGCCAGGACGCCGGGCTTGTTCTCGACCAGCACGCTCAGCGTGTGCACGCTCATCTGATCATCCCTCGTCGAACAGCGGCCGGATGCCGCGGGCGGCCATGATCTCGTCGTTGCCGGTGCCCGCGGCGACCATCGGCCACACCTGGGCGTCCTTGCCGACCACGAAGTCGACCACGACCGGGCGGTCGTTGATCTCCATCGCGCGCGCGATGACCGAGTCGACGTCGTCCTTGGTCTCGCAGCGCAGCCCCGCGCAGCCCAGCGCCTCGGCGAGCAGGGTGAAGTCGGGGATCCGGTGCTTGTGCGTGCCCAGGTCGGTCTGCGAGTAGCGCTCGGCGTAGAACAGGTTCTGCCACTGGCGGACCATGCCGAGGTTGCCGTTGTTGATGACCGCGACCTTGATCGGCGCGCCCTCGATGGCGCAGGTGGCCAGCTCCTGGTTGGTCATCTGGAAGCAGCCGTCGCCGTCGATGGCCCAGACCACGGTGTCCGGCTTGCCGAACTTGGCGCCCATGGCGGCCGGGACGGCGTAGCCCATGGTGCCCAGGCCGCCGGAGTTGAGCCAGGTGCGCGGGTTCTCGTAGCGGACGTGCTGCGCGGCCCACATCTGGTGCTGGCCGACGCCCGCGGTGTAGATGGCCTCGGGCCCGGCGATGGCGCCGATGCGCTCGATGACGTACTGCGGGGACAGCGTCCCGTCCTCGGGCCACTCGTAGCCCAGTGGGAAGGTGCGCCGCCACTCGTCCAGGGTGGCCCACCACGGGGCCAGGTCGGCGGTGCCGTTGGCCCGCTCGGCCTTCACCGCGGCGATCAGCTCGACGATGATCTCCTTGCAGTCGCCCACGATCGGCACGTCGGCGCGGCGGTTCTTGGAGATCTCGGCCGGGTCGATGTCGGCGTGCACGATCTTGGCGTCCGGCGCGAAGCTGCTCAGCTGGCCGGTGACCCGGTCGTCGAACCGGGCGCCCAGCGCGACCAGCAGGTCGGAGCGCTGCATGGCGCCCACCGCCGGGACGGTGCCGTGCATGCCGGGCATGCCCAGGTGCTGCTGGTGCGAGTCGGGGAAGGCGCCGCGGGCCATCAGCGTGGTGACGACCGGGATGCCGGTGAGCTCGGCCAGCTCCAGCAGCTCGGCGGAGGCGTCGGCCTTGAGCACGCCGCCGCCGACGTAGAGCACGGGGCGCTTGGCCGCGCGGATCAGCTTCGCCGCCTCGCGCACCTGCTTGCCGTGCGGGCGGGTGGTCGGCCGGTAGCCGGGCAGCCGCAGCTCCGGCGGCCAGCTGAACGAGGTGTACTCCTGCAGCACGTCCTTGGGGATGTCCACCAGCACCGGGCCCGGCCTGCCGGTGCCGGCCAGGTGGAACGCCTCGGCGATCGTGCGCGGGATGTCGATCGGGTCGGTGACCAGGAAGTTGTGCTTGGTGACCGGGATGGTGATGCCGCAGATGTCGGCTTCCTGGAAGGCGTCCGTGCCGATCAGCGCCCGGCTCTGCTGACCGGTGATCGCCACGATCGGCACCGAGTCCATGTTGGCGTCGGCCAGCGGGGTGACCAGGTTCGTCGCGCCCGGCCCCGAGGTGGCCATGCACACGCCGACCTTGCCGGTGGCCTGGGCGTAGCCGGTGGCCGCGTGCCCCGCGCCCTGCTCGTGCCGGACCAGCACGTGCCGGACCTTGGTGGAGTCCAGCAGCGGGTCGTAGGCGGGCAGGATGGTCCCGCCGGGAATGCCGAAGACGATCTCGACCCCTACCGCCTCGAGCGACCGGACGAGCGACTGCGCGCCGGTCACCCGGACGGGTGTTCCGGTGGGCGGCGCGGGCTTGGGACGGGCAGGCTGCGCGCCTGCGGCCGCAGATGCCGTCCCAGGGTTCGCTGCGGCCGGGGTGGGCCGCGATGGTGCGCTGGTCATCGGTTCTGCCTCGGGGGTATCGGAGTGATGTCAGTGATTTCGAGGTCTGGGCAACAAAAAACCCCCGTCGACCTCAAAGGTCGCACGAGGGTCGCGCGTTCGATGCGGAGCGGGAGCTTCCGTCAGCGTCGAACGCGCGGCGGAAGTACGAGAATGGACTGGAGGGGCACCACTGAGACGCTAGTGCGTTCGGGGTAGAGCGTCAACTCTGCGGGATCGTGATCCCGGATACTGGACGGCCGAACCGGCCCCGGACGCGGGTGCGGGAGGCCCTGGGTGCACCATTAAAGGGTGTCTGAGCAGCAGCAGGTCCCGTCCCGGCTGGTTTTCCGGATCCCGGGTGTCGCGGTGCTCGCCGCGCTCCTGTTCACCATCTGCGCGACCCCGCTCGCCTTCGGCGCGCCGGGCCTGTACGCGGTGTACGTGATCCCCATCGCCGCGACCGCCTGGGTGTTACGCGTTCGCACCACAGCCGACGCGGAAGGGCTGGTGGTGCGGCAGGTGTTCAGCTCCCGGCGGCTGCCGTGGACCGCGCTCAAGGGGTTGCGGCTGACCAAGCGCGCGGGTGTGCGGGCGGTCCTCGACGACGACACCGAGGTGGCGCTGCCGTCCGTCCGGGTGCGACACCTGCCCGCACTGGCCCTGGTCAGCGGCGGCAGGCTGGACGACCCCACCGAACCGGCGCCGGGAACCGCCGCGGTGGAAAAGTCGGACGACGGAGAAACGGACCTCAAAGAAACGGAAGACCGGGAAACGGGAGACGGGGAAAACCCCGGCGGGGAAATCGACGTCGAGAAGGCGAACCCGGTCGCGGAGTAGGACGGAGTAGCCTCAAGGGCACCGTTCCCCCGTTCTGACGGCGCCCACCCATCCGCGCCGCCCACCGCGAGACAACAGCACGAGAGATCGACTGGAGGAGCCGTGCCAGCGCTGCGCTCCCGCACGACCACCCACGGCCGCAACGCCGCCGGGGCCCGGTCCCTGTGGCGCGCCACCGGGATGACCGACGACGACTTCGGCAAGCCCATCGTGGCCATCGCCAACTCCTACACGCAGTTCGTGCCCGGGCACGTGCACCTGCGCGACCTCGGCGACATCGTGGCCGAGGGGATCCGCGCGGCGGGCGGTGTGCCCCGGGAGTTCCACACCATCGCGGTGGACGACGGCATCGCCATGGGCCACAGCGGGATGCTCTACTCGCTGCCCTCGCGGGAGATCATCGCCGACGCGGTCGAGTACATGGTCAACGCCCACCAGGCCGACGCGCTGGTGTGCATCTCCAACTGCGACAAGATCACCCCGGGCATGCTCAACGCCGCGCTGCGGCTCAACGTGCCGGTCGTGTTCGTCTCCGGTGGACCGATGGAGGCGGGCAAGGCGGTCGTGGTCGGCGACGTGGTGCACGCCGCCAGCGACCTGATCACCACGATCTCCGCCTCGGCCAACAGCGCGGTCGACGACGAGGCGCTCGCCGAGGTGGAGCGCTCCGCGTGCCCCACCTGCGGGTCGTGCTCGGGCATGTTCACCGCCAACTCGATGAACTGCCTCACCGAGGCGCTCGGCCTCGCGCTGCCGGGCAACGGCTCCACGCTGGCCACGCACGCCGCGCGCCGCGACCTGTTCACCCGCGCCGGGACGACGGTCGTCGAGCTGTGCAAGCGCTGGTACGGCGAGGACGACGCCACGGCGCTGCCGCGCTCGATCGCCGACCGCGCCGCGTTCGAGAACGCGATGGCGCTGGACATGGCGATGGGCGGCTCCACCAACACGGTGCTGCACATCCTCGCCGCCGCGCAGGAGGGCGAGGTCGACTTCACCCTCGCCGACATCGACGCGATCTCGCGCCGGGTGCCGTGCCTGGCCAAGGTGTCGCCCAACTCCGACTACCACATGGAGGACGTGCACCGGGCCGGTGGCATCCCGGCGATCCTGGGCGAGCTGTACCGGGGTGGGCTGCTCAACACCGGCGTCCGCTCGGTGCACAGCCCGTCGCTGGAGCAGTGGCTGTCCGAGTGGGACATCCGGGCCGAGAGCCCGAGCGCCGCGGCCGTCGAGCTGTTCCACGCCGCGCCCGGCGGGGTCCGCACCACGCAGGCGTTCTCCACGTCGAACCGGTGGTCGTCGCTGGACACCGACGCCGCCGGGGGCTGCATCCACGACGTCGAGCACGCGCACACCGCCGACGGCGGGCTGGCGGTGCTGCACGGCAACCTCGCCGAGCGCGGCGCGGTGATCAAGTCCGCGGGCATCGACGAGGACCTGTTCGTCTTCCAGGGCCCCGCGCGCGTCGTGGAGAGCCAGGAGCAGGCCGTGTCGGTCATCCTGGGCAAGAAGATCCAGGCGGGCGACGTCCTGGTCGTGCGCTACGAGGGCCCCTCCGGCGGCCCGGGGATGCAGGAGATGCTGCACCCCACCGCGTTCCTCAAGGGCTCGGGCCTGGGCAAGAAGTGCGCCCTGATCACCGACGGCCGCTTCTCCGGCGGCTCCTCCGGTCTGTCGATCGGCCACGTCTCCCCGGAGGCGGCGGGCGGCGGCACCATCGGGCTGGTCCAGGACGGCGACCAGATCCGCATCGACGTGCACGAGCGGACGCTCGAGCTGCTGGTGGCGCCCGAGGTCTTGGCCGAGCGGCGGGCGAAGATGGAAGCCAGTGAGCGGCCGTGGCAGCCGGTCGACCGGGTGCGCCCGGTCACCAGCGCGCTGCGCGCCTACGCCCGGATGGCCACCGACGCCTCCACCGGCGCGGTCCGCGACCCGTCGAAGTAGCCAGTAGCACAAGCAGGGAGGGGCTCGTCCACTGTGGACGAGCCCCTCCCTTTGTCGTGGGTGCCCTAGCGCAGGACGACCAGCGTCACCACGGACAGGCCCGCCGCCAGGAGCAGGAAGATGAAGCCGAAGGCGGGCGCCCGGCGGAACCACGGGGTGTTGCGGTCCAACGAGATCCGCCCCGCGCCGGAGAACAGCAGGGCGAACGCCGCGACCGCGTAGACGATCTCCAGCTCCACCCCGCCCGCGAACAGGTTGATGTCCAGGCGCACCCAGATGGCGTTCGCCATCACGCCCAGCACCGCGGCGGCCGCCGCCGGGGTGAACAGGCCGAGCACGAGCAGCGCGCCGCCCGCCAGCTCGGTGATGCCGGTGACCCAGGACAGCAGCGTGGTCTGCTCGAAGCCGAGCGCGCCGAGCTGCTGGGCGAAGCCGCTGATGCCCGGGCCCTGCATGAGGCCGAAGACCTTCTGCAGGCCGTGGCCGACGAACAGCGCGCCGACCACCACCCGGAGCACGAACAGGCCCAGATCGGCGCCGAAGTGCCAGCTGGGCGGCTCGGGGGCGACCACCTCCTCCCGGCGGCCGTAGGAGGTAGTGCTGTCGTCAGTGCTGCCGGGGCGCGGGAGCGCCGTGGTGGACCCACCGCTGTGCGCGGTGTCCTCCGTGCCGGATGTGGTCGCCGGGTACCTGCTCTCCGACGGCGTGAAATAGCCGCTGTCCGCGTATCCGCCACTCTGCCTCGGGCGGTCGTCTTCGGTACTCACGCCCGCACAGTAAGCGATCGGTCAAGGCCCCGCTGATCTACCGGCGCGGGACCTAGTAGTCGCCGCGGACCAGGTTCTCCGGTTCCTTGCCCGCCGCGTAGAGCGCGATCTGGCGGGCGATGACGGCGTACGCGCGCTGGTGCACCCCCGTGCAGCTGCCCGCGACGTGCGGGGTGAGCAGCAGGCCAGGGGCGGTCCACAGTGGATGGCCGGCGGGCAGCGGCTCGGGGTCGGTGACGTCGAGCGCGGCCCGCAACCGGCCGCTGACCAGCTCGGCGACCAGCGCGTCGGTGTCCACCACCGGGCCGCGCGCGGCGTTGACCAGCACCGCGCCGTCCCGCATCTTGGACAGGAAGGCGGCGTCGGCGAGGTGGTGGGTGGCCGGGGTCATCGGGACCACCAAGACCACCGCGTCGTGCTCGGGCAGCAGCTCGGCCAACTCGTCGAGCCCGTGCACGCCGTCGCGGGCGGAGCGCGCCACCAGGGTGGTGTGCGCGTCGAAGGCGTCGAGCTTGCGGTGCAGCTGCCTGCCCAGGTCGCCCGCGCCGACCACGAGCACGCGCTTGCCCTGCAGCGTGTCGGTCATGTGCGACGACCAGGCGCCCGCGCGCCTGCTGTCCTCGAACTCGCGCAGGTCGCGGTAGATCGACAGCAGCGAGGCCATCACCCACTCGGCGGTGCTGCCGCCGTGGGCACCGCTGCAGGTGGACAGCATGATGTGCCCGGGCAGCTTGCCGACCCACGCCTCGGCGCCCGCGGTGAGCAACTGCACCAGGCGCAGCCTGGGCAGGCGCTCGGCGACGGTCGCCTTGTCGCTGGAGAGGAAGTCCGGGATGAGCACCTCGGCCTCGGCGGCCTCGGGCGGGAGATCGGTGAGCGAGGTGAACTGGACGGCGCGCACGCCGTCGATCCCCGCGAGCGCGTCGACCCCGTTGTGATCGGGTACCAGAACCGTGATTGTCACGGCACACACACTAAGTGGCCGTCGAGGTGCGGCACACTGTCCACGATGCGCGAACACGACTTCCGGGCCGCCGACGGCACCCGGCTGCGCGGCTGGCACACCGAGTCCGACGGGCCGGTGGTGCTGCTGTGCCCGGGGCTGGGCACCATCCCCGAGGCGTGGCCCGCACTGCTGCTGCCGACCTGCGGCGTGCGCGTGGTCTCCTGGTACCACCGGGGAACCATGGGTTCGGACCGGCCCGAGGACAGCACCCGAATCAGCCTCGACGACCACGTCTCGGACGCACTCGCGGTGCTCGACGCGGCCGGTGTCGAGCGGTGCGTGGTGATCGGTTGGTCGGTCGGGGTGATGGTCGCCACTGAGCTCGCGCTGCACCACTCGGAGCGGGTGTCGGGGGTGCTGCTGGCCGCGGGCGTGCCGGGTGACCTGTTCGGCGGGATCCTCGGCGTGCTGGGCATCCCGGCGGCCGTGCGCAGACCGCTGGTCATCGGCGGCGCGCGGGCCATCCAGGCGGCCGGGCCGCTGGTCGACGCGGTACTGCACCGGGTACCGGTGAACCGGCTGACCGCCGGGCTGCTGCAGCACAGCGGGTTCATGCTGCCCGGCGCCGACCCGACCGACGTGGCCAGGGCCGTGCGCCGGTTCCTGCGCCAGGACTGGCGCTGGTACGTCACGCTGGCCCTGGCGCTGGCCGAGGTCCCCCGCCGCGACCTGGGCGGGGTCAACTGCCCGGTGACGGTGCTCGCGGGCCGCTACGACGTGGTCGCCGACCCGCGGCGGGCCACCGAGCCGGTGGCCTGCCTGCCGCAGGCCCGCACCCGGGTGGTGCCGACCAGCCACTTCCTGCCGCTGGAGGCCCCGCAGGTGATCGTGCAGGAGCTGGACCTGCTGCTCGAGCGGGTCGCGGTGGTCGAGCGCGCCCGGGCTGACCTGCTCACCAGGGATTCACGGCGGCGCACCTAGCCTTGGCCACCATGTCAGTGACACCGCGCAGGCTCCGCGTGCTCGCGGCCCTGGCCGCGGTCGCGCTGGCGAGCGCCTGCGCCACCTTCGACGAGCAGCCCGCGCCGGAGAGCTGGCAGCCGAACGTGCCGCTGACCCCGCAGGCCGCACCGTCCCCGGACACCGGCGAGGGCGGCGCGAGCGGGGGCGGCCGGGAGAACCAGTCGGCCGCGCCGATCCCGCCGCCGGACGGCTGCACGGACTTCAACCCGGCCGTCCTGGGCACCTGCCTGGACACCGTGGTCGCGGTGGCCGCCCTCCCTGGCGACGGCTCCAACCCGACCGCCCTGGTCGGCGAGCGCAAGACCGGCCGCGTCCTGCTGGTGCGCAAGGGCAGCAAGCCCGCGGTCTTCGCCACCATCCCGGTCGACCCGGCGGGCGACGGCGGCCTGACCGGTCTCGCGCTGTCCCCCAACTACGCCGAGGACCAGCTGGTCTTCGCCTACGTGACGACGCCGACCGACAACCGCGTCGTGCGGATCGCCCCCAACGACTCGGCCAAGCCGGTGCTCACCGGCATCCCGCGCGGAGCCGTCGGTAACCGAGGTTCCCTCGCGCAGGACCACCGGGGCGCACTGCTGCTGGCCACCGGGAGCGCGGGCAGCGCGACGGCGGCCGACGACCCGGCGTCCCTGGCGGGCAAGGTCCTGCGGATCAACGGCGAGGGCAAAGCCGCCGACGGCAACCCGACCAAGGGCAACGCGATCATCGCCACCGGCCTGCAGTCCGTGGGCGGGATCTGCGCGACCCTGGACGGCTCGCAGACCTGGGTGACCGACCGGACCCCGGCGGCCGACCTGCTCTACCGCGTGACGCCGGGCAAGCCCCTCACGTCCCCGGCTTGGCGCTGGCCAGACCGGCCGGGGGCCTCGGGCTGCGCGGCCACCCCGCAGCTGGTGTGGGTCGCCATGTCGACGGCGGGACACCTGCAGAACCTGCCGCAGGCGCCGGACGGGAGCTTCACCGGCAAGCCGCAGATCGCGCTGGCGGCGCCGGACGGGTTCGGGAAGGTCGACGGGCTCGACCTGATGACGGACCAGATCGCGGTGGGGGGAACGGTGAACAAGGGATCGGGCAGCTCGGTGTCCAGTGATGACCGGGCGGTGGCGATCCTGGTTCAGCCGCAGGCTGGTGGCGGCAGCACGGACTGAGCTGCTCTTCTTGGCTGCCGTCGTTTGGTTGCCGTCGTTTGGTTGCCGTCTTCGTTGCGCGGGTCGCGAGTGTGAACTCTTGGGGGTTTGCTGCTTTCGTTGCCCGAGTTACAAGCGGGGCTCGATCTAGTGAACTCACTTCGCGCGGGGCCCCTAGAGCACCGCGGTGGCGAAAAAAGGGCGGGTGAAGGGCATTCCCCACCACCGGTCAAGTTTAGCGGTGCTCTCCCCCCACACGAAGCGAGTCCACTAGATCGAGCATCCGTAGCGGGACATGCGTTCCAGCGTGGTCGGCCTCACCGCTGCGGTTTGCTGGGGACGGGATTCGCTTGAGTGCCAGCGGAGACAGTCTTCTGCTGGAGTTGGTGGGCAATGGGAAGGGGCGGGTGTCACTGCCGCTTGTGGAGTGACACCCGCCCCTTTTCCTTTCCTGTCAAGCTCCGCAGCGCTCCAGGATCAACTCGCGGACGCGTTTGGCGTCTGCTTGGCCCTTGGTCGCCTTCATTACGGCGCCAACGATGGCGCCTGCGGCGGCGACCTTGCCCTCGCGGATCTTCTCCGCCACGTCCGGCTGCGAGGCCAGTGCCTCGTCCACTGCCGCGTACAAGGCGGAGTCGTCCGAGACGACCTTCAGGCCGCGCTTTTCGACGACCTCGTCGGGCTCGCCCTCGCCTGCCAGTACGCCGTCGACGACCTCGCGGGCGAGCTTGTTGGTCAGTGATCCGTCGGCGATCAGGCTGATCACGGCGGCCACCTGTGCCGGTGTGATCGGCAGGTCTGCCAGTTCGACGCCTCGGCTGTTGGCCGACTGGGAAAGGTAGGAGACCCACCAGGACCGGGCCTCAGCGGGGGTGGCGCCCGCGTCTACCGTCGCGGCGATCAGGTCGACCGCGCCGGCGTTGATGAGGTCGCGCAGTTCCAGGTCGGTCAGTGACCACTCGGCCTGGATGCGCTTGCGCCGTTGCTCGGGCATTTCCGGCAGGGTCGCGCGCAGTTCCTCCACCCACTCGCGGGTGGGCGCGATCGGGACCAGGTCGGGCTCCGGGAAGTACCGGTAGTCCTCCGAGGTCTCCTTGCGCCGTCCGGCGCGGGTGGTGCCGCCCGCCTCCTCGAAGTGGCGGGTTTCCTGGAGGATGCTGCCGCCGTCGACCAGGATGGCGGCCTGGCGGGTCATCTCGTGGCGGACCGCGCGTTCGACGCTGCGCAGCGAGTTGACGTTCTTGGTCTCGGTGCGGGTGCCGAACTCGGTGGCGTCCTTGGCCATCAGCGAGACGTTCGCGTCGCAGCGCAGTGAGCCCTGGTCCATTCGGACGTCGGAGACGTCGAGGGCCTTGAGCAGGTCGCGCAGTGTCGCCACGTAGGCGCGGGCCACCTCGGGGGCGCGGGCGCCGGTGCCCTCGATCGTCTTGGTGACGATCTCGATCAGCGGTACCCCGGCGCGGTTGTAGTCGAGCAGCGAGTGCTCGGCGCCGTGGATTCGGCCGGTGGCGCCGCCGACGTGCAGTGACTTGCCGGTGTCCTCCTCCATGTGGGCGCGCTCGATCTGGACGCGCACGACCTCGCCGTCGTCGAGGGTGACGTCGAGCCAGCCGTTGAAGGCGATCGGCTCGTCGTACTGGGAGGTCTGGAAGTTCTTCGGCATGTCCGGGTAGAAGTAGTTCTTGCGGGCGAACCGGCACCAGGTCGCGATCTCGCAGTTGAGCGCCAGGCCGATCCGGATGGCCGAGGCGACCGCGATCTCGTTGACCACCGGCAGCGCACCCGGCAGGCCGAGGCAGACCGGGCAGACCTGGGTGTTGGGCTCGGCGCCGAACCCGGTGGGGCAGCCGCAGAACATCTTGGTGTGGGTGTTCAGCTCGACGTGCACCTCGAGGCCGAGCACGGGGTCGAAGCGCTCGAGGACCTCGTCGTAGTCCATCAGCTCGACGGTGGCGCTCACTTGCCCCTCCGGAACGCGCGCACGGCGATGAGCACGCCGGTGATCGCCACGATGATGCTGCCGATCGCGTTGGCCAGGACCAGCTTGTCCTTGTCCTCGCGGGCGGTGGCCAGGCCGCGCGCCGCGCTGGTGGCGGCGGTGACCGAGCTGACGATGCCGAACGCGCCCTTGAACTTCTTGCTGCCGGCCATCAGTGGGCCACCTCCAGCTCGGGAACACGGTGGATGAGCGGACCGCCCTGCGCGGCGTCGCGCGCGGCCTCGTACGCCGCGGCCACCCGGTAGCCGCGGTGGTCCTGCAGTGCGGGGGACATGATCTGCAGCCCGACCGGCAGCCCGTCGTCCTCGGACAGTCCACACGGGACGCTGAGGGCGGCGTTGCCCGCCAGGTTCGACGGGATGGTGCACAGGTCGGCCTTGTACATCGCCATCGGGTCGTCGGCCCGCTCGCCGATCTTGAACGCGGTGGTCGGCGTGGTCGGCGAGACCAGCACGTCCACCTTGGCGAAGGCGGCCTCGAAGTCGCGCATGATCAGCGTGCGGACCTTCTGCGCCGAACCGTAGTAGGCGTCGTAGTAGCCCGCCGAGAGCGCGTAGGTGCCCAGGATGATGCGCCGCTTGACCTCGGCCCCGAAGCCCGCGGCCCGGGTCAGCGACATGACCTCCTCGGCGCTGTGCGTGCCGTCGTCGCCGATCCGCAGGCCGTAGCGCATCGCGTCGAAGCGGGCGAGGTTGGACGACGCCTCGCTCGGCGCGATCAGGTAGTACGCGGGCAGCGCGAGGTCGAAGCTCGGGCAGGAGACCTCGACGATCTCGGCACCCAGGTCGCGCAGCTGCGCCACCGCGGCGTCGAACGCGGCGGAGACGCCGGGCTGGTAGCCGTCACCGGCGAACTGGGTGACCACGCCGACCCGGACCCCGGAGAGGTCGCCGTTGGCGCCCTCGCGCGCGGCGGCCACCACCGGCGGCACGGGGGTGTCGATGGAGGTCGAGTCGAGCGGGTCGTGCCCGGCGATCACCTCGTGCAGCAGCGCGGCGTCGAGCACGGTGCGCGCGCACGGGCCCGCCTGGTCCAAAGAGGACGAGAAGGCGACCAGGCCGTAGCGCGAGACGGTGCCGTAGGTCGGCTTCACCCCGACCGTGCCGGTGACCGAGCCGGGCTGGCGGATCGAGCCGCCGGTGTCAGTACCGATCGCCAGCGGCGCCTCGAACGCGGCCAGCGCGGCCGAGGAGCCACCGCCGGAGCCGCCCGGGATCCGGTCGAGGTCCCACGGGTTGCGGGTGGGGCCGAACGCGGAGTTCTCGGTGGACGAGCCCATCGCGAACTCGTCCATGTTGGTCTTGCCGAGGATGACCACACCCGCGGCGAGCAGCCGCGTGGTCACCGTGGCGTCGTAGGGCGGCTGCCAGCCCTCGAGGGTCTTCGACCCGCAGGTCGTCGGCGCGCCCTGCATGGTGAGGACGTCCTTGAGCGCCAGCGGCACCCCGGCCAGCGGCGAGGCGGCCGGGCGGCCCGCGGCGACGTCCTCGTCGACGGCCTTGGCGGCCTGCAGCGCGCGCTCGGTGTCGACGTGCAGGAACGCGTGCACGGCCTGGTCGACCGCGCCGATCCGGTCCAGGTGCGCCTGGGCGACCTCGACCGCGGAGACCTCCCTGGCCTGGACCTTCGCGGCGATCTCGGCCGCGGTCAGCCGGATGATCTCGGTCATGCTTCCTCCCCGAGGATCCTCGGTACGCGGAACCGGCCGTCCTCGGCCGCGGGCGCGGCGGCGAGGGCCTGCTGCTGGGTGAGCCCGGGGCGGACGAGGTCGCGGCGGAAGACGTTGGTCAACGGCACCGCGTGCGAGGTCGGTGGGATGTCCTGGTCGGCCACCTGCCCGACCTGCGCCACGGCCTGCACGATCTGGTCGAGCTGGCCTGCGAACAGGTCCAACTCCGCTTCGGTGACGGCCAACCTGGCCAGTCGCGCGAGGTGGGCCACCTCGTCGCGGGAGATGCTGGGCACTCGACGAACCCCCGGGGTTCTCAGTGATGGGACCCCGCGAGTCTATTTCGCCCACCCCCGCGGCCCCGAACGGGTTGTTCCGCGGCCCCGGCGGTGCTAAACCGGTGCCCGATCCCGCGATTGCGACCAGGACGAACGGGCGGTACCTGGTCTGCGACAATCAACGGTCGGCGTAGCGCGCGGGCGACAAGGTTCCGCGCGGTGGCTAGTGCGGGAGGCGTTCGCCTTGTCGTTCCTGATCCGGGTCCAGCTCCCGGACAGCCCAGGGACCCTGGGGGCGGTCGCGACCGCCCTGGGGGCCATCGGCGCCGACATCCTCAGTGTCGACGTGGTCGAACGCGCGGGCGGGATCGCGATCGACGACCTGGTGGTCGAGCTCCCCGGCGGCAGGCTCCCCGACGTGCTGATCACCGCCGCCGAGTCGATCGCGGGCGTCGAGGTCGACGCGGTCCGGCCGTACGCGGGCGTGCTCGACACCCACCGCGAGCTGGAACTGGTGGAGGAGGTCGCGGCCGAACCGCTGGACGGGCTGAACATCTTCGCCGCGGGCGTCCCCAAGATCATCCGAGCGGGCTGGGCGCTGATCGTGGGCTCGGGCAGCGAGGGCTCGCACCGGCTCTCCGGCAGCACGGCGGCGCCGGACATCCAGACGCTCGACCTGCCGTGGATGCCGCTGGCCCGGGCGACGGTGCTGGACGGGGAGGAGTCGTGGGTCCCGGCCACCTGGCGCGAGCTGGGCACGGAGCTGGCGGCCACCCCGCTGGGCAAGCCGGACCGGGTCCTGCTGGTGGGTCGCCCCGGCGGCCCGATGTTCCGCGCCGCCGAGGTCGCCCGACTCGCGCACCTGGCCGGGATCGTCGCCGTCGTCCTCCCGGACTAGCCCACCCGGGTGGCGTGATCGACTCCGACGCCACCGGTGTCCGGGGTTCCCCGTTGACACCCCGAGGGTCTTGGCCGCGGGTCACGTTGGGCTCAGCGCGTGGCCGCGGCGCGGACCAGGGCGGTGTTGTCCGGGGCCCTGGTGCCGTCGGGTAGGTCCAGGGTGTCCTCCAGCCCGATGCGGGTCAGCAGGGCATGTCGGCGGGCGTGCTCGAGCACGGGCCACGCGGCGGGGCCCTCACCGTGCAGGAGGATCGGGGTGGTGGCCCAGTCCAGGGCACCAACCAAGGCTGCGGCCTCGACGACCGCGGTGATCGGGTCGGTGACCTGGACCTCGGCCAGTACTCGCACCGCGCCCGCCGGGACACCCGCGGCGCGCAGGGTCGCGGCGGCGGCGGTGTGGAAGACGCCGAGTTCGGTCCCGATGCCCACGGCGTGCAGGGCGGCACAGACCTCGAGCCAGCCGGGCTCGTGCACGTTGACCGAGGCGAAGTCCGGCTTCCCTGCGGCGAGCGCCACCCACTGCCGGACGTGCGCGACCCGGCGGACCGGGTCGGGCTCGATCCAGGCCCCGGTGGTCACCCCGATGGCCACGCCGGGTGCGGCGGCCCGGACAGCGGCGACGGTGCCCGCGAGTTCGGACCCCACGAGGGTCTCGGACCCGGTGGCGTCCCGCGGGTGCACGTGGACCGCGGTGACACCCAGTTCGGCGACCGCGACCACGGCCTCGACCAGTTGACCCGCGGTGATCGGGACGGCCGGGTGGTCGGAGACCGATCGCCCACCGTTGAGGCAAACCTGCACCGTTGTCGGTCGCATGGGACCAGCCTCCGCGCGGCCGGGGGAACGGGCAACACCGCGCAAGCCAGCGGACTCCGCGCGCGCACTGGTCGCGCCCCGGCCGGGCTCACAGGTCGAGGGCGAAGGCGATGAGCCGGACCTCGGGGCCGGGCTGCCAGTCGCGGGCGGGGAGGCGGGCGAAGCCCAAGCGCTCGTAGAGCTGGTGGGCCGGGGTCATCTCCACCGAGCTGCACAGCACGACCCGGTGCAGGGCGAGGTCGCGGGCTCGGGCGATGGCGGCCCGGACCAGTGACTCGCCCACGCCGCGACCGCGGGCCTCGGGGGTGACGGCGAGCATCCGGAACTCCAGCTCCCCGGCCCGCGAGATCTCCGCGAACGGCGTCCCGGGCAGCGCGAGGGTGACGGTGCCGAGCAACCCGCCCGCACCGTCCACGGCGACCAGGAGCTCAGCCGATCGGAACCGGGCGTCGGCGTCGGCGAGCACGGTGGCGTAGCCGGTGCCCGAGCCGGTGATGTAGCCGCCCGCCCGGTAGGCCTCGACGGTCAGCGCCCCGATCCGCCGCACCTCGTCCGACCGTGCCGGTCGCACTGTCGCGTCCGTCATCCCAGCCACGCTCGCCTCCGCGTCGTCGAGTCGTCCTCATCGCACCTTGCCCTGTCCGCTGTCCGATTCAACGAGGAACTACGGCCCGGGTCGCTGCCGGGTCAGTGCGCGCCGGCGCGCCGCGGGCAGGCGGGAGCGGTCGACGCGCAGGTCAACGGCACCGGCGTGCCCCGCAAAGCGGCCTTGGCGCGCGCACCGGACCGAGGTGGACAGCGGACGGTCCTATGGGGCAGCCACACCAACCGCGGCTCGCAGGTGGGCTAGACCAGTGCGCCAGCCGCACAGGCCCCGAGTCTCCGGGCTCCACAGCTAGTCGGTGGTGGTGGGCGCTTCCTCGGGCTCAGCGGCCGCCGCGGGGGCCTTCTTGGCGCGAGAACGCCGCTTCGGTGCCGCGGGGGCCGACTCGTCCGGCGCCGGAGCGGCGTCGGCTGGGTCTTCGACGCCGGTGTCGGCCGCTTTGGCGCGGGAGCGGCGCTTGGGCTTCTCGGCGTCCGGGGCGGGGGTTTCCTCGGCCGGGGCGTTCGGGTCGCCGATGGTGGCCAGCGGGGTGGCGGCCTCGGGGCCCTCGGTGAGCAGGACCCGGAAGCCGTCCTCGTCGAGGACCGGGACCTTGAGCTGGACCGCCTTGTCGTGCTTGGACCCGGGGGCGTCGCCGACCACCACGAACGCCGTCTTCTTCGACACCGACCCGGACGCCTTGCCGCCGCGGGCGATGATCGACTCCTTGGCCTCGTCGCGGGAGTAGGTGGTGAGGCTGCCGGTGACCACGATCGACATCCCCTCGAGCGTGCGCGGGGTGGACTCGTCGCGTTCGTCGACCATGCGGACGCCCGCGGCGCGCCACTTGGCGACCACGTCGCGGTGCCAGTCGACCTCGAACCACTCGCGCACGGCGGTGGCGATGGTGGGGCCGACGCCCTCGGCGTCGGCCAGCTCCTGCTCGTCGGCCCCGGCGATGGCCTCGATGGAGCCGAACTCGCGGGCCAGCGCCTGGGCCGCGGTCGGGCCGACGTGCCGGATGGACAGCCCGACCAGGACCTTCCACAGTGGACGGTCCTTGGCCGCGCCCAGGTTGGCCACCAGCTTGCGGGCGTTGGCCGAGAGCTCGCCCGCCTTGGTGCGGAACAGCTCCACCTCGGCCAGCCGGTCCTCGTCGAGGTCGAACACGTCGCCCTCGTCGACCACCGCCCCGGCGGCCAGCAGCGCCGCGGCCGCCTCGTAGCCGAGCACCTCGATGTCGAAGGCGCCGCGCCCGGCCAGGTGGAAGAGCCGCTCGCGCAGCTGCGCGGGGCAGGTGCGGGCGTTGGGGCAGCGGATGTCGGCGTCGCCCTCCTTCTCATAGCGCAGCTCGTGGCCGCACGCCGGGCACTGGGTGGGCATGACGAACTCGCGCGCGTCGGCGGGCCGGGCGTCGATCACCGGCCCGAGCACCTCGGGGATCACGTCGCCCGCCTTGCGGATGACCACCCGGTCACCGATCAGCACGCCCTTGCGCTTGACCTCGCTGGCGTTGTGCAGCGTGGCCATCTCCACCGTGGACCCGGCGACCTTGACCGGCTCCATCACCGCGTACGGGGTGACCCGGCCGGTGCGCCCGACGTTGACCTTGATGTCGAGCAGCGTGGTGGTGGCCTCCTCCGGCGGGTACTTGAACGCGATCGCCCAGCGCGGGGCCCGCGAGGTGCTGCCCAGCCTGCGCTGCAGGGCCACCTCGTCGACCTTGACCACCACGCCGTCGATCTCGTGCTGGGCGTCGTGCCGGTGCTCGCCCCAGTACTTGATGTGCTCGGCGAGCTCGTCCGCGGCGGTGAGCAGCCTGGTGTGCTCGGAGACCGGCAGCCCCCACGCCGCCAGCGCCCGGTAGGCCTCGGACTGCGACCTCGGCTCGAAGCCGACCCGCTTGCCCAGGCCGTGGCAGATCATCCGCAGCTTGCGGCTCGCGGTGACCTTGGGGTCCTTCTGCCGCAGCGAGCCCGCGGCGGTGTTGCGCGGGTTGGCGAACGGCGGCTTGCCCGCCTCGACCAGCCCGGCGTTGAGCTCGGCGAAGTCCTCGACCCGGAAGAACACCTCGCCGCGGACCTCGACCAGCTCGGGCACCGGGAACTGCGCGGTGCCGGTGAGCCGCTCGGGCACGTCGCGCATGGTGCGCACGTTGAGCGTGACGTCCTCGCCGGTGCGGCCGTCGCCGCGGGTGAGCGCCCGGGTGAGCCTGCCGTTCTCGTAGAGCAGGTTGATCGCCAGGCCGTCGATCTTGAGCTCGCACAGGTAGTGCGCGGCGTCGCCGACCTCCTTGACGACCCGGTCGACCCAGGCGCCGAGCTCGTCGAGGTCGAAGGAGTTGTCCAGGCTGAGCATGCGCTCGAGGTGGTCGACGGCGACGAACTCGGTGGCGAAGGTGCCGCCCACGCGCTGGCTGGGCGACTCCGGGGTGACCAGCGCCGGGTGCCGCCCCTCGATCGCCTCGAGCTCGCGCAGCAGGGTGTCGAACTCGCCGTCGGAGATCGTCGGCGAGTCGAGCACGTAGTAGCGGAACTGGTGGCCGAGCAGCTCCTCGGCGAGCCGGGCGTGCCGCTCCCGCTCGTCAGCGGGGATGTCCTCGACGCCCTCCACGGCGGCGGCGGGGTGCTCCGGCGGCAGGTTCTCGGCGTCCTTGGCGGCGTCGTCGGCAGCGGCCTGGTCAACTTCGGTCACCCGAGGAGAGTAGCGAGCCGGACCGACAACCACGCGGTTCAGCTGGTCAGCTTGTGGACGAGTTCGCGCAGCTCAAGCAGGTCGATGGCGCCCGCGGGCTCGGTCTCGGCGGTCTCCACCCGGCGCAGCCTGCGCCCGGCCAGCCGCTCACCCAGCGTGACGTCGAGCGGCAAGAAGGTCAGCGCTCGGCGGGCGGCGGGGTCGAGCTCGGCGAGCACCGGGTGGTGCACCGCGACGTCGACGACGCCCGCGTCGGGATCGACCTGGGCGTGCACGCGGACATCGGCCAGCGCGACCCGGTGCGGGCCGAGGTTGACCGTCACCAGCGTGGGGTCGGGGACCGGCGGGACCGAGTCGTGGAACTCCCACAACACGGTCTCCGGCGGAGCCGCCGACTTCCACGCGTCGGTGTAAGGGCGCAAGTCCGGGTCCTCTTGGCCGGAGACGACCAACGCGTAGACGGCACGGTTACCGCGTTCAAGAGAGAAGTGCAGATCCGGGTGCAGCTGAGCCACAAGATCGCACAGTTGGTTCTCCACCCGATGTGGCTCGCCTTCGCCGAGCGCGGCGGCGACCTCCGGCAACTGCTGGTGCCAAGAGGTCCAGAACCGCGCCGCTAGCTCGTCCGGCGAGGGTGCCTTAAGAGGCGGGCGTGGTGCTGTGCGGCGGAACCAGCTCATTGACCCATCATGGCGGCAGCGAGCACGTCGTGGTTGAGCCGGGAGATGGTTTCCAGCGGGATCCCCTTGGGGCACACCGCCGTGCACTCCCCGGTCAGCGTGCAGCCGCCGAAGCCCAGGTCGTCTTGCGCGCGGAGCATGTCCGCCGCCCGCGCGTGCCGTTCGGGCTGCCCCTGCGGAAGAACACCCAGGTGGGTGACCTTGGCGGCGGTGAACAACATCGACGAGCCGTTCGGGCAGGCGGCCACGCAGGCGCCGCAGCCGATGCAGGCGGCGGCCTCGAACGCGGTGTCCGCGACGGGCTTGGGCACCGGCACCGCGTGCGCGTCGGGGGCGGCGCCGGTGGGTGCGGAGATGTAGCCACCCGCCTCGATGACGCGGTCGAGGGCCGAGCGGTCGACGACGAGGTCGCGCACGACCGGGAAGGGCGCGGCCCGCCACGGTTCGACCACGATGGGCTTGGCCGGGTCGAAGTGGCGCATGTGCAGCTGGCAGGTCGTGGTGGCGCGCTCCGGACCGTGCGCGACGCCGTCGATCATCACCCCGCAAGCACCGCAGATACCTTCGCGGCAGTCGTGGTCGAAGGCGACCGGGGACTCGCCTTCGAGCAAGAGCCGTTCGTTGAGCACGTCGAGCATCTCCAAGAACGACATGTCCGCACTGATGTCGTCCACCGTGTACTCGACCAACTGCCCGCGCGAAGAGGGCCCGGACTGGCGCCACACGCGGAGGGTGTACCTCACTTGTAACTCCTCACACTTGGCCTTACGGAGTCGAACACGAGCTCTTCGTGGTGCAGGACAGGAGGCGAACCGACTCCAGCGAACTCCCACGCGGCAACGTAAGAGAACCGATCGTCGTCGCGGCGAGCGTCGCCGTCTGAGGTCTGGCTCTCCACGCGGAAGTGACCCCCGCAAGACTCTTCACGGTGTAGGGCGTCCAGGCACATCAGCTCGGCCAACTCGAAGAAGTCGGCTACCCGGCCTGCCTTCTCCAGCGCTTGGTTGAACTCCGAGCCCGCACCGGTGACCTTGATCCGTCGCCAGAACTCTTCGCGAAGAGCGGGGATCAGCTCAAGAGCCTTGCGCAACCCCTCTTCGGAACGCTCCATGCCGCACAGGTCCCACATGACCCTGCCGAGTTCACGGTGGAAAGACTCGGCTGTGCGGTCACCGTCAACCGCCAAGAGGGCAGCGATACCGGCGCGCACGTCGTCCTCGGCTTCAGCCACCTCGTCGGCGTCGACCGGACCGAACGGGCCGTCGGCCAGGTAGTCGCCGATGACCGCGGGCAGCACGAAGTACCCGTCGGCGAGTCCTTGCATCAGCGCGCTGGCACCCAGCCGGTTGGCACCGTGGTCGGAGAAGTTGGCCTCACCGATGACGAAGAGCCCGGGAATGGTGCTGCGCAGGTCGTAGTCGACCCATAGACCGCCCATCGTGTAGTGCACGGCGGGGTAGATGCGCATCGGGACCTCGTAAGGGTTCTCGTCGGTGATGCGCTGGTACATGTCGAAGAGGTTCCCGTAGCGCGCGGCGACGACGTCGCGGCCGAGCCTGCCGATCGCGTCGGCGAAGTCCAGGTAGACGCCCAGGCCACCGGGTCCGACGCCGCGCCCGGAATCGCACACCGCCTTAGCGGCGCGTGAGGCGATGTCGCGGGGCACGAGGTTGCCGAAGCTGGGGTAGAGGCGTTCCAGGTAGTAGTCGCGCTCGTCCTCGGGGATGTCTCCCGGCACGCGCTCATCCCCCGCTTGCACAGGGACCCAGACACGACCGTCGTTGCGGAGCGACTCGCTCATCAGCGTCAGCTTTGACTGGTGCGTGCCGCTGACCGGGATACAGGTGGGGTGAATCTGCGTGTAGCACGGGTTCGCGAAGAGGGCACCGCGGCGATGCGCGCGCCAGATGGCAGTCGTGTTGCACCCCTTGGCGTTGGTGGAGAGGTGGAAGACGTTCCCGTAGCCACCAGTCGCCAAGACCACAGCGTCAGCGAGGTGCGTCGTGATCTCACCGGTTACCAGGTCGCGCACGACGACACCGCGCGCACGCCCGTCAGAGACCACCAGATCAAGCATCTCGGTGCGCGGGTAAGAGCGGACGCTCCCAGCGTGGATCTGGCGCGCAAGCGCTTGATATGCGCCCAAGAGGAGCTGCTGACCAGTTTGTCCCCGCGCGTAGAAAGTGCGGGAGACCTGCGCGCCGCCGAACGACCGCGTGTCCAAGAGCCCGCCGTACTCGCGCGCGAACGGCACGCCCTGAGCAACGCACTGGTCGATGATCTGCGTACTCACCTCGGCCAATCGGTGCACGTTGGACTCGCGCGCGCGGAAGTCGCCGCCCTTGATGGTGTCGTGGAAGAGGCGGTGCACGCTGTCACCGTCGCCCGCGTAGTTCTTGGCCGCGTTGATGCCCCCTTGCGCGGCGATGCTGTGTGCGCGGCGCGGGCTGTCTTGGTAGCAGAAGGACAAGACGTTGTAACCGAGCTCGCCCAGCGTTGCCGCGGCGGAGCCCCCCGCGAGACCGGTGCCGACCACCGCGACGGTGAGCCTTCGCCGGTTGGCCGGGTTGACCAGGCGCGCGGTGAACCGGCGTTGTTCCCACCGGCTCTCGATCGGGCCGTCGGGGGTGCGGGTGTCGGCGATCGGGTCGCCTTCGGTGAAGAGCACTGGGTTACCTCACTGGTCCGAGACAAGTCCGAAGAGGACGGCGTAGGGCACGGACAAGAAGCCCACGGTTATCGCTACCGACACGACAAGAGCGGCCGTCTTGACCGCGGCCGCACGTCTCGCACTGCCCAGACCAAGGCTGCGCAAGGCGCTCCAGATGCCGTGCCGGAGGTGGAAACCGAGCGCGACCACCGCGACGGTGTAGGCCAGCACGACGTACCAGTGCTGGAAGTCGGCCACCACGTTGGCGTGGATCTCGCCTTCGACGCCGTGCGGGTTGAGCACCCCGGCGGTCAGGTCGAGCACGTGGTAGACCACGAACAGGGCGACGATCACCCCACCCCAGCGCATGGTTCGAGCGGCGTACGACCCGTTCACTTTGGGTCGTGTCGCGTAAGAGACCGGACGCGCGCGTTTGGCGCGGCGGGCCAGTTGGACGGCGGCGGTCATGTGGAGGATCACGGACAGCGAGAGGACGGCGCGGATCACCCAGACGAGACCGCCGTAACCGAGTACGGGTGCGAGGAACTCGCGCAGGAAGACCCCGTAGCCGTCGATGGACTCCCGCCCCGCGAAGACCTTCAGGTTGCCTGCCATGTGCGCGACGACGTAGAGGAGCAGCACTCCGCCGGTGACGGCCATCACTGCTTTCTTGCCCACGGTGGACGCCCACAACCGTCCGGCCACCGTACGGGGAAACCGTTGTGGCGCTGAGGCTTTCGGCGCCGTGGTCACTGCCATACCGCCACGCTAGGAGCGCGTGCGACAAGTCGTCCAATACATGAATCAGCTCGACTCGATAGCCTGTGGCTATGACGCTCCAGCAGCTCGTGTACTTCCTGGCAGTGGCCGACACCCGGCACTTCACCCGGGCGGCGCAGCGGGCGCGTGTGGCGCAGCCCTCACTGAGCAAGCAGATCCACAGCCTGGAGACCGAGCTGGGCGCCCCGCTGTTCACCCGGGCCCGCGGCAACGTCGCGCTCACCGCCGCGGGTGAGGCCCTGCTCCCGGTGGCCAGGCGCATCCTGTCTGATGTGGACACCGCGCGGCTGGAGGTGGCGGAGCTGGTCGGCTTGCGCCGGGGCCGGATCCGGCTGGGCGCGACACCGAGCGTGTGCGTGGGTGTGCTGGCCGACGTGCTGCGCCGGTTCCACGACCGGCACCCCGGCGTGCGGCTGCTGGTCGAGGAGAGCGGCTCGCGCGATCTGACCGAGGCGCTGCTCGGCGGGGACCTCGACCTGGCGCTGCTGATCGTGCCCCCGCAGGGGATCGAACCCGCGCTGACCATGACGCCGGTGCTGCGCGAGCAGCTGATGGTGGCCTCGTCGGTGGACCTGCCCGCGCTGTCCGAGCGCGCCACCGTGCGGCTCGAGGCGCTGCGCGACCAGCCGATGGTGATGTTCCGGCAGGGCTACGACCTGCGCGAGACCACGCTGCACGCGTGCCGGGCCGCTGGGTTCGAACCCACGCTCGCGGTGGAGGGCGGGGAGATGGACGCGGTGCTGCGCTTCGTCGAGGCCGGGCTGGGGGTGGCGGTGGTGCCCAGCCTGGTGCTGCCGGGGCGGCCGAGGCTGCGGGCGACCCCGCTGGCCGGGCCCAGCATCCGGCGGACCATCGCGCTGGCGCACCGCACCGACGCACCGCCCACGGCTGCGGCGCGCGCGTTCCGGTCGACCTTGCTCGAGCACATCGACGGGCTCGTGGCCGCCGACGCCCTACCCGCGGGCGTCGAACCACTGCGCTGACGGTCGCGCGACAGGGGGATGTTGCCGTGCTTCTTCGGCGGCAAGACCTCGCGCTTGTCGGGCGAGCGCGGGTGGGACGGCGGGATGACCGACTACCAGGACTCCGGCGGTTCCACGAAGGCCTTGGCCACGTCCCGGGTGAGGGCCATCGCGCGGCGCGCCCACTTCGGTGTCGCGCCCGCCAAGCCGCAGGTGGGGGTGGCGACCGCGCGCTCGGCGAGGATGGACCGCGCGAAGCCGAGCCGGTCGACCAGCCGCAGCGCGGGTTCGGCGGCGGAGCGCACGGTGACCGGTTCGCGCGGGTCCGTGCTGGGGACGACGCCGAGGAAGAGCGCGACGCCCGAGTCCCACGCCTCGCCGATCTGGTCGTAGAGCTTGGCGTCGAGCAGGCTCACGTCGAGCGCCATCGCCCCGGCACCCGCTTGGTGCAGGAGCGCGATGGGCGGCTGGGGTGCGCAGCAGTGGACGATCACCGGGTGACCGGTGGCGGCCTTCGCGGCGTCGACCAGCGTGGCCAGCAGATCGCGCGCGTCCGGCTCGGTGACCGCGGGCACCATCCCGAACCCGGACGGGGTGGGCAGCATGCCCGCGAGCACCGTCGGCAGGCTCGGCTCGTCCAACTGCACGACCACCTCGGTCCCGGTGCGCCTGCGCACTTCAGCGACGTGCCGGGTCAGCCCTTCGGCCAGCGACTCGGCGAACTCCCGCAACGCGCCCCGGTCGGTGAGGACCCGGTGGCCGCGGGGCAGTTCGATGCCGGAGGCCAGCGTCCACGGGCCGGCGAGCTGCAGCTTGAGCACCGGCGGCTTGCCGGTCCGCTCGACGACCTCTTCGATCGCGTCGAGGTCGCGGCGGATCAGGTCGCTCGCCCGCCGGTGGTCCAACCCCGGCCGCGCGGTGACGCGGTAGCCGGACGGGACGAACTCCACGGCGAGATCGACCAGGAGGGCGGCGGTCCGCCCGACGATGTCCGCCCCCAACCCGCGCGCGGGCAGCTCGGGCAGGTGCGGCAGGTCGGGGAACTCCCCGAACACGGTGGTGGCGGCCTCGACGGCGTCGGTCCCGGGCAGCGAACCGATACCGGTGCCGACACCGGCAGCCCATGGTGCGGTGGTCACCACCCCAGTCTGGTCGATGCCCTGTGGACAACCCACGCCGAGCCCCCGATTCCGTCAGTCCCCTCTGGAAGAATTGAATTCGGGGGTCCCCCTCGCGGGTCTGGGCGGAATACGCGGACGCGGCAGTGGGCGATTCACAGCTGGGCGGGACCGCCGCACCGAGGTGGTTAGCATCGGGGGCGTGGACCACGCCGATGTCACCGCCGCCGCAGGTCGGATCGCGCCCTATGCCCGTCGGACGCCTGTCCTGCGGGCCGAGATCGATGGGCGGCCGGTCGTGCTCAAGCTCGAGCACCTGCAGCGCACCGGGTCGTTCAAGTTCCGCGGAGCACTCAACGCCCTGCTCGGGGGTGGCCGGCCGACGCACGTGGTGACCGCGTCCGGAGGGAACCACGGGTTGGCGGTGGCCACGGCGGCCCATCTGCTGGGGTTGGCCGCGACGGTGTTCGTGCCGGAGGGGGCGCCCGAGGCCAAGACCCGCCGGATCGAGGCGGTCGGGGCGAAGCTGGTGCGGTTGGGGTCGGTGTACGCCGAGACCGCGAGGGCGGCCGCCACTGAGGCCGACGAGACGGGGGCCTTCTTCCTCCCCGCGTACGACCACCCGCTTGTCATTGCGGGGCAAGGCACCTGTGCCGCGGAAGCCGTGGCGGACGCGCCGGAGGTCGACTCGCTTGTGGTCGCGGTCGGCGGTGGTGGTCTTGCGGCAGGAACAGTCCTCGGCGGCGGTAGGCCTGTCGTGGTCGTCGAACCCGAGGACTGTCGGGCCATGTATGACGCGCTCGCCGCCGGTAAGCCTGTCGACTCTGCCGTGGGTTCGGTAGCGGCCTCGGCGTTGGGGGCTACCCGCGTAGGAGAGTTGCCCTTCACGACGGTGCAAGAGGCCCGAGCACTGCCGGTACTGGTGAGTGACAAGGAAATCCTCGCCGCGCGCGACCGGTTGTGGGACGAGTTCCGGCTCGCGGTCGAGCCCGCCGCCGCGGTCCCGTTCGCGGCGTGGCTCGCCGGGCGGGTGCCCGGCGAGCTCGCCTGCCTCATCATCTGCGGCGCGAACAGCGATTGGATGCCAGCTTAGGCGCGCATCACCGTCGCGATCGGGATCCGCGCGGCCCGGATGGCGGGCAGCAGACCACCGAGGACACCAGCCACCACGCCCGCGATCACCCCGGCGACACCCGCCTGCCAGGGGAACGCCACGTTCTGCAGCATGGGTTCGCGGGCGCCGAACAGCCTGCTCGCCATCTCCAGGCCGACGACGCCCGCGCCGACCGCCGCCGCCGCGGTGAGCAGGCCGATGATCAGCGTCTCGGCCAGCACGATCCCCGCGAGCAGCAGCCGCGGCGTGCCGACGGCCCGGCGCAGCGCGAACTCCTCGACGCGTTCGCCGACCGTGGCCAGGCCGACGTTGAGGATCCCGGCGACGCCGATCAGCAGCACCAGGGCCGCCATCCCGAGGAAGATCATCCGCATCAGGTCGAGCTGGCCGCCGATGTGCTCGCGGGAGTCGGCGACCCGGCGGTAGATGTCGCCCTGCATCCCGGCCGCGGACAGCCTGGCCTCCAGCGTCTGCACGAGGCGCTCGCTGGAGGGCCAGTAGGACAGCTCGACCGAGCTGTTCTGGTTGCTCGTCGCGGGCTGCCAGTTGGCCAGCTCGTCAGCGCGCACGTAGGCCGCGGGAGCCTGGCCGCCGTCGTTGACCACGCCGACGATCCGGGGCGTCGCGTGTGTCCGCGAGTCGCCGACGCGCATCTCGGCGGGCACGCGGTAGCGCTCGAAGGCCTTGGCGGCCGCCCGGTTCAGCACGAGCGACGGCGCGAGCGAGGGCTCACCACCGAACTCGAGCCACCGCCCCGACTCGAGCTGCAGCGGGCGGATCGGGCGGATGTCCCCACCGAGTCCGGTGAGCCGCATCTCGACCGCCTGTCCAGGGGGCCGCGTGGCGTCCTCGGTCGGCCTGCACCCCCGGTTGTCGCAGATCATCGAGCCGCCCGAGGAGTACATGTCCGTCTGGTCGATCGGCGAACCGCCCGGGTTGACCGGTTTCACGTCGGGCTCGCCGACGATCGCCTGGACCGACGTGGCGGCGACCACGTCGGACTGCCCGCGCAGGGTCTCCTCGATGATCTCCGAGCTGCCCTCGAAGGACTGCAGGTAGGCCGTGACGCTGCCGTCCTTGCCCTGCGTCAGCTCGATGTCGGAGAGCAGCGCGCGGTTGGCGATCTCGGCGCCCGCCTGCACGGTCACCACCGCCAGCACGCCGAGGAACAGGCTCAGCATCGACAGGAAGGTGCGCAGCTTGCGCGCCCGGATGCCCTGGCCACCGATGACCAGGGCCGAGCGGAACCGACCGGAGAGCGCCATCACCGAAGCACCCCCTGCTGCCGTTCCTGGACCAGGACGCCGTCGGCGAGCCGGACGACGCGCTGCATCCGGTTGGCGTGGGCGTGGTCGTGGGTGACCAGGATGAGCCCGCAGCCCCGGTCGGTCGCCGCGTGCAGCACGTCGATCACGAGCGCGCCGGTCTCGGTGTCCAGCGCGCCGGTCGGCTCGTCGGCCAGCAGCACCCGCGGCTCGCGGACCAAGGCCCGGGCGATCGCGACGCGCTGCTGCTCACCGCCGGAGAGCCGTTGCGGCTTCTGCTTGGCCAGGTGGGCGATGCCGACCTGCTCCAGCGCCGCCATCACCTTGTCCCGCCGCTTGCGCCTGGCGTGCCAGCCCTGGCCGTTGACCAGGGCCATGGCCACGTTCTGCATCGCGCTCAGGTGCTTGAGCAGGAAGAACCGCTGGAAGACGAACCCGAACTCGGTGCTGCGCAACCGCGCCGCGCGCCGCTCGGGCACCCGGCTGATGTCGTCACCGTGCAGCAGGTACTGCCCGCCGTCGGGCCGGTCGAACAACCCGATGACGCTGAGCATGGTGCTCTTGCCCGAACCGGACCGGCCGAGGATCGCCACGCTCTCCCCCGCGCGCACCGTCAGGTCCACACCGGACAGGATCGGCCGCGGCTCGCCCTGCCCCTTCAACGTCTTGGTCAGCCCGGTGAGCTGGATCAGCGGTGTGCTCACGGGCCCTTGCCCCCGGACGGGTCCTGCGGTGCGGGCGGCAGGTTCGGCCCCGGCACCGCCAGGGTCTCGGTGCCCAGCAGCCCAGACCGGATCTCGACAACCTTGCCGTCGGTCAGCCCGAGCACGACGTCCTTGGTCTGGCGGACACCGTCCGGGCCGAGCACGTCGACCTTTCCGGCGCCCTGCTTGCCCGCGACCGCCTCGACCGGGGCGACGAGAGCGCCCTTGACCTGCGCGGTGATGACCTCCAGGGTGACCGCGGCCCCGTTGATCAGCTTGACCTCACCGGGCGCGGTGCACACCAGCCGCAACCCAGTGGCCTCCGACGGGGTGCGGGTGTCGGCGGGCGTGGTCGGCACGGCCACCGGCGGCGTCACCGGGGCCGACGGATCGCCCGGGCTCGGCGCGACAGGCGCGGCGGGCGGCGGCGGTGCCGGGATGGTGCCCGGCGGCAGCGCGGCGACGGTGCCCAGGACGGCGCAGTCGAACGGACCGGGCCCGTTCTTGATCTGCGCGCGCACCGTGGCAGGCCCGTCGGCCAGCGTGTACGCCTGCGCCCCGTCGATCTCGGCGACGATGCCGTAGCCGCCGTACTTCGCCGACACCACAGGCATCCCGGCGGTGACCGAGGCCCGGTCGTCGACGAGCCGGCCGGAGAACGTGGAGCCAGCAGGCACCTCGAGGTGCGTCGGCTTGCCGGCCGCCCACACCGCACCAACCCGGGTCGGCTTGGTGGGTGTGCCCTTCTGGTCCTTGACCTCCAGGTAGCGGATCTGGCCGTCCACCGGGGCGACCAGACCGAAGATCGGGTTGAGCATCACCTTGCCGTTGATGCTGACCTTGTTGCTCAGGTCCTGCCGGGTCAGCGCAGTGCTGGTCATGGTGGTCCCGCGCTCGGCAAGCCCGGGCACGGACGGGGTGGACGACGCGGTCGTGCACCCCGCCACCGAAGCGGCCGCCACAAACGTGGCGAGGAGTAGACGTGGGTTCACCGGTACCCCCAAAAGTCGACGTGTGAACCGGTACCACCGCGACTATACCCATGGTGAATAGTGATGTTGACCGGGGTCACACACCCAACCCGACCTGGCACTGCTACACCGAGTGAAGGAAGGCACGCAGACAGCGACCTGACGGACCCCCACCACACGTCTCACCGAGAAAGACGCGCCGGAACACCATCGGTTGCACTGGCCCACGCAGGCACTCGCTGGCACGCAACAGGATCCCCAGCCCGCTGGTACCGCAGCAGGTAGGCCGACCCGCTGCCACGCAAGCGAATCCCATCCCCAGCAAACCGCAGCAGATAGGCCGACCACGCTGGAACGCAACACCCGCTACGAATGCTCGATCTAGTGGACTCGCTTCGTGTGGGGGAGGAGTACCGCTAAACTTGCCGGTGGTGGGGAATGCCCTTCACCCGCCCTTTTTTCACCACCGCGGTGCTCTAGGGGCCCCGC